>JAJEHN010000036.1 GCA_022823665.1 Thermoanaerobaculia bacterium | reverse complement strand
CAAAACCCGCCAACCGCCGACGGATTCACTCCCCGGGCACCGCCGCTACACCCCGAAACAGCCTCTGAAGACTCTCAACCAGCCTGCGATTCCGCCTTCCTGAAGCGCAGAAAACCGCGTTTCTGGACGAGAACTAGCTAGAGGTTCTTCAGTTCCTTGCCGGGCTTGAAGCGAACGGTCTTGCCGGGGGAAATCGTGACCTCGACGCCGGTCTTCGGATTCCGGCCCACGCCGCGCTTGCGATCGCGCACCTGGAAGACGCCGAAACCGCGCAACTCGATCCGCTTGCCGTCGCCGAGAGCGTCCTTCATCGCGCCGAGGATCGTGTCGACGGCGCGGGCCGCCTTGACCCGGGGAAGATCGGAATTCTCCGCGACACGGTTCACGATATCCGCCTTGATCATCTCGACGCCTCCTCCCTGAATCGGCCCGCCGTCACGACCGGCCACGACCCGACGTAGACCCCCGAGTCTAACCCGGGCGGCGCTTCCGGTAAAGAGCCGGGGCGGCCGAAGCGGTCGCGGGAGAGTGCTACTCTTGGCCGTCCCATGCACCGTGAGGAAGCAGGTTTCCGGTCCCTTTCCGGTCGTGCGTTGCGCTGCGTCACGCCGGTGGCAGCGATCGTCCTGCTTTTCCTCGGAGCGCAGTCGACTCGGGCGCAGGAAGCCTCCGCCACGCCTTCCGGGAGCGGGCCCTTCCTGTTCACGGCGGCGCGGCTACTGGCTGCCGAACCGGACCGGGAAGAGGAGGCGCTCGATCTCTTCGAACGGGCCGTGGCCGCGGATCCGGACGCTCCCTTCCTCCGGATTGCCCTGGCGGAGTTCCTTGCCGAGAAGCTGCGCCGTTTCGACGAGGCGGTGGAACACACGGGCGTCGCCTACCGTCTCGCGCCGGACGACGTGGATGTGCTCCGCGCCCATGCGGGCGCTCTCGTGAGCCTGCCCGGAGGCGGTGGCGGCCCGCCCAGGGAGGCGCTCGATCAGGCGCTCGAGGCGCTGGAGAGGCTCCGTACTCTCGCCCCGAGCGACATCGACGGCATGATGTTGCTCTACCGGATTCGCGAGAGTCTGGAGGAGTACGACGAGGCAGCTTCGGTGCTCGAGGAACTCGTCAGCTACCACAACGGCCACCGGCAGCTGCAGGGCATGCTGGTCGATGCGTTCCGGCGCGCGGGCCAGGAAGACCGGGCCGAGGAAGTCCGGAACGAGATGCTCCGCCTCGACGGTCTCTCTCTCGAATCCAGGATGGAGCTGGCTCACCGGGAGAGCCAGCGAGGCAACCACAGCGAGGCGATCGAACTGCTCGAGGGCGCCGTCGCCGAGCAGCCGGAGAGTATCCCGGTGCGTGGCGCCCTGGCCGAAGAGTACTTTCGCCGCGGGGTCGCTCGCGGGCGGAGCCCCCAGCAAAGGGCGGACGATCTCGCCGAGGCGCTGGGCCGCCTGCGTGAGCTGCCTCGCGCGGCCCGGGCGAACCCTCGCGCTCGCCTCCTGGAGGCGACGATCCTGGCCGAATCGGAACGGACACCGGAGGCGATCGAGCTGCTCGAAGACCTCAGGCGGGAGTCCCAGGACGATCCGCGCATCGTGCGGGAACTGGTGCGCCTGCTGATGCGGGAAGGCGAGTGGCGCCGGATCAGGGACATCGGCCAGACGATGGTCGATCGGGCCGACCGGAGCACCGTCGAGGGGGAGCAGGCGGGAGATCTCGGTCTCAGCCTGGTGGTCGAGGCCATGCGCCAGTTGGGAGAGATCGACCGCGCGCTGGAGGTCCTGGAAGCCGAGGAGGAGCGAGCCGGAGAGTCCGCGGAACTGGTTCTCAGTCAGGCCGAACTGCTGGCGGAGGCCGGCAGAAAGCGCAGGGCCATGGCGATGCTGCGCCGGGCCGTCGTGGCCACCGAGCGGCTTCTTGTGGCGGGCGACGACGGTGAGCCGGAGTTTCCGGCGCTTCAGAAGAAGGCGAGGCTCTACTTCAACCTGGGTGCGGAAAAGCTCGCCCTGAGAGTCTACGAGGACCTGGCCTCGAACGGAGATGTCCGGCGTCTCATGCTCGTCGCGGAGTCCTGCCGGGAGCAGGGACGGTTCGGCGAGGCCATCCCCTTCCTCCTGCGGGCGCTGGCGCGAATCGACGGCGGCGCCGCGACCGAACTGGACATGGATAAGGACGCCCTCCGCGCGGCACTGCGGTTCCAGCTCGGAGAGGCCTACGAACGGAGCCGGCGCTATGACGAGGCGGCGGATCAGTTCCGTGCGGTGCTTACCCTCCAGCCCGAGAACAGTCACGCCTTGAACTACCTCGGCTACATGTGGGCGGACAACGGCGAGAACCTCGAGCAGGCGCTGGAGCTCATTCGACGCGCGGTCGATCTCGACCCGAACAACGGCGCCTTCGTCGACTCCCTGGGCTGGGCCCTGTTCCGTCTCGGCGAGTTCGAGCAGGCCCGGCGTCACCTGGAACGGGCGAACCAGCTCGTGCCCCGGGACTCGACGATCCTCGAGCATCTCGGGGACGTCTATGTCGCGCTGGGCGAACCGCAGCGGGCCCGGGAGGCCTACGAGCAGGCGTTGGCGATCAACGACGAGGAGAACGTCGAATCCGTGCGCCGCAAGCTGAGTGAACTCTCCCGGCGCTGACCGGCCGCAGCCGTTCTTCACGCGGCGGTCGTTCCCGCTGCTCCTGGTCAGCCTGGCGTGGCTCGGCGGCTGTGCCAGCACGGGGCCCGGCCGCGTAGCGCCGGCTTCCGTCAGCCCGATGCCGATCGCGGCGCCATGGGAAATCCCCGAGGCCGAGTGGCGGACGCAGCGCATCGTCCGCATGCGCTACGAGGGACCGGAGGGGAACGGCACGCTCCGTCTCGTGCTGCGCTTCGAGGACCCGGAGCGCTTTCATGTCTCGGCCTCGGACCGCCTGGGACGGCGATGGTGGGACCTCAACGTGCGCAAAGGAGACGCCCTCGTGCTGTGGGTGCGCGAGCGCACGTTCTGCCGGTATGCGGGCGACCTCGAGGTCCCCGCCCTGTCGCTGGGGCCGGTGCCGGCCCGCGCCGTCGCGGCCCTGTTGATGCGTCGGCTGCCGGCGCCCCCTGCCGATGCCGGCGTATGGCAGGAGACCGCGGTCCGCGGAGGTCCGGAACGCGGCGTCGAGATCGACTTCGAAGACCGGCGCGGACGGCGCTGGACGACCGAGGCCACCCCCGCGGGACCGATTCGCTGGACGTTGTGGCGCGGCGGCCGCGTCCAGGCCTCCTGGAGCAGAGACGAGGAAGGAATGGCGCGACTGGAGGAGTCCGACACGGGCCTCCGGCTCCGCTGGATTCAGCCGCGTCCCGCGACGGAACTTGCCGCGCCGCTTCCGGCGCCCGCGGTCCCCTCGGGATACCGGCCCGGCCTCTGCGCCGCGGACGCCTGATGCCCGCCGAACTCAGCCTTGCATGCCCGGCCAAGGTGAACCTGAGTCTGCGCGTTCACGGCCGCAGGCCCGACGGTTTCCACGAGATCTCGACCGTCCTGCAGACGATCGACCTCCGCGACCGCCTGGTCATCCACCGCGTCGACCCGGCGAGCCCACTGCGGATCGAGGTCCCGGGCGGCGGCGCGCCGGCCGACGACTCGAACCTGGTGCTCAAGGCGGCGCGCGCCTTCTTCGGCGTCCTCGGCGAGCCGCCGGCCGGCGTCCGTTTCAGGCTGGAGAAGCGGATTCCCGAGGGCAGCGGCCTGGGCGGGGGGAGCAGCAACGCGGCGGCGGCGCTGCTCGGCCTCCAGTCGCTTTGGGGACAACCTCTCGACGCCCGGCGGTTGCATGCGGCCGCGGCGGCGGTCGGCTCGGATGTTCCGTTCTTTCTCGTAGGGGGGACGGCGTTCGCGACCGGCCGCGGTGAGCGGGTGGAAGCGCTGGACGACATGCCCCCGGCGACTGTGCTGGTCGTCGTGCCGGCGGTCGAGGTGTCGACCGCCGAGGTCTACGGCGATTGGAAGGTCGCAACGGCGGCAGGCGGCAGGGAAGAGAGGGGACTGTCGGCCCTGTTGCCTCCTCCCTCGCGTTGTGGCGACGCCGCCGCCTGGGTGCTCGGCAACGACCTGGAGCCGGTGGTTCGCCGGCTCCATCCCGAGGTGGACCGCCTCCTCCTGGCGCTCGGGCGGGCCGGGAGCATCGGTGGTGGCGGCGGTCCCCAGGTTTCGGGCAGCGGCGGCGCCGTGTTCGCGGTTGGCGAGGCGCCCGGCATCCGGGCCGCACTGGCCGGAACGGGCGTGCGCGTGTACCGGACGCGAACGCTGCCTCGGGAAGTTCGCGGGCTCTTCATGTAGTCGTCACTTTCTGTAAGATGGGCCGTCCCGTCTGGGGCGTCGCCAAGTGGTAAGGCACGAGACTTTGGATCTCGCATTCGGGGGTTCGAATCCTCCCGCCCCAACCACGAGTGCGCCGTAGCCAACTCCCCCTGAATTCGAACTGATTCCGAGGTCGCCCGTGTCGAGAGTCTCCGTGCACGCGGATGGTCCCGGCGCGCACCGGCGTCCGGACTTCCCGGAAACGATCGCTGGCGGGTCGCTCAAGTGACCCTCCATTCCAACAACGTCGAACGCGCCATGTACACCGAACTCAAGGTCTTCGGCGGGCGGGCGCATCCGGCGCTGACCAACGAGATCTGCAACTACCTCGGCATGGTGCCGGGCCAGGTCACGGCCTACAACTTCGCGGACGGCGAGATCTTCTGCCAGATCCAGGAGAACGTGCGCGGCGCCGACGTCTTCATCGTGCAGCCGACCTGTACGCCGGTCAACGACAACTTCGTCGAGCTGTTGATCATGCTCGATGCGGTGAAGCGGGCTTCGGCGGCGCGGGTGACGGCGGTGTTGCCCTATTACGGCTACGCCCGTCAGGACAAGAAGGACAAGCCCCGCGTGCCGATCACGGCCAAGCTGGTGGCCGACGTGATGACTGCCGCCGGGGCCGACCGCCTGCTGACGATGGACGTCCACGCGCAGCAGATCTCGGGCTACTTCGACATTCCGGTCGACCACCTGTTCGCGGCGCCCGTGCTCCTTGACGCCATCCGAGCACTCGGCATCGAGGATCTGATGATCGTCGCCCCGGACGCCGGCGGGGTGGCCCGGGCCCGGGCGATCGCCAAGCGGCTGCACACCGAACTCGCGATCATCGACAAGCGCCGGGTGGCCGCGAACCAGGCGGAGGTGATGAACGTGATCGGCGATGTCGAGGGGCGCGACGTGCTGATCCTCGACGACATCATCGATACCGCCGGCACGCTGATCAACTCCGTCGAATCCCTGGCGGCGCAGGGCGCCCGGAGAATCTTCGCCGCCGGCATCCACGGTGTACTCTCCGCCTCGGCCATAGAGAGGATCGAGCAGTCGAAGCTCGAGGGCGTCCTGGTGACGAACACCACGCCGCTCGAAGAGAAGCTGGCCCGGAGCACCAGGCTGCGCCCCCACAGCGTCGCCGCCCTGCTCGGGGAAGCCATCAGAAGAATCCACGACAACAGCTCCGTGACATCGCTCTTCGTCTGAGCCGTACGTCACCTGAGGAGTTCGAAGTGAGCGAACCCACCGTTACCGTCCGGCTGCGCGAGCAGACCGGCAAGAACGCGAACCGCCGCCTCCGGGCGGCCGGCGAGATTCCCGCCGTGGTTTACGGCGGCAGCGCCGACTCGGCCGCTATCCGCGTCGACGGCAAGATGGTGCAGAGCCTGATCCGGGAGGGGGGCGAGAACGCCGTCTTCCTGCTCCAGCTCGAGGGCACCGAGCGGACACGCCACACGATGATCCGCGACCTGCAGTGGAATCCACTGACGGGCGCCCTGGTCCACATCGACTTCCAGCGCGTGAAGATGGACCAGGAAGTCCAGGTCTCGGTGCCCGTCGAGGTGGTGGGGACGCCCGAGGGCGTGCGGAACGAGGGCGGACTGCTCGAGTTCATCACCCGGGAAGTCGGCGTCGTCTGTCTGCCCGGCGACATTCCCGTCTCGATCGAACTCGATGTCTCGCCCCTGCACATCGGCCAGCACGTGGAGGCCGGGGAACTGGTCCTTCCGGACGCCGTGACGCTCAGCGAGGAAGAGAGCAAGGTGATCGTGTCGGTCGCCGCCGCCCGGGTGGTCGAGGAGGAGGTCGAGGAGCCGGAGGAAGGCGAGCTGCTCGAGGCTCTCACCGACGAACCCGAACGGGTCGGCGACGAGGACGAATCCGAAGATGGAGACACGTAGCGAGGAGGCGCGTCTGGTTCTGGGGCTCGGGAATCCGGGCGGGCGTTACGCCGACACGCGTCACAACCTCGGCTTCCGGGTCGTCGACGAGCTGTCCCGGCGTCTGGGCGTTCGACCCGGACTGGACGTGTGCGGAGCGGTCTGGGCCTCCAACGATCGAATCGACCTGGCGATGCCGCAGACCTACATGAATCGAAGCGGCTACAGCGCGCGCTGTCTCTCCGAACGGAATGGCTATGCTCCCCGGAACATCCTGGTCGTCTACGACGAAGTCCACTTGCCCCTCGGGCGGCTTCGGCTTCGTGGCAAGGGGAGTCCCGGCGGGCATCGCGGCATGGAGTCGGTCATCGAGAACCTGCGCACGACGGCGGTGCCGCGGCTGCGTCTTGGCATCGCGCCGGACGAAGCCGCGGCGGCCGCGGCCGGCCGCGGGGAAGAGCTGCCGGACTTCGTGCTCGCCCCCTTTTCGGCGGGCGAGGTCGAGACGGCGGAACGAATGGTGCGGCGGGCCGCCGACTGCGTCCTGAGCTGGGCTGACCGAGGCGTCGAAGTCACGATGAACGAGTACAACGGATGAGAGGAAACGGATAGTGGACACGATGTACTACCTTCTGCCCGCCTGCGGCGCGGCGGCCCTGTTCTACGCCTTGCTGCGGAGCCGGTGGATCAACAGGCAGGACGCCGGCGACGGCGCGATGCCGGAGATCGCCGGCCACATTCGGGACGGGGCGATGGCGTTCCTCGGCCGCGAGTACCGCATCCTGGCCATCTTCGTCGTCCTGGCGGCGGCCCTGCTGGCGCTCGCCAACTGGGACCGCGCCGGCAGCTCCCCCCTGATCGGACTGTCGGTTCTCGGCGGCGCCGTCTGCTCGGGACTTGCCGGGTTCTTCGGCATGAGGGTGGCGACGTCAGCCAACGTGCGCACCGCGGCCGCCGCCCGCACGAGCCTGAACCGCGCCCTCGCCGTCGCCTTCTCGGGCGGCGCCGTGATGGGTTTCGCGGTCGTGGGCCTGGGCATCCTCGGCCTGTCCCTGCTGTACCTGCTCTACGCCGCGATGTTCGGCAGCGGCGACAACGACTCGCTGGGTCAGGTGGTGACCGTGCTGACCGGCTTCTCGTTCGGCGCTTCCTCGATCGCACTGTTCGCCCGGGTCGGCGGCGGCATCTACACGAAAGCGGCCGATGTCGGCGCCGACCTGGTGGGCAAGGTCGAGGCCGGGATTCCCGAGGACGATCCTCGCAATCCGGCGGTGATCGCCGACAACGTCGGCGACAACGTGGGTGACGTCGCCGGCATGGGGGCCGATCTGTTCGAGTCCTACGTGGGCGCCATCGTCGGTACGCTCGTGCTGGGAATCAGCACGACGACCCTGGCCGGGGAGGAGTTCACGCCGAACCTCATCCTGCTGCCCATGCTGCTCGCGGGCCTCGGCATCCTGGTCTCCCTGGCCTCTACGCTGCTGGTCCGCACGAAGGAGGGCGGAAACCCGCAGCATGCCCTGGACCTGGGGACCTTCGCCGCGGCCGGCGTGATGCTGGTCGTCACCTACTTCACGGCCCAGAACCTCCTGGGTGACAGCAGGTACGTCGTCGAGGGGAAGGAATTCGGCTACATGGGCGTCTTCCTGGCCACGGTCGCCGGCCTCGCCGCCGGATTGCTGATCGGACTCATCACCCAGTACTACACGGCCGAGTCCAAGGCGCCGGCGCAGAGCATCGCCAAGGACAGCCAGACCGGCAGCGCGACGAACATCATCGGCGGCCTGGCCGTCGGCATGCAGTCCACCGCGCTGCCGATCGTGGTTCTGACCGCCGCCGTCCTCGTGGCCCACAGCCAGGCTGGCCTGTACGGCATCGCGATCGCGGCCCTCGGCATGCTCTCGACGACGGGCATCCAGCTCGCCGTCGACGCCTACGGGCCGGTCGCCGACAACGCCGGCGGCATCGCCGAGATGAGCGCTCTCGGTCCGGACGTCCGCGCCCGCACCGACAAGCTGGACGCCGTCGGCAACACGACGGCGGCGATCGGCAAGGGCTTCGCGATCGGATCGGCGGCGCTTACCGCCCTGGTGCTGTTCGCGGCCTTCCGCACGACGGTCGGCCTGGAGAGCATGGACCTGGTCAACCCGCGCGTCATGTGTGGGCTGTTCATCGGCGCCATGCTGCCGTTCCTGTTTTCGTCGATGGCGATGAAGGCGGTCGGCAAGGCGGCCTTCGAGATGATCGAGGAGGTCCGCCGTCAGTTCCGCACGATTCCGGGCCTGATGGAGGGAGAGGCGAAGGCGGAGTACGCGCGCTGCGTCGACATCTCCACCGCGGCCGCCCTGCGCCAGATGGTGGCGCCGGGCCTGCTGGCCGTCCTGGTTCCGGTGGCCGTCGGTTTCTGGGACGTCGAGGCCCTGGCCGGGGTCCTGGCCGGCGTGACCGCCGGTGGCGTTCTCCTCGCCATCTTCATGGCGAACGCCGGGGGCGCCTGGGACAACGCCAAGAAGTTCATCGAAGCGGGGGCCCACGGAGGCAAAGGCTCCGACGCCCACAAGGCGGCCGTCGTCGGCGACACGGTGGGCGACCCGTTCAAGGACACGGCCGGGCCCAGCCTGAACATCCTGATCAAGCTGATGTCGGTCGTGTCGCTGGTCATCGCGCCGCTGCTGGTGCTGTAGCGGACCGTGATAGATTCCGCCGCCGATTCGTTCCGGTCCGCGGGCCGGCGAAACCCCTGAGAGGATGAACGATTGACACGGACATACGAACTCGTCTTCATCGCCGATCCACGTCTCTCGGATGAGGAGGCCGTGGAGTTGAGCGATGCCTTCGGCAAGCTGCTGGTCGCCGACGGCAAGCTGCGGATCACCCAGGAGGAATCCTGGGGCAAGCGGCGGCTCGCCTATCCGATCAGGAAGTTCACCGAAGGCCGTTACCACATCTACTACCTGGAGTCCGACGGAGGCGACAACGGCCTCGCCGAGATCGGACAGCGGATGCTCCAGAACGAGCAGGTCCTGCGCCACCTGGTGGTGCGGACCGACCTCGACCTGAAACGCGCCGCCAGCAAGGGCAAGGAGCCGGTCCAGCAGACGACCATGGCGAACGTCCCGAGCCAGGCGGCTGGAGGCGTCTAGAAATGCCGAAGCGCAGAACCTTCTTCCGCCGCCGCAAGGTGTGCAAGTTCACCGCCGACGGGATCGAGTACATCGACTACAAGGATGTCGCCACGCTGCGCTCCTTCGTGCCGGAACGGGCCAAGATCCTGCCGCGCAGGATCTCGGGGAACTCCGCGCGCCACCAGCGGATGCTCGCCCGGGCGCTGCGACGGGCCCGTTTCCTGGCCCTGATCCCCTACACAACGGACTGACCGCCGGCGTCGGCGGCGACCGAGGCGGCGAGGAACGAGGCAATGGAAGTCATCCTGCTACAGGACATGAGAGGACTGGGCACCCGCGGCCAGGTGGTCGACGTGAAGCCCGGGTACGCCCGCAACTACCTTTATCCGCGCGAGCTGGCGGCGCCTTCCACCGAGTCGAACAAGCTCTGGTTCGAGTCGCAGAGGAAGAAGTTCGACGCTCGCCACGAGGCGGAGCGTTCGGCCGCGGCCGAGGTCGCGGCGGAACTCGCGGCGGTCAAGTTGACGCTCGCGAAGCGGGCCAGTGAAACGGGGACCCTGTACGGCTCCGTGACGCCGACCGAGGTCACCGAGGCGCTCGCCGCCGCCGGCGTGCAGGTTGATCGCCGCATGATCGATCTCACCGGCGGCATCAAGACGGTGGGTGATCACCTGGTGCGGGTCGACCTCCACACCGAAGTCATCGCCGAAGTCGCCATCGAGGTAGTGCCTGAAACCTAGGGCCGATAGCGACGGCGACGGCGCCGGGGCCCCACCGGAAGTCGAGGACTTCCTGGGTGACCAGCCGACACGCGACCTCGGCGACTGGCGCCATCTCTGGGAGCGGGACGTCCCGTTCCCGATTCGCAGCGACCGCGGCCTCGCCGGCCGTCTGCTCGTTGCCTTCAAGCGCCTGCTGCGCCCCTTCGTCTCGCTGCCGCAGAACGACCTCTGGGAGCGGCAGAGAGTCTTCAACCTGATCCTGCTCGACGTCTTCGAACACCATCTCCAGGAGTGGAGAGATCATCAGGAACGCGTGGAGCGACTGTTCGAGCAGCGTATCGGCGATCTCGACCACCGGACGCGGCACCTCGAGAACTTCCTGCGCCAGGGACTCGACGAGGTCATGCGCCACGACGACGCCCTGTTCGGTCGCGTCGACCGGAAGCTGGACCGCTACCGGCGGGAAACGGACGAACTGGCGGGGTTGTTGAGGGCGGCCCTGGCCCGGGGCCCCGAAGGAGAGAAGGGACTCCGGGAGGCCGACGCGGACGTCTCCTACATCGACTTCGAGCACAGGTTCCGCGGCGCCGAAGAGGACATCCGCGACCGCCTCCGCGTCTACCTGCCGCGGCTTCTTCAGGCGGGACCGGTCCTGGACCTGGGCTGCGGCCGGGGGGAAGCGCTGGCGCTGCTGCAAGCGGAGGGTGTGGAGTGCCGCGGCGTCGATCCCTCATCGGCGATGGTGCGGCACTGCCGTGAGCAGGGTCTTGGCGTCGACCTGAACGACGCCCTGACCGCGCTGGTCCGGACCGAGCCGGCATCTCTGGGAGGCGTCATCTCCTTCCACGTCATCGAACATCTGGCTCCGGAAGACATCGAGCGCCTGGTCCGCCTCGCCTTCGCGGCCCTGCGGCCGGGAGGGATTCTGGCGCTGGAAACGCCGAATCCGCTCTCCGTCGCGGTGACCGCCCGCAGCTTCTGGCTTGATCCGACACACAAGAGACCGGTGCATCCGGAGGCGTTGGCCGCCTGCTACGAACAGGCGGGCTTCACCGGTATCGAGCGACTCGACCTCCGGCCGTATCCGGAGGAGGAGCGGTTGCCGGAGATCCAGCTCGACGGACTGGACGGCCAGAGCCGGGAGCTGGCCGATCGGCTGAATCGCCTCCGGGACGAGCTCGACGACTTCCTGTTCGGCTACCGCGACTACGCCCTGATCGGCCTGCGGCCGGAAGGCTAGCTGTCGCCCTTCTGCCAGCCGCGCATGATCGGCGTCCAGTCGACGAGGTCTTCCGGCATGTTCTCTCCCGCCTTCGGCTCGCCGTACAGTGCGCGTTGCTGGTACCACGGCAGGTCGTAGACCGCGCGAGTCCCGGGGTCGAACGAAAGGACCGGTTCGGTGCCCACGATGAAGGCCTCTTCGATGACGCGCTGCCCGGAGCGGCGGCGCGATGGCAGGAGGCCGGAGTGGTACTCGACCTGCCGGAGCCGCACCTGGTTGGGCCTGGTGAAGGTCAGGGCGGGGTCCACCCAGCCGTCCTCGATACCCAGGCGGAGCACCTCGTTCCAGATCGGCAGGGCCGCCACGGCGCCGGTCATGTTCCTGCCGATGCGCTGCTGCTGGTCGTAGCCGACCCAGACGACCAGGGTGTACCGGGGTGTGAAGCCCGCGAACCAGGCGTCCGTGAACCCGTCCGTCGTACCGGTCTTCCCGGCGACGGCCGCGAGGCCGAGAGCCCGCGCGGACTGGGCCGTGCCGCGCTGGACCACGCCCGAGAGGACGTGGGTGAGCAGGAAGGCGACTTCGGGCGTGACGACGGTCGATGCCTGCGGCACGTGGGCATCGAGTTCGCGGCCGTCGCGGGTCGCGACGCGCTCGACGAAGTAGGGCTCCACGTGGACGCCCAGGTTGGCGATCGTCGCGTAGGACGTCGCCACCTCGAGCACGGTCAGGTCGGCCGCGCCCAGGGCGAGGCTCGGATAGGGAAGGAGCGGCGAGCGGATGCCCGTGCGGTGTGCGAAGTCGACCACCCGTTCCGCGCCGACGATGTCGTGGAGCTTGACCGACGTGACGTTGATCGACCTCTCCAGGGCGCGGCGCAGGGTCACGATGCCGAGGTACTGCCGGTAGAAGTTCCGGGGACTGTAGTTGAGCTGGTTGTCAGCGCCCAGGAAGACGGCGGGCGCGTCGAACAGGGTGTCGGCGGGGGTGAAGCCGTGCTCGAAGGCGGCGCCGAACACGAGCGGCTTGAACAGGGAGCCGACCTGGCGCCGGGCCTGAAAGGCGCGGTTGAACTCGCTGCGATCGTAGTCCCAGCCTCCGACCATCGCTCGCACCGCACCGGTCGCCGACTCGAGCAGCAGGACCGCGCCCTCGATCCGCGGTTCCTGGACGAGCTCCAGCTCGAAGCGCGCCTGGTCCGCGCCCTCCTCGCCACCTGTAGCGGCATCGCTGACAGGCCGCAACTCGAACCACGCGACATCGCCCCTCCGCAGCGGCGGGGAATCCCTGCGCGTCCACTCGTAGCCGGAGGCCTCCAGCATGAAGCGGTGATCCGCGATCCGAACCTCCGCGTTCTCCCGCCCGCGCTGGAGAACGACACCCGGAGCCCAGGCGCCAGCCTCGGGCTCGAAGCCGACCCAGCTGGCCAGGACCCCGCCGAACGACTCGGCCAGGTCCGGGGCCGTCAGATCGTCCTCGTTCACCCGGGCGACCGGTCCACGGTAGCCACGCAGACGGTCGATCCTCACCAACCCTCCGCGCAGCGCCTGCGCCGCGGCGCTCTGCATTCTCTGGTCGAGAGTCGTCTGCACCTGCAGGCCGCGCTCGTACAACCCCTTCTGCCCGTATGAGCGGTAGAGGTCGAGGCGGACTTTCTCCGCGAAGTAGGGCGCGACCGGCTTCGGCTCTCGCTGCGTGACGACGTTGAGCGGTGTCGCGGCCGCCTCGGCGGCCTCGTTCCGCGTCATCACGCCGCGTTCGCCGAGCATCCGCAGGATGGCGTCGCGTCGTGTGCGCACGATCTCCGGCCGAAGGTAGGGCGTCCACACGCTCGGACTCGGAACGATCGCCACCAGGGTCGCCGCCTCGCTGTAGGTCAGTTCGGCGGACGGCTTGCCGAAGTAGTAGCGGGACGCGGATTCGACGCCGTAGTTGCCGTGGCCGAAGTAGGTGAGGTTGCAGTAGAGAGTGAGGATCTGCTGCTTGCTGTGACGCTTCTCGAGTTCGACCGCCAGCAGGGTCTCCCGGATCTTTCGACGCCAGACCTTGGCCCGGTCCAGGAAGAGCATCCGCGCCACCTGCATGGTGATCGTGGAAGCGCCCGAGAAACGTTCCCCGCGCTGCCAGTTCTGGAGCACCGCGCGAAAGACGCCGAGGATGTCGAAGCCGGCGTGGGCGTAGAAGTTCCGGTCCTCGGCGGCGAGCAGGACACGCGTGAACGTCTCCGGCACCTCGCCCTCGGCGAGCAGGATGCGTTTCTCGACCGAGTAGCTCCTGAACGGTTCTCCGTCGCGGTCGCTCAGCCGGGTGATCTGGCTGGGCGTCAGTTCGGCCACGGTCTCGACCTGCGGCAGATCGATCACCGCGGCAACGCCGACGCCCAGGAGCACGCCCGCGACCGGGGTGACGGCGACCGGCGCCAGCCAGCGCCAGTGCCTGACGCACCAGCCCCGCACCGCGTCCGGGGCTTTCCGCGCCGCGTTCATCTCGCGAATATCATACGGCGCGTTCCATGACTCCCGAAGCCGACCAGGCGTCCGGCCTTCCGCCGCTGCCCGAACCCTTCCCCGAGCCGACGGCGGCTCAGCCCGCGGACCCGGATCGGAAGCGTCGCGGCTGTCTGGTTGCGAGCCTTGTGGGCTGCGGCCTGATCGTGGTGCTGTTGCTGGCCGGCCTGGGCGTTCTGGTCACCCAGGCTGACGAACTGCTCGAATTCGTCCTGGACTTCAGCCGGGAACGGATCGTGACCGAGCTGCCGGAGGACGTGCAGCACGCAGAACGTCAACGTCTGGAGCGGGCGTTTGATTCCGTGCTCGAGCACTACCGGAGCGGCGGCGCCACGCCGGCGGACAATCGCCGCCTGCAACTGGCGCTCACCGATGCGCTCCGGAGGCTCGAGCGGGGCCTCTTCGACCAGGACGACCTGCGCCGGCTGACGGAGCGCCTCGAGAACATCGCCGCGTCCGATCCGGGAGGCTGACTTGCGGGGGGCCGTCGATTCCCGGGCCGAACGCCCCTCCGACGCCGGGAGTACCGGACGTTTCGAGCTGGTATCTCCCTTCAGCCCGCAGGGCGATCAGCCGGCGGCGATCGGTGAACTCGCGAACGGAGTCCGGACCGGCGTGCCCGAACAGGTTCTGCTCGGAGTGACCGGTTCGGGCAAGACCTACACCGTGGCCAAGGTGATCGAGGCCGTCAACCGGCCGACGCTCGTCCTCTCTCACAACAAGACCCTGGCTGCCCAGCTCTACCAGGAGTTCAGGAGCTTCTTCCCGCACAACGCGGTGGAGTACTTCGTCTCCTACTACGACTACTACCAGCCCGAGGCCTACGTTCCCCAGTCCGACACCTACATCGAGAAGGAGACGAGCATCAACGACGAGATCGACCGCCTGCGGCTGCGGGCCACGATCTCCCTGTTCGAGCGCCGCGATGTCGTGATCGTGGCTTCCGTCTCCTGCATCTACGGTCTTGGCGCGCCGGACGTCTTCTTCTCGATGCTCCAGTTCTTCGAGCGCGGGGTCGAACTGCCTCTCGAACGGGCCCAACGGAGTCTGGCCGAGATGCAGTACGAGCGCACCCGCCTCGATCTCTTCCACGGCAGCTTCCGGGTGCGCGGCGACGTGCTCGAGATTCTCCCCGCCTACGACGACCGCGGTATCCGGGTGGAGTACTTCGGCGACGAGGTCGACCGGGTCTGCAGGTTCGACGTGATCAGCGGCCGGGTCCTCGAGGAGGTGGACCGGATCCCGGTCTTCCCGCGCAACCACTACGTGACGCCGGAGGAGCGGATGCGGCGGGCGATCGCGTCGATCCGTGAGGAACTCGGTGAGCACCTGGCGGCCCTCGAGCGGGAGAACCGTCTGCTCGAGATGCAGCGGCTGGAGCAGAGAACCCGCTACGACCTGGAGATGCTCCGTGAACTCGGCTCCTGCGCCGGCATCGAGAACTACTCCCGCCACCTCTCCGGACGGGCGCCGGGCGAAGCGCCGCCGACCTTCCTCGACTACCTGCCCGAGGATTTCCTGCTCGTCGTCGACGAGAGCCACCAGACGATTCCGCAGGTCGGCGGCATGTACCGCGGTGATCGGGCGCGCAAGGAGACTCTCGTGGAGTTCGGCTTCCGTCTGCCGAGCGCGCTGGACAACCGGCCGCTGCGCTTCGACGAGTTCGAGGAGCGTTGCGGTCAGCGAATCTACGTGTCGGCGACCCCGGGGCCGTTCGAGCTGGAACGGACGGGCGGGGTCGTGGTGGAGCAGATCATCCGGCCGACCGGACTGCTCGATCCGAGGATCGAACTGCGGCCTTCGGCGAATCAGATCGACGACCTGGTGGCCGAGGCCCGCGAGGCGATCGACCGTGGCGAGCGCGTTCTGGTGACGACGCTGACCAAGCGCATGGCGGAAGAACTCACCCAGTACCTGAACGAGCTCGGTCTCAGGGTGCGCTACCTGCACAGCGACATCGACACCCTGGAACGGGTCGAGATCACGACCGCCCTGCGCCGCGGCGACTTCGACATTCTGGTCGGCATCAACCTCCTGCGCGAGGGCCTCGATCTGCCCGAGGTGTCGGTCGTCGCCATCCTGGACGCCGACAAGGAGGGCTTCCTGCGCAGCGAGGTGTCGCTGATCCAGACCTCGGGCCGGGCCGCCCGCAACCTGAACGGCAGGGTGATCTTCTATGCGGACCAGCGGACCGAGTCGATCGACCGCTCGATCGAGGAGACAACGCGGCGGCGGCGGGTCCAGGAGCGCTACAACCGCGAACACGGAATCGAGCCGGCCTCCATCCTCAAGGAGGTGCACAGTCCCCTGGTGCAGATGAGCAACCTGGACTACCTGCACAAGGCGGGGGCGGAAGCCGAGGCCGCGGTGGAGGATCTGTTGCGCGAGGACGCGCCGGAGATGCCCCTGGAACGGCGGATCGCGCGCCTGGAGAAAGCGATGAAGCAGGCTTCGAGGCGGCTCGAGTTCGAGCAGGCCGCGGTGCTCCGGGACCGGCTCAGGGAACTCCGGGAACTCAAGGTAATGGGCTGATGCGCCCGGAGCTTTCCCGCAAGCTCGGCGAACTGCCGGACCTGCCGGGCATCTACATCTTCAAGTCGGAGGCGGGGGAGGCGCTCTACGTCGGCAAGGCGAAGTCCCTGAAGCGCAGGGCCGCCGCCTACCGCAAGCCGGCCGACGACCCGCGCATCGCGCTCATGCTCCACGATGCGGCCGACGTCGAGTTCGTCGTGACGGACTCCGAAGCCCAGGCCTTGATGTTCGAGAACAACTGGATCAAGAAGCGCCAGCCCCGCTTCAACATCCGCCTGCGCGACGACAAGACCTATCCGTACCTCAAGCTGACCCTGGAGGACGGACACCCGCGGCTTGCCTTCACCCGACGCATCCGCCGCGACGGGGCGGAGTACTACGGCCCGTACCTGCCGGCGGGGCTGGCGCGCAAGGCGATCAAGCTCACCCAGAAGCTGTTCGGCATCCGGGTTTGCCGGATCGACATCGACGGCAGCCTGCCGCGGCCCTGCCTCTACTACGACATGAAACGCTGTCTCGGCCCCTGCGTCGACGGACTGACCACGGACGAGGCGTACGCCGACGGGGTGGAGAAGGCCCGGCTGTTCCTGGCCGGCCGGAACGAGGAACTGCTGAAGGACCTGCGCGCTCGTATGCGAACGCTCGCGGACGGACTCGAGTTCGAGGCGGCGGCGCGGCTGCGGGACACGATTCACGAGATCGACGAGGTCAGCCAGCGCCGCAAGCTCAGCTCGGCCCGCGGGGAGGACGTCGACATCTTCGGCGTCCACACGGGCGGCGACAACGCGGCAGTCACCGTTCTCGTCATGCGGGGCGGCCAGGTGCTGGACCGTCGCGAGCTGTTCTGGGAAGGCGTGCCCAGGATCACCGCCGAGCGCCTGCTCTCCGAGCTGCTGCCCCAGCTCTATGACCGGACGACGCTGATTCCGAAGGAGATCCACCTGCCGGCGCCGATCGAAGGCGAGGAGGCGCTGATCGAGTGGCTGAGCAGCCGCAGGGAATCCAGGGTCTACATCCGCATGCCGTCGCGCGGGCCGAAGGCGCAACGCATCGCGCTCGCCAACCGCAACGCGGCGATGGCCTTTCGCCGCCGCTTCCGTGGCGCGGGCGCGGGCGTCGAGGCCGGCGGGGCGCTGCGGAAGGCGCTCGACCTCGCCGACCCGCCGCGGCGGATCGAGGGGTTCGACATCTCGACCTTCGGCGGCAGCCAGACCGTCGCTTCGCTGGTCGTCTGGAGCGACGGGCGGATGGTCAAGGGCCAGTACCGCAGTTTCAATATCCGGGGACTCTCCCAGGCCGACGACTTCGCCGCGATCCGCCAGGCCGTGAGCCGGCGCTACCGGCGCGTACTCGATGAGGTCGGAGAGATGCCGGACCTGATCCTGATCGACGGTGGTCGCGGGCAGTTGAACGCCGCGCTCGAAGCCCTCGTGGAGCTGGGGGTCGACGAAACGCCGGTGGTCGGACTCGCCAAGAGGGAGGAGGAGCTGTACCTCCCGGCACGTCCCGCGCCGCTCAGGCTGGAGCGGAGCCATGCGGGCCTCCGGGTGCTGCAGCAGGTTCGGGACGAGGCCCATCGCTTCGCCGTTTCCCGCCACCGGCGCCGCCGCTCCCGGAGGGCACTGCACAGCCGCTTCGACGACCTCCGGGGTATCGGGCCGCAACGGCGCAAGCTGCTGGTGCGACGCTTCGGCAGCTACGCCGGCGTAGCCCAGGCCTCGGAGCAGCAACTGCGCGAGGTGCTCGGACCGAAGCTGGCGCGATCGGTCTACGCTTCGGTCCACGGCGAGCGTTCGCGCTCCGGGCAGTGAGGCGGCTGAAAGCTGCTAGCCTCCGCGGTGCCGGAGGACCGGACGCGGTCGCTGCCGGCGGGAAACCGCCGGTGGAGGAAAGTCCGGACTCCAACGGACGGCATGCTTGCTAACGGCAAGGCGCGGTGACGCGACGGAAAGTGCAGCAGAGAGCAGACCGCCGGCCCCGGATCCTCGGGGTCCGAAGGGATCACGGGGAAGTCGAGGGCAGGCAAGGGTGAAACGGTGCGGTAAGAGCGCACCGCTCGGCCGGCGACGGTCCGAGGCGATGGCAAACCCCATGTGGAGCAAGACCAAATAGGGAGAGCGGATCGGGTTGTCCGTCCCGGTCCCGGGCTGTCCGCGGCGCGGGACGTTCTCCGGGTAGGTCGCATAGATGAATGGCCGCCTCCCGAAGCCCTCGGGCTGTGGGACGAACAGAATCCGGCTTACGAGGTCCTCCGGCACTTGACCTTGCACCCCGGCCAGCGTGTTTCCGCCGTCGAACGTCCGCCCGTGGCGAAGCCCGGCGACCGGGTGGGGATCGCCGCGCTCTCGGGCCGTATCGACCCGGACCGGCTGGCCGCCGGCGTCGCCGCGCTGGAGGAACTCGGCTTCGAGCCGGTCCTCGCTTCGAACCTGCGGCCCGAAGCGTCGCTGAGCGGCCGGCCGCTGTTCGCGGGCTCGGACAGGGAACGGCTGCACGCCTTCCATGAACTGGCGGCCGACGAGTCGGTTGCGGCGATCGTGTTCGCGCGCGGAGGATACGGCGTTCCGCGGATTCTCGGGCATGTCGACTGGGCTCTGCTTGCCGCCAGACCGCGCCCCTACGTCGGCTACTCGGACCTGACGCCCCTGCTCCTGGCGCTGGTCGCGAGGACGGGAACGGTGGCCTTCCACGGTCCCATGGCGGTGGACTTCGCGCGGGGCCTGTTGCCGGAGGAGCGCCGTTCCTTCCTCGACGCGCTTGCCGGCAGGGTTCCGGAGCCCTGGCCGCTCGAAGCAGTCTCCACGGAACTGTCGGCCGGCCGACCTCTGGCGATCGAGGGCCGCCTGTTCGGAGGATGCCTCACGATGCTGGCCGCCACGGTGGGAACGGGGCTCTTGCCGAGCTTCCAGGACGCGATCCTCGTGCTGGAGGACATCGACGAGCCGGAGTACCGGATCGACCGGCTGCTCACCCAGCTCCGGACATCCGGCCAGGCGGCCGGAATCCGCGCCGTGGTCGCCGGGCACTTCACTAACTGCGCTCGTGAAGCGCGCGCCAGTCTGATCGATTTCGCCGATTCCCTCGGCGTACCGCTCTTCGCCGGCCTGCCCGCCGGTCACCAGGCGCCGAACCACACCCTGCCGCTGGGCGCCAGCGTGTCCCTCGACGTCCGCAACGCGACGCTCCAAGTCCAGCGGTAGCTCCGGCGGGGAAAGATGGACGCGCGCGATCCGATCACCACTGCGCGCGGCGTCGGGCCGGTGCTGGGGCGCCGCTTGGCGGCCGCCGGCTGCCGGCGGATCGCGGACCTGCTGGCGCACCTCCCGCTCCGCTACGAGGACCGTCGCACCCTGGGCCGGCTTCCGGGGGCCGACGAGGCAACGGAGTCCGTGCAGCCCGGTCCCCTGACCGTGGTCGCGCGACTGGAGAACCTGAAACGAGTGTTCGGGCGGCGACGTTTCTCCCGCGTCGAGGCGGTCGCCTGCGACGGTGCGGCCAGAGTCGGCGTGGTCTGGTTCAACCGGCCTTACCTTGCGCAGCAACTCGAGGAGGGCGTGCCGTACCTCCTGCACGGCCCACTCCGCCGACGCGGCGCGGACGGTCCCTGGCAACTCTCGAATCCGTCCGTCGAGCGGATCGGTGGCGAAGAATCCGACGGCGGCGGCGTGCGGCCGGTCTACGGGCGGATCGGGGAGGTACCGCCGTCCCGAGTGGCTCGGCTCGTTGCCGATGCGATCCGGACTCTGGAGGACACGTCGGGAGCTGAGTGGATCGAGGAGTGGCTTCCACGCGAGGAGCGGGCGAAGCACGAGCTGCCCCGACTGGCGGAGGCCCTGACGGAAGTTCACTCGCCGTCGCGAGAAACCTCGATCGAGGAACTGAACGCGAGGCGGAGCCCGGCCCATGCCCGCCTCGCCTACGGTGAGTTCCTGCTCCAGCAGTTGCAACTCGCCGTGGCTCGTCGCCGGCGCCGTCGATCCGGCAAACCCCACCGCTATGGCGCCGACGGCGCCGCGTGGGCGGCGGCGACCCGGCTTGTGCCGTTTCGCCTGACCGGCGCGCAGGAACGGGTGCTCGGGGAGATAGCCGACGATCTCGCGAGGAAGGAGCCCATGCTGCGCCTGGTACAAGGAGACGTGGGCAGCGGCAAGACGGTCCTGGCGGCCCTCTCCTGTCTGATCGCCGCCCGGAGCGGACTGCAATCGGCGCTGATGGCGCCGACCGAGCTTCTGGCCGAGCAGCACTTCGCCTCCCTGGAACGGCTGCTCGGCTCCAGCATGACGATCGCCCTCGTCACTTCGAGCCAGCGCGTTGCCAGCGACGGCGGCGCGGTGGAGGAGGGAATCGCGGACGGCCGGGTAGACCTCGTCGTCGGCACCCACGCCCTGATCGAGGAACGCATCCGGTTCGCGCGGCTGGGCCTCGCGGTGATCGACGAACAGCATCGTTTCGGCGTCGTCCAGCGGCAGTCCCTGGCCCGGAAGGGCCTGCGACCCGACCTTCTCGTCATGACGGCGACCCCGATTCCCAGGTCGCTGGCGCTGACGGTGTACGGTGATCTCGACGTGTCGATCCTGGACGAGATGCCTCCCGGTCGCCGCCCGATCGAGACCCGGGTGACGACGGGCGGCCGGATGGAGGAGGCGGTGAACGAGGTGCGCCGGCGCCTCGAGAGCGGCGGCCGGGCCTACGTCGTCTTCCCCCTGATCGACGGTGGTGAGGGCGCGGCTGCGGGACTGCCTTCGCTCGAGGAGTCCGGCGCGGAGTGGGCGCGCGCCCTCGCGGTTCCCCACGGCGTTGTCCACGGACGCCTCCGGCGCCAGGAGCGGGATGAGACGATGAGCCGCTTCGCCGGTGGATCGATCCAGGTCCTGCTGGCGACGACCGTCATCGAAGTCGGCGTCGACGTTCCCGAAGCGACGGCGATGGTCATTCTGGGCGCCGAGCGGTTCGGCCTCGCCCAGTTGCACCAGTTGCGGGGCCGGATCGGCCGCGGCACGGATCCACGGCTGGGGGATCCGCTCTGTATCGCGATCGCGGGAGAGCCCTCCGCGGAGGCGGAGCGGCGCCTGGAAGTGTTCGCGGCTTCGACCGACGGTTTCCGGATCGCGGAAGAGGACATGCGGCAGCGGGGACCGGGCGAGATCCTCGGCACGCGCCAGGCCGGTCTGCCGCAGTTCCGGTTCGGCGACCTGGCCCGCGACTGGAAATGGCTGGTCGCGGCGCGGCGGGACGCGTCCGAACTGCTGGACCGTCTGGCGGATCCCGAGAACGACGCTCTGCGGCGACAGTTGGGGCGGCGCATCCCCGGCCTTCTGCCATGAAGGTGTTGCTGGTCGCCAACGTGCTGCCGCCGAAGGACCTGTCCGGCGCCGGGGAACAGGTACTGCAGCTCACCTGGGGGCTGAGGCAGGCCGGTTGCGAAGTCGACATCCTGGGTCGCGACCGTTGTGGACCGAACGTCTCCAAGCCCGCCTTTCCCTGGCGGGCGCGGAGTGCTGTCCGGTGCGTGGTCCGGGAGTGGCGGCCGGATGTCGTGCAGGTGCATGAAAGCGACGGCGGCCTGGTGATCCGCGATCTCGCGCGGCTCGATCGCGCGTCGAGGCCCTTGCTGGTGGCGCTCCAGCAGGTGAGCTACGTGCGGGAACGCCAGGCCGTCCGCCCCCTCGTCGATCACGACCTGGATGCCAGGGTGGTCGCCCGACCGGTTCGGAGCGAGCGGCTCTTCCGCGCGCTCCGCACTCCCCTGCACATCGCGCTCGGCCGACTGACCGCGAGGCGGTCCGACGTGCGGCTAGCCCCGAGCCGGGCGACCGCGCGCGAGATCGAGGAGGACTACGGCGTGGAGGATGTGCGCGTGGTGCCGAACGTCACCGGCGCGCCGCTGGAGGCCCTCGCGGGAGAATCGGCGCCCGCCGCAGGCCGGGACGAACCGGTTGGCGGCGAACCGTACGTGCTGGCCGTGGGCCGGCTGCGCATACGGAAGGGAATGGAGATCCTGTTGCAGGCGATGGCGCGGGCGCGCGATAGCGGCCACCGCCCGCGCCTGGTCGTGGCCGGCGACGGCGAGCGCCGGGGGCCGCTTGAGGCGATGTGCGAACGGCTCGGACTGGGCGCCTGTGTTCACTGGGCGGGACGCTGTTCGCGGTCGGAGACGGCGTCGTTGCGGCGGCGGGCGGCCGCGCTGGTCGTGCCCTCGACGTACGAGGGCATGCCTCTCGTCGTCCTGGAGGCGATGAGCGACGGCGTCCCCGTCATCGCGTCGGCGGTCAGCGGGATTCCCGAGGTCGTGGTCGATGGGGAGACCGGCTGGCTCGTGCCGCCTGAACGCTCGGCCGCGCTCGCCGCCGCGCTGATCGAGGCGTTGTCCGATCCCGAGGAGGCGCGGGTCCGTGGGGAAGCGGGACGGCAACGCCTCGACCAGCGGTTTCGCCCGCACCACGCCGCCCGAGAGTGGTTCGAAGCTGTGGGCTCTGTCGGCCTCCCGGCGCCGGCAGTGTGGGAGAATCCACCCGGATGAAGCTCCTGGATGGGCACGGCAGCCTGTTGCCGGCGTCGTGGAGGGTCCAGCTCCCTGCGTTCGAGGGTCCTCTCGATCTGCTTCTGCACCTTGTCCGCATCAACGAGATCGAGATCACGGACATCCCGGTCGCGCTGGTCTGCGACCAGTTCCACGAGTATCTGGCGCTGATGGACGAGCTCGACCTGGACATAGCCGCCGAGTACATCTACGAGGCCGCGCTGCTGATTCAGCTCAAGGCCAGGGTGCTGCTGCCGCTACCCGAACCGGAAGCGGGCGAAGCGCCCGACGACCCGCGACGTGAACTGATCGAACGGCTCCTCGAGTACCAGCGGTTGAAGGAGGCGGCACAGACGCTCGCGGAAGTCGACGATCTCCGCCATGGTCTGTGGACGCGGAGCGGCACGCCAGCCGCGGCGTCCGGGGACGACGACGAGGAGTTCGATATGGGGGATCTCTCGCTTTTCGACCTCCTTCAGGTCCTCCGCAACGTGCTGAAGCGCTACGACGAGGAGCATCCGAGCCCGCTGACCTACCAGGGCGAGACGTTCAGCGTTCGAGGCCAGATCGAGAGGCTTCTGCGGCGCTTCGATGGCGGCCGGTCGCTCGACCTCCAGGATGACCTCTTCGCGCTGTCGAGCCGGGCCGAGGCGATCGCCTGCTTCCTGGCGGTGCTCGAGATGGCGAGACTGAACCTCGTCCGGCTCCACTCGGCCGGGGACAGATCGGTACTGCTGTTCCGGACGACGCGGCCGCTGGATCCGATCTTGCTTGAGGACTTCACCGGATGACCGACCAGGCGGAGATGGCGGCGGTGTTCGAGGCGTTGCTCTTCGCGAGCCCGGATCCGCAACCCGAAGCGAAGCTGCTCGAGGTCTTCCCCGAGAACTCCCGGGAGCAGGCGCGCGAAGCTCTTCAGATCGTCCTGGCGCGCTACCGCGCCGATGAGTCCGGCGGACAGCCTGACCGCGGAGTCGTCGTCGATCACGCCGGCGGCGGCTACCGGCTGGTGACGCGCCCGGACCTCCATGCCTATCTGCGGAGGTACTTCGACGTCGCCGGCCGCAGCAAGCTCTCGATGGCCGCGGTGGAAACCCTGGCGATCGTCGCCTACCGTCAACCGGTGACCAGCCCCGAGATCCAGGACCTCCGGGGCAGGAACTCCGCCGGTGTCCTCAAGACACTGCTCGAGCGGCGGTTGATCCGTATCGCCGGCCGCAAGGAGGTCGTGGGCAGCCCGTTTCTCTACGCCACGACGCGCGACTTCCTGCTTCACTTCGGCCTGCGCTCGCTGTCGGAGCTGCCGCCGCTCGAAGAGTTCGAGGAGACCTTCCTGGCGGCGGCGGAGGAAGAGGCCCCTCAGTCCGGGCTCTCCCTGGCGCCGGTGGACTCAGGAGATGGCTGAGCACCGGCGGGGCGAACGGCTCCAGAAGGTCCTCTCCAGAGCGGGTGTCGCGTCCCGCCGGGGAGCGGAAGATCTCATCCGGGAAGGGCGGGTCACGATCGATGGCCGCGTGGCGGTGCTCGGCGACCGGGTTGCCTCGGCAGGAGGGCCTCCGGTCGCGGTACTCGTAGACGGTGAGCCGATCCGTCGGCGGGCCGCTTCGCGATACGTCCTGCTGAACAAGCCCGCGGGCTACGTGACCACGCGGTCGGACCCCGAGGGCCGGCCCACGGTCATGGACCTCATACCTGACAGGTGGCGCCGGCGGCTGAAGCCCGTCGGACGGCTCGACTACGGCACGGAAGGCCTGCTGCTGGTAACCGATGACGGCGATCTGGCGTACCGCCTGACCCACCCTCGTTTCGGCTGTTCAAAACGGTACCTCGCCAAGGTCCGGGGCCTTCCGGCGGAGTCGGCGATCGCGCGCCTTCGAGGCCGCATGGTGATCGCGGGTCGCCGGACCGCACCGGTGAGACTGACCCGGGCGGCGGCCCGGCGCGGCGCCCGCCCGGCCCGTGCCTCGAGTTGGTGGGAGATCGAGTTGGTCGAGGGGAGGACGCGCCAGATCCGCGAGATGTTCTTCCGCGTCGGACATCCGGTGCAGCGGCTGCGCCGCGTGGCAATCGGCCGCCTTGAGGACGCGGAGCTTCCGCTCGGGTCCTGGCGGGAGCTTTCGGCCGATGAAGTCGCAGCTCTCCGCGGAGGTTCAGGACCGGGGCCGGGGAAAGGCTCTCCCGGCCCACGCCGGCGGAAACCGCGTCGACGATGACTGTCGTCGTGGCGATCGACGGTCCCGCCGGTGTCGGCAAGAGCACCGTAGCGCGCAGGGTGGCGGCGCAACTCGGCGTGCCCTACCTCGATACCGGCTCCATGTACCGGGCCGTCGCGTGGAAGGCCCTGGAGGAAGATCTCGATCCGGCCGACGGGCCGGCTATGAGCGGGTTGATCGCCGGGCTTCAGTTCGAGTTACGCCCACGTGATGACGAAGCCGAGGTGGTCGTGGACGGAGCAGCGCCGGGCGTCCGACTCCGAACCCCGCGCGTCGACGCGGCGACCTCGCGGGTTGCCGTCCACCCGGCGGTTCGTTCCTGGCTCGTTGCGAAGCAGCGCGAGTTCGCCGCCAGGGAGGGCGCGGTGGTGGAGGGAAGGGACATCGGCACGGTCGTCTTTCCGGAAACCCCGCACAAGTTCTATCTGGATGCTCCGCTCGAGATCCGGGCCGAGCGCCGGTTGCGCCAGCTCGCTGGTCGCGAATGCGGCGACCGCGGCCGGTTGCTGAGGGAGATGCGTGCCCGGGACGAGCGCGACATCCACCGTAGCGCCTCGCCGCTGAGGCGGGATGAAACCTACGAGTTGATCGACACCTCGGCTGGCGACGCGGAGCAGGTTGCCGCCCGGATCCTCCGGTCCGTCCGGGCGGCCGCGACCGGGCCATGACTGCCCCGGCGGCCCGGCCCGGCGGAAGGTCGGCTGAGCTGCGCATCATTCTCGGCCTGCTCGTCCTGTCCGCTGTCCTGTTCGCGGTCGATCGCTGGTCGCGGAGCAGCGACGGCCCGCCGCTGCCGACGCGCGCTCAGACGGCCGCGATGGAAGCCGCCTACCGCAACCTGCTGCTGGACCTGCTGGAGGACGCGGAACGGGCCGCCGAGAGTGTCCGCCGCACCGTAGCCGTGCCTCTCGGCTCGGCGCAGGCGGTACAGAGCGTGTTCGAGGAGTTGGACCGGACCGGCCGCACGGGCGGACGCACGCTGGTTCTGGTCGATCCCGATGACCTGGCGCAGGCCTGGGGCGGTCCGGGACTTCGTCACGATCTGCCCCTGGATCGCCTTCTGCCCGGAGGCATCA
This sequence comes from Thermoanaerobaculia bacterium, assembly GCA_022823665.1. GTDB lineage: Bacteria > Acidobacteriota > Thermoanaerobaculia > Multivoradales > Multivoraceae > Multivorans. Next base: position 172,346 of record JAJEHN010000036.1, on the reverse strand, counting down.
GCCAGACCGCCGGCTTCACCGCGGTCTCGTTCTATGCGGCCGTCGACATGAGCGCGGGGGAGGGCGGCTGGCGGTTGATCGTCGGCAACAGCTTCCCGACCGACGCGCTGCCGTTCTCCACGCCCTTCGGGCTCCGGCGCCACGACGTGAGGTGGTCGGTACGGGACCATTCCGCGGAACCTCTTACGCCGGCTCTCGAGGCGCTCGGCATTCTCGAGCTGGCTCCGCCCGATGGGGTTCCCGGACCCTGGCTGCGGCTCCGCTTCGAGCCTTCAGCCGGACAGTCCCCAACCATCGTGGCTTCGCTCGCCCTGGTCGCCCTCGCTCTCGGGGTCAGCCTGTCCATGGTCTGGCTCTTCCGGCGCTGGAGGGCCCGGGCACCCGCGAGACCTCGCCCCGCGGCCGCGACCCTCGGCCTGGCCGGAGTCGCGGCGGCAGTGGGCTACGGTCTCTTCCGGTGGCGGATCTGGGTGACCGATGCCACCGGTACGCCGCCGGATCCGGGGACTTCCTTCGGAGGTCCGGTCGACGACTGGGTCGTGTTGATGGCGGCCTGGTCAGTCCTCGCGGGGATCCTGTTCTGGGCGTTCGGCTGGTCGGAGCGTCGGGACTGGATGCATGTTCTGTTGATCGCTGCCGCGGCGGCCGCGGGCGTGGGTCTGCTGGCCGAAGCGACCCACCGGCCGGCATTGCGGGCGCTGCTCTCGGAGGACCTCCGAGCGGGCTTCGACGGTCCGCATCCGCAGGAGGTCGCGTCGCTGGCGGAGAGCACGAGCGCCTTCCTGGCGACGATCGACCTGAGACGGTTGGCCCTGGGCGATCCACGCGAACTCGACGATCACCAGGACCTGGCCCTGGAACTCTGGAGCCGGTCGCCCCTGGCGGCTTCCGAGATGGTCTCCGCGCTCGCCGTGATCCGGGAGGGCGGCAGCTCTGTGTTTTCCTACGGCCTGCCGCTCGATCCGGAGACGGGCAGCCTGGACACCGCCAGCGCACGCTGGCCATCGGGTGACCTCCCGATCTGGCAGCAGCAGCGAAGCGCTTCGGATGAGTTCTCGCTGGACTCCGCGGGACAGGATTGGGGCACGGTTCGTTTCTGGACGATGGCATTGCCGAAAGCCGAGGTCTGGAGCGGCGCCACGGAGGGCGCCGGCGCAGAGCTGCAGGTACGCCTGCTGCGGGGCGGTCCGGACCGAAGTCGAAGCGGCTCGGTTCCGTCGGCGAATGCGGAACTCGCCTATGTCGACGGCGCCGGCCGTCCCCTCGTCTCGCCGTGGCAGGAAGACTGGCTCTTGCCGCCGCCGTCCGAGGCCGTGGATCCGCGCCGGATCCTGAAGGTCGAGACCCCCGCGGGACCGGCCCTGGCCTGGTTCAGCCCGACGGATCTGCCGGGCCTCTGGATCGTCGCGCTGCTACCGGAGGAGGCAGTGGCGGAGCGTCTCTGGCGGATCGCCACGGTGGCAACGCGGCTCGTGCTGGCGGTGTCCGCGGCGGCTTTCGCCGTTCTTCTGATCAGCCTGCCCACGGCCAAGCTGCGGAGACGCCTGCTACCCGACATCCGGCGCTACTCCGTGCGCCTCACGGCGGTGCTGGCCCTGATCGCCATCGTGCCGCTGACGCTGCTCAATGGTCTCCTCTTCCGGAATCTGGCGGCCCGGGTTCAGGCAGAGCAGGAGGCCGCGGGCCGTACCGCTCTCGTGTCGCTCGAGTACGTTCTGACGGACTTTCTGCTCGGTCTGGAAGCAGGCTTCTCGATCGATGCCCAGTTGGACGACGAGCTTCTGTCCTGGCTCGCGGAGGTCGTGGGCCACGAAGTGAACCTGTACTGGCGGGGCAGCGTCTACGCGTCCAGCAAGCCGGACCTCTTCACCGCGGGCCTCATGCCGGAACGGATTCCGGGGAACGTCTACAGCCGGTTGGCCCTGCTTGGCCATCCGACGGCCGCGCGGGTACAGACGACGCGGCAGGGCACGTCGTACCTGGAGCTGTACACGCCGGTGTCTCTGGGGGAAGTGCGTCCGGGAGAGTCGGGGCTGTTCGTGTCCGTGCCGCTGCTGGCGCAACAGGAGGCGGCTACGCGGGAACTGGCCGCCCTCAGGCGGCAGGCCCTGGTCGTCACAACCGCCCTCGTGCTGCTGCTGGTCACCGTCGGCGCGCGGCTCGCGCGAGGATTCACCCGTCCGCTGGTGCGAATGATCGACGGCGCCGACCGCATTGCCGGGGGAGCGGCCTCGCTGGGCTTCGCACCGCGGGAAACGGAGCTCAGGACGCTCGCCGAGGCGATCGACGGCATGGCGGCTCGCATCGCGTCGGCGCGGGCCGATCTGGTGCGCGCGCAACGACTCGAGGCCTGGGCCGAGATGGCGCGGTTGATCGCGCACGAGGTCAAGAATCCGCTGACGCCGATCCGGCTCTCGACCGAACACCTGCGACAGGTGTGGCGGGATGCCCCGGACCGCCTGGAGGAGGTATTCGACCGGTGTACCGGGAACATTCTGAGGCAGGTGGAAGAGCTGGCGCGGACCGCGGGCGAGTTCTCGACCTACAGCAGGATCCCGCTCGCCCGGCCGGCGTCCGACGATCTGGCGGAGGCGGCTCGGGAAGTCGTCGAGGGGTACGGAAGCACGGCGCATGGGGCTGTGGCCGTCCTCTTCGAGTCGGAGCCTGGAGCGGCGGATGCCGCCCTCGCGTTCGACCGGCGCCTGATGCAGAGAGCGCTGCGCAACCTGATCGAGAACGCCCTCCGGGCCAGCAGCAAGGATGGAGAAGTGCTCGTGAGAATCGAGCCCGGTGGTCCGGACGGCGCAGTCGCCCTGACCGTCTCGGATCGGGGCCCTGGCGTCTCGGACAGCGATCTGGAGCGGATCTTCGAGCCCTATTTCTCGACCTCGAGCGGAGGTACCGGTCTGGGGCTTCCGATCGCCCGGCGGATCGTCCAGGAGCACGGCGGATCGATCACCGCGGCCGCCAGGCCTGGCGGAGGACTCTCGGTTCGCATCGTCCTTCCGGGCGATCAGTCGGACGAATCGTCGTCCGCCGCGGCCTCCAGTTGAATCGTCCGCGTGGGGAAGGCGATGCGCACCCCGAGCCGATCGGCGAGTCGGAGTATGTCCAGGGCCAGGTCGTGGCGGAGCCGCAACTCCGTACTCCAGTCCGGGGCCAGGAAGAAGACGTAGAGCATGATCTCCAGGCCGTCGGTGCCGAACTCGTTCAGGTGAATCTCGAAGGCGTCCTGGCGCATCGAGTCGTTGGCGCGGACGATCTGCCGCAGGCCCTCGCAGAAGGCGTCGACGGTTTCCGGCGGCGTGTCGTACGTGATGCTGATGCGCGTGCTCCACCGGCGGAACGCCCGAGCGCCGTAGTTGTCGACCGAGGCGTCGATCAACCTGGCGTTGGGGAGGGTGATCAGGGAAGCGTAGAACGTCCGGACGCGGGTGCTGCGGAAGCCGATCTCCTCCACCACGCCTTCGACGTCACCGACCTTGACCCAGTCGCCGATGCGAAACGGCCGGTCGAGCAGGACGGTGACCGAACCGAACAGGTTCTTGAGCAGATCCTGTGCCGCGAGGGCCACCGCGAGGCCACTCAATCCAAGGCCGGCGAGCAGCGCCGTCACGTCCCGCCCCTGCTGGGCGAGCAGGAAGACGATGCCGAAGACGGCGACCGCCACCTTCAGCGTCTTCGTGACGAACGGGACCAACTGGTCCTGGAACCGGTTCTCGGCCCTGGCGGCGCGCGCTCGAAGCGCCGTTCCGAGCAGATCGATCTGGGCGAAGGCCACCCGGCCGAGCGCCAGCAGGAACAGCACGAGAACGACAACGTCCAGCCAGGCATGGATCCGGGGCGGCAGGCCCAGCCACTGGAGGCCAAGCCACCACACTCCGGCCATGACAACCAGTCCGGTCGGACGCAGGATGCGCCGCGCGCCCTGGAGCTCGAGGGATTCGTAGCGGCGGCTCAACGGTCCCGCGAACAGCCGGCAGGCGATCCAGGCGACGACCCGGTCGATCAGCCAGCCGACCAGAACGAGGATCGGCAGAGCCAGCCACTGCCACGGGTGGAGAACGAAGCCGCCGGTCCGAAGATAGGAGGGAACACGATCCCGGAGCCAGGTCGCCGCGGTCACCGGCGCTTCCTCGACGCCTTCGACCACCGAGCGGTCCCGCAGCTCCTGGTACAGGGTCGGGATGGACGCGACCGTCTCGCGCGTGAACAACCAGTTCCCGTTCTCGTCCGGCGCGAGCACGATCGGCGCGGACAGGTCGTCGCTGAACACCCACCGGTCCAGGTCGCCGTCGCCGGGGATGGCAGCGAGGTCCACGAACTCGAGCCGGTCGATCACGTGCTTCAGTTCACTGGCCAGGTTCCTGCCCTGGCGCGCCCGCACCGGGAACGGGAGATCCCCCAGATCGAGGCATCCCGCCGCGGTCTCCAGATCCGGACGACCGTCGTCGGTCGCGAAGGCCTCGAGGAACACACGCATCGTTTCCCGTGGACTCGACAACGACTGGTCAGCCGCCGGCTGGGCAAAGGCGAACCAGGCCGCGGCGAGGAGCGCGCCGCTCGCGAGAAGACTGACCCTTCGCAGGACGGGAGAGGTCATGGCGGCGACACTCTTCCAACCACCGCCGGAACCGTCAAGCGCGGCCCGGCGCCACGGCCTGCTAGCGTGGCCGTCGGCACATGCACAAGACCCTCCCGGCGCTCAGCCTGTTGAGCTTCGCCCTGCTCCTCGCTCCGGCGTGCGCGCCGGCCGGGTCGAGCGATTCATCGATGAACGACGGGGCCGGCCAGCGGCCGCCGGCCCCGGAACGCTGGCTGGTCGAGATCCTCGACCGGCGTCCACACGATCCCGGGGCCTACACGCAGGGTCTGCTGTGGCGCGACGGGGTGATCTACGAGAGTACCGGCTCCTATGGCGCCTCGAGCCTGCGCTCGTGGCGCTGGGATGACGGTTCGGAACTGGACCGGGTCGATCTCGACCGGGACCTGTTCGGAGAGGGCATCGCCCTCGTCCCGGGCGCGGAGGAGCGGCTGATCCAGTTGACCTGGCGACGAGGCATGGCCCTGGTGTGGACGCTGGAGCCGTTCACCGAACTGGGGACGATGCGTTTCGACGGGGAAGGTTGGGGACTCGCCTACGACGGATCGGACCTCATCATGAGCGACGGCACGCCGATCCTCACGTTCCGCGATCCCGAGACCCTGACGGTGCGCCGGCGCCTGCGGGTGACGAGGAGCGGCATGCCGGTGGACGACCTGAATGAACTCGAGCTGGTGGACGACCTGCTCTTCGCGAACCTCTTCGGCAGCGACGAGATTGCCGCCATCGACACGGATTCCGGATCGGTGGTGGCCATGGTCGACGCTTCGGGCCTCCTGACCGACGAGGAGGCGGAGGAGGCCGACGTCCTCAACGGCATCGCCTACCGGCCCGACACGGGGACCTTCCTGCTGACCGGGAAGTACTGGCCCTGGATCTTCGAGGTGCGGATCCTGGGCTACGATCCGCCGCTCGCCCAATGAACCCGAAGTACGACGAAACCTGAGACGCGACGAAACCCGGGGACCGAAACAGGAGTACTTCAGAGCATGAGCGATCAGATCTGGTACGTCGCCGTCGACGGCAAGCAGGAAGGACCGTACAAGGCGGAGGAGATCGAGGAGCGGATCCGTTCCGGCTCCGTCGCGCGCGGCGCGCATGTCTACCGGGACGGCATGGGCAACTGGGCCCCGGTCGTCAGCGAGCCGCGGTTCGCCGCCGCCTTCGGCACACCGATCCCCAAGCCGCCGGGGGGCGTCGCTGATGAAATCGACTTCGTGATCGTCGGCGAGGAGATGCAGTTCGTCGAGATCACGCTCGATCCGGGCGAGGCCTGTATCGCGGAAGCGGGATCGTTCATGTACATGGATCCCGGCATCGAGATGAACACGATCTTCGGCGACGGTTCGGAGCGTGGCGGCGGCGGCTTCATGGACAAGCTCCTTTCCGCCGGCAAACGGGTCCTGACGGGAGAGTCCCTCTTCATGACGGTGTTCGGCAACGGCGCCGGCGCCCGACGCAACGTAGCCTTCGCCTCGCCCTACCCGGGGCGCATCATTCCCCTCGACCTTCCGGCGCATGGCAACACGATCCTCTGCCAGAAGGACGCCTTCCTGTGTGCCGCCAAGGGCGTATCGGTGGGTATCGCGTTTCAGCGAAAGCTCGGGGCTGGTCTGTTCGGCGGCGAAGGCTTCATCCTGCAGAAGCTCGAAGGCGACGGACTCGCGTTCGTCCACGCCGGCGGCACGGTCGTCGAACGCGATCTCGGCGCCGGCGAGACGCTTCGGCTGGACACCGGTTGCCTGGTCGCCTTCGAACGCCAGGTCGACTACGACATCCAGACGGTGCCCGGGATCAAGACCGCGCTGTTCGGCGGCGAGGGGCTCTTCTTCGCCTCGCTGACCGGACCCGGAAAGGTGTGGATCCAGTCCCTTCCCTTCAGCCGGCTGGCGAGTCGGGTGTACGCCGCCGCCCCCCAGACCGGCGGAACGCGCAAGGGCGAAGGTTCCGTACTCGGCGGCCTGGGCGGCCTGGTGATGGGCGATCGACGATAGAACTCAGGTGGCGACCGGCTCGATCTTCAGCATGCGGGCCCACGCGGCGCGCAGGCTCTCGGGCAGGTCCAGGTCGTCGAACAGCTCCCGCACATCATCCCGGGAAACGTAGTCCCAGATGTCTTCCCACTGCGCATAGCGCAGCATGCAGGAGATCGCGGTGCAGCGATCCTCGCGGCTCCCGCCATGAAGCATCTCTTCGAGTTCCTCGCCGGTCACGTCCCGCTCCGGGAAGAAGTAGAGGGGCTGGGAGCTGCGGACCATCAAGCGCGAGGACGAGGGGCGTAACGGTGCGCATCATAGCGTCTTTTTCCGGAGTGGGGCCGGGGTGCTTGACCGTCCGCAGGGGCTGGGTTACCTTGAACCCGGTCTGAGCGCCTGCGGGCATAACTCAGTTGGCAGAGTGCCAGCTTCCCAAGCTGGATGTCGCGGGTTCGAGTCCCGTTGCCCGCTCCAGACGCCTCAGCCGGCGTGTAGCCTGGTCCGGAACGAGTCCAAGAGACAGGAAGGGTACAAAGAGCAGATGGCGTTCTTCAAGAAGGATCTCGAGGAAACAGCGGCGGAGGCCGCGCTGACGCCTCCCGGGGAGGTGAGGTCGCCTTCGGCCGCGCCGGCGCGCACCTACGTCGCGCCGGGTTCACACATCGACGGCAGCATCGCTGGCGATGCGGAGGTCCTGGTCGACGGTTCCCTGGCGGGGAACGTGGAGCTCAAGGGCCGTTTCGTGCTCGGACGTCGAGGGCGGATCGAGGCTGACGTCGTGGCCCAGTCCGTCCAGGTTTCGGGCCACGTGAAGGGCGATATCCGGGCATCGGAAAAGATCGAAGTGCTGTCCTCGGGCTCCGTCGAGGGGGATCTGACCGCTCCTCTCGTGTCCATCGCCGAGGGGGGTATCTGCAACGGCAGGATCGAGATGAGCGGCACGCTGGCGATCGGCGCGACGCCAGGCCGGAGTTACGCGAACGCTGCTGGCGGTCCGGGCGACTCCTGACGAGCGACCGGCAATCCCTGATCCAGGCGACAGGCCTTGCAGAGGGTCCGGAGGTCTTCGGGCACCGGAGCGGTGAAGGCGCGCGACGGTGCGCCGCCGAACCCCGGCAGCGTGAGCCGCAGAGCGTGGAGAGCCGGTCGCGGGAACTCGCGCAGTGGCCGCCGCATGGATGGCTCGAGGCTTCTCCAGCGTGCCTCGCCATAGGTCGGATCGCCGACAAGAGGGTGTCCGATCGCCTTGCAGTGGACCCGGATCTGGTGGGTTCTGCCGGTCAGGATCTCCAGTTCCAGCAGTGAAACGCCGGCTGTCCCGGCCAACAGCCGGTACCTGCTGACGGCTGGCCGTCCGCCCCTGGACTCACTCACCACCGCCATGCGGGTGCGCACCGCGGGGTCGCGGCCGATCGGTAGTGTGATCTCTCCCTGCGGCGGTTCGGGCCGACCGTAGACCACGGCCAGATAGACCTTGTCGACCTCGCGTTCGGCAAAGGCGCGGCTCAGCCGCCGGTAGGCGCCATCGCTGCACGCGACGGCAAGGACGCCACTGGTGCCCGCGTCCAGGCGATGAACGATGCCGGGACGTTCCGCGGACCCGACTCCGGCGATGCCGGGGCGGTGGTGGAGCAGCCTGTTCACCAGGGTGCCCCCCGAGACGCCGCTGCCGGGGTGCACGATCAGACCGGCAGGCTTGTCCACGATCAGCAGGTTCTCGTCCTCATGGATCACGGAAACGGGACCGGCCTCGGCGAGCGGTTGCTCCGACGGAGGCGGAGGCAGGCGGTAGGCGATCTCTTCGCCACCTCGCAGCACGTAGGACGGCTTGAGCGGGGAGCCTCCAGCCGTGACGAGGCCCCGGCGGAGGAGACTCTGAACCCGGTTGCGGGGCTGGTCGAGGACCCGCGCGAGGTAGACGTCGACCCGCTGGCCAGCCGCCGAGGCCGGCGCCTCGATCGAGGTCACTTCGACGTGCCGGCGCCGATCAGGTCGCTCCGGCCCGCGCCGGCCTCGCTGGTCCGGTTTCCCAACGACGGAACGAAGCTGTGGACCAGCATCAGGACGATGCCGACCGTCACACCGCTGTCGGCGACGTTGAAGGCCGGCCAGTGATGCGTGCCGACGTAGACGTCCAGGAAATCGGTGACCGCCCGCAGCAGGATGCGGTCGACCAGATTGCCGACCGCGCCGCCGAGCACCAGGGACAGGGAAAGGAGCAGCAGCGGTTCCCGTTCGGACGTGCGCCGGAAGTAGACGGAAACGATGACGAGCGCGGCAAGACCGAGAGCGGTCAGCACGAGTGTGCCGCCGAGTTCACGCCCGGCGGGGAACAGTCCGAAAGCGATGCCGGTGTTCTGTACGTGCACCAGATCGAAGAATCCGGGCACGACTTCCACTCGCTCGTGCGGCGCCAGGATGCTCTCGATCCACAGCTTGGTCCACTGATCCAGCGCCAGAATCAGGGCGGAAACAACGAGGAACCTAGCCCGCATGGGTCATCTGCCCGAGGACGGGGGCGTGGGACTAGTGCTGCTCACGGCGCAGCATCGTACCAGCCACCCCGGTCCACGCCGCCTTCAGAGCCATCGCCGACCGCGCGTCGGCAAACGCCCTGATCGCAGCCACGCCCTGCGCACCCGCGTGGGCGATCGAGGCCGCATTGCCGGCATCGACACCGCCGACGGCGAGCACAGGCAAGTCGACGCTCACGGCCCGTCGAAGCCGCTCCAGGCCCTGGGCCGGGCCGAAGCGCCGCTTTTCCGGAGAGTCGAAAACGGGGCCGAACAGGGCGTAGTGGACTCCGGACTCCGACGCGGCCTCGAGTTCCGCCAGACTGTGCGTGGAGACGCCCAGCAGCAGGCCTTGCTGGCGAACAGCCGCGCCCAGGTCCCGCCAGGCCGCGTCGGATGGGAGGTGGACGCCATCGGCATTGCAGGCTACGGCGGCCTCAAGGTCGCCATTCACGATCAGGATCCCGTCGAAGGCGCTTCGGAGGGTGCGGCCGAGGTGAATCAGCTCCTCCCGTTCCAGGTCCTTCTCCCGCAGTTGAATTGCGGTGCCGGAAGGGAGCGATCGGGCCCAGCTTCCAAGTCCACCGGCACCACCGCAGAGACGGCGGGCGCTGATCGCCAGCAGAACCGGAATCCTGGGCCGTTCGCTCACGCGCTCGCCCGGGCGGAGCCCGGTCACGGGCTCGCCGGCCTCATGTCGTCCTCAGGGGACGAACGGCGGCGTCCGCCCGCCGCCGCCCGAGGGCGGCGAAGACGAGGAGGGTGAGGAAGAGGGCGGGGAAGACGGCGGCGAGTAGCTTGACGGGCTTGAACTTGGAGGAGGAGAGTAGCTCCTCGGCGGCGAGGAAGATCGAGGCGAAGAAGATCGCGGCGAAGAACTCCTGGGCGTGGACCGTACTCGCGTTGGCCGCGACGAAGACCTCGGTGTAGAGGCCCTCGGCGTCGACCGCACTCGGGTGGGAGGCGCGGCCTTGGGCGTCGCACTCCGCGGTGTCGACCGTACCCGGGTGGGAGGCGCCGACCTGGGCGTTGAACTCCTCGGCGTCGACCGCACCCGGGTGGGAGGCGCCGCCTCGGGCGTTGAGCTTCGCGGCGTGGACCGCACCCGGGTGGGGGGCGCCGACCTGGGCGTTGAAGCCCGCGGTGTCGACCGCACTCGGGTGGGACTCGGAGCGTCGTCCCGGCTCCGGATGGCGTCCAGTACGCGGCGACCGGCGGTTGACCGTCGGCTCGGAGCAGGGACGGCGCCAGGGCTCACGGGCGCTGCTTTCCTGGCGGACACGCCCTGCTTCCCGGGTTCGTTGTCCCGGGTCGAGAGAACCGGGGCGGATCGCCGGATCCCGGTATCCGCATCGCCGTTCCGGGCCACGCCGGCGCGGGCTGCCCGGCTCGCGGGAGCTGCCCGAAGGCCACCCTCCGTGACGCGGGCCAACCCGGAACTGTTCCCGGAAGGCCCTTCGCGACGCACCGACACGACGGCGGGGTCGCCGTCGCTGCGTCTGATCTCGCCCCGGAACGAGGGGTCGAGGTCGGGAACGCGCGCCACGAAGTTGTCGGCGTTGGGGATCTCGCTTTCGTCCAGGCCGCCGCGCCGGTTGATCAGGACCTTCTGGGTGGCCGCCGGATCGCGCCAGTTCCGGCGGTCGATGCCGCGGGTGTCCGTCGTGATGATGCCGCGCTCGAGCTGGGGATGGTGGCGCCGAAGGGAACGGCCGTAGGTGTAGCCCCGCCCGTAGCCAAAGTAGCCGGTCGGGCAGAAGATCCAGGTATTGAACGGATCCCAGTAGCCGCCCGCCCAACCGTAGAGCCCGAAACGGAGGCCATAGCCCAGCCCCCGGTAGTAGTGCTGGTAGTAACCGCGCGGAATCCAGCCGACGTAGGACGGCCCCCAGTACCAGTAGACATGACTGGGGGCGTACCGCAGACCCGGGAACCAGATCCATCCCCAGGCCGGATGCATGTTCCAGCTGCCGTAGTGGTAGGTGAGCGGACCCCAGGGATCCCGAGCCACCCAGTAGAGCCCGGCGGGAGTATCCGTCCACCGGCCCCGGCTGTAGGGCTGCCAGTTCTGCTCGACGCGCGGCTTCCAGGCCCGTCGATCGTCGACCTCGACCCACTCGCCATGCGCGCCCAGGGTGTCGCGGTAGCCGCCGATATCGACCGCGGCATAGGCCACGAGACTGGCCCGATGGCCTTCCGTCCAGTCAGCCAGCGCGGCCGCCGCCACGCCTGCACCGTTCTGGAGTTCGATCCAGGGGTTGTCGAGACCGTTGGCCACGAGCGTCTCGCCACTACGAACGATGACCGACCCCCGCTGCGTCACGACCTCCGTGAATCCGGCAAGAACCGTCACCTCGGTCCAGCGGCTTCCGTCGCTGTGAACCTGGTAGCGACCGTCCTGCTTGACGTAGATCCTGGCGTTGGCGGTGTCCACCACCGGCAACTCCGATTCAAGAAGGTGATCCGCGACCTCCAGGCTCAGGCGGCCCCGGTGGAGGACGTAGAGCGAGTCCTGGTCCTCGCCGTCCGGCGATCCGGCAATGCGCTCGAGGGTGATCTCCGAGTCGTGATCCAGGGCCAGGATCGATCGGTCCGACATGAGGACGGCGAGTCGCGCGCTCGGCGTCGTCCAGATCCGGTCGCCCCGCAGGATCGGCAAGTGGAGTTCAAGCTCGCTCTGGGCGCCGGAACGGGCCGCGAACAGGGTCGCGTCTCCGTCCAGCGCGCCGACGAAACTGTAGACGCCGGCCAGGCCCTCCGCCTGTTCCTGGCCAGGAGTGTTCGCTGCCCAGACGGCGGATGCGGCAAGGACCATCGGCAGCGCGAGGACGCTGATCGGAAGCGGGTGTCTCATCTCTCGGTCCCCCTGAGGAATCGGAGCGAAGGGAAGTTACCACTCCTGGCTTCCAGCAATCTGCGTGCCAGGGGGTGGGGTGAACCCGCAGGCGACATCGCACTCTCCACAAGGAGCGGAGCGGTTCGAGTGGGACAGGCCTGTCACCTCCAGGGGACGATCGGGGCTTGGTCGGCACCTTCTCCCGTATGATCCCACCAGCCCCCGCGTCGTCCAGGTAGCGCATGACCGTCCTTCCCATTCGTCAGTACCCGGATCCGGTGCTGCGGGCACGATGCACCCCTGTGGTCGACTTCGGTCCCGATCTGAGACGGCTGGTCGAGGACATGATCCAGACGATGCACGATGCCCCCGGGGTCGGCCTCGCGGCGCCGCAGGTCGGCGTGGAGTTGCGCGTCGCGGTGGTGGATGCCACGGCGGGCGTGGATCCGGGAGCGGTCCGGGTGCTCGTGAACCCGGAGATCCTCGATACCGCGGGCGTCGATACGGAAACCGAAGGCTGTCTGTCGATTCCCGACTTCACGGAGCAGGTCACCCGGCCCGCTTCCGTCCGGGTCGCGGCCCGCGACCTGGAGGGGAGGGCGTACGAGATGGACGCGGACGAGCTCGAGGCGAGGGCGATCCAGCACGAGCTGGACCACCTGGACGGCATCCTGTTCGTCGACCGTCTCCGCGGATTGCGCCGCCAGCGCGCCCGGAGCTTCCTCCGCCGCCTGCGGTCGCCCGAGCCGGCCGTCGCCGGCGGCAACTGAGACCTCCGCGTCCGCCGCAATCGGTGCGCGTTCCGATGGCAGCGACGGTCCTCGCCACGGTGTTCCTGCTCGGCTGCGACAGCGGGGGAGGAAGTCCGACCGCTCCGGTGAACCCGGTGAGGACCGGCGGGGTCAGCTTCTCGCCTGCGTCGCCCAACCACGCCGCGATCGCTCTCCGTGGCGGCGCGAGCGGGTCGGCGCTCGAGATCGAGGTCTACGCCGTCGGCGTCGACGATCTCTACGGCCTGAGCTTCGAACTTCAGTTTCCGGCGGACCTGCTGCGTTACGAGAGTCACGGACAGGGCGTCTTCCCGAACGTGGAGGTGACGGAGACGGCAGCGGGCCGACTCCTCGTGGGCGCCACCCACCTGGGGCCGGTAGCCGGCCTGTCTGGCGGAGGCGCCGTCGTCGTCGCCCGCTTCGCCGCCATCGCCAACGGCACCGGCCGGTTCGACTTCAGCGGTCAGGAGGCCTTCGACAGTTTCGGCGACCGCCTGGCCCTGAACTGGCACGGTGGAACGGTCGTAGTCGACCTCTGACGTCGATTCTCGAACGGGTGGCTCGGCGCCTGGACCCGGATCGACGCGCGTTGCTACTGTCGCCCCTTTCGGGCCCGACCGCTCCGAGCTGCCGATGATGCCAGTGAAACTCTTCAACTCCCTCGGACGGCGTCTGCAGGAACTCGAGCCGCTCGAGCCGGGCCACATCCGGCTCTACACCTGCGGCCCGACGGTCTACGACCGGGTACACATCGGCAACCTGCGCACGTTCATCTTCGAGGACCTCCTGCGCCGCACGCTCCGGTTCTTCGGCTACCGGGTAACGCAGGCGATGAACCTCACCGACGTCGAGGACAAGATCATCGCCGCGGCCCTCGAGGCGGAAGTCGACATCGGGACGTTCACCGCGCCCCATGTGGCGTCGTTCTTCGAGGACCTGGCCGCTCTTCGCATCGAGCGGGTGGAGCACTATCCACGGGCGACCGAGCACGTGGCGGAGATGATCGCCATGATCGAGCGTCTGCTGGTGGCGGGCTACGCCTACCGCGCCGACGATTCGGTCTTCTTCCGGATCGCCGCCGACGAGGACTACGGAAAGCTGTCGGGGATCGATCTCGATCATGTTCGGCGCGGCGAGCGAGTCCAGAGCGACGAGTACGGCAAGGAGGACGCGCGCGACTTCGTCCTCTGGAAGGGGGCGAAGGAGGGCGAACCCGCGTGGCCGTCACCATGGGGCCCGGGACGGCCGGGATGGCACATCGAATGCTCGGCGATGAGTCAGAAGTACCTTGGCAAGACGTTCGACATCCACTGCGGCGGCGTGGACAACCTCTTTCCCCATCACGAGAACGAGATCGCCCAGAGCGAGTCGGCCAACTGCTGTCCGCTCGCGCGCTACTGGCTCCATTCGGAGCACCTGACGGTGGACGGCGAGAAGATGTCCAAGTCCCTCGGCAACTGCTACACCCTGGGCGATCTTCTCGACCGCGGCCTTTCCGCCCGCTCGATCCGCTATCTGCTGGCGTCGGTGCACTACCGGCAGCAACTGGACTTCACGTTCGACAAGCTGGCCGCTGCGGAGCGCGCCTTGAAGCGCATCGATGACATGCGCTTCAGGCTCGCTCACGAAGTGGAAAAGGAGATCGATCCGGGGCCCATGGACCAGGCCGCCAGCCGCTTCGAGGACGCCTTCGCGACGGCTCTGGCCGACGACCTGAACACCGCCGGCGCGCTGGGCGCGGTCTTCACGTTCGTGCATACGGTGAACGGATTCATCGACCACGGCCTGCCACCTGGCGGCAGGACCCGGGTCCAGGCCGCCCTGGACCGGGCCGATCAGGTCCTGGCCGTACTCGATACCGGCGACTGGGCCGGGGCCACGGAAGGCGGGGGCGGGCTGAGCGACGCGGAGATCGACGCCCTGGTCGAGGCGAGGAGCGAGGCGAGGGCCACCCGCGACTTTGCTGCCGCGGACCGGATTCGCGACCAGTTGAGCGAAGCCGGAGTGGTGGTGGAGGACGCCCCGGGCGGCAGCCGCTGGAAGCGAGGCTGAGCCGACCGGGCGCCGTTGCCGTGTGCGCTGGTACGGGATCGCCGCCGCGCCTGAGCGGCGCGGAGGCCGAGCGGGCCGCGGCCGAGCTGCTGGAGGCCGGAGGCCACCGGATCCTGGAGCGGAACTTCAACTCGCCGGTCGGGGAACTCGACCTGATCACGCTGGACGGCGACACGCTCTGCTTCGTCGAGGTCAAGGCGCGATTCGACCCGCGATTCGGCGGCGCCGCCGCGGCGGTGGACCGCCGCAAGCGGGGGCGCCTGGTGCGAGGCGCGGAGGCCTTCCTGTGCCAGCCGGAACGGGCGCCTCTCCGGCGGCGTCCGTGCCGCTTCGACGTCGTGACGGCGACCTGGTCGGACGACGAAGGCGGCTGGACCTTCACTCACTATCCCGACGCCTTCACCGTCGACGACGCCGGGCGCCGGAGTTGGCTCTGACCCGCGCTGCGAGTTGACACTGTCCAGAAGGGAACCGTATTCTCGCGGATCAGGGCCTGCCGGTTGCACGGCCGGGTTCGCTCGGGCGCGGGAATAGCTCAGTGGTAGAGCACAACCTTGCCAAGGTTGGGGTCGCGGGTTCGAATCCCGTTTCCCGCTCCACGCGATCCACGCGGCCTGAAACCGGCGGCGAGGTCCCCAGAGGCGACGTGGCCAAGTGGTAAGGCGAGGGTCTGCAAAACCCTTATTCGCCGGTTCGAATCCGGCCGTCGCCTCCAGAATCTCGACTCGCGACGCAAGGGCCGGAGTGGCGGAACGGCAGACGCAGAGGACTTAAAATCCTCCGCCTTCAGGGGCGTGCGGGTTCGAATCCCGCCTCCGGCACCAGCGTTCTCCGGAGGCGCGGGCAACCTCTGCCCGCAACTGGTACTCTCCCGGTCCGAAATGGACCGAACCCTGGCCGACGTGGCCGACGCCAGCGACGGGCGATTGCTTGAGATCGCCGGGGTAACCGGCACCGGCGCCGACAGCAGGCGCCTCCGGGAGATCGGCTTCTGCGCCGGGGCGCCGGTCCGGTTCATTCGCCGGGCGCCGCTCGGCGATCCCGCGATGTACGAGCTTCGCGGCGCGCTCCTGAGTCTGCGCCGCAGCGAGGCGCGGCGGATCCGGGTCCATCGGGCCGGCGCATGACGACACTGGTCCGGCTGCGACCGACCACGCCGCCGAGGCGGCCGGGGCGTATCGCGATTCTGGGGGCGCCGAACTCGGGCAAGACGACGCTGTTCAACGCCCTCACGGGGCATCGGGCCAAGGCGGGGAACTACCCGGGGGTCACGGTCGACCGCCGTGAGGGCGATCTTCAGCGAAGGTTCGGAGCCGACGGTGTCCGGCTGGTCGACCTGCCCGGCGTATACAGTCTGGAGCCGCAATCGGAAGACGAGACGGTCGCGGTCCGGGTGCTCGAGGGCGGCTTCGGCGAGGCGCCGCCGGACGGCGTCGTCGTGGTCGTCGACGCCACGACGATCGAACGGGGGTTGCCTCTCCTGGCCGAAGCCGCCGGCCTGGGCCTTCCGGTCTGTGTCGCCCTGACGATGATCGACGAACTGAAGGCGCGACACGGCGAGATCGACCCGAAGGAACTTCAGGACGAACTCGGTGTGCCGGTGGTCGGAGTGGTCGGCAACCGCGGCCTCGGCATCGACGATCTCGGCGCGCTGGTCAGTTCGCCCTGGGACTGGACCCCGGGACCCGGCCTGCTGCACGGCGCGGAGGCGAAGACGCCGGAGGACCGATTCGGCTGGGCGCGCGACGTTCTGGGGGCCTGCCGCCGGCAGGCTCCGGAACCGAACCGCTGGACCCGGCGCCTGGACCGCTTCCTGCTTCACCCGGCCATCGGTTCCGCGGTCTTTCTGGTCTTCGTGGGGTTCTTCTTCCAGGCCATCTTCACCTGGGCCACTCCCGCCATGGACTTCCTGTCCGGGCTGATGGACGGGCTCGCGGACCAGATCCTGGCAACGCTGCCGGACACGGCGTTCACCAGGCTTCTTGCCGACGGCGTGATCCGCGGTGTCGGCGCGGTGATCGTCTTCCTCCCGCAGATCGTGCTCCTGTTCACGGTCATCCTGTTCCTTGAAGCCTGCGGTTACATGGCCCGGGCCGCGTTCGTCGTCGACCGCGTGATGGGCTGGGTCGGGCTGGAGGGCCGCTGTTTCATCGCCCTCCTGTCCTCCTATGCATGCGCGGTTCCAGGCATCATGGCGACCCGGACGATTCCCTCGCCGCGCGATCGACTGACGACGATCCTGGTCGCTCCGTTCGCGACCTGCTCGGCCCGTCTGCCCGTCTACATCCTGCTGATCGCGGCCTTCATCCCCGCCGACCCGGTGTTGGGTCCCTTCACCTGGCAGGGGCTCACCCTGACGGGCCTCTACTTCCTGGGCACCGGGGCCGCATTGCTGTCGGCGGCCGTGTTCAAGCGCGGTCTGCTGCGCGGCGCCACGTTGCCGTTCTACCTCGAACTGCCGCCGTACCGGTTGCCCCGGCCCAGCGACATCGCTCTCGGCGTGTGGGACCGCGCGAAGCTGTTCCTGCGCCGAGCCGGCACGATCATCCTGGCCGCCAGCGTCATTCTCTGGTTCCTGCTCAACCTGCCGCGGCGTCCGGCCGACCCTCAACTCTCCGTGACGGAGAATCAGCGGGCGGTGCTGGAGGGGAGCTACGCGGCTTCCGCCGGGCGGCTGCTGGAACCCGTGTTCGCGCCCATGGACTTCGACTGGCGGATCAACGTCGGCCTGGTCGCCTCGCAGGCTGCCCGCGAAGTGATGGTCGCCACCCTGGCGCAGATCTACGCCCACGAGGGGGAGGACGGAGAGGGTCTCGGCGTCCTGCTGGCCGGCAGCGGGGAAGGCGGCGCGCCACCGCTCCTGTCGCGGGCTTCGGCGCTTGCACTGCTGGTCTACTTCGCTTTCGCGATGCAGTGCATGTCGACGCTGGCCGTGATCCGACGGGAAACCGGGGGTTGGCGATGGCCGGCCTTCACGTTCGCGTACATGAACGGCCTGGCCTGGCTGAGCGCCTGGCTGACCTTCGTCCTCGCCTCGGCAGCCGGCGCCTGACTAGCAGGTCAGGCGCCGACGAATCGCGGCGGGCGCCGTTCGGTCATGGCTCGGACCCCTTCCGCGAAGTCCGCGGTCTGCCGCAGCCGGTTCTGCTCAGCCTTTTCGTGGTCCGTGGCGGCGCGGATCTCCGCCGCCAGGCGTCCGCGCATCATCTCCCGGATCGAACGGACCGCGAGCGGCGCCGAGACGGCGATCTCGCCGGCAAGCTCCCTCGCACGCGCGCGTACCTGGTCCAGCGGCACGAGGTCGTCGCAGAGACCGATGCGGAGGGCCTCCTCGCCCTTGACCCGGCGGCCGGTGTAGAACATCTCCATCGCCCGCTGGCGGCCGACGAGGCGCGGCAGCGTCACGGTCAGACCGAAGCCCTGAACGAACCCCAGGCGAGCGAAGTTGGCGGAGAAGCGCGCCTCGGGACAGGCCACCCGGAAGTCCGGCATCAGCGCCAGTCCCAGGCCGCCGCCGACGGCCGCGCCCTGGACGGCCGCGACGATCGGCGTCTTCGTGTCGAACAGGCGAACGGCCTCGTCGTAAAGATGGCGCTCACCGCCGTCGCCGGTCGCGTCCCGCCCCGCGTTCAGGTTCGCGCCGGCGCAGAAGTGCTTGCCCTCCGAGCAGAGCACGGCCGCGCGGCAGTCGTCCCGCTCGTCCAGCTCGCCGATCGCCGTCGCCAGTTGGTCGATCAGGTCGAGATCGAAGAAGTTGTTGGGCGGCCGGTGAATCTCGATCTCGGCGACGAGGTCGTCCCCGATCGCCACCGTCACTTCGCCGTTGCCCGGACCGCCGTCGCTCATCTCACTCCTCGCTTCCTGGTTCCCGTGGCCGTGGACTCTATCCGCCCGGAACCGGCGCGGCGGTGCCCTGGCCCCGGTAGTCTCCGAACAGCATCTCGACCCCGAAACGCAGGATCGGCACGGAGTCCCTGGGCCGGCCGGGTTCCTCGCGACGCCAGGCCAGGCCCGGACCGACCTCGAGGAAGAGCCACTCCCGGAGGATCTGCTGCCGGAAGATGAACCGCACGAAGTAGTTCTCGACGAGAACCGGCGCGCCGGTCTCGCCGTTGGCGCCGATCTGGTGCGCGAGGGCGCGGCGGCGGCCCAGCCGATGGTAGTAGCTCAACTCGGTGAACCAGTCCGCCCCCCTGGTGATGTCCGAGACCTTGCCGGCGCCGCGCCATCTCAGCATGGATCCGGCCGGGAAGGCGTGCTCGTAGTCGATCCGGGTCGCCAGCCCCCAGCCGTCGTCCCGCTCCCAGAACAGGGTGTGCCGGAAGCGGACCAGATCCGTCTCCGAGAGAAAGGAACGATGCTTGTAGCGAGCCCGGACCCAGGGCTCGACGGGAAAGTTGAAGTTCATGCCGAGGTCGAAGTCGAGGTCGCTGTTGCGGCTCGAGATCGGCCGGTAGCCGAGTCCCACCAGCCACTCGTCGTCTTCGGGGTCGAACATTCGCGGCAGGGAAGTCGCCCCGCGGCGCTGGGCGTCTTCCAGGAGGTCATCCCGGTCGTCGCGACCGATGAAGGCGTTGAGACGGCGTTCCATGTTCGGGAAGTGGAGGCGGGCGCGAAAACTCAGGTCGTCCTCGAACCCGTAGTCCTCGTCCCAGACCACTCCAACGAAGGCGCGCCCGTATGTCGCTTCCAGCTTCTCGTCCAGGCGGTAGTCGCCGAAGAGGTGGTCGAACCACAGGGCTGTCTCGCAGGCGGTGCGGTGCAGGCCGCGGTTCAGCCAGTCGATCCACGATCGTCCCTCCAGGTACTCGGAAGCGCAGGGATCGGCCTCCTCCGCGGCGGTGTCGGCGGCGTCGGCTTCCGAACCGGCCGGCGGATCCCGCTCCGGCTCCTGGCCGGCCGCGGCGGCGCTGATCAACACCCCCAGACAGACCAGCGCCGGCCAAGCGAGCGACGCGAACGGAGAGGCACGTTGGTCCATGGACTCGTCGCTTCATCTTGGCACGGGGCACGAAATCCGCAGGCTCGCCAGCGGCGCCTCTGGAGCTTGTGGCGGCGCTAGGCTAGGCGTCTCGGGGATATCGTGCGCGCGCCGGTCGAAACCACCCACAGCCTGCCGCACAGCGAGGAGTCGGAGCGTGCGGTGCTGGCCGCGATCCTGCTCGACGCGGAGCGGCACCTGGCCGCTACCTCCAGCCGACTGAAGCCCGAGGACTACTACTTCGAGCGCCACCGACTGCTGTACGAAGCGATGCTGGCGCTTCAGGAAGCGGAGAGTCCCATCGACCTGCGCACGCTCCAGGCCCGACTGGAGCAACGCGGCGAGTTCGAATCGGCTGGCGGCGTGGCCTATCTGGCCACGCTCGAGGTCGACCTGCCCGACCTGGGCCGGGTGGACTCCTACGTCGAGATCATCAAGGAACGAGCTCTGCGGCGGCGTCTGATCGACGCCTGCACGAAGATCTACAGGACGGCGCTGGACGGCGGCCTGGAAGCCCAGCAGGCCCTGGCCGAGGCGGAACGCGAGGTCATGGCCCTGAGCGAGGAGGCCGTATCGAGGACGTTCGTGCCGCTCGACCAGATCTACCGGGAGACGATCGAGCACCTCGAACAGAGCGCGGCGAACGACTTCCCTGGCCTGCGTACCGGATTCGTCGACCTCGACCGGATGACCCACGGCCTGCAGCCCGGAAACCTGGTCATTGTCGCCGGCCGGCCGGGAATGGGCAAGACGAGTCTGGCGCTGAACATAGCCGCTCACGTCGCCCACCAGGAGGGGCGGGCCGCGGGTTTCTTCTCGCTGGAGATGAGCGAGCGGGAGATCGCCATGCGGGTCCTGTGTTCGACAACCGACATCCCGTTTCATCGGCTGCGCGGCGGCCAGTTGTCCCCCCGGGACTGGAGCCGCCTGCACCAGGCGGTCTCCAACAGCCGTGACTCCCCGCTGTTCATCGACGACTCGGCGAACCCGTCCCTGCTCGAGGTCGCGTCCAAGGCGCGCCGTCTGAAGGTACAGAGCGGCCTCTCCCTGCTGGTCGTCGACTATCTCCAGTTGATGAACGCGGGCGGCCGGTACGAGAACCGCAACCTGGAGATTGGCGCCATCACGCGAGGCCTGAAGCAGCTGGCCAAGGAACTGGAGGTGCCGGTCGTTGCCCTGTCGCAGCTCTCGCGGCTACCGGAGCGAAGAGGCAAGGACCACCGGCCGCAACTCGCCGATCTCCGGGAGTCGGGGAACATCGAGCAGGACGCCGACATCGTCATGTTCGTCTATCGCGAAGAGGTCTACGAGCCCGAGGATCCCGACGTCGAAGGACTGGCCGACCTGATCATCGCAAAGCACCGGAATGGTGAGACGGGCTCCGTGCGCCTCGTCTTTCTCGGCGACACGACGACCTTCCGCAACTACGACGGCCATCACGCGCCGCCGGAGGGGCCGAACTGAACAGCAGCCCAGGCGCGCGGGTCGAGATCGATCTCGGCGCCCTGGCGGTCAACCTTCGCGCGGTGCGGCGGTCGGTCGGTCAGGCGGCGGTCTACGGAGTCGTCAAGGCGGACGCCTACGGCCACGGCGCGGCGGCCGTGGCTCTGGAACTCGAGCGGCTCGGCATCGACGGCCTGGCGGTGGCGGTCGCCGCCGAAGTCGAGGAGCTCCGCGACGCCGGGTACGGCGGGCGCATCCTGCTGTTCGGCGGCCCGGAATCGTCCGAAGACCTGGACCGCGTGGTTCGCCGGAACGCGACGCCCGTGCTCACGCGCCTCGGGCAACTCGCAGCCTGGAGTGACTGGCTGGGCCGTCGCGGGGCTGGCGCGGAAGAGGCGCTGGAGGTCGTCGTCGAACTGGACACCGGCATGAGCCGTGCCGGCCTGAAACCGAGCGACTGGCCGGCCGCGCTCGATGACCTGCGTAGCGCGCCGGAGTTCCGGCTTGCGGGCCTGATGTCTCACCTGGCTGAGTCCGAGCTGGCCGAAAGCTCCTTTACCGGAGAACAGGAGCGGCGCTTCGCCGACGCCTTCGAGCTTCTCGACCCCGGTGAGCGCCGTTCGGTTCCCGTACACCTCGCGAACTCGTCCGCGGCGCTCGGGCGCGCCTCCGCCCGCTGGACCGCGGTGCGGGTCGGCGGAGCCCTCTACGGGCTGGACCTGGCGACCCTGGTCGATGGCTCGGAAACCTCCGGCTTGCGGCCGGTCATGAGCCTCAAGGCCCCGATCGTCGACGTGCGGCCGGTACCGGCCGGCGCCGGCGTGGGCTACCGGCGCACCTGGCGAGCGCCCGATTCGGCCAGGATCGCCCTGATCCGGATCGGCTATGGAGACGGTTTCAGCTCGGGCTTCGGCAGCGGCGAGGTCCTGGTCAGGGGTGAGCGTTGCCCGATCGTCGGTCAGATCAGCATGGATTCACTGACCGTCGACGTCACCCGGGTTCCAGGCGCCGCGATCGGCGACGAATGCGTCCTGCTCGGAAGACAGGGGAAGCAGCGGATCGGGGTTGGCGAACTGGCCGGCCGCGCCGGCATCGCGGCCTACGAGGTGTGGTGCGGTCTCAGCCGCCGCCTGCCACGTCTCGTGATCGACCGCCGCGACCGGGCTAGAGAACCGGATCGCGGCCGGTGACACGGCGGAACGCGTCGAGATAGCGCTCCCTCGTCTCGTTGACGACCTCGAGGGTCAGTTCCGGCGGCGGAGAGGCCTTGTCCCAGCCGGTCCCCGCGACCCAGTCGCGGACCGGTTGCTTGTCGAAGGAGACGGGCTCGGTACCCGGACGCCACTGGGCGGCGTCCCAGTAGCGCGATGAATCCGGAGTCAGCACCTCATCGATCAGGATCAGACGGTCCTCGACCATGCCGAACTCGAACTTCGTGTCGGCGAGGATGAGGCCACGGCCGGCCGCGAGCTCCCGTCCGCGGTTGTAGAGCTCGAGCGTCACCCGCCGCAAGGTCGCCGCCATGTCGTCGCCGACGCCTTCGACCAGGGTGTCGTAGTCGATGTTCTCGTCGTGGCCTTCCTCGGCCTTCGTTGCCGGCGTGAAGATCGCTTCTTCCAGTTGCGCGGCCCGGGCCATCCCGGCCGGCAGGTCGTGGCCGCAGGCGCGCCCCGTCTCCTGATACTCCCGGAACGCGCTGCCGGCGAGGTAGCCCCTGGCTACACACTCGTAAGGCACGACCTCCGCTTTTCTCACGAGCACCGACCGTCCGTCCAGGTAGTCGGCGTGTGGCTGCACGTCGGCGGGGAAGCGGCGCACGTCGGTCTCGATCAGGTGATTCGGGATGACGTCGCCGAGCCGGTCGAACCAGAAGTTCGTCAACTGGTTCAGCACCTTGCCCTTGTCCGGAATCTCGGGAGAGAGGACGAAGTCGTAGGCGGATACGCGGTCGCTGGCGACCAGCAGCAGCCGCTCGCCGAGATCGTAGATGTCGCGAACCTTGCCGCGGCGGGGCTCCGGAAGACCTTCGAGGACATGCATGGCGGCGGGAATGTAGCATGGCGTCCACAGGTAGGAGGAGTCCCGGGACGATGCGCACCGGAGGGCCAGGAGGAGAGACCGCACTGTCGGTCGGAGTGCCTCCGGCGTGAAGTACGACGTTGCGACTTTTCGCGGCGATCTGTTCGGAGCGCTGACGGCCACCGTCGTCGCTCTGCCTGTCGCTCTGGCGCTCGGCGTCGCTTCCGGCATGGGCGCCGTCGCGGGCCTCCACGGCGCGATCGCCGTGGGCTTCTTCGCCGCCGTGTTCGGCGGCACGAGGTCCCAGATCTCGGGGCCCACCGCGCCGATGACCGTTGCCATGACGGTCATTCTCACGACCCATGCATCCGACCTCACCGAGGCGCTGACCGTCGTCGTGCTGGGTGGCCTGCTCCAGATGCTGCTGGGCCTGGCGAGGATCGGCCGTTTCGTGGCGTACACGCCGTACGTCGTCGTCTCCGGTTTCATGTCCGGAATCGGCGTCATCGTCATCCTGATCCAGGTCCTACCGTTCCTCGGCGCCTCTCCCGCGGCTGGTGGAGCGCTGGGCGCCGTTCGCGCGATGCCGGAAGCCGCGGCGGGTGCGAACCTGAGCGCTGTCGCCATCGGGGGCGTAACCCTGGCGGCCGGCTTCCTTTGGCCCCGCCGGCTTTCGCGGTACTTCCCGGGGCCCCTGCTCGCCCTCGTTCTCGGTTCCGCCGTGGGCATCCTGTGGTTGAGCGGTGCTCCGGCCCTCGGTCCCGTCCCTGCGGGACTGCCGACGCTCAAGATCGGTCTGCCGAGCGCGGGCTTCCTGCTGCAGGCGTTCCAGCCGGCCCTGATCCTCGCGCTGCTGGGGTCGGTCGACAGCCTCCTGACATCGCTGGTAGCCGACTCGCTGACGGGCACGCGCCATAACCCGAACCGCGAACTGGTCGGCCAGGGCATCGGCAACATGATCTCCGGAGTGCTCGGTGGCCTGCCGGGCGCGGGCGCCACGATGGGAACGGTCGTGAACATCCGCGCCGGCGGCTCGACACCCGTGTCCGGCGCTCTGCGTGCGCTCTTCCTCCTGCTTCTCGCTCTGGGCCTCGGGCCGCTGGTCGAACCGGTTCCCCACGCCGTTCTGGCGGCGATCATGATGAAAGTGGGGTGGGACATCATCGACTGGCCGCTGCTCGCGCGCATTCACCGAATCCGCCGGGAGCACCTCTTCGTCATGCTGTTGACGTTGGGTCTGACGGTCTTCGTCGACCTCGTCACGGCGGTCGCCGTGGGTCTGATCGCGGCGGGGATGGCGCATGCGCGGCGTCTGGAGGGGCTTGAGCTCGACAGCGTGATCTCGGTCCCGCTCCTCGACCGGACGTTCGTCAGCGAGCGCGAGGAGCGAGCCAGCGTCGACCCCTATTCGGCGCGGATCGGCCTGGTGGCCCTCAAGGGGACCCTCACGGTCGCCTCCTCGAGCAAGTTGACGACGGTGATCGGCGGCGACATCAAGGACCACGAGGTCGTCATCTTCGATTTCTCGGATGCGATCTATCTCGACGACAGCGCGGCAATGGTGATCCAGCGCCTCCTGAAGGTGGCCTCGGTCGAACAGACGGACGTCGTCGTCTGCGGTCTCACGGGATCCGTCGCGAGGACTCTCCGAACGCTCGACATTCTTCGGAATCTCGCCCCGGAGCGGCAGGCCGGCACCCTTGAGGAAGCGCGTCGTATCGCTCTCGGGCTGGTCGACGGCTGACGGTCGCCGGGTGCCCTCGGCGCCGGTCTCCCCGGGCCTCGCCCCGGCATCGCTTAGGCTTGCCCGCCCGGCGCGCCGGACCGGCGCTCCGGCAGGATCCGGCGTAGGGTTGTTGAAACAACCTCGCGCCTCTCGCGTCAAAGAGGAAAGACACGACGCGCCGTGCCCGTTGCGGTCAGGGCGCCGTCGAAGGAAGGAACACAGCCCGATGAACCTGTTCCCAAAGCAGAGCGTCCGCAAGTCCGCGGCGCCGATCCTCGCCCTCTGCACCGTCCTCGTCCCGGCCGCCGTCTGGGCCCCCCCGGCAGCGGGGCAGGTGCAGGTCGGTTCGACCTGGATCACCGAGCCGGTCCCACCGGATCTGGACATCGCCGACGGGCAGCTCCGGCTGGAACTGGACCGGGCGATCGCGATCGCCCTGCAGAACAACCTCGGACTGCTGGTCCAGCGCTACCAGCGCTCCCAGTCGCTGTTCCAGATCAACCAGGCGTACGGCATCTACGACACGGTGCTCGGAGTCAACACCAACGTCAACAGCGACAGCCGGCCCTCGGCCTCGCAGCTCGACGGCGCCCTGGTCACCGAAAACGAGACGATCACCGCGAATGTCGAACTCCAGCAGCCGGTTTCGTCGGGCGGTACGTTCTCCATCAACTGGCAGAACAGCCGGTCTTCGTCCAACTCCCGGTTCTCGGACATCAACCCGAGCCTGCGGTCCAGCCTGCAGTTCGCGTTCGACCAGCCGCTGCTGCGGAACCGGGGCAAGCGGATCACCGAGCGGAACCTGGCGGTCGCCCGCCTGAACAGCGACATCAGCATGGGAGATCTCGCGGTCCAGGTGATCGACACGGTGCAGACGGTGGCCAACGGCTACTGGGCGCTGGTGGAGGCCCTCGAGCAACTGAAGGTCGCCGAGGAGAGTCTGGCCCTGGCGCGCGAACTGCACGAGATGAACCGCATCCAGATCGAGGTGGGAACGTTGGCGCCGCTCGAACTCGTTCAGAGCGAGGCCGGGATCGCGACCCGCGAGGAGGAGATCATCCGGGTCCAGGCGCTGATCGAGGACGCGGCAGACGAGCTGCGGCGTCTGCTGAACCTGGACGAGCGGTCTTTCTGGGACCTGGAGATCGTTCCGACGACATCGCCCGAGATCTCCCGGATCGCGATCGACCTGGAAGCGTCTTTGAGTTCGGCGCTCAACAAACGAGTCGAGATAGATCGCCAGGAACTCCAGATCGAAACGCTGGAGATCGACTCCAGCTTTCTCCGCAACCAGCGGAGGCCCGACCTGAACCTGAGCGTGAGCTACGGCCGGAACGCCCTCGGTGGCGACCGGACCGCCTGCGAGCGGCCCGGTCCGCCCAGCATCGCGGATCTCTTCGAACCCTGTCCGGAGGAGTACATCCGCGTCGACTCCCTCGACTTCCTGTCGACGCTCGGTCAGTTCTACGACGGGATTCTGGGTCAGGTCTTCGAGGGCTGGACCGTGGGACTGAACCTGTCGAAGCCGCTCCAGAACCGCGCGGCGAGGGCGCAGAGCCGGATAGCCGACCTGTCGCTCGACCAGGGGCGGCTGGAACTGCAGGACCTGATGCTGACGATCCGGACCGAGGTGCGGACGGCGGCGCGGGGCGTGGAGACCGCGGGCAAGCAGATCGACTCGGCCCGGGTGTCGCGGGAACTGGCGGAGAAGAACCTGGACGCCGCCCAGAAGCGCTACGAGAACGGGCTCTGGACCAGCTTCCAGGTCCTCGAGATCCAGGAGGACCTGACGGCGGCCCGCAGCCGCGAAGTCGAAGCCATCACGGGCTACCGTCGGGCTCTACTGGCCTACTTCCGGGCGATCGGCGTCCTGCTGGAGCAGGAAGGCATCGAGCTCGTCGACGACGCCGACCCCGAGAGCTAGGAGCCTGCGCAAGGCCGTGGTGGTGCCGGAGGTGGGAGTCGAACCCACACGCCCTTACGGGCGCAGGAGTTACTGGAGTCCCCGACAGGGGACGTGCTACGTGGAAAGGCGTGGTGCCGGAGGTGGGAGTCGAACCCACACGCCCTTGCGGGCGCAGGAGTTACTGGAGTCCCCGACAGGGGACGCGTTGCGCCCAGGCCAGACTGGTGCCGGAGGTGGGAGTCGAACCCACATGCCCGTAAAGGGCGGGGGATTTTGAGTCCCCTGCGTCTGCCATTCCGCCACTCCGGCACGAAGCTGCGCGAGCAGAGCGCTCACGCGGAGAAGGTGACGGACAGTAGCAGGACCGCTGGCCCAGTTCCAGCCTGAAGCCGTCAAACCCAGCGGTGTCAGTGACTTAGAGCCAGCCGTCCGGCGCTGGCGCAAACGGGGCGGGAACAACTTGACGACAGAGCCCTCCGCGGCTACAATCAGCGACCGTTAACTGCGTGATTTTCTGTAACTTAGGCACACAGCGCCAGACAAGCAACTCGCGGCCGATCCCGGAACTGAAGACAGCGTTCCGGCGATCCTGCCGAAGTGTGTACCTGCCACCAGTTTGAAGGGAGATCAGAGTGTTCCGAGTGGGTGAGAAGGTCGTGTACCCCAACCACGGGGTCAGTGTAGTAGAGCGAATCGCGGTGAGTGCACCGGATGGCGGTGAGAAGCAGACCTACTACCACCTCCGCCTGCTGGCGAACGACTCCAAAGTGATGGTTCCCGAAGAGAACCTGGACCGCGTCGGCCTGCGACGCCTGGCCAAGGAGCGGGAGATCAAGGACCTCCTCGCCCTGATCGAGGACGGCAACATCGACGTCTACAAGGACTGGAAGGGGCGCTACAAGCAGAATCTGGACAAGATGCGGACCGGTGAGCTGACCGATGCTGCCGAGGTCCTCAAGAATCTCCGTCTGGTGAGTCAGAAGAAAAGCCTCTCGTTCCGCGAAAAGAAGATGTACGAGAAGGCCAGGTACTTCATCGTGAGTGAGGTGCTTCACGTCCGTGAGATCAGCGAAGAGAGCGCCGAGGAGCTGGTCGAGAAGGCGCTCACTACCAGCCTGGACAAGATCTCCAAGGCCAAGGCGAGTTGAGCCCGCACGGCCGCCGCAGTCCCGGCTCCTGACACCCGACCAGGGCAGGTTCGATCAGAAGCCGGGCGTTCAACCCGAAGACCGCAACGGGTTCGCGAGACGGTGACAAAGCTCCTCGTCATACTGATCGCCATCCTGCTGGCCTGGATGTGGATTGCGCGGATGATCCGCGGAGCGCTGCGGTCGCCCCGGGCCGCGGAAGCACGTTCCCTGCTGAGGCTGCTGCAAGTCTTGCGCCGTACGGCGGACGGCAATCCTTCCGCCCGAAGAGGACCGCCGCGCAGCAGCGCCGCGCCGACGTCAGGCGGCCAACCGAAGGCCCTTCTCCGGTGCCGGCGCTGCGGAGTCCACGTGCCCGAGGCCCAGTTGACGGCCGGCGTGTGTGGAAACTGCCTGAATGAGGACCGAACCGCCCACGATTGAGGCGGCCCGGTACGTTGCCGTCGCGGTTCCTCTGCCGCTGCCCGAACCCCTGACCTACAGGGTGCCGCGGCCGTGGCGTGGGCTCGCCCGGGTTGGAGTGCGCGTCCGGGTACCAGTCGGACGGCGCCGCCTCGTCGGCTGGATCGTCGATCTGCCGTCGGCGCCGCCCGCCGGTCTGGCCGGTGAATTGCGGTCGATCGAGTCGGTGATCGATTTCGAGCCGCTGCTGCCCGACGACCTGATGAGGCTCGCCGAGTTCACGGCGTCCTACTACGCGGCGCCTATCGGCGAAGTGCTGAGGACCCTGCTGCCGGGAGCGCTTCCTGCCTGGGGGGACCGCCGCGTGGAACTCACGAACCGCGGAGCGCTGGCCGATTGCCGCGATCCGGCGGACCGGGCGTTCCAGCGGTTCCTGCTGGAGCGGGGACGCGTCGCCCTGACCGAAGTCTGGGCCGAACTCGGCGAACCCACGTTGCCGGACCGGATCGATCACTGGCGCGAAGGCCGACACCTCCGGATTCACGAGCCGGGCGGACGGAGCGCCCGCTACCGCCAGGCGGTCGAGCTGCCGTCGGGAGACCGCGAGAGCCAACTCGACGCTTGCGGCCGCTCGCCGGCCGGCAGGGCGGTCGTCGAGTATCTGGCGGCTCTCGGCCGGCCGGCCACGATTCGGGAAGTGCGCGACGGGGTCGATTGTTCGGCGGCGGTCGTGCGCCGGTTGGTGAGGCTCGGCGTCCTTCGTTCCTTCACCCAGATCGAGGCGATCGATCTCGCGCGCC
This sequence comes from Thermoanaerobaculia bacterium, assembly GCA_022823665.1. Classification (GTDB taxonomy): domain Bacteria; phylum Acidobacteriota; class Thermoanaerobaculia; order Multivoradales; family Multivoraceae; genus Multivorans. The sequence goes on along the minus strand of JAJEHN010000036.1, from coordinate 143,171 downwards.
ACCGCCTCCAGGGGGACGCCGGTCCGGCGCCTTTCGCGCTACGGCCGGATCAGGCGGCGGCCGCGCGGGAACTCGTGGAGCAGGTCCGCAGCGGCCGCTTCCGGCCCTGTTTCCTGGGTGGAATGACGGGTTCGGGAAAGACGGAGGTGTACCTGCGGGGGGCCGCCGCGGCCCTCGAGGAGAGCCGGTCCGTTGTCGTCCTCGTGCCCGAGATCGCTCTGGTCCCGGCACTGGCCCGCGCCCTCCAGGAACGCTTCCGCGACCGGGTCGCCATGCTGCATTCGAATCTCGGTAGCGCTGAACGACGCCAGGAGTGGGAGCGGATCCGCGGCGGCGAGGCTCGAGTCGTCATCGGTCCCCGTTCCGCGGTCTTCGCTCCCGCCCGGAACCTGGGCCTGATCGTCGTGGACGAGGAACAGGACGGCGCCTACAAGCAGGACACGCGTCCACGGTACAGCGGACGGGATCTGGCCCTGGTGCGAGCCAGAACCTCGGCGGCGACAGCTCTCCTGGTTTCCGCGACGCCGAGTCTCGAAACCCGCCTGAACGTCGAGCGGGGTCGGTATCGCGAGCTCCGTCTGACCGCCCGGGTGGGCGTCGGGGCGCTTCCGGAGGCGATCCTCGTCGACCTGCGCAAGGAGCCCGGTGACCGGCCGCGCCGGCCCGGCGACGTCGCCTTCTCGCGGCGGCTGGTCCAGGAGGTGGAGAACAGTCTGCAGCGCGGCGAGCAGGTCATCCTGCTGCGCAACCGTCGCGGTTACTCGCCGCAACTGCTCTGTCGCGCCTGCGGCGAGAACATGCCGTGCGAGGACTGCGGCCTGCCGAAGAACTACCACCGCCGCGAAGGACGACTGATCTGCCACTACTGCGGCGGCCACACTCCGGTTCCGAGCGTCTGTCCCGAGTGTGGAGAGGATGCGCTGCAACCGATCGGGGCGGGCACGGAGCGGGTGGAGGAGGAGGTCCGGAAGCGCTTTCCGGAGGCTGCCGTGGACGTGCTGGACCGCGACACGACACGTCGAGTCGGAGGCGCCGCCGCGGTACTCGAACGGTTTCGCTCCGGGAAGACCGACATCCTGATCGGCACCCAGATGATCTCCAAGGGACACCACTTCCCGAACGTCGCTCTCGCGGCCGTGCTGACCGCCGACTCCTACCTCGGGTTCCCGGATTTCCGCGCGGCCGAACGGAGCTACGCCCTCCTGACGCAGCTTGCCGGCCGCGCCGGCCGAGGCGAGCGCGCCGGCCGCTTCGTGATTCAGACATACCATCCGGACCACTACGCGATTCAGGCCGTCCTGAACCAGGACGACGAGGCCTTCGCCCGCCACGAGATGCGCTTTCGCAGAACCTTCCACTACCCGCCGTTCACCCGCATGGTCCAGCTCGTCGTGCGCGACCGGAACCGTCACCGGGGCCGTTCCCGGATCGAGGAGTTGGCGGCCGCGGCCCGCAGCCACGAACTCGCCGCGCGGGTCCGCTTCTCGGGGCCCGCGCCGGCGCCCCTGGAGCGCCTCAAGGGGCTATGGCGCTTCCAGTTCCTGATGCGCTCGGCGAACGGAGGGGAGCTGAGGCGTCTGGCGAGGGCCGTGGCGCCCGCGCCGGCGGCCGACCTCACGGTCGATGTCGACCCTCAGGACCTGATGTGACGGGTCGACCTGTCGTGGAGGAGAGACGAATCGACAGGGCGGAGTGGCTGGAGAAGGCGACGCCCGGAGCAGCCGGGACGCTGGCGGAGGCGGGCTACGGCCTGCTGTCGGCGCCGCTCGCCCGTAGAGGTGTCAGCACACCCTCGGAAGCGGACGCGTTCCTCGCGCCCCATCGGCGAGGGCTCCACGATCCCTTCCTGCTGCACGGCATGGAGGAAGCGGTGGAACGGCTGCGGAGAGCCTGCCGGGACGGCGCAACGGTGGCCGTCGTCGGAGACTACGACGTGGACGGCGTGACCGCCTGCGCCCTCCTCACCGCGGTGTCGCGGGCGCTTGGTGCGAAGGTTGTTCCGATCCTGCCGAAGCGGCTCACGGAAGGCTACGGCTTCCAGGTCCTCCAGGTGGACAAGGCGCATCGCGCCGGGGCTTCCCTGATCGTCACCGTGGACTGCGGAACGACTTCCGGCGGTGCGGTGCTGGCGGCGATCGAGCGCGGCATCGACGTGATCGTGACCGACCACCACGTGGTCGGCAGCGACTTCCCCTCGCAGGCGATCCAGATCAATCCGCTCCAGGACGACTGCGACTATCCGTTCCGGCACCTCTGCGGGGCCGGACTCGCCTTCAAGCTGGCGCAGGGGGTGCTGCGGCGCAGCGGTCGGGCCGAGCCGCTGGCTGCTCTGCTGCGCGTCGCGTGCCTGGGGACGATCGCCGACGTCGTGCCACTGGTGGGAGAGAACCGCGTGATCGCCGCACTTGGCCTTCGGGCCCTCTCGGAAGCGCGCTCTCCGGGACTGCGGGCGCTGAAGCGCGTGGCGCGCGTCCGGGGCTCCGTATCGTCGACCGAGGTCGCGTTCCGCCTTGGACCGCGGATCAACGCCGCCGGGCGACTCGCCGACGCCGAGCTCGCGCTTCGATTGCTCCTGACGACGGATTCGACGGAGGCGGATCGTCTCGCCGGCGAGCTCGATGCCCTGAACCGCAACCGTCAGGCCGAGGAGCGGCGGGTCGTCAAGCAGGCCGCCGAGTTCTTTGCTGCCCGTGACCCGCTGCCAGGCGTTCTGGTGGCCTGGAGCCCGGAATGGCACCGCGGCGTCGTGGGGATCGCTGCCGGGCGCCTTGCGCGGGACCTCCACCGCCCGGTGATCCTCCTGGGAGTGGACGGGGACACCGGCACCGGATCAGGCCGCAGCATCCCGGACCTCGATCTTCATTCCTTCGTGGCCGGTTTTCAGGATCGGACGATCCGTTTCGGCGGCCATCCCCAGGCGATCGGCCTTTCCGTGGCGGTTTCCGAGTTGCCGGACCTCAGGAGCGCAATGGAAGAAGCCGCCGAGTGGCCGCCAGAGATCCTCGTGCGCCGGCGCCAGTATGAACTGGAGCTTTCCGCCGGGCAGATCGGTTCGGAACTCTACGCGGAGTTGGCCAGGCTGGAGCCGCACGGGGAAGCCAACCGCCGGCCCCTGATCCGGCTCGGTCCGCTCGAACGTGCCGGCCCGCTGCGTGAGTTCGGCGAAGACCACGTCAAGCTTCGCGTCCGGGCTGCCGGCGATGGGGGCTCGGAAGGAAGCAGGCCCGTCTGGCTCCTCGGATGGGGCTGGAAGGGGCGGGCGGCGAGTCTTGACGGTCGTTTCGAGGTTCTCGGCGCCCTGGAGTGGGATTCCTACCAGGGTGGTCCGGTAGTGAGAATCGAAGACGCCCGGCGGACCGGAAGCCATGAGACGAGGGAACGTAGAATGTCGGCATGACGCCGGATGCTCCTCACGAGCCGCAGGAGACAACTTCCTCGGAGGCGGCGTCCCCGGCGGAAGGGCCCGGCTCCGCCTACGGACCGCGGCGCCGGCGCGCTCCGAACTTCGGCCGCCGCCGGCAACTGCGCAACCGCCTGCTGAGGGCCGCCCTGCTGCTGGCGCTGGTCTCCGGCGTCGGCGGCCTGACCGCGCTGTTCCTTCAGGGACGGGAGGAGCTTGCCGCAGCCAAAGCGGATGCCGGCGCCGAGGAAACCGTCGAAGCCATTGACGAACCGGAAGCGGTCACCGAGACGGCCCAGCTCAGTGCGGAGGAGTTCGAGTCGACGCTCGAGCGCGAGGGAATCGAGGTATTCCGCATCCGCGGGGCACAGACGAGTTCGGACGACCAGGGAAACGTGAATCTCAGTCAGGTCGAGGTCGCATATCCGCAGGGCGATGACCACTACTCCCTGCGCGCCGACGGCGCGACCTACAACGAGGAGACGAGCGCGACCCACCTTGAGGGTTCGGTCGCTCTCCAGGGAACCAACGGGCTGGCTGTCGATGCCGACTGGCTGGAGCTGGCGGCGGGCGGCATGGTCCTGACCGCGGCGGACGACAGCCGCTTCCGTTTCGAGGGCGTCACCGTTCAGGGCGACGACCTTCGGATGGACTTCCGCGAGGAGATTGCCCGCATGGGCGGCGGCGTTCGCCTGGGCGGCGCGGAGGAGTCCGACAGTGGCGTCGAGGCCGACCCGTCCGCGTCGCTCTCCCTTGCCGCCGAGACCCTGGAGTACCGCTGGCGCGAGGGGATCGTACGGGCGCTCGGCGGAGCCGAGATGGCGATCGGGCGCTTCACGCTCGTGGCCCGCTCGTTGACCCTGCATGAGGGGGAGGCCGGCGGCCTGGCGGGGCTCGAGGCGCGAGGTGAGATCGAGTTGAGGGCTCCGCTCGAAACCACGGAACCCGACGTCGAAGGCACCGGCCGTCTGGCGGGGAAATCCACCCTCGTCCTGCGCGGTGATGCCCTGGACGTCCAATTCGACGACGCCCAGGCTCCGAGCCGGATCGACCTGAGCGGTCCGAGCTGGGGCGGCCCCGCCGTGTTGCGGATCGACTATGGAGACGGGTCGCAGCGCCGCATCCGGGCAAGGTTCCTCGAGTTCAGCTTCCTGGAAGGCGTGCTGGCCGGGTTCTCGTCGCGGGGCAGGGTCGAGCTTCACGAACTCGTGCCGGACAGACAACGTCCGCTCCGACAGGCATCGAGCGTCGTTGCCGCCGGACGCTTCGACGAGGAAGGTGTCCTTGTCGAACTGACGCTTGGGGGCAACGTGGAACTGACCGATCGAAGCGAAACGACGGTGTTCGCCCGCGCCGAAGAGGCGACGATCGATCCCTCGACGCAACGCGTCGACTTTCGTGGCCAGCCCGCAAAGCTGGTTCTCGCCCAGGGAGAACTCGAAGGCAACAGGGTCCTCTTCGACCAGGGGAACGGATGTGCCGAGGCGAGTGGAGGAGTGCGCCTCACGCTCGACGGCGGCGGCGACGCCGGCGCTGGCGCACTGCCGTTCGGCGGCGTGTCTCCGTCGGAAGGAGGGGCTTCCGATGGCGGCGCCTCGGTCATCACGGCCGGTGAAGCGCTGCTCTGCGAAGCGGGTGAGAGCCGGTTCCGCGACGGCGTGGAGGTGCGGCGCGGCCCCGACCTCCTCGCGGCGGCCCAGTTGCGCATCACGGAGGACCGCCGCCGGATGGTCGCGAACGGTGACGTCCGGACTGTCTGGCACTCCCAGCCGCTGCCACGGACCGCAACCGCCGGCGAAACCGGGACGGAGAGCGCGACAGAGCGGTGGTCGATCTCCGCGGCCCGCATGAACTACGACGAAGACGGGAGAGAGCTGCGTTACAGCGGAGGGGCCGCTGCGGTTCTGGGCGAGCAGAATCTGAAGTGCGACGAACTGACGATCGAAGCGATCCCCGGCGACCAGGACTCCGCAAGGGCGGGAACCGAGGCGCAGACGCTCTTCTGCCTCGGCAGCGCTCGGCTCGACGACGCCGGTTACGGTCGCTCCGTCGAGGCGAACCGTGCCGTCTACGCCTTTGTCGAGCGGGTCATCCGGTTCTCCGGCAACGTCGTGTTCCGTGGCGGTACGGACGAGTTGCGGGGACCCGGCCTGAACTACTGGATCGACGAGCGCCGCTACGAAATGAGGCCGTCCGGCAGTGCGGCTGCCGGAGCCGCCGGCCCGTGACGGAGCCGTCCGCATCCCGCCACCGCATCCGCACCCAGGACGTGCGGAAGGTGTACCGGGGCAGGCCCGTCGTCCAGGACGTGTCGATCGAGGTCGCCCAGGGAGAGGTCGTCGGGTTGCTCGGACCCAACGGCGCCGGCAAGACGACGACCTTCTACATCGTCGTCGGACTGACTCGACCGGACCAGGGCCGGGTGTTCTTCGACGACACCGAGATCACCGACCTGCCCATGTACCTCCGGGCGCAGCAGGGCATCAGCTATCTCCCGCAGGAGCCATCCGTGTTCCGGCGACTGTCGGTCGAAGGCAACCTCCGCGCCGTGTTCGAGACCCTCGGTCTCCGCCGCGCCGAGCAGCGGCGCCGGATGAACCAGTTGATCGCCGACTTCGATCTTGTCGCGGTGCGGCGCTCAAGGGGGAATCAGCTATCCGGCGGCGAACGACGTCGCCTGGAGATCGCCCGTGCGCTGGCGATCGGCCCCAGCTTCATCCTTCTCGACGAGCCGTTCGCCGGAATCGATCCGATCGCCGTTCTCGACATCCAGGCGATCGTGCGTCAGCTTCGGGACATGGGCATCGGGGTCCTGATCACCGATCACAACGTCCGCGAGACCCTCAGAATCACCGACCGCGCCTACATCATCAACGACGGCAGGATCCTTCGCACGGGCACTCCGGCGGAGCTGTCGGCGGATGAAACGGTCCGCAAGATCTACCTCGGCGCCGAGTTCAGTCTCTGAGGGCCGGCGCCTGTCGCGGTGGTGATACCGTCGGGTTGGCATTACTCTTGCTGGGATGGACGTGCCGGCACACAGTTGCGGCAGAGCGGAAGAACGAGCCGCTCGTCGAAGCTCGACACGACCGATTCCCGGAAGACTCCACCGCCCCAGGGACCGCCCCATTCGGTAAGCGATCATGGTGCTCCAACAGAGGCTCTCGCTCAAGCTGGCCCAGCGGCTGGTGATGACGCCGTCCCTGCAGCAGGCGATCAAGTTGCTGCAGATGACCCGGCTCGAGCTCCAGGGCGTCCTCAACCAGGAAATGGTGGAGAACCCGATGCTCGAGGATGTCGGGGACCAGGAAGATTCCGAAGACGCGGAGGAACAGGGCCCGGAAGAAGAACCGTCGATGCTGGACATCGATCTCGACGCCTACTTCAACGACTACCTGGGGTCCGAGTCGACCGCCCCGAACACCTTCGAGACGAGAGAAGCTGTTCCCTTCGAGAACAGCATCAGCCGGGATCCGGACCTCTACGATCACCTGCTCTGGCAGTTGCGGTTCTCCGATGCGAAGCCGCCGCTGCGGGACATCGCGGAACTGGTGATCGGCAACCTGGATGCGGACGGGTTCCTCCGTGCCTCGATCGAGGAGCTCCAGCTCCTCGGTGCCCGACCCGCTGAGGTCGAGCGCTACCGGGCAGAGGTCACGATTGCCCGGGAGATGGCCGAGGCCTTCTCGGCCAACCACTCCGGAAACGGAAACGCCGCCGCGGCGCCGGGGGGCGAAGGGACGGAACCGGGACCGGAACCCGTGCCGGTACCCGGATACCCGGCCGAGTACGTGAACCGCGCACTGGACCTGGTACGGACCTTCGATCCTCCGGGGATCGCCTGGGGCACGCTGCCCGAGTGCCTGCTGGCTCAACTCGAGGCCCGGGGCGAAACCGGGAGCCTCGCGTATCGCATCGTCGATGAGTGCTGGGAACTGCTGGCGCGGCGCCAGTTTCGCCTGATCGCGCGACGTCTCCGCACGCCGCTGCCGGCCCTTGAGGCGCCCGTGGAGGCGATCAAGGCCCTCGAGACCCGTCCGGGCCGGCTCTTCTCGCACGAGCGCACGGAGTACGTCGAGCCGGACGTCGTCGCCGTGAAGACGGGAGGGGAGTGGGCGATCCAGTTGAACGACGACGGTCTGCCGAAACTGCGCATCAGCCGGGCGTACCGGACGATGCTGCAGCGCATGCAGCGCGAGGAAGGCGAGGCCGAGGCCCGCGAGTTCCTGAAGGACAAGATGCGTTCCGCCATGTGGCTGATGAAGAGCCTGGATCAGCGGCAGAGAACGATCTACAAGGTGGCGGAGTCGATCCTGCGACAGCAGCGTGGTTTCTTCGATCACGGCATCGACGAGCTACGCCCCATGGTCCTGCGCGATGTCGCCGACGACATAGGAATGCACGAGTCGACGGTCAGTCGCGTCGTCTCGAACAAGTACATCCATACGCCGCGGGGTCTGTACCCGATGAAGTTCTTCTTCCACAGCGGCATCGATAGCGACCAGGGAAGGGAGATCTCCTCCTTGACGGTCAAGCGGAAGCTCCGGCACCTGATCGGCGACGAGGACGGCCGCAGACCGCTCTCCGACTCGGCCTTGACGCGACAACTCCAGCGGGAGGGGATTAACATCGCCCGGCGCACGGTCGCCAAGTACCGGGATGAACTTGGTATTCCGTCATCGAACGACCGCAAGCAGATTTTCTGAGACGAGCTGAGAGGGAACCGCGGAGCGACGATGGATCTTGCAAGCCTGGCGAAGCCGCAACTCATCTTCCCGGACTTCGAGGCCAAGAACCGGGACGGCGCCCTGCGCGCCCTGACCGAGCGCATCTGCCGGATCCTCGGACTGGCGGATCCGGACGTCGTCCTGGCGGCGCTGCGCGAACGGGAAGAGTTGGGCTCCACCGCGCTCGGAGACGGCCTGGCCGTGCCCCACGGACGGATCCGTGGCCTGCGGGACATCGTGCTGGCGGTCGCGGTGTCGCGGCGGGGCGTGGACTATGGCGCCGAGGACGGCCGGCCGGTGCGGGTCTTCTTCGTCCTGCTCTCGCCTCAGGAGAGCGCCGGCCGCCATCTCAAGGCGCTTGCGGCCGTGTCGGAGTGGATGAACCGCGGCGGCCGGGAGCGCCTGCTCAAGGCGAGAAAGCCGCAGGAGATCTACGAGCTGCTGTGCGCCAACGGGCGTGTCTGAGTTGCCGGTTCGCCTGTTCGTCATCACGGGGCTTTCCGGCTCGGGCAAGAGTACGGTGGCCCGCTGCTTCGAGGATCTGGGCTATCACTGCATCGACAACCTGCCCCTGCCCCTGCTGCGCCACCTGGTCCGGGAACCGGCAGCCGCCGCACCCTCCCTCGATGCGATCGCCCTGGTCACGGACGTTCGCACGCCCGGTCTCGCCGAGGAGTTGCCCCGACTCCTGGACGAGGCGGATCCGGCGGTAGTCGAACCGGTACTGCTGTTCCTCGACAGCTCCGACGGCGTCCTGGTCCGGCGCTACTCGGAGACCCGGCGGCGTCATCCCCTGACGACGGCGGGGGAGCGGGTCATCGACGGCATTCGCCGGGAGCGCCAGCAACTCGCCGAGCTGCGGGGCAGGGCTTCCCGGGTTCTCGACACGACGGATTCGACCATTCACGAACTTCGAGCCCTCATCTACAACGAGTTCGCCGCCAGCGACGCCGGCGGACTGACGGTCAACATCGTCAGTTTCGGCTTCAAGTTCGGCGTTCCTTCAGGCGCCGACCTGATGTTCGACGTCCGATTCCTGCCGAATCCGTACTTCGTAGCGGAGTTGCGGGAGAAGCCCGGCACGGACGCGGAAGTCCAGCGCTTCCTGCATGGACACACGGCGTTCGGCGAACTCGTCGGTCGCCTCGAGGATCTCCTCGCCTACCTCCTGCCCAGGTTTCGCGACGAGAAGCGGAGCTACCTGACGGTCGGGATCGGCTGCACCGGCGGCCGGCACCGATCGGTCGCGGTCTCCGAAGCGGTGGCCGACCGTCTCGCGGCAGGTTCCTGGCAGATCCGGCTGCAGCATCGCGACGTCGAGCGCCACCGGACAGCCGCCATCGCCGACCCATGACGGTCCCGGTCCTCATCGTTTCGCACGGCGACCTGGCCCGCGAGTTGCTCGCATCGGCGAGGGCGATTGCCGGCCAGCACTCGAGTGCCGGCAACGCGCCGATTCACGCGCTCTGCGTCGACTGGCGCGCCGGCCGGGAGCAAGCGGCCAGCCTGATCGAAGCGAGGATCCGCCAACTCGACCAGGAGCATGGTTCGGGCGTGCTGATCCTGACCGAGATGTACGGCGACACTCCCTGCAACAGCGCTCTGCGCGCCGCCGGAGTGGCCAGGGCCGCCGTGGTCACGGGCGTCAACCTGCCGATGGTGCTCAGCCTGTGCTGCGGTGCTCCCGATCTGGACCTTCCGGATCTCGCGGACTGGACCTGGAGCAACGGCCGCAAGAGCATCCAGCTGGCGGCGACCGGTCTGGCTCGGCCTGCCGGATGAGAGAACGCGTCGTCGAGGTCGTCAACGAGCTGGGGCTTCATGCGCGGGCCGCGGCCAGGCTCGTGCAGACGGCGAACCAGTTTCAGTCGAGCGTGGTGCTCCGCGCCAACGGCCGCGAGACCGAGGCGAAGAGCATTCTCGGCGTCCTGCTGCTCGGCGCGGGCCACGGCGCCAGGCTCACCGTCCGCTGCCGCGGCGAGGACGAGCAGGCCGCCATGGACGCCCTTTGCGATCTGATCCGGGCCCGCTTCGGGGAGGAGGCTTGAACCGGCCGTCCGGCACGCCGACCGTCCAGGAGACGCTGCAGGGAGCGGCCGCCGCCCCGGGCGTTGCGATCGGGCCGGCCGTGTGTCTTCGCGGTCACGGTGTCCAGGTCCTGCGCGTGCCGGTCCGCAGCCACGACCTGGACCGGGAGGTTGAACGTTTCCGCGCCGCCGTGAGGGCCGTCGAGGTCGAGCTGGAGGCCACCGAAAGCCGGATAGCGGAAACGTTCGGCAGCGATCTGGCGTCCATCTTCCATGCCCATTCGGTGATCCTGCGAGACTCCTCCTTTGCGCGCAGGATCGACCAGACGATTCGGGAAGATCGAGTGAACGCCGAGTGGGCGGTACAGGCGGTAGCCGACGACCTCGGCGAGAAGTTCGCGCAGGTCAAGAGCCAGCATCTGCGCGAGCGCGGCGAGGATCTGCGCGACGTCACCCGCTACCTTCTGCGCGCCCTGGCCGGCAAGAAGAGCAGCCCCGGCGTCGGCGTGGACTTCGATCGCAATGTCGTCGTCGTCAGCCACGAACTGACGCCGGACGAGGTCCTGCGCCTGGGCCGTCGCGGCGCCGTGGGCTTCGCGATCGAGGTCGGAGGCGCCAACTCCCACACGGCGATCGTCGCCCGCGCACTCGACGTTCCCCTGGTCACCGGCATCGTGGACATCACGAACCGCGTTGCCGATGACGATCCGGTGATCGTCGACGGGGAAGAAGGACGCTTCACGCTGCACCCGACGCCCGAGACCCTCGAACTCTACGGGGTCCTTCAGCGCCGCCGCCGGCAGAAGGAAGAAGTGCTCACGACGGCAGCGAGAAAGCTGCCGGCACGAAGCCGCGACGGCGTCGGAGTCGAACTGCTCGCCAACGTGGAGATTCCCGAGGAGTTCGAAGACGTGCAGCGCTTCGGTGCGGCCGGCGTCGGTCTCTACAGGAGCGAGTTCCTGTACCTCGAGAAGAGTCCGGAACTGCCCACGGAGGAGGAGTACCTGGCCGTCGTCCGGGGGCTCCTCGAAGCTCTGGCGCCTCGGCCGGTCGTGGTCCGTACGCTCGACCTGGGCGGAAGCAAGACCGCGCGCGGCCTTGACGAGCTGGAGGAGGAGAACCCGGTCCTCGGCCTGCGCGGCATCCGGCTGACTCTGGCTCGCACCGACATCTTCCGCAGCCAGTTGCGTGCCCTGTTTCGCGCGGCTGCTTTCGGCAACCTGCGCATCATGGTCCCGATGGTGACGGCGGTGGAGGAGATCCGGGCGCTGCGCAGCCTCTGTGCGGACATCTGCTCCGAGCTGGCGGCTGAAGGAATCGACCACCGGCGGGACGTCGAGATCGGCGCCATGGTCGAGGTGCCGGCGACGGTTCTGATCGCCCGGCAACTCGCCGCCGAGGTGGACTTCCTGTCGATCGGCACGAACGACCTGATCCAGTACGCGCTGGCGGTCGACCGGACGAACGAGCAGGTGACCAGCCTCTACCAGCCCTTGCATCCGGCCGTTCTGAGCATGATCCAGCTCGTCGTCGAGGCCGGTCGGCGCCAGAGGGTGCCGGTGGCGCTCTGCGGCGAAATGGCCGCCAGCCCCGAGTGCGTGCCCTTGCTGCTTGGCCTGGGCCTGCGTGCACTCTCGATGAGTCCGCGGAACATTCCGCTGGCCAAGGAGGTCGTCCGTACGGTGGACGTCGGCGACGCGGAGGAGCTCGCCAGACGCTGTGTCGCCGCTTCGACCGCCGGCGAAGTCCGGGCACTTCTCGCCGGGGCTCGCGCGTCCACGGTGTAGGGGGCGGCGCGATCCTGCGGGACCCGCGCCCCGCCGGCTTCCGGCTGCGGGAGTAGTAATCTCCGCGCCGTGGAACGCTTCTACATCGAGACGTGGGGCTGCCAGATGAACGAACTGGACAGCCAGCGCATGGCCGGGCAGTTGATGCAGCAGGGCATGCTGCCGACGCGCGCACTCGAGGAGGCCGACCTGATCCTCCTGAACTCCTGCTCGGTTCGCGAGAAGGCGGCCCAGAAGGCCTACTCCCGGTTGGGCGAGTATCGGCTGCTCAAGCGCGACCGGGAGGGTCTCAGGATCGGATTCTGTGGCTGCGTCGCCCAGCAGGAGGGCGAAGAGGCGTTGCGCCGGATTCCGGATCTCGATTTCGTCGTCGGTACCGGCCGCGTAGGGGAACTCGGGTCGGTTCTCGGACGCAGCCGCAACGGAGAGCGCGTCCTTGCGGTCGGCTTCCCGGAGGACCGCCCGTACGACTTCGAGGCGATCAGCCGGGACACCGCCCACAAGGGCATGGTGACGATCATCGAGGGCTGCAACAAGCGCTGCACCTTCTGCGTCGTCCCGAACACAAGGGGAGCGGAGCGCTGCCGGCCGATGGCGGACATCCTGCGCGAGATCGAGCACCTTCTGGACTACGGCTTCGTGGAGATCGAACTCCTGGGCCAGACCGTGAACCACTGGCGCGAACCTGCGCCGCCGCTCGGCAGCGGCCGGGACCGGGACTTCGCCGACCTGTTGAACGCCGCCGCCGTCCTGCCCGGCCTGAAGCGCCTGCGCTTCGTGACCTCCTATCCGCGCGACTTCACGGGCCGGATGATCCGCGCCGTGGCCCGCCACGAGAACATCTCGCCCTACCTTCACCTGCCGGTGCAGTCGGGATCGAACCGCGTGCTGCGCCGCATGGGCAGGGGATACACGGTGGAGGAGTACCTCGCGCTGGTAGACCGCCTGCGAGCGGCACGGGGGGGCCTGGCGCTGTCCACCGACCTGATCGTCGGTTTTCCGGGCGAGTCCGAAGAGGACTTCCAGCGCACCCTGGAACTGGTCGAGACGGTGCGTTTCGCGACGGTGTTCGCGTTCAGGTACAGCCCAAGGCCGAACACGCCGGCCATCCGGCTACCGGCGTCGGACGAGGTGCCCCGCGAGGTCGCCGACCAGCGGTTGCAGCGTGTCTTCAAGGCACAGTCGACGATCCAGCGCGCGCTGAACGAGGAACTCGTGGGCCTGGAGTTCGACCTCCTCGTGACCGGCTGGAGCCGGCGTGCCGGACACCAGTCGGGGCGAACGGACTGTCACCGGATCGTCCACTTTCCGGTCGCCGACCGGCCGGTGGAAACCGGCTCGCTGGTACGGGTGCGGACACTTCAGGCGTACGACCACTCCCTGATGGGCGAACTTCTCGCCTGTGGCGTAGGATGACCGGGATGACGGCGGACGAGGTCAAGGCCCAGTCGACCCGGGGGGAATCCGAGGACCGGAAGATCCCGGCCGAGGTCCACGGCCTGATGATGGAGCCGAACTCCAACCAGCCGATCGTGATCCTGCGACTGCACGAGCGTGACCCGGAAGAGAGCTCGGTCGTTCCGATCTGGATCGGCATCTTCGAGGCGGGCGCCATCCAGCTCGCGATCGAGGGCAGGGATCCCGGCCGGCCGATGACTCACGATCTGCTGAAGAATGCTCTCGATCTGGTGGGCGCCGAGGTCATCGAGGTGGTCGTGAGAGCGATCGAGGGAAACACGTTTCTGGCGGTGGTCGAGCTCGTCGAACGAACGGGCGAGCATCGCCTTCTCGATGCAAGGCCCAGCGACGCCATTGCCCTCGCCCTGCGCGCGGGCGCGCCGCTCTTCGTCCGCCAATCCGTGGCCGATCTCGCGCGCGTCAAGCAGTCCGACCAGAGCGATGGCGCCGGCGACACCCCCACGGCGGGAGCGGACGAGAAGAAGATGAAGAAGTGGCTGGAGGAACTCGACCCGAAGGCGTTGGGAAAGTACGAGATGTAGCCGGCCGATGCCGACGAAGGAAGGCGAAACCAGACCCGGCGCCGCGCACACTGTCGGGGAAGTTCGCCGTCCCGACGGCCGCCCGGTCGGCCGGATGGTGCCCCTGGCCCGAATCGAACCCGACCCGGATCAGCCTCGGCGCGAACTCGGGAGTCTGGACGGCCTGACCGCCTCGATTCGCGCCAGAGGCGTCCTCGAACCGATCCTGGCGCGGCCGATCGACCAGGTCGACCCGGACGGAGGGGCCTACCGCCGGTACCGGATCATCTCGGGTGAACGGCGTTTCCGCGCCGCGCGGCGGGCCGGACTCAGGGAGATTCCGTTGATCGAGATGGAGGTCTCGCGCCGAGACGCCCTCGAAATCGCCCTGGTCGAGAACCTCCAGCGAGCCGATCTGACGCCGTTCGAGGAAGCCGAGGGCCTGAAAACCCTGGTCGAACGCCATGGCTACACGCACGATCGGGTCGCCTTGGCCGTCGGCCGGTCCCGGGTCAGCGTGACGGAATCCCTCGGGCTCCTGCGCATGCCCGGAGGCGCGCGCGCAACGGCCACCGGGCTCGGCGTGGCGTCGAGCAAGTCCATTCTGCTCGAGGTGATGAAGCTCGGATCGGAAGCTTCGATGATCCGGATGCTGGAACGGATCGCGGAGCACGGCCTGACGCGCTCGGAAGTTCGCGCCGAGATCCGGAAACGGCGATCCCTCGCGGATGAGCAGGAAGCAGAGGCCGCCGCGGCGGAAACGGCCGGCGCCAGGCAGGAGGCCGGGATGAAGGCTCACGTGTTCCGGTTTCGGTCGGGGGACGAGCGGTTCAGCGTGTCGCTCAGTTTCAGGCAGGAGGTCGTGGAAGAGAACGACCTCATCCTGGCTCTCGAGGAGCTTCTCGCCGAGCTTCGGCGGGGCCGGGACGAGCCGGGACCGTAGGGCCCGGCGTCAGAAGGCCGGCGCGGGGTCGCTGCCGCCACTGGCCGTTCGTGCATGGCCGGAGTCTGATAACGTCCATTATGTAAACTTCATCAGGGAAACCGGCCACCCGGGCCGATGAGTCAGAATGGCGGCTGAAACCGCGATGTACCGACTCCTCGACCGCTACATCCTCCGTGAGACAACGGGGCCGCTCGTTCTCGGGCTCCTGGTGTTCACGTTCCTGGCCCTCATGCAGGAACTCTTCCAGTACGCGGAGATGATCATCGGCCGCAACGTGGAGGCTGCGGTCGCCCTCCAGCTCCTGGCCTACAGCCTGCCGCACATCGTCGTCCTCACGATCCCGATGGCCTTCCTGTTCGCGATCCTCATCGCGATCGGCCGCCTGGCAGCGGACAGCGAACTCGTGGCGATGAGGGCCTCCGGTATCAGCCTGTGGGCCATCTACCGGCCGATCCTGCTCATGAGCCTGGTCCTTGCGGCTCTGACCGGCTATCTGAGCACGGTCACGCTACCCGCAGGCAACAAGGCGATCAGCGACCTCCGCCTGTCGATTCTCACCCGAAACGTCAGTCAGCAGGTCAAGCCGAAGGTCTTCTACGACCAGCTTCAGGATCGCGTCCTCTACGTCTTCGAGACCCCCGAGAACGACGAAGGCTGGCGAGGGGTCTTCCTCGCCGACGCCGTGCCGGGCCCGGAACAGCAGGTGATCGTGGGCGAGACCGGCCGGATCAATCTGAACCAGGCCACCGGCCAGGCGGTCCTGCGGTTCGGCGTCGCCGACGTCCACGAGGTCGACACGAACAACCCGGGCGCCTACCAGCTCCAGCGACTCAGGGACGCCAACATCGCGCTCGAGGACAGCCTCTTCCGGCACGAAGAGCGACTGGTACTGGCGAAGGACGTTCGTTCCATGACTCTCCCCGAACTCTTCGACCGGACCGCGGAGCCCGGAAGGACCGCGTCGGAGCGGAACAGGGCGTTGGTCGAGATCCACAAGAAGTTCGCCATCCCGGCGGCCTGTCTGGTGTTCGGCCTCTACGGAATCCCGCTCGGTTTCCGGAACCGGCGGGGCGGCCGCTCTTCCGGTTTCCTCGTGTCGGTCGGCATCTTCCTCTTCTACTACGTCCTGCTGGGGAACGGAGAGGAGGCGGCAGCGAGCGGTCAACTTCCCCCCTGGCTGGCCATGTGGGCGCCGAACATCGTCCTGAGCGTCCTCGGCACCTTCCTGCTGTGGCGCCGCAACCGGGACAAGAGCCTGATGATCAGCGCTCTCGACCGGTTTGCGCGGGATCACCTGTGGCGGCGCTTCGCTCGCCTCGGGCGCCGGCGGGAACTCCTGGGACGCAGGCGGCGCGCCCGGGAGCACCGGCTCGCGCGTGTGCGGACGCAGTCGCTGGCCTCCTCCCCCACCCCGGCACGCGTAAAGGTCCGCGTGGAACCACCGACCTTCCGCTTCCCCGGAGTTCTGGACCGCTACATCTTCGGCGTGTTCGTCCGGGTGCTGGCCGTGACGATCGTGGCCGCCCTCGCCGTCTTCATCGTCTCCGACTTCACCCAGCTCGTCGACGAGATGCTCCGGAACAATGTCCGTTCCAGTGTTTTCGTCGAGTACTACCAGTACCTGTCCCTCCAGGTCTTTTACGACAACGCGCCCGTTCTCGTCCTGGTCACGACTCTCGTCACGTTCGGCCTGCTGTCCCAGCGCAACGAAGTCGTGGCCGCCAAGGCGCTTGGGTTCAGCCTGTTTCGACTGGCCGTGCCGGCCCTGTTCGCGGCAGTGGGCGTCGCCCTCCTGAGCGCCGCGCTGGAGAACTCGGTGCTACCGGCCTCGAACGCGAAAGTCGTTGAAATGAGGGATCGGATACGGGGCGGTACCGGTCCCGTCAAGAGCTATCACCGGGCCGACCGTCAGTGGCGCTTCGCCCAGGAAGAGAACGGTGGCGGCTACATCTACAACTACCGGCACTACGACGCGGACCGGGCCACCTTGCGGCGCCTCCAGGTGTTCCGTTTCGACGCTCAACACAAACTCACGCGGCGTCTCTACGCTGCCGCGGCTCGATACGTCCCTGGCGACGGCAAGGGCCGCTGGGAACTGGTGGATGCCTGGATTCGGGAGTTCGACGGCCTGACGATCACCAGTAGCCAGCGATTCGCCGGTCCCCAGCCGGTGGATCTCCCGGAGGAGCCGGAGTTCTTCAGCACGGAGGTGAAGTACGCGGAGCAGATGAACCGGCTCGAACTCCGTCGCCATATCGACGAACTCGTGGCAGCGGGAACGGACGTGCCGGAGCTGGAGATGCAGCTCCACAACAAGACCGCGATGCCTGTCGTCAGCCTGGTGATGGCCCTGGTCGCGCTGCCTTTCGCCTTCCGTCTCGGCCGCCAGGGCGCCCTGTACGGCATTGGCATCTCCATCGTCGTGGGAATCGTGTACTACACCGTGATCAGTGTCTTCACCACCCTGGGGCAGTCCGAGGCCCTGCCGCCGCTGATCGCCGCCTGGAGTCCCAACGCGCTGTTCGCGACGCTGGCGCTCTACCTCTTCCTCGGCGTACGGACCTGACGTCAGGCCACCGCGCGGCGAAGCGTGGGGACCCGGTCGAGCTGCTCCCAGGGGAACTCGGCCCGGCCGAAGTGGCCGTAGGCCGCGGTCCGCAGGTAGCGCGGCTGACGCAGACTCAGCCCGTCGATGATCGCAAGTGGCTCGAGCGCGAACTCACTCGTGACGATCTCCTCGAGGAGGCGGTCGGTAAGGCCCTCCCGGGCGGTACCGAAGGAATCCACGTGGACCGAAACGGGCTTTGCGACGCCAATGGCGTACGCCAGTTGCACTTCCAGCCGATCGGCCATCCCGGCCGCCACGAGGTTCTTGGCCACGTACCGGGCCATGTAGCTGGCGGAGCGGTCCACCTTGGTCGGATCCTTGCCGGAGAACGCGCCACCGCCGTGGTGACCGACGCCGCCGTACGTATCGACGATGATCTTCCGTCCCGTCAGCCCGCAGTCCCCCTGCGGACCGCCGGTCACGAAGTTGCCGGTGGGATTGACGTGGAGCTTTGTCTTCCCGGCGCCGTCCTCGCGATACAGATCGCTCGGCAGCGAGGCCCGCGCCACATGTTCGCGTACGACCCGCTCGATCTCATCCTGCCCGACGCCGGCCGCATGCTGAGTGGAAACCACGACCGTGTGGATCCGCTGGGCTTCCCCATCCTCCCCGTACTCGACGGTGACCTGGGACTTGCCGTCCGGACGCAACCAGTCGAAGTCCCCCGAACGGCGCAATTCGGCAAGCCGCCGGGTCAGGCGATGCGCCAGCTCGATCGGCAACGGCATGAAGTCCGCCGTCTCCCGGCAGGCGTAGCCGAACATCATTCCCTGGTCACCGGCGCCGCCCCTGTCGACGCCGAGGGCGATGTCCGCGGATTGCTCGTCGAGCCGAACCTGCACTTCACAGTCGTCGGCGCCGAAGCCGGCCCCCATTTCGCCATATCCGATGTCGCGGATCGTCTTTCGCGCCACGGCCTCGTAGTCGATCTCGTCGTCGCCGGAACGAAGCGTGATTTCGCCGGCGAGCACCACGAGGTCGGTGCTGACCAGCGTCTCGCACGCCACTCGGGCCCCCGGATCCCGGCTCAGTGCGGCATCGAGGACGGCGTCCGAGATCTGGTCCGCGACCTTGTCGGGATGTCCCTCGGTAACCGACTCGGAAGTGAACAACCGGCGCATTCCGGTCGCGGGCCTCGACATGGGCCGCGACACTAGCAAGTTCCAGGACAAAATCCACGCCCGGGGACTTCCCTCGCCCGCCGGCGCCGAGCCATAACATCGCCAGCGCGATGATCCGCAGCCGGGACAATCCGCAGGTCAGAACGATCCGGCGACTGCGCAGCGCGCATGGGCGGAGGAACGCCGAACTCATCCTGCTCGAGGGCCCGCACCTGGCAGCGGCCGCCGCCGAGGCCGGTCTCACTCTGCGCCACCTCCTGGTCACCCCCGACTTCCAATCCCGGCAGGGCGATCTCGTAGATCACATCGAGCACGAGTCCGGCGCACGCGCCGCCGTGATCGATCCCCAACGCCTCCGCGAGCAGGCGGATGCGGATGCTCCCCAGGGAATCGCGGCCGTCGCCGAATCGCCTGGCACCTGGAAGTCCGCCGAGAGCACGACTCCCGTACTGGATCCCGGCCTTCACCTCCACGCTGACGGCATCCAGGATCCCGGCAACCTCGGCGCCATGGCCCGATCCGCCGAAGCCGCCGGCGCCGTGTCCCTGCTTCTTTCGCCAGGCACCGCCGGACCCGGCCACCCCCGCGCCCTCCGAGCCTCCGCCGGCAGCCTCCTTCGCATCCCCCTGCGCACCGATGTCGATGTAGACCGCCTTCCGTCCGATATCCGTCTTCTCGCCCTGACCCCTCACCGACCGGACCACGGCCGGGTTCCCACGGCGACACTGTTCTCTGATGACGGCGTCCCGCCTGGCCTCGTCCCCACCGACCCGATCCTCCTCGCCGTCGGCAGCGAGAGCAGAGGCCTCTCGCCCGCTCTCCTCGCTCGTGCCGACCTTCTCCTGGCCATCCCCATCGCCCCACCTGTCGAGTCCCTCAACGCCACGGTCGCCGCGTCTCTCGCCCTGTTCGAACTGCGCCGCCTGCTCGAACTGGCGCAGCCTTCCCGCCGCTGACGGGTGACTACCCGGAACGTCTCGCTTCCAGCAGGCGGGTCAACGCCGGCGCGACGTCGTGGAGGTCGGCGACGATGCCGTAGTGGGCGACGCTGAAGATTGGGGCTTCGGGGTCCCTGTTGACGGCGACGATGACGCGGGAGCCGCTCATGCCCATCAGATGCTGGATCGAGCCCGATACGCCGAGGGCGACGTAGAGGTTCGGGGCAACGATGTGGCCGCTCGATCCGACCTGGTGCTCACGGGGCAGCCAGCCGTTATCGACCACGGGCCGGCTCGCTCCGAGTTCGGCGTCCAGCGCCGAGGCCAGGTCGGCCGCGACGGAGACCTCGTCCGGGCCGCCGACCCCGCGGCCGGCGGTGACGATCCGCTCGGCACCCGGCAGATCGACGCCGCCCGCGCCTGCCGCTTCACGGCCGAGAATCTCGCGTTCCCGGTGCCGTTCGACGTCGGCCGGCCGACCGACCTCGAACACCCGCTCCGGCGACTCCACCGGTTCGTGGCCGCCGAACGCGCCGATCTGCACCGTGGCGACGACGAGTCGCCTCTTCGGTCGAACCTCGGCCCGCAGCCTGGCCTGGAGGATGGCCCGGCTGAAATGGAGGCCGCCGCAAGGGTCGAGCGTCGCCGAGCTGACCGACGCGATGTAGGAGGCGCCAAGCCGTACCGCAAGTCGTGGCGCGTACTCCGCCGACTGGTAGGTGTGCGGCAGGAGAACCACTGTCGGCGGCGCCGGATCCCCGCCGCTCTCCCGAAAGATCAGGACGTGGAGCGCCTCCGCGTAGAGCCCGGGCGAGTAGGGACCGAGATTCTCTTCCTCCAGAAGGGCGACCCGGGCGTTGCCGCCGAGAGCCCGTCCGCAGGCGCGAACTTCCTGCGTTCCCGGTCCACCGCCCGCGCCTTCGACCAGCCATACGACCGGTGCCGCCGAGTTCAGAGCGCCGCCTCCCGTTCGAGGTGCGCGAGCAACTCCTCCGCCGCCGCCTCCGCCGAAACGCCCTCGATCACCACTCCGCCGGCGCCGGCAGGCGGCAAGGTGACGGATTCGGTTTCGGTGCCGGCGCCCGCGGCTCCCACCAGGCCCGCATCCACACCCGAGCAATCCTCGCGGTGGAGCGGCTTCCCGCGGGCCTGAAGCGTTCCCCGCAGGGAAGCGAACCGCGGCTTGTTGATGCCGGCCTGAATCGCCAGTACGGCCGGCAGGTCGAGCCTCAGAACCTCGTTCATGCCGCCCTCGAGTTCCCGGACGACGCGCGCCGACTGCCTGGGCGCGTCCAGCTCGACCGCCATGACCAGCCAGGCGTACGGAAGGCCCAGGATCTCGGCAATCACCGCCGGAGTCGCCGCCTGGCCCAGGTCGTCCGACTGGGCGCCGGTCAGCACGAGGTCGCAGTTCGCTCCCGCCAGCGCAGCCGCCAGGGCGCGTCCGTCGGCGAGCGCGTCGCCTCCCTGCAAAGCCTCGTCAGCCAGGTGAACGGCGCGGTCGGCACCCAGCGCCAGGGCCTTTCTCAGCGCCTCTTCGACCCGCGCCGGACCGAGGCTGAACACGACGAGCTCGGGCCGCTCCTCGCCGCGGGACACCTGCGCTTCGGCCAGGAGGAGCGCTTCCTCCAGCGCGCAGAGGTCGCAACTGGAGATGACCCAGTTCAGATCGCTGTCGTCGATCTCCCTTCCGGAGTCGGCGATCCGCAGGTGGGAGTCCGTGTCCGGTACCTGTTTGATGCAGACGCCGATCCTCAACCTCTCCTCCCGAGACCTTTCTTCGCGGCACCCTGCCGGGCGCGCGAGCATAGCGCCGCGTCCGCGGCTACCGAAGCAGGCGGCTGGGGGCTCCGCCAAGCCATAGACGTCTGTCTATCTGTCTGGTAGTTTTCCCTGCGGTGCCTTCGTTCGCCATTCAGCTCGCAACAATGACCGGCGACTCCGCGGTCATCCATTTCTTTCTCCGCTCGGGCCCGGTGGCGAAGATCGTTCTCGGGATCCTGGTGCTCATGTCGCTTTCGTCCTGGTACGTGCTGCTTCAGCGCCTGCTGCTGTTCCAGCGCACCGGCCGGCAGAATCGGAGTTTCCTGGTCCTCTTCCGCAAGGCCGCCCGCTTCAGCGACATCGGCAAGGCCGCGTCGGACCATCGAGCCTCCTCCCTGGTCGGACTGTTTCAGGCCGGCTACCTCGAGATCGATACGCAGATCAAGGCGTTGCGCGAGCCTCACGGAGACGACGAGGGCCTGCGCCTGCAATCGCTGATGGGCCTGGAACGGACGCTCCGCCGGGCTGCCAACGTCGAACTCCGGGTCCTCGCGCGGAACACGTCCTGGCTGGCGACGACCGCCGCGGCGGCCCCCTTCATCGGCCTGTTCGGCACGGTGTGGGGAATCATGATCGCCTTCAACGACATTGGAACCTCCGGCACGGCCACGATCACCGCGGTCGCTCCCGGCATCGCCGAAGCGCTGGTGAACACGGCCGCCGGCCTGGTTGCCGCGATTCCCGCCCTCGTCGGCTACAACTACCTGGCCACCAGGCTCCGCCAGTTGCGCGCCGAAATGGACGACTTCACGCTTGAGTTCCTGAATCTGGCCGAACGGAACTTCGGCTGAGCCAGCTCCCGGAGGGAACAGCATGGCGTTCTTCCAGGATACCGACAGCGACGATTCGGTCCTCGCCGACATCAACGTCACGCCCCTGGTGGACGTCATGCTCGTCCTGCTGATCATCTTCATGATCGCGACGCCGATGCTGCACCAGGGGGTCGAGGTGACGCTGCCGGAGATGGAATCTCCCGCGTCGCTGGCCATCCGGGACGAGGATCCGATGATTCTCACGATCGCCCGGAACGATCTCGTCTACATCAAGGACGAACCGGTGGCTACGGCGCTGCTGGTCGACCGGTTGCTGCCGATGCTCGAGCTCCGCGACTACGAAGCGGTGTTCGTCAAGGGCGACGAGGACGTCCCCTACGGAAGAATCATCGACGTGCTCGACGTTCTTGAGCGTGCGGACATCCATCGCGTGTCCCTCGTCGTACAACCAGCGGATTGAGGCCCGAGGCCCTTTGAAGAACCAGGACGACCGCACGCTTCCGCTCGAACGCGCTCTCGCGGGCCGGGAGCGGCGCGGCCAGAGCCTGAGCCGGCCCTGCCTGGCGGCGTCGCTGGCCCTGCACATCACTCTGATCGGCGGGCTCCTGTTCGGCCCCGGGCTGTTCGCGGAGCGGACCCAACTGGAACGGCAGCCGCTCGAGATCGTCCGCCTGCCGACCATCCGGCCGGAGCCCATTCCGCCACCACCGCCGCAGGAAGAACCGGAACCGGCGACCGTTCCCGAACCCGAGCCCGAACCGGCGCCCGAGGAGCCGCCACCCGACGTTCCGACCCTGGCCCCCGAAGCGCCCGAACCGGAACCGGAGCCCGAACCGCCCCCGCCGGAGCCGGAGCCCGAACCGGAGCCCGAACCGCGCCCGCGGCTGGAGCGGCCGTTTCAGCCCGAACGAACCGTGGACGACTCGCTGGCGGGTTCCGACGATGCCGAAGCGCCGTTGATCGGCTACGACAGCGAGGACTTCACCTACGTCTACTACACATCCCGGCTGATGGCCGCGATCAAGGCCCGCTGGACAAGACCCCCGATCGAGGGGGTGGAGGCGGTCGTCTTCTTCCGGATCGCGACCGACGGCACCGTCAGCGACCTGGAGCTACTCCTGTCGTCCGGGGTCACGCGATTCGACAATGCCGGTTTGAGGGCGATCGAACTCGCCTCGCCGGTGCCGCCGTTGCCGGTCAGCTTCCGGAAGCCCAGCCTGGGTGTCACGATGACGATCCGGTGACGACACAGGAGCCAACGATGAGAGTTCCAATCCTTCGCATGATGGTGCTGGCCGCCGCGCCCTGCCTCCTCGCCGTGTCTCCCGTCCTGCCGCAAACGGCGCCGGAAGCCGCCGCCACGGACCCCGCGCCCCTTCCGTCGGACCTCCAGCTCGTTCTCGAGCCCGACGCCGAGGTGCGTCTGAATCTCGCGTTGCCCCGCGCCGGACGCCCTCCCGGCGCGAGACCGGAGTTCCTCGACGCGATGAGCGAACTCGAGCAGACCCTCCGCGAAGATCTGGCTTTCACCCAACTGTTCGATGTCCAGGGCCCGGAAGTGCTTTCCGCGGTCCGTTTGAGCGGCGACCGCGCCAGAGACCTCGAGCAGTACCGCGCATACGGCAACGAGGTCGCCCTCCTGACGGAGTTCAAGCTGAACGGGGACGAGTTGATCCTCGAGGGGCGGGTCTACGATCTGGCGAGCGGTCAGTTCATCCTCGGCAAGCGGTTCAGCGGCGGCATCGATCTGGCACGGCGCATCGCGCACGCGCTCTCCGACGAGATCGTCCTCTACTTCACCGGTCGCCGCGGCATCGCGATGACCTCGATCGCCTTTGTCTCGGACCGGGAGGGCCAGGCGAGCAAGGAGATCTTCCTGATGGACTATGACGGTCACGCCCAGCGCCGGATCACGGGCCACATCTCGACCAGTCTCTCGCCGGTCTGGGCCGTCGACGGCAGTGGACTCGCCTATCTCTCGTACTTCCAGGGACGTCCCGGCGTCTACTGGGCCGACCTCACGACCGGCCGCAAGACGCCGATCGTCTTCGAGGAGCAACCGGCGTACTCCCCGAGCGTCTGCCCGGACGGAGAAACCGTCCTCTTTTCGCGCCCGGTCCGCCGCAGCGGAAAGAGCAGCACCGAGGTCTTCTCCATCGAGCGCGGAGGCGGCTCCCCCCGGCAGATCACACGCTCGAGCGGCGAGGACACGAACCCCGACTGTTCACCGGACAGCCGCCGCATCGCCTTCACCTCCAGCCGCTCCGGAACCCCGCAGATCTACGTGATGAACATGGACGGCAGCGATCTCGAGCGGGTGACCGTCAATGGCCGGTACAACGAAGGGGCCTCCTGGCATCCCGACGGCAGCAAGCTCGTGTACGCCCGGCGTACCGAACGCGGCGACCGCTTCGACATCGCGGTCGTCGATCTGGTGACCGGTCAGGATCAGCTGCTGACAGCCGCGCCCGGCAGTCACGAGTACCCGACGTTCTCCC
Organism: Thermoanaerobaculia bacterium; assembly: GCA_022823665.1. GTDB lineage: Bacteria > Acidobacteriota > Thermoanaerobaculia > Multivoradales > Multivoraceae > Multivorans. Next base: position 118,543 of record JAJEHN010000036.1, on the reverse strand, counting down.
CCAATGGCGAGTGGATCGTCTTCGAGTCCCGCCAGCGCGGGCGCGGTCGCCAGATCTACATCATGAGCGGCGACGGCCGCTACCTGCGCCAGGTGACCACGCGCGGCAACAACTACTCGCCCTCGTGGTCCGGCTACTTCGACTGACGTTGAAGGTGCGCCGGAGAATCCGCTGTTGCCGCCCGAGCACCGCTCTGGTAGTGTCCGGGCAACCGAACCGATCCAGGTTTCCAGGCTTTAGGAGTAGTCCCGGTATGTTGGCCAGAAGGTTCCCAGCCCTCATTCTTTCTGCGCTCGTCCTGCTGGCCATTGGAGCCTGCAAGAAAGACGCGCCCGAGCCGCCTCCGCCGCCGCCTCCGCCGCCACCCGCGGCCGAGCCACCGCCGCCGGAACCCGTGCCTCCGCCACCGGAGCCTCCGGTCGAGCCGGCATACGTCTCGCCGTGGTCCGAGGACATCGTGGAAGCGAACGAGGAAGTCCATGAGAAGGGTCTCCTTGGCGACGTCTACTTCGAGTTCGACAAGGCGACACTGACCGACGCGACACGGTCCCAGCTCGGCAAGAACGCCGACTTTCTCAAGAGCCAGGATGGCGAGGACTTCGTCATCACGATCGAAGGCCACTGCGACGAGCGGGGGACGAACGACTACAACCTGGCCCTCGGCGACCGCAGGGCGAACTCGGCTCGCGACTACCTCACCTCGCTCGGCATTTCCGGCGATCGCCTGAGAACGATCAGCTACGGGGAGGAGCGGCCACAGTGCGAGGAGTCGAACGAGGACTGCTGGCAACTGAACCGGCGCGCCTACTTCCGCGTAACCGACCGCATGTGACGCGGCTGGCGCGAGGACGCGCCAGCCGGATACTGGCGGGTGTTCTGCTGGTGCCGGCGTTCGCCTGCACCTCGTCGACCCAGTTGACGGAACTGGAGGCCGGGTTGGGGGCCCTCGAGCAGCAGGTCGCTTCCCTCCGGTCCCAAACGCCCACTCGCGACGACCTGACCGTCGTGGCTCGCGCCGTCGAAGAACTGCTGGAGAGCGACGTCAGCGCCAGGGCGGACCTGAAGGAGGATCTCCGCCAGATCCTCGCCGAGATCGAAGCCCTGAGAACCTCGACCCAGGAACAGCGACGGACCCTCAACGCGGCTCTTGAACGAATCGGGCAGGTGAGCGACGAGTTCGACCTCCTTCAGGGCCAGCTTGAGCGCCAGGAGACGATCCTGGCCACGCTCAGCGAGCAGCTCGAGGCCAGCCGGCAGACCCCTCCCGCCCAGTCCGTGGAGCCCAAGACGCTGTACGACGCCGCCTACCAGCACTACCTGAGCGGCGACTACGAACAGGCAGCGACCGGCTTCGAGCGCTATCTCGACACCTTCCCCGACGGCGAGGACGCGGACAGCGCCCAGTACTGGCTTGGGGAGTCGTACATGGGCCAGGGGAGGTTTCGCACGGCGATCGACGAACTCGGCCGGGTCGCTGAACGTTACCCGGCCAGTGACAAGGTCGCGAGCTCCATGCTGCGCATCGGCGTGGCGCACATCGAACTCGGCGAACGCGAGCTGGGCAACGAGATGTTGCTCCGCGTCAGGCAGGAGTATCCGGACTCGGACGAGGCGGCCCTGGCCCTGCAGCAACTCGACAACCCGGCCGACCAACTGTAAACTGCGCCGCCGGCGCCGGTTACCCCCAAGGCTCGGCCAACACGAACCCTACGGCCCCGAGCCCGGAGAGAACACGAAATGGCGAACAGCAAGCAGGCGGAGAAGCGCATCCGGCAGTCCCTCATCCGGCGGGATCGGAACCGGGCCGCGATGTCCAGACTCCGCACCTCGATCAAGCAGCTTCGTACCGCCGCGGACAGCGACGTGGCGAAGGCGCACGAGCTTCTCCCATCGACGCTGAGCCTGATCGACGCGACGGCCCGAAGGGGCGTGATCCACCCGAACGCGGCGGCCCGACGCAAGTCGCGCCTGACCAGGCTGGTGAATCGCGCCGAGGCGGCCGCCAGCACAGCCACAGCCGAATCTTCCGACTGAATCCCCCGCGGCGGGGCGCGCACGCTCCTAGAATCCCTCGAGCAGGTCCGTCACCATCGTGTCGGCGAAGCGTTCGGCGCTGTCTTCGATGGCGAGGTTCTCACGGTCGAAGAAGTCGCTGTCCGCGCTCTCGACCTCGTAGCTCTCCTTGAACTGGTAGCGGTCGTTCGCCCAGATCACCTCCCCTTCCTCCCCGGTCGGCGTGGGAACCCGCCGGAACGAAACGTCGGTGACGATCGCCAGTTCGTACTCCTGGGCGCGGCCGTCGCTCGTGAACGTGATCGGCGCCACGCGGAATGCCGTCACCGCGCCGCGAATCACCGCGTCCGCCTCGTTCTCGGTCGCCACCAGTTCGAACCGCGGCCTCGTCACCAGTTCGTCGGCGATCGCCTGAGTGAGGAACTGCTCGACTTCGACCCGCGTGGTCTGGTTCTCGAACGGCTGCAGGAACACCCGCCGAATGTCCTCGGGGATGTTGGAGGCCTTGCCCACCAGGGTGTAGCCGCAGCCGGCCAGCGCAAGACCGGCGGCAAGGACCGGAACCACCGCCACGAGTCGCACCGGCCATGCCGCCTTCATCGCCATCAGCCTAGCAGCAGGTTCATTGGCTGGCATCCCGGCCCAGGGTCGCCAACAGAGCGTCCAGGATTCCGTTGACGAACCTCCCCGACTGCTCGGAACCGAACTTCTTGGCCAGCTCGATCGCTTCGTCGATCACCACGACGGCGGGCACGTCCGGCTGGTGACGCAGCTCGTAGACGGCAAGTCGCAGGACATTCCGGTCGACCAGGGGCATTCTCTCCAGCCGCCAGTTCTCCGCCTGTTCATCGATCAGCGCGTCGATCGATTCCTGGTTGACGAGGCTGCCTTCCAGGAGCGTGCGCGCGTAGTCCAGCGCCAGCTTCGAGGCGCGCAGTGTGGCGCCCGCGTCGGCGGTCTCCGCGTGGAACGCATGGACGTCGAACTCGCGGACCAGCTGCGGCGGTTCCAGCCGCCCGACTTCTCGCTGGTAGAGCATCTGCAGCGCCATCTCACGTGCCTGCCGGCGTTTTCCCGCCGGGGCGCGGCCAGTCCGGGCTGCCGCGGCTCCCGTCCTGATCATTGCCTCGTACCGGTCATCGCCCCGTACCGGTCATGACCTCAGCGACCGCAGCAGAACGGCCATCTCCAGGGCAGCTTCCGCGGCCTCCTGGCCCTTGTTGCCCGCCTTGCCGCCCGCACGGGCCGCCGCCTGCTCCGCGTCATCGCAGGTCAGAACACCGAAGCCGACGGCGAGTCCGGTGCGTGCCGTGACCCGCGCACATCCGGCCGCGCACTCGTTGCAGATGTAGTCGAAGTGTGGCGTCTCTCCCCGGATCACCGCTCCAAGCGCCACCAGGGCATTGAACCTCCCGGTATCCGCCAGGGCGTCCAGAGCGGCCGGCACCTCCCAGGCGCCAGGGACCCGGACCAACTCGATGTCCTCGTCCAGGACACCGTGCCGCCGCAGCGCCTCTCGCGCGCCGGCGATCAGTCCTTCAACGATGGCGCCGTTGAATCGCGCAGCGACCAGCCCGAGCCGGAAGCCAGCCGCATCGGCTGCGATCTTCACGTCGTGCACGGGCGATCAAGAGGGCTTGGATGGTCGGGACGGCGAGATTCGAACTCGCGACCCCCTGAACCCCATTCAGGTACGCTACCAGACTGCGCCACGTCCCGACCGAAGGGCATTCTCTATTGGATTGCGGCCCTTTGGCAACACGGTAGCGCCATACCGCGTTTACCACTAGTCGCTTTCGGCGCCCGCTTCCGGCCTGAGTTCGGCGGCGAGCTGGCGAGCCTGAGCGACCAGCGCCGCGACACCACCTTCCAGCCGCTCGACGCGTCGGGCAAGGGCCCCGATCTCGCTCGTGTCGACGGGCGGAGCCTCAACGACCGGCGAACCCTCGTCGACGGCCGCGTCCTCCTCCGCCGCGTCCGCCGGCGACCGACCACCGTTCGGCCCGTCTTCCGTGGCGGGAATCAGGGGCCGGCCGCGGAGCCGGCCGTCCTCCAGTTCCCCCGCCAGCTTCTTCTTGGCCCTTGCGATCGTGTAGCCCTCGTCGTAGAGGAGCTCCTTGATCCGGCGAATCGTCTCCAGGTCCTCGGCATCGAAGTCACGGCCTCCCCCGCCGGCCTTCCTCGAGGCCAGGGCCGGGAACTCCGTCTGCCAGTAGCGCAGCACGTAGGGCTGGATATCCAGCAATCGGCACGCATCGGCGATCTTGTACTGCTTGGGAATGAGGAGCCTCCCCGGCTACGCGTCAAGTACGCGCGAGCGCGACCGAGAAAGGAGGGCAGTTTCCGGCTGAAGTGCGACCGTACGAACCGGGGATTATACGAAACGCGACGATTCGCGGTTTGCGTCGGCGTCCCCCCTCCGCTCCCGCACGACGATCCGAAGCGGCACTCCGTCAAGCCCGAACGTCTGCCTGATGCTGTTCTCGAGGTACTTCCGGTAGTTGTGGCCACGCTTGAGACGTCGATTCGCGAACAGGAGAAAGGTGGGAGGCGCGCCGGCCACCTGGGTCGCGTAGAAGAACCGCCACGGCCTGCCGCGCTCCGCTGGCGCCTGGTGGCGACCCACGATGCGGCGAACTTCCCGGTTGAGCTCGGAGGTAGGCACCCGCAGGCGATGCCGCTCACCAACGCGGTCGAGCGCGGGCACGACGTTTCCCACTCCCCGGCCGGTCAATGCGGAGACGTTGACCCGAAGCGGTTTGGCGAACAGCTCGGAGACCCGTTCCCAGCCCTCCTCCAGGCGCTCCCGCTTCCCGTCGTCCATCAGATCCCACTTGTTGCAGACGACGACGGCGGACCGGCCGGCCTGCCAGGCGACATCGGCTATCGCAAGATCGCCGGAAGCGATGCCCTCACCCGCGTCCACGACCAGGATCACGAGTTCCGCGCGCTCGATCTGGCGGCGGGCGAGCATCACCGCCAACTCCTCGGGAGTGTCCTGGACCTGGGAGCGCCGCCGGATGCCTGCCGTGTCGACGAGCAGATAGTCCTGACCGCCTTCGCGCTCCAGCAGACTGTCGATCGGATCCCTGGTGGTTCCCGCGGTGGGAGAGACGAGCGTCCGTTCCCTGCCCAGAAGACGGTTGACCAGGGAGGACTTGCCGACGTTCGGCCGGCCCACGACCGCCACGGGCGGCGCCGTCGACAGGACCGCGCCGGAGGCCGCGGGAAGGTGTTCGGCGATCTCGTTGTGCAGGGACTCGAAGCCCGTGCCGTGCTCCGCCGACAGGAGCACCAGCGCTTCACCACCCAGGGCGTGGAACTCGTGGTAACCCTCCCTGGCGGCCCGGGTATCGGCCTTGTTCACCACGACGACGATTGGCCGGCCACGGGTCCGGAGACGTTCCATGACCTGTTCGTCCGCGGCCGCCAGCCCTTCCCGTCCGTCCACGACCAGTAACAGCAGGTCGCTCTCTTCGACGGCAAACTCGACCTGTTGGTTCAGGCCCAGCGGATCGTCCCCCGGAACCAGACCGCCCGTATCGATCAACTCGACGGCGCCCTGCCCCTCCACGTCGAAACGCCCGACAAGGCGGTCCCGCGTGACGCCCGGCGTGCCGTGGACGATCGCCTGCCGGCGACCGATCAGCCGGTTGAAGAGCGTCGACTTGCCGACATTGGGGCGACCGACGATGGCGATCGCGGCGGGCATGGAGGAAAGACGGCGGCGCTGCTACGACTCGAACTGATGCTCGATGCGCCGATCGATCACCATCCAGCCCTCGTCGCGTCGCTTGAACTGGTAGCGGACGCGGTAGCGATCCGTGGCGGACGACAGCAACCGTTCCGTGCCGCTCGCGAGCGAGTCGATGTCCCAGACCTCGATCGTCGTCACCGCCGCGTTGGAGTACCGCCAGACGTTGATCCGTTCGATCTCGAAGCTCTTGAGCATCGGGCGCAGGGTGCGGCTTGCCTCCATCTCGAGATCGTGGACGCGTTTCCTGACGGTGGCGATCTCCTTGGGCACCGCGCCCGAGGCAAGCGCGTCAAAGTCTCCGTTGGCGTAGGCGTTCCCGAGTTTGGGAAGGTAGTCGGCGAGGACGATCTCGATCGCGATTCGATCCTCCTCGGAGGCGCCGTCCGGCCCCGTCTCAGCGCAACCAGCAGCTCCGCCGGCGAACAGAATCGCCGAAACCACGACCGTTGGGGCGGACGCCCTCGGAAGACGGGCGAACGGACACACCTGGGTTGAGATGCTCATGAGATGAGACTAGCAGCCTGCTGCTGATGAGCCGATATGCGGATAGAATCCCGCTCCGGCTCAGGCCGCAGCCTGCGAAAGTGGCGGAATTGGTAGACGCGCAAGATTCAGGATCTTGTGGTAGCAATACCGTGGGGGTTCGAGTCCCCCCTTTCGCACCACGGCCCGCTCAGGCGTAGATCGCCAGCGCGCTGTCGCCGTAGCGCTTGTGCCGCCGCAACCTGAACCTCCCGGCTGCGGCCGGCGGCGAGTGCCGGCTGGAGTGTTCCAGGACGATCTCGCCTCCGTCCACGACGACCTCTGAGACGGCGGCAAGCAACGCCGCCGCTCCGGCGGCATCGTACGGCGGATCGATGAAGACGAGGTCGAACGCGGCTTCCCCGACCACCACCCTCCCCAGATCCTCCGGCAGAACCGCTGCGGCCAGACGCAGATCGTCCGCGCCGAGCGCTTCCCGGCTCTCTCTCATGCAGGCCTGAGCGCGGGAACTCCGATCGACCGCCAGGGCGAAGCCGGCGCCGCGAGACAGGGCTTCGAACGAAACGGCTCCGGAGCCGGCATAGAGCTCCAGGACGCGGCTGCCGTTGACGCGATCGCCCCAATGGGAGAAGAGGGCCTCGCGCAAACGCGCCTGGGTCGGGCGGGCGTCCTCCGGCGCCGCCAGCCGGCGCCCGCGCCAGCAGCCGCCAAGCACCTTCACGCCGCCCGGGCGCTTCGCCGGGGCGGACCGGCGACGGCTCATCCGCCGGGCGACGGCGACGACGGCAGGCGGTAGGCGAGCCGGCCGCCGACGATCGTGTAGACGACCCGGGTGCCGGGGATCTCCTCCTCCGGGATGGTCATGATGTCCCGCGACAGGACGGTCAGATCGGCGTACTTGCCGACTTCCAGGCTGCCTTTCGAGTCCTCCTCGAAGGCTGAGTAGGCGGCATCGATCGTGTAGGAGCGCAGGGCCTCTTCGCGGGTCATCCGCTGGCCCCCGTGGAACACCTCGCCATTCGTCATCTGGCGGCTGACCGCTGCGTGAAACGAGGCGATCGGATCGACGTCCTCGACGGGAGCGTCCGTGCCGTTCGTGACGACGGCGCCCGAGTCGATCAGGTCCCGCCAGACGTAGGCGCCCTCCGCGCTCCGCTGCTCGCCGAGACGATCCGGCACCCAGGGCCCGTCAGACGTGCAGTGCACGGCCTGCATCGAGGCGATCACGCCAAGTTCGGCGAACCGGGGCACATCGTCCGGATGCAGGTGCTGCGCGTGCTCGACGCGCCAACGTCTCGTCCGGTCGCCGGCCAGAACCCGCTCGAACATGTCCAGCGTCTCGCGGTTCGCTCGATCGCCGATCGCGTGGACACAGAACTGGAAGTCGTGTTCCCTGGCGAGGCGGGCCGTTTCCTCCATCACGTCGAGGCTCGTTGTGTTCAAACCCGCCGACCGGGGCATGTCGTCGTAGGGATCGAGCAGCCAGGCGCCGTGCGATCCCAGGGCCCCGTCGATCGACCGCTTGATCCCGCGGACGGTGAGGAAACCGTCGCCCCGGTCGATCATCCGGTAGCGGCCGAGTTCCGCGGCCATCGCCTCGTTGCTTTCCCGCACCATCACCCAGAGCCGCACCGGCAAGGCGCCCTCGTCCGCCATCTGCCGGTAGGCGTCGATCAGCCCGAAGCTGGAGCCCGCGTCCTGGAAGCTCGTGATGCCCTTGGCGAGGGACTCTTCGGCCGCGAGCCGCACGACCTGCCGGACGTGGCTCGGTTCGAGATTCTCGGAACGCAGCCCGGCAACGAGATTCTCGGCGGTCTCCCTGAGTGCTCCGGTCGGCTCACCGTCCGCGTCCCGCACGATCTCCCCGCCTTCCGGATCGGCCGTCGCGGCATCGATGCCGGCCAGCTCCATCGCCCTCGCGTTCGCGAACGCCATGTGGCCGCTGGCATGACCGAGAAGCACGGGGTTCTCCGGAGACACCGCGCTCAGGCTGTGGTGGGTCGGCAGTCCCTGCACGGCCGGAACCGGCGTCTCGGACCACTTCGACTGGTGCCAGCCCCTACCGAGTATCCAGGTTCCCGGTTCAGCATCCGCCACCGCTTCCGCGACCTGCGCAACGATCTCGTCCCAGGTCTCCGCCCCCTCGAGCGCCAACTGGAGGCGGGCCTCTCCGACGCCCCAGAAGTGCCCGTGTCCTTCGATGAAGCCGGGAACGCCCAGCCGCCCCTCCAGATCGAGGACCTCCGTGTCCGGACCGATCCACGAGCGCGCCTCGTCGGTCGAGCCGACGAAGACGATCCGACCGCCGGCGGCGGCAAGCGCTCCTGCCTCTGCCGGACCTGCCAGGGTCACGAGGCGGCCGTTCAGGACCACCAGCTCCGCCGGATCCGGACCGCCTCCCCCACAGCCGGCCAGAACGACTCCGAGCAGCGCCCCGAGGATCGGGCCCCAGCGCGCACCGGCGATCGGACCCATCATCCCGCCGGGATGCGCAGTGTCTGGCCGACGACGATCCGGCTGCCCTGCAGGCCGTTTGCCCGCTGGATCTCCGCCGTGGACGTTCCGAAGGTCCGCGCCAACTGGCTCAACGTGTCGCCGCGCCGGACCCGGTAGACCACTTCCTTGCCGCCCGCCGGGATCCGCAGGCGCTGCCCGGCATGGATCAGGTCGGGCCGGCGCAGGTCGTTCGCCGCCACGACCGTGGCGACCGACACGCCGTACTTGCGCGCAATGCGATTCACCGACTCGCCGCGCACCACGACGTGGACGATCTCGGTCCGAGCAGGTTGCTCCGTCCTTGGCGCCCTCTCCTCGGGCGGATCGACCGCGGCTCGCCGGATCGGCGGCGGCGCCGCCCGACCGGAACCGGGTGTCGGGATTCGGAGTCGCTGGCCGACGTAGATCCGGTCCGCCCGCGGCAGGCGGTTGGCGCGCTGGATCGCGGAAACCGAGGATCCGAATCGCCGGGCGATCGCCCCCAGGGTGTCGCCCCGCCGCACCCGATAGCCGAACGCCGCCTGCCGATCGGGCTTGCGCTCGGATGGCAACCCGGCGTAGGCCAGTTCGAACTGCTCCCCCGTTCCCGCCGGCACCCTCAACGGATACCGGGGCGGCACCAGCAGGGAACCGGCAAGCACCGAACGGTCGAGGGCCGGGTTCAGCTCCGCCAGATCGTCCATGTCCACGCCGGTGGCGGACGCCAGGTCGGTCAGGGCGACATAGCGCTCCCGATCGACGACATCGAACCGGATCTCGGGGAAGGGCTCGACGCCGGGGAAGTGCCGCTCGCGCTCCGCGTAGACGATCACGGCCGCCAGGAACTCGGGATAGAAGTTCCGGGAGGCGAAGCCGAACGTCCTGGACCGGTACTTCTCGGCGATCACGCCGATGTCCCGCGTCTCCAGCCGCCGCACGGCCCTCGCCATGCCGCCGGCGCCGTGGTTGTACGCGGTCAGCGCAAGCGGCCACGCCTCCAGCGACTCGTGGTCCTGGCGGAGCTTGCGAGCCGCGCCTTCAGCCGCGAGCAGGACATCCGAGCGGGCATCGACGGCCTCGTCCATCTGCAGGAAGGCCCGGCCGGTCGAGGCGGTGAACTGCCAGGCGCCCGACGCACCGACCTTGGAACGGGCGCGGTAGTTGAACATCGACTCGACGAAAGGGAGGCAACGGATCTCGACCGGCAGGCCGTACTCCGTGAGGATTCGCCGGATCCCCGGCATGAACATCCCGGAGATCTCGATCGCCTCTTCGAAGCGGTTGCGCAGCCCACGCTGCGAGCGGATCAGGCCCGCCGCTCTCCTGTACTTCGCCCTGCCCCCCTCGATGTGCTCCATGCGACCGGGTATGGCGCGGAGATCCGCCGGCAGACCCGACGCCGGCCGTCCCGCCGCGAGATCGCGCAGCGCCTTGGCGATCCGGTTCATCTCGGCGCGAACGCGCCTGATCCGCGTCCGGTCGATCTCCAGTTCGGACGAACCCATCGCCCGCAGGTCGCCCATGTCGACGACGCTGTAGACCACGTCCAGGTGCCGCTCGTCGTGCAGGATGACCTGATCGCTGCTGTAGGTAGCGAACACGTCCTTCCAGAACTCGACCGCGGCCTCGAGGTTCTCCGGCAGCGGGAACAGCTCCGGATCGATCGCCGGGTGGTAGCGCTCCTCGGCCGCGGTTACCGCCGCGACCAGAACCAGCGCCGCACCGCCAGCCAGGACCAGCCCGGAAAACCGGGCGCCACTCCTTCGGTTGCTCTGCATCGAGGCCTGTATCTTACTGAAAAACAGGGACTTACGCATCTCCGAGGGTCGTCGTGCCGGATTCGCCAGCGGCGGCGATCAGTACCGGTAGTCGTCCCGCTTGTACGGACCGTTCACCGGCACGCCGATGTACGAGGCCTGCTCCTCGCTGAGCTCCGTCAATCGGACGCCGAGATGGTCCAGGTGGAGGCGGGCGACCTCCTCGTCGAGGCGTCTCGGCAGGAGATACACCCGGTTCTCCCGCGAGTCCGCCGTGCGGTGCAGGTCGATCTGGGCCAGCACCTGGTTGGCGAAGGAAGTGGACATGACGAAACTCGGGTGGCCGGTCGCGCAGCCAAGATTCAGCAAGCGGCCTTCGGCGAGAACCAGGAGGCTCCGGCCGTCCGGGAAGATCCACTCGTCGACCTGGTCCTTGATGTTCCGGTTCGTGATGCCCGGCAGCCGCTTCAGGCCGGCCATGTCGATCTCGTTGTCGAAGTGGCCGATGTTGCCCACCACCGCCTTGTCCTTCATCCGCGCCATGTGTCCGGCGGTGATGACGTTCCGGTTTCCGGTGCAGGTGACGAAGATGTCGGCGGTCTCCACCACATCTTCCAGGCACGCGACCTGGTAGCCCTCCATCGCGGCCTGGAGCGCGCAGATGGGGTCGATCTCCGTGACGATCACCCGGCAGCCCTGGCCGCGCAGCGACTGCGCGCAGCCCTTGCCGACCTCGCCGTAGCCGCAGACGACCGCCGCCTTGCCGCCGAGCATCACGTCCGTGGCGCGGTTCAGGCCGTCGATCAGGGAGTGCCGGCAACCGTAGACGTTGTCGAACTTGGACTTCGTGACCGAGTCGTTGACGTTGAACGTCGGGCAGAGCAGCGTCCCCGCTTCTTCCAGCTCGTACAGGCGGAGAACTCCGGTCGTCGTCTCCTCGCTGATCCCCCGCAGCCCGCCGGCCATCCGCGTGAAGTAGTTCCCGTCCCAGGAGCGGACGCGCCGGATCAGATCGAGAATGACGCCCCACTCCTCGGGCTCGGTCTCCGGGTCGAAGTCAGGGACGTCTCCGTCGCGCTCGTACTCCACGCCGCGGTGGATGAGCAGCGTGGCGTCGCCGCCGTCGTCGACGATCAGGGTCGGCCCGCTCGCGTTCGGCCAGTCCAGCGCGCGCAGCGTGCACCACCAGTACTCCGGCAGCGTCTCGCCCTTCCAGGCGAACACTGGCACGCCCTTCGGGTCCGCGGCGCTGCCGCCCCGCTCCGGCGGACCCACGACCACCGCCGCGGCCGCCTCGTCCTGGGTCGAGAAGATGTTGCAGGACGCCCAGCGCACCTCGGCGCCGAGGTCGATCAGGGTCTCGATCAGCACCGCCGTCTGCACCGTCATGTGCAGGCTGCCGGTGATCCGCGCGCCGGCGAGCGGCCGCTCCGCGCGGTAGCGGCCGCGCAGCTCCATCAGCCCCGGCATCTCGTGCTCGGCGAGTTCGATCTGCCTGCGGCCGGCATCGGCCAGCGAAAGGTCGGCGACGCGAAAGTCGAGACCGCTCGAGGCGGGGAACAGCTCCCGCGCGGTGCCGGCCGTTTTCTCGGAGTGGTCGATTCGCGTATCTGCCATCGTCATCGTTCAGGACCTCCCAGGATCTCCCGGATCCTCTGGCTTCAGTGCGGGGCTGTCAACCACGCCCGCCCCGAGCCCCACGGCATCGGCGAACAGTTCGTAGGAGCGCAGCCGCGCCTCGAAGCCCGGACAGATCGTCAGCACGACGAGTTCGTTGACTCCGAGCCGCCCGGCGAGCTCCCGCGCCCGCGCGGCCACCGTGTCCGGCTCTCCGACCAGGCTGCGGGCCCGCATCCTCTCGATCATGGCCCGGTCGGCGTCCGTGAACTCGTACCCGTCCGCTTCCTCCAGGCTCGGGAACGGCCCGGGTCGGCCTTGCGTCAGCCGGATCCACCAGAGGGACCGGCTCAGCGACTGGCGCCGCGCTTCCTCGTCCGTGTCCGCGACCATCGCGCTGACGCCGACGCTCGCCCGCGGCTCGGGGTGTCGCTCCGACGGTCGGTACTCGCTCCGGTAAAGCTCGAGCGCCGCCTCCGCGTCGCGGGGCTGGATGAAATGGGCGAAGCTGTAAGGGCAACCGAAGTGGGCCGCGAACCGCGCGGAGCCGAGGCTCGAGCCAAGCAGCCAGACTTCCGGCTGGGTCTCGCCCTGGGGCATCGCCCGGACGCCGTTCAGCCGAGCGTCCTCGTGACCGCGCCCCAGATAGCCGAGAAGGTCGGCGACCTGCTCCGGGTAGTGCTGCACGCCGAGCCTGCCCGGACCGTGGGCAAGCAGATGGGCGGTGAAGCGGTCGGATCCGGGCGCCCTGCCGATACCCAGGTCGATCCGGCCCGGATACAGGGTCTCCAGCATGCGAAACACCTCGGCCACCTTGAGCGCGCTGTAGTGGCTCAGCATGACCCCGCCCGAACCCACGCGCATGCGGCTGGTCGCGGCGGCCACCTGGCCGATCAGAGCCTCGGGCGCCGCGCAGGCCAGCGACTGCGAGTTGTGGTGCTCGGCCAGCCAGTACCGGCGATACCCGAGGCGATCCGTCGCTCGGGCCAGTTCCACCGCCTCGCGGATCGCGTCCGCCGGGGTGCTCCCGGCCCGGACCGGGCACTGATCGAGAACGCTGAGCGCCAGCGGCGGCGGCGCCTCAGCCACTCAGTATGCCGTGGAACGCCGGAAACGCTCCACCACTCTGCCGTTCTCTCGCTCAGCGCGCGCCAGCAGCCGCGCCGTCCACTCCTTGCGCTGCTCGTCGACGGCCGCCGGATCGTAGCGATCCACCATCGACCCGAACTGGCTGATGTGCGCGGCCGAGGCCCGGGCCTTCGTCTCCGCCACTTCCGTGATGTCGACGGTGTAGTTCGGATTCGCGCTGTAGTAGAAGAACACGAGCGGCACGTTCCAGGCCTCGAGACCCTCCGCCTCCAGCTCCGGGAAGTACAGCCGCCAGCGCGCCGCGCGGATCGCGTCGACCGTGATGATCGCGCCCGAACGGTGATCCGACTTGTGGTACTGCTCGAAGGGCGAGCCCGGATCGACGGAGAACAGGGCATCGGGCTGGAACCGCCGGATCTCGCGGGCCACCTGCCGCGTCAGCTCGCGGCGGTCGACGTACTCCAGCATGCCGTCGTCGTGGCCGAGCCAGACGATGTTCTCCTTCGGGATGCCGAGAATCCGGCATGCCTCCTCCTCCTCGGCCCGGCGGATCGCCTTCAGGCGGTCCTTCGTCATCGAAGGATCCCGGGAACCGGCATTGTCCGTCGTGTAGACCACGACCTGGATGTCGTTGCCGTTGGCCGCCAGCATCGCCAGCGTGCCGCCGGAGGTGAAGGTCTCGTCGTCAGGGTGCGGCGTCACGACCAGAATGCGACGGCCGGCCCACTCCTCGATCCGGTCATCTCCCTCGTAGGTCGGCTCCGGGCGAGAGACCTGGGCTCCGAGCTGCGCCACCGCGAGAACGGCGACGAAGGCCGCGAGCAGCAGCCGCGCCACGGCCGAAGAGAACACTGTCGTGGGGCCTTTCGCGCCCGCCGGGACCATTGCCTCAGTATAGTGAATCCATGGCACTCCCCCGGCTGCGTCAACGACTCGCCACGACCCTGCTCGCGCTACCGGCTATCGCTCCCGTTCCGGCGGCCGCGCAGCAGGTGGAAGCACCGGATTCCCCGGCCGCAACGATCGCCGAACAGGTGGACGTGAGCATCGTGAACATCGACGTGCATGTCACGAATCGCCGGGGTCGGCCGATCGCCGACCTCACGGCGGCCGACTTCGAGGTCTACGAGGACGCCCAACGGGTCGAGATCACGAACTTCCTGAATGCCGCCGCACGTGACGACCTGGAGTGGACGGACGGGGGCGAGTTCGAGCCGCCCACGGAGACCGATGCGCCCCTGATGGTGGCGCTCTACGTCGACCGCTACCGGACAAGCCACGGCAACCTGCTCCGGATCGAGGACGACCTTGCCTCCTTCCTGAGCGCTCGACGCGATCAGGGAGGCCGCATCCGTTTTCTGCTCGCGACGGGAGACCCGGAACTGAACGTCCGGGTTCCCTTCAGTGACGACCCGCAGGAGTTGCTTGGCGCACTGGAGCAACTGCGCGAGGAGCCGCGTTCCGGCCTCCACGACGACAATCTGCTCCGCCGCCGAACCCTGAGTGAGATCCGGACCACCTACGAGACCTGCATTCAGCCCCCCGCCAGCGACTTCAACCCTGGCTGTGTTCCGTGCGTCGACACCTGGGGCGCGCTTCTTGGCGCCGCGAACCAGTACGCCGCAGAAATGCAGACACGGGCCGCGACCTCGGTCTCCGCACTCGCCGAACTGACCACCGCGCTCGGCGGCCTGCCGGGCCCCAAGGCCCTCGTCTACGTCAGCGATGGATTGCCCCAGCGTCCAGGGGCGGACCTGTTCCACTACCTGGGCCAGATCTGCGCGGATCGGCGGTCCGAGACCGATGCCCTGGAGCGCGAATGGGACGACACGACCCGATTCAATCGCTTCAGCGCCTTCAGCAACGCAAACCGGGTCACCATCTATCCGGTGGACGCCGGCGGCGTGCGGGCCTCGTCGTCGGTCGATCCGACCCTCGCCGGCGCGGTCGGCAGCGTCGAAGGGTTCAGCGGCACGAGTGACTCGAGGCTGTCGACCGTTCTCGTGCCCAGCAACGAGAACGACCGCCTGCGGGTCGACAACCTCCAGGGGACGCTGAGCCTGCTCGCGGACGAAACCGGCGGCCGGGCGGTCTTCAACCAGGCGAATCCGGCGGATGCCCTCGAGGACATCGCGTCGGACTTCGGCTCCTACTACTCCCTTGGCTACCGGGCCCCGCCAGACCGGCGCCACCCGATCCGCCAGATCGAGGTCCGGCTGACCAGACCGAGACAGGGCTGGCAGGTGCGCTACCGGCGCTCCTACGTTCTCAAGTCGGACGACCAGCGGCTGGCGGACCGGCTCTTTGCCGCCCTGAAGCTCGGCGAGCAGACCAACCCTCTCTCGGCGGAGGTGACGTTCGGAGAGCCCTCGCCGGCCGCCGACGCGGGTCGGAGCACGTTGCCGGTCGAGGTCGCAGTCCCCGTCTCGGCGGTCACCTTCCTTCCCGGACCCTCCGGCATGTCGGGAGCGGTGCGCATCTTCCTCGTCGCCGAAGCCGAAGACGGCCGCCGCACGCCGATGCGGCAGAAGACCCTTGCCCTGAGCGAGGCGCAGCTTCAGGCCGGACGGGCGAACACCGTCGTGGTGAACGTGGATCTCCCGCCGGGCAGGTTCGCGGTCGCGGTCGGCGTCCGTGACGAAGCGTCGGGCCGCGACAGCTACCTGGTGAGGAACGTCGAACTGCCCACCGCCGTCAACGGTCCCTGAACGCCTCGACGTCTTCGGCGCTGGTCAGGACGTCCAGGCCGGTGTAGATCGGATCATCGACCGGCGCACCGTTCACCAGCTCGAGCAGCACTTCCATCGACCGGTAGCCCATGGCGTACGGGCGCTGCCCCACCTGTCCGTGGCTCAGGCCCTCGGCCAGCAGGTCCAGTTGCATCGGCAGCACGTCCGCACCCATGATCACGAGGTCCCGGGAATCGATCCGGTCCCTGTACGGTTCGACGGCCTGCCGGTAGGCCTGGTCCACGAACTGCGGGAAGCCGCCGGTGATCGAGAACACGTCGAGGTCCGGCTCGGAGGCCAGCACGTCGGCCATCTGCTGGACGGCCAGGGGAAAGTCGTCGTTCGTGTAGAGCGGGCAGGCCGCTACCTCCGTCCAGCCGTTGCGACCCTCGAGCCGTTCACCCGGCGGTGCGGCGGAGGCAGTACCCGCCAGCGTGTCCCGGAGCCCCTGCATCCGCTCGTTGTGGTTCATTGCCGCGGCACCGCCCGACTGAATGCAGATCCGGCCGCCTTCAGGCTTGAACTCCTGAAGCAGCTTCGCCTGCTCGACACCCATGGCGCGGTTCTCCGTGCCAATGTATGTCGTGCGCAGCCCGGCGTCGTCGACCAGGAGATCGGAGTCCCAGGTGATCACCGGGATCCCGGTTTCGCGAGCGCGCGCCAGCGCGCGCGCCATCGCCGTCGCGTTCGAGGGCGACACGGCGATCCCGTCGACCCGGCGGGTGATCAGATCTTCGACCACCTGAACCTGGTCCGCCTCCGTGTGCTCGCTGGGACCGATGTACAGGCAGTCGACGTCCTCGAGGTCCGCGGCCGCCTGCATGCAGCCGTCGCGGGCGAGGTCGAAGAACGGGTTGTTCATCGCCTTCGGCACAAGGGCGAACGTGTAGCCGGACTCCTCCTTGGCACAGCCTCCCACCGACAGGGCAAAGGCCAGAGCCACCACGACGCCACGGTTCATCGGCCGGCCCGTCTCATTCGCTCGACGAGCATAGCGACGATGATCGATCCCCCGATGAAGGCCCCCTGCCAGTACGGGTCCACACCGAGCAGTAGCAGGCTGTTGCGGATCAGTTCGATCAACGCCGCGCCGGCCACCGCCCCGAACGCGCCGCCTTCCCCGCCCATCAGATTGGCACCGCCGATCACGGCCGAAGCGATGATGCGCAGTTCGTAGTTCTGGCCCAGCGCGTTCGTGACCGCTCCCAGCCAGCCGATCATCAGGATCGCCGAAACCCCGGCAAGCAGGGAACTGAGCACGTAGACGGTGAGCTTCACCCGGGCCACGGGCACGCCCGCCAGCCGGGTCGAATCCTCGTTGCCGCCGACCGCGAGCACGTGCCGCGCCAGCCGGCTGTAGCGGAACCACGCTGCCGCGCAAAGCGCCGCGACGGCAAGCAGCCAGACGGGGTTCGCCACTCCCAGGAAGCGGCCGCCGCCCAGCGCGAGCAGCAGGTCCTCGTCGGGACCGAAGTCGTGGATCATCCGGTTGTTCGAGATGACGAGCGCCAGCGACCGCGCGATGCTCAACATGCCGAGCGTGACGACGAAGGGCGACAGGCGGAAGTACGCCACCAGCGAACCGTTGACGAGCCCGCACAGCAGGGCGCAGCCGAGTCCCGCCGCCGCCGCCACGATCAGCGGTTGCCCCGACCCCAGGACGAGACCGGTGACGATTCCCGCAAGTCCCATGACGGAGCCGACCGAAAGGTCGATCCCGCCGGTCGCGATGACCGCCGTCTGCCCGAGGGCGATCAGGCCGATGAACGCGAAGTTCCGGCTGATGTTGAAGATGTTGTCGGCGCTCGCGAACGGCTCGGAAACCAGACTCATCACGCCGGCCAGAGCCGCGACGGTCAGAGTCACCCACAGCGACTGCGGCGCTCGGAGGAGGCTCCTCACGCGGCTTCGAGCGCGCCGGTAATCAGCGCGGTCACCTCCTCCGGCGACGACTCCGCGACCGCCTTGTCCGCCACCTTTCGCCCTCTTCTCAGCACGACGACGCGGTCCGCGACCGCGAAGACGTCCGACATCCGGTGGGAGATCAGGAGCACCGAAACGCCCTGGTCGCGCAGTCTGCGAATGAGCTCCAGCACCTCGGCGATCTGACGCACGCTGATGGCCGCGGTCGGCTCGTCCAGAAGCATGAGGCGGGGCGCGCTCAACCGGGCCCGGGCCAGCGCCGTGGCCTGGCGCTGCCCTCCCGACATCCTTCGCACGAGGTCGTCCGGGCGGGCGTCGGAACCGAGCTCGCCGAACAGTTCGGCGGACCTCTTTCGCATGGCCGCGTGGTCCAGCACCGGCAGGATCCCGAACAGCCTGCGGTGCAACTCGCGGCCCAGGAACACGTTGGCCGTCGCGGAGAGGTTGTCGCAAAGGGCGAGGTCCTGGTACACGGCCTCGATGCCGTGCTCCCGCGCCGAGAGGGGCGTCAGTTCGACCGGCTGCCCGTCCCAACGGAGCTCGCCCGACGTCGGCGCGAAGTTCCCCGCGACGATCTTGAGCAGGGTGGACTTGCCGGCGCCGTTGTCGCCCATCAGTCCGACGACTTCACCCGGGGCGAGTTCCAGGTCGACGCCCTGCAGCGCCCCGACCGCGCCGAACCGCATGCCGACCGACCGGAGTTCAAGCATGGAACGACCCGGTCGTCAGCCAGTCAGGCGTCCGAAGTAGCCCGGTCCCTGGGTCCAGACGTACCAGGCCATGAAACCGGTCAGGAACAGCGTCACGCCGACCATCAGGGCCCACCACAGCCAGCCGCGGGCCCCTTCCGGCCGGTCCTCTCCCAGATAGCCGCGCTTTCGCTGCAGGATGACGAAGCCGATGTAGGCGGCGGGCAGGAACAGGCCGCAGACGATGTTCGTCGGCACGGCCAGCCAGACCGCGATGTCGCCCCAGAACACCGGCCCAAGCACGCCGGGCGCGGGAAGCAGCATGGCCAGCCGGTGCTTCCTGCTGCCGAACTCCCAGCCGAACAGCTCGCAGGCCACGAACCCGGTCGCCAGCATGTGCAGGGTGATCGTCGACAGCGCCATGCCGAGCACGCCCAGGTCGAACACCACGCGTCCCACCGCGGGTCCCGCGACCGCCGCCAGGGACTGCGCCGCCTCGACGGGACTCAGCCGCACGCCGTCGTAGGCCGGATCGAGGTGAATCGTGTTCGCCGCGGCGATCACCATCAGGCTCGCGGCCAGGACGTAGGGCACGAAGGTCCCGGTCCACAGGTCGAACCTGGCCAGCGACCTGTGCTCCCTCGACCAGCCGCGGGCGAGCAGCGAGTACGGGTAAAGGAACACCATGTTGATCCCGACGGCGGCCGACAGGCCGCTCAGGATCACCGTCACGCCGAGCACGCCGTTCCGCTCGCCGGGGACCGCGAAACCGACGAATCCACGAATGAGGCCGCCCCAGTCCGAGACTCCCGTGCGGATCACCACCCAGGCGAAGCAGACGACGATCCCCCACACCATGTAGCGCAGGAGCCGCTCGTAGACGCGAATCAGCTCGGGCCGCCGGCCGTAGAGCGACGAGATCAGCACGGCCCAGACGAGGACGACGAAGCCGAGCGCCGCCGCCGGCAACCCCTCGATCCCCGCCGCTTCGCCGAGGTCCACCAGCACCGCGGAGGCCAGCGAGTACTGGGGGAAGTGCCAGACGATCGACGCGATGAGGGCGCCCAGGGCCCAGCTCCAGGCGAGGGGCGCCCCAGCGAAGCGGCGCATCGCGTCGAACGGCCGCATTCCCGTCGACAGGGTCTGATGGGCGACCGCGGAGAGCATGACCAGCCCAAGCAGCATGGCGAGCGGCGCGACCCACAGGAGCTGGTAGCCGAACACGGCCCCGGCGAACAGCGCGGAAGCCGCCGTCCCGCTGCCGAGCGTCATCGCGCTCTGCATGTATCCGGGGCCGATCAGTCCGGCGAAACCTCGCCAGCGTGCCGTCCGCGGCGCCTGCTCCAGTTCGGCCAGTTGCCGTCGCTCGGCGGTCAGAGCCGCCGGGTCGGGCGGGTGGGCCATCCGGAGACCGACCCGCAGGTCGTCCCGCTCGGCGGCGGACAACTGTTCCGGCATGTCGGCTAGGCTACTCCACCGCCATGGACCGGCGATTCCCCTCCGCGCTTCTCATCGCGCTTGTCGCCGCGGCATCACCGGGCCTGGCCCAGCGCGGCGACCGCGAGGGCCACGTCATGGAACAGGTATGGCGCCAGTTCAAGGTGCCCGAAGCGCCTCCCCTGGTCCCCGAGGAAGCGATGGAAACACTGCGCGTGGCCCCCGGTTTCCGCGTCGAGCTGGTCGCCGCGGAACCCCTGGTCGAAGACCCGGTCGCGATGGCCTGGGACGAACGAGGGCGCCTCTACGTCGTCGAGATGCGCGGCTTCATGCCGAACGTGGACGGCATCGGCGAGCAGGAGCCGGTGGGCCGGGTCGTCGTGCTCGAGGACACGGACGCGGACGGCGCGATGGACCGGAGCGCGGTCTACCTGGACGGCCTGGTCAGCCCGCGCGCGATCGCGGCCGTCTCGGGCGGCGTCCTGATCGGCGAACCCCCGAACCTGTGGCTGTGCCGGAGTGAAGCGGAAGCCGGCGGCCTGCCCCGCTGCGGCAGCCGGAAGCGCCTGCTCGATTACGGCGACCCGGACCCCGATCTCCTGGAACACACGGAGAACGGACTCCTCTGGGCCCTGGACAACTGGATCTACAACGCCAAGTCCGACCGCCGCTTCCGGCTGCGGAGGGGGCCCGAGGGCGCCTCCGTCGAGGTCGATCCGACGCTCTTCCGGGGCCAGTGGGGCATCGCGCAGGACGATGTCGGCCGCCTCTACTACAACACGAACTCGCGCTACCTGTACGCCGATCTCATTCCCGCCGACTACGCCCTCGCGGACCCGGAACACCAGCCCCGGGGTGGCGGCATCGGCGCCAGCGAGCGGCTCGTCCACGACGAGACGGTCTACTCGATCCGGGTGAATCCGGGCATCAACCGCGGCTACGTCGGCAGCATGCTGCGCGGCGACGGCCGCCTCGCCGTGACCACCTCGGTCAGCGGACTGACCGTCTACCGCGGCGATCAGTTCCCCGCCACGTTCCGCGGGGACATCTTCGTGCCCGAGCCGGCAGGCAACGTGGTGGCACACTTCGATCTCGCGCCGGGACCGGTACGGGACGGCGTGCCCACGCTGGTCGCCGAGCACCGTCGCTACGGCGATCCGGACTGGGTCGAACGCGAGTTCCTGGCCTCGACCGACGAGCGCTTTCGCCCGGTCGATGCGAAGGTCGGACCGGACGGCGCCCTGTACGTGATCGACATGTATCGCGGCATCCTCCAGCACGTGCGGTACGTGACGACCTATCTGCGCCAGTACATCCTCGAGCACGGGCTCGACCGCCCGATCGGCATGGGCCGCATCTACCGGATCGTCTGGGAAGGCGACGCCGATGACCCGGCCCCGGTCCGCCGTGACGCGCACACGCTCGATACCGCATCCGACCGCATCGCCGCCCTGTACCACCCGAACGGCTGGCACCGGGACACCGCCCAGCGTCTGCTGGTCGAGAACGAACTCGACGACCCCGCCCGGCGTGCACTGCGCGAACTTGCCCGTTCAGGCGCCGATCCACTCGCCCGCATCCACGCCCTGTGGACCCTTCACGGCCGCGGCGAACTGGATGAGGCAACGACTCTGGCCGCTCTCCGCGACGCCGACCCGTGGCTGGTCGTCCACGGCCTGCGCGCCGGCGAGGACGCACTCGCCGGGAGCGCGGCGGGCCAGGCGGCCATCGCCGAACTGCTCGCCTCCTCGTCGGCCCAGGTCCGCGCCCAGACCCTGCTAACCCTCGGCGCCCTGGCCCGCGAAGCGGCCTGGGCAAGGAACGCCCTGGCGGAACGGGCCGCCGCACGGCCGGACGATCCCTTCCACGGTCAGGTCGCCCTCGCCGCGAACCTCGATGGCGCCGGCCCGGCCGACGCGCCGGAGGTCCCGGCCGAGGAACCCGCTCCAGCCATGACCGCCGAGGAAGCGGCCCGGTTCAACCGCGGCCGGCGCCACTACCGCTCCTGCAACTCATGCCACGGCAACGACGGCCGGGGCCTGGAAGGTCTCGGCCCAAGCCTGGTGGACTCCCCCTGGGTCGTCGGTTCCCCCGAGCGCCTGACCGCCCTCGTCCTGCACGGCATCGAAGGGCCGATCGAAGTCCACGGGGAAATCTGGGACGACCTCATGCCCGGCTTCGCCGCCGACCCCCGCCTCCCCGACACCGCCATCGCCGCTCTCCTCACCTACATCCGTCGAAGCTGGGGCAACGCGGCTGATCCGGTTTCACCCGAACTCGTCACCGCAGTTCGCGAAGGCATTGGCGACCGCATCGACCCCTGGACCGTCCAGGAACTCGAATCAGCGTTTCCCTAGCGCCTTCCCCCTGCCGCGGACGGCCTACGTAGCCGCTTCGGCGACGGCCTCGGGGTCGGCGTCGTGCCTGTGGAAGTCCAGCAGCAGGTACAGGGCCGGGATCACGATCAGGGTCAGCAAGGTCGAGGTCAGCAGCCCGCCCACGACGGTCAGCGCCATCGGCGTCCGGAGCTCCGCCCCCTCGCCCAGGCCAAGGGCCATCGGCAGCAGGCCCAGGACGGTGGTCGAGGTCGTCATCAGGATCGGCCGCAGGCGGACCAGGCATGCCTCGCGCAAGGCGTCCACCCTGGCCTTGCCGGCGCGTCGCAGACGATTCGTGTAGTCGATCAGGATGATCGCGTTGTTCACGACGATGCCGGCGAGCAGGATGCCGCCGATCAGGACGACGATGCTGACGGGAGTCCGGGTCAGATAGAGGATGCCGATCGCGCCGATGATCGAGAACGGCACCGCGAAGAGGATGACGAAGGGGTGAAGCAACGACTCGAACTGGGACGCCATGACCAGGTAGACCATGAACACGGCCAGCAGGATCGCCAGTCGCATGCTGTCGAACGAGCGCTCCATTTCCTGGCGCTGACCGCCGACCGAGTAGTCGAAGCCGACCGGGAACCGGGTCGAGTCCAGGATGGCCTGAATGTCGTCGGAGACGCTGCCCAGGTCGCGGCCGACGATGTTCGCCTCGATCAGCGCCACCCGGCCGCCGTCGCTGCGGCGAATCTCGGCCGGCCCTTCCGTCTCGATCACTTCCGCCACCGCCGAAAGAGGCAGTGGCGTGGCGCCGCTCTGGCGGATGTTCAGGTTGCGGAGATCGCGGACCGAGTCGCGGTAGCCCTCGTCGGCCCGCATCCGGACCTCGATGTTCCGGTCCTCCCGGACGATGTCCGTCGCGATGTCGCCCTGGACCTTGGAGCGGATCACGGCGCCGAGTTCGGCGACGGTGTAGTTCAGCGTCGACAGCCGCTCCCGGTCGAAGATGATCTGCAGTTCCGGATTGCCGCCCTCGGTGGATGACTTCACGTCGACCAGCCCTTCGACCTCGCGCATCCGGGCTGCCACCTGGTCGGCAAGGACCTCCAGCAGCGCCAGGTTGTGGCCGCGGATCTGCACCTCGACCGGGCTCCTGAAGCTGAAGTAGGTCGGACGGCCGAAGCGGTACTTCAGGGAATCGTCCCCGAGCAGCGGTCCGGCCCCGGCGGTCCCGACCGGAACCGACGCCGCCCCCGGGACGGGCGGCGTCTGGCCGGCGAAGGACGCGTTCTCCGCGTCGATCAGGGCCCGGATCCGGCTCATCACGAACTCTTCCCGCTCGGCATCGATCGGCGGTTCCATCCGCACGTTGACCTGGCCGATGTTCTCGCGTCTCTCGCCGGCCGCGCCTCCCTGTTCGTTCGAGGTGCCGACCACGGTGTAGACCGACTCCACGCCGAACTCCTCGCGGAAGTCGCGCACCCATTCATCGATCAACGCCAGCCGCCGGTCGGTAACCTCCAACCGGCTCCCGGGCGCCAGTTCGGCGTCGACGTAGAACTCGCCCTGGATCAGCTCCGGCACGAGTTCGCTGCCCAGCGAGCCCACGAGCTGGACGCTCCCCGCGAGCAGCACGACCGCCACCAGGACGACCAGAGCGGGGTGGCGAAGGGCGCCGCGAAGGACGCGGGCGTAGACCGCCGTGATGCCTCGGAGCAGCGCGTCGAAGGCGGCAAGCACCGGCCGCAACAGCACGGACATGACCGTGGCGACGGCGCGAAACACGTGCTTGACGACCAGGGCGATGCCGACGCCAATCGCGTTGAAGAAGGCAGAAAGGGCACGGGTCACGGGATTGGAACGCCCCGCGCTCCGGACCGCCTCGACCGGGTCTCCGGCGGCGAAGAACCTCCGCGACGCGAGCATCGGGATCACGGTCAGCGCGACCCCGAGCGACACCAGCAGGGAGAAGGTCACGGTCAGGGCCTGATCGCCGAACATCTGGCCCGCGACGCCCTCGACGAAGACGATCGGCACGAACACGCAGACGGTCGTGATCGTGCTCGCGATCACCGCCCGGCCGACCTCGGAGGCGCCGTCCCGGGCCGCCTCGACGACCCCCAGGCCCTGGTCCCGCCGGCGCTGGATCGCCTCCAGGACGACGATCGAGTTGTCCAGCAGGAGGCCGATTCCCAGGGTGATGCCGCCCAGCGACATGATGTTGAGCGACACGCCGGCGACGTACATCAGGAAGAAGGTCGCCACGACCGAGACCGGGATCGAGATCCCGATGATCAGAGTCTTCGGCGCGCTGCGCAGGAACAGGAACAGGACGACGATCGCCAGCGAGCCGCCGATCAGCGCCGTCTCGATCACGGCCGACACGGAGTCGCGGATGTAGCGCGACTGGTCGGTGAGAACGCTCAGGTCGAGCTGGGGATCGATCTGCTTGATCTCCTCCACGAGCCCCTCTACCCGCTCGAGGACGGCGGATGCGACGGTCACCGTGTTCGTGCCGCCCTCCTTGTAGACCGCGATCTCCACGGCCTCGTTGCCGTCGATCCTGGTGATCACCTCGCGCTCCCTGGCGCCCTGGTAGACGCGGGCGACGTCCTCGAGGCGCACGATCGCGCCCTGGGAGCGGTCGATCACGATCTCCCGCATCTCCTCCGGACGCAGCAGTTCATTGATCGTTCGCACCAGGTAGTCGGTCTGGCCGTCGCGCAGCCGGCCGCCCGTGAGGTTCACGTTCTCCTGCGCCAGTCGGTTCATCACCTGGTTCATCGTCAGTCCGAGACTCGTCAGGCGCCGCTCGTCGATCTCGACCTGGATCTCCTCCTCCAGCCCGCCGCTGACGACGACGGCCGCCACGCCTTCCAGACGCTCCAGCTTCCGCTTCAGATCCTCCTCAGCCAGCAGGCGCAATGCGATCAGGTCGCTGCCGCCGCCGGCGAGCCCCATCCGCAGGATGGGGTCGAGCGACGGGTCGTAGCGCAGGAGGACCGGCCGGTCGGCCGCGATCGGCAACCGCACCTGATCGAGACGCTCCCTCACGTCGAGCGACGCGAAGTCCATGTTCGTGCCCCAGGAGAACTCCAGGGTGACCTCGCTGATGTCCGCCCGGGAACTGGAGATGACCCGGTTGACCCCGTTGACCACGCCGACCGCGTCCTCGACCGGCCGCGTGATCAGGGTCTCCATCTCGACCGGCGCCGCGCCTTCGTACCCCGTCTGGACGGTCAGCGACGGGTAGGTGATGTCCGGCAGCAGGTCGACCGCCAGATCGCGGAAGGCGACGCCGCCGAACACCACCGCCGCCAGGGCGAAGATGAACACGGTGACCGGTCGCCGGGTGGCGAAGGAAACAACCCGCATGTCGCGTTACCTGGTCAGGCGCCCCGGGTCCCGGTCAACCCTGCGGCCGTCCGGGCGGTCCGCCCTGCTGCCTGCCGGCCGGAGCGCCAGGCGGCCTTCCCGGCGGTCCCTGGCCGCTCCGGATGCGCTCCATCATCTGGTCGATCTGTTCGTCGCTCATGCCCCGTTCCTTCATGCGGGCGCGCATCATCTCCATTCGTTCGGGCGTCATCTGGCTGGGATCGAAACCGCCGGGAGGTCCGCCGCGAGAGCCTCCGGGGCCGCCCGGCCCGGGCAGCGCCGCCGCAGCCTGCCCGGTGGCGTCCGCGCCGCCAGCCGCGGCAGGTGACCGACTGGCCGCACCTTCGGCGCCGGCCGCCGGCATGGAAGTGAACATCGTGGGCGCCGCCGCCGGCCCCTCCCGCTCGTCGACCGAAATCGGCGTCTGGTCGGAGAGGCCGTCCTGCCCGACGATCACGACATCCTCGCCCTCGCGGAGGCCGGAGAGGACTTCCAGACTGTCGCTCTCCTCATAGCCCAGTTGGAGTTCGCGGCGCCGGGCGACGGTACCGCCCTGGCCGTCGTCCTCCGCCACATACACCATGTCGGAGGTGCTTTCCAGGACCAGGGCCTGCTTCGGTACGACGATGGCGTTCTCGTGAACGTCCGTCTCGACGAACACGCTGGCGAACATCCCTGGCCGCAGGCGGCCCTGGGCCTGCACTTCGAGGGTGACCTTTACCGTGCCGGTCGCCGCGTCGACGACCGGGCTGATCCGCAGCACGCGCGCCGGGAAACGGGCTCCCGGGTAGGCCTCGACCGTCAGGTGGGCGGGCTGGCCCAGCTTGAGGCGCGGCAGGTCCTTCTCGGGAAGCTGGATCGGGCAGAGCAGCGGGTCGAAGTCCGAGATCCGGAAGAGCCTCGCGTTGGTGGCGACATGCTCCGCGTTCTTGATCACGCGCTCGATGATCAGGCCGTCGAACGGCGCCCGGATCACGGTGTAGTCGAGCAGGATTTCGGTGCCGACGATCTGGGCGGCGGCGCTCTCGAAGGTCGACCTGGCGAGGTCGTAGGCCTCCTGGCTGATCACTTCCTCGCGGTAGGACGACTGGGCCCGGTTCCAGGACAGTTCCGCCTCGGCCAGGTTGACCCGGGCGATACCCAACTGCGCCTCGATCTCCGCGGCGTCGATGCGCGCCAGCACCTGGCCTTCCCGCACGAAGTCGCCTTCCTCGACGTTCAGTTCGACGATCGGACCGGTCGTCCGGGCCACGATGTCCACCTCGTTCTCGGCCTCGAGGGAACCGTTCGTCTCCAGGTAGTCCGCGATGTCGCGTCGAATGACGCTCGTCACCGCGACCGGAATCACGGCCGCGGGCGCGGCGCCTCCGAAGCCCGGAGGGAATCCCCCCGGAAAGCCGCCGGGCGGTCCGCCGCCGCGGCCCCCGGGACCGCCTCCGGGTCCGCCCCGGCCGGCGCGGGGGTTGTCGCCGCCCGCTTCGGCGTTGGACTGCCCGCAGCCGATGCCCGCGGCGGCCACGGCCGCCATCAACAGAAGGGCGCCGGCCGACCGCGCCTTGCCCAATCGTCTCTTGAGTTTCATGCCATCTTTCTCCGCGGAACGGTCGTGACCGCCCGCACAACCAGCTGGACGAAGAGCTTCACGTCGTCGACCAGGGAATAGACCGTCGGAATCACAAGCAGGGTCAGGAAGGTAGAGGTTGTGAGCCCGCCGAGGATGACGAGGCCCACGGGCGCCCAGAAGGCGGCCCGACCCTCGGGCTGCCCGAACACCTGGGGCAGGAAGAAGGGGGCCACCATGGGAGACAGACCGAGAATCGTCGTCACGGCCGTCATCAGGATGGGCCGCAGGCGGTTCTTTCCGCCGAGGACGATCGCCTTGTCGCGGGCGATGCCTTCGCGGCGCAACCGGTTGATGTGATCGATCAGGACGATCGCGTT
Source organism: Thermoanaerobaculia bacterium (assembly GCA_022823665.1). Classification (GTDB taxonomy): domain Bacteria; phylum Acidobacteriota; class Thermoanaerobaculia; order Multivoradales; family Multivoraceae; genus Multivorans. The sequence continues at coordinate 90,931 of JAJEHN010000036.1, read as the reverse complement.
GTTCACGACGATTCCGGCCAGGATGAGGAGTCCCATGTTCGACGAGTCGGACCGCGGCTGGCCGGCCAGGTACATGATCAGGCCGACGCCGATGAAGGCGAAGGGAATAGACAGCATGATCGTGAACGGCTGGAGGAAGTCCTCGAACAGGGCCGCCATGATCATGTAGATCAGCACGACGGCCAGAATCATCGCCAGGACGGCGCGCGACGCGTCCTCCTCGGCCTCCATGAATCTCCTGCCGAGCGACCACTCGTAGCCAGGCGGGAGCGGTACGTCCGCGAGCGCCATCTGGACCGGCCGCCGGAGCATGAAGCCCGGGGTACCGCCCGCGGCCGTGATGTCGATCTCCACCTTGGAGCGGCGATTCTCCCGCTCGACCTCGGACGGTCCGCTCTGGATGCGGAACGAGGCGAGGCTGGAGATCGGCAGGGTGACCGCTCCCGACGCTTCGTCCGGGTTCTGGCCGTTCGGGTCCGACACGAGGACGGGCATCTTCTTCAACTGATCCAGCGTCTCCCGGTCCTCTTCCCGGTACTGCATGACCATGCCGATTTCTCGCTCCGCGGTCTTGAAGTACGCCAGCGAGCGGCTCGACAGCGCACCGTTCACCGTCATCGCCACGGCCTGACTCGACAGGCCGCCCTGGAGGGCGCGTTCACGGTTCACGGAAACCCGGATCTCGTCGTCGCCGCTCTCGAACGAGTTGTCGATATCGCCGACAATGGGGATCTGACGCAGCCGGTCGGTGATCCGCGGCACCAGGAGTTCGAGGGTGCCCATGTCGTCGCCGATCAGTTCCACGTCCATCCCGGATCTCCCGGAACCCGGAGGCCCGAACTCGGTCCGGGCGAGCTTGAAGAGAACGCCGACCTTCTGCGGCATCGCCTCCCGGATGAGCTCCGTGACCTCGTCCGTGGACATCTCCGAAGCCTCCTCCGGCTTGAGATAGACCTCGAAGCGGTTGCCGCCGCCGTACCCCCGGCTGCGGCCGCCGCCTCGCCGGACCTGGTGCGCGATGTCGGCGATCTCCCACTCGTCGCGCCTGGAGTCGAGCAGCCCGTAGACCTCGTCATAGAGAGCCCGGCGATCGTCCATTCCCATCTGCCGCGGCGTTTCGACGAAGATGGTCAACGCCCGGCCCTGGGACGGCTGGTTGAAGCTCCGTTCGATGCTGTTGTACAGCTCCCACGAACCGTAGAGCAGCGCGCCGATGACCATCGTGAAGATGAAGCGGTGGCGCAGCGTGAAGCCCAGCGTTGCCCCGTAGAGGTCGCTGATCCGGTCGAGCAGCTTGAACCGGCGCTTGCTCTCCGACCGGAGCAGGATCGCCGCGATCATCGGCACGACGGTCAGGGAGATGACCAGGGAACCGAGCATGACGACGCAGACCGTCGTGCCGATGTCCCCCATGAAGCGCGAGAAGCTACCCGGTCCGCCGCCGCCGCTGCCGAAGAAAATGAGCGGCACGAACACGCACATCGTGGTCATCGTCGAGCAGATGATCGGCATGGCCACGTCGCTGGCGCCGCCCAGGGCGGCGTACTTCGCACTGGCGCCGAGGTCCTGGCGGTGCCGGAAGATCGACTCGATGACCACGATCGAGTTGTCGAGCAGCATCCCGATCGCCAGCATCAGCCCCATCAGGCTCATCACGTTCAGTGTGATCTCGGTGACGCCCGCCTGGCGGCCGAGGTACATCATCACGAAGGTCATGACCAGCGACAGTGGCACCGCCAGGGCCACCAGCAGCGTGGTCCGGAACTTGCGCAGGAAGAGGAACATGAAGACGATCGCCAGCCCGCCGCCGATCAGCCCGCTGCGGCCCAGCTCGGTCAGGCCCTGACGCACGTCGACCGACGTGTCGTGGAAGTGGCGGAACTCGAGGCCCGCGCCCTCGGGCGTCTGCTGGATGGCCTCGAGTTCGGCCTTGACCCGGCCGACGACCTCCAGCAGATTCGCGTCGGAGGCCTTGTTCACGCTCAGGCTGATCGCCTCCGACCCGTTCAGGAAGCTGTACTCGTACTTGTCGGGGTAGCCGAACTTCACGTCGGCGACATCGCCCACACGGAGGCCGTCGCCGCGGATCGGCAGATCGCGGATTTCGTCCGGCGTCTGGAACTCGCCGATGGTGCGAACCAGCAGGCGGCGGCTGCCTTCGCGCAGATAGCCGCCCGAGACGTTCACGTGGTTGCTCTGCAGAACCTGCCGTAGCTCACGGACATCCACGCCGTGGGCGGCCATGCGGTCGGGCAGCAGCTCGATCCGCAGCTCCCGGCTCAGCATGCCCCAGACTTCCGCCTGCGCCACGCCTTCCAGCCGCTCGATCCGGGGCAGAAGCACGTCCTCGACGAAGTCGTTCAGCTCGTCCTGGGTCCAGGGCGCGCTGAGACTGCTGCGGAGAACGGGAATGTCCGTGCTCTCGAAACGGCGGACGTAGATCTGTTCCACGTCGCTCGGCAGTTCGTTGCGTACCCGGTCGATCCGGTCGCGGACGTCGACGGCCGCCAGCTCCATGTCCGTCCCGTCCTGGAACTCGATGTCCACCGAGGCGGAACTCCCGCTTGCCCGGGAACGGAGCAACCGGACGCCGTTGATCGTCCCCAGGCTGTCCTCCAGCGGCCAGATGATCGACCGGGCGATCTCTTCCGGAGAAGACGACTGGTACGGCACCCGGACCGAGATGTTGGACGACTGGAACAGGGGCAGGAACTCCAGCGGGAGGCGCGTGAGCGACAGCCAGCCGAGCACCAACACGCCCAGAGTGGCCATGAACATCGTCACGCGCCGCTCGACGGCGAAGCGGATGAGCGGGTGGACGGGGACATGCGCCGCCGCCTCCTGCAGCGCCTCCTCCTGCTGCTCGGGCCCCGCGAGCAGACCGGTCCTCTGTTCGTCCATCTCTTCCTCCGGGGTCGTCATCGGCACGCCTCCGGCGAGCCGTCTTCCTGATGGCGGTCGCGTCCGCTGCCGTCACGGCCTCGCCCGTCATGGCGCCGTCCCCGCTTCCACAACTCCTCGCTCATCTCGTCGAAGAGGACGGCCTGGTCCGGACGGAGGAGTGCGCCCACCTGCCGGTGGAAGTCCCTCTGCATCGCGCAGAACTCGTCGCGTGCTCCGGTCCAGTAGAGCCGCCCTCGCTCCATCGCCTCGCCGACGATGGGCTCCAGCGCCTCGATCTGTTCGGCATCCAGCTCCAGGCGGCGCGCCATGCGGTGGGTCACCTTCGACCTGTACTCGTCGTACGAAACCGGGTCCACCGCGTCGGCCTGCCCTTCCCCGGGCGGGCTCGCGGTCGCTTCGGCCTGCTCCTCTTCCCAACCCCGGCAGTCGAAATGAAACATCGACCGCCGATCGTCGTGCGTCCGCGACGAGGTCTTCGGCTCCGTATCGACCGTGCTCCGTTCGGCAAGAAGCCGATCCGCCACGAGACCGGCCGAGACCCCGACGACCAGCACCGAACCCAGGGCGAGGCCCATCCACATCTTCATGGAGCCGTTGGCCATCACCGTGTCCCCATCGGCTCGTAGAGCACGGCCACGAGTTCATAGCCGGCGTCATCGTCCGTCATGGCAGCGGTCGCTACCCCGGCCTCTTCCAGCCCCGCCGCGAACGGGTCAGGGTACTCCGCTGCAACGGATAGCTCCGGAAGAGCTTCCGGTTCCATGGGCTGAGCGCCCGTACCGATCGTCATGACCAGCGCCGCGCCGGCCGCAAGCGCGCCGACGGGCGACAGGCGCAGGGCAAGAAGCCGCCATGGCGCGGCCTGATCCGCACGCTCCAGCCAGGCCTCGCGACGGGCTCTGAAACCCGCCAGGAAGCCGGGCGCCGGCGGCGGCGCCGCGCACTCCTCACGCAGCCCGTCGAACAGCGCATCGAGCTTGCCTCCGGCCTCCTCCGGACGACTCGACCTCTTCTCCTCCCTCATCGTGTACCTCCTCTGCGTCCTCCTGCCTTGCCCGGCTCGTCGAGCCGGCGGCGGAGCTTCTGACGGCCCCGATGGACCCGGATCTGCGCCGTACCGATCGGACAGCCCAGAAGCTCCGCAATCTCCACGTACTTCATTCCCGCCACGTCCTTCAGCACGACCGCCGTCCGCTGGTTCTTCGGCAACCGCGCCAGCTCGCGCACAAGGGCGCGCCGGAGCAGCCGCGACTCGACTGCCGACTCCGCGCCAGCGGCCGGCAACTCGGCGAGGGCCTCCTCCCCCACGTTCCGGTCCAGCCGCCTGCCCCAACGCGCCGACCGGCGCAACTCGTCGTGGGCCCGGTTGATCGCGATCCGGTAGAGCCAGCTCTTGAACGCGGCCGATTCTCCCAGGTCGCCGAGCTTCCGGTAGGCCAGCAGGAAAGCGTCCTGCGCCACGTCCTCGGCAACCTGCCAGTTGAGTACGTAGCCGTAGACCAGCTTCCGGAGCGGTGTCTCGTAGCGAAGCACCAGTGCTTCGAACGCACTGCAGTCACCCGCCGACGCACGTCGAACGAGTTCGGCGTCTTCGGAAAGACCGGTCGACTCGCGGATCGCTTCCCGGTCAGACGGTTTCTGTGCTGGCAAGCCATCGTCCTCTCGGTGCAGGGACGACCCGCCGGCGGCCCTTGTTTCGCTCGGCCGGCCGCCAGAGGCGCCAGTCATGGTTCCGCCCGCCCGGAAGTGGCCCGGCGCCGCAGCAGCGAGTCGAGGAACCGGAGACCCGCCGTCCGGCCCTCGAAGGCGCCGTCCAGTTGCGCCTGATAGCAGCGATCGACCAGGTCGCCGATCTCGGGGCCCGGGGTCAGACCGCGGTCGATCAGGTCGCGGCCGAGGACGAGGCGTCGCGGCGCCTGATCCCTGATCCTCAGCGCTTCCGCGCGGGCAAGAAGCCAGTCGCAGTCCTCGCAATCCGCGGGCGGCAGCGGTGGACGGCCCCGGGCATCCGCGCGGGCAAGTCGCACCAGCCGGTCGATCCGCTTGACCCGGTGGGCCAGCCGGCGCACCGCGGCGTCCCCCGCGCCACCCTGGTAGAGCTGCCGCGGCTTCAGGTGGTCGACGACCAGCCGCACCACGTCGTCGACCAGGCCGCGGCGGTTCGTGAGCCGCGCCAGAAAACTCCTCGTGGGCGCCTCGCCGGCCGCCTCGTGGCCCCGTGAACGAAGCCGGCCGTCGACGAAGCGCGTCGTGCCGGGCTTCCCCAGATCGTGGCAGAGACAGGCCAGACCGACGATCAGGTCTTCCTCCGCTTCGCCCAGGCGCTCGGCCGCGAAAGCGTCCAGGACGTGACCCGTGTGGGTCCAGACGTCGCCCTCGGGATGCCATTCCGGGTCCTGCTCGCAACCGACGGTGGCCTGGAGTTCGGGGTAGGCCTCGATCCACCCGGTAGCCTGCAGGAACCGAAGACCTCCTCCGATCTCGACGCCCAGGACGAGCAGCTTCCGCCACTCCTCGAACACGCGCTCGACGCTCAGCTCGCGCCAGCCGATTCCGGAGGAGAGGCGTACGGTGTCCGGGTCCGCTTCGAGCCCCAGGCGGGCCACGAGCTGCATCCCGCGCAGCACCCGGAGCGGATCCTCGGGGAACCGGTGCGAAGCGTGGCGAAGCCGCCGGCGCTCGAGGTCACCTCGGCCCCCCAGGGGATCGTCGACGCGGCCGGCCAGCGGTTCGTACGAGATCGCGTTGATCGTGTAGTCGCGACGCGCAGCCGCGTCTTCGACGCTCATGTGCGGATCCGCGTCAACCAGGAAGTCGCGGTGGCCGGCTCCGAAGCTGACCTCGCGGCGCGGCAGGGCGATGTCGACGGGGATGCCCCGGAGCTTGAGGACCGAGAAGGCCCGGCCGACCCGGTCCACCCGCAGGCCCAGATCCTCCAGCATCCGCTCGAGACCGTCGGCCTCGATCCCGAAGGCTTCGAGATCGAACTCCTCGAACGACCTTTCGAGGAGCGCGTCCCGCACGGAGCCGCCCACCACACGGACGCAGCCGCCCCGCTCCGCCGCGGCCCGGCAGATCTGCAGCACCCTCGGCCAGGCCGGATGGTGCGCGAGGCGAGAGCCAGGATCCGCAACCACGGCTCTGTTATTCTACGAGCCCCTTCCGGGAACGAGGTCCGCCGGCGGGAGGAGGCCCGCCGCGCGCCAGCAGATCCGCCATGAGCCCGTGCGGCCGAAGGAGAAGACAATGAAGCCGATTCGCGAACCGTGGACCCTGGAGCAGCCGGCGCGGCCCGGACTCTTCGCTGCCGCCCTCGGCATCTGCCTTTCGCTCGCCCTCGTCGCCCCCGCGGCGGCGCAGCTCCCCGGCACCGTCTGGGGTCAGATCTTCGACGCCACGACTGGAGAAACGATCGAGGGCGTGGAAATCATCTTCACGAACCCTGAGGCGCCTACCTTCCGCGAAGTGCACCACTCCGGGAAGAACGGCCGGTTCCGGATCATGATCAAGAACGTCGTCACGCACGAGCGCGGCGGATTCACCGTCGAGCTGAAGAAGGAAGGCTACGTGACCCGGCGCGTGGGCAACGTCCGCATTCCCGCCCGCAACGAGACCCGGCTCAGCCAGCTCCCGGGCGGCGGCGACTGGAACCTGACCTCCGAAGAGGAGGCGCTGAAGCAGCAGGCCGCGCAGTTCGAAGCCGCCGGCATTCCGCAGCCCGACCAGGCCGTGGACCTGGAGGCCGAGGCCCGCGGCAGCGCGATCAAGCTCTACAACCAGGGCAGCAACGCCCTGAACTCGGGCGACTACGAAACCGCCGAGTTCATGTTCCAGAGCGCCCTCGAGAAGAAGGCGGACCTGACCTCGGCGATGGGCGGGCTCGCCCGCATCTACTCGTTCCGGGAGGACCACGTCCGGGCCGTGGAGTACGCCGAGAAGGTGGCCGCGGAGGGAGAGGACCTGGAGAACATGAACCAGATCCTCTACGCCGGCTACAACGCGCTGGGGATGGACGACAAGGCCGCGGCCGCCCTGGCCTCCCTCCAGAACACGGATCCGGAAAAAGCGGCCAAGAACCTCTACAACGAGGCGGCCGACCTCTACAACGCCGGCAGCATTCCGGAGGCCCTGGCGAAGCTGGAGCAGGTCGTGGGATTCAACCCGAATCACCCGGAGGCGCTCAACATGCTGGGCCTCTGCTACGCCGCCCAGACGGAGAACGACAAGGCCCTCGAGACCTTCAGGAAGTTCCTGGAGGTGGCGCCCAACCATCCGGAAGCGGCCACCGCCCAGGCGATGATCGAGTACTTCGAGTCTCTGTAGTTGCAGCGCATCCGGCCGTTCGCGGCCGTCCTGGCCGCCGACTGGGTGCGCGGGTCTTCTGACCCGCTGCCGCCGAAGGCGGCTGGTTACATGCGCCGGCCGCAAGGCCGGTACCGCTTTGGCACGGCGGCCCTGGCCGCGGGCCTGCTCCTGCCCGTCCTTCCCCTCGGGGCCCAGGACGATGTCACCCTTGAACGGATCATGGCCCATCCCGATTGGCTGGGTCGCCAGCCGGAAGGCCCGTACTGGAGCAGCGACGGCGACAGCGTCTACTTCCAGCGCAAGCGGGAAGGCGAGGACGCCCGTGATCTCTACCGGGTCGACCTCGAAGCGCGAGCTCCGATCCGGGTCTCCGACGGCGACCGTGCCGGTGCGGACGCCGCCGGCGGAAACTGGGACCGCGAGAGGCGGCGCCGGGCCTTCGTCAAGGCCGGCGACGTCTTCGTTCGCGACCTGGACCGTGACGGCGGACTGATCCAGATCACCCGCACCGTCGCCCCGGAAAGCGCACCCTTCTTCACCGCCGGCGGCGACCTCGCCTTCCGGCGGACCGGCGAGTGGTTCGTGCGGGAGCGGGAAACCGGCCTTCTGTGGCAGCCGTTCGACGTTCGCACGGAGGACGAGCCCGAGCAGGCGCGCTCGGAGCAGGACGCCAGGGCCGGCTACCTGGAGCGCCAGCAGCCCCGGCTGCTCGAGATCGTGCGCCTGCGGCGCCAGCGTGAGGAACGGAGTCTCGAGGTCTTCAGGGAGCGCCAGGCCGGCGACTCCAGCCGGCCGGCCCTGCCCCACTACCTGGGCAAGGAGGTGGAAGTCGCCGGCTCGGCATTGTCGCCCGCGCTCGACCGCCTGGTCGTGGGTACCCGTCCGAAGGAACGGGACGAGGGTCTCCGCGACAGGATGCCGAACTACGTCACCGCCACGGGGATGGTCGACGTCGAGGAGGTGCGGCCGAAGGTCGGCACGACGGGGGCTGCGGGCGAGACGCTGCTCCTCTTGCGTGCCGGCGAGACGGAACCAGTGACGCTGGACCTCGCCGTGTTGCCGGGGATCGCCGACGATCCGCTGGCGGACCTGCGCGAAGCGGCGCGGGAGCGGAAGGAAGCCCGGGAAGCGGCGGCGAAGCCGAGCCCCGGCGGTGAAGACGAGGCCGAGGCCGGACCGGAACCGGTCGAGGAGAAGGACGAGGAGACCCGCGAGGACGAGCCCGGACCCCGGCCCGTCCGCTTCGGCCCGGTGTCCTTCAACCGCGACGGCACACGGGCCGTCGTACAGGTCTACTCGGTGGACAACAAGGACCGCTGGATCGCCGGAATCGACCTCGAAGCCGGCGAACTGCGTCCCCTGCACCGGAGGTCCGACCCGGCCTGGATCAACTACGCCTTTCGCGACCTCGGCTGGCTGCCCGACGACCGCACGATCTTCTTCCTGTCGGAGGAAACCGGCTACTCCCATCTCAACCTGATGGACGCGGCAACCGGTGAACGACGCCAGCTCACGGAGGGCGACTTCGTCGTCCGTTCACCCCAGCTCTCGGCCGACGGCGCCTTTCTCTACTTCGAGGCGAACCGGAATCACCCGGGCGTCTTCGAGATCTTCCGCGCGCCGGTCCAGGAATCAGCCGCCAACGCGATCGAACAGGTCACCGCACTCGGCGGGCTCAACTCCTTCCGGCTCTCGCCGGACGATCGCCATCTCCTGATCGTCCACTCCACCGCCACCCGGCCGCCCGAACTCTGGCTCCAGGATGCCTCGCCGGGCGGCGAGGCCATCCGGCTGACGGAAACGGTTTCCTCCGAGTTCCTCGCCATCGACTGGGTCCGGCCCCGCTTCGTCGAGGTGCCCTCGTCCCACGTCGAACGCCCGATCCACGCCCGCCTCTACGTGCCCCCCGGCCCCACGGAGGCTCCACGACCCGCCGTCGTTTTCGTGCACGGCGCCGGCTACCTCCAGAATGCCCACCAGGGCTGGTCCTCCTACTTCCGGGAGTTCATGTTCCACACCCTGCTCGCCCGCCGCGGCTACGTCGTGCTCGACATGGACTTCCGCGCCTCCGCCGGCTACGGCCGCGACTGGCGCACGGCGATCTACCGCCAGATGGGCACTCCCGAGGTCGAGGACCTGGCCGACGGCATCGACTACCTGGTCGCCGAGCACGGCGTCGACCGGGAGCGGATCGGCGTCTACGGCGGCTCCTACGGTGGCTTCGTCACCTTCATGTCGATGTTCCGCCGCCCCGAACTCTTCGCGGCAGGCGCCGCGCTCCGGCCGGTGACGGACTGGGCCCACTACAACCACCGCTACACGTCGAACATCCTGAACACGCCGGAACTCGATCCCGAGGCCTATGAACGGAGTTCGCCGATCGAGTTCGCCGAGGGCCTGCGGAAACCACTCCTCATCTGCACCGGCATGCTGGACGACAACGTCCTGTTCCAGGACTCCGTCCGCCTCGTCCAGCGCCTGATCGAACTCGGCAAGGAAGACTGGGAACTCGCCGTCTACCCGGCCGAAGCCCACGGCTTCGTCGAACCCTCAAGCTGGCTCGACGAGTACCGCCGCATTCTCAAGCTGTTCGAGACCCACCTGAAACCCCAGGGCTAGCCACCCCGCAGCGCCGGAAGCAGGTCTTCCCGAGTGACCCGCCTCACCGCCGCGAGGCTGGCCAGCGTGCCTGCCGCCAGCACCAGCAGCAGGGTGAGGCCAAGCGAGACCCACGGAACCAGGGCGTGCCCGCCCAGGAGGTGCGGACCCACCGCGACGAGCGCGGAGGCGGCGCCCACGGTGACGCCGGCGGCCAGGAGCAGGCTGTTCTCGGCAACCACCAGCCACGCCAGGGCGCGCCGCCAGAAGCCGATCGCCTGCATGGTCGCCAGTTCGCCGCGGCGTTCCAGCAGGTTGCGCAGCAGGACCACCGAAAGGCCCAGTGTGCCGAGCAGCAGGCCGAGGCCGCCCAGGGTCTGGAAGGTGCCGAGGTAGGTGTTCTCGACCGCCTGGTACGCCTGGAGGCGCTGGGCGGTGGGAACGGCGTCGAAGCCGAAGCCCGAGAGCGTCCGTTCAAGCTCCTGCATCGTTCGCTCCCGTTCGCCCGCCGGCGTCCGCAGCAGGAAGTACGACGCTCCGGTCCGGGTCGGGAAGTGCCTGGCCAGGTTCGCCTCGGAGATCACGAGCTCGCTCTGGAACACGCTCTTGCGCAGGAGCCCGACCAGCCGCAGCTCGATCGTCTCGCCCCGCTCCGTTTCCATTTCGATGCTCTGGCCCAGCCCCGAGTGCAGGATCCACATGACCGAGTTGAAGTCTCCGATCGCCGGCACCACCCCTGGGCCCAGGTCCTCCTCCAGCAGCGCCCACGGATTGTCCCCCGCCCGGTCGACGAGCGACTGGAAGCGGAAGCCCCCGCGCTCGATGAACTCCGGCGGCGCGCCGAGCAGCCGCGGCCGCTCCGGCTGGAACAGGTTCAGGCAACTGATGTCGTCCCCGGGCACCGTCCGGAAAGCCACGATCTCGTTCCCGCCGACGAGTTCCGACGCCTCCCTCCCGAAACCCAGGTCGTAGCGGCCCTCCACGCTCGTCAGGTCGGCGAGGATGGAGACGTCGGACTCGGCGACCAGGTCGAATCCCCCGGCGCCCGAATCCAGGTCCCGCGTCTCCTCGCCGAAGCGAAGCCCATAGGCGCCCACGGCCACGATGACGAACGACGCGCTCGCCACGAGGGCGGCGCAGAGCAGGCTACGGCCCGGGTTGAGCGAAGCGTTGGCGGCCGCCATGCTCGACCCGGCCCGCCAGGACCAGCCGCGAAGCGGCGCCTCCGGTCGGCGGCGGAGCCACAGCGTGAAGCCGGCGAGCCCGGCGATCAGCAGGCAGGCGCCGCCCGAGAAGAACAGGTAGGCGGCCGCCGATGCCGGGGCGGCCGCCGACCCGGCCAGCAGGGCCACCGCGAGACCGCCGGCGATTCCCCTCGTCCAGCGCGCCCTCCGGCCCGGCACGGAAACCGCCGGCGGTAGCTCGGCAGTCTCTCCCCGCAGCAGCCGGATGGGCGAGACCGCCGCCAGGCGCCCAACCGCGCCCCGGATCGCGAAGAACACGACAAGCAGCGAACCCGCCCCGCCCAGGGCCAGAGTCAGCGGCTCGACATGCAGGTACAGGTGGCTCGAACCCACGGCCGAGCGCCACAGCGTGCGGAGGGCGGCCATCATCGCGCCGGCGTAGAGCACCGCTCCGCTCAGGCCGAGCAGGACGCCCGCACCGCCGAGCAACGCCCCTTCCAGCAGGAAGCGCCGCCGCACCCGCCTGATGCCGTGGCCGAGGGCCAGCAGGAGGCCCATCTCGCTGGCGCGGCTCTCCGTTCCCAGACGGAAGAACAGGCCCACCAGCAGCGCCGCGGAGACGATCAGGAACAGGCTGAAACCGATGAACAGCCCTCCGAAGTCCGTAGCGCCGGTTGCGCCGCGCAGCCCCGCGGCCTTGACCGGCTCGACCGCCAGGCCGGCCGCGTGAAGCGCGATGCTCGCCGGCGCCTCCGCTTCGAGGGCGATCCGGAGCCGAGCCGGATCGCTCCCTTCCGCCGGCAGCAACCGCAACGAGGTCAGGAGGCCGAAGCGGCTGGACCAGAGCTCGGCGCCGTAGTCCAGGTCGACGAACAGCTTCGGTGTGCCGCGGTACTCGTCCCAGTACGCCTCGTCCCGGTCCCGGATACGGCCGAGATCGACCGGAAAGGTCGGATCCCAGTCGCTCATGTTGTCGGCGTCGGCGACGCCGGGAAAGTCGGGCGTCAGGTTCCGGTCCGCGGCCCAGCCCGCCATCTCGACCACGCCCGCCACGGTGGTCTGAACCGTGCGCTCGATCAACTGTTCGCGGTCGCCGACGACGAAGTAGTCGAGCGCCAGCCGGTCGCCCTCCCCGATCTCGAGGTCTTCCGCCAGGAACGTGTTGACCAGCACCTCGCCCGGCCCGAGTGCGGGCGCCGGTCGGCCGTCGGCGAGCCGCAGCACGCCGAGTTCCCCGGCTCTCCCGGTGTCGAGCGCGGCGATCGTCGAGTACGGCGCCGCCGAGCCGTTCTCCGCCGCGGTGCGGTTGGCGAGGTAGGTCGACACGCCGAGCGCCTCGACGCCCGCGTCCGCCGCCAGAACCTCGACCGCCGCGGCGAGTTCCTCGCCGAACACGATCTGCGACGTGGCGACCCGCAGGTGGTCCTCCGCCTCGACGAACGCGAGGCTGAAGTCCTCCGCCCGGGCCTGCGCGCGGATCCACCGCTCGAGGTCCAGGGCCGCGGCCTCGGGATCGGCCCCGGCGCCGCCTTCCGCTCCGGCGAGCTCCCCCACGAGCAGCGCGTTCGCCAGCCCGCGGCGATCCAGCTCCCGCTGCAGGTCGCGCAGCCGCGCGTAGGCGACCAGCGGTTGGCTCTGGTGCGGCACCAGCCCGAAGCTCCCCACGCCAACGTCGTCGAGCACCGAGACGACGCTCAGCCGCACGCTCTCCAACTGGTCCTCCGGGTCCTTCTCCCCCATCAGGCTGGCCCGCGGCGCCTCGCTCGGTCGCTCCAGATAGAGCACGACCGAATCGCCCGGCCCGACGGCGAGCGCCTCGGCCAGCGAACGATTGACCGCCAGCGACGCGAAGAGCTGGCCCTCGCGCCGGGACAGGTCGAGCGCCTCCTCGCTGCCCGGGAAGAAGGCGGCGAACTCGTCGTCGATCCCCTGCACGTTGACCCGGGCGGCGCGCCGGCCGCTCTCGGGTTCGACCACGCCGCCCTGCATGAGGATGGCGGCCGACACCGGCCCATAGCCGGCCGAGAACTGCCCGTCGACGGTCAGCTCGTCCCGGAGGCGCTCACGGAAGAAGCCGGCGCCGAGCAGGGCGTAGTCGATGCCGCCCAGCCGGTCGAGGGTGAGCTCGCGCAGGCTCCCCCGCACCGAGTCTCCGACCATCAGGGCACCTGTCAGCACGGACGCGGCGACGGCCGCCGTCAGCACGACGGCCATGTTCGCGCGCCAGTAGTGGCGCAGGCTGGCGAAGACGCTCATGCCCCGAGACTATCCGTCCCGCCAGTCCTCTCCGGCGGACGCCGGCACACCCGCAACCGGCCGGCGTCAGTCCACTTCGAAGCGGATTGTCTCGGTGAAGTCCTCGAACACGAAGTTCTGGGCACGGTCCTCGAGCGTCATGCTGGCAACGCCCCAGGTTCCCGGCGCCGAACCGACAGGCAGGACGTGGACCAGGGTGTGCTTCTTCCACCGGGTGGGATCTTCTGGCGGATAGAGAGTGAACCGGTGTTCGTCGTAGCTGCGAGAATAGTGTCTGAGGCCCTGAGGATCCCGGAAGTACACCAGAGTTCCCGTGTAGCCGGAGATGTTGTCGCGGACGTAGAACGTCAACGTGACGAACGTCTCTCCGTTCGGCGCCTCCGGTTTCGAAGGCCTCGACGAGACAGTGATTCTGTTGAGATCCAGTTCAGGGGCCTCGGTGTCCGGATTCGACGTCGTCACGCGGATGCTCGGCGGCCTCTCGCGACCCTGGTCCCGGCCGAACTCCACGCGACCGCGGTTCCCCGCCTGATCTTCCATTCTTATGAACTGAAGCTCGTATCTGGAAGACGGCATGTAGTCGGGCATGGGAAGGGTCACCTCGCAAAGTCCGGTGTCGAACCGGAACGGCCCGAACTTCTGATAGGTGTACGTGGTCACATGGTCGTTGACCAGGCCAGCCGAGCAAGCAAACCTGTCTTGGGCCATGTTGCTCTCGGTGACGCCCCAGGTCGCTATGACGGTCTGCACGGAGTGTCCCTGCACCACACCCTGGCTCCGTTCCAGGCGCGCCGTTCCCGGCACGTACTCCGGCGGCCCCCAGTCCTCGAGAGGATTGTCGATAAAGAGCTTCCAACCGAAGTCGCCGCCACGTTGAAAACGCTCGTTGCCAACGGCGTCCTTGATGATCAACTGGCCCGGCGTCCACCAGCCCGCCTTGGCGTTCCGGTCCAGCGTCTTCGTGCCAACCAGCACCGTCCCGACGCCACCGCGGCGTCGCCCACTGGCGTCCACGGGCCAGAGGTGCAGGTCGAAGTATGTGCCGACGCTGCTGCTAACCCTCGTGAACGCTCTGGAGGCGCCTTCAAGAACCCGATCCAGCGCGTGCAGTTCGATCTCCACGCGCAGCTTCTTGTCCTCATGAGGCGCTCCGTCCACCCGAATGTCCACGCGACGGACCTTGCCGGGAAAGACGTAGTCGGGAAACAGGTTGTAGACGGTGAAGGTCAGATCCTCTCGGATCCTCGAAACGTAAAGGTTCCCCTGCATGATCCGGTCGCGAATGAACTCGTACTTGCCGACCGACCGGGAGCGGAGCTTGTCCGGTTGGATGATGAAGAAGGAGATCGTTTCGGCCATGTCCTCGTTCGGGTTCAACGCATGGGCGTAGTAGGACGCAAACTCGGTCTGCTTCGTGGTGGACCAGCCTGAAGGGCTCTCCGGATCCCGATACCAACCGCCCAGCCGGATCCAGTCGTCCCGGGTCTTCTGATCGAAGACGTGCTCCCAGAGGAAGTGCGCCTTCTCGTGTAACACCAGCCGCTGAATGTGCTCGCCGTCACCCAGGTTGAAGCCGGACTCCATGAACTCCACGTAGCCGGCGTCCGGCCAGGCCACGGCGGGCGCGAGTGGATACAGGGGATGCTTCGTGCCGTCCCTGCGGCGAATGAGGTGATTCAGGCCCTGGGTCTTGTGCATGCCGCTCGGAAACTCCTCGAGCATGTTGAGAATCGTGAGGATCTCCTCGGCCTTGAACCGCTGGAACCGGTCGGGATCCTCGCCTCCGGTCGGCCAGGTGAGCGCGCTGTAGTCGTCGATCTCCGTCGTTACGCCGTAGCGCTTCTCGAAGATCCACTCGTAAGCGCGCAGGTCGCGGCCGTTGTCCGTCACGAACCGCACGAGCGCGTGGTGGAGCCGCTTGGAGTACCAGATTCCACGCTTTCCCTCCACCGTGGCGACGAGCGGGCGAGCGTTGACGAATGCGGCCTCGGAAACCGCGACCGTAATGCTGTCCGGCGCCCTTTCGATCTCGATATCGTTCCGCAGGAAACGGGACGTGAGCCGCCACCGGGAGGGAACAGGGGGCCGCCAATCAACCTGCGGGATGGTCTCCATCGTCGTCAGCATGCGCCACGCGTGTTCCTGGCTCCAGGCGCCCTCGTCCGTATCCACAAGCTGCACCTTGAACTTGTTGGCCAGGATCGTCGCGGCCGAGTTGTCGGCAACGGTTCCCACCGCACCTCCGATCTCGACCTCAAGCGGTTCGTTGACCGCCGCGGCGTACTCCGTGCCGGCGGTGCTCTGATCCTCCTCCCAGTGAAAGACGAACGGACTTGTCGGAATCGGCGTCAGGTCGAAAGGCCTGTTCGGGCCGTCGAAGGAAGGAACACGAATCAGCCGGGCCGGCGTCACTCGATGCCCCGGCGCCTGCACCTTGACCGCATACTGGCCATCGGCCAGGCCATCGAACTTGAACCAGCCAAAGGCGTCCGGCCGCACGACGCGCAGAACGCCCCGTGCCGTCAGGAGCACTTCGACGTTCGCATAGTCGCCCCTGAACCCCGTAACCTGCCCCGATATGGAACCGTCGCCCGAAGTGGCGGAGCACGGGAACGCGGTCAGATCACTCTTCGCCTCGGCCGTCCTGCCGGCCGGGTTCTGATGGGTCCACGGCCTGCCGCCGTCCGGCGGCGTCACGGAGAGATTGAAGGCGAGCGTCGTCACGGGCGCGACGAACACCCAGCGATGCTCGTTGTGGCTGCAGCCATTGAGGACCTTGACCAGCATCTCCGCGTTGTCCCGTTCGAAGAAGTAGAGGAGGGCCGACCGGTCCGAGTCCAGTCCGTAGTCCTTGACCTGGAACACTCCGCCGTTCCCGTCCTCGGCGCACATGTTCACGGTGAAGCCGCCGCGCAAGGTGGCCACCGGCCGGGGCTGGCAGGTCGCCGGATTGCCGGCCCCCGCCGCTCCGAAGACCGCTTCGGCACGATCGCCCGAAACCGCAACCGGTTCCGCGAGGCTTCCGGCTGGCCGCGCCTCCAGGCGGTTGGATGGCGCTACGCCCGTCCGGCCGGCGCCGTCAAGCCAAACCGGGGGGGGGGGGGGGGGTGACTCCGCCGTTGCCGTCGAAGCGGTTGCCGAACCACAGGGGAACGCCGTCAGGTCGCCCGCCGTCGTGGCCGTCCCGCCGCCCCGAGGATTCCGGTGCGTCCAGCGCTTCCCCGTCGCCGTTTCCTCGATTTGCAGATTGAACGCGAGCGTCGTCACCGGCGCGACGAACACCCAGCGGTGACCGTTCTCAGCGCAGCCGTCCAGGACCTTGACCAGCACCTCGACGTTCTCCCGTTCGAAGAAGTAGAGCAGACCCGATTTGCTGGAATCGAGCTCGTAGTCGAACGCGTCCGTATGAACGAGCTCGCCATCCACCTCGCGCTCGATGCACATGCTCACCGTGTAGCCGTGGTCGAAGGCAATCTGAGGCGCGGACGGCACGCAGTCCGAGTAGCCCCCGGCCGCCTCCGGAACGTCGGCGGCCCGGAGACCGGCCGCCTCTCCTTCGTGCGCCGAAACGAGCGCCAGTACACACGCTACGGCACGGACTTGCCACTTCACCATTCGCAGCCCCCTCTCCTTCGCCATCTGTCACGAGTTTCGTGAGACTACACCATTGACCCCGACTTCCGTCATTGACGGCGTCGCCGCCTCCGCGACTGAACTCGCGGCGGCGACAACTCCGCTCCGCCGACCCGTCTGGCCTTCAGCCGGCAACCTCCCCCAGCAGGCCAGCACGCAACTCGACCCGCCGCGGCAGCCGCGCCGCCAGTTCCGCACTGTGGGTCACGACGATCAGCGCGCTCTCCTCACCCGCGTGAAGCTCAAGCAGCAGGTCGGCCACGGCCCCGGCCGTCTCGGCGTCCAGGTTGCCGGTGGGCTCGTCGCAGAGGAGAAGACCCGGCCGGTTGATCACCGCCCGCACGATCGCGGCCCGCTGGCGTTCTCCACCCGACACCTGCGCCGGCCGATGATCGACCCGGT
This sequence comes from Thermoanaerobaculia bacterium, assembly GCA_022823665.1. Taxonomy (GTDB): domain Bacteria; phylum Acidobacteriota; class Thermoanaerobaculia; order Multivoradales; family Multivoraceae; genus Multivorans. The sequence goes on along the minus strand of JAJEHN010000036.1, from coordinate 73,649 downwards.
CGCCGAGGCCGACCCGCTCCAGCAACGTCCGGGCCCGCTCTTCCGCGTCGTCCTGCCCGTTACCGGCCGCAACCGTCGGCAACAGCACGTTCTGCAGCATCGTGTACTGCGGCAGCAGGTAGTGATCCTGAAACACCAGGCCGACGCGCCGGCTACGGAACGCCGCCAGTTCGCGTTCGGGCAGGTCGTGGGCTGCCTCACCGCTGATCCGAATGCTGCCCGAAGTCGGCGTCTCGAGCGTCGCGGCGAGATGCAGCAGGGTGCTCTTGCCGCTGCCGGAGGGTCCGGTGACGGCCATCGCCTCCCCGGCCTCGAGAGAGAACGAGATACCGCGAAGGACCTCGACGGTGCCCGCCTCCGTCCCGTAGGACTTGGCGACCTGCTCGAAGCGAAGGGCATCGGGCGCGCGCTTACCCGCCTCGACAGCGCTCGTCACTGGGTTGTCGGCGGCTTCTCCACCAGCGGACAGTTCGGCCATGCCGATGCGACCCTATCGCCTAGGGTAAGGACGCGAGGAAGCCCCTTGCCGACTGAAGGCAAGTCCATCGTCAAGCGATTCAACTCGGCGTATCCCGGCTCGCCCGGCATTAGGAGCAGGTACGCGAACGACCGGACCTGAAGCTCCTGGAAGAGAGCGATGGGCGGTCCGTCATCCGGATAGGCCTCGCCCGCATGCGAAGCGACCTCGATCTTCAGGTTCTTGTTCCTCTCGCTGTACACGCAGGGTCGCACCTCCTGCTCGCCGAAATCCGATTCTCCACGGCACTCACGCAGGTACACCCGCTCGTGAGTGCCGTGCCGAATCTGGAAGAAGTCCTCGATGACGGGGCGGTTGAAGTGCACCTGATTCCACCTGTCCCCGGCCCTCGGAACGCGCGCGACCAGGAACCGGCCCGTTCCTCCTCCGACGACGCCGCCATCGATCTCAGCCTCGACTACTGTCGGGCCCTTCGTCGGCCCCTGTCGACCGCGTCTCGGACGACGTCTCAAGACGTTCCTGGCCGCAAGTTCTAGCGCTTCCGCGTCTATCCCTCCGATATGGGTATCTTGATCGGCCAGGAAGCGATCCCAGGACGATACGCCTGCGGATTCGCCCGCGTCCGTCCTCATCACACTGAAGGCCTCAAAGTTCTGTTGAAGACCTCCCGGGGTGAGATTGCCAGAACCGACGATCACGGACCGCCGCCCATCCGGATAGCTGAAGCGCGCGATCTTCGGATGGAACAGAGCACTTGTCGGATTCTTGAAGACCCGTACGCTCAGACGGTCGTGTTCCCTCTCCCGCTCCCTCAGACACTCCAGAGCTTGGCGATCCGTGACCGCGTCCAGGCCGACGAGCAACGACATCCTGGATTGCCTCAGGAAACTCTGAGTGGCCGGATCGCCGATAAGGGAATCCACGCCGGCGCGAGACGCGAAGGCGAACATCCCCTCGCAAACCTCCGCGCCCGACAACGCATCGACGATCGCCTCGAACAGATAGACGGTGTCGCGCGAGGTGGGGTCTTGAAGGTGAAACTCGTACTCCATGACCTCGTCATCTCCCGGGAGCCTGTCCGACGCCGGATGGGCCCTCCAGGGCCATCAGTTCATCGTAGGGCACGACCTTCGGTCCCTTCGATTTCCTCGACGGTGACTTCGAGAAGACCAGGATGTACTCGTGGACGTTCTTGAACAGGAAGTTCGGAGGGTAGGGGTAGCTCCCGAAGATGGGTCGTTGCGCGTTTGCAGATCCCCAACGTCCGCCGGTGCCATCCTTCGACCAGACGATTTCCGTGACCATCGCGAAACCCACGTCCCGCAGGATGGCGCCGAAGTCTGCGGCCAGCGGAAAGGTCAAGAGACCCCGGTCCGTGTGCTGGTTGACGTTTGCCGTTACGAGACAGCACTTGCGCCCCGGTTGGAGCACTCGATGACATTCCTCGAAGACCGGCCTGATCTCGTGCAGGAACTGCCTGTAACCGGCGATGCTCCCGAGATTGGTGCCGGAGCCACCGTAGTCGGCCTTGTTCCAGTAGGGCGGGCTCGTAACGACCAGCGCTACGGAAGAGTCCTCCAGGAACGACAGGTCGCGACTGTCTCCGTGCACGACATCCATCAGTTCCTTCGCGGTCAGGCGACCGTTCCTCAGTTTCCCGCAATCCCGGTGGATGATGTCCGTGTACTCATCGCTTTGCTCCACACAGACGACCCGACGTCCTAGGTCGATTGCGGCTTCTGCGGTCGTTCCGACTCCGGCGAACGGATCGAGGACGGTTTCGCCGTGCCAGGTGAAGAGCTTGATCAGTCGATGGGGGATCTCCGCTGGGAACACGGCCGGATGCTCCCCGTGCTTCGTGTTGGCGATGCTCCAAACCGTCTTTGTGTACTCGCGCCAGTCCTCCTTGCTGAGCCGGCTCTTCTCTTTGATCGCCTTGGTCAGGCGGAACACGCTACACCTCCCGCTTGGATCTGTACTACGAGCCGACGCTTTGGATCGCGTTCGTCGACCGTGATGACCCGGTGCGCGAAAGACCGGAGGTAGGCGCCAAAGGACGGCTCAATACCAAGAGCATCGAGCAAGAGAGCGTCGACTTCGTCGCGAAGTTCCTCGCTTCCGTAGGGTCGGTAAGTGACGGTCTGGCGACCGCCGTTGACGCTGACCACCTGCTGCGTTTGAAGGCTCTCCCAGAATCGGGCACCGCAGTCGGCCAGCGCGGCCTCCCGACGAGCGTCGCAGATTCCGTCCGTTAGCGGCAGGTCGAGCACGAAAGAACGCGTCACGTGGAACCCGTCCTCCGACACGTGCCAGAGCCAGTAAGCGATGCGGCTGCCAAGGTAAGCGAAGGCGCGAGCGGCCGCTTCCTCGCTGCGAAACCCCAGCGCAAGTACCTTGCTGGAACTCCACGGCGCTCGCTGGGGAGGTAGAGACTTGTGCGGCCTGAAGATACTCAGGAAGTTGTAGGCCGTACCGGCCACGAACACCCGCGCCCGCGAGTCGGTTCTCCCCGTCTCGCTGGGTAGACACGAGCCCACGTCACTGCACATGTGACGCAGGCGCTCGGTTCGGCGCGAAAGTGCTGCGTACACCGCGGCCGGTTCGTCTCCCGCCAGCTTGGGAACTCCACGCGCTATGGCCGTCCCCCGTAAACGGGTGAAGTCGATCTTCGTGAAGAGTTCGTCTCTTTGTCGGCTCGTCCACCTGCGAAGCGGTCCGGTTTCGACAGACGTGGAAACGTCGAGCCCGCGACGCTCCGCCCGGAAGACGATCGCGTTGCGCGTCTTCACCTCTTCTCCGAAAAGCCCATGCGGCTCACGGTCAAAGAACGCAAACCGCCACCGGCCTCCGCTGGCCGCGATGGCGCGCCGGAGCGCGACCAGTTGGGCCCGACGACTGCACGCGATCGAAAGGGGAACCACCATTCCCGAAGAACTGCTGTCCCGGCGGGCGAGGCGCCACATCATCTCGACGAAGAGCGGGTAGCAGTCGCTTCGCTCGGTGGCGCCGGCGGTCGCCGACGCGAACCGCCGCTCCAGAGCAGCGACGTCACGACCCGAACCGACCGCTGCGTATGGCGGATTCCCAATCACAATGTCGGCGCCGGCAGCGAGACCCGGGAACACATCTCCCAGCGACGTGCCCCGCGAGAAGAGCGGGTCCCCCTCCTTGGGCGGTTCTTCGTTCGGAAGGGCCGGCGGCACGTACGAGCGATCGAGAGCCTCTCGCAGTTCGGCGAGAGCCAGGCTGCCGTTCGCTCGGGGCGGCCGGAGGCAGAAGCCCAGTGCGTCACCGACGCGGAAATTGCAGCGGATGCGGTGCCAAAGCGACCACGGCGACGCTTCAAGACGCTCCTCCGACCCGATGCACTCTCGCAGCAGAACGAAACAGGCGGCCTCCACCGCCAATGGACTAATGTCGATTCCGTGAAGACACCTTTCGACGAAACTGAAGCGGGCGCCGTCTACAGCACGAAGGGAAGCGGCGTCGAGCGCCGCCTTGAGGAAGACACCGGAGCCGCAGGCGGGATCAAGGAGCTTGGGACAGGCGACCGCCTCGTCGACCTCCGACAGCACTTCGCCAGTGATGTACTCCGCGACGTCGGAAGGCGTGTAGAACACCCCGGACGCCTTCCGAGCGCGCCTGGAGTCGCCCGCCGCCGGGTTTCGCAGGACGCTCGCCCTGCTCCCCGGCCCGATCGAGTCGAGCACGTAAGGCAACAGATCCCTAAACTCGTCGTCGTAGCCAATCTTCTCCAAGGACCGCACGGCGTCGAGGTCCGCAAAGGCCGCCACCTCTTCCGAGAGCGACGCAGGAGTCCGCACCGTTCCCAAGAACCACGACTCCGCATCGCGAAGAGACGCCTCGGCGCTCAGTGCCCCGACACTACGCCCCACGATCCGGGCGCTTACGAGCGCCCAAGCCGCTTGAAGGGCCAAGTCGGGGGAATCGCCCAAATCCTCGGCGCGCCAGCGACTCGCCATCATGGAGGACCATGCCCGTTTCACGGATTCCTGGGCACTGAGCCCGCGTCTGACCGCCTCGACAGCGGTTCGAACGTGAACTGCACGCTTCTCCGTGCCGGCGGCCAGCGACAGGCCCGGGCGTGGCGCCGACGCACGTGCCCGTCGAAACAGAGAACCCTGGACCGCGCCGGTCAACGGCGTCCATCCTGGTCGCGGCGGAAGAGGGGTGTCCTGGCGTCAAGATAGCGCGCAATCGCGGCGCGAACGACCCAGGCGATCGACACGCGATTGCCTCCGGCGATCTTCTTCAGTTCGGAGTAGTCATCCGCGTCTAGGGACACGGAGAGTCGGACAGTCCCGTCGATCTTCTTCTGGGACTCGTTGGCCATAGCTGCACCACCATACACCACTGTGGTGGCTCTGGCCCGAGTCAGCCCGCAACGGGCACTCGTCGACTCAGTCCCCGCCGGTACGAAGCGAGCGTGTCCGCCGCCATCAGCCCGGCCGAGTAGTGACGGCGCACGCCGTCCATCCCCGAACGGCCGAGGTGGCTCCTTCGTTCCGCGTCCTGGGCCAACTGTTCGACGGCGTCCGCCAGGGCGGCCGGATCGCCGGCCGGCACCAGCACTCCGCCGCCCGTCCGTTCGAGCATCTCGGGGAACGATCCATGGTCGGGCAGCAGGACGGGGACCCCGTTCGCCATCGCCTCGAGCGCCGGCAGGCCCTTGGCCTCGCGGTAGACCGTCGGCAGCACGAGCGCATGCAGGCTGCACAGCAGCTCGATCTTCTCCTCACGCGAGACTTCGCCGAGCCAGTCGAAATGCGCTTCGAGGCCCCAGTCGGCGATCCGCCGGCGCTGTTCCTCAAAGTACGCGCGGTCACGGCCGCCGAGGTAGCCGGCGGCGCGAAAGCGGACCCGGCCGGCGCCCAGACGGTCGCTCAGCGCCTTGAACGCCTCGGCGGCCAGGTGAAAGCCCTTCTCGGGGCACATCCGGGCCAGGTAGCCGATGACCAGAGGCGACCCCGGAGGCTCCGCGTCGCGCCCATCGTGGCCCTCGAGCTCGATTCCCAGGCGCGCGACGTCGATACCGGCCGGGGGAAGCTCGAGCAGCTCGGCCATCGCCGCCGCGTAGTAGTCGTTCGGCGCCACCAGCACGTCCACCTCGCGTACCCGCTTCCTCATCTCTTCGACGACCAGGGACTTGTGGGGCTCGTCCAGGTCTTCGAGGAAGATGTCCTCGCCCTGGAGACCGCAGACGATCAACGCCTCCGGAAGCGCCTCGCGGAGCCGGTGGGCCATCCCCACCAGCATCGAGTTCGTCAGGTGAACGACGTCCGGCCGGAACTCGCCGACGAGCCACTTCGCCAGGCCCTGGAGCTCCGCCAGTTGACGGCCCTCCTCGCCCCGCACCATGGACAGGGCGAGTTCCCCGAGCTCGCGCGCGTCGGTCGCCGACGCCGAACGCGTCACCCGGGCCAGCAGCCCGGGGTTGTCGAGCAGGCGGCGAATCGCCGCCGGCGCGCGACTCCAGATCGGCAGCTTCTGCTCCAGGTAGATGTTCACCGCGCCGTAGAAGACCCGGCCGTAGCTCACGTTCTCCTCGTCGGTCCGGAGCGGCGTGTAGATCGGCAGCAGCAGCGCGTTGTGCCCCAGGTGCTGGAGTTCGCGGACCAGGGCGTTGTCGTGAATGCAACTCCCGCAGAGCATTCCGCCGGCGCCGGCCGCCAGATAGGCGACCCGCAGCGGCTGGCCCGAATCGCTCACGAAGAGAACCTGCCGCTCACGGGATAAAACGCGCCACCCGCTCGGGCGCGGGCGGCCTGCTCAGAAGTGAGACGACGATCATCGCCAGGGTGGAACCCGCGAAGACGACGGCGACCGGCATGATCCCGGTGCCGCCGACGCTGTAGTCCGGGTTGCCGATGCCGCGCACGAAGAACCAGGTCCAGAGCGCGATCACCGTAAGGATGGCGGCCCCGGCCCCCGCCGCCGTGCTCCGCCGCCAGTAGAGCGACGCCACCACGACCGGCAGCAGGGAGGCGAAACCGGTGAACGACCACACCGAGAGCGCGAAGATGCTCCGCTCGGCGACCAGGGACAGGAGAAACACCGTCGCCACGACCGCGACGACGAACAACCTGCCCAGCCGCACCTGACGCGCCTCGCTCTGGTCGCCGCCCAGGCGATAGTGCCTGACGACGTCCTGCGTGAACATCGTGCCCAGGGAAAGCGACTGGGAGTCGAGCGACGACATGATGGCGGCAAAGACGCCCGCGCCCAGGAGGCCCGCGAGCAGGTCCGGAGCGTACAACCCGATCATCCGGACGAGCACCGAGTTCGAGGCCGCGCCGTCGAGCCCCGGAAAGTCGATGTTCCCGAACAGACCGAGCAGCACGCTCGGAATCCACACCACGGCGATACAGACCGGATACAGCACGACCGGCGCCTTGAAGGTCGCCGCCCGCTTCGCCGACAGCCAGTGGGCGAAGATGTGGGGAAAGGTCCCCACGGACAGCGGGATCAGGGTGTAGCTGAGCAGCCGCAACGGGTGAATCGCCTCGCCCCGGACCAGCAGATCCGGCCGGCTCTCCGCGACCCGGTCGAGCGCCGGGCCGACGCCCCCCAGCTTCGTCACGATGAGCACCGCCGTCACTGCCCCGAGCAGCATGAACATCGCTGTCTGGAAGGTGTTCACCCAGGCCGTCCCGCGCAGACCGCCGCTCGTCACGTAGCCGATCACGACTCCCGACACGAGCAGGCTGCCGAGCCACGCCGGCGCCGCCCCGTCGGTGATCTGCCCCAGTACGACGCCTCCTCCCATCACGCCGATCAGCAGGTACGGCAGGAGCAGCAGGACAAGGACGACGAACAGCAGCAGGCCCACTCCGTCCGAGCCCCAGCGCGCGCGCACGAACTGCACCTGGGTCAGGAGGCCGAGGCGGCTCCCCACCGCCCAGACCCGCGTGCCGACGAAGAAGAAGACGATCGGCACCATCAGGGCGGACGACGACGCCATCAGGGAGAAGACGCCGATGCCGATCCGGTAGGACTCCGCCGAAGCGCCGAGCAGGGCGAACGAGGTCATGTGCGTGCCGAAGAGGGTCATCAGCAGCACGAACGGGCCGATCGTCCTGCCGGCGACGAAGAAATCCTCGCCGGTCGCGGCCAGCCGCCGGTTGCTCCAGACGCCGATCAGCAGCACCGCCGCGAGGTAGGCGAAGATCACGGCGAGCGTCATCGCGTCTCACCTCCTTCCGCGCCGTCCCTGTCCGCGGCCAGTTTCTCGAGCGCGTCGCCGGGCCAGGCGACCCGGACCAGCCGCCACATGACAAGCACCACCGCCGCCGAGAACAGGATGTGGTACGTCAATCCGACCGGCAGGCCCAGGAGCCGGTTCGGGTCGTCCCAGAGCCAGAGGTCGTTGTGCAGCAGGTACAGCGCCGGCAGCGCCGCGTAGGCCGTGACTCGGGCCGCTCGTGCCGCCATGGATCCGCTCGGAGGCCTTCCCCGCTCAGGAGGCCTGGAGCGGCTGCGCGGCGGCTGCCGCGCGGGAACGCACCGCCTTCCCGCCGCCGGCGGCCGCGAAGGTCGCCATGTCCTCGAACATCGACGTGAAGTCCAGTTCGAACACGTCGCCGATCAGGATGCGCGTGACCTTGCTCTGGTGTTGCGGGTAGAGCCGCAGGAACGCGCCGACACTGAAGTTCCGGTCGTAGAAGACGTTGACCAGTTGCCGCACCGCCTCGACGCCGCGCATCAGCAGCGGCTGAAACGCACCCAGGCGTTCGCCGGAGAGGTCGTCCGCGGCAATCGCCCCGATCGAGGCTTCGGCAGCCATCTCGCCCGACTTGAGCGCAAGGAAGACGCCAGAAGAGTAGACCGGGTCGATGAAGGAGAACGCATCGCCGATCGCGATCCAGCCGTCGCCCGCCATCTTCTCGATCCGGTAGGAGAAGTCCTTCATCACGGACACCGGGCGGCACTGGCGGGCAGGCGCGATGCGCCGTTCGATCTCGGCGCAGTTCCCGACCTCCTCGAAGAAGATCTCGTGCGGCCTGCCCTCGCGGTTGCGGATCAGACCGTCCATCGGTCCGACGACCCCGACGCTCACGACGTCCCCGGCGAGCGGGATGTACCAGAACCAGTTCTCGCCGGACGTCGTGTGCAGGATGAGCGTGGCCCCTTCGTCCTTCCCCTCATCCCGGAGCGCGCCCCGGAAGTGCGTGTAGATCGAGGCGTGGCGCAAGCCGTAGTCGACGCGGCCCAGGTCGAGTTTCCGGGCCAGGAGGGCGCTCTGTCCGGTAGCGTCGATGACGACCCGGCTGGCGACCTCGACCGGCCCGCCGTTGCCGACCGCGGTCGCGCGCACGCCGACCGCCCGGCCGTCCTCGAACAGCACGTCGCGAACGTTGACGCCGCGGTGGACTTCCGCGCCCTGCTCGGCCGCCGCGTCCATCAGCAGTTCGTCGAACTCGGAACGGCGCACCTGCCAGGTACGGGCGCTGTCGTCCCCCGGCCGTTCCTTCTCGAAGTAGAACGGCATGGACGCCTTGCCGGTCTTCGTGAAGAACTGGACGGAGTGCTTCTCCACGAAGTGGCTCTCCTGCATCGCGCGCAGGGCGCCCATCTTCTCGAACACGCCGTGGGTATCGGGCATCAGCGACTCGCCGATCTTGAAGACAGGCACGGCCTCGCGCTCGAGCAGCAGCGTGCTCAGGCCGCCGCGCGCGGCGATCGCCGCCGCCGCCGAGCCGCCCGGGCCGGCGCCGATCACGATCACGTCATAGGAGGACGCGGCGAACACGGCCGGGAGTCTACGGCAGGGGCGCTTCCTGAGCCACCGAACGACGCCACGCCGCACCGGGGCAACTTCGCGCGCGCCGCTCCGTAACAGTCGTGGTAACCCTGTCCGCGCACTAGCTGTGTTGTACCCTGCCGGCCTTGGCCCACACTCCGTGATCCGTCCTCCACCGGGGAAGCCCCGGGAACGACTGACGATCTGTTCGAGGTAGCTGTCGATGCGTTCAACGATGTCTCTCGCGTTCGCCCTCGCCGCCCTGCTCGCGCTGTTTGCCGTGGCTGCAACGGCGCAGGAATCCAGTGAAGCCGAATCCGCTGAAACCCCCGAGTCCACCATGGCGGAGGAGATCACCGTCACCGCCCAGCGGGTGGAAGAGTCCCTCCAGGACGTGCCCATCTCCATCGTCACCCTGTCCGGCGAGGACCTGGAGGAGCGCGCGATCCTCGACGTCCAGGGACTGGCCGAGGCGGCGCCGGGCGTAGTCGTCTCCAACCAGAGTTCGACCACGGGCGAGATGTCGCTGGTCATCCGCGGGATCGGTTCGAACACGTTCGGGCTGGGCACGGAATCGACCGTCGGCTACTACATCGACGGCGCCTACCTGCCGCGGCCCCAGGGCTTCGCGAACCCGTTCCTGGATCTGGAGCGGGTCGAGATCCTGCGCGGGCCGCAAGGCACGCTGTGGGGCCGGAACTCCACCGGCGGCGCGATCAACCTCGTCACGCGCGCTCCCGAGGGACAGTTCAGGGGACGGTTGTTCGCCTCGGGGAGCGACTTCGCCGCGCCGGAGGGCGCCACCGGCCGCCGGCTCGGGTTGTCGCTCACCGGTCCCCTGACCCCGAAGTTGTGGGCCCGCGCGTCGGGCACCGGCACCCTGATCGAGGAAGCGACCTGGAACGACCACCTGAACGAGGGCAGCGACGCGAACGACGGCCTCTCCTACCGCCTCGGCCTCACCTTCCTGCCTTCTGACTCGCTGACCTACACGCTGCGGGCCGACAGAACGGACGACGACAGCCACGGCAACTTCCACCTGAAGCCGGGAGACGTTTCGCCCCTGAGCCTCGTCGGCACGCTGAGCCGGTTCTACGGCTTCGACAACCCGATGGACGTCCACCGCATCGCGGCGAACATCGCCCCGACGTCCCGCTACGAGGAGAGCGGCTTCTCGCTCCACGTCGACAAGGTCCTGGGCGGCGGCGCCACGAACCTGACCTCCATCAGCAGTTGGCGCGACTTCGACTCCAGGCGCCGCGCGGACGTGGACGCCATGCCGGTCGACTTCGTCGAGAACGTCGGCGAGTACGGGTCCGAGTGGTGGTCTCAGGAGGTTCAGCTTCGAGGCGACGGTGACCGTGCGAGCTGGATTGCCGGTCTCTACGCCTTCGGCGAGGATGGCCGCACCGTAACGGACACCCGCTCGGACTCCGCGCTGTTCGGCGTGTGGCTGTTCGCGAACAACCCGGGCATCTTCCTGTTCGACCCGACCACCTTCTGCTCGCTGGGCATCTTCGCCCCGCCGACGCTCTGCGGCCCCGCCTACTTCGGGGCGGTGGCGCCCTTCCTGGGGCTGGCATTGCCGGGCACGGTCGCAACCGGCAACATCTTCGACACCGTGCTCGACAGCGAGTCCTGGGCGGGCTACGGCCAGGTCGACTGGCGCCTGAGCGACCGCGTCACGCTGACCACCGGCGTGCGCTACACGAGCGACGAGAAGCAGCACACCCAGACCACGGTCGATTTCGCCACCCAGGCGCCGGCCACCGAGAGCCTGGAGGACTCCTGGAGCGCCGTCACGCCCAAGCTCGGCCTCGAGATCCGCCCGCGCGCGACAACCTGATGGTTTACGGATCGGTAACGACCGGCTACAAGAGCGGCGGATTCAACTCGATTTCGCTCCAGCCGTCCTTCGACGAAGAGACGATCACGAGCTACGAGGTCGGCGTCAAGTCGCGTTCGACCGGCGGCGTGACGCTGAACGCCTCCGCCTTCAGTTACGACTACGACGACCTCCAGGTGGCGGTCCTCTACCCCGACCGCTCCGAGGTGGAGAACGCGGCAAGCGCCCGGATCCGAGGCGTGGACGTCGATCTCCTGGTGCGCCCGAACCCGCGCTTCGGGTTCGACCTTTCCGTCGAATTCCTGGACGACGAATTCCGTGAGTTCACGTCGCGAAACCCGACGGCCATCGCCGACGTGCAGGACCGGATCCTCGAGGCCGGCTCGCTGGACGTGCTCGGCCTTCTCGGCGCCGGCTTCCTGGTCGAGCCCACCGATCAGGCCGGCAAGGGATTGCCGCGCGCGCCGGACTTCTCGGCCGCCGCGGCGCTGCACTGCGTCTTCGACCTCGGCGGCGCCGGCTCACTTCTCGCCCGCGGCGAGTACCAGTATACGGACGACCTCGCCTTCGACCCCTTCGAGAACTTCATCCAGCCGGCCCGCGGCCTCGTTCACGCGCAACTGCGCTGGACGGCGCCGCGAACGCCGCTCTCGGTGAGCCTCTACGGCCGCAATCTGAGCGACGAGGAGTACCGGCTGACCGAGTTCTTCACGACCTACACGGGGTCGCTCCGCGTCTGGGCGCCGCCGCGCGAGGTCGGCGTCCAGCTCGGCTTCGACTTCTGAAGCCGGCGCCAGCTACGTAGAGGCCGAACGAAGTGTCGGCGCCGGGCGCCCGGTCGAGCGCCACGAAGCAAGTGCCGCGGCGCAGGGTGCTGGCCAGGTGGGGGCTGGGGCAAAACACGGAGCCTGCAACGGGTTTGCCGGCTCCGGCGGCAATCCAGCGCCCTCCCGCACGTTGTGCCGTTTGTTGTAGCCTGATCCTTCACCCGCATGGGAGGTTCGAGTCGTTCGCGACCCGCCTTCCGGCAGTCTCGAGAGGTACTTCCAGATGCGTCCCGTTCCTGTTCTCCCCCTGGTCCTTCTTGTTCCGCTGGCTCCGACGGCCAGCGCCGCGACGGCACAGGATCCCGAGGAGCCGGAAGCCGCCGTCGCCGACGAGATCACGGTAACGGCCCAGCGCGTCGAGGAGGCGATCCAGGACGTGCCGATCTCCATCGTCACACGTTCGGGCGAAGAGCTCGAACGACAGGCGATCATCGACGTGCAAGCCCTGGCCGAGGCCTCGCCCGGCGTCGTGATCTCCGGCCAGAGCCCGACGACGGGCGAAGTCGCCATCATCATCCGCGGCATCGGCTCCAGCACGCTCGGCATCGGCTCCGAGCCGACGGTCGGCTACTACGTGGACGGCGTCTACATGCCGCGGCCGCAGGCGGCGGTCAATCCCTTCCTCGACCTCGAGCGGGTCGAGATCCTGCGCGGTCCCCAGGGCACGCTCTGGGGGCGGAACTCGACCGCCGGCGCCGTGAACGTCGTCACGCGGGCGCCGGAGGGCGAGTTCCACGGCCGTCTGTTCACTTCGTTTTCCGAGTATGACTCGAGCGAGTCGGCCGAAGGCCGCCGCTACGGCATGTCGCTCACGGGCCCCGTCTCGGGCAAGGTCTGGGGCCGTTTCACCGGGGCCACGGCCCAGATCGAGGATCCGACCTACAACGACTTCCTGGGCGCGGGCCCCGACAACTTCGACGGCGTCACCCTCCGGGGTTCGCTGACGTTCCTGCCCTCCGACTCGCTGACCTTCACGATCCGCGCCGACAGCACGGACGACGACGCCCACGCGAACTTCCCGTTCAAGCCGTTCGACGTGTCGCCGTACAGCACGGTGGGAACACTGAACCGGTTCTACGGCTTCTCCGATCCGGACGACATCCACCGCATCTCCACCGACACCACGCCCCTGTCCACGTACGAGGAGTCCGGCTTCTCGCTGACCGTGAACAAGGCGATGGGCAGCGGCACGAGCTTTACCTCCATCAGCAGTGTGCGCTCGTTCGATTCGGCCCGCGACACGGACATCGACGGTTCGCCCAACGCCCTCATCACCAACTCCGGCACGTTCGATTCCGAATGGTGGTCGCAGGAGTTCCAGCTTCACGGCGCCAGCGAGCGCGCCAACTGGGTGGCCGGGGCGTACGCCTTCAACGAAGAGAGCGGCTCGCAGGTCAACAACATCACCGACCTCGCCCTGCTCCAGGTCTGGCTGTTCGCGAACAGTCCGCAGACGTTCCTGTTCGACCCGACGACCTACTGTTCCCTCGGCTTCCTGGCGCCACCGTTCCTGTGCGGACCGAACTACTACAACGCCGTGGCGCCGTTCATCGGGCTTTCGCTGCCGGGAACCCGGACTCCACTGCCGTTCGAGACGAACCTCGACTCGTCGCTCTACGCCGCCTACGGCCAGATCGACTGGCACCTGAGCGACCGGGTCAGCCTGACCACCGGCGCCCGCTACACCGCCGACGAGAAGGACCACGACCAGGCCGCGCTCAACTTCCAGACGTTCATGCCGGAACTCCAGCAACTGAGCGACAGTTGGAGCGCGCTGACGCCCAAGCTGGGCCTCGAGGTGCGTCCGGCCGACAACGTGTTGCTCTACGGCGCGGTGACGGCCGGCTACAAGAGCGGCGGCTACAACTCGCTCTCGCTGCAACCGGCCTTCGACGAGGAAACGGTGACGAGCTACGAGATCGGCGTCAAGACTTCCCTGGCCGACCGCAAGGTGCGGATCAACGCGGCCGCCTTCCACTACGACTACGACGATCTGCAGGTGTCCGTGCTCTACCCTGATCGCTCGGTCGTCGAGAACGCGGCCAACGCCCGGATTAGGGGCCTCGACTTCGAACTTTCCGTCCGTCCGAACCGGCAGTTCTCCTTCGACGTTTCGTTCGAATACCTGGACGACGAGTTCACCGACTTCACGTCGCTCGATCCCGTGCTCCAGGCGGAGTTCGTCGAGGGGCTGCTGGCCGCTGGCCTGATCGATCCCGCCCAGGTGCTTCAGGGCGGCGGCGGGGCGCTCCCGATTCCGCCCACGGACCTCTCCGGCAACGGACTGCCGCGAGCGCCCGACTTCTCGGCGACGGCGTCGCTCCAGTACACGTTCGACCTCGGCAGCAGCGGCTCGCTGATCGCCCGCGGCGAGTACCAGCACACGGACGACGTCGCCTTCGACTCCTTCGAGCGCTTCGTCCAGCCTTCCTACGGACTGCTCCACGCCCAGTTGCGCTGGACCTCGGCGCAGGGACGGATGTTCCTGGCAGCGTACGGCCGGAACCTCGGCGACGAGGAGTACAGGCTCAGCCAGTTCTTCGTGAACTACACCGGGTCGCTGGCAGTGTGGGCGCCTCCGGCCGAGGTCGGCCTGCAGCTCGGATTCGACTTCTAGGGGACTGCGCCCAGGAGGGGGCGCTAGGTGTAGCGCGCCCCCCGGTACCGCTCCTCGTAGAACCGCGGCAGCAACTGGTCGACGCGGAGGACACCTCCCGCGCTGAGGTCGACCCGATCCGGGCCGATCGTGGCCAGCCCCTGCTCGACCAGGCTGCCGAAGGCTCCGGCGTAGTCCTCCACCACGTCCACCCCGAACTTCCGCTCGAAGGCGTCGCGCTCGAGCCAGCCCCGCTTCAACTGGAGGATGACCTCCCGGGTCAGCCGCTCGCGCTCCGTCGTGACCAGCGCCCGGCGGGTGGCCAGACCGCCGGCGTCGATCGCGGCCAGGTACCCGTCCCAGCGGTCGTGGTTCTGCATGTGGACGCCGCCCATGTGGCCGAACGACGACACGCCGATCGGGATCATGTCGGCGCCGCTCCACACCTCCCGGGCGTAGACGAACTTGCAGCCCCGGTCGCGGCGCATCATCGTGTAGGCGCTCCAGCGCTCGAAGCCGGCGCGTTCGAACTGCTCGAAGGCGTATGCGTGCCACTCCCGCTTCGTGCGCCAGTCGGCGAACGGCGGCACGTCCTCCTCGCCGCGCAGCTTGGCCTTCGAGTAGACCGTGTTGAAGGGCAGTTCCATCTGGTAGAGAGTGATCGAATCCGGGTCGTACTCGATCGTCAGATCCACCGTCCGCTTCCAGCTCTCCCAGGTCTCGCCGACCATGCCGGCGATCAGGTCGACGTTCAGTTGCCGGAAGTCCTGGGCGCGGATCCAGTCGCGCACCCGGTAGATCTCCTTCGACACATGGGCGCGGCCGTTCTCCTGCAGGATCCCGTCGTCGAAGTTCTCGACGCCCAGACTCAGCCGGGTGACGCCGATGCTCCGGATCGCCTCCAGCTTGGACTGCGTCAGCGTCCCGGGCTCGCACTCGAAGGCCACTTCCTCGGCGCCGTCCCAGGAAATCACGCCCTGGAGACGCTCGGCCAGCGGGATCAACTGCTTGGCGGCGATGTAGGACGGGGTGCCGCCGCCGAAGTACACGAAGTCGAGGCTCCGGCCCCTGACCGCCGCCCGCTCCGCGTAACGCTCCAGTTCGACGCCCAGGGCGTCGAGGTAGCGGCCGATCTGTTCGTGGTTCTTGTCGATGTAGACGCGGAAGTAGCAGAACTTGCAACGCTTCCGGCAGAACGGAATGTGGATGTAGAGGCCGAGCGAGGTGTCGGCGCCGGGCGCCCGGTCGAGGGCGGCGAAGGCCTCCGGGACCGCGGCCTCGTTCCACGCCGAGTACGGCGGATAGTTCGAGACGAAGACGGAACCGATGTCCGTCGCTTCGAGGTCGAGAAGGCCGGTGGCCGGCTCAGGCCTGACCGGCTCGGCCACGCTCGTCCCATCGCTCCGTGGTGGCGCCTCGTTCATCCCGCGCTCCCTTTACCCGAAGCAGTACAGGATGCCGTCCAGACTGCCGATCACGAGCCGCTCGGAGGCCACGGCGGGCGACGCCATGATCGCCGAACCGGTATCGAACTCCCAGACCGGCTCTCCCGTCGCCTTGTCGAGCGCGAGCACGGGCCCCCGCTTCGAACCGAGGAACACCCGATCGCCCACGATCACCGGCGAGGAGTCGAGCCGCGCGCCGCTGTTCCACTCCCACTTCCGTTCACCGGTCCGGGGATCCAGGGCGTGGACGATCTTGTCGCGGCCGCCGATGACGACGATCTCATCGTCCGCCGCGGCCGAGGCGTAGAAGGGGAACTTCCGGATCTCGTGCTCGTAGGCCCAGGCGACCTGGCGTTTCGCGAGGTCGATCCCCAGCACTTCGTTCTCGTAGGTGGCGACGTACGCCATGTCGCCGACCACCGCCGGGCTCGAAGCCGCCTGTCCGCGAAGGTCGATCTTGTGGATCGTCTCCCCCGTCTCGATGTCGATCAGCCACATGAAACCGTCGCAGCCGGAGACCGTCGTCAGTCCGTCAGCCACGGCGGGTGTGCCGTGGACGTAGCCGTCCGTCTCCACCTGCCAGATCTTCTCGCCGCTCGCCCGATCGAGGCAGTAGAGCGAATTGTCGTAGGAGCCGACCAGCAACCGGTCCTCGTGGAGAGAAACGCCGGCGAAGATCTCCCCGAGCGTCTCGAACTTCCACTTCTGCTCGCCGCTGCCGGCGTCCAGGGCGTAGACGTAGCCATACTCGTCGCCGACGTAGACCACGTCGTCGAACACGGACACGGGCGCCTTGATCGGCGTGCCGGCGTCGAACCGCCAGAGCTCCCTGCCCTCGGCAAGGGTCAAGGCGTACACACGGCCCTCGTAGTCGCCGAAGTAGACGACGCCGCCGACGATTGCCGCCGTGCCCTCGATCTCGCTTTCCGTGTCGAAGGTCCACAGCAGCTTCGGCTCGTCGGGAAGCGTCGTGCCGGCAACGCCGGTGCCGAGCAGGTTGCCCCGGAACACCGGCCAGGCGTCGGCGGACGGCCGGAACAGCGACGCGGCCGCCGTCTCCTGGTCCCCGCCGTCGCCGGCCGCGACCGCCGCTCCGAACAGGATCGGCAGGCTGAGCAGGCCGGTCAGTATCGCCACGACAAGCAGGCGCGAGCCGAGCGGCCGCCAACGGGCTGCACGGCTCCCAGGGCTTCGAATCTCCGGCACGACAGGTTCCCGCAGTGTTTCCAGAAGGGGCGGGCTGCCCGGAGGCGCCAGTCGCCTCAGAAGGCCGCCCGGTAGAGCGCGAGCATATCGGAGGGTGAAGCCGACCTCGGGTTGAACTGGGCCGTCCACTGCTCGGCCGCCTGGGACGCGAGCAGATCGAGATCCCCTTCCCGGACTCCCAGGTCCCGCAACCTGGCGGAGACGCAGGCACGGTCGCGAAGACCGGCCCAGAGCTCCGCCAGCCGCTCGCTGGCAACACCGTTCTCCGACCCGCCGCCGAAGGCGAGCCGGGCGAGTCCTCCGTACCCGGCGCCATCGGCCGCGCCGTTGAACAGCACGACGTGATCGAGCATCACCGCCACGGCCACTCCGTGCGTGATCTCGTAGCGCGCGGTCAGGGGATTCGCCAGGCCGTGCGCCGCACCCAGCATGGACGCCTCGATCGCGGCGCCGGCGAAGTGGGCGCCGAGCAGCATCTCGCCCCAGAGTTCAGTCGTCCTGTCCCCGGCCCCGCCCCGTCCGGCCCTGCCGCCGTTCTCCGCCTGCGCCTCGACGACCGCATCGAACCCCCGCAGCAGGCGCGCGAAACCCTCCGACGCGAACATGCGGGAGTACGGGTTGGCCGCCGTGCAGACGAAGCTCTCGAGCGCGTGCGACAGCGCGTCGAGCCCGGTCGCCGCCATCACCTCGGGAGGGGCAGTGCGCACCAGCTCCGGGTCGAGCAGGGTCGCCGCGAAGCGGGCCTTCGGGTCGCCGCAGGCCATCTTGCGGTGGTCGTCTTCGCGCGAGATGACGGCAAAGGACTGGGACTCGCTGCCGGTGCCGGCGGTGCAGGGTACGCCGACCGACGGAAGCATCGGTTTCGATGCCTTGCCAAACCCCCAGTAGTCCTCCATCCGGCCGCCGTTCGTGAAGACGAAGTTCGCGCCCTTGGCGCAGTCCATCGCCGAGCCGCCGCCCAGGCCGACCAGGAAGTCGGCCTCGTGGACCCGCGCCGCACCGGCCGCGGCCGCCACGTGGCGCTCGCCCGGGTTCTCGCCGACGCCGTAGAAGACGGCAAGGTCCAGACCGGCCTCGCGCAGCGAAACGGATGCCCGGTGCACGTGGCCGGCGGCGGCTACCCCCGGATCGGCGACGACCAGCACCCGCCGGCCGCCGAGTTCCCGCACGACCTCGCCGACGAGGTCGATGACGCCCGCCCCGTAGAGCACCCGCCCCGGCGCGGTGTCGATGCTCCACGAGTCGCCCGCTTCGAGCGGTCGCTGGCCTCGCTTGATCGCCACGACCCCGGGTAGCGCGAAGCTCTTACTTCGAGCCGATGGCGAACACGTCCGAGCGCGTCGCCACGTAGATTCTCCCGTCCTCCGCAACCGGCGTCGTGTACACGGCCGAGCCCATGTTGTGCTCGGCGATCACCTTCTCCTCGCGGCCGGCTTCGAGCACCACGATGTCGCCGTCCTCGTCGCCCAGGTAGACCTTGCCGTCGGCGACGAACGCCGAACCCCAGACCGCCGCGAAGGTGTCGTGCGTCCAGAGGTGCTCGCCGGTCTCGACATCCAGCACGTAGAGGAAGCCGCTCAGGTCCGGGATGTACAGCAGACCGTCGGCGATCGCCGCGGTCGAGATCGTCCGGTTGAAGTCCTCGTCGCCGAAGTGCCAGATCGCGGCGCTGCCGGTCGCGTCGCCTTCGACGTTCGCATCCATGGCGTAGAAGTGGCCCGGACCTTCTCCGTGCTCGGGGTCCTGGCCGACGCCGAGGTAGAAGCGGTTGTTGTAGAAGACCGGCGTCGAGATGATGTTGTTGCGGGTGCCGGCGCCGCCGAGTTCCCAGATCGAGTCCTTCGGGTTCAGATCGAACTTCCACAGCAGGTTGCCGGTCGCCGGTTCGTACGTGTAGAGCCAGCCGTCGCCGCCCGGGAAGGCGATCTGCGGCTGACCGTCGATCACGCCGTACGCCGGGTTCGACCAGGAACCGTGCAGGACGGCATCGCTGCTGTCGAGGCTCTCCCACACCAGCTCGCCCGTGTTCTTGTCCAGCGCGATGAAGGCCGGCGATGCCGGCGAGGGCAGGTTGATGTGCCCCTCGTCGACGCCGGCGCCGGTGACGGTGAACAGGAGGTCGCCGATGACCAGGGGCGAACCGGCAGCCAGGTTGTGCGGGAACACGTCGAGCTCGCCGATCATGTCGTACTCCCACACGAGGTCGGCGTCGAGTTCCTCCTTGTACTGCTCTTCCGTCATGCCGTCGTTGACCCCGTCGCGGAAGCCGTCCACGTCCGCGGCCACGACCGTCGCCCGGTTGGAGATGTAGTAGACACGCTCGTCCTCCACGTACGGCGTCGAGCAGATGCCCTGCAACGGCCAGTCGTTGACGCGGCCGGCGCCCAGCTTGTCGTGCGTGGCCTGCCAGAGAAGCTCGCCCGTCTCCTTGTCGAGCGCGATGAGGACGCCCTTGTCGCCCTCGATGCCGGGCCGGCGAAGCCCCTCGTTGTTCGTGCCGGCGTACACCCGGCCTCCGTGGATCACCGGGCCGGCGTAGGTCTGCGAACCGACCTTGGCCCGCCAGACGATGTTCTCGCCGGACCTGACGTCCCATTCCGTGGGAAGGTCCGTGGCGCCGGACACCATGTTCCGGGCCGGCGTGTTGCCGAACATCGCCGGCGGCTCGTTCGCCGCGGCGGCCGAGGCGATGGCGGCGGAGGCCGCGAGGGCAAGGAGGGACTGGGAGATTCGGGTGTTCATGGCCTTCGGTCCGTGTGGGCTTGTCAACCGTCCGCGCCGCCGCCCGAGGCAGGGGCAACCAGCGCGTAGAGTGTTTCGCTGGTCGCCAGGTAGACGACCGAGCCATCCGTGGACGGCGAAGTGTACACCGCCCGCGGCATCGGGATTTCGGCCAGGACCTCCAGCGTCCGGCCGTGGCTCAGCACCGCGACGTCGCCCTCCGTGTCGGCCGCGTAGACCTTGCCGTCGGCGACCAGGGGCGAACTCCAGAACGGCGCGAGCGCGTCGTAGGTCCAGAGCTTCTCGCCGCTCCCCGCATCGAGCGCGAAGAGGAAGCCGTTCAGGTCGGCCGCGTAGACGATGCCGCCGTCAACCGCCACGGTGGCGATCGCGCGCCCGAAGTCCGGATCCTCGAACCGCCACCGCACCCCGCTCCCCGTCACGTCGTCGCTGCCTCCCGCGTCGACGGCCCACAGCACGCCGGCCCGGAGCGACGCCTCCGGGTCCCGGCCGGCCGCGATGTAGACGGCGCCGTCGTGCAGTACCGGCGTCGCCACGAAGACGTGCCGCGACTCGCTTCGATCCAACTCGTCGGCAGCGAGCGCCGAGTTGCCGTCGAACCGCCACAGGGCCCGTCCCGTCCCCGGCTCGAAGCCGTAGAGCCAGCCATCGCCACCCGGGAAGACGACCTGGTCCCGACCGCTGGCACGGCCGTGGGACGGGCTCCCCCACTGCCCGTCGACGAGCGCCGCGCCGGGACTGCCGTCGCGCCATACCGGCCGGCCCGTCGCACGCTCCAGCGCCGCGAAGCTCGGCGCTTCCGGCGCCGGCACCCGGCCGTCGTCCGTGACGCCGTTGCTCGTCGACACGAACACCAGATCGCCCACGGCAAGCGGCGTCGACGCCGCCATGTGCTTCGGGAACACCCCCCACTCGCTGACCATGTCGAACGACCAGTCGACGCCCCCGTCGAGGTTCGCCGCGACGACCTCACCCCGATTCGAGACGTAGTACAGCCGCTCGCCGTCGAACGACGGCGTCGAGCACACGCCCTGGAGCGGCCAGTCGTTCGCGTCCCCGGCCTCCAGTTTCTCGTGGGTGATCTGCCAGCGGAACCCGCCGTCACGGCGGTCGAAGGCCATCACCACGCCCCGGTCGCCGGCAACGGCCGGGTCGCGGGGCCGCTCGTTGTTCGTGCCGACGACGATCAGGTCGCCCGCGATCGTCGGACCGCCGTAGGTCACCGTGCCGAGCTCGGAGGACCAGAGAACGCCTTCTCCTGAAGCGACGTCCCAGGTTGCCGGCAGGTTCCGCGCCGTCGCCACCCGGTTCCGCGCCGGGTTCGGATCGTCGGAGTGGAGCGCGTGAACCTGCAGCCACAGGAGGACGGCGACCGCGATACCGACGGCAAGGGCGCCGGGCCTCACTTCGCACCGCCCAGCGCGTCGAGGCCACAGAAAGTCACGAGCCGCCCCCGGCGACGGGCGCGAAAGGACTCCCCGCTCATCGGCGAGACGACGTAGTCGTCGCCCTGCGGGTACAGCCGGCGGAAGACCTCGAGCGCTGCGCCGTCGTACGCGTCGGGAGACAGTTTTGCCTCCACCGCATCTACGCGACCACCAGGCCGGCGCACGACGAAGTCGATCTCACGCCCGGACTTGTCGCGCCAGTACTGCACACCGTCGCCAAACTCGAGGCGCAGGGCGTCCAGCACCAGGTGCTCCCAGAGTAGACCTCTGTCGCCGCCCCGCAGGCTCTCCCAGCCGCGCTCGAACGCGACGAACCCCGTATCGAAGGCGTAGCACTTCGGCCGGCTCGTGATTTCGCGACGGCCTCCGCCCGCGAGAGGGCGCAGCAGGCAGACGGCATGAGCCGTGGTCAGCGCTTCGAGATGCGACGTGACCGTCGGACGGCTGACCTCGGCTTGCCGAGCCAGTTTCGTGTAGTCGACCTGCCCTCCGCTCGAGCGGAGGAGCAGCCGCAGCAGGGTCAGAAAGCCGACCCGGTTCCGTATGCGGAACAGTTCGAGGATCTCGCGCGCATAGAAGCTGTCGAGCCATTCGGCGTAGAAGCCCGGATCCGGCTCCGTGGCAAGCAGCGGTTCCGGCAGGCCGCCGTGCAGCAGCCGGCGGTCGAGGTCAGCCGCGCCTAGCCAACCCGGGCATTCCTGCCACAACACCGGGCAAAGATGCAGCGGCACCTTTCGTCCGCTGAGCGAGTCGCGGAACTTGCCGGTCGCCGCAAGCGTCGACGAACCCGTCGCCAGGATTCTGAGCCCGGGATACTCGTCCGCGGCGATCTTGAGCAGCATGCTGGGGTCGGCCAGCCGGTGCACTTCGTCGAAAACGAGCGTTGCGTCCGGCGTCCGGGAGTTCAGGTAGGCCTCGGGATCGGCGACCCGGCGCTGCACCGAGGGCAAATCGCAGTTGAGGTACTCCGCCTCGGGCAGCATTCGCGCCAGTGTCGTCTTGCCCACTCTTCGAACGCCGGAGAGCCAGACGACATTGCGCAGGGACCACGCGTCACGAATCCGGTCGAGCCACAGGTCGCGTCCAATCACAAAGCCTATTTTTCATCTGGTCGTCCAGATGTCAAATACGATTTACGTTTGGTCGCTAGAACGACGACCTCAACCGCGGCTCGATGATGCCCAGCTCGACCGACGTCTCCACGACGGACTGGATCGTGTCCTCCACGGGCCGGAGGGTGGCCCCCAGCACGGACACCGCCTTCTTGCTGTGGTTGAGCGCCGCCGGCGGTGGCGTGCCGCCTTCGGGGACTTCCGGTTCGCCGACCGTGAACGCCGGGAAGAGCTCCTGGATGATCCCGCGCACTTCCGTGCCGAGCCGGAGAGCGGAACGCCCGCCGCTGCCGTGCAGGAGGTAGCGGCTGCCGCCGTTCGACGCCCGGTGGTCCACGTCGGACTCCGCCGCCAGCCGTTCCGCCTTGACCAGGTCCCGCACGTCGATGATGTTGTAGTACATGTCGTACGGCGTCGGCCACGACGTTGCGAGGCCCGCGGCCAGCCGGCCGATCTGCTCGATCCACTGGCCGACCTGGGCCTTGAACAGGATCGGCCCGCAGATCATCGCGGGGTTCAGCGTGACCACGTCCCAGCGGCCGCCGCTTTCGTCCGCGGCCTGGTTCAGGAGCCGCTCCGTGTCCACCTTGCTGCGGGCATAGGCCATCCGCGGGTGGTTCCAGACCTCCTCCGGGAAGTTGTCGTTCGCCCAGTCCGTCTCCGTCCACGCATAGCCCGGAGGCATGGCCGGCGCCCCCAGGCCGGCGACCGCCGCCAGGGAACTCGTGTACACGACCCGCTTCACGCTGTCGCTCCGGTCGACCGAGTCGATCACGTTCCGCGTCCCGGCCATGCCGCCCTCGTAGACGTCCGTCGACACGTTGCCCGAACCGAGCGGCTGCGACTTGCCGTCGGCCGAGTTGCCGAGCACCGCGGCGACGTGGAACACGGCCGAGCAACCGGCGAAGGCCCCGTCGTACGAACCGGGGACGAACAGGTCGCAACCGTCGACGATCTCGACGTTCGGCAGCCGGTTCAGGTACTCGACGCAGTCCCGGCCGCGCCAGGAATCGGCGTTGCGCAGGCAGGCCCGGACCGTGTAACCCTGGAGGACGAGCTCGCGCACCATGTGGCCGCCGGTGAAACCGGAAACACCGGTGACGGCGACCGGGCCGTCGTGGGGTGAGATGGCAGTCATCGTGTTGGCTCCTTGCAGCTCCCCTGTAGCGGAAGCCGTGCTTCCCGGCTACTCCTGGGCCGGTGCGTACACCAGCATCCAGTTGACGCCGAAGCGGTCCACGCACATGCCGAAGTAGGCGCCCCAGAACTGGTCCTCCATCGGCAACGTCACCGCGCCGCCGTCCGACAGCTTCGCGATCAGTTCGTCGGCCCGTTCCCGGCTCTCGGCCTCGACCGAGATCGAGAAGTTGTTGCCGACCTCAAGCGGCGGCCCGAACGTCGTGCTGTCGCTCCCCATCAGCACGCTGTCGCCGACCGGCAGGGACACGTGCATGATCTGGTCCTCCTGGCCCTCGGCCAGCGGCAGGCCATCCGGGCCTTCGCCGAACGTGTTGAAGTCCGAGAACTCGCCGCCGAAGACGGAGCGGTAGAAATCGAACGCCTCCCGGCAATTGCCGTCGAAGGTCAGGTAGGTACTCAGTGCCATCGGTGTTCTCCTCAGGTCAGGCCGGCACGGAAGTCACGTTCCCCGTCCGGCCGTGGGGCGGCGGGGAGCTTACGTCAAGCTTGGAGGACGATGTTCCGTTCGCCCTCCTTCCCGTCGACAGAAGCCTACGTCGCGGCCCTCGGCGATCCGGGGTTCTGGCAGCCGTACGTGACTTCGGTGCTGAGACGGCACGGGCTGGACGACGCTACGGAGCCGGTTCGTGCCGGCCGCGGCTCCACCTTCCCCACGCTGGTCCGCGGAGACGCCGTGATCAAGCTGTTCGGCCAACTGCCGTTCTGGGAACGTTCCTACGAGGCCGAATTGGCGGCCCTGCGGTGCATCGCCGGCGACCCCGGCATCCTTGCACCCAGGCTGCTGGCGCACGGTCGACTCTCCGACGCGCCGGACGCCCCCTGGCCTTACCTGGTCCTGTCCCGCATGTCGGGCCTTCCCTGGGACAAGGCCACGATCCCGGCCGAGGATCGATCCCGAGTCGCCGCCGACCTCGGCCGTCAGGTCCGGCGACTTCAAGGCCTGAGGCCGTCCGCCGGCATCGCTTCGCCCGAATTCTGGCCAGCTCCCAACCTCGCCGAAGCCGCAGGCAAAACGGTCCTGCCGCAACATCTGGTTGCACAGGTCGAGCAGTTCATGGCCGGTTTCGAGGTCTCCGACAACCACGATCCGGTGATCGTGCACGGCGACCTGATGGTCCGGCACGTGTTCGTGCAAGAGGGCCGCCTGGCCGGGATCATCGACTGGGGCGACACCCTGGTCGCGGACCCGCACTACGAACTCGCGCAGGTCCAGCTCAACCTGTTCGATTGCGACAAGGACCTCCTCCGCACGTTCCGGCAGCACAGCGACTGGCCGGTCGATCCCGCCTTCGCCCGCCGGGCCCTCGTCCAGGCGTTCCACCGCCAGGCCGTGGGCCTCGCCCAGCACCGGACGATGGACGTCTTCTTCAAGCTCCCGGCGCTACTGGCGCTCGACGAGGTCGCGACGCTGGAGGAACTCGCCGAAGCCGTGTTCGGCCTATAACTCGGTCGGCGAACCTTCCTACAGGTCCTCCAGGAACTCCGACGCTGGCGCCACGCCGGTCACGAGCAATTGATCCCGCGCCCGCGTGCAGGCAACGTAGAGCAGGTGCCGCTCCGTGTTGTAGACGTCCTCCAGGTCGGCCTCGTCGGCGACGCCCTCGATCCTCACCTGGAGAGGCACAACCTCGTCGTCACAGGCCATCACCGCAACGGCGCGGAACTCCAACCCCTTGGCCCTGTGCATCGTGCCCACGGCCACCGCGTCGCCGGTTCCACCCAATCCGGAACTTTCTCCAGCGTCCAGCCGAGAGGCCTGAACACCGGCGCCGGAGACCGCCCGAAGCGCCCGTTCGATCTGACGAGTCGAGCGTACGAAAACCCCGATCTCTCCCGGCTGAAACTCGCGGAAGCTCGCGTCCTGGTGACCGGAGTTCGCGTCGGACCCGCTGGCTGCCGCCGGCTTCAGTAGCTCCCGAAGCCACGCCTCCACTGCGCGAACTTCTGCACCCTCCGACTCGAACACCCGAATCTCTGGCTCAGGCCCATTGAACACCGACACCGCGCCGCGCCGGTCCTCCTCGATGCCGTCAACGTCGGCGATCTTCACCGGCAGCAGGCGGTCGAGCTGGCGGCGGATCTGATGAGACGTGCGGTAGTTGACCCTCAACGTGTGCGAGCGTCCGCGAACGTCCACGCCCAACTTCCGCCAGGAGAAGGGGGCGCGGAAGATCCGTTGGCCCAGATCGCCGGCAAAGAACAGGCTGTTCGGCCGGTCCTCGCTCATGGCTGCCAGGAACCGCAGCTCCGCGACGCTGACATCCTGCGCCTCGTCGATCACACAGAAGTCGTAAGGCGACCTAGCCGCCTGGCTGAAGTGCTCCTGCAGGCGCCCGTACATGGCAGCGGTCGTCAACAGGTCTTGACTCTCCAGCTCACTTCGAACCTTGACGAAGACGTCCCAGAGCACTCGTCTCCGCGCTTCGGCCAACCGAGTCCGGCGGCCCAGACGGGGCACATCACGGTACTCCTCCCAAGTTCGCAACTGCCAGGCATCAACCACCGTCCTCCACTCGGCCCACAGGAAGGGGTCCGAGAAACCGTGGTCAGCCACCCCAGCCCCTGCTTGTCGCACCAACGCGCGCTCCTGCTCTTCCGACACCTGTTTGAGTGGCCCTACGTTCAGCCTGTAAAGGCGTCGAGCCAGGCCGGCCATCGATCGGACGTCGGTCCGCTCGGCCAATCGCGGCCGATTGCCGATCAGTAGCCGCAATCGACTTCGCAGCGCATCAGCCAGCGGTTCCGAGAACGTGGCGAGCAGCACACGCGCCTCGTCATGGGTCTCGGCCAAATGGACCGCGCGATGGAGCGCAACGACCGTCTTGCCCGTGCCGGCGGAGCCGGCTACGCGCGCCGGACCGCCGTAGTCTCGCTCGACGAGTTCGCGCTGCGCCGGATGCAGGAAGACCGCCCACTTCTCCCATGGAGCATCGAGGGCGCGCGCCAACTCCTCCCGGTCCGCCATCGTCCGGAAACGGCGCTGGGAATCCGGGTGAGCAAACGGGTCGGCAGTGGCAGGCAGCGCCAACCGGGCCACCGGTATGCCTCCGGTGGCCAGTTGAAGCACAGCTTCTGCCCCTTCCGCCGGGAGGTGCTCGGCTACTTCCAGCACCGTCTGCTCCGTAGCTGACCGCACCTCCGGGAGCCAGTCCGGCGGCACCCCGAAACCCAGTAACTCGTCGTTGGTGAGGCCGGCGAACAGAAGCCGCTCGTCTTGCTTGCTCGCCTCTGGCACCGGAAGCGGAGCATCGGGCAGAGACTGGACCGGTGGCGGAGTGGAAACCACCTCCGGACTGTCGGGTCCACCCGGCACCGGGACGGGGCGCGGAACCTCTATCTCCCGAACAACCTCCCGTATCTCGACCAATTGGGCTGCCCCCGTCTTCGGATGCCGCTCCAATCGCCGCCGCGCTGCCCACCGGTACGCCTGATCGTGGTGGTCGACGTAGCAGAGAAGGAAGTCTCCCGCCGTACGATGGACGATGATCCGCAGATCACGGCCGGCCCGCACCGACCAGAACTTCTTGTCCCGCGCCGAGTCGACGCGGTGCAGGCGATGACCCGGCTGCGCGGGATTCACCTGCAGATCGAAGGCCGTTGTCTTGACGGCCTTCTGTTCGTCAGCCCGAAGGCGTCCAAGACTGGCGGTGAACGTGTCGGCGATCCGGAACTCCACGGCGGCGCGTAGCCTATGGGAGAATGCCGACCGCCGATGCCGGGAGGCAGTGCTTCTGGCCGAGTATCCCCCTCTACTGCCACCTCCACTTCATCGGGCAGAACGATGTTCGAGACAGACGAAGCAGAGCTCCCAAGCTCAACGCTGGAACGCGCAGAGCTCATGAAGGATCTCCTTACCGCTGCAGCAACAGGTGGTGGCGCAGACAACCCCCGCTACAAGCGCCTACGGCGGGAGTTCTTGAAGTCACCCCCTCTTCGCAAACGTCTGCCTCCCTTCGTGCGGGAACACAGGGACCTAGGGGCCTTTTGGCCATTCATCCGGGATGAAGCTCCGAGCTACGCCGAGCGTCGCCGGCTCATAAGCCAAGGCTTCAACTCTCTTCTTGACTTCCTCGAGGGTGCGGAGGCACAACCCGCGGACGAAGAGATCGCAGTGGCATTGGCGACGCTAGGGAGCCATCAAGTGGAACAGGCGTGGTCCAAGGCTCTGAGCCGCCGCGAAACCGACCCGGAGGGTGCCCTCACGTCTGCTCGAACTCTGCTTGAGATAGTGGTCAAGCGCATCCTCGATCAACATACCGTCGACTACGAGGACAAGGACGACCTCCCCAAGCTCTACGGAAAGGTCGCCGAAACGCTCAACCTGGCGCCAAGCCAACACTCAGAGCGTGCATTCAAGACGATCCTGGGAAGCGCCATGAACCTCGTCAACGGCCTCGGAACGCTGCGGAATCAGCTCTCGGATTCTCACGGGCGGAGCGACCGCCTTCAGGCTCGACCCGCGCCACGTCATGCCAGCCTCGCCGTAAACACAGCAGGCGCCATGGCGGCATTCCTCGCGGAGACACATCTTCACAGTACGGAACGGCCCGCCGAAGAGGCCGACGTGCACCAGTAGGGAGCCGGTCCAGGAGCTACCCGAGCTTCAGACCCGAAACACCTTCATCACCTCGTCGCCGAGATGGTTGATGACCTTGACTGCGATACGTCCAGAGCCGGGTCGGTCGAACGGACGGGAGGTGTCACTGCGAAGGGTCTCCCAGGCCTCGCGGTCGATCTCGGCCTTCAGGGTGGTCTTGAGGGACTTGTACGGGTCGTTGGCGCCCAGGAAGTAGGCGTGGCGAACGAAGAAGCTCTCGCCGTTGTAGTCGGTGTCAATGAACCAGCAGGCGATGCCGTCCGCGGAGTCGCTGCGGACCTTTCCGGTAGCGGGATCGAATACGTCGACGCCGTTGAGCTTGACCTGGAACTGCTCGGGGCCACCGTCGGCGGGCGGTACTGTGAGAATCTGGATGTCGGGCTCGCCGAAGATGACGAAGAGGTTGCCCTTGCCGGTGTTCTTGAGGTTCTCGGCCATGTGGAGGTCGGCATTCATGCGCGCCTTGAGCACCGGTATGCGACCGAGGGAGCTGAACTCGGAGGCGTGGGCGTCGTAGCTGAACGCGCAGGAGATGAGTACGTCGAAGCCGGCATCTCCGGCTTCACGGGCCGCTGTGACGAGGTCTGGCCGCGAGACGCTGCCGAACTCGGGACCGACCAGGATGCCGGCTCGGCGGTCTTCCCCGCTTTCCGCCTCCAAGTAGAAACCCTCGGCGGCGATCATCCGGCCCGGCCAGCAACGGAGCGACGTGAACTCGATCCGGTCTTCGCGGTTCGCCTGCTGGACGCCCGCCTCGCGGAGTTGGTCCAGGATCATGCCGCCAAAGTCCTGACCGGTTCCGTTCGTCTTCCGGGCCTCACCGACGGTGTCTACGAGATTGTCCTTCTCGTCGACCAGCAGCGCCCGATGGGGAGAAAGCGACTCGACCGTGAACGGGCCGGCGACGCGGACCTTCGCCCTGTCCTCGTAGGGCTTGTCGTAGAGGTACTCGAAGTCGGCCTTCGCGGCTATCGAGGCATCGATTTCCTTCTGCCGGGCGATACGAGCCTCCCAGAAGGCGGCCAGCGCGTTGCGGGCCTCCGCCGGCCAAGCGGTCGTCTTCGTGAATGCAATCTGACCAACGAAGTTCTCCTCCCGGAACACCTCATCCATCACCGCCCGTACGCGATGCACGTTCTCGTCCCCGATCTGGACGAACACCGAACCGCTCTCCGTCAGCAGTTCCCGGGCGATCGAGAGCCGGTCCCGCAGGTAGCTCAGGTAGGAGTGGATGCCGTCTCGCCAAGTGTCCCGAAACGCCTTGACCTGCTCCGGCTCGCGGGTGATGTGGTCGGCCTTGCCGTCCTTCACGTCCCGGCTCGTCGTTGACCACTGGAAATTCGAGTTGAACTTGATGCCGTAGGGCGGATCGATGTAGATGCACTGGACCTTGCCGCGGAAGCCCTCACGGTTGGCCAAGGTCCCCATGACCTGCAGTGCGTCGCCGAGGATCATCCGGTTCGACCAGTTCGCCTCGTGCTGGTAGAACTCGGTGCGGGCCTCCGGCGACGGCAGGCCGTTGAAGTCGTCGAATAGTCCGGCCTGCGCCTCGGGCTCTTCGCCTTCGGCCTGCAGCCGTCTCAGATCGTCGACCAGCGCCTTCGGGTGGACTTTCTCCTGGATGAAGAGCGGCGGCGCCTGGACCTCCAGCTCGTCGTTGTAGCTCTTGCCGCGCCAGACGAGCTGCGGATCCAGATCGAGGTTCCGGCGCTCGATCGCGGCCCGGATCGGCAGTTGGTCCTCGACGGCCATGACCGACTGGTGCTCGGCCGAGGGCAGGTTCGGCCGCTTCGCCTCGTCGTGGCGGAAGGACTCGACGCGCTTGGGCGACTTGGGTCTACGCTTTCTCGGCACCGTCAGCGCTCGGGTTCGGACGGCGCCGAACCGCCCACCGCCGCGGCCAGAGTGGCGTCGTCTGCACGGTCAGGATGTTTCTTCCGTCCCCGCTCCCGCTCCGTCTCGGGCACCGGATTGTTCGAAGCCTGTTCGTACAGGTACTCCGGCGCGAGATCTGCGCCGGTCGGCCATGTGATCGTGTTCCACTCGCGGTTGAGTCGAAACTGCCTGAACTGGGCCACGTCCTGCAGGGGCTCGAAGACACCCCGCCATATGCGGCCTTCCATGTCCAGCACACCAGCGCAGCCGTCCTCGAACTCCAGCCGAATGCGATGGCCGCCCAGCCAGGTCGCCTGCACCAAGTCCGGCGTCACTGGGTCACCCCAGGCCATCGATCCGCTCCAAGGCCTCCTCCTGCCGGGCTCGCTTCCAGTTCTCCCGCAGCTCATCGCGATGAAGAACGAGCCACTCCTGGACCAGACCGGTCAATCTGGGAGAGAACCGGCCGGCGAGTACCCTGCCGTTCTCGATCTCCACCTTCATCTCGTCGCCTCCGTAGCGCGCGTGGAAGTGCGGAGGTGCGTGGTCGTCGTAGTACATCGTGATCACGATACCGAAGAACCTGCTGATCTCGGGCATGGTCCACGGACCTATGCGGCCGGCTCAATGCCGGCAACGCGGCGAACCAGCTCATCGAACCCGGCCGCAATGTCGAAGACGTCCGTGAACTCCTCAAAGGCCCAGCGTCCGTGGGAGCGCAGGTTGTTCACGCCTGGAACCCAATGGGTCTCTGTCGTTTCGCGTTTGGCCTTGGCGTCTTCGCCCCGAAATCCCTTGATCTCGACCAGGAGCCGCAACGGGTCGTCACGTCCGTGGCCATCGTCCACCAGGACGATGAAGTCCGGTAGATAACGGCGCGGTGTAGAGCCGAAGAGGTATGGGATCTCGAGGCCCAAGCGGTCGTTCTTGACGTAGGCAAGCACTTGATCGTGCGCTTCCGCGACCCGGCAGAACTCGGCCTCCCACTGACCGTCGAGCACAGCGTGATCGACGTGGCAGTAGCGGGGATCGGTGCGATAGCAGGGCTTGGAGGTGAGGAAGTGCACGTCTGCCGTGGTTCCTGTTGGCTGGTACGGATCAAGCACGGCCAGGACAGGCCGATCGTCCTTCTGACTGCGGACGATGGCGGCGTGGATCCGCTCGCAGGCCATGTCGGCCAACTGCCGGTACATGAGTTGCGCCGGCACAGTCCCGCCCTTGCACTCCAGGTGCAAGTCAAGCCAACGGCGAGTGACTCCCTTCAGCTTGCCGAAGAGCCCGTAGTTGAACTCCCCGTCGAGTTCCCGGTACTTGGTCTCCAGGAGCCTGACGGTCAGGTTGAAGATGAGCGAGGACCGGCGGTAGTCCTCCAGATGTCCAAGATCGATGTCTGCTCCTTCGCCGATGATCGCCTCGTTGCGCGTGTCCGTCGCGCCGACGAGGTCCTGCGTCAACGTCAGCGTCGAGTCCTCCGTGAACTCGGCCTTGATCCGGTCCTCCGGTAGTTCCACTCGGTAGCCCTCGACCCGCGGAAAACGAATCTCCGCGTGGCCGCGGTCCGGGCTGATTGCACGCACGGCAACCGTCGGCTTCACTATCGGTCGCGGTGCCGGAACCGGTTCGGCCGTGAAGTCGAAAGGCACTCCGAAGACATCCGCGTACTCGACATCGAAGAGACCGTCTTCGTTGAGTTCGTAGGACTGCCGCCGCAGCGCGCGGCCGATCACCTGCTCGCAGAGAAGCTGCGTGCCGAAGGCGCGGACGCCGAGGATGTGGGTGACTGTGTTCGCGTCCCAGCCTTCGGTGAGCATGGAAACCGAGACGACGCAGCGGATCGAACCACCGAGACGGCCCTCCTTGCCCACCGTGTTCATCACTTCCCGGAGGAGATCCTCGTCGGTGAGGCTGTCAGCCCGCACCCAGTCGTGAGTGCGTGCGGCGATCTCGGACCGGAAACGCTCGATTTCGTCCGCGGCAGCAGTGCGGAAGGACTTGTCCAGTCCTTCCCCGGACTCCAGTTGGGCGCTGTCGATCAGGAGAGTGCGCGGCCGCGGCAGCGGATTTCCGTAGTCGTCGAAGTTGCGGAATAGCTCGAGCCGCCCCGGCACAATGTCGCTGGACCCATCGTCGTGTTGCCGCTCGTAGCCGGAGATGTAGTCGTAGACCAGCTTCGAGGTCGAGGTGTTGTTGCAGACCACGATGAAGCACGGCGGGCTCAGGATGTCCGCTTCGCCCCACGCCTCGAATACCTTCTCGTAGTGGCCGTAGAGCGCGTCCAGGGCGTTCTGAAGCGGCAGCGGAAGGTTCTGGGGATCGAGACCCGCAGACTTGGCTGTACGACGGCCCTTGGGCATCTTCTTGCCGATGTGCTTCCAGAGTTCCCGGTACATCGGCACATCGGCGCTCGGCAAGTCGTCCGACACGGGGACGCGCGGCAGCTTGACGATGCCGCTCTCGATCGCGTCCATCAAGGAGAAGTCGCTCATCGTCCATGGAAACAGCGTGCCTTCGGCGTAGCCTGAACCGCGCAGGAAGAAGGGTGTGGCCGAGAGATCGAACACCCGGCTCAGCCCCAGGCGCTGGTGGACGCTCTCGAGGCCCGAAATCCACACTCGCGCCGCCTCCTCGTTCGCCTTCGCTTCACCCAGATCGTCGCCCTTGGGTTTCGCCTCATCCGAGTCGCCGGGCTTTTCCCGGTAGCAGTGGTGCGCCTCGTCGTTAAAGACGACGATCCTCTTCGAGCCCATCAAATCGGGAAGGACCCGCTGGAGCATCTGCCCCTCGGTCTCCAGCGTTTCAAAGTCCTCTCCACCGCGACCGCGAAGCAGGGATCGGGAGCCCTTGGAAAGGGACATCCGTTCCCGACGCTGGAAGGCGTGGAAGTTCGTAATCACGATTCTCGCCCCGTCCACATCGCCGACCATGTCCGAGGGAACCAGCCCACGTCGCCGGTAGTAGTTGTCAGGATCGTTCGGCTGAAGTACCCGGAGACGGTCCCGGATCGTCAGCCCTGGTGCCATGATCAGGAAGGCTCGGGAGAAGTAAGGGCTGTTTGGCCGCCGCACTGCGTTGATCGTTTGCCACGCGATCAACATGGCCATGACCATGGTCTTGCCGGCACCCGTTGCCAGCTTGAGGGCGAGTCGCGGCAGCCCGCCATGCTCAGCATTGACCTCCTTGAGCCGATCCTGGAACCGGCGAGTCCGCTGATCCCGTCGCTTGGGAGCCACTTCGGTCAACCAGATCGCCGTCTCCACTGCCTCCACCTGGCAGAAGAACGGCCGGATGTCACTCCAGCCGTCTTCCCGGCGCCAGTGGGCCAGCAGACGAGCGGTCTCCGGTGTTACCTGCCATTGATGCGGGTTGGGAAGCTGGCGCCAACGGGTGACCTCGCCGCGCAGGTCCTGA
This sequence comes from Thermoanaerobaculia bacterium, assembly GCA_022823665.1. Taxonomy (GTDB): domain Bacteria; phylum Acidobacteriota; class Thermoanaerobaculia; order Multivoradales; family Multivoraceae; genus Multivorans. The sequence goes on along the minus strand of JAJEHN010000036.1, from coordinate 40,108 downwards.
ATCACCCGTGCAAGGTCGAACTTGGCCTCGGCGGCTTCGTCCGGGTCTCCGGCGAGTTCCAACTGCGTGACGCCGCGCTTCTTCGGCACCGGGATCGGCGACTCGAACCGTACCTGGCGCCGCGCCTCGACGAGCCGATGCGTCGGCTGCCCGTTGTTGTCGAGCTCCCAGTGACGCGATGGCGCCTCGTATGGGGAGTTGAGAATCGGCTGTTCGAAGAACTTCGGGTTCATTCGCCCTCTACGGCGCCAGCGCGCGGATCGTCGCCCGCAGGTCGTCCCCGGGATGCATGATTTGAATCGCCGGGGTGTGCACCCCCGCCTCGATGTACTCCTGGATGCGCTCCCGGCACTTCCCCGGCGAGCCGATGATCAGGATGTCGCGGAGCGCCTCCTCCGGGATGACTTCCAGCGCCTTCTTCCTGTCGCCGGCGCCCCAGGCGTCCCACATCGGACCGAGGACGTCGCGGCGGCCCAGCCACTCGTGGAAGGCGGCGTAGACCGGCACGTTCAGGTAGGCGGCCATCGAGCGCTTGCCGACGACGTCGATCACGCCCTGGTCTTCGGTCGCGATGACGAAGATGCGGGCCGCGATCTCCTTGCCGGGGCCGGCCTCGTGGACGTAGGGAACGACCGTCTTCACGTCGCCGGGCGAAAGCCAGTTCAGGATCGCGCCGTCCCCTTCGCGGCCGGCCATCCGCAGCATCCCCTGGCGCAGCGCCGCGATGAGGATCGGCGGACACTCCTTCAGCGGCCGGCCCATGCGGAATCCGCGCACCTTGAAGGTCTCGAACTCCTCGTCGATCCGGTCGCCGGTCAGCGCCTTCTTGAGGAAGCGCACCATGTCCCGGGTCTTGTAGTACGGCCGCTCGAACGGGATGTCGTTCCACTGCTCGACGATCACGTTCGACGAGGTGCCGATGCCCATGACGAACCGTCCCGGCGCCGCCTCGGCCATCGCGCCGACGGTCTGCGCCATCAGCGCCGGGCCGCGCGTGTACGCCGGGATGATCGCGATGCCCAGCCGGGCGGTCGGCGCCCAGATGGACGCCTGCACGAGCGGCGTGAAGCCGTCGGAGCCGTTCGACTCGGAGGACCAGAAGTCGGTGTACCCCAGGTCCACCATCTCCTTGATCAGGTCTTCCTGCTCCGCCAGGGGCAGGCCGAATGGGATCGTCATTCCGTATCGCTGCATGGTCTCGGGCTCTCCTGCCGCGACCCGGGAGTCGCGGTCCGGCTGAATCTGCGGATGCGAAGGCGACCGGGATTGTACGGCAGACGTCTCCTATACTGACCGGCCTCGATTCAGCAGCAACGTTCCACCTGGAGACACGGATCATGGGACCACTCGACGGCTACCGCATTCTCGAGATCGCCGGCATCGGACCGGGGCCGTTCTGCGCGATGGTGCTGTCCGACCTGGGCGCCGAGGTCGTGCGCATCGACCGCAGGGCCTATGCGGGACGCGGCTCGAAGTTCGACGTGCTGAACCGCGGCCGACGCTCCCTCGCGATGGACCTCAAGCAGCCCGAGGCAATTGCCGCCGTCCTCGACATGGTGGAACAGGCGGACGGCCTGATCGAGGGCTTTCGCCCGGGGGTCATGGAGCGGCTCGGCCTCGGCCCCGACGTCTGCCTGAGGCGGAACCCGAAGCTCGTCTTCGGCCGCATGACCGGCTGGGGGCAGAACGGCACGATCGCCCACGCAGCCGGCCACGACATCAACTACATCGCCCTCTCCGGCGTGCTGCACTCGATCGGCAACAACGGCGGCAGGCCGGTGCCGCCCCTCAACCTGGTCGGCGACTTCGGCGGCGGCGGGATGCTGCTCGCCCTGGGCGTCGTGGCCGGCCTGCTGGAGGCGCAGAAGTCGGGCAAGGGCCAGGTCGTCGATGCGGCGATGACCGACGGTTCGGCGCTGCTGCTGGCCGCCGTCGTCGGCATGCACAGCGCCGGCGTGTGGAAGGACGACCGCGGCTCGAACATGCTGGACAGCGGGTCCCACTTCTACGACACCTACGAGTGCTCCGACGGCGAGTACGTCTCCATCGGCTCGATCGAGCCGCAGTTCTACGCCCTGCTGCTCGAGAAGACCGGCCTCGACGGCGCCGAGTGGGAAGGCCACCTCCAGAACCGGGACCGCTGGCCGGAGCTCAAGGCGAAGCTGGCGGAGGTGTTCCGCACGAAGACGCGCGACGAGTGGTGCGGGATCATGGAGGGCAGCGACATCTGCTTCGCGCCGGTGCTTCGTATCGGCGAGGCGATCGAGCATCCGCACAACCGGTCGCGGCAGACATTCGTGGAGGTCGACGGCGTGGCCCAGCCGGCGCCGGCGCCACGCTTCAGCCGCACCCCCGTCTCGGTCCAGGGTCCGCCGCCGAAGGCCGGCGAGCACAGCGAGGCCGTGCTGGCGGACTGGGGGTTCAGCGGCGAACGGATCGACGCAATGCGGGAAGCGGAAGCGATTTGACCGTCCGGCCTCCACGCGCCGCGGCGTCGGCTGGCCGACATCGACTCAGAAGAGGAATGGAACCATGAGAACCATGCGCGACTTGTTCACTGTGATCGCCATCGGGTTGCTGCTCGCCGGCTGCGCCGCGGGCGGCGACTCGACTGCTGTGGATCCCGCGGCCGACGTCGGCCCCGTCTCGAATGACATCCTGGCGGACTACGTCCACACCCCCGATCCGGCCTACGGCTGGACCCTGGTGAACAGCGAGCCCGGCGACGGCTACACGCTGCACACGATCGAGATGACGAGCCAGACCTGGCTCACGGAAGCGGAGGTCGACCGCCCGCTCTGGACCCACTGGCTGATGGTGGTCGAGCCCGACGAGATCAGGAGCGACCATGGATTCCTCTACATCTCGGGCGGCCGCAACGGCGGCGACCCGCCGGAACAGGCCAACCCGCTGACCCTCCAGCCGGCCCTCGCCACGGGCTCCTTCACCGCCGAACTGAGAATGGTGCCCAACCAGTCGCTGACGTTTGTCGGAGACGACTACGGACCGCGAGTCGAGGACGAACTGATCGCCTACGGCTGGGACAAGTTCCTGCGGGGCGAGGATCCCATCTGGCTGGCGCGGCTCCCGATGACGAAGGCCGCGGTACGGGCGATGGACACGATGACCGCGTTCGCGGCCTCCGAGGACGGTGGCGGCAACAGCGTCGACCGGTTCGTCGTCGCCGGCGGCTCGAAGCGCGGCTGGACCACCTGGACCACCGGAATGGTCGACGACCGGGTCGTGGCCATCGCGCCGATCGTTATCGACCTTCTGAACGTCGAACGCTCCTTCGAGCACCACTGGCAGGTCTACGGCTTCTGGGCCCCGGCGGTCGGCGACTACGAGCGGGAAGGGATCATGGACTGGTTCGGCGACCCGCGCTACCTGGAACTCCAGCAGATCGTCGAGCCCTACAACCACCTCGAGAAGCTCACGATGCCGAAGTACATGATCAACGCGACCGGCGATCAGTTCTTCCTGCCGGACTCGGCCCAGTTCTACTTCGACGACCTGCTGGGCGAGAAGCACCTGCGCTACGTGCCGAACACCGAGCACTCACTCGGCGGCAGCGACGCCGCGGTCGGCTTCCTCGCCTTCTACCAGGCCATCCTCGAGGGCGTTGAGCGCCCGGATGTCGACTGGTCGATCGAGAGCGACGACGCGGGCGCCGCGATCACCGCCTGGGTCGCGAACGGCATGGAACCGGGCCAGGTCCTGCTCTGGCAGGCCTCGAACGAGGAGACGCGCGACTTCCGGGTCGACACGGTCGGCCGGTCCTGGACCAGCACCGCGGTCGAGCCCGGCGAGGACGGCAAGTGGGTCGGCGCCGTCGACGCGCCGGAACGCGGCTGGACCGCCTTCTACCTCGAGTTCACGTTCCCGGGACCCGGCGAGGCTCCGTTCCAGTTCTCGACCGAAGTCAAGGTAGTGCCGGAGGACTTGCCGTTCGACTGGCCCCCGGAGACGGCGAGCGAGTAGCAGCGGCTTCAGCGGCCCGGAAGATCGAGCCAGATCGCCTCGAGCAGTCGGGGCACGTAGTTCCTGAATCGGCGGTCCAGGCCGTCGAGTTCGCTCGGCAGGGCGGAGAGCCGCTCCCTCCACGCCCCCGCCTGCGCCCCTTCGCCGCCCAGGACCTCGGGCGGCAGGTAGTCGAGCGCGTTGAGCGCAAGCAGGGCGTCGAAGAAGTCGTTCCCGGCGATCGACGCGGAGGCCAGCAGAACCTCGACCGCCGGCTGCCGATCCGCCTCCTCGCCGAAACGGCCGAGAGCCTCCGCGGCGAAGATACGCACCGGCGGTGACGGATCGTCGAGTGCCCGCCGTAACACGGTGGCAGCTGATCGCACCGCTTCCGCGCCGCGGGCGCGCAACCCGATCGCGGCCCAGGCGCGAACCGCGGAGTCCGGGTCGCCGAGAATGCGGGTCAGACGTTCGTGTGCCGCGCCGCCCCGCTGCGACCGGTCCGAGGCCAGCTCCGCCGCCGCCAGCGCCCGCTCGACCTGGTAGCCGCCCCGGCCGTAGGCCCAGGGCGTCGCGCCCATGGCCGCCGCGCGGCGGTGCATCCCGCCTTCCGGCAGGAAGCTCAGGTCGCGGATCCTGAGCAGGTGGTTGCGGAGAGCGAGGGCCAGGCGGTCCCGGTCGGCCGCGTGCGCGGAGGAAGTGGCCAGGTTGTTCACCAGGTCCGGGTCGTTCTCCAGGTCGTAGAGTTCCTCGCTCGGCTTCTCCTGCCAGAACCTCGCCTGCGCTTCGTTCAGCTTCCCCTCCTGGAACAGCCGCAGCCAGACCCGGGTCGTCGGCGTCTCCATCTGGTACGACAGCCGCTGGCCGTAGGGCCGGTCGACCAGGAAGTTCCGGGCGTAGAGGTACCGCTTGTCCCGCACGCTCCGGACCAGGTCGTAGCGCTCGTCCATGCGGTCGGAGAAGCCGAAGATGACCTCGTTCGGCTCCGCTTCGTGGGCGCCCAGGAAGGCCCGCCCCTGGAAGTGCGCGGGCGGCTCGAGCCCGGCCAGGCTGAGCATCGTCGGCGCGAAGTCGATGAAGCCGACCAGGCGGTCCGTGTAGCCGCCCGGTTCGTACTCCGCCGGCGCCAGGTGCCGGTACTTCCCGGGGATCGAGACGATGAGCGGCACGTGCAGGCCGGTCTGAAGCGCGGCGCGCTTGCCCCGCGGCAGGCCGGGCCCGTGGTCGCCCCAGTAGAAGACGATCGTGTCGTCGGCCAGGCCCGCCGCCTCGATCTCGGCCAGGCGTTCACCAACGAGCGCGTCCATCTCGGTCAGCTTGTCGTAGTACTGCGCCCAGTCCTGGCGCACTTCGGGCGTGTCCGGGTGGTAGGCCGGCACGCGAACGCCGGCCGGATCGTGGACCTGCGTGTGCGGCCGGCGCCGGATCTGGCTCTCGTGGGTCACCGTGAAGTTGAAGACGGCGAAAAACGGCGCGCCGTCCGGGCGGTTCCGCCAGTGCGCCTCGCGCGACGACTCGTGCCACACGGATCCCTGACCGCCGGGCTTCTCGAGGTTGTAGTCCTCCTTCGAGTTGTTCGTCACGTAGTAGCCGGCCTCGCGCAGGACCTGCGGGAAGAAGCGGAAGCCCTCCGGCAGCCTGGACCGGCTGCGCATGTGCTGGCCGCCGGTCGATGCCGGGTAGAGACCGCTGATGATCGTGGTGCGCGCCGGTGCGCAAACCGGTGAGGTTGACCAGGCGTTGCGGTAGATCAGGCCGCGCGCGGCGAAAGCGTCCAGGTTCGGGGTGGTGGCGAAGGCGTCGCCGTAGGCGCCGAGATGCGGGCCGTTGTCCTCGCTGGAGACCCAGAGGATGTTGGGGGGCGGGAGGTCGGTGGGCGGTTGGGCGAAGCCAGGCGCTGTCGAGAGAAGAAGCACGAGCGTCGCGACCGGACCGGCGCTCCGCCCCGAATGCCGGCCAGACGGCCGGCGCACCGACACGCGGCTAGACCACACGTTGCGCCCTGAACGCGGCGATCTCGTCGCTGCTGTAGCCCAGGTCTCCCAGGATCTCGTCCGTGTGCTCACCCAGTGTCGGGGCGCGGCGACGGATCGTGGCGGGGGTTTCGGTCAGGCGTACGGAAGGCTGCGCCACCGGCGCCGGCCGCGGCATGTCCGGATAGTCGAGCTCGGCGAAGGATCCGACCTCCGCGATGTGCGGGTCGTCCAGGGCCTGCTGCATCGAGTACACGGGTCCCGAGGGGATCATCGCCGCGTTCAGCGTATCGACGGCTTCCTCGGTCGAGCGGGAAGCGCACCAGGCCGCCATCCGCTCGCCGATCACCTCGCCGTGATCGCCGCGCGAGAGATCGTCGGCGAAGCGTGGATCGTTCAGCCAGTCCACGTCTTCGCCTTCTGTTCCAGTCCCGTTGTCCTCCGACATCAGGTCGACCCACCGCCTGAACAGCGGCTCGCCGATCACCGAGCACAGCACCCAGCCGTCGGCGGTGCGAAAGATGTCGCCCGGGCCGGAAGTCTGCGAGCGGTTCCCGGTCGGCTGTCGGTCCCGCTCGATCACCGCCTGCTCGATCAGGTTCGCGTTGCCCATCATCAGGGCGGTCCTGAGCAACGCGCCTTCCACCATCTGGCCCTTGCCGGTCTGCTGGCGGGCCATCAGGGCGGCCAGCGTGCCGTACGCGCAGGAAAGCGCGGTCCCGAAGTCGACGAAGGGCGCGGCCGCACGGCGCGGCCTGTCCGCGTCGCCGGTCATCCAGGCGATGCCGGACATGACCTGGCCGATCCCGTCGAAGCCGACCCGGTCGCTGTAGCGGCCGCCGCGGCCGTAGGCGGACACCGTGGTCAGGATGATGTCGTCCTTCACGCGGCGGAGGCTGTCCAGGTCGAGGCCCATCGCCGCCAGTGTCTTCGGCGGCAGGTTCGCCACGACGACGTCCGCGGTCGCTACCAGGCGCCTCACGATCTCGCGCCCCGCTGGTTTCATCGGGTTCAGCGTCAGCGAGCGCTTGTTGCGGTTCATCTGCAGGAACATGCCGCCCTCCCCGCTCGGCGCCACCGGGGCGATGAACCGGTCCTCGCTGCCGCGGACCTTTTCGACCCGGATCACTTCGGCGCCGAGATCGCCGAGCAGCGCGGCGCAGAACGGTCCGGCGATGTAGCGGCCGAAGTCCAGGACGCGAACGCCGGCGAGCACCTGGTGCATGGGAACTCCGTAGGATGGAAGCGCGGTCTTCTCGGGCGAGAGCGCCGGGATCGTAGCAAGCCCGTCCGCTCCTCTATACTCGCGCGCCACCCTCGGAAACAGGCGCACCAGGCCAGGAGAACGACATGAAGGTTGACGGCGGACTGCCCACCGATCTGCACGAGGTTCCGACCCGCATTCGGGAACTGGAGGATGCCGGCTTCGCGGCCGCGATGACGGCCGAAACGGCGCACGATCCGTTCTTCCCGCTGCTGCTCGCCGCGGAGCACAGCGAACGGATCGAACTGATGACCTCGATCACGGTCGCCTTCGCGCGCAGCCCGATGACGCTGGCCAACGTCGGCCACGACCTGAACGCCTACTCGAAGGGCCGCTTCATCCTCGGCCTGGGCTCCCAGATCCGGCCGCACATCACGAAGCGCTTCAGCATGCCGTGGTCCCACCCGGCCCGGCGCATGCGGGAGTTCATCCTGGCGATGCGGGCGATCTGGTCGAACTGGTACGAGGGCGAGCGGCTGCGCTTCCAGGGCGAGTTCTACTCCCACACCCTGATGACGCCGATGTTTACGCCGACCGACACCGAGCACGGCGCTCCGAAGGTCTTCCTGGCCGCGGTCGGGCCGTTGATGACCGAGGTCGCCGGCGAGGTCGCGGACGGGTTGATCGTCCATCCGTTCACGACCCAGTCCTACATGCGCGACACCACCCTGCCGGCCATCGAGCGCGGTCTGGCAACCGCCGGCCGCGACCGCTCCACGTTCGAGATCGCGTACCCCGGCTTCATCGTCTCCGGCCAGGACGAGAAGACCTTCGAAGCGACGAAGCAGGCGGTCAAGAAGCAGATCTCCTTCTACGGCTCGACACCCGCGTACCGACCGGTGCTCGAGTCGGAGGGCTGGGGCGACCTGCAGCTCGAACTGAACCGGATGTCCAAGCAGGGCCAGTGGGACGAGATGGGCCTTCTCATCACCGACGAGATGCTCGACGCTTTCGCCGTGGTCGGCGAGCCGGGCGACCTGGCCCGGGGCGTCCTCGACCGTTACGGCGAGGTCGTCGACCGCATGAGCCCCAACCTCCGCTTTCTCGACGAGGCGACGCAGCGCGACGTGATCGCCTCCCTGTCCGCCAACTGAAGGAGTTCCCCGAAGATGAAGGAACTGATCTTCCACCGGCTCTTCGTACCCGCCATGAACTACCTGGCGGACAAGGAGTCCATCGTCGACGGCGCCTACAGCGCCACCTTCGGCGAGCACGCCGACCGGACGTTGCGCCTGTGCTCGGCCCTGAGCGGGGAACTGGGAGTCGGCCGCAGCGACCGCTTCGCCGTGATGGCGCTCACGTCCCACGAGTACGTCGAGCTGTACCACGCCGCCTACCTCGGCGCCGGTGTGATCAACCCGCTCAACCTGCGCCTGGCCGGCAAGGAACTCGACTACATCGTGCGCGACTCGGGCACCGAGGTCGCCTTCGTCGACAAGACGTTCGCGCCGCTGTTCGCCCAGGCGATGGAACTCGCCGGCGACGATTGCACGATCCGGCGCACGGTGCTGATCGGCGGTCCCGACGACAACACGAACGCCCCCTACGATGTCCGCTACGAGGACCTGATCGCCGGCAGCGACCCGGTGCTCCCGGACGAACCTGAGGAGACCGACCCGGTCGTCCTGATGTATACCGGCGGCACCACCGGGCTGCCGAAGGGCGTTCTCTGCAACCAGCGCGCCGAGATCCTGAACACCTACCACGGGGTCATGCGCTTCCCGCAGCTCTCCGACGGCGTCGCGCTGCTGCAGACGCCGATCTTCCACGCCGCCTCCATGGTCGGCGTCATCGCGACCCAGACCTTCGGCGGCAAGTTCGTCCTCATGCCGATGTTCGACCCCGGCGCCGCCATCGCGCTGATCGAGAAGTACCAGGTGACGACGACCACGATGGTGCCGACCATGATCCACATGATGATGAGCCACCCGGACTTCTCGCCGGAGAAGCTCGCCTCGCTGCGCAACCTGGGCTACGGCGCCTCGCCCATGCCGGCGGCTCTGCTCGACCGTCTGCTCACCCTGTTCCCGGAGATGGAGATCGGCCAGGGCTACGGCATGACGGAGAGTTCCTCGCTGCTGACCGTCCTGGACGCCGAGGACCACAAGATCGGCGGCGACCGCCTGCGCTCCGTCGGCCGCGCCGTGCCCGGCGTCGTGCTGTCGATCCAGGACGAGGACGGCAACGTCCTCCCCTCCGGTGAGGTCGGCGAGGTCTGCGCCAAGGGCGGCAACTACATGACCGAGTACTGGAACAAGCCCGAGGCCACCGCGGAAGCGTTCCAGGGCGGCTGGTACCACACCGGCGACGCCGGCTACCTGGACGAGGAGGGCTACCTCTTCCTGGTCGACCGGGTCAAGGACATGATCGTCTCGGGCGGCGAGAACGTCTACTCCGCCGAGGTCGAGAGCGCGATCTCGACCCACCCGGTGGTCGGCCAGGTGGCCGTGATCGGCATCCCCCACGAGGTCTGGGGCGAGCAGGTCCACGCGATCGTCGTACCCAGGGAAGGCGTCGAGGTCGACGAGGGGACCGAAGCCTCGATCATCAGCCACGCCCGCGAGTCGATCGCCGGCTACAAGGTGCCGAAGTCCGTCGAGTTCCGGGCGGAGCCGCTACCGCTCTCCGGCGCGATGAAGGTCCTGAAGCGCGAGCTGCGCGCCCCCTACTGGGAAGGCAAGGAACGCGGCATCAACTGATCACGCCGCATGTCGGTGCGCCGGCCTTCTGGCCGGCCTCAGGCGATGCCGCGAAGCGGCGAGCCCGCCCGCTCCCTACTTCACTCCCGCGCAAAGCCACTTGATCGGCTTGAACAGGACCAGGAATACGACGCCCGCCACGGCAACGATCAGCGCGACCGTCCGGAACAGCTCGGCCGGCGGCAGGGCCTCGATGTAGCCGGCGACCCGGCCGGCGATCAGGTTGCCGAGGGCGGCGCCCATGAACCAGGTGCCCATCATCTGGGACACCAGGCGGTCCGGCGCCAGCTTCGTCATGCTCGAGAGTCCCACCGGACTCAGGCAGAGTTCGCCGACCGTGTGGAAGAAGTAGGTCACGACCAGCCAGGCCATCGCCGCCTGCTCGCCACCGGCTTCGGCCATCGAGGCGCCCCAGGACAGGACGGCGAAACCGACGCCGAGCAACACCAGACCAAGGCCGAACTTGACGGGAATCGACGGGCTCCGGTCGCCCAGCTTGACCCAGAGGGCGCCCATGACCGGCGCCAGGACGATGATGAAGAACGGATTCACCGACTGCAGTGAGCCGATCGGTACCTCCACCAGACCCCAGAGGTCGCGGTTCACGTAGTCGCGCGTGAACAGGTTGAGCGACGAGCCGGCCTGCTCGAAACCAGACCAGAAGAGGGCGGCCCCCACGAACAGCACGGCGCAGGCGCCCACTCTTCGCCTCTCCGTCGCGTCATTGCAGACGAAGCCGATGACGTAGGCAAAGTACAACGCCGCCAGGACGACGACGATGAGCCCCGTGGCGTCGGCGAAGCCCACCAGGGTGATCGGCGCGATGCCGCTCGCTCCCAACCACCACAGGATGCCCGTCAGCACGGCGATGCAGGCGGTGCCAGCGATCAGGCTGCGCTTCGCGTTCGCCAACTGGACCGGGTCGGCGGCCGGGCCCCGGGGGTCGCCGGCGCCTTCCAGGTGCTTCTGGCCGCGGACGTAGGCGACGATGGCGGCGGTCATGCCGACGCCGGCGGCGCCGAAGCCGAGGTGCCAGTCGATGTTCTCGCCCAGGTAGGAGCAGACGAGCGGCCCGGCGAGCGCGCCGATGTTGATCCCGGAGTAGAAGATCGAGAAACCGGCGTCGCGGCGGGCCGCGCTGTCGCTCACGTAGAGATCGCCGACCACGGCCGAGACGTTCGGCTTGAGCAGGCCCGTGCCGACGACGACCAGGAACAGGCCGAGGAAGAAGGTCACGAGACTCGGCACGGCGAGGGCGTAGTGGCCGAGCGCGATGATGATCCCGCCCCAGAGCACCGCCTTCTTCTGGCCCAGAATGCGGTCCGCCACCCAGCCGCCCGGCAGCGCCAGGGCGTAGACCCCGAAGGTGTAGAGGCCGTAGATCGCCGAGCTCCTCTCGGTGCCCAGGTCGAGGCCGCCGGTGGCGACGTCCGTCATGTACAGGAGCAGCAGAGCCCGCATGCCGTAGTAGCTGAAGCGCTCCCAGAGCTCCGTGAAGAACAGCGTCGAGAGTCCCCGCGGGTGGCCGAACCACTGTGCCGTCGTTGTCGTCATGAGCGGGATTGTGTCACTTCGGATCCGCCTTCCCCGCCGCCGCCACGATCCGCAGGAGGGCGCTGCCGTAGCGCTTCACCGTCGTCGGGCCGATGCCGGGCACCCTGAGCAACTGGTCGCGGTCGCCCGGCTTCGCGGCCGCGACGGCGACGATCGTCCGGTTGTGCAGCACCGTGTAGGCCGGCAGCCGCTTCTCGCGCGCGACCTTCCCCCGCCACTCGCGGAGCTGCTCGACGAGTGCCGGATCCGCGTCGGCCTCGGAGATCTCGATCGGCGCCGCCGCGGAGCGGCGCCGGCGACTCGCCCGCGGTTCGTCGGGCGGGTCGTCCGGCAGCAGCACCTGCTCCGCCAGGTCCACGCCCCGGCGGCGCCCGCTCGGGGTCAGGCCGGCCCGCTGATAGCGGATCGTCTCGCCCGCCTTCTCGAATGACGCGTCCTCCACGAACACCACACGCGCCTGGCCCAGCGCGCCGAGCAGATCCTCGAACGCGCCCCGATCGTAGGAGCCATGAACGGCGTGGAACTCCCGGAACAGCCTGCCCGTGCTCAGGCCGTCGCGCCGCCGGAGCATCGACACGACGGTCTGCATCGCCTGGACCTCCTCGGCCAGGGGCGTCCGGAAGCGCCGCACGAGACACGCTTCGGGCAAGCAGACGTCGCAGAGGCCGCAGCGCTCGCCGCTGTCCGCGCGGTCGCCGAAGTGCCGCACCAGGCGCAGCATCCGGCAGCCCCGGTGGTCGGCGAAGCGGGTCATCTCGTCGATCTGATCCAGCCGGAGCTGCCGCTGGACGCGGTAGGAGCGAATCCACGAGTCGTCGCCCCGGCGCACGCGGTAGCCGCCGCCGACCACGGCGCCGCCGTGAATGCGCAACTGGTCGAGCGCCGCCTCGAACGTCTCTTCCGCGAGTCCGAGCCGGCGCCGCAGATCGGCCTGCTCGCGCGGCTCGGCGCCGAGCGCCCCGAAGAGGCCCGAGACGACCTCGACCTCGGGGTAGGAGAGCTTGTGCAGGAACTCCTGGGTCCGGCGATCCGCCCAGGAGTACAGCAGCAGCGCTCGCGCGGATTCACCGTCGCGGCCGGCACGGCCGATCTCCTGGTAGTAGCCCTCGACGGTCGCCGGCAGCGCCGTGTGGACAACCGTGCGGATGTCCGGCTTGTCGATCCCCATGCCGAATGCCGTGGTCGCGACCACGACGTCGATGTCGCCGCCGAGGAACGCGCCCTGTACCTCGTCCCGCTGGGTCGTCTGCAGCCCGGCGTGGTAGGCGGCGGTCGGGAAGTCCTCGTCGAGGCGCGCCGAGAGCGCCTCGGTCTCCTTGCGCGTCGGCGCGTAAACGATCGCCGGCCGCCGGCCCTCCTCTCCCAGCACTTCCCTGACCACCGCGGCGCGTGCCCCGGGCCGTTTCTGGACCACCTCGACCGCCAGGTTCTCGCGCCGAAAGCCGTAGATGTAGCGTTGGTCGCCCTCCAGGTCGAGCTGCGCCGCGATGTCGTCCTGGATGCGCGGCGTCGCGGTCGCGGTCAGGGCGAGCACCGGCGCCGGACGCAGGCGCGGCAGGCGCCGGCCGAGAAGCCGGTAGTCGGGCCTGAAGTCGTGACCCCACTGCGAAATGCAGTGCGCTTCGTCGACCGCGATCAGGGCCGGCCGGCAACGCTCGAGGAACTCGATGAAGCCGGGTACGCCGAGGCGCTCGGGAGCGATGAACAGGAAGTCCACTTCGCCGTCGCGGTAGAGCCTGCAGGCCTGGCGGGACTCGCTCCGGGGACGACCCGAGTGGATCCGTTCGGCGCGCAGGCCCAGCTCACGCAGTTTCGCCGTCTGGTCCTCCATCAGGGCGATGAGCGGCGAGAAGACGAGGGTCGGGCCGCCCCGCAACAGGCCCGGAAGCTGGTAGCAGAGCGACTTGCCGGCGCCGGTCGGCATGACGACCAGTCCGTCGGCGCCCTCCGCCGTCCGACGGCACACTTCCTCCTGGTGCGGCCGGAAGGCGGAGTGGCCGAATGCGCTCCGCAGGCGCTGCTTCAGATCGAGAGCCGTTGCCACGAGGTCGAGAATCCTCCTAGGATCAGCCTCCTTCGTCTGACAACGACTCCCCTCCAGGAGGCTTCCGCCAATGGCCCGACCCTACCGAATCTTCGGCGGCGATCTCTCGCCCTACTCCATCAAGGTGCGTTCCTACTTCCGCTACAAGGGAATCCCCCACGAGTGGATCCACCGGAGCCCCGCCAACCAGGACGAGTTCCGGCGCTACGCCAGGCTGCCCCTGGTGCCCCTCGTCGTCACGCCGGACGACCGCGGCATGCAGGACTCGACGCCGATCATCGAGGCGATGGAGGCGGAGTACCCGGAGCCCTCCATCCACCCGCCGGATCCCACGGCTGCCTTCGTTTCCGTCCTGCTCGAGGAGTTCGGCGACGAGTGGGGCAACAAGTGGATGTTCCACTACCGCTGGGCCCGGCCCGCCGACCAGGAATCCGGCGCCCGCCGCATCGCCCAGGGCATGAACCCCGCCGCCGACAAAGAGACGCTCCAGGCGATGACCGCCCAGGTGCGGGAGCGGATGGTGCCGCGGGTCTGGTTCGTCGGCTCGAACGAGCAGACGGCGCCCCAGATCGAGCAGTCGTTCCTCGACGCGGTCGACCTGATCGAGGCCCACCTCGACGGTCGCGACTACCTGTTCGGCGACCGGCCCGCGTTCGGCGACTTCGGCATCGGATTCCAGATGCACCAGGCCTGGACCGATCCGACCCCCAACTCGCTGCTCGAGGAGCGGGCGCCCCGCACCGTCGCCTGGGTGAAGCGCCTGGTCGATCCGACGGCGAATGGCGAGTTCGAGGACTGGGCGTCCCTGGCGCCCACCCTGACGCCCCTGCTCCAGCAGCAGGTGGGCGCGATCTTCCTGCCCTGGAGCGTCGCCAACGCCGGGGCGATCGCGGGCGGGCAGGAGGAGTTCTCGGTCACCCTCGGCAGCGGAGAGTGGAACCAGAAGCCGCAGAAGTACCATGCCAGGTCGCTGGCGGCACTGCGCGGCAAGTACGGCGAACTCTCCGAGCGCGGCGAGATCGACGCGGTTCTGGAATCGACCGGCTGCCTGCGGTGGCTGGCCGCCTGACTCAGGCCCGGCGCTTCCGCCAGAACTTCTCCATCTCCCTCTTCGGACCGTCCGTGCCATAGGCGGCCCTGAACGCGGAGACCCCGGCCTCCACGGCCTGGTCCAGCGGCAGGTTGAGCCAGCGGCCGATCAGGCGCTTCTGCAGCGCGAGCGCCTCGGGGCTGAGCCGCAGCAGCCGTTCGACTTTGGCGCTCACCGCCGTCTCCAGGTCCGCGGCCGGAACGACCTGGCCGACCAGGCCGATGCGCGCCGCTTCGGCGGCGTCGATCGGATCGCCCAGGAGCAGCAGTTCCCGGGCCCGGACGAGGCCGACAACGTGAGGCAGCAGGGCCGCCTCGATGACCGAGGGCAGCCCAACGTGGGGTTCCGGCATCCCGAAGATCGCGTCGTCGGCGGCAACCGACAGGTCGCAAGAGACGAGGAGCTCCAGGCCCGCGCCCAGGGCCGCTCCGCGGACCTCGGCAACGACGGGCGCCGGGTGCTCGCGGATCCCCAGGAAGGCCCGGTGCAGACCGCGGATGAAGTGCTCCGCGGAGACCGCGTCGAGATCCTCCATCTCACGGATGTCGGCGCCGCCGCAGAACACGCCGTCGCCGGAGATGACCAGTACCCGTGGACTCGCCGCGGCCGACTCCCGGACCGCCTGGCGCAGCGCCGCCGTGGTCGTGGAATCGAGCGCGTTCGCCCTGGAGCGCCGCGTCAGCGTGATCCGCGCCACGTCGCCATCGAGATCGAGCCGAACGTTGGACATCGGCCCGGGATCGTACCCGGATCGGCCGGATAGGCTCCGCGGCCATGTCGATGGCATCCCGCCCGTTCCGCCTGGCGGCGGCGCTCATCCTTCTCTGTGCGGCGCCCGGAGTGACTCAGGAGGACAGCCCGGCGCCGGCCGGCGAACACGACCACGGCGAGGCGACCGGGGCCGACCACGACCACGAGCACCACGACCACGACATCGAGACCTTCAGCCACACCGTCACGGTCACCGGCTCGTGGATTCCCGGCACTCCCGAGGACGCGGCGCAGCCGGTCTCCGTCCTGACGCGCGACGACCTGGAGGCGGAGGGATCGCCCAGCGTGCTCGATCTCATCCGCAACCTCCCGATCAGTCTCGGCGCGGATCTCGGATCCGAGCAGTTCGGCGTGCGCGCCGGCGCGGACCGCTCGAGCCTGAACCTGCGCGGTCTCGGCGCGAGCCGCTCCCTCGTCCTCCTGAACGGCGACCGGATCACCTGGTCGCCGGGGGCGATCCCCGACCAGGCGCAGCTCATGGTCGACACGAACGTCCTGCCCATGGTCGCCGTCGAGCGCGTCGAGTTCCTGCGCGACGGCGGCGCCGCGACCTACGGCTCGGACGCGATCGCCGGCGTGATGAACGTGATCACCCGCAGCCACTTCGACGGCTTCTCGTTCGAAGGCAGGCACAGCGTGATCGACGGCTCGGACGGCGACGGCGAACTCGGCCTGATCGGCGGCCGGCCCTTCGCAGCCGGCCGGGGCCATGCGGTCAGTTCGCTCAGCCTCGCGCGGCGCAGCCCCATCCGCTTCCTCGACCGGGACTGGGCGCTCACCCCCTATGCCGACAACCCGCGCGGCGGCTGGTCGGGAACCGGCCGGCCGGCGACGTTCTATCCGCTCTCCGGCGACCCCGGGATCCGGGACCCGAACTGCGAGCGCGTCGGCGGCGCGGCCAGCAGTCCCGGCAGTCCGCTATGCCGCTACCAGTACACGGCATTCGACAACCTGGTGCAGGACACCCGCCGCGGGCAGTGGTTCACCGAAGCCTCCTGGGACACCGAGGGCGGCTGGCACCTGGGGGCCGAGGTCCTGCTCGCCCGCAGCGAGGTGCCGTCCTGGTTCACCTCGCCGTCCTATCCGCCGACGAAGGTCATGGACACGAGCCGTTCGGTGCGGGCGAACAACCCGGGCCTGATCGACATGGCCAGGCGGTACCCGGAACTCTACGGGGCCTACGCCTTCTGCGACGCGCCCTACTGCCTGTGGCGCGGCGACGGCGCCGGCCAGGACGCCGCCGGCATCGATCCCGCCTGGCAGGAGGTGGCCTGGATTCGCGGCCGGACGTTCGGCCAGGAGGGACCGCTGCGCAGCTACCTCCGCGAGTCCGAGACCGAACGGATCGCCTTCGACTTCGAGGGAGTGACCGGCGAGACCCTGTGGGCGTTCCGCGCCTCGTGGTCGGCCGCGGAGCGCAAGCTCGAGGACGGCGACGTCCTCGACTACCGCCTGCGGCGTGCCCTGGCGGGGCTTGGCGGCCTCGCCTGCGAGGACCAGGCGCCGAACGAGTACGACGGCGACGGCAATCTGAGCTTCTCGCCCGAGACGCTGCGCCGGCATGCCGGCCTGGGCGACTGCAGGTACTGGATTCCCTTCTCCAACTCGATCAGGCCCCATCCCGCCGTGCCCGGCGTCACGAACCCCGACTACGACCCGGCGTTCGACAACGGCGACCTGTTCGACTACCTGACGACGACCCTGGGGACTCGCGGCGAAACGACCCTTCTCGTCCTGGAAGCCGTGGCCAGCGGTCTCCTTGGGTGGGATCTTCCCGGAGGCGCGGCGGAGTACGCGGCCGGCGTCCAGTGGCGCGGCGAGACCTACGAACTGACGCCCTACTCGGTCGACGCCGCGCCGCCCCGCGGCGGTGCGCTCCACGACATAGGGATCTATCCCTGCCCGGGCGGCCCGGAGATCACCTCCTGCGACAACCCGGACGGCCTGTTCGTCTACCTGCCGCCCGGCTTCTCGACTGAAGCAGACCGCGGCATCGGGTCCGTCTTCGGCGAACTGTCGCTGCCGCTGGCCTCCTCGCTCGACAGCCAGATCTCGCTGCGCTTCGAAGACTACGGCGGAGACGTCGGATCGAGCCTCGATCCGAAGGTCGCGCTGCGCTGGCAGGCAACCGAAGCGCTGGCGCTGCGCGGTTCGCTGGGGACCACGTTCCGCGGCCCGACGCTCAACCAGACGGTCTCCGGTATCGCCGAGACGTCGCGCGAAGACGTCGGTCCGATCGGCACGGCGAAGCCGGTCCGGATCCATGGCGATCCCGCGCTCGACCCGGAGTCGGCGACGACGTTCAATGCCGGCCTGGTCTTCGAGCGGAGCGGACTGGCCGGCGCCGGCAGCGGGCTCTTCGTCACGCTGGACTACTGGCGCTACGACTTCAGCGATCCACTGGTCATCCAGCCCTTCGCCACCCTGATCGGTCTCGCCTGCCCGCCCGCCGACCATCCCCTGTGCGACCCCGGCTCACCCTGGTTCGACGCGTTGACGATCAGCGGCGGCGTACCGACGATCGAGAATCTCGACTCCGTGTCGGTGCGGATCGTCAACGGGCCGGACATCGAGACCGACGGCATCGACTTCCGGGCCGACTTCGAGGCCGATGCGGGGCGGGGCCGCCTCCGCGTGGGCGCATCCGCCACGTACGCGCTGTCCTGGCGGATCGACGGCTGGGAACTCGGCGACACGTACGACGCGAAGGGCCGGCTGAACTTCGACACCTCCCTCGCCCGGCCTCTCCCGGAAGTCAAGGGCCGGCTCTTCGCAGGCTACTCGCGCGGCCCGTTCACCGGCCGCTGGCACCTGAACTACACCGGCTCCTTCCTCCAGAACGCGCCGCCACCGTGGGGCGCCGACTACCCGGTCGACGCCCACGCCACCCACGACGTCCACGCCTCGTGGGTTCTACCCGGTGATCGTGCCACGCTCTTCGCCTCGATTCTCAACGTCTCCGACGAGGATCCGCCGCCGATCTTCCGCCCGGCGAACTACGACGCCTCGACCCACGATCCCCTGGGCCGGGTCCTCAGCCTCGGCGTGCGGTTGGAGTTCTAGGACGTTGCGAGGCCGAAACCGGGTACGCCGGCGAGCCTGGATGCTGGGTCTTCTGGTTCTTGGCGGACCGGCCGCATGGGCGCAGAAAGGCGGAGACGGGACGCCACTCCCCGAGCACTTCCGGCCTACCGTCGCCGGCGTCGCGACCCTGATCTACGACGCCTCGCCCGGTCGCCCGGTGCGCCTGACCGTCGTTCCGGGTCCGGCCGGCGCGGCGCCCACAACGCTGACCCTGGACACGACCGCCGAAGACCTGCAGCCTCTCGTCGCGGAAATCCGCGAGCTCGCGTTGCTTCGCCCACCGGCTTCTCTCGGTCGGATCGTTCGCCTCGGAGACGAGCTGGGCGAGCTTCTGCTCGCACGGGCCGCCGACCAGATCGGAAACGCCTCCCGGCTCGGCGTTTCCGCCACCGGACCGCTGAGCGACCTGCCGTTCGGCGCCATCCGGGCGCCTCGCTCGCTCGATTCCCGGGGCCGCTTCCTGGTCGAAACCCGGACTCTGTGCTGGATCGACCCGGCGCTGGGCGCGGGCACCACCGCCGACTCGCCCAGTGAACGGCCTGTCGCGCTGGCGCTTGCGGACGCCGTCTACCGCCCGCCGGCACGCCCCCTCGGCGCCTCGATGAGCGACGGCGGCATCTCCTGGCGCCGGCACGCCGCGCGCCGCAATCAGGCCAATACGATCGATGCCCTGGGCCTGCCGGTGATCGCCCGCTTCGGTCAATCCGCTTCGCCGGCCCTCTTCTGGGAGTCCACTGACACCTACGCCGTCCAGTTCCTGCACGTCGCCGTGGAGGCGCTCGTGGACCCCAAACGCCCCGCCGGTACGGCACTGCTCCTTTCCCCCGCCAGGTATGACGAACAGGCCATTCCCGTGACGGCCGGCGAGTTGGAGTCGAGACTCACGCTCGAACGCGAATCGCTCGTCGTCCTCTCGGGTCTGGACACCGGAGGCCACGGCATCGGCCCCGGTCCGTTCGTCGAAGCCTTCGGCGCCGCCGGTGCGAGTTCCGTCGTCGCGTCGCTGTGGCCTGTCGTCGACGAATCCGCCACCCACCTGTTCGCCGCCTTCTACAACCGCGTCGCTGAGGGAACGCAAACGGCCGCCGCGCTCCGGGAAGCGCAACTCCGGCTGCTGGCCGATCCCCTCGTCTTCGATCAGGGAGGAGAACGGGAACCGGTGGAGTTCGACGCCTCCCATCCGTACTTCTGGGCGGGCTACCGTGCCTATCGGGGTTCGGCCGACGACTGCGGTTGAACCGAACGCGACTGGTCAATCGGGGATAAGATCGCGCGCCATGAGCCGCCGTGCTGATCGTCTCGTCCGTTTCGCAGCCACCGTCGCCGTCCTCCTGGCCGCGCCGGCGGTCTGGAGTTGCGGCAACCCGCCGTCCCCGGCCGCGGCCACGGTCAGCGACGACCCGGTTGCCACGCTGCTCTCGCTGCCGATGGAGCGGTTGATCGCGTACGACGCGGAGATCGAGCTGACCGCGGCGCAGGAAGAGATCAAGCGCGCCGCGCTGACCCCGATCCCGGCGCCCTGCTGCAGTGACCGCTCGGCCTACACCTGCTGCTGCCAGTGCAACCTGGGGCGGGCCTGGTGGGGCCTGTCGAAGGTCCTGATCACTGAGCACGGCCAGACCGCGGCCGAAGTGCAGGCGAACGTCGAACGCTGGATCGCGAACGTGCGGCCGCAGGGATTCGCCGGCGACTCCTGCTACACGGGCCGCTGCTCGACGGCAGCGAGACACGACGGCTGCTCGGGCATGAACCCGAACCGGATCGTGAGCTGACCCGCCGGGACACGATCCCGCGACAAGCCACGAAACCCAAGGGAGCCTGAAGAGTGGCCCCCTCTCTCGCCTACCCCGAAGTTCGTCCGAAGCCCCCGTTCGCGTTCCTGTTGGTGCTGATCGCCGCCCTCTGGGCGGCCGTCGGCGCGGCCCAGGAGGCAGACCCCGATCACGCCGCTGAACGGGGGAACGAGCACCTCGCGGAGGGGGAAGCCGATCACGAACACGACGACCACAGCCACGAAGTCGAGACCTTCAGCCACACGGTCACGGTCACCGGCTCCTGGATCCCGGGAACCCCCGAGGACGCGGCCCAGCCGGTTTCGGTCCTGTCACGCGAGGATCTGGAGGCGGAAGGCTCGCCGTCCATGCTGGGCGTCATCCGCAACCTGTCTTTCAGTCTCGGCGCGGACCTAGAATCCGACCAGTTCGGGGCGCGCACCAACGAGGACCGGTCGACGCTCAACCTGCGCGGTCTCGGGCCGAGCCGTTCCCTCGTGCTCCTGAACGGAGACCGGCTGACCTGGTCTCCTGGCGCCATCCCGGACCAGGCGCAGCTCATCGTCGATACGAACGCCCTGCCCATGGTCGCGGTCGAGCAGGTCGAGTTCCTGCGTGACGGCGGCGCCGCGACCTACGGCTCGGACGCCATTGCCGGCGTGATGAACGTGATCACCCGAAGCCACTTCGACGGTCTTTCCTTCGAGGGCAAGCACAGCGTGATCGACGGTTCGAACGGCGACGGCGAGTTGGGAGTCATCGGCGGCGGGCCGTTCGCCGGCGGCCGCGGCCACGCCGTCAGTTCCCTCGGCCTCTCGCGCCGGAGTCCGATCCGGCTCCGCGACCGCGACTGGGCGATCAGACCCTACGCCGAGAATCCCCGGGGCGGCTGGTCGGGAACGGGACGGCCGGCCGTCTTCTACCCACTCTCCGGCGCGCCGGCGATCCGCGACCCGAACTGCGAGCGCGTCGGCGGCGCGGTGAGCAGCGTCGACAGCCCGCTCTGCCGGGTCCAGTACACGCCGTTCGACAACCTGGTGCAGGACACCCGCCGCGGCCAGTGGTTCACGGAAGCCTCCTGGGACACGGAGGGAGGCTGGCACGTCGCCGCCGAGGTTCTCTTCGCCACGGGCGACGTGCCTTCCTGGCAGACCTCGCCGGGCTATCCGCCGAACAAGGTGGTCGATCTCACCCGCTCGGTGCGGGCGAACAACCCGGGGCTCGTCGACATGGCCCGGCTCTACCCGGAGCTTTACGGCGCCTACGCCTCCTGCGACGCTCCGTACTGCGGCTGGCGGGGAGACGGAGGCGCCCAGGACGCGAGGGGAATCGACCCCGCCTGGCAGGAAGTGGCCTGGATTCGAGGCCGGATGTTCGGCCAGGAGGGCCCCCTGCGAAGCCACATCCGCGAGTCCGACACGGAGCGGTTCGCGTTCGATCTGGAGGGGGTGACCGGCGAGACCCTCTGGGGTTTCCGGGCCTCCTGGTCGAGCTCCGTTCGCAGGTTCGAAGACGGCGACGCCCTGCACTACCGCGCCCGTCGGGCGCTCGCCGGCCTCGGCGGCCTCGCCTGCGAAGAGCAGGTGCCAAACGAGTACGACGCGGGCGGCAACCTCAGCTTCTCCCTGGACACGCTGCGCCGGCATGCGGGCCAGGGAGACTGCCGCTACTGGATCCCGTTCTCCAACTCGATCAGCCCCCATCCCCTGGTGCCGAACGCCTCGAACCCGGATTACGACCCGGCCTTCGACAACGGCTCCCTGCACGACTACCTGACGACGATCCTCGGGAACCGGGGCGAGACCTCCCTGCTCGTCGTGGAAGCGGTGGCGAGCGGCCTGCTCGACTGGAGCCTTCCCGGCGGCGCGGCGGAGTACGCGGCCGGAGTTCAGTGGCGCGGAGAAACGTACGAACTGCGGCCCTACACGGTCGGCGCCCCGACACCGCGGGGCGGCGCCCTGCACGACATCGCGATCTACCCCTGCCCGGGCGGTCCCGACATCACGACGTGCGAGAAGCGCGAGGGCGTGTTCGCCTACCTGCCGCCCGCCTTCCCGATCGAGGACGATCGCGGCATCGGGTCCGTGTTCGGCGAACTCTCGTTGCCGCTCGTCCCTTCGGTCGAAAGCCAGGTCTCACTCCGCTTCGAGGACTACGGCGGCGATGTCGGTTCGAGCCTCGACCCCAAGGTCGCGCTGCGCTGGCAGGCGACGGATGCCCTGGCGCTCCGCGGCTCCTTCGGCACGACCTTCCGCGGCCCGACGCTGAACCAGACGATCGATGGCATCGCCGACACGTCGCGCTTCTTCATCGGCCGCATCGGCACCTTCAAGCCGATCCACATCCACGGCGACCCGACGCTCGACCCGGAGTCGGCCACGACCCTCAACACGGGCCTGGTCTTTGAGCGCGGCGGCCTCGGCGGCGGCAGTGGCCGCGTCTTCGCCACCGTCGACTACTGGCGTTACGACTTCACCGACCCGCTCGTCATTGAGCCCTTCAACTCCATCCTCGGCCTCGCCTGTCGGCCCGCCCAGCATCCGCTGTGCGACGAAGCCTCACCCTGGTTCGACGGGCTGACGATCAGCGGCGGCGTCCCCAGCCTCGAGAACCTCGACACCCTCGCGGTGCGGATCGTCAACGGCCCCGACATCGAGACCGACGGCATCGACTTCCGCGCCGACCTCCAGATGAACGCGGGCCCCGGCCGCCTCACCCTGGGCGCCTCCGGCACCCACACCCTGTCCTGGCGGATCGACGGCTGGGAACTCGGAGAGGCCTACGACGCGAAGGGCCGGCTCAACTACGACACCTCCCTCGCCCGCGCCCTGCCCGAGTTCAAGGGCCGCCTGTTCGCCGGCTACACCGTGGGGCAGTTCACCGGCCGCTGGCACGTCAACTACACCGACTCCTACGTCCACGACGCCCCGGCCCCCTGGGGCGACGACTACCCCATCGACGCCCACGCCACCCACGACCTCCACGTCTCCTGGACCCTGCCAGGCGACAAGGCGACCCTCTTCGCCTCGATTCTCAACCTCGGCGACGAGGATCCGCCCCGGGTCTTCCGTCAACTCAACTACGACCCCTCGACCCACAACCCCCTGGGCCGGGTCCTCAGCATCGGCCTGCGGTTCGAGTTGTAGCTCCGAGCCGCCTCCCCCTGTGCGACGACGTCCAGCCGGTAGCAGGCCGGGGAGGAGGGTCCCAGGGGGCTAAAGGCCAGCGACTGCCGGTGCCCTCCAGCAACCGACAAACTGACGGAGCGCAGCCGACCGCAGCGAATCCCCAACCCCCTCAACCACCGAGAGGGGGTGAGCGTCCCCTGGGACCCTCCTCCCCGGCCTGCTATCGGCGGCCGAGTCCTCAGAAGCCGCGCAGGCGCGCGAAGCGCTGGCGGTGGAAGGCCGCGTCGCCGAAGGCGAACTCGAGCGCCCGGGCGCGCTTCATGAACAGGCCGATGTCGTGCTCGTCCGTCATGCCGATGCCACCGTGCATCTGCAGGGCCTCGTTCGTTACCAGGATCAGCGTGTCCGAGCAGCGCGCCTTGGCGTTCGAGACCTGGAGTTCGGCGTCGTCGCTGCCCTCGTCGAGCGCCCGGGCCGCCGCCATGACGGTGGAACGCGAGAGCTCGATCTCGATGAACATCTTCGCGGCCCGGTGCTTGAGCGCCTGGAAGGTGCCGATCAGGACGCCGAACTGGCTGCGCGACTTGAGGTACTCCACCGTCCGCTCGAAGGCCTCCGTCATCAGCCCGAGCATCTCGCCGCAAACGGCCACCGTGGCCCGGTCCACGGCCCGGCCGAGCGGTTCCAGGCCGCCGCCGGCCTCGCCCAGGACGGCGCCGGCCGTCACGTGAACGTCCCTTAGCCGAACGATCGCCGAGTTGCGGGAGTCGACCCGCTTCTGAGCCACCACCTCGACACCGTCCGCCTCCGCCGGCACGAGGAAGAGCGTCAGATCGTCGTCGTCGCCCTCCGTTCGCGCGGCGATCAGGAAGCCGTCGGCGCCGACGCCGCCGACCACCTGGACCTTCTCGCCCGACAGCGACCAGCCGCCGCCGTTCGGCCGCGCCCGCGTCTCGACGCGGTCCAGCCCGTACCTGCTTCCCGCCTCGAGCAACGCCGGCGCCAGGCGCTTCTCCCCGTCGACCAGGGGCGGCAGCCACTCGGCCCGCTGCTCCGCGCTGCCGGCGTCCGCGAGCAGGCCGCCGGCGAAGACGACCGCCGACACGAACGGTTCGGGTGCCAGGCCGCGGCCCATCGCCTCCGTGATGAGGACCGTCTCGGCCAACCCCATTCCGAGGCCGCCGTCCTTCTCGGCCAGGGGAATGCCGAGCCAGCCGAGATCCGCCATCTCGGCCCAGACTTCGGGGCTGTAGCCGAGTTCGGCGCCTTCGTCGCGGAGCCTGCGCTGGCGGTCGACTCCGCCGTGCTTCGAAACGAGCTCGGCCGCGGTCCGGGCCAGCATCTCCTGGGGAGCGGTGAGGACCAGCGAAGCCATCAGTCCGGCAATCCCAGCACGCGCTTGGCGATGATGTTCAACTGGATCTCCGACGTCCCGCCCTCGATGCTGTTCGCCCGCGAGCGAAGCCAGGTGCGCGTCTGGTGGAGTTCGGCCGGCTCGAAGCCCTCGCCTTCCCAGCCCAGCGCCTGGGGCCCGCGGATCGAGAGCATCAGCTCCTCGCGGCGCATGTTGAGCTCCGTGCCGTAGTACTTGAACATCGAGCTCTCGGGGCCGGGCTTGTGGCCCGCCTCCAGCCCGTCGCCGTGCCGTTTGATCGTCAGCCCGTAGGACATCGCGTCCATCTCGCACTGCGTCACCCGCTCCCGGATCGCGGGGTCGTCGATCCGGCCCGTCTCGTCGACGCCGACGTAGTCGCGCGCAAGGTCCGGCAACGAAGCTCTGGCGCCGCCGCGCCCCATCCCGCCGATCGAGGTGCGCTCGTGGCCGAGCAGCGCCTTGGCCACCGTCCAGCCGCTGTTCACTTCCCCGATGACCTGGTGCACGGGCGCCCGCACGTTGTGGAAGAAGGTCTCGCAGAACGGCGAAGCGCCGCTGATCAGCCGGATCGGCCTCACCTCGACGCCGGGCGATTCCATGTCGACCAGGATGAAAGTGATCCCGCGCTGCTTCTTGACGTCCGGGTTCGTGCGCACCAGCATGAAGATCCAGTCCGCCTGGTCGGCGCCGGAGGTCCAGATCTTCTGGCCGTTGATCACGTAGAAGTCGCCGTCCCGCACCGCCGACGTGGCGAGCGACGCCAGGTCCGAGCCGGCATTCGGCTCCGAGTAGCCCTGGCACCAGCGAATCTCGCCGCGCGCGATCCTCGGCAGGTGTTCCGCCCGCTGCGCCTCCGTACCGTGATCGAGAAGCGTCGGCCCGATCATGCTGTAGCCGAAACCGGTGAGCGGCATCGGCAGCGCCAGGCGCGCGATTTCCTCGTGCAGCACGAGCGCCTCGTCCCGCGAGAGGCCGGCGCCGCCGTACTCCTCGGGCCAGGTCGGCACCGAGAATCCCCGATCGGCCGCGGCGAGCAGCCAGTCGCGGCTCTCCGGATAGATGAAGGGCGCCCTGCGGCCGCCGGCGGCCCAGGCGTTCGGATCGGCGGCCCTGCCACGCAGGAACTCCGGCGCGTTCGCCTCTACCCAGGTCCGGGCCTCTTCTCGGAATGCGGACAGATCACTCATGCGGATACCTCGGACGGATGACTGCGGCCGGACGGGACGGCCGCGCATTCTTGCACGGCGCCCGACTATAGACTCCCGCGCCGCCAGGGACTCCCGCCATGACCAACCTCGCCGAAGCGGTCGCCCGCCGCCGCACCTTCGCCATCATCTCCCACCCGGACGCGGGCAAGACGACGCTGACCGAGAAGCTCCTGCTCTACTCCGGCGCGATCCAGCTCGCCGGCGCGGTGAAGGCCCGGGGCGAGGCCCGCCGGGCCCGCTCGGACTGGATGAAGGTGGAGCGGGAACGCGGCATCTCCGTCAGCGCTTCCGTCATGACGTTCGAGTACGAGGGCAACACGTTCAACCTGCTGGACACCCCCGGCCACGAGGACTTCAGCGAGGACACCTACCGAACCCTTACCGCGGTCGACTCGGCGGTCATGGTCCTCGACGCGGCAAAGGGCATCGAGACGCAGACGCGAAAGCTGTTCGAGGTCTGCCGCCTGCGCGACATGCCGATCACGAGCTTCATCAACAAGCTGGACCGCGACGTCCGCGATCCGTTCGATCTCCTCGACGAGATCGCCGACACCCTGCAGCTCGAGGTCGCTCCGATGACCTGGCCGGTCGGCATGGGCCGGGGCTTCAAAGGCTGCTACGACCTGGTCGGCGACCGGCTGGTCCTGGTCGAGCAGCGCGACAGGGAGCGGCGCGGCGAGGAACGGATCGTGCCCGGCCTGGACTCCCCCGCAATCGACGAAGCGCTTGGGGACGCGCCGGCAGCGAAGCTGCGCGAGGAAGTCGAGATGGTCCGCGAGCTCTGCCCGCCCTTCGACGCCGCCGCGTACCTCGAGGGCAACCGGACACCGGTCTACTTCGGCAGCGCGCTGCGCAGTTTCGGCGTCGGCTCCCTGCTCGACGGCCTCGCCCGCCACGCACCGGCGCCGAGGCCGCAGCGCGCGGCCGAGCGCACGGTGGAGCCCGGCGAGGGAGCGGTCACCGGCTTCGTGTTCAAGATCCAGGCGAACATGGACCCGAAGCACCGGGACCGGATCGCCTTCGTGCGGCTGTGCTCGGGGCGCTTCCATCGCGGCATCCGCCTGTTCCATCCGCGCAGCGGACGCACCCTGAACATCCACAACCCGATGCTGTTCCTGGCCCGGGACCGGGAACTCGCCGAGGAAGCCTGGCCCGGCGACATCATCGGCATCCCGAACCACGGCAACCTGCGCATCGGCGACGCCCTGTCGGCCGGCGAGCAGATCCGCTTCATCGGCGTCCCCAGCTTCGCACCCGACCTGTTGCGCCGGGTGCGGCCCGAGGATCCGCTGCGGGCCAAGCATCTCGGCCGCGCCCTGCTCCAGCTCGCGGAAGAGGGCGTGGCCCAGGTGTTCCGCACCCGGGAGGACAAACACTGGATCGTCGGCGTCGCCGGCGCCCTCCAGTTCGACGTGCTCGCCGACCGCATTCGCACCGAGTACGAGGTGCCGGTCCGGTTCGAGTCGACGGCGGTGTCCCTGGCACGCTGGATCGAGGCGGACGACGATCGGACGGTGCGCGAGTTCGAGCGCCGCAACGAGGCGAAGATCGCCCACGACCACAACGGCGCGCCCCTGTTCCTCGCCGCGAACCGCTACTGGCTCGACCGCGCCGCGGAGAACGCGCCGGACGTTCGCTTCCTGGCAACCCGGGAGCAGGCGGTTTGAGGAACGCCCGCCACCGGCAACCGCCGCGGCGCGGAATCCGGAAGGGCCTCGTTTGCCTGGCACTTTCCGCTGCCGCGCTGCTCGGGACGGCCGCCGGGCCCGCCGTCGGCCAGGAGCTCCTCAGGTTTGCGGAAGCGGCCCCGGCCGATGCAGGGCCGGAAGGGATGGCGAAGGCGACGGTTTCCTCCGAAGGGCCCGGAGGGAAGCTCGCCTACCCGGTCGAGGTAGACCTCGCTCTGCTTCGCTCCGGACCGGCGAGGCTCATCCTTCCGACACCCGCCGGCGAACGGCTCGTGGTGCATCGCGCCGCCTTCGAGGACCGGGGCGAGGGCAACGCGATGTGGGCCGGTCGCGTCGGGGGCGCCCAGGCCGAGACGGTCGTTCTCACCCTGCAAGGCGGGAGTCTTGCCGGCAGCTTCGGTGAACTTGCCGAGCCGGTCTTCGACCTCGTCGCGGCGGCGAGCGGCCGGGGTCAGGTGCTAGCGGAGGCGAGTACGGACGGCGACCTTCCGGAAGAGGCGTCCTACTGCTCGGTCCATGAGCCCACGGATTCAGAGCACGCTTCTCGTCTGAACGCCAGCGGAGCAAGCAGCGCGCGCCTTGGGGCGCACGATGGCCTCGCCGGTCGCGATTCACCCACCTCCGAAGAGGCCGCCACCATCGTCGATCTGCTCATCGTCTACGACGCCGCGGCGGAGGCTCACTGGGGCCAAGCCAACGCCGCCGCCCAAGCCCAGAACCTGATCGATACGGCGAACTCGGCCTTGCGAAACGCAGCGATCACCAACGCTTCGTTCCGCCTGGCGCGCGCTGAGCGGGTCAACGTCCGCTTCATTCCGTGGGACGGCACGAGCTGGGGATATGCGCCGCAACTCGAGGAGCTCCGGATAAGGGGCGACATCCTCGACCTGCGCGACGTCCACAGCGCCGACATCGTCATGTGGATCACGAAGCAGCGGTCCATCGGTCTCTGCGGCCTGGCATGGCGGGTCCCCCCGCCCGGCGAGCATGAGAGCAACCAGGTGGAGTGGGCCTTCGGCATGCTGAACTACTACCACCATTGTCTGGGGAGGCACGCCCATGTGTTCGCCCACGAGGTCGGCCATCTCATGGGAGGCTCGCACCAGACCGGGAGAAGCGGCTCGAATCCGCGCCTCCCCTACGCCAGGGGATACGAGACCAGAGTCAGGAGCCAGAGGGTTCTGACCATCATGGGTACCCGTGGCTACGTCATCGATTCCCCCAGGGTCGTCCCCTACTTCTCGAGCATCCGGATCACGCCGGACGACACGACCATCGGAGCGGAGAACAGCGCCGAAATGGAGCGGGCGCTGCCGCAGTTGATGCGGGAGGCCTCGACCTTCAGCAACTATCTCCCGCCCGCCAGGCCGGCCGACCTCGCGGGCGTCGCTTCGGAAGACGGCGGACAGGGGAGCGTGGAACTGACCTGGACCGACATCTCGAGCGAGACATCCTTCCGCGTTCAGTATCGAAGGGCGGGAGCGTCGGACTGGACGGAGGGCGCGGTCCTCTCGGCCGGCGTGACGACCACAATCCTGACCGGCCTTGACCTGGCCACTCGCTACGAGTTCCGTGTTGCCGCAGCGAACTCGTACGGCGAACGCTTCGCCGAGCCGGTCTCCATCCGCACCCCCGGCACGCGCACTCTCACGCTGACCGGACTGGCCGACGGCTCGACGCCGGAGAACGCCGCCTGGAGCGCCACGGCGTCGCTGAGCGGCCATCGAGGCGCTCTCTCCTGGGAGCTGTCGGGCGCCGACGCCGCCCACTTCGCCCTTGCCTCGACCAGGACGACCTCTGCAACGAACTCGGTGAGCCTGGCGCCGCAGGACCATGAAGCTTCGGCGGACGCCGACGGCGACGGCGTCTACGAGGTCGCCCTGACCGTCGCCGACATCGACTTGTTCGAGGTGACCGTCTCCGCCGCCGTGACCGTGACCGACGTGAACGAGGCGCCCGAGTACGAGGCCGCGGCGCTCACCGTCAACGTGCCCGAGGACGAGACGGGCGCCTTCGGCTCGCCGGTGACGGCGATCGATCCGGATGGCGACTCGCTGACCTACACCCTCGGCGGGCCGGATTCCGCGTCCTTCGCCATCGACGCAACGTGGGCCCGGTTGTCCGTGGCCTCCGGCGTCACGCTCGACTACGAGACGAAGACCTCATACACCGTCGAGGTCACCGCCTCCGATGGCCGAGCACCGCCGCTCACCGCCACCCGGACGGTCCACGTCAACGTCACGGACGTTCCCGAAAGCCTGACGGTCACCGGTCTGGCCAACGCCACGGTCCCGGAGAACACGGCCTGGACCTCGGCTTCGCCGGGCGTCTCCGGCCACAACGGCGCCGTCACGTGGGCCGCGTCCGGCGCGGACGCCGCCGACTTCGGGATCGTCGCCGGCACGGGCGTTCTGACACTCCAGGCCCAGAACCACGAAGACGCCCGGGACGCCAACCGGGACAACGTCTACGAAGTCACGGTGACGGCAACCGACGACGACGGCGTTACCGGTTCCGATTCCATCACGGTCACCGTAACCGACGTCAACGAGGCGCCTTCGTATCCGGCGGGCGCACTGACGTTGCAGGTCCGCGAGGGAACGACCGGCGCCATCGGCGCGCCGGTAACCGCGACCGACCCGGAGGGCGGAGCGCTGGCCTACCGCCTCGGCGGCACGGACGCCGGGAGCTTCGCGGTGGACGCCGCCTCGGGGCAGTTGTCCGTGCCGCCGCGCACGACCCTGGACTACGCGTCCAGGCGGTCCTACCGCTTCCACGTCGTGGCGTCCGACGCCGGGTCGCCGCCGCTGAACGCAACCCGGACGGTGAATGTGAACGTCACCGAGAGAAACCAGCCTCCGCCACCACCGCCGCAGCCACCTCCTCCGCCACCACCGCCGCAGCCACCTCCACCGCCGCCACCGCCGCAGCCACCGGGAGGTGGAGGAGGTGGAGGACCGCCTCACCCGCAACCGCCACCACCGCCGCCACCACCGCCGCAGCCACCACCGCCTGGACCAGCGACTAATCCGACGGCGCCGGTCGACCTCCGAGCCGAGCTGCTGACGCGGAACGCCGTGCTGCTGACCTGGACCGACCGCGCGACGGATGAAGACGGTTACGACGTCTTCCACCGACAGGCCCAGGGGGCCTGGCGGCTGGTCCGCTCGCTTGAACGAAACGCCGAGCGCGCGGCCGTCGGCGGTCTGCCCCGGGGCGGCCGCCACGAGTTCCAGGTGGCGGCCAGGAACGGTCGCGGCGCGGGCCGGAGCGAGCCGGCCGCCGTGGACCTGTCGCTGGCCCCGCCGAGCCACCTCGACGTGGAGATCCTCGGCCCTGCCGCCCTGCGGCTCACGTGGCGGGACAACTCGACGGCAGAAAGAGGCTTCATGATCGAGCACCGGCAGGCGTCGGAAGAGGGCGAGCCGGAGGCGCCGTCCGATGTCCAGGGTGGCGCCTTTCCCTGGACCGCGGCCGCCGTGGCGCCGCTGAACGCGACGTCCGTCGTTCTCGACAACCTCCAGCCCGAGGGCCGCTACGAGCTACGGGTCGGCGCAATCGGCGACGGTGCCACGGCATTCAGCGAGACCGCCACCGTCCGACTGAGCGAGCCGCCCGGTCCGGGCGCGGCAACGGACTGCATCCCGCGACCGGTCACCACATTGAGCGGCGGCTACGACGTGCGCATGTGCTTCGCGACGCCTTCGGGGCTTCAGACCGCGGCCGCCAACTACCACCTGGAGTCCGACCATTCAGCCCTCCTCTACTTCTTCGACCGGGATAACGCCGAGATTCTCCTCAAGGTCCTCGACGGCTGCGCCGTGAACGGCCATCGCTGGGTCTTCACCGCGCCCGTGACGAACCTCGCCTTCCGGCTCGAGCTCGTGGAACGAAGCACCGGCAGGCGCTTCGAGCAGAGCAACGCCGCTGGCCGGACGGCGCAGACCACGGGCGACACGGCGGCCTTCCCCTGCGAACCTGGCCCCGCCGGTGCTCCGGGCGTCACTGCCGCCAGCCGGCTGACGGCGAGGGAAGGGCTTGCTCACCCGCTTCGCCGAGGCGAGAGCTCAAGATCCGACGCCGGCGCATTCGCTACGCATCCGGTTGACGAATCGCCGGCATCGCGGGCCGAACCGGGGCTCGCCGCCCTGTCGAAGGCTGCACACGCCGCCGCAAACACTGACCCGCCGGCTTGCGAACCGGAAGGCCCCGGCGTCGAACTCGCGAACGGCTACCGGATCGACATGTGCATCGTCCTGCCGGACGGAACGGTGCAGTCGGCTCGCGACTGGGGGCTGCCGAGCGAGTCGTCGGCGCTTCTCTACTTTTTCGACCGAGACAACGTGGAGGTGCTGATCAAGGTGCTTGACGGCTGCGCCGTCAACGGTCGGCGCTGGGTGTTCTCGGCGCCCGCGACCGATCTGGCCTTCCATCTGGGCGTCACGGGGCCGGACGGCGAGCGCTGGTCTCACGTCAACGAGGGCGGGCGAACGGCCCTATCCCGGGCCGACACCGGGGCCTTCGGTTGCGGGTAGAGACCGGCCATCAGGAGCCCCACACACAACCTCCTCACGCCGAGCGCAATCAAGGACCGCCGGCGCGTCCCCTTTCCGAGCCATCTCCGGCAAGCGACCCGCGAGGAACAGGTCACGGTAACGAGACGGACTACAGGCGTAGCGTCGCCTGAACGCCCTGCGAAAACTCCGCCTGAAGCGGTAACCAACCGTACTCCCGATCTCGGCAACGCTGGCATCGCTCTCTCTGAGCAGCCGGGCGGCGCACTCCATCTTCTGATCAGCCAACCAGACTCCATAGGTCGTGCCGACGCGCTTGCGAAAGTAACGCCTGAAACTTGAAGGCGCCAACTCTGCCACTTCGGCCGCTTTCCCGACGGTCGCGTCGATGCTCAGGTTCCGCAGAACGTGTCTTCGGACCCGGCGCAATCGTTCAAAGTACTCGAATGGGTCGAACGCGGTGTCGCCGTCAAGGCCCGAGTTGCCGAATCCGGCTGGCCCGGTGGTGGCCGGCTCCGTCCGGCAGTCGGCCATGACCAGGCCGTAGCGCTCGAGCCGACGCACGGGCGCCACATCGACACGATGCCGCCATCCCGGCGCCCACTCGACGAAGGTGTGGAATTCGTCGTGCTCGCCGCAAGGATCGATATGGGCGGGTAGATACTCCAGGAAGGACTCGTCGAAGCGCGCGCCTACCCGATCGGCCGGCAGGTCGGTTGGGGTGAGCGAACACACGCGGGCAGCCAGCCCGGCCCCGAGCATCTGTCGGGCATGCTCGCGGGTGTCCCTGTGCCAAAGCGGGAACACGCCTTCAAGGCCGGTCCCCCGCAGGAGTTGGATTCGGCGTGCTCGGCGGCGCGCCGAGAAGAGGTCGCCAAAGGCAATGAAGTCCACGCCCTCCGAGCGCTGCCCGGCCAGTTCAGTTTGCACCACAGAGTCGTAATCCGGCGGGTCGGCTCCTGGATCCACTTCGATCGTCCTCAGGGGCAATCCGACGGCCGCGGCCTGTTCCCGAAGAAGCTCGATCCTGACGCCATGCAACCAGGATCGTCCGTCGTCCCTGGTGACGGCGGCCAGGAGACCTCCGATCTCCCAACGAGAGTCCGACCGTAGAGTGTGCAGCGCCCATGCCGCGTCCTTGCCCGAGGTCCACCACACCCAGGTCGGTCTCCGCCTCATGGCGACAGCCACGGAAAGACGAGCCTCCGCTCAAGACGCATCGGAAGTAGATTATGCGAACACGCCCGGAAGGCCCGGAGCAGACGGTTGTCCGCGAGGGTCAGATCTGTCCGGGCAACGATCGTTTCGGTCCGGCCAGTTCCAACCAGCAGCTTGGCAAAGGGTAGCGTCGCAGCCCGTAGTCGAGTTGGCGGGCTCCGACCTCCTGCTCCTGCCCCACTTGGAGCTCTCAAGGGCACTTGAGCGGTTCAGTCGCGCGTCCTGCCGGCTCCAGGCGGTAATGATGTCCGCACTGCCGAATCGCACCGGCCAGACACTCTCGTCAGTCGTCCTCTTGCTGCCGTTGATCTGGCCCGCCGTGGCGGATGCTCAGACTCTCTTTCGCTTTGAACGCAGCGTCCCGGAGGAACAGGCGAGAGGGTCACCGAGCGCTGTCGACGCTGGCGCGACCGCAAGGTCACCCACGCCGCGGAAACACTCCATAAGCGTCCGCCCCGAGCTGCTGCGAACGGGCCCCCGCCTCCTGGAACTTCCGACACCCGGCGACGGCCCCGCCCTTTTGGCCGAGCGCACGGCGTTCGAGGACCGCGGTGAGGGCAACGTTTCCTGGGCCGGTCGCCTGATCGGGGCGACTCACGAGACGGTCGTGCTGACTCTTCAGGACGGCTGGCTCATCGGGAGCTATGGCGAGCCGGGCCAGTTCAAGTTCGAGGTGGCAGCCGAGAACGAAACCGGCTTCGTGACGGAGCCCGACGCGGTCAACGCAGTTGGTTCGACCGAGCCGCGGGACTGGTGCGACGCCCGACCGCCGCCTTCGGCCAGCCTGACCCCAACGAATCCAGCCCCGATCACGAACGCCGCCGTCACCCCAGGCGCTTCCCGCCAGACAACCGTTACCGCACCTCAAACCTCAACCACGACCCACCGATTCGACGTCCTCGTCCTGTACACGCAGGACGCCTCCAACTACTGGACCACATCGGACGCCGCCGCCGTGCAGGCCGCCATCGACTACACGAACTCCGTCTGGCGCAACGGATCGTTCGACGCAACGCTTCACCTCGCGCACGCGGCGCCAGCGCCGGCGCGGTACTCGACCGAGGCAAGAAGAGGCAGGGACTGGCTCGATCCGATCTCCGAGATCGCCGAGATCAAGCTGTTGAGGGAGACGCACGAAGCGGACGCGGTCCTGATCTTCATCCACGACGGCTCGAGTTGGGCGCGCTGCGGCGCAGCGTACCTTCGTCTCGGGGATCACCGACCGCAGGACATCTCACCCTGGGCACTGGGGTTCGCCGATCTTGCCTGCCACTCCTCGAGCCGCAGCGGGAACTCCATCTTCGCCCACGAGCTCGGCCACATTCTCGGCGGCAACCACGATCCCGAAGGCGGCGGCACGGCCGAGCCCGAGGACGCCGTGTACCCGTACGCCTTCGGCCATACCGACACGGCGCCGGACCCGGACATCGCGACGATCATGAGCTACGGAACCCACAACTACGTACGGGAGGCTTACTTCTCCACGGTCCGGATAACGCCGAACAGTTGGAACATCGGCGTCGCGAACCAGCGCGAGAACGAGCGCGCCCTCCAGCAGACCGTCGGTTCGGCCACGGAAATGAGCGACTACCTGCCGCCGGCGCCTCCTTCGGGACTCACGGGAACCGCGGCGCCCGCCGGCAGCGGCGCCAGCGTCAGCCTGACGTGGCAGGACAACTCCTCGATAGAGGAGACCTTCGAGGTGCAGTACAGGACCTGGCTGGAATCGTGGGAGACCGGCACGCAGGTCGGGGCAACGCTCACCGCGAACACGACCTCCGCCACGCTCACGGGCCTCGCGGCCGCAACCCGCTACGCGTTTCGCGTCGTAGCGAAGAACACCCACGGATCGAACGAGAGCGACATCTGGTCCGTCCGGACCCCCGGCGACGGGCCGCCAACGGCGCCCGGCGACCTCGCCGGAGTAGCCCTGGATTCGAACAGTGTGCGGCTGACCTGGACGGACAACGCGCTGGTCGAAGCCGGCTACGACGTCCAGTACGGGACGGGCGGCCAGAGCTGGACCACGCGGCAGTTGCTCGCCGATGTGGAAACCGACACGATCACCGGCCTGACGGCGGCTACGTCCTGGATGTTTCGGGTCGGCGCGCGCAACGCGCATGGCACGGCGTTCGCCGACGCGGTCACCGTTGCAACCGGCGTGCCGGCGGCTCCAACGAATCTCGTGGCCGCTGCCGACGGGGCAACCAGCGTCACCCTGACCTGGACGGACAACGCTTCGGACGAAACAGGCTTCCTGATCCAGTACCGCGCGGCTGGCGCTCCCGCCTGGACGAACCACCCCACGGAACCCGCGGCTGACGCAGCCTCCGCCGCCGTCACCGGCCTGACTGCCGGCGTCGACTATGAGTTCCGTGTGTTCGCGAAGAACGGATCAGCCCTTTCCCAGCCGAGCAACGTGGCCTCTCTGGGATCCCTGGGCGCGCCCGATGCGCCCTCCGCTCTGAGTTCCACCGGCGCGAACTCGAGCAGCGTGAGCCTGTCCTGGACGGACAACGCGTCAGACGAGGTCGGCTTCGACGTCGAATACCGCAACGGCGGCGGCGCATGGACAACGGTGGCGACCACGGAGCCGGATTGGACCTCCTGGCGGATCGGCAACCTCAGCCCGAGCACGGACTACGACTTCCGGGTCGTGGCGCGCAACGCCGCCGGGTCAGCGGCGAGCAACGTCGTGTCTCGCAGGACGGGTCCGGCGGCCCCCTCGAGTCTGAGAGCCGAGCGGACCAGAGGACAATGGCGACTTCACTGGCAGGACAACTCGGACGACGAGGTCGAGTTCGACGTCTACTACCAGACCGCCAGCGACGAATGGGACGACACCTGGGGCTACCTGAAGAGCCCTGCCCGGAACAGCACATCGACCGACACGGAACTGACGGACCAGAACTACTTCTTCGTGATGTACGCCTTCATCGACAGCGCGAAGACCTCGAGTCCTGGCAACGTCGTCGCCGTGGGCGCACTTTCTCGGCCCGCGATTCCCCAGAAGGCGACCGCGGTCGCCGACGGTTCCACCGCCGCGAACGTCAGTTGGCGCGACAACTCCGCCAACGAGGGCGGCTTCAGGGTGCAGCACCGGCGGCTCGTCGCGGGCGAATCTCCCGGCGCCTGGACCAGTACGGTCGTCGGCGCCGACACCGCCTCGACAACCGTGACCGGTCTGGTCGCGAGCGCAACCTACGAGTTTCGGGTCACCTCCTTCTTCCAGCCAACCGATACGGCCGAAGCCAGCCTCTCGAGAAGCTCGACCTTCACGACCCGAATGCCGCCAGCGGCGCCGACAGCGCTATCCGCCCAGGTCCAGTCCACCAGCGCGGAACTGGCATGGACCGACAACGCGGCTCACGAAACCGGCTTCAAGGTCGAGTACCGGGAGCGGGGGACGTCGGCGTGGACGCTGTCTTCTTCACCTTCATCCGACACCGCCTCGGCCACGGTAACCGGCCTCACCACGGGGACCGACTACGAATTCCGGGTCATCGCCACCAACGCCAACGGCGACTCCACGCCAAGCAACGTCGTCTCGACGGCGCCGGCCGGGCCGCCAGCGGCGCCCTCCGGAGTGACGGTCTCGCCGACCGGTTCCACCAGCGTGACCGTGAGCTGGAGCGACAACTCCTCCGACGAGACCGGCTTCGACGTGGAGCACCGCATGGGCTCCGACGCGTGGACCACTACGGTGGCGGCCGCCAACGCCACTACGGCTGCGGTAACCGGCTTGATGGCGAGCGCGTCCTACGAGTTCCGGGTGTCGGCGAGAAATCTCCACGGCTCTGCGCCCAGCTCAGCCGTATCCCTAACGATGCCGCCGGCGGCGCCTT
This sequence comes from Thermoanaerobaculia bacterium, assembly GCA_022823665.1. GTDB lineage: Bacteria > Acidobacteriota > Thermoanaerobaculia > Multivoradales > Multivoraceae > Multivorans. The sequence goes on along the minus strand of JAJEHN010000036.1, from coordinate 2,921 downwards.
CCGGCCTCCTCGCCACGCCGGCGAGCTCGACCAGTGTGTCCCTCTCTTGGACCGACGAATCGACGGACGAAACGAGCTTCGCGGTCCAGTACCGAGCGTCAACCGGGACCACATGGATCACGTTCGGCGCGGAAGCAGCGGCCGATGCCGAATCGGCCACGGTGACCGGCCTGACCGCAGGGACGTCCTATGACTTCCGCGTGCTGGCGAAGCACTCTTCCAACGGTCTCTCCTCGCCAAGCAACGTGGCGGCCGCCACTACGCCGGCTCCGCCGGCGGCAGTCTCGGGACTCACGACGACGAGCGTGAACTCGACCAGCGTGGGCCTGTCGTGGACGGACAACTCCTCCGACGAGGCCGGCTTCGACGTGGAGTACCGCACGGGCGGCGGCTCGTGGACAACGGCCGCAACCACCGAGGCGAACTGGACTTCCTGGCGAGTAGGCAACCTGAACTCCAGCACGGACTACGACTTTCGGGTCGTGGCGCGCAACGCGAACGGGACCACGCCGAGCGGCGTCACGACCCGAAAGACCGGGCCGCCGGCGCCATCCAGCCTGACCGCCAGCAAGAGCGGGGGAACCTGGCGTCTTGCCTGGCAGGACAACTCCAGCGACGAGGCCGAGTTCGACGTCTACTACCAGACGGCCGGCGACGAGTGGGACGGCACCTGGACCTACCTCCAGAGTCCATCCCGGAACTCGACGTCAACCGACACGGGACTCTCCGGACAGAACTACTTCTTCACCCTCTTTGCCTATGTGTCATCGACCCGATCCTCGAGCCCGAGCAACATCGCGACCGTGGGCACGCTGCCCCGTCCCGCGATACCGCAGGAACTCGTCGCCGGCGGCGCCGGATCGACCAGCGCGGATGTGAGCTGGCGGGACAACTCGACGAACGAAGGCGGTTTCCGCATCGAGTATCGGCGACTGTCGGCGGGCCAGTCTCCCGGTTCGTGGACCGCCTCCGTCGTCGCGGCCGACGTCGGTTCGGCAATCGTCACCGGCCTGTCCGCGAGCCGGACCTACGAGTTCCGGGTGACTTCCTTCCTCCAGGCCACGGATACCGCGAACGCCAGTCTCTCGCGCAGCAGCACGTTCATCATGCGTATGCCGCCCGCCCGTCCGACGAGCCTTCAAGTCCTCCGGCAGTCCACCACGGCAGACCTGGCCTGGACCGACAACGCGTCTCATGAGACCGGATTCCGCGTGGAGTATCGGGAGCGGGGAACCTCGGTCTGGACGCTCTCCTCCACGGCTCCGACCGACGCGACGTCGGCGACCGTCTCAGGTCTCACGACGGGCGTCGACTACGACTTTCAGGTCATCGCCTTCAACGCCAACGGCGATTCCACGCCGAGCAACGTGGGGATCGGCGACGTCATCGATACGCTGACCATCGGCGGGCTCTCGAACGCCACCGTCGCCGAGAACGCCGCCTGGACCGGGCCGACGCCGACAGTGACCGGCCACCGCGGCACGGTGACGTGGACCAAGTCGGGCACGGACGCAGCCGACTTCGGCATCGTCAGCACGACCGGCGTGCTGTCCATGATCGCCCGCGACCATGAAGACGCAGCGGACGCCGACCAGGACAACGTCTACGAAGTCACCGTGACGGCCACCGACGAGGACAACATCACGGGCTCCGTGTCGATCACGCTAACCGTGACGAACGTGAACGAGCCGCCCGCCTTCGCCGCCGCGACCACGCTCGCGCTGTCGGTCCCGGAAGGGACGACCGGCAACATCGGCTCGCCGGTCACGGCCACGGACCCGGAGGGCGCTACGCTGACCTACAGCCTCAGCGGTACCGATGGCTCGGCGTTCCAGATCTCCTCCGCCGGGCAGATCTCCCTCGCCAGCGGCACGGTCCTCAACCACGAGCAGAAGGGCAGCTACAGCTTCAACGTCGTTGCTTCGGAGCCCGGCCAGAACCCCCTCACGGCGACACGCGCGGTCACGCTGGCTGTCACCGACGTAGCCGAGACGCTCACCATCAGCGGCCTCGCCAACGCCACCATCGCCGAGAACGCCGCATGGACCGGGCCGACGCCTGCGTCGACCGGCCATCGCGGCACCGTGACGTGGACCAAGTCCGGAACCGACGCCGACGACTTCACCATCGGCAGCACGACCGGCGTGCTGTCGATGGTCGCCCGCGATCATGAAGACGCAGCGGACGCCAACAACGACAACGTCTACGAAGTTACCGTGACTGCGACCGATGAAGACAGCATCACCGGTTCGGTCTCCATCACGCTGACCGTCACGAACGTCAACGAACCGCCGACCTTCGCTTCGGCGACCACCCTCTCGCTGTCGGCGCCCGAGGGGACGACCGGGGACATCGGTTCGCCGGTCACGGCCACGGACCCGGAAGGGGCGGCAATCACTTACTCGCTCAGCGGTACGGACGCTTCGGCGTTCCGGATCTCCTCAACCGGCCAGATCTCCCTCGCCGCCGGCACGATGCTCAACCACGAGCAGAAGGCCAGCTACACCTTCAACGTCGTTGTTTCCGAACCTGGTCAGACCCCGCTCACGGCGACACGCGCCGTAACTTTGACCGTCACCGACGTGGCCGAGACGATCACAATCAGCGGGCTGGCCAACGCCACCGTCGCCGAGAACGCCGTCTGGACAGGACCGACGCCTACCACGACCGGCCATCGCGGCACTGTCACCTGGACCAAGTCGGGGACCGACGAAGCCGACTTCGCGATCATCAGCACGACTGGCGTGCTGTCCATGGTAGCGAGAGACCACGAGGATCCAGTCGACGACGACCCCGACAACGTCTACGAGGTCACCGTCACCGCCACCGACGAGGACGGCATCACGGGCTCGGTGTCCATCACGGTGACCGTCACGAACGTGAACGAGGCTCCGACCTTCGCGTCGGCGACCACGCTGGTG
>JAJEHN010000015.1 GCA_022823665.1 Thermoanaerobaculia bacterium | reverse complement strand
CAAACCCGCCAACCGCCGGCGATTCACTCCCCGGGCACCGCCGCTACACCCCGAAACAGCCTCTGAAGACTCTCAACCAGCCTGCGATTCCCCCTTCCTGAAGCGCAGAAAACCGCGTTTCTGGACGAGAACTAGCTAGGGAGGCCGCTGAGTCAACCGGCCGGGTTCCTGACCGGAAACGCGCCCAGGCCCGGGTAGACGGCCCGATCACCGAGCCGCTCCTCGATGCGGAGGAGCTGGTTGTACTTCGCCACGCGGTCGCTGCGGGCAGGGGCGCCGGTCTTGATCTGGCCCGTGTTCCAGGCGACGGCGAGGTCGACGATCGTCGTGTCCTCCGTCTCGCCCGAGCGGTGGCTCATCACGACGCCCCAGCCGGCGGCGCGGCTGCGTTCGACCGCGGCCGCGCTCTCGGTGAGTGAGCCGATCTGGTTCACCTTGCACAGCAGCGCGTTGCAGGCGCGCTCTTCGATCGCCCGGTCGATCCGGTCGATGTTCGTGACGAGCAGGTCGTCGCCGACGATCTGGACCGTGCGGCCCAGCCGTTCGGAGAGCTCGCGCCAGCCGGCCCAGTCGTCCTCGGCGAGTCCGTCCTCGATGCTGATGATCGGGTACTTGCGGCACCAGTCGGCCCAGAGGTCGACGAGTTCGCCGCTCTCCATTTCCCGGCCTTCGATCGGCAGGCTGTAGCGGCCGGTGGCCTCGTCATAGAGCTCGCTCGTCGCCGGGTCGAGAGCGATCCGGACGTCCTCGCCGGGCCGCCGCCCGGCGGCCTCGATCGCTTCGAGGATGACTTCGACCGCCCGTTCGTTGCCGCCGAGCGCGGGCGCGAAGCCGCCCTCGTCGCCGACGGCGACCGAGAAACCGCGATCGTGGAGGATCGCGCGGAGTCGGTGGTAGATCTCGACGCCCCAGCGCAGGCCCTCGGCGAAGGAGGAGGCGCCGGTCGGCATGACCATGAACTCCTGGAAGTCGGTCGAGCCGGCGGCGTGCTGGCCGCCGTTCAGGATGTTCAGCATCGGCACCGGCAGGGTACGGGCGTCGTCGCCGCCGAGCGAGGCGTAGAGCGGCAGACCGCGCGCGGCCGCCGTCGCGTGCGCGGCGGCGAGACTGACCCCGAGCACCGCGTTGGCGCCGAGGCGGCCCTTGTTCGGCGTACCGTCGAGCTCCAGCAGCACGCGGTCGAGTTCCGCCTGTTCGGCGGCGTCCAGTCCGCGTACGGCCTGGGCGATCTCGCCGTTCACATGACCGACCGCGAGGGTCGTTCCCTTGCCGCCGTAGCGTCCGGCGTCGCCGTCGCGCAACTCGACCGCCTCGTGGCGGCCGGTACTGGCGCCGCTGGGGACGATGGCGCGGCCGCGGGCGCCGCCTTCGAGCGCGATCTCGACCTCGACGGTCGGGTTGCCGCGGCTGTCGAGCACCTCGCGGCCGGTGACCGAGGAGATGATGGTGGAGTGCGTCGTCACGGGTGACGGCGGAGCCTACGACACCGCGACGTATGTCGTCGACGCCGCAGTAAGATGCGCCGGTCCAACCTGAGGGGATTGCGAATGTCGAGTCTCGATCCGCGGATCGTCCAAGGTCTCTGCGTCCTTCTGGCCGCCGTCGGGAGTGCGGCACCGGTTGTGGCGCAACACGGCGCGCAGGGCGGCGAGTGGCGGCACTTCGGCGGCGACAGCGGCTCCACGCGGTACGCGCCCCTCGACCAGATCGACCGGGACAACTTCTCGCGGTTGGAGGTCGCCTGGCGCTGGGAGTCGCCCGATGTCCTGCTGAAGGACATGACCGACAAGACGCCCGGGCCGTACCGGAGCATGCCGCTGATGATCGACGGCGTCGTCTACATCGCGACGAACCTGGGCCAGGTCGCGGCGCTCGATCCGGCGACCGGCGAGGAGCTCTGGCGGCACGACCCGAGGGACTGGGAGATCGAGCAGCGAGGTTCGCTGGTCCAGATCCGCGGCATCGAGTTCTGGAGCGACGGCGAGGCGGAGCGGGTCCTGATCGCCACCCGCGGCGGACGCCTGGTCTCGATCGACACGAAGACCGGCGAGCCGGATCCGGAGTTCGGCGAGGAGGGCGTCGTCGACCTGATGCAGGGCCTCCTGCCGGGGCGGGCGAACCGGAACATGAACTGGACGGCGCCGGTGACCGTCGTGGCCGACACGATCGTGATCGGCGGCACGGTCTTCGACTTCCCGCACCGCAACAACAACCCGCCCGGGGACGTGCGCGGTTTCGACATTCGCACGGGCAAGCTGAAGTGGACGTTCCACGCCGTGCCGCGGGAGGGAGAGCCCTACATCGAGACCTGGGAGAACGAGTCCTGGCGGAAGATGGGGAACACGAACGTCTGGTCGATGATGAGCGCCGACCACGAGCTCGGCTACGTCTACCTGCCGTTCGGCACGCCGACCAACGACTACTACGGCGGCGACCGCCACGGAGACAACGTCTACGCCGAGTCGATCGTCTGTCTCGACGCCCGCAACGGCGAGGTCGTCTGGCACTTCCAGACGATCCATCACGGCGTCTGGGACTACGACCTGGCCTCGGCCCCGAACCTCGTCGACATCACGGTCGACGGCAGGAACATCAAGGCCGTGGCGGTCGTCTCGAAGGTCGCGATGACCTACGTCTTCGACCGGGCCACCGGAGAACCCGTCTGGCCGATCGTCGAGGCGCCGGTCGATTACCACTCGCGGATTCCGGGCGAGAAGCTGTCGCGTACCCAGCCGTTCACGACGCGGCCGCCGCCGTTCGAGACCCTCGGCATCGACTACGACGACCTGATCGACTTCACGCCGGAGCTTCGGGCCGAGGCGTTCGAGGTGATTCGGGACTACGTGATCGGTCCCGTCTTCACGCCGCCGATCGTCCACGGCGAGGACGGCAAGCGCGCCTACCTCCAGAACCCCGGGCCGGGCGGCGGCGCGAACTGGACCGGGGCTTCCTTCGATCCGGAGACGAACATCCTCTACGTGCCGTCCCTGACCCGTCCGGGCGCGATCTCCCTGTCGGCCCCCGACCCGGCGCGCTCCGACTGGCGCTACTCGATCAACCGCCGGCCGATGCCGAAGGTCCAGGGCCTGCCCCTGCTCAAGCCGCCCTACCGGCGGATCACCGCGTTCGACATGAACCGCGGCGAGATGCTGTGGCAGGTGCCGTTGGGGGAGGGGCCCCGCGACCACCCGGCGATCAGGCACCTGAACCTCGGCCGGCTCGGCACGCCGCCGCAGGACGGCGTCGTCACGGAGGGCGGCGTCCTGGTGACGAAGACGCTGGTCATCTCGATCGAACCGATCGTCGACGAGCTCGGCGACCGCTCGGCCAACGGCAGCCATGTCGTCGCCTTCGACAAGGCGACCGGTGAGCTACTCGCCCAGATCGAAGTCGAGCGCAGCCTCCACGGCGGCCCGATGACCTACATGCACGAAGGCCGTCAGTACATCCTCGTAGCCGGCGGCGGCGAACGCCCCGGCCCCGGCACCCCCGTCGAAGCGGTAGCCGTCGCCGGCGCGACGCGCCCGACCCCGCGCCACCCGCCCCGCGAGTCCGAACTCCTCGCCTTCGCCTTGCCGCGAGCCGGGGCGGCGCCTCGTCCGAACGGGCGTCGGTAGCCCCGGCCGCTTGTTGGGGTCCGAGGAGTCTGGCTTCGGGTTCCGCTCACGCCTGGGCCGTGGACTGCCGCCCCCCCGCGCGCGGGCACAGCCCGGGATATGAGCCCGGATGCGGCACCAGCCGCCTGCCGCCCCCCCCCGCGCGCGGGCACAGCCGGTCACGAGTGCGATACGCTGTTCGGTCTCTTGACCGAGACCGTACCTTGAGGAACGGACCGCTGCGTCTTTCGTTCGCTTCCCCCGCGATGGTCCGCCGACTGTTGCTGCTCCTCGTTTGCGTGGCGTTCCCGGTCGCGACCTCGAGGGCCGCTGCCCAGGAGCCGGAGATGCGCCCCAAGCCTCCGACTCGGACGGGTCTCGCGGATCGAAAACCTACACCCGAAGCGACACGCGGGGAGGGACGCCTGTCGGCACCATCTTCTTCGGCTCCGCGGACAGATCGCATGTACACGTACCGGGACGGCGACCGGGAGTTGCGGGTCTGGCTGGAGCCGGAACTGACAATGATCCAGAGGGAGGGAGCCTTCGAGCCGGGCGACAGCCAGGCGATCAGGGCCGGAAACGGGATCATCGTGGCGACCGGCGCCGCCAGTACCGGCGGCCAGCCAGTCTTTCGTTCGGATTCCGGTACGTTGATGGCGCTCCCAGGTGGAGTCATCTTGATCCTCGCCGCGGATTGGACCGCTGAGCAAGTGGCCGCCTTCTTCTCCGCCAACGAGATCGATACGACGCGGGTTTCCCGGTTGGCGCCGCTCAGGAACGGCTTTGTCGTGGAAACCGCTGCCGGTTTCCCGGCTCTCGATCTCGCGAATGCTCTCGCGGGGCTCGATGGAGTTGAAGTATCCAGCCCGAACTGGTGGCGCGAACGGGTCGACAAGTAGCAATCCGGCGCCGGACCGTCGAAGCGTGTTGTGCGTTCAGGCCCACTTCCCGGCACGGTGCTCCTGGCGCTTTCTCGTCACTGTCGTTATCGCTTTCGTTCCGGGATTCACGACGCCGCCATTGGTGGCGCAAACGGCGAGTCCGCCGACGATTCGGGTGATCGGCGAGGGCGACGCAGCGTTGACCGTGGTCTGGGATCCGCCTGCCGGCGTCACCGGCATCACCGGATGGGAACTGCGCTTCATTCGGACAAGCGAGGACGAGTCGGATCCGTCGAACTGGACGATCAGGCGTTCTGAAGACATCAGTGTGTTCTCCTTCGATGGAGGCCTCGAGGTCGACCTCTTCGACGGAATCTCCAACGGAACAAGCTACGACGTGCAGGTGCGGGCATCCTTGGGAGCGCAGTACAGTGCCTGGTCGGCGACCGTAGCCGCGACGCCGAGGGAACCGGGACGCAACCGTCGTAACGCCAGCACGCTCACCGAGGCCGTGCGATTGACAGGGAGGATTCAGCCCGGTTCCGACGTGGACTACTTCTCCTTCACGCTGTCCGCCAGGCTTGGAGTCGAGATCGAGACCTTTTGGGACGTCGACACGTTCGGGGAGTTGCGGGATTCCCGTGGCCGGCTGCTCGACGACAACGACGATTCGGGCAGGGGTACCAATTTTCTCATCTGGAGAACGCTCGATCCAGGGACCTACTACGTCAAGGTCACAAGCTACGGGAACGACACCGGCTACTACGTGATCGAACTCGACACGTTCGTGGACACGACAGGGAGGGCCGACGCGACCGCGATCAGCATCGATAGCGACATCCGAGGGATCATGGACCCGGACGATGACAGGGACTACTACCGGCTTGATTTGGCAAGCGCGACCGATCTGCTGTACTGGTCCAGCTCAAGGAGCATCTTCGATCTCAAAGGGCAGGTTCTCGACAGCGGCGGCATGGAGCTGGCGGCGGACGACATCGGCCTCGTGCCGACGTGGGACACGGAGCAATTCGTCATCCGGAGGAGCCTTGCCGCCGGGACGCATTACCTCACGGTTGAGCCGGCAGACAGTGAGACGGGGCCGTACACGCTCCATGTCAGGGGCGTACGGGAGCCGGGAGATTCTCGAGCCACCGCTCAGGAGCTGGAGCTGGAGGATGTCGTGGGCGGAAACGTCGGCTCGACGACTGATGAGGACTACTTCCGGATCGAACTGAGCGAAGCGGCCCACATCGTTGTCCGGGGGATCAGCGACGAGGTGAACATCGTCGGCGCCATGCTCGAGAGCGACGGTTCGTCGGTCACCGCCGGCCACTACCACCAGGAGACGTTCTTGCCGCCGAGCGGAAGGCGGGGGTTTACCTGGACGGGGCGCCTGGACGCCGGGAGCTGGTACGTCAAGGTGACCGGCGACAAGGCCGGGCCTTACGCGATCACGGCGGAAGACGACGACGAGATGACGGAACTCGTGGACTCCTGCACTGCGATCACGACGTCTCTGGCCGATCCGCTCTACGGTTGCCAGTGGCATCTCTCGAACGTCGGGCAGAGGAATGCGGAGGACGGCGAGGACATCAACGTCGAGGACGCGTGGAGCGCCGGTCACATGGGCGCGGGCGTCAGCGTCGCGGTCGTTGATAACGGTCTCGATCCGTATCACCCGGACCTTTCGGCGAACGTGGATGCAACCAGGAACCACGACTACCGCGGGCATGGCAAGGTGCTCAATCCGCTGGCTGATCACGGCGTGAACGTCGCGGGCGTACTGGCGGCGCGGGACAACGCAGTCGGCGGCAGAGGCGTGGCGCCCCGGGCGACGATCTACTCGCACAATGTGAGGCGCCGCCATACGGATGCGAACGAAGCCGACGCAATGATGCGCAATGGCGCGACCACGGCGGTGTCCAACAACAGTTGGGGGCCGCCGGACGATCCGAGGCTCCAGAAGGCCACGAGCCTCTGGGAGCGGGCCGTGGACTCGGGTCTGAAAGGCGGTCCGGGAGGCACCGGCATCTTCTACGCTTGGGCGGCTGGCAACGGAGGCGACGAGGGCGACGACTCGAACCTGGAGGAGTACGCGAACTACTACGGCGTCACCGCGGCCTGTGTGCTGGATGCCGAGAGCGAGAAGGCGGAGATCTCGGAGGAGGGGGCCAACCTATGGGTATGCGGCTATGGGTATCTCGGCCGGCGAGGCGGTATCCTGACCACCGAGAACTACGGTCGCTACAGAGACGACTTCAACGGCACTTCCACCGCGACTCCACAGGTCGCGGGAGTCGCGGCGCTGGTGCGGGGCGTCGACTCCACGTTGACCTGGCGGGACGTGAAGCTGATTCTGGCGGCCTCGGCTCGGAAGAACCATGCCTCGGACGGCGGCTGGAACACCGGCGCGCTCAAGTACGGCTCGACAAGCGAACGCTACGACTTCAACCACAAGTACGGGTTTGGCGTCCTGGACGCCAAGGCGGCGGTGGACCTCGTCTCGGGGTGGACCAAGCTGCCGCAGTTCGTTCAAACCGCGCAGGTATCGAACACGACCGCCGTATCGATCCCGGACGACAGCTCGCGGGTAACGAGCGCGGTGACGGTGGGCGGGGAGGTTGAGTTCGTCGAGTTCGTTGAAGTGAACACGGTTTTCCAGGCGCCGAGTTTTCGGGATATCCGCCTGGAACTTGTCTCACCGGCCGGGACGGTTTCGACGCTGAGCCCGCCCTACACGGACCCGGATGGCGACCGCTACCCTCTGACGGGCGCCTTCCGTTTCGGTTCCGCCGCGCATCTGGGGGAGAACCCCGCCGGAACCTGGACGCTGCGACTCACCGACGAAGTCTCCGGCGGCAGGGTCGGCAGCTTGACGTCCTGGGGGCTTGTCTTCCATGGACATCGCGCGACTCCCGGTGCGCCGGCGATCACGGCAGTGGCGGGTTCCCAGGGGTCGTTGACGGTGTCCTGGGACGCTCCGTCCAACATTGGCGCCGACGCGGTCACGAGCTATGACTTGCGGCGCATCCGTAGTGACGCGAGCGACAAGGGCGATCAGCACTGGACGGTCACGACGGGCAACGAGAACGCCGGCACTCTGAGTCACACCTTGACCGGTTTGGCGGTCGGAGTCCAGTACGATGTGCAGGTTCGCGCGGTCAACTCGAAAGGCGCCGGCCTCTGGTCCGCCACGTTCACCGGCACGGTGAATCCGACGGTCGAGCTGTCCGTGTCGGGCGTGGGCGCGGTCGCGGAGGGCGGTACGCTGACGTTGACCGCTACGGTGAGTGCCGCGCCGTCCGCGAATCTCACCGTGCCGATCCAGCGGGTGGCGGGGAGCTCCACGGCCGTGGCCGCGGACTACTCGCTGTCGCCAACGTCCATCACGATCGCCTCCGGCAGCACGACCGGCACGACGACGCTCACGGCCGTGACGGACACGCTGGACGAGCAGGACGAGACGCTGGGCCTCGAGCTCGGCACGGTGACGGGCCACGACCCCGGCGCGACGACCCAGGTGGCCATCACGATCACGGACAACACGCCGACGACAGTCACGCTCTCCGTCACGGATGCTACGGCGGAGGAAGGCACGTCGCCTACGACGGCGGGCATTCGGCTGACGCTTGGCCGCGGCCTCGTCGACGGCGAGGTGCTCGCCGTGCCGCTTGCGTTCTCGGCCGGCACGCCGGGGACGGACTTCACCCTGGCGCTGTCGGGCACTCCGACGGGCGTCACGTTCTCCTCTCCCACGGTGACCTTCACCGGCCCGCGGACGGGCGCGAGCGCGACGGTCGCCGACCTGACCCTGACCCCCGAGGACGACGTCGACGCGATCGACCTGGTGACGACCGTCTCCACCGGCACGCTGACCGCCACCGGCCTCGGCGGCGGCGCGACCGGCAGCGGCAGCGGGCAGATCACGATCGAAGACGACGAGATACCCGCGTCGTGCACGGCTGCTTCCGTGGCCGTGACGGCGACGAACGCGCCCGACGCCGCGACGGCCGCCCTGCTGGCGGCCGACTGCGCCTTCCTGCTGGATATCAAGGACACGCTGGAGGGCGATTCGCCGGCTCAGGCGCTGAACTGGTCGTCCGGCGTCAGCATGGCGGACTGGGACGGCATCGACTTCCCGGACGGCCGGGTCACCTCGCTCGTGCTCCCGTCGGTTCCGCATGGTTTCGACGGCGCAATGCCGACGAGCTTCACCGGCCTGAGCGCGCTGAAGTTCCTCCGGATCACGGGCCACGGCCTGACCGGCGGCGTCCCGGCTCTGCCCGCCAGCCTGGTGAATCTCGATCTCAAGGGGAACGCGCTCGCCGGTTCCATTCCCGACCTGAGCGGCCTCTCGAATCTCGAGGAACTCACCCTGTCGAGCAACGACCTGACAGGCCGCGTTCCCGCCCTGCCGACGGGGCTCCGCTTTCTCAATCTCCCGACCAATCGACTGTCAGGCGGCATCCCCGACCTGAGCGGCCTGACGAGGCTGTTCCAGGTGGACCTGACGGACAACGAGCTGACCGGGGGCATTCCCGCGCTTCCCGCCAGCGTGCAGTTCCTCCGGCTGATCGGCAACGACCTGAGCGGGTCGATCCCCGACCTGCGCGGTGTCACGGCCCTCGACCACCTGCACCTGAACGAGAACGGGTTCAGCGGCGGCGTTCCGGGCGCCGACAGGCTGCCGACGGGACTCAAGCAGCTCTGGATCCGCGACAACGCGCTGGACGGGACGTCCTTCCCGGATCTGAGCACGCTGACCGAGTTGACGGACATCCGCCTGGACGGGAACGCGCTGACCGGGTCGCTTCCGGCGGCTTCGTCGCTGCCGGCCGGCCTGAGGGTCCTTCTCCTCCACAACAACGGGCTCACGGGCTCGATCCCCGACCTGAGCAGCCTGGCGTCGCTGATCTACGTCTACCTGTTCGGCAACGGGCTGACCGGTTCGCTGCCGGCCGCGGCGGAGCTCCCGCCGAACGTTCTGCGGCTCGTGCTCAGCGACAACGATCTCGACGGCGCGATCCCCGACCTCAGTTCGATCGCGTCCCTCGACTGGCTCTACCTGAGCGGAAACGCCCTGACCGGGAACGTGCCGGCGGCGGCGGAGCTTCCGGCCGGCATCCAACGTCTCGTCCTCGGCCGGAACGAGCTGTCGGGCGGGATTCCCGATCTCAGCACCCGGACGTCGCTGACGCATCTGCATCTGCGGAGCAACGGCCTGACCGGTTCCGTTCCGACCACCCTGCCGACCAGCCTCCAGGAACTGCACCTGGCCGGCAACGACCTGGCGAACGCGATTCCGTCGCAACTCGGCGGCCTGACCGCGTTGACGCAGCTCTCGCTCTGCGGCAACGGCCTGACGGGGACCCTGCCGTCGGCGCTGGAGACGAAACGCACGGCCAACCCGTCAACGCTCGCGGTGGCCTCCTGCGCCAGCGTCGAGGACGCCTCGGCGACGGAGGGTTCGGCCGTGGAGTTCACCGTGACGCACGACACGTTCCCCGTGTTGGGCTCTTCCGGGGCGGCGGACCTGACGCTGAGCTACGAGACGGCGGACGGCACGGCGGAGAGCGGCGTCGACTACACGGGCACGGCGGACGGCACGCCGGGGAGCGTGACGATCGGCGGCAACACGAACACCTCGACGACGACCGGCACGGCGACGATCTCCGTCGACACCACGCACGACACGGCGATCGAGGGCGACGAGGACTTCACGGTCACTCTGGCGCTGCCGGAGGGCGCCACCGGGGTGTTCGTCACGGGCGCCGCGGCGACCGGCACGATCGAGGACGACGACATGGCGGCGAACCCGAAGGTCAGCCTGTCGGTGTCGGGGAGCACGGTGACGGAGGGGAGCACGCTGACCGTGACGGCGACGGTGGACACGGCGCCGTCCGGGACGAGCCTCGGCATTCCGGTGCAGCGGGTAGCGGGGAGTTCGCAGGCCGTGGCGGCCGACTTCACGCTCGCCGGCACGATCACGATCGCCGACGGAGCGACCATGGGCACGGCCACCCTGACCGCGAGAACGGATTCGGACGACGAGCGGGACGAGACGCTCCGCATCGGCCTCGGCGCGCTGCCCGACGGCTACGACCCGGGCACGCCCTCCCATGTGGACATCACGATCACGGACAACACGGCGACGCCGGTGACGTTGTCCGTGCCGGACGCGACGGCCAGCGAAGACACGGCGGCCGCGACGGCGACCATCCGGTTGACGCTCGGCCGCGCGCTGATCGCGAACGAGGCGCTCGCCGTGCCCTTGCAGTTCAGCGGCGGCACGGTGGGCACGGACTTCACGCTGGCGCTCTCCGGCACGCCCTCGGGCGTCGCTCTCGCGGGCGGCACGTTGACCTTCACCGGACCGAGCGCGACCGCGGCGGACGTCACGTTGACGCCGGCCTCCGACGACGACGCGGAAGACCGCACGGTCACCGTGTCCATTCCGTCGAGTTCGTCAGGCAATGCACCGATACTGACGGCAACCAACCTCGACGGCGGCGCCAGCGGCAGCCGCACGGGGAACGGCCGGATCACGATCACGGACGACGAGTCGAAGGGCCTGACGTTCTCGACCTCCACGGTGAACGTGACGGAGGGAAGCAGCGCGACCTACACGGTGAAGCTCGCCACCCGGCCCACTGCCGCCGTGACCGTCACCGTCTCCGGCCACAACGGCACGGACCTCTCGGTGGACACGGACAGCACGACGCAGAACGACCAGTCGACGCTGACCTTCACGACGTCCAACTGGAACGACGCCCAGACCGTCACGGTCAGCGCCTCGACGGACAACGACGCGGACAACGAGGCGCCGATCACGTTGGCGCACACGGCGTCGGGCGGCGGCTACGGCTCGGTTTCCGGCGACGTGACGGTGAACATCACGGACAGCGATACTCCGACGGTCACCCTGTCCGTGTCGGACGGCGGCGCCGTGACGGAGGGCGGCACACTGACGCTCACGGCGACCGTGACGCGGGCGCCGTCCGGCGCGGATCTCGCGGTCCCGGTGCAGGTCGTCTCGGCGGACACCACGGCCGGAACGGGCGACTACTCGCTGTCCGGCACGCCGGCGGGGACGATCACGGTGGCCGACGGCGCGAGGACGGGCACGATCACCCTGACGGCGACACAGGACACGGACGACGAGCCGGACGAGACGCTGCGGCTGGAACTCGGCACGGTGACGGGCTACGACCACGGTTCCTCGTCGCAGGTGGACATCGTCATCACGGACGACGACGCGACCACAGTGACCCTGTCCACGCCGGACACGACGGCCACGGAAGAAGACACAGCCGCCACTGCCAGGATCCAATTGACCCTCGGCCGCGGCCTGGAGAGCGGCGAGGTCCTGGCCGTGCCGCTCGGATTCAACGGCGGCACACTGGACACGGACTTCACGCTGGCGCTTTCCGGAACGCCCACGGGCGTCGCTCTCGCGGGCGGCACGGTGACCTTCACCGGTCCGCGGACGGGCGCGACGGCCACCGTGGCGAGCATCCTGCTCACGGCGTCGCCCGATGACGACGCGGAGGATCGGACGGTGACCGTGTCCATCCCGGCAAGTTCGACGGGCGTCGCGCCGATCCTGACGGCGACGAACCTCGACGGCGGCGCCACCGGCAGCCGGACGGGCGCCGGCCAGATCACGATCTCGGACGACGACACGAAGGCCCTGACCTTCTCCAGCTCCACCGTGAACGTTACGGAGGGCAACAGCGCGACCTACACCGTGAAGCTGACGTCGGAACCGACTAGTGACGTCACCGTCACGGTCAGCGGCCACGGCGGCACGGACCTGTCCGTGGACACGGACAGCACGACGCCGAACGACCAGTCGACGCTGACCTTCACGGACACCAACTGGAACAGCGCGCAGACGGTCACGGTCAGCGCCTCGACGGACAACGATTCGGACAACGAGGCGCCGATCACCCTGGTCCACGCGGCCTCAGGCGGCGGCTACAACGGCGTTTCCGGCAGCGTGACGGTGAACATCATCGACAGCGACAACCCGACCGTCGAGCTTTCCGTTTCGGGCAACGGCGCTGTGACGGAGGGCGGCACGCTGACGGTGACGGCGTCGGTGAGCCGTGCGCCCTCCGGGAACTTGGCCGTGCCGGTCCAGCGGGTGGCGGAGAACTCGTCGGCCGACGCGAGCGACTACACGCTTCCGGCGATCACGATCTCGAGCGGACAGACCTCCGGCACGTCCACGTTCACGGCGACGAACGACCAGGCGGACGAGCCGGACGAGACGCTGCGCCTGGAGCTCGGCACGGTGTCGGGCTACGACCACGGCACATCGCACCGAGTGGACATCGTGATCACGGACGACGACCCGACGACGGTGGCGCTCTCCGTGCCGGACACGACGGCGACGGAAGACAGTTCGTCGGCCACGGCGACCATCCGGCTGACCCTCGGCCGCGGCCTGGTCTCCGGCGAGGCATTGGCCGTGCCGCTTTCGTTCACGGGCGGCACGGCGGGCACGGACTTCACGCTCGGGCTGTCCGGGTCGCCCGCGGGCGTCACCTTCAACGCGGCGACCGGCACGGTGACCTTCACCGGTCCGCAAACCGGCGCGACGGCCACGGCGGCGAACGTCACGCTGACGGCGTCGTCCGACGACGACGCGGACGACCGGACCGTCACCGTGTCCATCCCCCCGAGTTCGACGGGCGCCGCGCCGATCCTGACGGCGACGAACCTCGACGGCGGCGCCACCGGCAGCCGGACGGGCGCCGGCGAGATCACGATCACGGACGACGACACGAAGCGCCTGGTCTTCTCGGCCGCCACCGTCGGCGTCACGGAGGGCGGCAGCGCCACGTACACGGTGAAGCTCGGGACGAAGCCGACGAACACCGTGACGGTGACGGTCTCGGGCCACTTGGGCACGGACCTCACGGTGGACACGGACAGCGTCACGGCGAACGACCAGAACACGCTGAGCTTCACGACGTCCACCTGGAACGACGCGCAGACGGTCACGGTCACGGCGAAGGAGGACAACGACACGGCGAACGAGACGGCGATTACGCTGGCTCACGCGGCTTCGGGCGGCGGCTACGGCTCGGTGAGCGGCAACGTGACGGTGAACATCACGGACGACGACGATCCGAAGGTCGATCTCTCGGTGAACAACAGCGGTGCGGTGACGGAGTCCGGCACGCTGACGATCACGGCGACGGTCAGCGAGGCGCCGTCGGGCAGGAGTCTGGCGATTCCGGTGCAGCGGGTGGCCGCGAACTCGACGGCGGTAGCCGCGGACTACTCGCTGGGCGGCACGCCGGCGGGGACGATCACGGTGGCCGACGGCGCCACCGCTGGAACGATCACCCTGACCGCAACCAACGATTCGGCCGACGAGCCGGACGAGACGCTGCGGCTCGAGCTTGGCACGCTGCCGAGCGGCTACGCCCGGGGCGGGACGCCCCACGTCGACATCACGATCACGGACAACACGCCGACGCCGGTGACGCTTTCCGTGCCGGACGCCGCGGCGACGGAGGGCAGTTCCTCCGCCACGGCCACGATCCGGCTGACGCTGGGCCGCGCGCTCGTATCCGGCGAGAGTCTCGCCGTGCCGCTCGCGTTCTCGGGCGGCGCGAGGGGCACGGACTTCACCCTGGCGCTGTCGGGCACGCCCGCCGGCGTCACCTTCGCCGGCAGCACGGTGACCTTCACCGGCGCGAGCGCGACGGCAGCCGACGTCACCCTGACCGCGAGCGACGACGACGACGCGGAGGACCGCACGGTGACGGTCTCCACCGGCACGCTGACGTTCACGAACCTCGACGGCGGCGCGACGGCCAGCCGCTCCGGCAACGGCCAGATCACGATCACGGACGACGAGACGAAGCGCCTCGTCTTCTCGCGGACAACCGTCGGTGTCACGGAGGGCGGCAGCGCCAACTACACGGTCCGGCTCGGCACGAGTCCCACGGACACCGTCACCGTCACGGTTTCGGGCCACGCCGGAACGGATCTCATCGTGGACACGGACAGCGGCAGGGACGGCGCCCAGACGACGATCAGCTTCACCACGTCCACCTGGAACGACGCGCAGACCGTCGCCCTTACCGCCCAGCAGGACACGGACTCGGCCAACGAAGACGCCATCACTCTCGCTCATGCCGCGTCCGGCGGCGGCTACGGCGCCGTCAGCGGCAACGTCACCGTGAACATCACCGACGACGACCCCGACCCCGACGAGCCGACAGCCTCCTTCGCTCTAGCCGGGGCGAGCGTCGGCGAGGGCGACGGCAGCCGCAACGTGACCGTGAATCTCCAGCCCGCGGCCGCCAGCCCCATCACGCTGAGCTACACCCTGTCGGGCGCGGCCGCGCCCGGCGTGGACTACACGGTCAGCGGCGCCACCGGCAACTCCGGAACGGTCACGGTCGCGGCCGGTGCCGCAAGCGTCGACATCACGGTGACGATCGTCGACGACCAGGCGGTCGAAGGCAACGAGAACATCGTGTTCACCCTGGTGGACGGCCAGGGCTACGCCCCGGGGACGCCGCGAGTCCACCGGCTGCTCATCACGGACAACGACGAGGCGCCGCCTCCGCCGCCGCCGCCACCGCCGGATCCGCCGCCTCCGCCGCCTCCGCAGAACATGCCGCCGTTCTTCGATCCGGCGACGCCTCTTGAGCTCACGATCTTCGAGGACACGACAGGCGAGTTCGGCTCGCCGGTCACGGCGTTCGATCCGGACGGCGACCTGCTCGACTACGGCCTCGCGGGCGCCGATTCCGCTCCGTTCACGATCGGAGAGTTCACGGCCCAGTTGTCGGTGGCCGACGACGCCAACCTGGACGCGTCGGTGAAGGACTCGCACCTCTTCCTGGTCGTCGCCAGCGACGGCCTTGTGTTTGCGCTGAGGACCGTCTCGGTGACGGTGCTGGAAGTGCCCGATCCTCCAGAGCCGCCGCCACCGCCTTCCCAGCCACTGAAGGCAAGCTTCAACATCCACGACGCCGAGTGCACGGAGGAACTCTGCACTACCTTCACCGGCAATCCGGTGACCTTCGAGGACACGAGCACCGGCCCTGTCGAGACGCTCGCCTGGGATACCGGCGACGGCGGCGCCTACACCGCGGAGATCGTCACCCACGCCTGGGTCGAACCCGGCTTCTACCGCGTCACCCTCACCGTCGCCGGCGGGGGCGAAACCGACCAGGCCCACGCCGGCTTCCTCGTCCGGCCGGACCAGCCGAAGGGAACGTGCGAACCCGACCGCTACACCCTCTGTCTACAGGAGGAACGCTACGCCGTCGAAGTGACCTGGCGGACCCGGAGAGACGAGACCGGCTGGGGCGTGGTCCTCCAGGATCGTACGGACGACTCCGGCATGTTCTGGTTCTTCAATGCCGACAACTGGGAGATTCTGGTCAAGGTGCTTGACGGCTGCCACATCAACGAGCACCGCTGGGTCTTCGCCGCTTCGACCACCGACGTCGAGTACGAGATGACCGTCACCGACACCCTGGGCGTCGACCCGCCCAGGACCTACCGCAACACACTCGGCAGGGTCGCGCCGGCGATCAGCGACACCGCCGCCTTCCCCGGCGCATGCAGGCCGTGAACGGAAGCTACGGCACGACGCTATGCCCGCAGGCCGGGCAGAGGGCCGACGAGGGAGATGAGGTCGCCGCGTTGGCCGTAGGCGTGGTGGAGGCCGACGTGGTTGACGTCGAGGCCCATGGCCTGGGCGATGCTGACCAGGAGGTGCTGGTGGGGGACGCCGGCGAACTGTGTGAGGCCGCCGGGCGCCACCTGGTTCGGGACGCGCATCTGAGCCGGGGTCTCGTGCGGCCAGTACACGTAGCGGCCGGTGTCGAAAGCCCAGGAGCCGCCGATCAGGACGGGGCAGTAGTTGCGGTAGCCGTGCCAGCCGTCGCCGAGTTCGGAGCCCCAGACGATCAGGGTGTTGTCCATCAGGGAGCCGCCGCCGGCGTCCGGGATCGACTCCAGGGTGCTGACGAGACGGGCGACCTGCTGGCCGTGGTAGGCCGCGTAGTTCGTCATCGCGTCGTGCTTGCGGACATCCTCGTGGATGTAGTGGGCGATGCCCTTGTGCACCTTGTCGCTGATGTGGTCGGCGCCGAACTCCGCGGTCGGCATCTCGCCCAGGGAGAAGGAGACGACCCGCGTGATGTCGCAACTGAAGGCGGCGGCGATGATGTCGGCGAAGGCGTCGAACTGCAGATCGTAGCGGTCGAAGGAGGCGGCGGGTTGTGGCGGCGCGTCGCAGGAGAGGGTCGCCAGGCCCTCGAGTCGGTGGCCGAGCCGGTCGACCAGGCCGAAGTGGGACTCGAGCCGGGCGCGGTCGTTCGCGTCGAAGCGGGCGGCGACCGCCTGGTACTCCTGGTAGGCGAAGTCCAGGGTGCTGCGCCGGTAGGCGCCGACCGCGTCGCCGGAGGACGCCGGTCCGAAAACCCGGTTCCAGGCGCGCAGCGGCGTGTTCTCGGCCGGCAGCCGCACGCCGCCGCTGTTGTAGCTGATCGGGCGGCCGGCTTCGAGCGCGGCGTCGACCGAGACCTCCAGCGACGGCATTCGGTCCGCGCGGGCGACGTGCGCGGCGACGAGTTGGTCGAGGGAGGGCGAGATGGAACGGGTGTCGCGGCCGGCGAAGTCCGCGTTGTCGCCGGTCCAGGCGTGGACCCAGCCGCGGTCGTGCCGGTTGCCGCCGCCGTCGAGTTCCGCGGTGGCCAGCGACAGGCCGTCCAGGGCGAGGATGCGGCGACGGTGCTCGTAGAGCGGCGCCAGCGGCCAGCTGAATGCCGTCTCCGGGAGCTGCTCCAGGTCGACCGACCAGGGTTCGCTCTCGGAGACGCCTTCCGGGCGCATCTTCCAGGTGGCGTAGGGCCAGCCGTGGCAGTGGCTGATCAGGATCAGGCGCCGGACCTGCTCGGGGCTCTGCGCCAGCGCGCGCAGGGCGCCGCCCGGCCAGCCGGCCCCGAGCGCGGTCAGCCCTCCAAGTTGCAGCAGGTGGCGTCTCGAGATCATCCGTCGGCTCCTGAGCCTGTTGCGCCAACCCGTTGACGAAAGAGGTCGCTGGTCGCGATGTTGACGAGGAGTTCCCTGACCGAGTCGTTCTCGCGGAAACGCTCCTGGATCGGTTCGAGGCCGGAAGCACTCCGGTCCAGGTGGCTGCCGAGTGCATAGCGCGTCCAGTGCAGCGCGTAGCAGTCCCGCACCCGGCGGCTCGCGGCCAGCTCGTGGGCGAACTCGACGCCGTTGGCGAAGGTGAGCTCTTCGGCGCCGGGCAGCCGGAGCGAGCCGCTGGCGTCGACCGGCTGTCCGTTGTCTTCGGCGCGCCAGGCGCCCATCGCGTCGTAGTGCTCGAACGCGAAACCGGCCGGGTTGATCCGGCGGTGGCACGAGTTGCACTCGCCGGGTTTGGTGGCGGCGGCGGTCCGTTCGCGGTTCGTGCTCTCGACGCCAAGTGCGTCGGGCGGCAGCGCGCTTTCGACGCCTTCGATCGGATCGCCCATCTCCATGCAGGCGATGCGTTCCAGGATGCGCACGCCCCGGGGAATCGGGCCGGGCTGCACGGCGTAGGCGCCGATCGCCAGCACCGACGGCAGGGTCAGCACGCCGGCCCGTTGCGCCGGGTCCAGCACGACCGGATCGAGGGTGAGGGGCTTCTTGCGTCCGACCGATGCGGTGACGTACTCGATCTGCCGGGTCACGGGTGAGCGCCCTTCGTCCGCCTTCGCCGTTGCGCCGTAGATCGGCGCGGTGCCGCGCGACATGTAGCCGTGGTTGCCGGTCATCAGTTCGGTGAACGTTCCCTCGCGGTCGAAGATTGCCTCCTCGACGAACAGCTCCGTCTCGAGCTTCATCGAGTGCCGGATCGGCCCCATGATCGCCGGCCACTTCGGGTCGTCGTCGCGCGTGTTGGCCAGCTCGGTGGAGATGCCGAAACGGGGTCCGAAGGCGCGGCGGGCGGGCGCGATCAGGAGGACCTGCTCGGTACCGAGCCACTGGTGGTGGAAGTGGACGACGGCGGGCCGGGCCTTCGGGTCGTCGAGCAGGCGCCGGGCCTGCCGCTCGACGCCTTCCGCGGTCTCGAGTTCGCCGGCGCCGGCCGCCCGGAACAGCTCTTCGTCCGGCATGGAGTCCCAGAGGAAGTAGGAGAGCCGCGTGGCGAGCTGCCAGGGGTCCAGCTCATCGGCGTCGTGCGCGCCGGGCGCCAGCTTGAAGTGGAAGGCGGGTGCCTGCAGGATGCCCGCGACGGTGAGTGCCACCGCCTCGTCGATCGGTTCAGCGGCGAGCCGCGCCTGCCAGAACGCTTCGATCCGCTCGCTCTCTGCGGTGCGCAGCGGCCGGCGGTACGCCCGCTCGGCGAAGCGGAGGATGCTCGTTGCGGCGCAGGCCTCGCGTTCCGCCGACGGAAGATCGGACCAACCCGGGCAGTTGAAGAACGTCGGCGAGAGCAGGGCGTAGGAGCCGAAGTGCATCCCGGCGAGGTGGAGTTCCTCGACCTGGTAGGAGGACGGACTCTGGCCCTGAACGATGCCCTCGAAGCCGTCGGCGCCTGGCTCGGCCGGGAACGGCCACGGCCACGGGTCGGGCGGCGGTGGAGGCGAGAACACGCCCTTGCTGGCGGCGCGCCGCGGGCTGATCCGGTCGGCTATGGCCGGTCGCCTCGGCCAAAGGTCCCCGTCCCTGGGGAAGCCGAGCAGGTCGGCGACCGTGTTGTTGTACTCGGTCGGCGTGAGCGCCAGCGGCGCCGTCTGGTGCGTCCCGGCCGGTTCAGGCGAAGCAGCCGCCGCGGACTGCGCGAAGCCGGCGGCGCAGCAGAGCACCAGGATCGTCCTGAGATCGAGTTTCATGGCGGATGGCGTGGGCCGGGGACCCCGGCCCGAGACGAACTTGTAACACTGTATCAGTCGGCGTCCCGCCCGGCGCCCGAGGTCCGCAGGATGAAGGCGTCGAGCGTCTCTTTCCACTGCGGCAGCAGGGACTGTTCCACGTACATCATGTGCCCGGCGGCGAAGTCCTCGCGCTGGATGTTGGCCCGCAGTTCCGGCGGCAGGCCCATGTGGTCCATCGTCCAGACGGCTGCGAAGTAGGGCGTCGCCAGGTCGTACAGGCCGTTGATCAGGAGCACTTCGAGCGCCGGGTTCCGGCGCATGGCGGCGGCCAGGTCGGGGGCGACGTTCGGCGTGCCGTCGCCGCGCGAGAAGCGGCCCGCGTTCACCCGCCCCCAGTTCCAGTCGCGGACGGCGCCGCTCGGAACGTACTCGCGGTCGCCGCCGTAGCCGAGCTCGCCGCGCAGGTAGCTGTTGAAGGCCGACGTGTAGGCCGAGCTGATTGCCGTGGATTGCGGATCGTGGGAAGGCCGGCCTCCCAAAGCGTCCCCGGCCGGGCCGGTGAAGCGCGCGTCCAGCCGGCCGACGATCTTGCCTTCGTCGCGCAGCAGTTCGGCCTCGAAGGCCGGAGCGGTCACCCGCAGGTCCGACTTGTCGAGGAAGTCGCGCGAGAGTCCGGTGTAGCGGTGCAGGCGGTCGATCACCCGGGCGCGGGTGTCCGCGTCGAGGGTGCCGCCGCGAAGCAACGCGGTGGCGTACTCGGTGAGCGCCCATTCCTCGACCTCGGCCATCAGTGTCTCGAGATCCGCCGGGGTCTTCTCCGGCAGCGCGTCCAGGTAGCGGGCGGCCACGGTGTAGGACGGCAGGTTCACGATGTAGGGGAGGTCGTCGCCGGGCGCGAACTGGATCGTGTTGAACTGCAGGACCGAGGACACCAGGACGATGCCGTTCAGGTCGATGTTCGCCCGCTGCAGGTGGCCGGCGAGCACCGCCGAGCGGGTCGTGCCGTAGCTCTCGCCGAGCAGGTAGCGGGGCGAGTTCCAGCGGTCGTGCGTGCTGAGGAAGCGCCGGATGAACTGGGTGAGCGACTTGGCGTCCTCGTCGATGCCCCAGTAGTCGGAGCCCGGAGTCTCGCCCAGGGTATGGCTGAAGCCGGTGCCGATCGGATCGACCATCACGATGTCGGCGATGTCGAGGATCGTCCAGGCGTTGTCCTCGAGAGGGTAGGGCGGCGCTCCCTGCGGGCCGACGTCGGGGGTCACGACGCGCCGCGGCCCCATGATCCCCATGTGCAGCCAGAAGGACGCGGAGCCGGGGCCTCCGTTGTAGGAAAACACCAGGGGGCGTTCGCCCGGGGCCGCGCCATTCGTCCGGAAGTACGCCGTGTACCAGAGCTGGGCGGCCGGTGCGCCGTCGTCGTTGTCGAGCTGGATTCCAGTGACGACGGCGTCGTACTCGACCGTCTCGCCGCCGCCGTCGATCGAGTGGCTGCTCTCCCAGCGTCCGGGCGGAGCGGACGTTGCGGCGACCGTCGATGCCGCGTCGCCTTCGTCCGCGCGAGCCGGGGCCGTCGCGGCCGGGGCGGCCAGGCAGATGAGAGCGAGGGCCGGTCCGGCCGTGGCGCGCAAGGGGCGGAGGGAGAAGTTCATCGCGCTATTGTAGACAGCAAGCTACGGCAGGCGTCGCCGGAACTCGGCGTACCGCGAGAGGGAGGTTCCATGAGACACGCTCTTCGACTGACGATTCGTACCGCGCTCGCCGCGGCCACCGTGTTTGCGGCGGCTTCGCTGTCGGCCCAGGACTGGACCACGACGACCGACACCCACCGCTTCATGGAGGTGCGGAACGGCATCTGGCTGACCCAGACCACGGCGCAGGTGTTCAACAGCAACGCCCTGGTGATCGTCAACGACGAGGACGTGATCCTCGTGGATTCCCATGTGACGCCGTCCAAGGCCCGCGACCTGATCGCCTCGATTCCGGCGATCACCGACAAGCCGGTGACGGCGCTGATCAACTCCCACTACCACTGGGACCATGCCCACGGCAACCAGGAGTTCGCCGACATCCCGATCATCGGCCACGAGTACACGCGGATGAAGATGGCGACCGGCGCGCACGAGGAGCCGACCTACCAGCGCGGGCTCGCCGGGAACGCGGCGAGGCTGGAACAGCTCGCCGAGCAGATCGAGGCGGCCGAGGACGACGAGGAGCGGGCGGGTCTCGAGACCTACCGCGCGATGTTCGCCGCTCACGCGGCCGACTTCGACGAGATCCGGCCGCTGCCGCCCGACGTGACGATGAACGAGAAGATGACCCTGTTCCGGGGCGGCCGGGAGATCCAGATCATCTTCGTCGGCCGCGCCCACACCGGCGGCGACGCCGTCGTCTACTTCCCGCAGGACAGGCTCGTCTTCACCGGCGACATGCTGTTCGGCGGTCCGTCCTTCATGGGCGACGGCTACGTCGACGAGTGGTCCGAGACGCTGGGGAACCTGGCGATGCTCGACTTCGACCTCGTCGTTCCCGGGCACGGCCCGCCCCTGAGCGACCTGAGCGCGATCGAGAAGTCGCAGGAGTACTACCGCGTGCTTTGGGAGAAGACGGCGGAGCAGCACGCGGCCGGAGTCCCCGCCGAGGAGGTGCCTGGAACGCTCGACCTGTCCGGCACGGCGTTTCCGGAGCGGCAGCCTTCCGAACCGGAGGTGCAGCGGATGTACCACCGCATGGAGAACCCGGACTGACCCGCCGCCGCTCCCGTTTCCTGCCGCGCACCCGCGACGGCTGGATCGCCAGCGTCGTCTTCGGGGCGGTCTTCCTGCTGGCGATGCCGCCGGTCACGCACACGCTGCTGAACCGGATCGAGCCGGGCGTCCTCGGCGTTCCGTTCCTGTATCTGGCCCTGTTCGCGGTCTACTGCGCCCTGATCGCCGTGCTGATCTGGGCCTACCGCCGCGGCGTGTGACGCGGTTTCCTTCGTCCGTCTTCGCCCCCGTCTGAGGACCGTCTGTGGAAACCTGGGTCGTCGCGACGAGCCTGATCAGCGTCTACCTGCTGATCACCCTGGGCGTCGCCGTCGTCGCCAATCGCCACATGACGGTCGACATGGAGGACTTCCTCCTGTGCGGGCGGCGCACCGGCTTCGTCGTCCTTTACCTGACCGTCGTCGCGACCTATCACTCGGCTTTCGCCTTCCTCGGCTCCGGCGGCTTCTTCTTCACCCACGGCATCGGCTTCTGGTCGGCCGGCGCCTGGACCCTGTTGGTCGGCGCGGCCACCTACGTCATCGGAACGCGCATCTGGGCGCTGGGCAAGGCGTTCGGCTACATCACGCCGGCGGACCTGCTGGCCGACTTCTACGAGTCGGAGGCGGTGCGCGTCGCGGTGGCCCTGGTTTCCGTCCTCTTCACGATCCTCTACATCCAGGTCCAGGCGCTCGCCCTCGGCTACATCATGGACGTGGCGACCGACGGCCGCGTCCCGTTCGAGATCGGCGTCCTGATCATGCTGACGGTCGCCGTCGTCCACCTGATGGTCGGCGGCCTGCGCGCGGTCTACTGGACGGACGTGTTCCAGGGCGCGTGGATGTACGTGGCGATCTGGGCCGGTGCGCTCGTCCTCTCGTTCGAGCTCTTCGGCGGCCCGGTCGAACTCTGGCAGCGGGTGACGAGCGAGCGGCCGGACATGCTGACCCTGCCCGGGCCCGAGGGGTTCTTCACGCCCGGCATGTGGGTCGGCATGGTGCTCACCCTGTCGTTCGGGATCATCTTCCAGCCCCACATGATGATCCGCTACTACACGGCGGTGGACGGCAAGACGCTCAAGCTGCTCGGCGCCACGACGCCGATCTACCTGATGACCCTGTACATCCCGGCCGCGCTCGTCGGGCTGGGCGGGGCGCTGGTCATGCCGGAACTCGAGAGCGCGGACCGCGTCTTCCCGGAGCTTCTGTTCCAGCACGCGCCGGCGTGGCTCACCGGCATCATCCTCGCCGGCGCCGCGGCCGCCGCGATGTCCACGCTCGATTCCATCCTGCACGCGAACATGACGGTCCTCACCCGCGACGTCTACCAGCGCTACGTCGCGCGCGGGAAGAGCCAGGCGCACTACGTCTTCGTCGGCCGCGCGATCGTCTTCGTTCTCCTGGGCGTCGCCTTCGCGCTTTCGATCACGGAGAGCGACCTGCTCGTGGCGATCGTCACGCTGTCCGGGGCCGGGGCGCTGCAACTCATGCCGGCGATCGTCGGCGTCTGCTTTCCCGGCCGGCGCTCCCTGAGCCGGGCTGGAGTTCTCGCCGGCCTGGGCGCCGGGCTGCTGACCCTCGCGTTGACGCTCCCGCTGAGTCTGGGGTTCACGCTGCCCTGGGGCGCGCATCCTCTGGGGATGCACGGCGGCCTCTGGGGCCTCTTCGCAAACACTCTGCTGGCGGTGGCCGTTTCCGCTTTCACGCCCGGCCCCTCCCGAGAGACGGTGGATCGGGTCCACGGCGAGGTCGAGCGCTTCGTCTACGGCGGAGAGTAGCTCGGCCAGTAGACGATAGCCGCGCGACTGTGCGATTCTCCGCAGTCCGATGAAGCGGATCGGCATCAGCACCGGCGGCGGCGACGCGCCCGGCCTCAACGCGGTGATCCGGGCGGTGACGCTCGCCTCGATCCGCCGTGGCTGGGAGGTCGTCGGCCTCCTGCGCGGCTACGAAGCCTTCTTCGATCCCAGCCGGGTCCGGATCCTTGACCGCCCAGCCGTGCGCGGCACGACCCACCTGGGCGGCACGATCCTGGGCACGCGCAGCGGCGCCTATCCCTTCGAGCGGCGCGTAGAGCAGCAGGACGGTTCCGTCGTCGTCGAGGATCTCACCGACGAGGCGGTAAAGGGGTTCCACCGGCTCGGCCTGGATGCGCTCGTGGCGGTCGGCGGCGACGGCTCCATGCGGCTGGCGCTCAAGCTTCACGGGCTCGGCGTTCCCGTGGTCGGCGTGCCTAAGACGATCGACAACGACCTCGCCGGGACCAACGTCACGTTCGGCTTCCATACCGCGGTCGACGTCGCGACCGCCGCGATCGAACGGCTGCACTCGACCGCCGAGGCGCACGACCGGATCTTCGTGGTCGAGCTCATGGGCCGCTACGCCGGCTGGATCGCTCTCTTCGCGGGAGTGGCGGCGACGGCCCAGGTCATTCTGATCCCCGAGATTCCCTACGACATGGACGAGGTGTGCGATCACCTGATGGCGCGCGAGAAGCGGGGGCGGCACTGGGCGGTCGTGGTGGCCGCGGAAGGCGCGCGCCCGGTGGGCGGCGACTTCACCTGGTCGAAGCGGACGGGGGCTGGCGACGGTGAGCGTCTCGGCGGCGTCGCCGAGCGGGTGGCGGCAGAGATTCACGAACGCACCGGCAAGGAGACGCGCACCGTCACCCTGGGCCATCTCCAGCGCGGCGGCCAGCCGATTCCCTACGACCGCCTGATCGCTCTCCGCTTCGGCGCCGCCGCCGTGCGCCAGATCGAGCAGGGAGAGTTCGGCGTCATGGTGTCGCTCGATCCGCCGACCGTCCGTGCCGTGCCGCTCGAACTCGCCGTGAGCCGCATGAAGAGCGTGCCCCTCGAAGCCGACGTCGTCGCCACCGCCCGCGACCTCGGCATCTGCCTCGGCGAGTGAGGGATAGACCATATGGTACAGTCGTCTGTACCAGATGAAGGCCGAGGCGACACGGGCAGAGCCACTGAGCGTTCCGGATCTCGAGCAGATCCGCGGCGGCGCTTCCGCGAACATCCTCGCCGACCTGAAGCGGCTGCTGTCGATCTCCGACCTGGAGCTCGTGGCAGTCGTTGGCATACCCCGCCAGACCATGCTCCGGCGGCTCAGGCAGGGCCGGCTCAACCGGCATGAGAGCGACCGCGCGGCGCGGCTGGCCCGGGTCTACAACGCGGCTCTCGAGTTCTTCGACTACAACCACGAGAGCGCCGTCCGGTGGCTGAAGCACGCCAATCCCGCCTTGAGTGGCGAGACGCCCCTGGAGCATTCGGACACGGAAGTCGGCGCGGAGGAGGTCCTCACGGTCCTTCACCGCCTCGCCCACGGCATTCCACTGTGAGTCCCGGGTGAAGGTCTGGCGGCTCGCCCGGTCCCAGTGGGCGCCGGACGTTCCGACGATCCTGAACGGCGACGGCGCGGCGCGCAGGGGCGGCAGATGGAGCCCGCCGGGGATGCGAGCCGTCTACTGCAGCGAGACCTCTTCGCTGGCCCTGCTCGAAGTCCTGGTCGGCCTGCCGTTCGGAGTCGACCACCCAGTCTGGCGCATCGTCGACGTGATGGTCCCGGACGGTGCGATCGCTCACCTCGAAGCGGAACCGTCGTCCTCCGACAGCCAGCGCCTCGGCGCCACCGCCCTGGGCCGCAACCTCGCCATCGCCGTTCCCAGCATCGTCAACCCGCTGGAGCGCAACGTCGTCATCAACCCGCTGCATCGGGACTTCGATCAGGTGAAGCCGGGCAAGTTGCGCCCGTTCCCGCTCGATCCCCGGTTCGGCTGACTCAGGCTGAGGCCCGGCCGGTCGCTCGGTCCGCCTGGGTTCCGGTCAACGACGTTCCGGGTTCGCGGAACAGCGCTAAGGCAGGAAATCTCGATGGAAACCGCCGAGAGTTCCGGGTAGAATGCGCTTCGTGTCCAGCGAGTTCATCCAGCGACAGCAGCAAGTCGCGGCTGTCGAGAGCCTCCTCCGGCAGTTTCCGGTGGTGGGCATCCTGGGCGCTCGCCAAGTCGGCAAGACCACCCTCGCGAAGCAGCTGGCCCGTGCCGCTACGTCCGCTGCCACACCGGTCCATCGCTTTGATCTGGAGGACCCCGACGACCTGGCCCGTCTGGACGAGCCCCGGCTGGCGCTCTCGGGTCTTCAGGGGCTTGTCATCCTCGACGAGATCCAGTTACGCCCGGAGCTCTTCCCGGTACTTCGCGTCCTCGGCGACCGCGATCCACTCCCGGCCCGGTTCCTGGTGCTCGGCAGCGCGTCGCCGCATCTGCTGCGGCAGGGTTCGGAGACCCTGGCCGGTCGGATCGCCTACCACTTCCTGCCGGGCCTGTCCGTTGCCGAGACCGGTGTCGCGGCCCTGGACGGCCTCTGGTTCCGCGGCGGCTTTCCGCGTTCATTCCTCGCTCCGTCAGGCGAGGACAGCGAACGATGGCGGCGCGAGTTCATCAACACATTCGTTCAACGCGACCTTCCCGCTCTGGGAAGCCGGATTCCCGGTCCCACGATGCGCCGTTTCTGGGCGATGCTGGCCCACTGGCACGGCCAGATCTGGAACGGCTCCGAGTTCGGGCGTTCCTTCGGAGTCTCTGACACGACCGTCCGTCGCTACCTGGATCAACTCACCGAAGCCCTCGTCGTGCGTCAACTGCAGCCGTGGCATGCGAACCTCCGCAAGCGCCAGGTCAAGATGCCGAAGGTCTACATCCGGGACTCCGGCCTGCTTCACACGCTCCTTGCGTTGGACAGCCAAACCGCTCTCGAGCGCCACCCGAAGTGCGGCGCCTCGTGGGAAGGCTTCATCCTCGAGCAGTTGCTGACCCTTCTCGACCTGCCCGAGGAACGCGTCTACTTCTGGCGGGCCCACACCGGCGCCGAGCTCGACCTGCTCGTCGACCGTGGCGACCACCGTGTCGGCTACGAGATCAAGCGGACGTCATCGCCACGCGTGACGCCCTCCATGCGCTCGGCGGTCAGGGACCTGGAACTCTCCCGGTTGACCGTCGTTCACGCAAGCGAGCACTCTTTCCCGATGGCGGACCGCGTCCGGGCCGTCGCGGCTGGTCGCATGTTGGGGGATCTGCAGGCGCCGGCGGGTTGAGCTGTCAGGTCTGCTCGCTCGTAGGCGCTTCCGTTCGGCAGCGGAAGGAGCGGGTTCATCTCTCATGGGCCAAGGTGAAGCAAGGTTCTTTCTGGACGGTCGACGAAAGCGGTCCGTATACTCCAATGCATGTCCGTGACGCTGCTTGACCGGACGCCGCCGACGCTGCATCGCGACCTCGGTCCGTACCGCCGGATCGACTACGCCGCCCTTCCCGAAGAGCCCCGTTGCGAGCTGATTCTCGGGAGGTTCTACCTGAGTCCAGGTCCTGTTCCCGTCCACCAATACCTCGTCACCGTGTTGGGGCGCCTGTTCTCCGAGGCGGCGCAACGAACCGGCGGCATGGCGCTCCTGGCGCCGATGGACGTTCATCTGGCCGACCACTCCGTGCCGCAGCCGGACATCCTCTACATCTCGGAGGGCAACCGCAGCATCATCCGGAACTGGATCGAAGGGCCGCCCGACCTCGTCGTCGAGATCCTCTCCAGGTCGACCGCCAGCCGCGACCAGGTCCACAAGCTCAGCGTCTACGCCGACTCGGGCGTACCCGAGTACTGGATTGTGGATCCCGCCCGGCGACACATTCTCTTCCTTGTGCTTCAGGAAGGGCGCTACTCCGTTCACGCATCCGAGGCCGGCAAGTGGCGGTCTCCGACACGAGACGAGATCGAACTCGACGTCGACCGCCTGTGGGTGGAAGTCGGCCGGGAGTTCGGGGACGGAGGACCCGGGAGTCTTTGACCACGCCGGAATCGCGGGCGGGGCGAGGAGCGGTCGTTGAGGGGCCGGGGCATGTCCGGGCCGCTGGCGGTGGACGCTTCAAGTGAGACCCATGCCAGCCGGGAACACCATCGATGTGGAGGCTTTGGAAGGTCTGGGCGCCCGAAGGCTCGCGGAACTTCTCTCGGCCGCCACGGCGCGCGATGCGGCGGCCAAGCGTCAATTGCGCCTGGAGCTTGCGGCCGCCAAGGGTCCCAAGGCGGCCGCCGGCGAGATCCGGAAGCGCCTCGCGGCTATGGGTCGCGCGAAGAAGTTCGTTCCCCGGTCCGGCAGCGCGGCTCTGGCGGACGACCTGGAGGCGCAGCGACAGGCGATCCGGAGGCACGTCGCCGAGCGTGACCCGGGGCTCGCTCTCGATCTGCTGTGGCGGTTCATGGCGCTTGGCGAGCGGGTCTTTGATCGTTGCGCCGACAGCTCCGGACTGATCGGGAAGGTCTTCCGCGCCGCCCGCGCCGACCTCGGTCGCGTCGCCGTCGCCGCTGGTCCCGACCGGGTCAAGCTCGCCGACCGGACCTTTGACGCCATCTGGAGGAACGGCTTCGGTCAGTACGACGGCCTGATCGGCGCAGTCGGGCCCGCTCTTGGACCGGAGGGGCTGGAGCACTTGCGCCGGAAAGTGCTCGCCTTCAGGGGCCGTGGCGTGGTCGCCGCGCCTGACGAGGACGGGGCCAACGTCGTCAGAGGCCCTTGGGGTCGGCCAACCGAGCCGGACCCGGAGGATGAAGCCCTGGTCGTGTTCGCGCGTGCGATTCCTCAAGCGTTGAAGGACATCGCGGACGCCCAGGGCGACGTGGATGCCTACATGGCCCAGTACGACGAGCAACAGAGGAGGATTCCGGTGATCGCCGCCGAGATCGGGCGGCGGCTGCTCGACGCGAACCGGCCGCGGGAGGCACTCGAGACACTCGACGCCGCTCGGCTCGTGCGGGAAGATGGTTTCCCGTCGCCCGATGAGGAGTGGCGGGAGACGCGAATCGACGTGCTTGACGCGCTCGGCCGAACGGAGGAGGCTCAGGCGTTGCGTTGGGCGATCTTCGAGGAGCATCTCGACGAGGCGTCCTTGCGCGCGTACCTCGAGCGACTGGGCGACTCCGACGCGGCCGTCGCGACCGAGAGAGCCCTCGACCACGCCGCCGGTTATCCGGACGTGCACGACGCGCTTCGTTTTGTGCTGCGATGGCCGGACGTGGGCGGAGCCGCATCGCTCGCCGTGCGGAGGGCGAGCGAACTGAACGGCGACTTCTATGCCACGTTGAACTCGGCCG
Organism: Thermoanaerobaculia bacterium; assembly: GCA_022823665.1. GTDB lineage: Bacteria > Acidobacteriota > Thermoanaerobaculia > Multivoradales > Multivoraceae > Multivorans. Next base: position 45,545 of record JAJEHN010000015.1, on the reverse strand, counting down.
CGTCGGCCTTCGCGGCCGACCACCCGCTGGCCGCGACGCTCGTTCTGCGGGCAATGATCGACTTCACACTGGGGAGCGCCCGCTCATCGCGCTATCGGCACGCCGCCCGGCAGCTGCTGGCCTGCGCGGGGCTCGCGGAGAGGATCGACGACTACCGGGGCTTTGAGGATCACGACGCCTACTTCGCAGAGATCCGGAAACAGGACGCCAGGAAGACCAAGTTCTGGGCCGTTCTCGGCGACGTGATGGGGATGGCCGAACCCTTCCGGCCGTGAGTTGGAGGTTGAGGCGACCCGGGGGGGCAGAGGCGAGGCTCCGACCGCTCCGGAGTGTTCGGGTCAGCCGGCGAAGGATCAGGCTGACCGCCGTCACGCTGGCAGTCGCCTCTGCGAGTCGCGGAGTTGGGACCGAGGCTCGTCACCGGAGGGTCCGTGTAGGCTTGGCCTCCTCGTGGACCCTCGGCTGAGCGATGTCGCTGGTTCCGAGAGGTCCTTGGAAGATGTCGTGAGGGAGATTCTGCGCAGTCACCTGCGCTCGGAGTGATCTCGTGTCAGTAATAGGCGAACACGCTGATCCTGTGCACCGCGCTCGTCCGCCTTACCGCTCGGCTCGTTGCCAACCGCGGGCCACTCCCTCCGGATGAGAGAACCTCATGACAGCGCGTGACGATGACTATCTCAGGATCTTCGTAGATTGCGTGCGGTCCTGCGCCGATTACCGGCCGAAGTTCGGCCAGGGAAGGATGGCTGGGCTGACTCTTGCGGAGTTCCGCGATCTCTACCGCGCGGACCCGTTCTACACATGGCTTGGGCTCGACGATCCGAAGCTCTACACGGCCCATCGGTCTGCCGGCGGAATGACGAGTATCTACAGGCAGATCGGTATCGCCTGCGAGCGCGTGTTCCGAGAGGTACTCCAGGACGCACTCGGTCTGTCCGCGGAGGAAGTGATCTGGTCTTACGAGACCACGCTGTCGGACGGAAAACGGAGGCGTCTCTCTCTGGACGGTCGAGTGACCCTCGACGATGTGCACGATGAGCCCTCAAGAGATCGGCTTCGGGGATGGATCCGCCAAGCTGCCGACTCCGTCGATGTAGACACCTCGATCGTCGGCTCCCTGAAGGGGGCCGTCTTCGAGGTGCGGCAGGGGTACAAGAGCAAGGACAGCAAACGCCAGCAGGCCGACCTGGCGAACGCGGTAGCGGCGTACACTAGCGGGTATCTCCCCTGTCTTCTGGTTCTGTCCCAGCAGATCGACCGAGACGTGCTCCTGCGCTACAGGGCCGCCCGGTGGGTGGTGCTGACTGGGGAGTTCAGGAGCGGTGATCCTCTAACGTCGACGTATGAGTTCATGGCGAGGATCGTCGGCTACGACCTGGGCGGTTTCTTCGCCCGTCACGCCGACACGCTTCGCTCCGAGGTAGGTAGCGTGCTGAGCACCCTTCTGGGGCGCGACGAATGAACGGGACCGCAACGTCCAAACTCCGGCAGCGGGCTGAGTACACGCATCGCTACAACACCCGGTTGGGTCGGCACGGCTGGCTGCGGCTGACGCCGGCGTACTCACTGAGGATCGTCGAGGAGTTGATGGCCGATTGCGGTCCGAACCTCCGCGTTCTCGACCCGTTCTGTGGCGCGGGCACCACTGCTCTGGCCGCGGCCAACCGCGGGCACGAAGCGGGCACGGTGGACATCAATCCGTTCCTCGTATGGTTCGCCCGAGCCAAGACGGCCATGTATGGCTCTCGAAAGATCATGGAAGCCGAGACAGCTGGCGAGGCGGTACTTCAGAAGGCCCTTCAGCGAAGGATCGATCCCGTCGAGGAGCCGCCCATGCACAGGATCGAACGCTGGTGGTCGAGTTCGGATCGCATGTACCTCCGCTATCTGAAGGCCGCCATCGAAGACGTTTCGCAGAACGACCAGGTTCGAGACCTGTTGAACGTAGCGTTCTGCCGGCTAGTGATTCGGCTGTCCGCCGCAGCCTTCAACCATCAGTCCATGTCGTTCAGGGATGCGGCTCAGAGCGAGTTGGACCTCTCCGTGGACGAGGGGGAGCTGTTTCGACAGGAACTCCGTTTCGTGACCGAGGGCGCTGCGTACAACCCGGAGGGCAACGTGTCCGTCGTTCTCGGCGACTCGCGCCGCATCGAGGACTGCTTTGGCGAGCCGTTCGACTTGGTCGTGACGTCGCCGCCGTATGCGAACCGCATGTCGTACATCCGTGAACTGCGTCCGTACATGTATTGGCTCGACTACCTCCAGAACGGTCGAGAGGCCGGGGAACTCGACTGGCAGGCAATCGGTGGCACCTGGGGCGTAGCCACCAGCAGGCTTGGCAAGTGGCGGCGTGCCGCGGATGTCCGTTTGCCGGACCAACTGCTTGAGGTAGTAGGGCAGATCGCTGGGAGTGGACGGTCGAACGGTTCGATCCTCGCCGCCTATGTGGAGAAGTACGGCGAGGATGTGGCTAAGCATGTGGCCAGCGTGGGCCGCGTGCTCAGGCCCGGCGCTCGTGCTCACTACATCGTTGGGAACTCGGTCTTCTACGGCGTACTGGTGCCGATCGAGAAAGTGTATGCCGCGCTGATGCGCCGAGCCGGATTCGAGAAGGTCGAGGTGCGTCCTATCCGGAAGCGCAACTCGAAGAAGGAGCTTGTGGAGTTCTGCGTGTCGGGTACGTGGTCGGCATCGGGGGCCACGAGTCGGATCGCCCCGCAGAGACAGGAAGCCTCAGCCGCAAGAGCTTCCGGCGGCGAGCCGCAACCGTCGGCACTACCGGCGGCGGTGTCGATCGTGTTCGGAACTCCGTAGTGGCTGTATCCGTCACCTTCTTTGGTCGGTCGTGGAGGCGCAGTACCGGGTCGAGGTAGTCCGCTTGACCAAGGTCGCGCAGAGTTGTACGGTCGGCCCATGACGAGTTGTCCCCAGCAAGCGCGGTCGCTGCGCAGGAATCAAGTCGAGCGCATGGCCGGAGATATGGGACTTGATCCCCAGAAGTACATGGACGTGCTCGACGAGGTAGTCACGTCGGGAATGTACGAGAATCAAAGATCGAGAATCAAGCTGGCCGTGGCGCGTGCACCTGTTTCGCGCAGTGCGGAGGAATGGTCCTGGATCCAAGCATACTGTAGCTCGGCTCGCGAGTCGGTGCATGGCCGAAGACACGTTTTCCCTGCCTACAGTCTTGCCCTGAAGGTCCCCACCGACTTGGAGTTGCACTATAGGGAAGGAGCGCCCGTACCCGTTCTTCAATTGCCGTTCCCCCCTCCTCCTGCCAAACGTCTGCCGCACGTACACTATCATGATCCCGTCAAGCACGATGCGGCGTACTACGCTCAGCGGGTGCTGATTCATATCGAGCAGATGGTGCTCGGTAAGGCTGGAGAGACTAGCGGCGTGCTTGGTCTGACGAATCACCCCGAGCGAGTTCGCGAGCCACGACTGGACTGGACTCTTGAGGGGCGCGAGGAGTCACTCAAGCGCCTCAAGGAGGCGCAGAAGTTGAGCCTCGGGACGGTCTTCTACGGTGCGGAGCTCCGGCATCAGCTTGGTGGCTGGTCCGAGGCTGGCGGGACGACCTTTCGGAAGAAGGTTTGGCTTGAGGCCGAGAAGAAGGCGTACTATTCGAGTTTCTTGGATGATGGCGAGGTTGTGCTGATAGGAAGGAGTCACACCAGTCCAACTCGATGGTTCTCGGGGCCGGACTGGCCTTACCCATCTGACGTTCCAGTCATCTTTGAAGCGTTACCTCCAACGGTTGTTGAGAGAGGTCTTGCCGACCCTCCAAGGACAGTGGTGATGGCGGTTTCGGGCCCGTGGATTCCCGATCCGGAAGGCCGGATCATCCATTTCGGAGGCAGCGAGGTCTCATAGATCGCCAGCTTTCGCGGCATGGCGGGAAGCCAAGTACGCAGCGCGCCCTTAACGCAACGCCTCGACGACTTTCTCCAACGTGTCCTTCGCGTCGCCGAACGTCAGCACCGTGTTCGGTGCGAAGAACAGCTCGTTCTCGATGCCGGCGAAGCCCGGCCGCATCGAGCGCTTGAGGACGATGCAGGACCTCGCCAGGTCGGCGTTCAGCACCGGCATGCCGTAGATCGAGCTGGCCGGGTTGTGCTTCGCGGCCGGGTTGACTACGTCGTTGGCGCCGACGACGAGGGCGACGTCGGTGTTCTTGAAGTCCTCGTTGATCTCCTCGAGCTCCATCAGCGACGTGTAGGGAATCTTCGCCTCGGCGAGCAGGACGTTCATGTGGCCAGGCATGCGGCCGGCGACGGGATGGATGGCGTAGCGGACCTGGGTGCCGTTCGCTTCCAGGATCTCGGCCAGTTCGCCGACGACGTGCTGGGCCTGTGCCACCGCCATGCCGTAGCCGGGGCAGACGATGACGGAGCCTGCGCCGGAGAGCAGCATCGCGGCATCGCCGACGGAGGCTTCCTGGACCCGTTCGCCGCCCGCGGAGGCCATCGCCGCGTCTTCCTCGTCGACCTTGCCGAAGGCGCCGAACAGGACGTTGCGGAACGAGCGGTTCATCGCCTTGCTCATGACGACGGAGAGGATGAAACCCGAGGCGCCGTCGATGGCGCCGGCGATGATCAGGACGTTGTTGTCCAGTGCGAATCCGGTCGCCGAGGCGGCGAGGCCGGCGTAGGAGTTGAGCAGCGTGATGACGACCGGCATGTCGGCGCCGCCGATGGGCGCCACGAACAGGATGCCGAGCAGCAGCGGCATCGCCGCCATGGCGTAGAAGAGGATCTGGTTCGACGGGTCGATGGTGACCAGGACGAGGAGCACGAAGGTGCCCCCGAACATCAGGATGTTGCTCTGGTTCTGGAGCGGCCAGGTGATGTTGCGGCCGGGAATGAGGCCCGAGAGTTTGCCGAAGGCCATCAGCGAGCCGGTGAAGGTCAATCCCCCGAACAGGACCTCGAAGCCGATCGCGCCCATCGTCGTGTGGTCCATGTGCCCGGCGACGACCTGCTCGCGGTAGTACTCGGAGACGCCGACCAGCGCCGCGGCGAGTCCGCCGAAGGCGTGGGAGAGGGCGATCCGCTCGGGCATCCGGGTCATCGGGATGAGCGCCGAGATGGCGATGCCGATGGCGCTGCCGATGAAGAAGGTCAGCAGGATCCACTTGTAGGTGTCGAAGAAGCCCGCGATCTCGAAGCGGGCCATGATGTCCGGGTGGATCAGGGTGCCCCAGATGGCGAACCCCATGCCCAGTTCAGCGAAGATCAGCCCGCGCCGGGCCGTGTGGGCCGCGGTCAGGCCGCGGAGCCCTAGGATGAACAGGAACGACGCGATCAGGTAGAGCGTCTCGACCTGGCTGATCACGATGCGGCGTCTCCGGCCGCGTCAGCCTTCGGGTCCTGCTTCTTGAACATCCGCAGCATGCGGTCCGTGATCCAGAAGCCGCCGACGACGTTGATCGTCGCGCAGAGCACGGCGATGGCGCCGAGGACGGTGCTCACGTCGTTGTAGTGGGCGCCGGCGGCGACCAGGGAGCCGACCAGGGAGATGCCGGAGATCGCGTTCGTGAACGCCATCAGCGGAGTGTGGAGCAGGGCAGGTACACCCTTGATCACGCCGTAGCCGACGAAGGCCGCGAGCATGAAGATGTACAGCCCAAGGAAGATCTCGAGCATTTCGGTTGCTCCTCCTTGCGCGGGGTTCAGGCCGTGACGGTGGGGTCAGGCCAGTGCTTCGGCGACCTGTTTGTCGACGATCTCGCCGTCGTGGGTGACGACGCAGCCCTTGACGATCTCGTTGTCGAAGTCGAAGCTCAACTCGCCGTCGGCGAGCAGGTAGAGCACGAGCTTCTCGGCGTTGCGCGAGAACATGCGGCTGGCGTCCGCGGCCAGGTCGCTGGCCAGGTTGAGCGGTCCCAGCACGGTGACGCCGTTCACGTTGATCTCTTCGCCCGGCTTCGTCAGCTCGCAGTTGCCGCCCTGTTCGGCGGCCAGATCGACGATCAGCGAGCCGTGCGGCATGCCCTCGACCATCTCGGCCGTGATCAGCCTGGGCGCCGGGCGCCCGGGGATCAACGCCGTCGTGATGCAGGCGTCGGTCGAACGCAGCCGTTCGGCGATCACCTCGTTGGCCCGCCGCTGGCTCTCCTCCGAGACCTCCCGGGCGTAGCCGCCCTCGGTCTCGGCGTCCTCGATCGCCGGCACCTCGACGAAGCTCGCGCCCAGGCTCTCGACCTGCTCCTTGACGACGGCGCGCACGTCGTAGGCCTCGACGACCGCGCCCAGCCGGTGGGCGGTCGCGATCGCCTGCAGTCCGGCGACGCCGGCGCCGAGAACCAGAACGCGGGCCGGGTCGATTCGCCCGGCCGCCGTCATCAGCAGCGGGAAGAACTGGGGCAGGCGGTAGGCAGCGAGCACCGCGGCGCGGTAGCCGGCGACGGTGCTCTGGGAACTCAGGACGTCCATCGACTGTGCCAGCGTGACCCGGGGGATCCGGTCGAGCGCGATCGCGGTGAGCCGGGCGTCGCGTAGTTGCTGCACCATCGCCGCGGCGGTCAGCGGGAAGAGCAGGCCGACGACCGCCGCGCCCGCCTTCGACGCCTCGATCTCGTTGGAGTCGGGCGCCTGGACGCGGACCACGAGGTCGGCTGACGCGAGCACGTCGCCGGCCGTAGCGGCGATCTCCGCGCCGGCATCGCGGTACGCGTCGTCGTCGAAACCGGCCGCTGCGCCGGCGCCGGTTTCGACCAGGAAGTCGACACCCTTGGCGTTGATTCGGGCGACGCTCTCGGGAACCAGGGCGACCCGGCGCTCTCCCGGATGCGTTTCGCGTACGACTCCGGCTTTCATGTTCGCGCGCGAAGGTTATGTCCGGGAGGCGTCGCGTGCAAACGGGCGGTGTGCTCGGTGCGTGCCGGAGGGCTCAGGGGGTTCCGAAGCCCGCGTCCTGGACGGCCTCGCGGAGCGTCGCGGCGGCGGCCGCGCCCCATACCGTGGCGGTGCCGCCGGTCAGGTCGACGCGGGCCGCCTGGACCCCCGGCGCGGCAAGCAGAGCGGACTCGACCGCGTCCGCGCAGTTGCCGCAAGTCATGCCGGTCACCGCGATTTCCACCGCCCTGTCGCCCGGCTCGCCGGCCGCTACCTGCTCGCTCGACCACCGGTCCGCTCTCGCGTTGCGTCGCCAGCGCCGGAACTCCTGCAGGCCGAACCAGCCGAACATCAGGACCAGCAGGATCGCCGAGATTGCCGCCCACCAGGGCACGCCGTGTTCGTGCGCGTCCCCTGCCCGGATCGCGGCGCCTCCGATCAGCGTCTCGAACAGCACGGCGAAGCCGAGGCTGCCGACGATGACGGTCGTCAGGTAGACCGCGGTCACCTTGCGCCCGAAGCCGCGGTAGACCGCTCCCACGGTGGCGACGTTGGTGGCGGGACCGGCCATCAGGAACACGAGCGCGGCGCCCAGGGGCAGTCCGTTGGCGACCAGGGCGGCCGCGATCGGAACCGAGGCGGTGGCGCAGACGTAGAGCGGCAGGGAAATGACGAGCGCCGCGGCGGCGGCGCCGAACGTCCCCAGCGCGGCCAGATCGAGCCACGCCTGCTGCGGCAACAGGACCTCGATCGCGGCGGACACGAGGATGCCGACCGCGACCCAGCGCCAGATGCTCTGCAGGAGTTCGCCGCCGTGATCGATCATCTCGGTGATCCTGGGAAGGACCTTGCCGCCGATGCGATGCCCGCTAGCCGGTTCGCCGGTGGCGTCCTCGGGCGGAGCCTCCTCCTCGACCGGTGCGCCGTCGTCCTTCATCCCCTCGACCCACCAGCCGCCCGCGATGCCGGTCACCGCGGCGGCCGCGACCTTGAACAGGGCGAAGGGCCAGCCGAGGAAGGTCGCGCTGACCAGGATCGAGTCGACGCCGGTCTGCGGCGTGCTGATCAGGAAGCCCATCGCCGAGCCGTTGCTGGCGCCGGTGCGCTTGAGGCCGATGCCGGCCGGGATCACGCCGCAGGAGCAGAGCGGCAGGGGCACGCCCAGGACAACCGCCTTGATCGTGCCGGCGTAGCCGCTGAGCTGCCGGCGGATCAGGTTGCGAGGCAGCAGGACGTGCAGCAGCGCGGCGAGAAGGGCGCCGAACAGCAGCCAGGGTGCGAGCTCGGCGAGCACGCTCCAGGTCGACTGTAGGAAGCCTGTCATTGCAGAGTCACTCTATCGTCGCGAGACGCTCCAAGGAGACTTAGTGTAGACTAAAACTCCGATTCGCGGAAACGAATCATCCCCGCGCGAACGCTCCCCGAACACCATGAACCCGCTTCTTGCACTGGTTATTCTCGCCGCGGTCGTCGCCCTGGCCGCCCTCGTGGCATGGCCCGACCGCGGCTGGCTGTGGCGCTGGCGTTCCGGCTGGCGCGTCCTGCACCGGACACGCACCGAGGACGCGCTGAAGCACCTCTTCGACTGCGAGTACCAGGGGCGTCAGGCGACCCACCAGAGTCTCGTCGGCGTGTTGCGGCTGGGGGGCCGGCGCAGCACCGAGCTTCTCGCCCGCATGGAGAGGCTGGGGCTCATCGTGTCGGCGGAAGGGGGGTTCCGGCTGACCGCCGAAGGACGCAGCGAGGCGCTGCGCGTCATCCGCATTCACCGGCTGTGGGAGCGCTATCTCGCGGACGAGACAGGGATGGAGCCGGAACGCTGGCACCCGGAGGCGGAGCGCCGGGAGCACAGGACTTCCGCCGAGCAGGCCGAGGAACTGTCGGTGCGGCTGGGCCATCCGCCGTTCGACCCGCACGGCGACCCGATCCCGACCGAGGAAGGCGACCTTCCACCGCGAGCCGGCCGGGCGCTGACGGACTTCGAGGCCGGCGACGAAGTCGAAGTCGTCCACGTCGAGGACGAGCCCGCCGCGATTTACGCGCAATTGGTCGCCGAGGGCGTGCATCCCGGCATGAGGCTGCGCATCGCGTCCGTGGCGGCCGAGCGCATCCGTTTCGAAGCCGACCTGGACGAGGTCGTGCTGGCGCCGGTCATCGCGGCGAACATCTTCGCCATTCGGGCCGAGGAGGACGCCTCCGGCGGAACTTCGGCAGCGGCTGACGCCACTGGATCGCTGTCGGACGTGGCCGTCGGCGAGCAGGCGCAGGTAGTCGGCTTCTCCCGCTTCTGCCGCGGCATGGAGCGTCGCCGGCTGCTCGACCTGGGACTGCTTCCGGGCACTCTGGTGGAAGCGAAGATGGCCAGCCCCTCGGGTGATCCGGTCGCCTACCGGGTGCGCGGCGCGGTGATCGCCCTGCGCCGGTCGCAGGCCAATCAGATCCAGGTGCGGCAGCTCGCGCAGGAGGCGTCGGCATGACCCAACCAGCGCTCGCGCAAGACTGCGCCAACTGCCCGGCGCATCACCTGGGCAACCTCGTCCGGCTCGGCGTCGACATGAGCGACTGGGACTACGTCGTCGCCCTGGCCGGCAACCCGAACACGGGCAAGAGCACGGTCTTCAACGCCCTGACCGGCCTGCGCCAGCACACCGGCAACTGGCCCGGCAAGACGGTGACCCGCGCGGAGGGCGGTTTCGAGTACGGCGGCGACCGCTACAAGCTGGTCGACTTGCCGGGGACCTACTCGTTGCTCTCGTCCAGTCTCGACGAGGAAACCGCCCGCGACTTCATTCTCTTCGGCCGACCGGACGTCACGGTGATCGTCGTCGACGCGACGCGCCTGGAGCGGAACCTGAATCTGGCGCTCCAGGTGCTCGAGATCACGGACCGCGCCGTCGTCTGCCTCAACCTGATGGACGAGGCGCGGCGCAAGGGGTTGACGGTCGATGCGCGGCGTCTGGCGCGGGATCTCGGCGTGCCGGTGGTGGCGACGGCGGCCCGCTCCGGCGAGGGCCTCGAGGAACTCAACCGGGTCGTCGCGGAGGTGGCGACGGGTTCCTACCGTTGCCGGCCGCGGCGTGTCGGCGGCCGGTCCCCGGTGCTGAGCGAGGCGACCCGCCGGTTGTCCGGAGCGATCCAGGATGCGTTCCCGACGCTGCCGAATCCACAGTGGGTCGCTCTCCGGCTGCTCGACGGCGACCGTACGCTGGCCGCGGCGGTGGAGAGCGGTTCGCTGGCGGAACTCGTTGACCTGGGAGTGCGGGAAGACGGTGCCGACGTTTCGGCGGTTGCCGAACCGGAGGCGACCCGGGCGGCCGCCGCCGAACTGGCGGAGCCCGCCATTGCCGCCGACCCCGCGGCCCGCGCGGCCGTACTGGAGCTGGCTGGCCAGCTGCGATGGGGGGTGGGCCGCAACTTCCACCAGGCGTTGACCGAGGCGGTCTACGCTGAAGCCGCCCGCATCGCCGACCGCGCCGTCTCCCGCGACGGCGAGCACCGCCGCTTCGACTTCGACGCCACGCTCGACCGCCTGGTGACCAGCCGCGTGTTCGGTTTCCCGCTGATGCTGCTCATGCTGACGGTCGTCTTCTGGCTGACGATCGCGGGCGCGAACGTGCCGTCGTCGCTGCTCGCGTCGCTCCTGATCGACACGGTCCATCCGCTGCTGAAGGACGTTGCCGGCGCGTTCGGCCTCGTCTGGTGGCTCGACGGGCTCCTGATCGACGGCGTCTATCTGGCCACCGCCTGGGTCGTCGCCGTGATGCTGCCGCCGATGGCGATCTTCTTCCCGCTGTTCACGCTACTGGAGGACTTCGGCTACCTGCCGCGAGTGGCGTTCAACCTCGACCGCATGTTCCACCGTGTCGGCGCTCACGGCAAGCAGGCGCTGACGATGGCGATGGGCTGGGGCTGCAACGCGGCGGCGGTCGTCTCCACGCGGATCATCGACAGCCCGCGAGAGCGTCTGATCGCGATCATCACGAACAACTTCGCGCTCTGCAACGGCCGCTGGCCGACCCAGATTCTCGTCGCCTCGATCTTCATCGGGGGCCTCGTGCCGGCGCACGTCGCGGGCGCGGTCTCGGCGCTCTCCGTCGTCGCGGTCGCCGTGCTGGGCGTCGTGCTGACCTTCGCCGTCTCCTGGTTCCTGTCGCGCACCGTCCTGCGCGGCGAGGCGTCCGCCTTCTCGCTCGAGCTGCCGCCTTACCGGCCGCCACGGGTGCTGCAGACGATCTACACCTCGATCATCGACCGGACGCTCATCGTGCTCTGGAGGGCGGTGATCTTCGCCGCGCCCGCCGGGGCGGTCATCTGGCTGCTCAGCAACGTCCGCGCCGGCGAGGCATCGCTGGCCGAGGGCCTGATCGGCGTCCTCGACCCCTTCGGCTTCGCCCTTGGCCTGACCGGGATCATCCTCGTCGCCTACATCATCGCGATCCCGGCCAACGAGATCGTGATCCCGACGATTCTCATGCTGACCGTGCTCGTGGCCGGCGTGCCGGGCGTCGGCGCCGGCGCCGGCGTCATGTTCGAGCTCGACTCACAGACCGCGACCGCCGGCGTCCTCGAGGCCGGCGGTTTCACCCTGCTCACCGCCGTCTGCCTGATGCTCTTCTCCCTCGTCCACAACCCCTGTTCGACGACGTTGTACACGATCTGGAAGGAAACCCGCAGCGTCCGCTGGACCGCGGTCTCGGCCCTGCTGCCCGTTGCGCTCGGCTTCGTGCTCTGCTTCGCCGTCGCCCAGGTGTGGCGGGCGCTGAGCTAGCTGCGGGGGCGCTACTTGCGCCCGTAGCGGCGCTGGAACTTCTCGATCTGACCGGCGCTGTCGACGAAGTGCTGGCGTCCCGTGTAGAAGGGGTGGGACGCGGAGGAGATCTCGAGCCGGATCTCGTAGTGCTCGACGCCGTCGATGTCCCGGGTCTTGTCGCTCGTCATCGTCGACTGGGAGATGAACTCGGCGTTCGCCGACGGGTCGATGAATACGACCGGGTGGAGTTCGGGGTGCATATCGCTCTTCATGATCGTCTCGCTGAGGTTGGGGCCCGGGGCGGATGCGTGGCAGCGCCTCCGGGGGCGGGAGATGATAACCGATTCCTCAGAGCGGAGCCGGCCTGGCGGCCGGCGCGTGCACATGGCCGCCTTCGGCGGCAGCGGGTCAGAAGACCCGCGCACCCAGCGGAGGACAGTCCGTTCAGACGACGATGTTGACGAGCCGGCCCGGCACCACGATCACCTTGCGGGGTTCCTTGCCGTCCATGAAGCGGCGAGCGTTGTCCGAGGCGAGCGCGAGCTTCTCCAGGGTCGCCCTGTCGGCGTCGGCGGGCACCTGGAGGACGTCGCGCTTCTTGCCCATGACCTGCACGACGACGTTGATCGTCTCGTCGACGACGAGTTCCGGGTCGTAGGCGGGCCATTCCTGGTGGCAGATCAGGCCCTCGCAGCCGAGACGGGACCAGAGCTCCTCGGCGAGGTGGGGCGCGAAGGGCGAGAGGATGCGGAGGAAGGCCTCGAGCGACCGGCGGGGCACCTGCTCCGCGGCGGTCGCCGCGTTGACCCAGATCATCATCTGCGAGATCGCGGTGTTCATGTCGAGCGAGTCGATGTCTTCGCCGACCTTGCGGATCGTCTTGTGGAGCAGGCGGTTCAGTTCGGCATTGGCCGTGCGGTCGTCTCCGACGCTGTCGGCGAGTTCGCCCGTCCGCTCGTCGACGACCAGGCGCCAGGTCCGCTGCAGGAAGCGGTGAACGCCGTCCACGTCCTTGGTCTGCCAGGGCTTCTGCTGGTGGAGGGGCCCCATGAACAGTTCGTGCAGCCGGAGCGAGTCCGCGCCCCATCGCTCGATCACGTCGTCCGGATTGGCGACGTTCAGCTTCGACTTGGACATCTTCTCGACCCGGGCTTCGAGCGGCTCGTCCGTGCCGGCGAGGAACACCCGGTCGTCCCGCCAGTCCACGGTGTCCGGATGGTGGTACTTGCCCGCTTCGTCGCGGTAGCTGTAGGCCAGGATCATCCCCTGGTTGAACAGGCGGGCGAACGGCTCGGAGGTCGAGACCAGGCCGGCGTCGTAGAGCACCTTCTGCCAGAAGCGCGCGTAGAGCAGATGCAGCACCGCGTGCTCGACGCCGCCGATGTACAGGTCGACCGGCATCCAGTAGCGCTCCAGCTCGCGTGACCAGGGCGCCTCCGTGTTCTTCGGGTCGATGTAGCGCAGGAAGTACCAGCAGGAGCCCGCCCACTGCGGCATCGTGTTCGTCTCGCGCCTTGCCTCGCGGCCGTCCGGCAGGGTGACGATGAGCCAGTCGTCGCCAGCGCGGGCGAGCGGCGGCCGGCCGTCGGCGGTCGGCTTGAACTCGTCGACCTCGGGGAGTTCGACCGGCAGGTCCTCGCGCGGCACGGGCAGGATCTCGCCGGTCGGCTCGCCGTCGTCGTCGAGCACGTGGAGGACGGGGAAGGGCTCGCCCCAGTAGCGCTGCCGGGAGAACAGCCAGTCGCGCAGCCGGTACTCGACCCGGCGGGTGCCGTGGCCGTGCTCGACGAGCCACTCGATCATCCGCTCCTTCGCGTCGTCGACCTGGAGGCCGTCCAGGAATCCGCTGTTGATTGCGGGGCCGTCCTCCATGTACGCCTCGCCGTCCCAGCCGTCCGGCGGCGCCACGGTGCGGACGATCGGCAGGTCGAATTCGACGGCGAAGTCCCAGTCGCGCTGGTCCTGGCCGGGGACGCCCATGATCGCGCCCGAGCCGTAGCTCATCAGGACGTAGTCGGCGACCCAGATCGGCATCGGTTCGCCGGTGGCGGGGTTCGTGGCGGAGGCGCCGGTGAAGACGCCGGTCTTGTCCTTCGCCAGGTCGGTGCGCTGCAGTTCGGTCTTGTTCGTCGCCTCGTCGACGTAGGCGTCGACGGCGGCGCGTTGTTCGCCGGTCGTGACCCGGGAAACGAGCGGGTGCTCCGGCGCCAGCACGCAGTAGGTGGCGCCGAACAGGGTGTCCGGCCGGGTCGTGAAGACAGGGAAGCTCTCGTCGGCGCCGGCGATCGGCATCCGGATCTCGGCGCCGTGGGACTTGCCGATCCAGTTGCGCTGCATCTCCTTGACGTACTCGGGCCAGTCGACGTCGTCGAGATCCTCGAGCAGCCGCTCGGCGTAGGCGGTGATCCGGAGCATCCACTGCCGCATCGTTCGTCTCTCGACCGGATCTCCCGTATCGACGTAGGCGCCGTCCTTGACCTCCTCGTTGGCGAGCACGGTGCCCAGCGCCGGGCACCACCAGACCGGCACGTCCTCCAGGTAGGCGAGGCCGCGCTTGTGCAGCTCCAGGAAGATCCACTGCGTCCAGCGGTAGTAGTCCGCGGAGGACGTGTTGACCTCCCGCTCCCAGTCGTAGGAGAAGCCGAGGCGCTCGATCTGGCGGCGGAAGTTCGCCACGTTTCGCTGGGTGATGAGCCGCGGGTGCTGGTTCTCGCGCACCGCCGCGCGCTCCGCCGGCAGCCCGAAGGCGTCCCAGCCCATCGGGTGGAGGACGTTGTAGCCCTCCATGCGCCGCTTGCGCGCCACCACGTCGGTCGCCGTGTAGCCCTCCGGGTGACCGATGTGCAACCCCGCCCCGGAGGGGTACGGGAACATGTCGAGGACGTAGTACTTCGGCCGGCTCTTCAGGATCTCGGGGTCGTCCGGCGTGCGGAAGGCCTCGTGCTCGCGCCAGATCCGCTGCCATTTCGGCTCGATTTCGGCGGCGTCGTAGACGTGCCGGCGGGGCTTGGGAGTTCGGGCGGGTATAGCCATGAGGAAGCTGCTTCGCCGCAGGGCGAGTCGGATACCGAGTGGCGTCGGCGATGCGGAGTGTACCTACCGGGCGCATGGTGGTTGGCCGGGCGATTGACGTGCCTGCCTACGTCGGACTAGTCTGAAGCCTAGTCTCTTCTGTCGACGACCTGGGGACCACGAATGGACAACGTGTGGCAGGTGCAGGATGCGAAGGCCCGTTTCAGCGAGTTCCTGGAGACGAGTGTCGCCGAGGGGCCACAGATCGTGACGAAGCGTGGCGTCGAGACGGCCGTCCTGGTGCCCATCGAGCAGTGGCGGCTGCTGCTGCGGGCGTCGAGGCCGGACCTCAAGACGCTGCTGCTGGCCTCTGAACCGCGGACCGAGACCCTGGCTCCGCCGCGGCGGGCGTTGCGCCGCCGCGCCGCGCCGCGTTTCGACTGACTTCCGTGTATCTGCTCGACACGAACGTCGTATCCGAGTTGCGACGTCCTCGCCCGCATCCGTCGGTTCTGCGGTGGATTCGCGGCGTGCCGTCCGAGCGTCTTCATCTCTCTGCGGTCACGATCGGCGAGATCCAGGCGGGAATCGAGATCACGAGGGCGACGGACGCGGACAAGGCTCGGGAGTTGGAGACATGGCTGGAGCAGGTGGTCCTTGCCTATCCCGTCCTGGTTCTGGACTCAGCCGCGTTCAGAGAATGGGGACGGCTGATGCACCGGCAGTCCGGAGCCTTGGTCCAGGACGCGATGATCGCGGCCGTGGCCCGAACTCATGGCCTCACGGTGGTTACCCGGAATGTCCGGGACTTCGAGCCGTTCGGAGTCCCGGTGCTCGACCCGTTCGCCCCCGAAGGCGGTCGTTGAGAGGTTCGATCGTCCGCTACCATCGAAGCTCATGGATCCGCTGCACGAACAGATGAGGTCCTGGCGCCGGGACTTCCACCGGCACCCGGAACTCGCGTTCGAGGAGAAGGTGACGAGCGGCAAGGTGGCGAAGCTGCTCGAGTCCTTCGGCGGCATCGAGGTTCATCGCGGCCTCGCCGGCACCGGGGTGGTCGGCGTGCTCAGGTCCGGTTCGTCTGACCGCAGCATCGCGCTGCGGGCGGACATGGACGCGTTGCCGATTCACGAGGAGAACGACTTCGAGCACCGTTCCCGGAACCCCGGCAAGATGCACGCCTGCGGCCACGACGGCCACACCGCGATGCTGCTCGGCGCGGCGAAGCACCTGAGCGAGAACCGGTCCTTCGACGGCACGGTCTACTTCTTCTTCCAGCCCGCGGAGGAGAAGGACGGCGGCGCCCGGGTGATGATCGAGGAGGGGCTGTTCGAGCAGTTCCCGGCCGAGGAGGTCTACGGCGTCCACAACTATCCGGGCATGGACGTCGGCAATTTCGGCCTCTGCGCCGGGCCGCTGATGGCGGCCATCGACGTCTTCGAGTTCGCGGTGACCAGCGCGGGCGGCCACGCGGCGTTTCCTCACGGCACGGTGGACCCGATCCCGATAGGGGCCGAGATCGTCCTCGCCCTGCAGACGATCGTCGCCCGCAACGTGGATCCGCTCCATAGCGCGGTGATCACGGTGGCCCGTGTCCACGGCGGTCACGCGGACAACGTGATCCCGAGCCGGGTCGTCCACGGCGGCTGCGTCCGGGCGTTCCTGCCCGAGGTGCAGAAGCTGGTCGAGCGGCGGATGCGCCAGATCGGCCGCGGCATCTGCACCGCCCACGGCGCAGGCTTCGAGTTCCAGTACCGCCACTACTACCCGGCGACGGTGAACCACGCCGAGCAGACGGAGAAGGCGGCCAACGCCGCCCGCGAGGTCGGCAGGGAAGTCACCACGAGCCTGGCCCCGGTGATGGGCTCCGAGGATTTCGCCTACATGCTCCAGGAGCGCCCTGGCGCCTTCATGTTCCTCGGCAACGGCGAAAGCGCCGGGCTCCACACCCCGCGCTACGACTTCAACGACGACGTCCTGCCGGTCGGCATGCGCTACTGGACGACGCTCGTCGAGACGCAGCTCTCGGCGTAGCGCCGTCAGCAGTTGCAGCCGCGCGTCGCCGCTACGCGCAGTTGCAGAGTTCGATGAAGAAAGCGCGGACGGTGTCGACGAACTCGGGGGAGTTCAGGGTGTTCATGTGGTTCGCGCCTTCGATGACGTGGAGGCGGTGCTCCTGCATGGTGTCGACCAGAGCGTCGGCGTTGGGCTTCAGGGGATCGTCGCTGCCGATGATGTTGAGGGTCGGCACCTTGTTGACGCGCAGGAGTTCGGCGCTCACGTCGAGACCGGCCATGCCGCGGACGACCGCTGCCAGGGCCGCCTGGTCGTTCGAGGCGACCATCGCCTGGCCGATCGCCTGAACCTGCTCGGGGGTCGGCGGTTCCTCGCCCGGCCACAGGAACTCGACCAGGGGGCCTCCGCCGTTGCCCCCCTCGAGAGACTCCGCGAGCGCGTCGAACATCGCGTCGTCGCGCAGTTCGGGGCTGGGCCAGCCGGCGCCGCCGACCACGGCCGACATCAACCGGTCAGGCGCGAGGGCGACGACTTTCATCGTGATGAAGCCGCCCATCGAGTAGCCGACGACGTGCGCCTGCTGCAGCCTCAGGTGGTCGAGCAGGTCGACGACGTCCAGGGCCATGCGCTCGCCGTAGCTCGCCGCGTCGTGCGGCTTGCCGCTCTTGCCGTGCCCGCGCTGGTCGACGGCGATGACCTGGAACTCCTCGGCCAGCCGGCCGATGATGCCGGCGGCGCCCCAGTTCGAGGCGGCGGTGCCGGTGATGCCGTGGAGCAGCACGACCGGGTCGCCGCGGCCCTCGACGAGGTAGTGGATCTCGACGCCGTCGCTCGCCGTGAAGGCCTGGGTCGAGGCGTCGCTTTGCGCCCAGGCGCCGGAGAAGGCGACGAACGTGATCAGCGTCGCCAGGAGGGCCCGGAACATCGGTCGGCTGTACATCGTCTTTCTTGTCATGGGACGAAGGCTACCCGCTTTGTTACGCTGCCGCGCAAGCTTCAACGGATCACTGTTCACGGGACTTCATGGATATCGAGACTTCAGCGCGCCAGGTCCGCCAAGACGGCTACACGGTGGTGCCCGACTTCCTGGACGAAGAGATGCTGGAGGGGCTGCGGCGTGGCCTCGCCCCCGTTTTCGACGAGATCGGCAGCCGGCTGACGGACGACTACGGCCAGCAGACGATCCACACCCACAACCTGCTGGCCAAGACCCGCGCCGTCGACGAACTCCTCATGGACGACCGCCTGCTGGGGCTGGTGGAGGCGGTGCTCGGCCCGGACTACCAGGTCTCCGGCGTCGCCGCGATGCGCCCGGGCCCGGGCGACCGTCGCCAGCGGATGCACCAGGACGACGGCCACTATCCGCTTGCGCGGCCGCACTTTCCGCTGATCGCCAACACGTTGATCGCGCTCGATCCGTTTACGGCCGAGAACGGGGCGACGGAGATCGTTCCCGGCAGCCACCGCTCTGCCGATCCGGTCGATCCGGACGTGCCCACGCTGACCGTGGAGATGCCGGCCGGGGCGCTGTTCCTCTGGGACGGCGCCGTCTGGCACCGGGGCGGCGGGAATTCGACGGACAACGGGTATCGACGGTCGATCAACTTCAACTTCAACCTGGCGTGGCTCAAGCAGCGGGAGAACCAGTTCGTCGGCGTGCCGTGGGAAGTCGTGGTGGAAATGCCGGAGAAGCTGCAGGCGTTGATCGGTTACAAGCTGACCAACCGCGGCCTCGGCACGGTGGACTATCGCAATCCCATCGAGACGGTGAAGCGGCGGCTGGCGGCAAGGCGCTAGACAAGGGGAGAACGAGATGACAGCAGCATCCGCGGCGGAAACCAGGGATAGCGAATCGAAAGCGCGGGCGGTGGTCGAATCCGCCGTCGACAAGGCTCACAAGGTGGCGCTCGCCGGCGTCGGCGTGGCGGGCGAAGCGGCGGACGCGGGGGCCAAGGTCTTCGACCGGCTGGTCGCCCGCGGCGAGAAGGTCGAAAGCCAGGGTCGGGACTCCCTGGGCAACTGGCGGGACAAGGCCGAGGAGAAGGTCCAGCAGGTGCGCTCCGCCGCCGAGAAGGGAATCGAGCAGACCCGGGCCAAGGCGCGGACGGGAATCGACGAGCACCTGGAGCGGCGACTCGAGAAGCTCGGCGTCCCCGGCAAGGCCGACCTGGAGGCGGTGATCGAGCGGCTGAGCGCGATCGAAGCGCGACTCGACGCCCTGGAGAAGCCGAAGCCGCGGCGGCGGACGACGAAGAAGAAGGCGTCCGCGAAGGCGGGGTAAGGCGCTACGCCGCGCCGCGGCGGGCTCGTCGTTCTGCCCGGACGGCGCGGACGATCTCACTCACGGTCGCCGGTTGGGCGCCGTCGCGAGTGTGCTCGGCGGCGAGGTCGAAGGCCATCCGCCACTGGCGCCGCAGGATGGCGTGGGCGGCGAAGAAGCCGTAGCGGGCGTCGTACATGTGCGTCGCCTCGGAGGTCACGCCGTTGACTTCCAGGACGCGGAGGCCCTCACCGCGCCGCAGGGCTTCGGCGCTGGGGGCGCGGACATCGAGACGGCCGAAGTCGAAGCCCTCGTAGGCGGTGCAGATCGTGTTCATCGCCTGTTCGAGTTCGGGCGTGTGGAGGTCGTTCGCGTCCAGGAAGATCGTCCCGCGCGAGTGGGCGCCGACCTCGGTCAGTTCGATTTCCTCGCCGGCGGCCGGGATCCGCGTCGCCGCTTCCGGATGTTCGCGCCGGTAGACGTGGGTGATGGCGACGGCGCGCGCGTCGGCCAGGATCAGCCGTTCGAGGGTGCTGGTTCCGTCGCCGGTTACCGTGGGCCGGACCTTGTGGGTGATCGAGAAGACGTGCCCGTCGTGGCGGCCCGGGTGGCGAGCCCAGAACACGCCGTACTCCTCGCCCGCGACGTACTCCTGCGCGAGCGCCGGTCCCGGCGTCTCCTCGAAGAAGGTCGCCGCATCGGCTTCGGAGCGCGCCACGGCGACACCGCGGCCGCGCTCGCCGGTGTCCGGCTTGAGCACGACCGGATAGTCCAGCTTCTCTTCTTCCAGGAAGCAGCGCAGAGCCGCGATGCGTTCCTCATGGCTTCCCGCCGGCATTCGCTTCCAGGCGGGCAGCGCGTCGCCGATGCCGGCGAGCCCGTCCAGGATGTCGCTCTTCGATTCTCCGAGCAGGCCGCCGAGAGGCATGGCGGGGTTGATCGCGGTGAACGCGGTGAGGCTGCCGCGTCGCAGGCCTTGCCAGAGGATGTAGAGCGCGAGCGGCGGGTAGAACGCCCACATCGGCCAGAACTCCCAGTGCCGGATGCGCAGCAGGCGGCCGCGCCAGAGGCGGCGGCCGCGCCAGGTGAAGAGCGGCACAACGACGCTCCGGACGGTGAAGATGACGGCCGCCAGCGCCAGCGCGGCGCCGAGCAGCCCCCCCGGCAGCCGGCCGCCGAAACGTTCCACCGCCTCGCGTCCCAGGAGCGCGTTGACGCCGACGAAGGCGGGTGTCCAGATGGCCACGGCGAGAGCGAAGTAGAAGCAGAACCGGAGCAGGCTCGTGCGCAGGATGCCGGCCGCCAGGCACGTCGGCAGCCGCGTTCCCGGCAGGAAACGGCTGACCAGAACGACGACCAGGGCGCGCCGCCGCAGCCAGGCCGAAGCCTCTTCGAACCTCGCTTCGCTGACCCACCACTTGAAGGGCGGCAGTCTGAGCGCGGGCCGGCCGAGGACGCGCGCCAGCCAGGCGATGCCGAGGTCGCTGCTCAGGATGCCGGCGTAGCAGGCGGCGACGGCCACGGGGAAGTCGAGCCGGCCTTGGGCGACGAGCAGACCGGCGGTGATGCAGGTCAGGTCCTCGCTGGCGTACGCGGCGAAAACGAGAAGCAGGAAGACGATCAGCAGGGCGGGACCGGTGAACGGCGGCAGGTCCATGTCGTCGAACGGCAGTGCCGCCCGCCGCAGCCGCTCCGCTTCGGCATCGCCGCGCGTGGCCGCCTCGCCCGCTTCGACGCGGCCCAGGAACTCCTCGATCCGATCCATCAGGTCGTCGCCGCCGCGGAACAGGAAGAAGTGGCTGTCCGGCCGCATCCACAGCTCGCTGTGCGGCACGACGCGGTGGTGCTCCAGCGCCGCGGCGGCCGGGACCAGTGGATCCCGCGCGCCGTGGATGATGAAGACCGGCGCTTCGAGGGACTCCAGGATGCCTCGTAGTGGTCGCTGATCCGTGTCGTAGAAGTTGCGGGCGTAGGAGCGGGCTGCGGGGATGTCGAGCAGGCCGAAGTGGGGAACCAGGTTCCGGATCGTCCAGAGCAGGCCGAGCTGGAGACCGTGCAGACCGTGGTTGACCGTGTAGTCGCCCAGGAGCTCGAGTTCCTGCACGCCGACCGAGGAGACCATGATCACGGACGCCACCCGGTCGGGCGCCTGGTCGACGAGATGCAGCGCCACCGCGCCGCCCATGCTGAAACCGAGGACGTGAAACCGGTCGACGCCCAGCCGGTCGAGCAGCTTCAGCGTCGAGTCGGCGTGGCCGCGGGAGGAGTAGTCGGCGACGCGATTGTCGGAGGCGCCGAAGCCTGGCAAGTCGGGCGTGATGAGCCGCCGGCTGCGGATCCCCGCCTCACTGCTCTGGTCCGTGTCGCCAGCCGGTTCGGCCAGTGCTCTCAGAACCCAGATCACCCGGAGTTGACGGAAGTTGTCGGCGCTTCCGGGCGAACCGTGGAGCAAGACGAGCGGAAACATGCTCTCGTCGGTTCCCGGCGCTTCGTTCCAGGCGATGCGCAGCGTGCCTTCGCCGCTCGGCGTCGGGATCTCCATCGTCTTGCGGTGTTCGGGCAGCGGCGGTTCGGGCGCAACGATGCGAACGGCGGTCGACGCGAGCAGCGCGGCGGCATAGGCGCCGAGCGCGATCCGGAGCCAGGGCAGACGCCGCCCGGAGGTCGTCATGGGAACCGGCGGTCGCCGGTTGAGGCGGCCGCTTTCTCGCTCGAGACCATCGGCCGGAACGCCGCCGTCATCCGGCGCCGCAGCAGGCCCGCGAGTTCCTTGCGGTCCGCGTTGCGGAACGGTTCCGCTCCGAACTCGAGTGCGCACTCGATGCGGCGGAGCTTGAGCAGCTCGGGCGCGTGCGGCGTCATCGGCATCTCGCCCCACCAGGCGACGCTCAGGAAGGCGGGATCCTCGTCATCCGGTGTCTCGTAGCGCAGAACGGACCAGTGGACCGGCAGTTCCTGGACGGCGGCCGGCGCCAGCAGGGAGGGCTTGAGGGTGGCCACCGCGTCGCCGGGGGTCGAGGTGCCTTCGGGGAAGAGGATGACCGGGTCGCCGGCCTCGAGGGCTTCGGCGATCTGTTCGCCGACCCGGGTCACGTCGCGGCGCCGGCCGCGGTCGACGAAGATGATGTCGACCGTTCGGCAGACGGTGCCGGCCAGGGGCCAGTCCGCGATCTCGGCCTTGGAGACGAAGCGGGCGGGCGAGTAGGCCGCGAGCACCAGGATGTCGACGTAGGAGATGTGGTTCGAGACCAGCAGGCAGGGCGGCGCCGGCGGCGCGCCACGGACCGTCACCCGGCAGCCGAGCACCGCCAGGCAGGCGCGGCCCCAGCGGCGCATGATGCCGGCGCGGACCTTCCGCCAGGTCGGGTAGCGGCGGCCCGCGAGAAACGGCTTCAGCACGAACAGCGGCAGCCACGCGGCCAGCGTGAGCAGGAGGAATGCCGGGCCACGCCAGGCCAGCCGGCAGACGCGCAGGAGGCGCATTCCCTCAGGCGTCGGCGGCGTGCGTGGCCGGTCCGGCCGCCGGCGCCCGGTCGAGTCCGAAGATCAGCCGGATGCGCCGGCTGAGCGTCGCGGTGTCCATCAGGACCAGGTAGTCGATCGTCTTGAAGTCGCGGTCGATGGCCGGCCGGCTGCAGACGAGGGCGCCGTAGCGCAGATAGGTCGCGAACAGGGCCGGTATCTCGACCTCCGGACGGTTCTCGACCGCCTCGGCCGGCGCCTCGCAGCGGGCGTGCTCGAGCACCGGTACGTCGAGGTCGGGCCGGACCTTGCCCGCCGCGACGAGCTGCCGGTAGAGCCGGATGCCGGCGGCCTGGTCCTGGCTGGTCAGGGAGCAGCAGCCGAACAGGTAGCGGAGGCGGTTGTGCACCATGTAGCGGGCCAGGCCCTGCCAGAGCAGGAAGAGAACGGTCCGCTTCCGGTGCCGGCGATGGATGCAGGCCCGGCCGATCTCGACCGACTGCTCGAGCACGCTGCGGGGCAGGGCGTCCAGGTCGTACTCGATGGCCGAGTAGAAACCGTTGGCGCGGGCCGCCATGGCGGCCGTCTGCATTCGGTACGTGCCGATCATCGTGCCGTCCGTCCGCTCGACCAGCATGTGGTGGCAACTCGCGTCGAAGTCGTCCGTGTCGCGGCCGGTGTCGTACGACTCGTCGAGGCCCTCACCCAGCTCCAGGTTGAAGACCTCGAAACGGAGCGCGAGCAGCCGGTCGATGTCGGCGGCGGTGCGGGCGAAGCGCAGGCGGTAGGTGCCGGCTTCGATCTGACCGTCGGGCAGGCGTTCGGGGCTCGGAACGCTGCCGCCGCACGAACCGGTTGCCGAGGCGTTGCTGCGTACCGGTTCAGTCATCGGCTGTTGCAGCCCCGGGTTCGCGCGCCGCCGGGACGACGATGGATGGCGCCGGGGCGCGTGTCGGTCTGATGGTGATTGTCCGCAGGAACAGGCGGTTCTCGCGCCGCCTCAGGGTTCCCCACACTTCCACCGGTTCGCCCACCCACTCGAGGAGCTCGCGCCCCAACGGCTTGCCCTGCGGGTTCAGCAGATGGACCAGGTGACGCTCTCCGCCTTCCGTCCGCACCAGGAGCGCGGCCGGAATGCCGCCCCGGATGCAGAGCGAGGCGCAGTCCCGGTGGGGTTTGCCGCGGCCCGGCTTCATGGCGCCGAGATAGCACTTCGTGTCGACGATCTCGCCCAGCAGGGTGTGCCCACGGACGTGAGTGACGATGGTTGTCACCTCGGACTCCGGACCGGCCCTCTCGCCGTCGAGGGGCGAGCCGCTGGTCGGCGGAGCGGATTGAGCGGCCCGAGCGTCCGGCTCGACGGCGGGTCCAGCTTCAAGGGTTCCTTCAGGGAGATCGAGGGAGTGGACTTCCAGCATCGCCGCTTCCGGGTTCCGGATGAGCGTGCCCGAAAGCCCGGTCTTCCTGGACGGCGAGGGCGTCGAGGGCGCGCTGGGCTCGCCGGTTACATCGAGTGCCCGTTTACCCACGCCGACCAGCAGATAGCCCTCGGCCGGTCCGTCCGCCGTCAGCAGCCGGGGATGGGGATCGACGAACAGTTCGCCTTCGTAGTCCCGCACCGTGCCGTACTCGAAGACGCCTTCGTCGAACCGCTCCAGCAGCAGCGCCAGACCGGCGCCCAGGGCGGTGGCCAGTAGCACGAGGCCGATCGCGGCGCGGCGGGCGAAACGCGCGACGCGAGGCGGCGTCTCGTCGACATAGCCGACGTAGAAATCGTCGTGGCGCTCGCCGGTCACGAAGGCTCCCCGGCGCCGGTCGCGGCGCCGAGCCGTGCCGGCTCGGCATGGGTCCCGGGCGGATTGGGACGCGGATCGACCAGCACCCGGCCGTTCTCGACGCGGACGTTGAAGGTCGGGATGGTCTCCGTGAACGGCGGCGGCGAGCAGCCGTCCTCGGGACGGTACTGGTAGCCGTGCCACGGGCAGGTGATGCAGCCGTCGATCACCCGGCCTTCGCCGAGCGGTCCGTTCTGGTGCTGGCAGACGTTGGAGACGGCCGCGATTCGCTCGCCGCCGTCCGCGCTGTAACGAAACACCGCCACTCGCTCGCCGCTGAGCAGGAAGATCCGGGCCCGGTCGAGGGGGATGTCGGAGACGGCGCAGACATCGACCGCGGCACCGCCTACCTCGGCGTTCGGCGCCGGGGCGCGCTCGCGCCAGCCGGCCACGAGGTGCAACGAGGCGACGCCGGCGAAGCCGATGCCCAGCAGGACGGCGAGCGCCGGCGATCGCTCCGGAGCCTGGAGGCTTCCCAGCGCCACGTGGACCAGGATCAGTCCGTAGGCGACGTAGACCAGCATGTGGAGCGCCTTCCACGCCGGCGCGGTCAGGTTCGCGAGCCAGAAGTCGTGCGAGGTCGCCGCCAGCAGGAACAGGATGACCAGCGCCAGGAGGCCGAGCGCCTGGAACGGGAACTGGGTCAGGCTGCCGTAGTTGCCGTTGCTGGCAAGCACGCTGACCAGCGGGTTGAGGACGCCGAGGCCGTGGAACTGGACGATCGAGAACCCGCCGTGAGCCAGGGCCAGCAGGAACGTGCAGACGCCGAGGTGGCGGCGGTTGTAGAGGAAGGGCAGGAACCTGGAGTCCAGCCGGCAGAGCGGCCCGATGGCGAGCACGACATGGAGCAGCAGCAGGGCGCCGGCGCCGAAGCCGCGGATCAGCAGGGTTTCGATCGTCGCCTGCGGGCGGGTCGCGATGCCGATGCCGACGAAGATGCCGAGAAAGGCCACGACGCCGGCCGCGATCGTCAGGTCGTAGAGCTTCTTGTTGCGGTTCCAGAGGACCGCCTGGTACTCGGCGCTCACGGGCCTTCATCTTCCCGCTGAGGGTCCTCGGCACCGCTGACCGTCTCGGCTTCGACCGGGCGCACGGCGGGAATCTCGTCCATCAACGGCGGCTCGGGCCTCGAGAGCAACGCGACTACCAGTATCAACGCCACGACAGGAAACAGCACCGCCCAGATCAGCCGGTGGCGGCGGCGCAGGCCGCGGATCATCCGGAACCTCCCTTGCCGCGGCGTTCGGCCGCGTCGCGGTGCGCGTTGCGCTCCACCGGCGGCAGGGGGCCGGAGAGCCACCGGCGAAGCAGCACGGGCCATAGCGCGACGACGCCGGGAAGGATGATCAGGCGGAACCCGAGCCCGGCCGACCTAACGGCGGGATCGATGCGGTCGGCGCCGCGCCAGGCGAAGAGCGTTGCGAAGACCAGGCCGCAGGCGATGTACACGGTGCAGAGCAGCACGACGACCTCGGCGGCGCGCACGATGGACATCGCCGGCGAGTATACGCGGGTAGCCTGGTGGAACCTGCCGTAGACTCCGACCGCTTCAACGCCTTTGCCGAGCAATCTGGAACCCGAGGAAGAGAACATGCCGGCCACTCACCGTTCGAACGCGTCGATCCGAATCGCTGGTCCGAGGTGGTTCCTGCTCGCCTCCCTGCTGCTCGCCGCGGCGCTGCCGGCCGTCGGCCAGGAGATGACCGTGGAGGCGTACGAGCCGCGCTCGACGCTCAAGGTGCCGGGCGGACCGGTGACGCGCGCGAAGTTCCCCTTCGTCGACGCTCACGGCCATCTGCGCGGCGGCGATGCGGCGCGGATCGACCAGATGATCAAGACGATGGACGAGTTGAACATGGCCGTGTTCGTCAACCTGAGCGGCGGCAGCGGCGAGGGGCTGCAGCGGAACATCGCGGCCACCAAGGGCCGCTACCCGGGTCGATTCGTCGTGTACGCGAACGTCGACTTCTCGGGCATCGGCCAACCCGGCTGGGGTGAGAAGGCGGCGGCGCAGCTCGAAGCCGACGTCGAGGCGGGCGCACAGGGTCTCAAGATCTACAAGAACCTCAGCATGTTCCAGACCGACAGCGACGGCCAGCGGGTGGCGGCCGACGACCCGCGGATCGCTCCGGTGTGGGAGAAGGCGGGCGAGCTGGGCATCCCGGTCCTGATCCACGTCGGCGAGCCGTCACCGTTCTGGGACCCCTGGGACGAGCACAACGAGCGCTGGCTCGAACTCAAGATGTTCCCGAGGCGGCGTCGCGACGATCCCAAGCGCTTCGCCTCCTTCGAGCAGACGATGGGGGAGCAGCACAACTTGTTCCGCAATCATCCCGACACGACCTTCATCAACGCCCATCTCGGCTGGCTCGGCAACGACCTGGCGCGGCTCGGCGAGCTGCTCGACGAGCTGCCGAACGTCTACACCGAACTCGGCGCGGTCCTCGCCGAACTCGGCCGGCAGCCGATCACGGGCGCTGCCTTTCTCGAGCAGTACCAGGACCGCGTCCTGATGGGCAAGGACTCCTGGGACCCGATCGAGGGCTACCACATCTACTTCCGCGTGCTGGAGACGCGGGATGAGTACTTCGACTACTACCGGAAGCGCCACGCCCACTGGAAGATGTACGGCCTCGGCCTGTCCGACCGGGCGCTCGAGAAGATCTACTTCCGCAACGCGCTCAAGATCATCCCGGGGATGGACCGGAGCCTCTTCCCGGAGTAGAAACTGGGTGCGCGGGTCTTCTGACCCGCCGCCGCCGAAGGCGGCTTTGACACGCCGGCCGAAGGCCGACCTTTCTACGGCCCGGTCGCTTCGCCGCCTTCCACCGTTTCCGGCTCAGGCGACCCGCTGCAGTCGCCGCAGTGGACATCGTCGACCGGCTCGCCGGCGGCGAGCGACGCCACCCAGTCGCGGATCTTCACGCCGTCCGATTCGTACGTGTAGAACTGCGGCCGCAGCATGATCGTGTGCAGCTCGCCCGCCGCGATGTAGCTGCGGTAGTTGTCCTGGCCTTCGAGCGCCGCGTCGATGTCCGCCTCGTTCGCGTCGAGCAGCGGCTGCAGGCCGTCGTCGACGTTGGTGCCGGCGATTCGCAGGAACTGGAGTTGGACGTCGTCCTCGGCGGTGTCATACCTCGTGAACATCGCCTCGGGGTGGGCCTTCGCGGCCTGGATGTAGAGCGCCTCGAACGAGAAGCTGTCGCTGTCCACTTCGTTCATGTTCTCGAAGTGGGACAGCGCGGCCAGCGTTCCCCAGGATTCGTGCGGCCGGCCCTCGGTCAGGTTGCGGTAGCCGCCAGCGCCGTCGCCCAGCGCGGTGATGCGGGCGGTCGGATAGTTCTCCGCGAAGTGGCGGGCGTAAACCGGCGACGGAATGGAGCCGGCGCTCGAGCCGGTGATGAACACCGTCTCGGGTCCGACGAAGTGCTCGTAGGTCCAGTCGAGGGCCGCCCGGCCGTTCGTGTAGCCGCGGTGATGGATCGTCACCTGGCGCGCCGGTTCCTCTTCGGTCGCCGGAACGTCGTACACCGTGTCGCGGTCACCGATGTGGACATCGCCCGTGCAGTAGGGCACGAAGACGAAGCTGTGGTCGGCGAACGGGTTCTCCGGATGGTTGAACGCGGCGATGCCGTGGGCCGCGCCCTCTTCGGGCTCCGTGCCGCTCGGTGAGCGCATCTCCTCGATCGCGGTCATCGTGTAGGTGGGCCGGCCCTGCGGGTCGCAGGTTTCGGCGGTCCAGCATCCACCGCCGCCCTGGAGGTAGAAGACGAGCTGGGTCGGATCGGCCTTGCGGACGAAGAACCGGAACGGCGAACCGTCGGAGCAGGTCGTGCTCCCGCCGGGAGTGATCGTGTTCCAGCCTTCCCCGAGGTCGGCGAGCGGCGCCTCGAGATCGACGGGTTCGGGGGCTTCCTCGGCCGGGGCGCAGGCGAGTGCGGCCAGTGTGAAGACGGCGACGGTCACGATGAGGGAGGTGGAGTGGCGGTTCTTCATGGTCGTTCTCCTTCGTTCGGTTGCTGCGGGCCGTCAGGCTCCGGGGGCCAGGGTCGCCAGGGCGTCCAGGTCCGCTCCCGGCTTGCCGTCGGGCCGGAACGCCTGGATGCAGACGTGGTCGGCGCCGGCGTCCCAGTGGGCCTGGATGCGTTCACGGATCCGGTCTTCCGTGCCCCAGGCAACCAGGGCGTCGACCAGGCGGTCGCTGGCCTGGAACTCCTGCCAGTCGTCCTCGCTGTAGCCCAGTTCCAGCAGGCTGTTCTGGTAGTTCGGTGCCCGCAGGTAGACGTAGAGGTTGGCTCGGCCGATCTTGCGGGCCGCTTCGGCGTCCGTGGTCAGGATGACCTTCTGCTCGGGGCACAGGAGCGGGCCTTCGCCCATGATCTCGCGGGCTCGCCGCGTGTGCTCGGGCGTGACCAGGTAGGGGTGGGCGCCGTCGGCGCCCTCCGCGGCGAGCTTCAGCATCAACGGCCGCAGGGCGGCGATCACGATCGGCGCTTCCTGCTCGGGCTCGGCTCCGCGGTAGAAGGCCTTGCCGACCGCCTCCAGGTACTCGCGCATCTTCGGCACCGGCGGTTTGTACTCGTGCCCGCGCAGGTGGGTGACCAGGTGCGGATGGGAAACCCCGAGGCCGAGGACGAAGCGCCCCGGCAGCATCTCGGACAGCGTCTTGTGCACCGCCTTCGTCGTCATCGCGTCGCGGGCGTAGATGTTGGCGATCCCGGTGGCGTGAGTGATGCGCTCGGTGCGGGCGCCGAGATACGCGACGAGCGCGAACGGGTCGCGGCCGACTGCCTCGGGTGTCCACAGCGCGCCGTAGCCCTGGGCTTCGATGGCGGCCGCGAACTCGGCTGCCTGCGTCGCCGACAGGCCGTCGAGCCCGGCCCAGACGCCCAGCTTGCCCAGGATGTTCGTGGAATCCGTCATCGCCCGTGTGCTCCTCCGCCTGAAATCGAGCGCCGACCGTATCAAGACGGGGCGGCGGTGCTAACGTCCCGGCGCGATGACCGCCGTCGACGCGAAACGCGGCTGGGCCTGGGAGCACTGGTTCGGCCTGGTCGGCCTCGCCGCGCTGATCGGAGGCGTCTACCTGGGCCTCTTCGTGGCGCCCACGGAACGCTTCATGGGCGAGGTCTACCGCATCCTCTACGTCCACGTGCCGCTGCAGTGGAACGCGCTTGTCTGCTTCCTCGGGGCCGGCTTCGTGGGCGCCGCTTCGCTGTGGAAGCGGAAGGACTGGATCGACGGCATGCTGGTCGGGGTGATCGAGGTCGGCGTCATTCTGGAGACCGCCGGCCTGCTCTCCGGCATCGTCTGGGCCAAGCCGACCTGGGGCGTCTACTGGGCCTGGGATCCCCGGCTGACCTTCACCTTCGTCATGTGGCTGACCTTCCTCGGCGTGCTGGCGCTGCGCCGCTTCGCGGAGGAGCACAGGCGCGCGCCATGGACGGCGGCGGCGAGCATCGTCGCTTCGGTCAATGCGCCGCTGGTCTACTTCTCGGTCAACTGGTGGCGGAGCATCCACCAGATGCAGTCGTCGCCGGAGACGGTGCACACGACGATGATCCTGCCGCTCCGGATCAACGCGATCGCCTTGTTCCTCGTCTGCGTCTGGTTCGTTGCGCGCCGCGCGCGGATCTCCCTGGCGCGGCGCCGGGCCGAGGCGACCGCGCCGCCGCCGCGCATCGAGCCGGTGCTCGAGGGAGCCTGAGACGCTCCGGGCGCGCCGCGCATTTCCATCACGGGCCCGGGAGGGGCCAATCGGGGAGACCATCCATGACCGCGCCGAACTACGAACAGATCCTGGTCGAGGACCGGGGCCGCACCCGCATCCTCACCCTGAACCGCCCGGACAAGCTGAATGCCTGGACCCGCCAGATGAACTTCGAGTTGGTCGATGCGATCGAGGCCGCCAACGACGACCCCGGGCTGGCGGCGATCGTCGTCACCGGCGCGGGACGCGGGTTCTGCGCCGGCGCCGACATCGGAGCGCAGTTCAAGGCCCGGCTCGACGGCGGCGAGGCCGGGGCGGAGGCCAACCGCAGGCCGCCGCGTCCCTGGGTGGAACTGGTGCGTGACTCGAAGCCGATGATCGCCGCGATCAACGGCGTGGCCGTCGGCGTCGGCATCACCCTGGCTCTGCCCTTCGACGTCATCGTCCTCTCGGAACGCGCCCGCGTGGGCATGTTCTTCGTACGGATGGGGCTGGTGCCGGAACTCTGCTCGTCGCACTTCCTCGTGCAGCGCGTCGGCTGGGCGAAGGCGAGCGAGATGTGCCTGACCGGAACCCTCTACGACGCTACGGAGCTCGGGGAGATGGGCTTCGCCAACGCCGTCGTTCCGCACGACCAGACGCTGGACCGGGCGCTCGAACTCGCCGCCCGGATCGGCGAGAACGCCGACAGCTCGCTCCGCGCCATCAAGCGCTTGCTGACGAAGAACGGTTCATCGCACGATCTCGACGAGGTCCACCGCCGCGAGATGGAAGAGCTGAACGCCGCCTACACGAGCGACGCGCACCGAGAAGCCGTCGCCGCCTTCATGGCGAAGCGCTGACTGGTTGCCCCACAGTCAGCCGACAAAGCAGCGTGTTCTGCGTCTCGAGATCGGCCGACCAGATCAGCCTCGCCCCGTCCCGCCACGAGATGTCGTCGTAGCCGCCCTTCGGCCTGACCGCCGCCGCGCTGTGCTCGACCGCCGACGGCCATTCGCCGTCATCGAAGCCAGGGTTGCGCCAGCCTTCGGGCTCCGGCGTCGCCGTGAACCGGCACGGTCCCACGCCCGGTTCAGGCTCGTCCTCGTCTACGCAGGCGCGGTCGAGCGGCGCCTCGTGGATCACCAGGCAGCGCCAGGCGGAGTCGGTCTCCGCGATCGGTACTCCCGTGGCCGTATCCGTGAACTGTGCGATGAGTCCGCCGTCGCCCATCTGCTGGTTGCGGCGGCCGATGTACTCCAGACCCGTGTCATCCTGCTTGAAGTCCTTGGCGACGAAGTTCAGTTGCAGAGGGTAGTCGGCGTTGAAGACGAAGGTCTCGGCGTTGAACGACCGTTCCGTCGTGATCGGCACGGAATCCTCGATGATGAGGCGGTCGCCCAGGTAGAAGGCGAACCAGTTGTCGGCCCAGACCTCGCCCCTGATGGAGAGGGCGCCCTGTCCCTCGACGACGGTGGTGGCGACCGCGGACGGGTCGCCGCCGCAGCCGGCCGGCAAAGCAGCCAGGATCGCCAGACCGAGCGGGGCGATCCGCGCGGCGAATGGATGCAGTCTTCGTGTAGCTCTCACGTTGATGAGACGCTCTTTCGGGATGGTGTGTTTCGTCTTCGACGGCCAACTTCCATTCAACGTCACGGCAGCGCGAAAGCCATCAACTCCGGCACGCCGTCCGTCTCCCTCCTGCCGGCGACGGTCAGCGCGATGTACTGCCGGCCCTCCCAGAGGTAGGTCATCGGCGTACCTAGACCGCGGGCCGGCAGGGGCACCTCGGCGATCACGTCGCCGGTCCGCTTGTCCCGCGCGACGAGGCGGTTGCCGCCGTCGTCCTCCGGTGCGTGCTGGCCATGGATCAGCAACGTCTTCGTCAGCAGCGGCCCGGTGTAGGTGTCGCCGCCGAGGGGTGGCAGGTCGAGGTCCTTCAGGCGGGGGTGGTTGCGCAGCGTGTCGTTGTTGCCGAGCGGCTTCATCCAGACGTGCTCACCGGTGTTCAGGTCGATCGCGGTCATCCGGGTGTAGGGGGGCTTGAACAGGGGCAGGCCTTCCGGCATCTCGGGCCGCTTGCCGCGGCCACCGTGGGTGTAGCGGAGCGTCCCGCCTTCGAGAGGATCGGGCGTGTAGAACGTGATCATGCTGAACGCGTTGCGCGATGGCACGTAGAGCCAGCCGGTTTCCGGATCGACCGCGGCGCCGTACCAGTTCGCGCCGCCGCCGGCCGACGGCCGGAAGATCGTGCCCCGCTTGCCGCCGGGCTCGGGCAACGACGGCGGCGTGTACAGCGGGCCGATCCGGTAGTCCTCGATCACGTCGAGGGCCATCTGCCTGATCTCGGGCGTGAAGTCGGCCAGGTCGTCCTCGGTCACGCCCTGGTACTCGAAGGGCGCCGGCTTCGTCGGGAAGGGCTGGGTCGGCGCGGCCGTGTCGCCGGGCATCGTCGCCGGGGGCACCGGCCGGTCCTCGATCTCCCATACCGGTTCGCCCGTGACGCGGTCGAAGACGTAGAGGAAGCCCTGCTTGCTGACCTGGGCGACGATCTGCCGGGGATCGGCGCCCGCCGGACCCGGGAGGTCGATCAGCGTCGGCGCGGCGGGGAAGTCGTAGTCCCAGAGGCCGTGGCGGACGGCCTGGAAGTGCCAGAGCTTCTCGCCCGTCTCGACGTCGACCGCGACCAGGCTCTCGGAGTAGAGGTTGTCGCCGGGGCGGTGGCCGCCGTAGAAGTCGTTCGTGGCGGTGCCGATCGGCAGGTAGACGATGCCGTGCTCGTTGTCGCCCGAGAGCATCGTCCAGACGTTCGCGTTGCCGGAGTAGCGCCAGGACTCGTCTTCCCACGTCTCGACGCCCTCGTCGCCCTCCTGCGGCACGGTGCGGAACACCCAGCGGAGCTCGCCCGTGCGCGCGTCCCAGCCGCGCACCCAGCCCGGGATGGACTCCCTGGTGATCCGGCGGTCGGCGATCGAGGCGCCGGTGACGACCACGTCGCGGACCACGACGGGCGGCGACTGCATCGAGTAGAGCAGGGCGTTCAGGTAGTCCCGCTCGCCCCGGTTGGCGCGCGGCAGGCCCTCCATCAGGTCGACGCGGCCGCCATCGCCGAAGTCCTCGTTCGGGCGGCCGGTACGGGCGTCGACCGAGAGCAGGTAGCCGTCGCCGGTGCCCCAGTAGATACGGCTGTCCGCCTCGTCGCCTTCCTCGCCGTTCGTCCAGTAGGCGACGCCGCGCTGGTTCCAGACGACGGTCATCGTCGTCGTGCCGCTCTCGTAGCTCTTCGGGTTGTAGGCCCAGACCGTCCGACCGCTGCCGGGGTCGACCGCGGCCGCGATCGAGATCGGCGTGTTCAGGAAGAGCAGGCCTTCCTGCATCAGCGGCGTCGCCTTCAGGTTGCGGATAAAGGGGGCGCGGCCGGCCCGCCAGAGCAGCGGATCGTCGTCCTTCAACCGGTCGAAGATGACGTCCCGGTTGGCGTACCACTCGCCGCCGGCCTCCGACTTGCTCAGGAAGCCGTCCACCGAACGCCAGCGCCAGGCGACTTCGAGGTCGGCGAAGTTAGCGGCGTCGATCTCGTCCAGCGGCGAGTACTTGGTCGACCCGACGTCGCCGCCGTAGCTCGGCCACTCGCCGGCCGGCGCGCCGGTCTGGGCGGTTGCCGGCATGGCAGCGGAAGCGATGCAGAGCACCGCGGAGCCAAGGATCGTCTTCGTGCGCATCTCGAGAGCGGCGCCCATCGTATCTGTCGGTGCGCCGGCCTTCTGGCCGGCATCCGCCGCAGGCGGAATCCGGCGTTCCACGCGGCGGCTATGCTCCCGCGAATCGGTGGTCACGTCAGCACAGTTACGCGTAGGGATCGTCGGCGCCGGTTTCCTGGCCGAAACCCGGGCGCGCTGCTGGAAGCAGGTCGTCTCGGCCGGGATCGCCGGCGTCGCGTCGCGGCGGCGAGAGCGGGCCGAGGACTACGCGCAACGCTTCGACGTCCCGGCCGTGTTCGAGGACCTCGACGCCATGCTCGCGAGCCCGGCGATCGACGTCGTCGATCTCTGCGTTCCGAACAGCCTGCACCGGGAGATGGCCGAGGCCGCGGCCGGGGCCGGTAAGCACGTGATCTGCACGAAGCCGCTGACCGCCTACACCGGCCAGGACCTGCCTGAGGACGCGAGCGACGCCGACGTTGCCGGTCGCGACCGCGGCGAGATGCTGCGGGTGGCCGAAGCGGACGCCCGGGCCATGGTCAATGCGGCGAAACACGCCGGCGTGCAGCTTCTCTACGGCGAGAACTGGATCTACGCTCCCGCCTTCCGTCGCGCTCTGGGGCTGCTGAAGAAGGCGGACTCGGTTCTCCTCGAGATGCGGGGCGGCGAGTGCCACAGCGGCTCTCACTCCCCCTACTCGCGGGTCTGGCGGCACACTGGCGGCGGCGCCCTGATCCGGCTCGCCGCCCATCCGGTCGGCGCCATGCTCCACCTGAAGCGGGCGGAAGGGCTGCGGCGGTCGGGCAAGCCGGTGCGACCCGCCTGGGTCAGCGCGGAGACCGCCGACCTGAGCGCCGTTGCCGGCCTGCCGGCGGACGAACTCCGCGTCGCCGGCGAATGGGGCGAGGTCGAGAACTGGGGCTGCGCCGTGATCGGCTTCGACGACGGTTCGCGTGCCGTCGCCTGGGGCGGCGACCACGTCCTGGGTGGAATGGAAAGCGGCCTCGATCTGTTTGCCAGCAACTGTCGGCTGCGGCTCAGCCTGAGCCCGAACGACATGCTGAGCGCATACGCGCCCGACGAGAGAGTCTTCGACGACGCCTACATCATGGAGAAGATCGACTCCGGCGCAGGCTGGACGACCCCGATGCCGGACGAGGACTGGACCTCGGGGCAACTCGGCATGTGCCAGGCGTTTGCCGCGAACCTGCTGGACGGCGTGGCCGCCGAGTCGGACGGCGAGCTCGGCCTGGAGGTCGTGCGGGTGCTGTACTCGGCGTACGTGTCGGCGGTGGAAGGCCGACGGGTCGACTACGAGACGAATCAGGGAGTACTGGAATGAGACGATTCAGATATGGATTGCGAGTGCGTTTGCTGCCCTTGCTGGCGACTCCGGCGCTGTTGGCCGCCGGTCCGGTTGCCGCGCAGAACGGGCCGTACGTCGGCCTGGAGATCGGCATCGGAAACGGAGCGTCGATGACCGTGGACGGCACGGACAACGACGTCGCGACGACCTGTGACGGCTGGATCGTGCCGATCGACGGCACGAACGCGGGCTGCGATCCGCCGGCTTCGGCATGGTCTTCGGACATCGGCGGCGGCTCCGGCATGATGGGCGGCCTCGCGGTCGGCTATCGCTTCGGCAACATCCGAGCCGAACTCGAGTACACCCACTCGGCGCTCTCATACGACGCCACCGCCGACCTGGCGGCGACCGACGACGTGACGGTGGACAAGGCGCAGCAGGAACTCGAGATCGCGGAAACCCGGATCGAAACCGTGCAGTACGAGAGCTTCTTCGCCAACGTCTACTGGGACTTCACCCCGGGCGCGAGAGTCTCCCCTTATGTCGGCCTCGGCGCCGGCACGGCGGACGCGTCGATTGACTACTTCAACCGGTGGAAGCGGAACGGCGATCCGGCCGCCATCACCACGTTCGCCGGCCATCCGGACGAGGAGAGCCTGCGGCGGATCGTCGCGGGGACGACGACCATCGCGAACACGAAGCTCCAGGACAGCGTGTCCGCCTACCAGTTGCTCGCGGGCGTCGACTTCTCGGTGAGCGACTCGGTGACGCTCGGCGTCAAGGCCCGGCTGGTCGAGTACGGCGACTTCGACAGCGGCCGGCTGGCCTGGGACCAGCTTCGGAGCCACCACTCGAGCCGCGGCCCCGGCGGGGCCGACGTGCTGTACGTCGTGTCGACCGGCGACCTGAGCATGTGGGGAGTCAGCTTCGGCATGAAGTACAGCTTCTGAGCGCCGTCCTGCCATGGCCAGCCTGACC
Organism: Thermoanaerobaculia bacterium; assembly: GCA_022823665.1. Lineage (GTDB taxonomy): Bacteria > Acidobacteriota > Thermoanaerobaculia > Multivoradales > Multivoraceae > Multivorans. Next base: position 9,697 of record JAJEHN010000015.1, on the reverse strand, counting down.
AGAGGACTCCGCGAGCGCCCGGAGTCTTCTCCCACTCCGCCGCCGAAGGTCATCGACGTGATGATCGACGCGGCCGTGCGCCATCTGCTGGGCCAGCGCCGGGACGACGGCCACTGGTGCGCCGAACTCGAGGGCGACACGATTCTCGAGTCCGAGTACGTGCTGCTGCTGCACTTCCTGGGACGCGGCGACGACCCGCGCGTCGCGGCGTGCTGCGAGCGTCTGCGCAGTCAGCAGCAGAAGGCCGGCGGCTGGGCGATCTATCCGGACGGGCCGACGGACCCGAGCGTCTCGGTCAAGGCCTACCTGTGCCTGAAGCTCGCCGGTGACGATCCGCAATCGCCGCGGATGGGCGATGCGCGCCGGGCGATCCTGCGGGCGGGCGGACTGCGCGCCTGCAACTCGTACACGAGACTCTACCTGTCGATCTTCGGGCTGTGGACCTGGCGGCGGTCGCCCGCCGTGCCCCCGGAACTCATCCTGCTGCCGCGCTGGTTCTACTTCAACCTGTACGAGATGTCCTCCTGGACGCGGACGATCGTGGTGCCGCTGTCGGTGATCTGGGCTCTCAGGCCGAGCGTGCCGGTCGACGTGACGCTGGGCGAACTCCATGGAGACTCCGGGCCCGGTCGCCGCCGGCGGACTCTCCACGAGTCGTTTTGGTCCGCCGTGTTCGCCGGCGTCAACGGCCTGATCAAGCTGGTGGAGGTCGTGGGCCCCGTGCCCCGGTGGCGGCGCCGAGCCCTGGAGAAGGCGGAGGAGTGGCTGATCGCCCACGTCGAGGGCTCGGATGGTCTGGGCGCCATCTTCCCGGCGATGGTCAACGCGGCCATCGCGTTCCGTTGTCTGGGCTACGAGGAGAGTCATCCCCTGGTCCAGGGGCAACTGCGGGAACTCGAACGGTTCGAGATCGAAGAGGCCGGAGAGATGCGGCTTCAGCCCTGCTTCTCGCCGGTGTGGGACACGGCGCTGTCGGTGGGCGCCCTGCTCGCCGCGGACGTGGACGGGAGCGATGCGCCCGTCCAGGAGGCGCTCAGGTGGCTGCTCGACCGCGAGGTCACGGTCGGCGGCGACTGGCGGGAGAACAGTCTCCAGGACGCCCCGGGAGGCTGGTGCTTCGAGTACCGGAACGACCTCTACCCCGACTGCGACGACACGGCGGAAGTCCTGCTGCTGCTGGCCGCGGTCCGGGGGCGGACCGGCGACCTGGAAGCACGGAGGCAGGCCGCGGCGGAGCGCGGGCAGCGCTGGCTTCTCGGTCTGCAGAACCCGGACGGGGGCTGGGCCTCGTTCGACCGCTGCTGCGACAAGGAAGTCCTGACCCTCATTCCCTTCGCCGACCACAACGCGATGATCGATCCGAGCACCCCCGACATCACCGCCCGGGTGATCAACGCCCTCCTGGCGCATGGCCACGCTCCGGACGATGGGCCGGTGCGACGGGCCACGGACTACCTCCTTCGCGAGCAGGAGAAGGATGGAAGCTGGTCGGGGCGCTGGGGCGCCAACGGCATCTACGGCGCCTGGCTTGCCCTGTCCGCGCTCGCGCCGCTGGCGACGCGGACCGGCGGCCGCGCCGCGGGACGTCTGAGCCGGGCATGCCGGCGCGGCAGGCGCTGGCTCCTGGAGGTGCAGAACGAGGACGGCGGTTGGGGCGAGTCGCTTCGCTCCTACGAGGATGCCGGCTTCAAGGGACGCGGCAGGAGTACGGCTTCGCAGACCGCGTGGGCGATGATGGGCCTGATCGCCTCAATCGAATCGAGGTCCTGGAGCGGCGACGCGGACCGTACCGTGGCGGCGCTGGACCGGGCCGTTGCCTTCCTCCACGATCGCCAGCGCGAGGACGGCTCGTGGTACGACCGCGACTGGACCGGCGTAGGCTTCCCCCGCGTGTTCTACCTCCGCTACCACGGCTACGCGCAGTACTTCCCGCTCGAGGCACTGGCTGCGTACAGGCGGCTCGCCGTGCCGGAACCCGACGCGCCCGGCCGGCGGTCGGATGTTCACTGACAGGATGCCCGCGAAAGGACCCTTCTGAGATCCATGCGAACACCGCTGCACATGGTCACCGACAACCTGAAGCACCAGGCCAGGAACGCGCTTCAGGGCAGGCGCCGGTATCCGTTCGTCCTCATGCTGGAGCCGCTCTACACCTGCAACCTGGCCTGCCTTGGATGCGCGGTGGAGAGGCACACCGGCAAGCTCAGGGACAGGCTGCCGGTTTCGGAGTGTCTCGACGCGGTGCGGGTGAGCGAGGCGCCCGTCGTTTCGATCTGCGGCGGCGAGCCGACGATCTACCCGGAGCTTCCGGAACTGATCTCCGGCATCATCGCTCGGCGCCGGCACATCTACCTCTGCACGAACGCGCTGCTCCTGGACACGAAGGTGTTCGACCGGGTGCCGCCGAACAAGCGGCTCACGCTGAACGTCCACCTCGACGGCATGCGGGAGACTCACGACTTCGTGTGCGCCCGGGACGGCGTGTTCGACAAGGCGATCGAGATGATCCGGGCGGCGAAGGAGCGCGGCTACCACGTCACGACGAACACGACCGTGTTCAAGGAAACGAAGATCGATGAAGTCGAGGAGCTGTGCCGGTTCCTGCGCGACCTCGACATCGACGGCATGCTGATCTCACCCGGCTACCAGTACGAGTCGGTGGATCGCGACATCTTTCTCACGCGCCAGGACACGGAGCGGAAGTTCCGGCGCATTCTCGAGATCGCGGACGGGTACAAGCTGACCTCGACCCCCATGTTCCTCGAGTTCGCGGCCGGGCTGCGGGACTACTCCTGCTCGCCCTGGAGCACGGTCACCCGGACGCCGCTCGGCTGGAAGGGGCCCTGCTACCTGATCGGCAAGCGCCACTACGCGACCTACGAGGAGTTCTGGGAGGAGACGGACTGGGACTACTGGGAGTCGCGCCAGGATCCCCTCTGCACGAACTGCGCGATGCACTCGGGGTTCGAGGCGTCGGTCGTCCGGGACCTCAAGAAGAGTCCGAAGGACGCGCTGCGCCTTGCCGCCTGGCACCTGACGGGATGATGGCCCCGGCGGCCCGGCCCTGACGGGTGACGGTTCTCGTCACCGGCGGCACCGGGTTCGTCGGCGCGCACGTCGTCCGCGCACTCCTCGCTCAGGGCCGGGAACCCGTGCGCTGTCTGGCGCGGCCGGGCGGAGACCGCTCGAACCTCGACGGCTGCGACGTGGAGATCGCCGAGGGGGACCTGCGGGAGCCCGCGAGTCTCCGGGCAGCCTGCGCGGGATGCACCAAGGTCTATCACTGCGCGGCCGACTACCGCCTCTTCGTCCGCCGTCCGCGTGACATCTACGCCTCGAACGTCGACGGCACCCGCCGTCTGCTGGCGGCGGCGGCTGAGGCGGGAGCAGAACGCATCGTCTACACGAGTTCGGTGGGCGCGCTCGGTCTGGAACCTGGCGGTCGCCCCGCGACCGAGACGACTCCCGTCAGCGTCTCGGCGATGGTCGGGCACTACAAGCGCAGCAAGTACCAGGCAGAGCGAGTCGCCGTCGAGGCGGCTGCGGCCGGCGCTCCGGTCGTCATCGTGAATCCGTCGACTCCGGTTGGCGAGCTGGACGTCAAGCCGACGCCGACCGGGCGAATCATCGTCGACTTCCTGAACCGGAGGATGCCAGCGTACGTCGACACCGGGCTCAACCTGATCGACGTGCGCGACGTCGCCCGGGGCCACCTGCTGGCCGCGGAACGCGGCCGGGTGGGCGAGAAGTACATCCTGGGGCACCGCAACGTCACCCTGGTCGAAATGCTGCGGATGCTGGCCGGGATCACCGGGCTCGAGGCGCCCCGTCTGCGGCTTCCGCACTGGCTGCCGGTCGGCGCCGCGGCTCTGGCGACCGGCTGGGCGCGGCTGGCCGGAGGCGAGCCCCGCGTCGCGCTCGACAGCGCGCGCATGGCGCGCCACAGGATGTTCTTCGATGCCGGCAAGGCGGTCAGGGAGCTCGGTCTGATCCAGGGTTCCATCCGGGAGGCGCTCGGACGCGCGGTGCGCTGGTTCGAGGAGAACGGCTACGTGAAGGGGCCGTCGCGGTGATGACGGCCGGTCGAGCCACGGCAGGCGAGACCATCTACCTGGCCGCGATGAAGTCCGAGGCTTCGGCCCTGCTCCGCCGCGTCGACGGCGCCTTGCGCATCCGGGACGGCGCGGCGGCCGCTGCCGTTCGGGGCCGCATCGGAGACCGGTCGGTCCAGGTGGCTGTCTGCGGCGTCGGCGAGCGGGCGGCGCGGCGGGCCGCCGAGCGCTGCGTTCGTCTCGCCTCCCGGGGTTCCTGCGGCAGGGTCGTCTGGATCGGCATCGCCGGCGCCCTGTCGCCGGACCTCGAGGTTGGCGATCTGGTCGTCGGCCGGACCGTGTTGGCGCCGGCCCAGCTGGCCGTCGACCTCGACGAGACCCTGGTCGGGGCGGCCGCGGCCCGCGGTTGCCGCCCGGGCGTCCTGGTCACGGCCCCCGGTTTGGTGGTCACCACCTCGTCCCGCGAGGCGCTGTGGCGGCGTAGCGGTTCTCTTCCGGACACCGCGGTCGACATGGAGACCTGGGCGGCGGCCCGGGTGCTCCAGCGTGGCGGCGTTCCCTTCGCCGCCGTGCGCGCGATCAGCGACACGGCGGCGGACCGGCTTCCGTCCTGGCTCGAGCGGGCCTCGGCGGCCGGCGGCGACTCCTCAACAGGTCCGGTGGTTCGGGGGGCTCTGATGCGTCCCTCGGCCCTCGTTCCCCTGGCGAAGATCCGCCTGCGGACGGCTCGCCTGGGCCGTCGGCTGGCCGAAGTGGCCGCGACACTGGCGTAGAAGGGTGGTGGACGGCGGTGAACAGCTCTTGCCGGTCGCGTTCCGGTCGCGGACTGGTATTCTGCGGCGCTTCGCGGGGCCGGCGTGGCGCCCGATCGAGCCATGGAATCTGAACCCGGGTGACAGTGTCTTGAAACGTCGAACCCTGACTCTGGCTCTGGCTCTGGCGGCACTGGGATTCGGCGGTTCGTCTTCGCTGCTGGGCCAGGGGAGCGCATCCGTCACCTACCGGGTCACGTTCACGGGGACCTGGACGGCCGCGGCATCGCCGGGCGGGGTGCCGGGCGGCGACCACTTCTCGCCGCTCATCGGCGGCACCCACAACAGCAACGTGACGTTCTGGCAAGTCGGCGGGACGGCTACGTCCGGCATCGAGGCGATGGCGGAGTTCGGGGGTACGAGCGGGCTCACGCAGGAAATCAACGCCGCCGGCGCCAATCGGGGCGCCGTGATCTCCGGCAGCGGGCTTTCTACCGGCACTTCCTCGACGTCGGTGGACTTCAACATCAGCGCCGACCATCCGCTGGTCACCCTCGTCTCCATGATCGCCCCGAGCCCCGACTGGTTCGTCGGCGTGTCCGGTCTCTCCCTGCGGGATTCGAACGACGAGTGGTTGGCGCGGGTGGAGGTCGCTCTCTACCCCTACGACGCGGGCACCGAGGACGGTACGGAGTTCAGCCTGTCGAACCCGGACACGGTGCCGCGGCAGACCATCACGAGCATCAAGGGGACGGGCAAGTTCGCGGGCGCCACCCAGGCCATGGCGACCTTCGTCTTCGAGCTGCAGGTCACGAACCGGCCGCCCGCGTTCTCGCCGTCGACGGCGCTGGCGCTGAGCGTGCCGGAGAACACCGTCGGCACGTTCGGATCTCCGGTTACCGCGGACGATCCGGATGCGGGCGACAGTCTTTCCTACAGCCTGACCGGCGCGGACAGTGCTTCGTTCTCGGTCGATTCGCAGACGGCGCAGCTCTCCGTCGGGTCGTCCACGGACCTGGACTTCGAGGCCCGGAGCAGCTACGCCTTCTCCGTCGTGGCGAGGGACGGGGGCGGGTTGAGCGCGTCCCGGACCGTCAACGTCTCGGTCGTGGATGAGAACGAGCCGCCGGACGCTCCGGGCGCTCCCGCGGTGACCGGCGCGTCGACCAGTACGCTCAAGGCTGCCTGGGCCGAACCGCACAACGAGGGACCTCCCATCAGCGGCTACGCAGTCCAGTACCGACTCTCCTCGCCGTCGGGCGCCTGGACGAGCCACGCGCATTCGGGAACGGTGCGCACGACGACCATAACCGGGCTCCAGGCGACCACCTCGTACGACGTGCGGATACAGGCGCGAAACGCGGAAGGTTCCAGCGACTGGTCCACGTCGGGGACGGGCGCCACGATGGCGCCCGGCGACGCCGCGCCTTCGTTTCCCGCGTCCGCTTCGATCGCCGAGCAGACGCTTACCGTTGGCGACACGCTCTCCCTGTCGTTGCCGGCGGCCACGGGCGGCGACGGGAGGTTGCGCTACAGCTTGACTCCCACGCCTCCCGCCGGACTGGTCTTCAACGAACAGTCGCGGACATTGTCCGGCGTCGCGTCGGCGGCGAGCGCGCGGAGGTTCTACACGTACACGGTGACGGACAGCGATACGACCGAACCCGACACGGACTCGCTTCTCTTCGCGATGACCGTCAACGAGCGGTCCGTGGAGCCTCCTCCTCCGCCGGCCCCTCCGCAGCCGCCACCCCCGCCGCCGCCGGGACCGCCAGGTGGAGGCGGTGGGGGCGGCGGAGGAGGAGGACCTTCACCCCCACCTCCACCCCCACCCGCGCCTCCACCTCCACCTCCACCTCCGCCTCCGCCGCCGGTCGACCCCGGTCCTCCGCGCGCGGATTTCACGGTCGACGTGGAGTGCCCGGACGACCTGTGCCGAGCGCGGGCCGGGGTTCCGGTGCGCTTCAGCGACGAAAGTTCGGGCGCGGTGTCACGGCGCGAGTGGGACTTCGGCGACGGTCGCGCCGCGCGCGACCTGAATCCAAGCCACACCTGGGCCGAGCCCGGCTTCTACGACGTGACTCTCTCCCTGAGCGGCGCCGGCGAGGAGTCCGGGGCGTCGCGGACGTTCCTGGTCGAGGCGAACGATCCGGCGGGCTCGTGCGAGGCGGCGCCTGAGACCCTCTGCCTGCTCGATTCGCGATTCGCCGTGACCGTCGAGTGGCGCGGGGCGGACGAGGCTGGCGGCGTCGCGAGCGTGGCCCGGGTGGGAACGAACGACTCGGGCCTGTTCTGGTTCTTCGACCATTCGAACTGGGAGGTCCTCGTGAAGGTGCTGGAGGGTGGTTGTTCGGTGAACGGCCACGTATGGGTGTTTACGGCATCCACGACGGACCTCGGTTACACGATCCGGGTGGAAGACACGGCGGCGGACGCCGAAGGCGGGAGAATCTGGGAGCGCGGCAACGCGGCGGGAACTCCGGCTGACGCGATCACGGACACGAAGGCGTTCGCTGGTGTCTGCGAGGGTGCGGAAGGCCAGACCGGTTGAGGTCAACGTGAAGAGGGTCGTGGCGGGCCCTCGGCGAAGGCGGCTACGGCTTGAACGACCGACCGAGAATGCCTTGGCCAGACGCGGAAACTGTCCAAACAACCGGGACCACCTCAGCCATCGGCTGGCCGAAGTGGCCGCGGCTCTGGCCTAGGAGGCCAGTGTTTCCATGAAGAAATACACTTCGCGTGTGTATTATCGTGGAACATATGCCGAAGCTTCTGGTTCCTCGCACCGCGCAGAAGTCCGTTGAGCTGGCGCTCACGCGTTTCCCCGTCGTGGCGACCGTCGGGCCGCGTCAGTGCGGCAAGACAACTCTGGCCCGGCAGCTCGTGCCCGCCGACTCGGTCAACTACTTCGACCTGGAAGATCCGGTTAGCCTGGCGCGACTCGAGAATCCGCGGACGGCGCTTCAGGACCTGAGTGGACTGGTCGTCATAGACGAAGTGCAGCGCCGTCCCGATCTCTTCCCGGTGTTGCGGGTTCTGGTCGACCGCGACGAAAACCCGGCCCGCTTCCTCGTGCTGGGCAGCGCCGGCGTGGACCTGCTGCGCCAGAGCGCGGAGTCATTGGCCGGACGCATCGAGTACATCGAGTTGGGCGGCTTCGGAGTCGACGAGGTCGGCGTGGAACGAATGCCCGAGCTATGGGTTCGCGGGGGTTTCCCGTTGTCGTTCCTCGCGGACTCGGATGCCGAGAGCGCGGGTTGGCGCAAGGCGTTCCTCCGCACGTTCGTGGAGCGAGACCTGCCTCAGTTCGGCGCCGCGCTCGGCGTGCCGGCTCTGCACCGGTTCCTGGCCATGCTCGCGCACTACCACGGGCAGATTCTCAACGTCGCGGAACTGGCGACCGCCCTTGAAGTCGCCCAGGCGACGGTGCGCCGCTACGTCGACCTCCTGGAGCATCTGTTCCTCATCCGCCAGTTGCGGCCGTGGCGCGAGAACCTGCGCAAGCGGCAGGTCAAGCGGCCCAAGGTCTACCTTCGGGATTCCGGGCTCCACCACCAGTTGATCGGAGTGGGCACGATGGATGCCTTGCAGATGCATCCCCGCATCGGCGCGTCTTGGGAGGGCTTCATCCTGGAGAAGGTCATCGCCGAGTCGGCACCCGACGAGGTCTACTTCTGGGCCACCCACAACGGTGCGGAACTCGACTTGTTGCTGTTGAAGCAGGGCCGTCGCGTCGGCGTGGAGATCAAACGCGTCGACGCGCCGCGCCGCACTCGTTCGATGACGATTGCCGTCAACGACCTCGGGCTGCAGGCGCTGTATGTCGTGTACCCCGGGGATACGAGGTATGCCATCGACGGCCGGACCACGGCTGTGCCGGCAGGGGAGCCGTTTTCGGTGTTCGAAGCTGAGGCGTTTTAGCGGGCTGGTCGGTGCGAGAACGTGACGGCCTTGCAAACTGGAGCGCCGCCGTTACCAAGGCTGACGGACTACACCCCTGCGGCAACTCGGTCCGGTTCGGCGGTACGTGCCTGACGGGCTTGCGCCAGGTCGTAGCTGGCCTGCATCCGCATCCAATGTGCGGCGGTTCCCCAACCGATGTCCTCGAGCGCCAGGGCCATCTTGGCGGAAACGCCCGCCCGGCCATTCAGCAACCGCGACAGAGTTCCTCGTTCGCAACCGAGACGGGCCGCGGTCTCGGTCACGTTCCATCCGACGTCGTCCATGCTCTCCCGGATGAGTTCGCCCAGATGCGGCGGGTTCATCATCGCTCCGACGCGATCGTTCTCTCGATTGCTCATGGTCTTCTCCCGCGCTAGTGATAGTCGATCAGGTCCACGTCCACGGCCTCGCCACTCTCGAATCGGAACACGACACGCCAGTTGCCGGAAACCCGTACGCTCCATTCGCCTGAGCGGTCGCCCTTCAGCGGATGCAACCGGAAGCCCGGCGCATCGGCGCTTCGCGGGTGATCCGCTTCCTGCAAGCGGAAGAGGATGCGCCTCAACCGAGACACGAAGGCGGCGGGGAGCCGGGCCGGATCGTCGCGTTCGTACAAGGCCCGAAGCCCCTTGTGCCTGATTCTCACTGTGCGACTGTAGCGCGACGCGCGTTACGCGCCGCAACGAGCCCGGTCGTTCAGGTGCGAATCCGGTCGATCCCCGCGTGGGCAGCGGCGAGCGGTCAACGACCTCCGGCTGGAGACTGGCTGGAGACCCTGTACGTCGTGTACCCCGGCAAGACGAGGTATGGCCTAGCTAGTTCTCGTCCAGAAACGCGGTTTTCTGCGCTTCAGGAAGGGGGAATCGCAGGCTGGTTGAGAGTCTTCAGAGGCTGTTTCGGGGTGTAGCGGCGGTGCCCGGGGAGTGAATCGCCGGCGGTTGGCGGGTTTGG
>JAJEHN010000030.1 GCA_022823665.1 Thermoanaerobaculia bacterium | reverse complement strand
CAATCCAACAGACCAACCTGTGCCGTGCGTCTCGCTCGCATGCTTGCCTCCTCACTCCGATCTGTGAAATCGAAGCTACACCGAGCCCATCGAGCCCAATAAAATCAAGCACTTCCGCGTTTCTGGACGAGAACTAGCTAGTCGAGCCGCGCCGCCCATTCTGCGGCCCGCTCCCGCATCTCCGGTGCGTCCTCCGGCAGGATCATCCCCTGCTCGATCGCACGATCCAGCGCCGCGTTCCAGGCATCGAGATAGCTCTTGCTGTCCGGGTACAGATCCGCCAACTCCTCCGCGTCGAAGTCGGTCGCGGTGCCGTACAGGAACCCGAACCGGGTCCCTTCCCTCTGGGTGCCGAACCCGCTGTGCGAGGCGGTCGGCGCCTCGAGCTCCGGCAGGCGAATGCCGCCGACGGCGTTGCCGTGCTCGTCCCGGACGACCTCGGCGTCGGGATCTCCCGCTTTCATCTCTACGCGCGGCATGCTCGGTGGCTCGACGCCGTCCCTGATCCAGCGGTCCAGATGCCTGACGGCGGCCTGGTACACCGGGGAGTAGGACAGCCAGTTCGAGCCTTCGACCGTGGGTTCCTTCGGCCTCGCCGCGGATACGTGGGACGTCCCCGCCACCTCCCAGAGCCGGAAGCGGTCCGAGTCCGGTTCGCGCACTGGGTAGTAGCTGTTCAGCTCGGTTTCCGAGTTCACGACGATGACCGGGACGTCCAGGTCCGATCGGACCGACGCGAGACTGCGCCCCCGGCGTCCGCCGCCACGCTCGGAGGCGAAGGGCACGATGCCGCCGAAATCGATGAACGGAATGAAACCGTCGAACAGCTCTGTCAGCGGGTGGACGCCGTTGATGTAGGTGCGCAGGCGCGCCGCGGACTGGGACGCGCCCGCCGCGATCAACCGCTCGACCTCGAGACCGCCCATCGGGTCGAGGCCCTGCCGGTCGCGGTTCGGGCCGATGGCGGCCGCGACCTGGGTGAAGATGTCGTAGGAGTAGGCGTCCCCGGGGTGTTCGAGCGAGCCGTAGCGCTCCGGGTCCCACGCCTTGAGGCCCCCGGGGCTCTGGGGAAAGCCGTGGACGCCGACCCTCTGCGCGGAGACGCCTACCCAGGCGTAGCCGCGTAGCGCCTCGTCGCTCGCGGAGCCGAGTTCGAAGCCGGCGGTGACGTTCAGCCAGAAGACGATGACCGTGCCGTTGAATTCCGAGGCGTCCTCGGGGCGAACCACCAGCATGCGCGTTTTGAAGCCGGCTTTCTGCCCGGAGGCCCGCGTCTGCCACCGGCCGTCCGCGGAATGCGTGCCGTCGACCAGCTCGTACGCGGTCGCTTCGCCCTCGAGGAAGTACTCCTCGGTCAGATAGCCGCGATCCGCCACGTTCACCGCGGCAAAGGGGGTGCCCCGTTCCCCGCCCGTGATGGGCCCGGACAGGGTTGCCGGACTCGGTGTGGCCGCGACGGCCGCCGTCAGGAGGGCTGCGAAGGCCACGGTGCTCACCTTCGGCGGAGACGTCGAGGGGCGGGACAGCTTCAGCGGCGAGTCGGTCATTTGGCGGAGCCTCTCAGTTCTGGAACGTTGCAGGTTCCGGGTATCGTAGCCGCCCGTTGACAACAGGAGTTCCAGCGTGAAGGTAGCCCAGGGCGTCGCCGAGTACCTCAAGCGGGAGGGCGTGGAGTTCATCCTCGCCTACCCGGTCAACCCGATCATCGAGGCCGCGGCGGTGGCGGACATCCGCACCGTGATCGTCCGCCAGGAGCGGATCGGCCTGCACATGGCCGACGCCGTCAGCCGGCTGAGCTCAGGCCGGCAGCTCGGCGTGTTCACGATGCAGAGCGGGCCGGGAACCGAGAACGCCTTCGGCGGCGTGGCCCAGGCCTACGGCGAGTCGGCGCCCATCCTCGTCATGCCGATGGGATACAGCCGCCGGGCCATGCACGTGGCGCCGAACTTCAACGCCGTCGCCAACTTCCAGCACGTGACGAAGTGGTGCGAGCCGCTCAGCATGGGCAAGGCGCTGCCCGAGGTGATGCGCCGCGCCTTCAGCCAGTTGCGTTCGGGGAGTCCCGGTCCGGTGATGGTCGAGGTGCCGGCCGACGTCTTCGGCGAGGACGTGCCGGACGACCTGGGCCCCCGGCCCAACGGCAGGGTGCGCGTCGGCCCCGACCCCGACCTGGTGTGCGAGGCGGCGGAGATGCTGGCGTCGGCCGAGCGGCCTGTCATCTACGCTGGCCAGGGCATCCACTACGCCGAGGCCTGGGACGAGCTGCGGCGCCTGGCTGAACTCCTGAACGCGCCGGTGACGACCAGCCTCGGCGGCAAGAGCGCCTTCAACGAGGACCATCCCCTGTCGCTCGGTTCGGGCGGCCGCGCCGTGCCGAAGACGGTCCACGAGTTCCTGGGCGCCGCCGACGTGATCTTCGGCATCGGCTGCAGCTTCACGACGACCGCCTTCGGCCTCTACTTCGGCAAGTACCCGCAGGCGAAGTACCTCCACGCGACGCTCGATCCGGTCGACCTGAACAAGAACGTCGCCGCCGACTGCGCGGTCGCCGGCGACGCGAAGCTGACGCTGGCCGCCCTGATCGCGGAACTGGAAGGCCGGTCGCTGCCCCACGCGGCGGCTCGGGCCGTCTCCGTGCCGGCAGAGATCGAGCGGATCCGCTCCGGCTGGCTCGACGAGTGGATGCCGAAGCTGACCTCCGAGGGGACGCCGCTCTCGCCCTACCGCGTGCTCTGGGACCTGATGCACACGGTCGACCGCGACAACGTGATCATCACCCACGACGCCGGTTCGCCGCGCGACCAGATCTCCCCCTTCTGGCGCAGCACGACGCCGCTCTCCTACATCGGCTGGGGCAAGACGACCCAACTCGGCTACGGCCTGGGTCTCGCGATGGGCGCCAAGCTCGCCCAGCCCGACAAGCTCTGCATCAACGTCTGGGGCGACGCCGCGATCGGCTTCACCGGCATGGACTTCGAGACGGCGGTGCGCGAGCGCCTGCCGATCCTCTCGATCCTGATGAACAACTTCTCGATGGCGATCGAACTGCCCATCATGCAGGTGGCGACCGAGAAGTACCGCAGCACGGACATCTCCGGCCACTACGCCGACATGGCGAAGGCCTTCGGCGGCTACGGCGAGCGGGTCACCGACCCCGCCGAGATCGTCCCGGCGATCCGCCGCGGCATCGAGGCGACCGAGTCGGGGACGCCGGCCCTGCTGGAGTTCATCACCGAGAAGGAGATCGGGATCTCCAGCTATTGAGCGTGCGCAGATGGGGAAACGGCAGCGCCTGCACAAGGCGGGTCACCCTCAACCGTCCGTGGCTGTCGTAGTGCACTTCTTCCGGGCTCCGCGGAAGTCCCCTGCGGCCTCAGCTATTGGCGGAGGATCAAGGTGCAGCACCGACTGTCAGACGGCGGTCCCGTTGCCAGGCGGACCAACCAACTCTTCGGCGGGTTCCGCAGCACTTAGGAGCACGCTATATTCGGTCGCCGATTCGCAACGCCGAAGGGAAGAGGTGAAGTACCATGAGTAGCCTGACGGAGCACCTGAAGCAGCCAAAGACACCGCTGCAGATCTGGGGCGTGGGCCCACTTTGCCTAGCAGGCTCAGTGCCGGGCCTGACGTACTGTCGCTCGGCCCGCTCCGATGCGCGCATGCGTATCCGCCGAGGCGTATGCATTCACCTGAACCAGCGCTACTCTCAATGGCCCGGCACGTCGGTGCCGAACCACGGGCTGGCTGCTGCGATCTCATGATGCTGACGGCGAAGCGGTTTCGGGTGCTGAACTACCGCAACATAGACGACAGCGGTTGGATTCCCCTTGAACGGGTAACAGCCTTCGTCGGTCGCAACGAGGCAGGGAAGACCGCGTTGCTTAAGGCCCTGCACAAGTTCAACCCGGCGACGGAAGAACCGTATAATCCGCAGCGGGAGTTCCCGCGCGACCGTTTCACGGCCGAGTTTCGCGGTGGTGGAGAGTGGCCAGTATGCAGGGTTGAATTCGATCTCTCGGCAGACTTCCGTAAGGAACTGAATGAGCGCCTTGGCGGTGCCGGGATACCGCAGAAGGCGGTCCTGACTCGCTACTACGATGGCAGCCTGGAGTACGAGTACGACAAGGAGCTGCCAGAAGATTCTGTAGACCCTGGTGTCTTAGTAGAGGCTCTCGATGCGTTCGCGGGAGGCGCGCGCCGACTCTCTCCTTTAGAGCCGCATCAAGAGTCGGAGATACAGGCGCTGAGATCTCAGTTGGCGCACTGGGCAGACGGGCACAAGGAGGCGGTCGGAGAACTTCAGGACCTGCGTTCTGAGAAGGGCGTGGACCTGTTGGAGCGCGTGCGCAATGAGTCAAACACGCATTCGCGACCGGAGTCGGCCGACTTGGTCGAGGCTCTTCAACAGGCTGTCGATGAACTGCGAGATGACGCCAAGGGGGTGCCGCTACCGCAGCAGCTTGACCAGGCCGTCGAGGCCGAGCTCCCTGTCTTCATCTACTTCGAGAACTACGGCATTCTCAACAGTGCCGTGTACTTGCCACGGTTCCTTGAAGATCTCGCGTCGCAACCGGAAGCCCCGCCGGTTCGGACGATCAATGCGATGTTCAAGCATGTAGGGCTTCCCGCGAAGGAAATCTCGGATTTGGGTCGCGAGGAGGTCAATGAAGCGAGAGTCGATTCGCAGCCCGTTACGGGAGAGATGATCGCCCGCGATCAGCAGCGCAAAGAGTTGAGGAACGTCAAGCTGAACTCGGCGTCAATCGATATCTCGCGGAAGTTCAGCGAGTGGTTTGGCCAGAGACGGCACAAGATTAGGTATCAGGCCGACGGCCCCTACTTCAGAATCTGGATATCGGACGACCGGCGACCGGATGTGGATATCGAGTTGGAGAGCCGCAGCAAGGGGTTTCAGTGGTTCTTCTCGTTCTATTTGGTCTTTCTGGTCGAGTCCGGCGAGGGACACAAAGACGCGATCCTGTTGCTTGACGAGCCTGGGCTGCATCTGCACCCAACGGCGCAGCAAGAATTGATGGGCTTCTTCGAGACGCTGTCCGAGAGCAACCCGCTGGTCTATACGACCCATTCCCCGTTCCTCATCGATGGTGAGCGCATCCACCGTGTTCGTCCGGTGACGGAGGACGACACCGGTCACTCGCGAATCAGCGTGGATGGGTGGCCGAAGGACCGCGAGACGATCTTTCCGCTCCAGGCGGCGGCCGGCTACGCGATGGTGCGAGGGCTCTTCCAGCACAAGAAGAACGTGCTCGTGGAGGGTATGTCGGATTATCTATACCTGCACGCGCTGAACCTGCATTGCCATGCGCTCGGTCGGCAAGGCTTGCCGGACGATGTCTACATCACGCCTTGTGGCGGTACGAAGCTGGTCGGGCACATAGCGTCACTTTTTCTAGGCCAGGAGGTGCGGCCGGTGGTGCTCTTGGACGGCGACGACGCCGGGCGAGCGCGCCGCGACGCGCTGATGAAGGAACTCTATGCAGGCCATGAGAAGGCTGTCTTGATGCTCAGCGACGTGCTCGGCGAAGTGGAGTGCGAGACGGAGGACGTGATCGGCGAGGCGACGATCTTTCCGGTCGTGAAGGAGTTGGTCAAGAGTAAGGTCGCGCTGAACCAAAGTGATCGCAGGAAGGGCAGCTTGGTGGACCAGATCAAGAGCGCGGCGGAGAGGTACGGCGCCGAGCTGCGGTTTGGCTGGAAGGCGGAGGTGGCGCGCCGGATTGTCGTGGATTGGTCGACCGTGGATCCCGAGGACATCCCGGGCGATGTGCTGGACCGGGCGGAGGCCCTCTTCAAGGAACTGGCACGGCGTTTCGCCGGCTTAGATGGCGGCCGATGAGGCAAAGACGGGCCGTGAAGGACCGGCCCAGGAATCTGATTGGCGCTGCCACGAGCCCGAGCCTCGCCGACGTCATCCGCTTGAAGGCGTACGGTTGGCTCCCGGTAGAAGACGCCAGATGGAGGACGGGTGGAAGCTAGAGCGGTTCGGAGACTGTACTGGCTGGCGGTGTGGACCGCGGCTCTTGCTGGGCTCGTACTGGTCGTCTTCCTGTCGATTACGTATTGGGACTGGCTTTCGGGGAAGGAGCCAGGGAGTTCGAGCCAGGAGTCTGCAAGCACGACGCTACGAAACGTCCTCCTATCCTTGGCCGCCGTGGTCGCGCTCCCACTGACGCTCTGGCGGAGTACGGTGGCGGCGCGTCAAGCTGACATCGCTGAACGTGGCCTCTTGAACGAGCGTTATCAAAAGGGGGCAGACATGCTGGGTAGTCGTGCGGAAACCGTGCGCCTAGGTGGGGTCTACGCGTTGCACTTGCTGGCTAAGGATCACCCCGAGAAGTACTACGACCATACGATCCGTCTGCTGAATGTGTTCGTGCGGAAACCACCGCCTAGCGAAGAGGAAACGCCTCCGACGCAGGCAGGAGCGATCTCAGACGGTCGGTTTAGTCACCGGTTGGACTTGGCCGCTGCGATTGAGGCGATTGGGGAGCTGGGGCGCGTTGGTCTTGTGACGGGCGGAGAGGTTCAGGCCCATGTCGACTTCAGGGGAGCGAATCTCCGGGGATTCGCCTTGGGAGATGTGGTTCTCTCGAACGCAGACCTCCGGGGTGCCGACTTGGCTGGCGCGGATCTTTCCGGCACGGACTTGTCGTACTCGGATTTGAGGGGTGTTCCACTAGAGGAAACGGTGTTGTCGGATGCCGACCTGACGGGCGCCGACCTCAGAGATGCGACTCTTCCCCGCACAGACCTAGTTGGCATGAAGCTATCTGGTGCCGACCTTCGGGGTGTGGACTTGAGTGGCCGGGACCTGTCTGGAGCGGACTTGTCGGGTTCGAACCTGAGGCGTGTGCACTTGGTGGACACAGTGTTGTCAGGTGCCGATCTGACGGGCGCGGACCTCAGGGGTGCGACTCTTCCGTCCATAGACCTAGTTGGCATGAAGCTATCTGGTGCCGATCTCCGAGGCGTGGACCTAAGTGGGCTGGACCTGACTGGGGCGGACTTGTCGGGTTCGAACCTGAGGGGTGTGCGCTTGGTTGGTACACGGCTCTTGGAGGCGGACGTGTCGGCTGGGAGACTTCGGGATGCGGTTCTGTCGGGCGCAAACTTGTCCCGTGCGAACCTTCGCGACGCGGAGCTTCGGGGAGCCGATCTTTCCGGTGCGGACTTGTCGCATGGGCTGTTGCTGGGTGCGGTCTTGAATGGAGCGGACTTATCGGGGGCGAGACTGTCGGGTGCGGTCTTGAGAGGATTGGACCTTGCAAACACGTGGCTGTCGGGTGCGGATCTTTCTCTCGCGGACCTGAGGGACGCGAATCTGTCGGGCGTTGACATGTCAGATGTGGATCTTCGGGGTGCGGACCTGAACGGAGCGAACGTGTCGGGAGCGGACCTGTCGCGCGTGGACTTGTTGGGTGCGAGAGTTTCTGGAGCGAGAGATACTGAGTTCTCGAGAGGAAGACCTGTCAGAAGTCTCCGGAGTTTAGGACCCTGGTGAGACGAGAGGTGGGGGGCGCGAACCAGATGAAGTGGCCGGAGTAGCCGGATCAGTTAGATAAGCTGGGGCTGAGAACACGAGTTAGGCCAACCAGCGCGGAGACGGCTCTTGGACCGAACGAACTATTGCGACTGCTCTGTTTGTGACCGGATCCGCGTCGGGTGTTCCCACGCAATCTTGGGGCTTCTCGACTCTTCAGACCCCTGGTTCCAACGAGAACGATCGAAGTAGAGGCTGGGACCGCCGAACTGAGCGAGAGGGCGTTGCGGCACCGATCGCAGGTCGTGCCACCACGTTAGGTTGGCTCGGCTCCGCTGGAAGTCGTTGGCTCATCAAGAGAGAGTTGGCGTTTGCGTAAGTGTTGGCGGATAGGGCGTCGTTCCTCCGGCCGAGGCTCCGCCTCTGGCCGTTGGCGGCCGCCGTCAGCGGGGAGTGGTGATGGCTTTCCGTCGTTCCAGAGTAGACCGGGATGGGGAATCCGGTAGTAACCGTCCTCGCGTCGCTTCGGTTTCGGGCCTCCGGCGGTTCGGGAGGTGGAGGGAGGCGTGAATCTACCCCTTGCCCCGCGGAGATAATCCTCCTCGCGTTCTACGCAGACCCAGCGACGCTCAAGACGCTCGGCGACCTCGCCGGTCACGCAGCTGCCAGCGAACGGGTCCAGCACGAGATCGCCGGGGTCCGTGAGCATCCTGAGGAAGTACTCCGGCAGCGTTGCAGGGAACCGTGCGGGATGTGGCTTGATTCCATTCTCGTTGCAGTAGCGCAGATACCAGCTATTACTTTCCGTGTTCGGTAGCGCAATCAGGTTCGGCGGTATCGCAGCTCCGTTGTCCCTGGCGAAGTTCTGGCTGATGTCGTGGCCGGAGGGACGGCGCTTTGCCCGATAGCCAGTGGCCAACAGCCCCTTCATGCTGTCGCTGTAGGGCTGAAGAACTCGCCGGTTACTTGCCCGCGGCCACGGTGTCTTCGCGAGCCACCAGACAGTATTGACGGCGTCCTTCACTCGCACTCGCCGTACGTTGACCCACTCGGCCGGCGTCGGCAGCTTGGACGGGTTCCACCAGTAGAACTCCTGGGCGAGGTGAAAGCCGAACTCTTCGCAGAGGAGAATGAGGAGCTTGAAGTGGTAGAGGCTGCGCACGGGCGCACCGGGCTTCCATGCGCCGCCTAGGTCGATAACGAGGCTGCCGTCGTCCCTCAGGATACGGTAGAACTGCTTAGCGAAGGGCTGGAACCACTCGAGATAGGCGTCCTCCTGTTCGTTGCCGTAGTCCTTCTTGCGGGTAAGCGCAAAGGGCGGACTGGTCATGATCAGGTGGACCGAGCCCGGTTTGGAGGCTCGCATCACATCGAGGCTGTCGGCGTTGTACACGCGGCCGAGCCGGGTGTGCATCCACGTCGAGGATGGTTTCTTTGTTGCCATTGCCTCAGATCTTCAGCTTCTTGAGCTTCATGGCTTGTCGCGCTTCCCGGTTGAACACGCGGACGATTCGGGCAGGGCTCCCAGCGATGGTCTCCAAGTCGGTGCCATCGAGCATTACGACGGCGAGGTTGGAGTCGGCCATGATCTTGTTCGCGTAGCGGCGGGCCTCTGCACCTACTGTACCTGTGGTCACGACGACGACGGCGTTGCTCTTCAGGAAGTGGGTCAGGCCGACTTCCTTGGCCACGTCGTCGAGCGATACGCGCGCGGTGTTCTTGCACTGGATCTGCCAGCGAGTGAAGACGAGCCTTGCGCTCTCGAAGATCAGATCCACCTCGGCGCCACCGGTTTGCGCGCCGCGCAGGCGGGTGGCGACGTAGTCCATGTCGAGCAGACGCATGATCTTGAACGCCAAGGCTTCAAGAGCCAGCCCTGCGACATGCTTATCGGGGCTGTCGAGGTCGACCAGAACGTCGGGCAGGGGCCTCCGGAGAAGTGCGACGAGCTTCGGGTCAGTCTGCGACTCGAGCTGCTTCAGCAGCGGCTCGACTACGTCCGTCGCGAGCTTCTCTGTGGGCGCGACGAGGAAGGGCTTCGCGCCGCGGCCGGCCGTGGTCTTGGTTGTTTCGATGTAGCCGGCACCCTCAAGGGCATGGAGGACGAGTTTCGGGAGGCTCTTCTCTGGGAACTTCTCTCCGTACGTTGCTGTCGCCAGCCGGGCGATCTCGTTGGCGGGCTGGGGCTCCTTGGTGCCTGTGTTCGCCAAGGTTCGCAGGAAGGTGCGCTGCAGTGGCGTCAACTCGCCGAGTTCGCCGAACTCCTCCACGTTCAGACCCAGGATCGTCTCGACCCGTTCCTCATCGACCCTCCAGCGGCTACCCACGAACACTCCGGCCTTGGCCAGCCAGAGCCGCATCATGCTGGGATGCTTGCCGCCTCGGGGGTAGTGGACGCTCCTCTCCGCCAGGGCTTCCCGGAGCGTCGTGAGGTTCACCGGGTCACCAGCTGCCTCCATGTCCTGAATGCAGCGCACCAGTGTCATTCCGTGCAGATTGAGCAGGATGTGTCTGGCTAGGCGGTCCTGCAGAGCGTCTTGGTCGTCCGCGAGCGCCAGGAGCTCGCGGCCCAGCGCAGTCAGCTGCGCGTCCCGTTCGATGAGGCCATAGGCGATCATCCCCAGCTTGGTGTTGTTGGCCAGTTTGCTCCGGTTGTAATCGCTGGTGTCATGGTCCTCGAACCAGGCGGCGCGCACCGCCGCCTCGAAGGCACGCCAGTCGCCGCCGTGCTCTTCGGCCAGTTGCAGCACACGCCGAAGATCGATCTGGGAGGGCGAGAACTCGCTGCCGAAGGGGAGGTCGCTCTTCCGCGCCACGGTCAGCAGCCCTCTGTGCGATCCGGCTTGTTCTGCGCTGTCGGTGGCATCCGGGCAAGGGTATCGCGCGGCCGGGTCGGCGGGTGCTCGCCGGTCGTCCCTCCCGTCAGGGTGCTGACGTGCCGGCGCCGGGTGTGACGCGCTGGGGGCGTGGTGGCATCTGCGCCGGTCCATGCCTTTCATACGGGCGAACCGGAGCTTCCGTCCACTGGTGCAGGTCGGAGGTTGCAAGACGCCGAGCCAGGTCGTCCGGGCTTCCGAAGCGGTTCAGCGCGTCCCTGACCAGGGCCAGGCGTTGGTCCGTGGGCAACGACTTGTCCCACTGGGCGTGCAGACCGTTCACCGCGATACGAGTCAGGTGGCCGAGGAGCATGCAGCGCGTGTCGCCGTAGGTGGCCTTCCAGCCGGCTGCCAGCAGTTGGGCTCGCTCCCTTCCGACGAGCGCCGAGAGGTCTTCCGGTGCGCCGGAGACTTCACGCGATCGCTCGAGGTTCGCGGACCTGCACACGAACACCGTGTCGACGATGGACGACGTCGTGCCGTGGATGTGTATCGAGCCGCTCATCTCCGCCGGGCACGGCAGCGATGCCGTGCAGAGGAAGCCGGCATCGAGAATCGCGACGCCGATAGCGCAGTAGGCCTCGACGCGGTTGTGATGAAACGTGAACGCCAGGGGCGCGCCCGGCTTCAGCGCACCGGCCGCGTTGGTCCACGCCGCGGCCAGGCCGTCCGCGAAGTGCGTCAGACCCCTGGACTCGGTCGCATTGCCGGTCAACTCGCGGCTTGAACGCGTGGAGTCACGGCCGAAGCATTCATCGTCGTCGGTCGCCACCCGCCGTAGCCAGGCGTAGCAGTAGTCCATGAGTTCGCCGTACTGGACGTTGCCGAAGTACGGCGGGTCGGTCAGTACCGCATCCAGCGTGCCCGATCCGAGGTCGCTCGACGTTGCGTCGGCGCAGCGCAGCCGGACGGCCCGTCGCCGTCCGTTCGCCTCTCCGCCGATCCGCTCGCGAGCGATCGGGATCCGGCGGCGGCGCGAACCCGCCTTCCGCACCTCGAAGGGGGCCTCGCAGAATCGCTTCGCTTCGACGTACTTGCTGACGATGTTCGACCAGCCGCCCGACCCCACGTTGCGGCCGTTCGACAGCGGAATCCCGAGCAGGTTCGGCTCGCACTGGACCAGTCCGACCGGGAATCCGTGAACCGAGAACACGTCCAGCGACTTCAGGCTCTTGGTGTCGTAGCGGCAGAGCATGTTCTGGTAGCGCAGCAGGTCGGACAGGTTGGTCGCGAGCGCGCGCCGGATGCGAGCGTCCGCTACGTCGGCAATCAGCCTGCAACTCAACTCCAGTCCGAGCAGTTGGCGTGAGTTGGACATGTCCCGATAGCGGTAGTAGCCCCACCGGTGCAGCCGGTCGCTCTCGTCTCCAGCGGGAACCTCGGCCTCCGGGACGTATCGCGGTGTCACTTGGCGCCAGCGCCTGGCGGCGTCCTCGGCGCGGGCAAGGTCCTCGGCATCGGGTTTCTTGAAGAACCTGCCCTTGTGGTCGGAGCGCCGCCCTGGATTGTGGTACTCGATCGCGAACATCCGGTGGCTGAGAGGAGCGGAGGGTGAGCCGGGGTACGTGTTCTCGTGACCGCACTTCGGGCAATCGCAGCGGCCGCGACGGGCTGGTCCGGCGACGCGAAGTTCGGCCGAGCATGACGAGCAGCTACCGGGCTTCTCCAGGTCGGCGGCGTCGTTGAGCTCGCCGCACTCGGGACAGATGAGCACGTTCGTCGGGTGGCGACTGTCTCTTGCCAGAAGATAGCCGGGAAACAGATCGACCGGCTCGTCGCACCCCTGGCACTTCAGCGTCTTCACCCAGAGGAAGCTCTTGACCGGTACGTCGGAGTCCCCGAAGAGAGGGCATCCGGTGCGGTAGTAGCGGCCGACCTCAGCGTCCAGAGCGACCCTGAGCGCTGCGGCGGCCTCCTGATAGGCCGCGAGATCGATCGAGTCGATCTCCTCGCGGACGATCCAGGTGGACATCGGGTTGATGTCGAGCCCTTCGACATCGCAGCCGATGCGGTTCGCCTCGATGAGCGGGATGCCGCCGCCCATGAACGGGTCGGCCACGCGGAGCCCAGGGAAGTCGTGGGAACGGTAGAAGGACTCGTGCAGAGGCTCGTCGGCGAACTCGGAGAGCAGGAGACCCCGAAACAAGGTTCCGGGCCTGCGAGCGAACCACTTGTGGACGGCGATGATCGGCCGGTAGACCTGCTGGATCTGCTTCTCGCGCAGAGCCATCTCGGCGATCAGCGGCACGTCGAAGCGGCGCTCGATGCTCATGGCTCAATCACAGCACACCGGCGGCCCCAGCAGCGACGGCGCCGGTCCCTTGCGGGCGATCGCGCTGTCGATCGCCTTCGGCAGCACGGTGACGATCTTCTCGATCTCCTCGTCGCCGAGGATGAAGGGCGGGCCGAGGCAGACGACGTCACGGGCCGGGTCGTTGCCGCCGGGGTAGAAGAAGACGTCCATCGACAGTCCGGCGGCCACGACGGCGTTGACCAGCGAGAGTTCCGCGGGGAACGGCTCCAGCGTCTCGCGGTTCTGGACGATCTCGATGCCGTAGAGCAGGCCGCGGCCGCGGACCTCGGCGACGTTCGGGTGATCGGCGAAGGTCTCCCGCAGGCGCTCCCCGAGCACCGCGCCGACGGTGGCGGCCCGTTCGACGAGTTCCTCGTCCTCGAGGATGCGCAGCACCTCGGTGGCCGCCGCGCAGGCGGGGGAGTGGGCACCGTAGGTGAAGAACATGACGGAATCGCCTGCTTCGGCGATGGGCGCCGTGACCTCGTCGCGGGCGCAGATCGCGACCAGGGGCGCGTAGCCGCCGGTCAGTCCCTTGCCGCCGACGAGGATGTCGGGCACCACGTCCCAGTGGTCGACGCCGAACTTGCGGCCGGTCCGGCCGTAGCCGGTCATCACTTCGTCGGCGATCAGAAGGATGCCGTGGCGCCTGCAGATCCGGGCGACCCGCTCCAGGTAGTCGCCCGGAGGCACGAGCGCCCCGGCGTTCGAGCCGACGATCGGTTCGACGACGAAGGCCGCGATCTCCTCCGGGCCGATCTCCTCGAACACCCGCTCCACTTCGTCGGCGCAGGCGATGTCGCAGCCGGGATACGTCTTGCCCATCGGGCAGCGCAGGCAGTAGTGGGCGGGCGGCCGCGGCTGATCTGTCTGCTCGTCGACCAGCCAGTGCTCGAAGCCCGCCCGGCGCCCCTGGTGTCCGCCCACGGCGAGGGTGGCCATCGTGGCGCCGTGGTAGGAGAGCTGCCGCCCGAACACCCGCCAGCGCTCGGGCCGACCCGCCGACAGGTGGTGCTGGCGGGCGAACCGGATCGCGAGATCCATCGCCTCGGAACCGCCGCTCGCGAACAGCACCCGGTTGATGTCGCCGGGCAGCCAGCGCGTCCGCATGCGGTGGACGAGTTCCGTTCGCGCCGGGGTCGCGAAGGGAGGCACGATGTAGTCCGTCCGCGCCGCGGCCTGGGCGTAGGCCTCCGCCACTTCGCGCCGGCCGTGGCCGATGTTCGAAACGATGGCGCCGCCGGCGGCGTCAAGGATCCGCCGGCCGTCGGGCGTGATCATGTAGCAGCCTTCGGCGGCGGCCACCTCGAGAGGCGCCCTGCCCTGGCCCAGGAACGGATAGTCCTCGGCGTGCGGAATGGGGGACGGTGCGGTCTGCGGAGCGGCGGTGGTCATGCCGTGAGCCTAGTAGACTCGCGCGCGCCTCAGGAGCATGAACGGAATCCACGACATGGGCGGCATGCACGGCTTCGGGGCCGTGGATCGCCGCTCGGACGAGGTACTTTTCCCGGAGGCCTGGCAGGGTCGGGTATGCGCCCTCGCCGGCTACGCGATGGGCGCGGGACTGGCGAACATCGACGCCTTCCGCCACGCGATCGAGCGGATGCCGCCGGACCGCTACCTCTCCGACGGCTACTACGGCCGCTGGCTCTACGCGCTGGAGACGCTGGCTCGGGAACGGCTGGCCGGCGACACGACGCCCGAGCGGCCCGAGATCGGCTCGGTGGCGCGCGAGGCCGACCGCGAGCCCCGGTTCGCACTCGGCGACCCGGTACGCACCTGGAACCGCCATCCGCAGGGGCACACCCGGCTGCCCGGCTACGCCCGCGACCGGCGGGGCGTGATCGCCGACGTCCATCCGGCCTGCGTCTATCCCGACACGAACGCCGACGGTCGGGGCGAGTCGCCGGAGTACCTCTACACCGTCGCCTTCGAGAGCCGGGAGCTCTGGGGCGAGGAGGCGGAGGCCGGCGCCACCGTCTACATCGATCTGTTCGAGCCGTACCTGGAGGCGCTGGAATGACTGCCGATCATCGGCACGGAAGCGAGTCCCCGGCAGTCCGCACCGAGGCGATCGAGGCGCTGCTGGTGGAGAAGGGTCTGGTCCAGTCCGCCGCCGTCGACGCCCTCGTCGAACGCTACGAGCATGACATCGGTCCGCTGCGCGGCGCCCGTGTGGTGGCCGAGGCCTGGACCGATCCGGAGTTCAGGGCGCGGCTGCTCGAGGACGGTATGCCGGCGATCCGGGAGCTGGGATTCGGCGACAACACGGATTCCCACGTCGCCCGCCTGGTGGTCAAGGAGAACACGGACTCGGTTCACAACCTGGTCGTCTGCACGCTCTGCTCGTGCTATCCGTGGGCGGTGCTCGGACTGCCGCCGGCCTGGTACAAGTCGCCCGCCTACCGGTCGCGCGCGGTGCGGGAACCGCGGCGGCTGCTCGCGGAGCTGGGGCTCGACCTGTTGCCGGACGTCGAAGTGCGCGTCTGGGACTCGAGCGCCGAGGTCCGCTACATGGTCCTGCCGCGGCGACCAGAGGGTACGGACGGCCTGGGCGTCGAGGAACTGACCGCCCGCGTCACGCGCGACTCGATGATCGGCGTCGAGCGCCTGTAGGTCCGGCGAACCCGCATGTCTCTCCCGGTCCGCCTGGATGAGGACGGCGCCGCCGCGCCTCCGCGGGAGAACGGCGAGCTGGCCTTCGCCGCGCCCTGGGAGAGCCGTCTGTTCGGCCTGACGATGGCGCTGGTAGAGGACGGACGGCTTGACTGGGAGGCGTTCCGGAGCCGTCTGATCGCACGGATCGCCGCCTGGGAGAAGCGGGTATCCCGGCCGCCTTCGGCGGCAGCCGGCGGTGGCGCCGGCGCACCTGGTGCCGGAGAGTCCTGGGACTACTGGCAGCGCTGGCGGGAGGCCTTCGAGGACTCGCTGGAGACCGCGGGGCTCGTCGGCGGATCCGAGATCGATGGGCGCAGCCGCCGGCTGGCAGCCCGGCCGCACGGCCACGATCATCCTCACGATCACGACCACCATGCCCACCACGACCACAAGGAACACGCGGTTCAGGCCGCAGGGGAGATCGACGAATGACGGCGCAACTACTTGCTGGCGGACCGGTCGCCGAGGCCGTGCTGGAGGACGTCGCGAAGCGGGTCGAGGAGCTCGCTTCGGCGGGCGTCAAGCCGGGCCTGGGCACGATTCTGGTCGGCGACGACGCGGCCTCCGCGGGCTACGTGCGCAAGAAGCACGAGACCTGCGAGGAGGTCGGAGTCGCCTCCTTCCACGAGCAGGTACCGGCGGAAGGCGGCCAGGAGGCGCTGCTGGCCGCCGTCGATCGCTTCAACGCCGACCCCGAAGTCGACGCCTACATCATCCAGCACCCGGTTCCGGCCGGCTTCGACTTCAACGAGGCCCTGGCCCGCATGGATCCGAACAAGGACGCGGACGGTCTGCATCCGGTGAACCTGGGCAAGCTCGTGCTGCAGGAGCGAGGGCCGGTGCCGTGCACGCCGGCGGGCATTCAGGCGATGCTTCAGCACTACGGGATCGACATCGGCGGCCGCGAGGTCGTCGTCGTCGGGCGCGGCCCGACCCTGGGTCGGCCGCTGTCCCTCCTGCTGACCCTGAAGCAGCCGGGCGCGAACGCTGTCGTCACGGTCGTCCACACGGGTGCGAAGGACGTCAGACCGTTCACACGCCGCGCCGACGTCGTTGTCGCGGCCCTCGGCGTGCCCCGGTTCGTCGTACCGGAAATGATCAAGCCGGGCGCGGTCGTGGTCAGCGGCGGCATCAGTTGGGAGGGCAGGAAGCTCCTGCCGGACGTCGACGAGTCCGTCGGTGAGATCGCGAGTTGGATCACCCCGCGGCTCGGCGGCGTCGGTCCGACGACGGTAGCGATGCTGCTGCGGAACACGGTGCTCGCGGCGGCGGAACGGGAGGCGTGAGGTGAGACGACTGCTATTGGCCCTGAGTCTCGTCGCGGCGCCGGCCGGCGCCCAGGAACTGATCGGCTTCCACCCCGACCGCGTCGACGCCCAGCGGGAGATGGAGCAGCGGGCCGACGGCTGGATCGTCGCCGACGAACTGCTCGAGTGGAACCGGTTGATGACGCCGCGGCCGCACCACGCCGGCGCGCCGCAAACGGAGGCGAACGCGCGCTGGATGGTCGAGCGGTTCAGGGAATGGGGGTTCGAGGCCGGGATCGAGACCTTCGACGTCCTCTTCCCGACGCCGCGGCTGCGGTCGCTGACCCTGCTGGAGCCGACGCGGTTCGAGGCGTCGCTCGTCG
This sequence comes from Thermoanaerobaculia bacterium, assembly GCA_022823665.1. Lineage (GTDB taxonomy): Bacteria > Acidobacteriota > Thermoanaerobaculia > Multivoradales > Multivoraceae > Multivorans. Next base: position 16,228 of record JAJEHN010000030.1, on the reverse strand, counting down.
AGGAGGCGGCGGCGGGCGACGGCACTGCGGAAGTCGCGGTGGCCGAGGGTCTGCCGCCCTTCAACGCCTTCTCGGCCGACGGCGACGTCACCGGGGAACTGGTCTACGTGAACCGGGGCGTGCCGGAGGACTACGAGGTGCTCGATCGGCTCGGCATCGACGTCCGCGGGAAGATCGTGATCGTCCGCTACGGCGGATCCTGGCGTGGCATCAAGCCGAAGGTCGCCCACGAGCGCGGCGCCATCGGCTGCCTCATCTTCAACGACCCGGGCGACGATGGCTACAGCGAGGGCGCGGGCTATCCGGACGGCTCGTTCAAGCACGCGAGCGCGGTGCAGCGGGGTTCGGTGCTGGACCTTCCGCTTCGCCCGGGCGACCCGCTGACGCCGATGCGCGGCGCCGTCGACGGCGAACCGCGGCTCGACCGGGAGGACGCGGACACCTTGATGCGGATTCCAGTGCTGCCGATCGCCTGGCGCGACGCGCGGCCCCTGCTGGAGGCGCTGGGCGGCGAGACCGCGCCGCGCGCATGGCGGGGCGGCTTGCCGATCACCTACCGGATCGGACCGGGTCCCGCCCGGGTGCGGCTCCGGCTCGAGTTCGACTGGAGTCTGGCACCGGCGCACAACGTGATCGCCCGCATGCCGGGCACGGAGAGGCCGGACCAGTGGATCGTGCGCGGCAACCACCACGACGCCTGGGTGATCGGCGCCCGGGACCCGATCAGCGGCCTCGCCGGCCTGCTGGCCGAGGCGAAGGCGCTCGGACGGCTCGCGCGCGAGGGCCAGCCGCCGCGGCGCACGGTCGTCTACGCCGCATGGGACGCCGAGGAGCCGGGTCTGCTTGGTTCGACCGAGTGGGCCGAACATCACGCCGACGCCCTGCGCGAGCACGCGGCGGTCTACATCAACTCGGACTCGAACAGCCGCGGTTTCCTGCGCGCGGGCGGCTCCCACGCGCTGGAAACGCTCGTCAACCAGGTGGCCGGCGAGGTCGAGGATCCGCAGACCGGAGTGAGCGTGGGAGAGCGGCTGCTGGCGTTCCGGCGCGTCAACGGCAGCAGCGCGGTGGTCGAGCGGCTCCAGTCCTCGGACAGGCTGCGGATCGCGGCCCTGGGTTCAGGCTCGGACTACTCCCCGTTCCTCCAGCACCTCGGCGTGTCGTCGCTGAACGTCGGCTACGGCGGGGAGGCGTCCGGCGGCGAGTACCACACCGCTTTCGACACGTTCGACTTCTTCCGGCGGTTCGTCGACCCCGGTGCTGTCTACGGAGCCGCGCTCGCCCGCACCGGGCTGCGCCTGACGCTGCGGCTCGCGAACGCCGACGTGCTTCCGTTCGAGTTCGACGCCACCGCCGCGACCGCCGGCCGGTACATCGACGAAGTCGCGGACCTGGCCGACGAGGAGCGCAGGAACGTCGAACGCGAGAACGAGCTCCTCAGCAGCGCCGCTCTCCGCCTCGCGGCCGATCCGACCAGACCGTTCGTCGAGCCCGAGGCGGATCCGCCGGCGCCGCACCTGAACTTCGCGCCGCTCAGGAACGCGCACGATCGCCTCCGGCGGGCGGCGAAAGCCGCCGACCGCGCCCTGGCGGAGGCCGCCCGGAGTGGGGACGCTGCCACTCAGGCGGCGCTCGACCGGCTGGTCGCCCAGAGCGAACGAAAGCTCACTCGGAGCGAGGGCCTGCCGCGGCGGCCCTGGTTCCGGCACCACCTCTACGCGCCGGGCATGTACACCGGCTACGGCGTGAAGACGCTGCCGGGAGTGCGGGAAGCGATCGAGCAGCGCGACTGGGACGAGGCCCAGGAGCAGATCGACATCGCCGCCGGCGTTCTGGCCGCTTATGCTGAGCAGTTGAAACAGGTAGCCGGGCTACGGAATCCGTAGGAACCGTAGCCCGGCCACCTGGGGCCGGCGTCCGCGGGTCGACTTACGCGGCCGCCGTACGAACTGCCGCGCGCAGGAGGCTGTAACCGCTCGCGTCCACCTGTCGGCGACTGGAAACGTCGCGCTCGATGTCCTGCGCCCATGCGGCGTCCCTGGCGCGCGGGCCCGCGACCAGGGAGAGGATCTCGGAACCGAAGCCGGAACCGTAGGAGAAAGCGGCCACCTGCTCGCCGGTCTTCAGCCCCTGGAGGGCGTTCGCCACAGCGATCCAGAGCGAGGCCGTGTACGAGTTCCCGGAGAGCCTGTTCCAGAGCATCGACGGTTCGACCTTGTCGCTGTAGATCTGCTGGATCCGTTCGGCGGACCAGCCGGCCACCTCGCCGACGAGGTGGAAGGCCTTCTTGACCATCTTCGGGAACGGGACGTGGAAACAGATCGCGGAGAACCGTTCCATCACCTCGGCCGGATTCCGACCGTCGGCGAGCGCGTTGAAGCACTCCACGGCCGCCTTCTTGTAGCACTCGAGACTCAGCTTGCCGTCGACCGTGGGATAGGACTCGCCCACCGGGCGGTAGAAGTCGAAGGCCGGCTCGCTCCAGGCGTGGGTGTCGAGACCCACCTGTGCGATCTCGGGCCGGTCGACGACGAAGGCCACGGCACCGGCGCCCTGGGTCGGTTCTCCCGGGTCGCCCTGTTCGTAGAGCGCGATGTCGGCGGCGACCACCAGGGCAGCCTTCTCCCGGGCCGCGCCCGACATGCGCCACTCGCAGGCCTGGCGCAGGGCCAGGGTGCCGCCGTAGCAGGCATGCTTGACCTCGTAGGAGCGGATGTTCCCGACCAGACCGAGCTCGTCGGCCACGAAGGCGGAGAGGGGCCGGCTCATGTCGACCGCGGTCTCCGTGCCGACGGCGATCATGCCGATGTCCTCCAGGCCGCCGTCCCATCGGGAAAGGGCGCGCCGGGCGGCCTCGGAGGCCAGGTCGACGATGCTGAACTCCGGCGGGCAGAGGGAGATCTCGGAGCAGCCCAGCCCGATGCGGTACTTGTCCGGGTCGACGCCGCGGAGCGACGCGAGTTCTTCCACCGGCATGGCCAGTGGCGGCAGGTGGAGTCCTATGGAGGCGATGCCCGTGTCGATCTTCGTCATTTCGTCCTTCCTCGCTGAACCTGAGGGTCGTTTCCGGGCGCGCTGGCGACGGGTTCAATGTGTCGCCGGTCCGGCCGGTACGAAAAGAAGAGGAACGGACGGTAGCACGGAAATGTGCCGCGTAGGAGATTTTTCTTTTCGAAATATGACTGAACTATTGGAACTTTCAGGAATCCGTGAAAGCTCCCCGCGCGGCGCACTCGTGCGCCGATCGTCGCCGCTTCGCGGCGCGTGGTTTTCGGCGGGTCAGAGGACCCGCGGCTACATGGCGCAGCGGAAGCCGGTGTTGTCGAGACCGGAGTCGGGCGCCGACTGGTTCCGGTTCGCGTTCCGGTAACCCTCGCAGTAGCTGGCGGCGCAGAGCCAGGAACCGCCCTTCAGGACCTTCTCGCCGCCGGCGCCGCCGGGCCGGTACCAGTCGTCGACCCATTCCCAGACGTTGCCGCCGAGGTCGAACACGCCCAGCGCGTTCGGCGGGTAGGAGCCGACCGGCGCCAGGTAGGTGTGGCCGTCGGCCGCGTCGTCCCGGTCGGGAAAGTCGCCCTGCCAGACGTTCGCTACCCATTGGCCTTGCGGGGCCGGCTCGTCGCCCCAGGGGTAGTGGGCCCGGCCTTCGCCGTCGTTGCCGGCGCCGGCGGCGAGGTCCCATTCGGCCTCGGTCGGCAGGCGTTTGCCGCGCCAGTCGCAGTAGGCCCTGGCGTCTCCCCAGCTCACGTGCACGACCGGGAGGTCGGCTTCCGCCGCGGAATCGGGTCCGCGGGGATGACGCCAGTAGGCGCCTTCGACGGCCAGCCACCAGAGAGTTCCCGCTACACGCTGCTCGAGATCCGGGTTCGCGGTCTCCTCTGGGTGGAAGACGAGGGACCAGCCCCAGCGCTCGGCTTCCGTCTCGAACCCGGTAGCGTCGACGAACGCGGCGAAGTCGCGGTTCGTCACTTCGTGGGTGTCCAGATCGAAGGTCTCGACCCGCTGATCCCCACCGGGACGGGGAACGGTGCCGGCGGGCACGCGGACCATCCCTTCGGGCGGGGGCTCCGTCGCCGTGCAGGCGACGGTCGCGAACAAGCCGGCCGCCACGAGCACCAGAGCGGAGCCGGCCTGACGGCCGGCGCGTCTTTCTGGCCGCCTCCGGCGGCAGCGGGTCAGAAGACCCGCGCACCCGGCCAGAGCGGAGACGGTCATGGTCTCCACCCGAAGCGGTCCAGGTCGATGCGGCCCCGGCGGTCGAAGACGACGCCTTCCTCCTGGAGCAGGAAGCGTTGGCGCTCCACGCTCTCGAGCGGGTCGAGTCCGCGTTCGCTGATCGAGCCCCTGACGTTGACCACGCGGTGCCAGGGCACGTCGTGGCCGTTCAGTCGGGCCAGCGCGTAGCCCACCTGCCGGGCGTTGCGCGGGCGGTTCGCCAGCGCGGCGATCTGGCCGTAGGTCGCCACCCGGCCCTCGGGAATCAGCCGGACGATGCGACGGAAGGTCTCCTGCAAACTGTCAGGGCTCTGATCCGGGAGCGTCATCGTCGTCTGGCTGCGTGTTACCTTGGGGTCAGGCATGTCCTCCGCCGACCGAGGTCGCAGCCGCCTCGACCGGCGGCGCAACTACGCTGCCCTCCTGGCCCACGGCCTGCTCGGGATGACGGGGTTCCGGCTGCTCCAGGCCCCGACCTTCCTGCCAACCTACATCAACCTCCTGACCGGCGCCAATGCGGCGGTGGGCCTGGCTTCAGCCTGTCAGAGCCTGGGCATGTTCGTGTCGCCGCTCCTGAGTGCCGCGTTCGTCGAGCACCGCAGCCACGTCAAGTGGGTGGCGCTGCTGTTCGGCGGCCTGATGCGGTTCCAGGTGCTGCTGCTGGCCCTGCTCGCGCTTTTCGCTCCGGTGGAGGTCGCGGTGTTCCTGGTCTGGCCGGTGCTCCTGATGTGGGGTCTTTCGAGCGGCATGCAGATGGTCGCGTTCAACCTGCTGTTCGCGAAGTCCGTACCGGTCGGCCGTCGCGGGCGGCTCCAGGGAAGCCGAAACCTGGCCGCGGGGATTTCGGTGATCCTGCTCTCGGTGGCCGCGGGCTGGGTGCTCGACGAGTACGGTTTTCCCCGCGGCTACGGCCTGACCTTCCTGGGCGCCGCGCTGCTGGCGGCGACCGGGCTGGCGTTCATGGGTTTCATTCGCGAGCCCGCGGCGCTCGACGTCCACGACGCGGGACTCGACCTGCGCGCCCGGCTCGGCAAGTTGCCGGACCTCCTGCGGTCCGACCCGCACTACGCCCGCTTTCTTTCGGCGCGGCTGCTGACGGGCGCCGCCCGGGGCGCCCTGCCGTTCTACGTCCTCCTGGTCGGCGAGCGGTTCGGCGTCAGCGGCGCGCGCCTGGCCGGTCTGACCGTCACCTTCGCGGCGGCGCAGTCGGTGGGCGCGCTGATGTGGGGCCTGCTGGGCGACCGCTCGGGGTATCGCGCCGTCTACGTGCTGGCGCTCGGTTCCTGGATTCTCGGCAGCCTGACCGTGCTCTGGGCGCCGGTGTTTCCGGTGGCGTACGCGGTCTTCCTGCTGGTGGGGGCGGGGTTCTCCGGCGTGATGCTGGCGTCCCAGAACCTCGTCCTCGAGTTCGGCCGCGAGCGCGACCGTCCCATGCGGATCGCCGCCACCCACTCGCTGGCCGAGGCGAGCGGCGTAGCGGGGTTCCTGACCGCCGGCGTCGTCAGCCAACTGGCCCCGATCGAGAGCGTTTTCCTGATGGCGACGGCCCTGCATCTGCTGGCCCTGCGGAAGTTGATCCGCATCGAGGATCCGCGGCGGGCGGCGCACGAGCGCGCTGTATAGGGGGTCTGGCACGGACCTTGCTTCCTCCCTGTGTGTCGGGATTGCAAGCGTCATCCCGAAGATGTGGAAATCATCGGAGGAGGTCCCCTTCAATCAGATTCCTTCCCCAACAGCGAGCGAACCGGCGGCACGGCCGCGTGCTCGACACGCTTGGTCAGCCGTTTGCCAGTGCCCGTATGCCGGTAGAGCCTCCTGCTCGGAACCTCCGACTCGCGCGTCAAGGACGCCGCGAGCCCTTCCAGAATCCCTCCAACCGGACCTCCTCCGCGCCACTTCCTCAGTTTGTTCTCCTGGTCGCCGTTGCCGCCATCAAGCGGCGGCAGCGGCGACCGACCGCGCCAGAATGGCACGCTTGAGAGGCCGAGCTCAGAGGCTGAGGCGCTCGTCCAGGTAGCGTGACACGGCGTCGACCGACAGTCGTTCCTGAGCGCCCGTGTCGCGGTCGCGCACGGTGACCGTCCGGTCCTCCAGCGTCTGGCCGTCGACGGTGAAGCAGTACGGGGTCCCGGCTTCGTCCATCCGCGCGTAGCGCTTGCCGATCGACTGCTTCGCGTCGTACTGGATGCGGTAGCGGCGACGCAGCTCGAGGTAGAGGGACTCCGCGATCTCCGGCATGCCGCCCTTGTTGACCAGTGGGAAGACGCCGGCGTGGATCGGCGCCAGGCGGTGGGGAAAGCGCATCAGCTCGGAGGAAGGCCGACTCTCGTCGACCGAGTATGCCTCGCAGAGCAGGGCCAGCACGCCTCGGGTGAGTCCGGCGGCCGGTTCGATCACGTGCGGGGTGAAGCGTTCCCGCGTCTGCGGGTCGAAGGTCTCGAGCTTGACGCCGCTCCACTGCTGGTGCTGCTCCAGGTCGAAGCTGCCGCGGTGGGCGACGCCTTCGAGCTCCCCGAAGCCAGGCTCGCTGAACGGGTACTGGTACTCGACGTCGAACGTGCCTTCGCCGGTCTGGGCGTAGTGGGCGAGTTCGGACGCCTCGTGGCGGCGCAGCCGCAGCCGGTCGCCGGCGAGACCGAGATCGCTCCACCAGTCCATGCGCTGCTGCGTCCAGAACTCGAACCAGACCTTCGCTTCGGACGGATGGCAGAAGAACTCCATCTCCATCTGCTCGAACTCGCGAGTGCGGAACGTGTAGTTCCTGGGCGTGACCTCGTTGCGAAAGGCCTTGCCGATCTGCGCGATACCGAACGGCAGCCGCACGCGTGAGGTATCCAGTACGCCCTTGTAGTTGAGGAAGATGCCCTGGGCCGTTTCGGGGCGCAGGTAGGCTGTGTTCTCTTCGCCGGAGGCGGCGCCGACGAAGGTCCTGAACATCAGATTGAAGTCGCGCGCGTCGGTCAGGGTTCCCGACTCCGAGGCGCCCGGGGCCCAGACGTGGCCCCGCTCGGCGTCGTCGAGTTCGGCAAGCGGCAGCGACTCGAAGTCGTCGAGGTTCGGCCGTCCGCGCATCGCCTTGCGGGCGGTCCTCACCGCCGGATCCGGTTCGCCCTCGAGGTAGGCGAAGTACGCGGGCGCCTCCATCTCCCGCTTCGGCCGCAGGACGTGCAGGTGGTCCGCCCGGAAGCGGGCCTTCGTCTCGCGGCAGTCGATCATCGGGTCGGAGAAGCCGCCGACGTGACCGCTGGCCTCCCAGGCCCGGGGGTTCTGGATGATCGAGGAGTCGATGCCGACGATCGACAGCGGCGCGCCGTCGGGGCCGAGCGGCGGGCACTCGACCATGTCGCGCCACCAGGCGTCGCGGAGGTTGTTCTTGAGCTGGACGCCGAGCGGCCCGTAGTCCCAGAACCCGTTGATTCCGCCGTAGATCTCGGAGGCCGGGAACACGAACCCGCGGCGCTTCGCGAGCGCCACGATCCGTTCCATCCGTTCGCTGCCTGTGGGCTGGGACATCCGCTGCTCCTTTCGCCGGTCGGGCGGACGGTAACAGCTTGCTACGATGCCTTCTTCCCTCTCCCCAATCTGGAGCAGAATCGATGGCTACAGCGCCCGCAACCGTGCCGGAAACGCATCCGTTGTCCCGCCCTCTCCGCCCCGAAGGCGACTGGCGCCATGTCTTCTCGTATCACCCGATGGACGTCGAGATCGAGCGCGCCGAAGGCGTGTACATCTACGACCGGGAGGGCAACCGCTACTTCGACGTCTCGGGCGGTCCGATGGCGGTCAACCTGCCGCACAACCATCCGAGGATGAAGCGGGCGATCGCGGCCCAGCTCGAGAGCTACGCCTACACCCATCCTTCCATCGCCGACCCGAAGCGGGCCGAGTTCTGCCGGTTGCTGGCGGAGATCACACCGGCGGACCTGGACCACACCTACCTCGTTTCGGGCGGGTCCGAGGCGGTCGAGACCGCGATCAAGCTGGCCCGGCAGGCGCAGATCGCCATGGGGAACCCGACGAAGTACAAGGTGGTCAGCCACCGGGATTCCTACCACGGCATGACGCTCGCCACCCTCGGCGTGTCGCACAACCCGATGTCGCAGTCCGCGTTCGAGCCGATGCTGCCGAAGTGGCCGGGCATCCGGCAGTACTCCGACTTCGACCGGCCGGAGGGAACGAGCCGCGAGGAGTGGGGCGTCGAGTGCGCGCGGGCGCTGGAGCGGGCGATCCACTACGCCGGGCCCAAGACCGTGGCCGCTTTCCTCGCGACGCCGCACGGCTGCGGCGCCGACTACGCGTGCGTTCCGCCGGACAGCTACTGGCGCACGATCCGGGAGATCTGCGACCGCTACGGCGTGCTGATCATCGCCGACGAGGTCGTCACCGGCTTCGGGCGCACCGGCAAGTGGTTCGCCATGGATCACTTCAGCGTCGATCCCGACATCGTGACGATGGCGAAAGGCATCTCGAGCTGCTACGTCCCGTTCGGCGCCGTGTCCGTTTCGAGCCGGATCAACGGGCCCTTCGAGAAGGGCTTCCCCTTCGTGCACGGCTTCACGTTCGGCGGCCACCCCCTGGGCTGCGCGGCGGCTTGCGAGCTGATCGGCATCGTCCGGGACGAGAAGCTGATCGAGAACTGCAACGAGCAGAGTCCGCGACTCTTCTCCTACCGCGACGAGCTGCTGTCCCACCCGACGGTCGCCGACGTCCGGGGCTGGGGCCTGATGATGGTGCTCGAACTCGTCGCGGACAAGGAGACGATGACGTTCTTCGACAAGAGCGTCGACGCACAGAAGCTCTTCCAGTCCATCGCCCTCAAGCACGGACTCGCGATGTACAGCTCGCTCTACGGCGCCTCCCGCACGCCCGGACTGGCCCGCGGCCTGCCGATCTGGATCGCGCCGCCGCTCTCCATCAACTCCGGCGAGGTCGACGAGATGATGGGCAGGCTGGGCGCGATGCTCTCCGAGTGGGAGAGCGCCGTCCTCTAGTTCTCTTCGGCTCTCTCTTCCAGGCGGCTTTCCAGTTCCGCGAGCCGCTCCTTCAGGCTCTCGAGACGGTCTTCCAGCGCCTTCATGTCGGGGCTGCGCTCGTGGAGGAAGCGCTGCAGGTGTTCGTGCCGCTCCTTCCACTCGTCGCCGTCGAAGTACTCCTGGATCTTCTCGTGCACGTTCTCCGGGCTGACGAACACGTCGATCTCCCCATCACCGTCGAGATCTTCGCGGCCGCGCAGGAAGTAGAAGGAGTTGGCCTGGAGGTCGGGTCGTGGCCGTTCGTCGAGGGTCGTGCTGACCGTCTCGACCTTGCCGTCGCGCCAGACTTCGAGATCGGCCGGATCGCCGGCCTCCGCCTTTCGCACCATCGTGGTCAGTTTGCGGGAACTCGTTACGTCCTCGCCGTCGAAGCGGGTGATGATGTCGCCGACCTGAACACCGGCACGGGCCGCCGGACTGCCGTCGACGACGTTCGAGACCAGGACTCCACTGCCCTCGGGCACTCCGAAGTGCGCCCGCAGGGGCTCGTTCAGATTGACGAGCTCGACTCCGAGGTAGGCGCCACTCCAGTGCAGGGCGAGTGTCGGCCGGAACCAATCGGTCATCTCCCGCCGTACCTGGGCTTTCCGGGCCGAAACCGCGAGCTTCTCCGCCAGTACCCGCGCTTCGTCGGCATCCTCCTGGATGTCGATCTGCCCGTCTCCGAGCACGATGACACGGACGGATCGTTCATCGTCTTCGCTTTCCTGCCCGAAGGCAGTGGGGACGAAGCCCAGGGCGATCGTCGCTGCCAGGACCGTCACGAGGGTTCGTCGGTTGCCGGTAGCTGCTGAGAGATGGGGAATGAAAAAGCTGGTGTTCATGGCGGGCGTGCTCCTATTGGATTCTCCGGCTTACCGCAGTTGCGTAGCGAACGGGAAGCGGTTCGATGTCGCGGAGGTCGAAGAGAACCTCGGTCTGGGGATCGATGGAAACGGGTACGAAGGGCTGCGTGTCTTCGGCGAGTCTGTGGAGGGCTTCCAGTTCCCGGCTCAGTTCCTGGTACTCCGATCTCAGTTGTTCAAGGCTCTCGGCGGTGACCGTCGCCGGTTCGGCGGGCGGGGACTGTCGCGACCACCAGGCGCCGGCGGCCGCGGAGACGACGACGACCGCGATGGCAGCCGCGGCCAGTCTCAGGCGCGGCGACGGCCGGGCTTCTTCGGTTCGCACCCGGCGCAGCACGTCTTCGGTGAAGCCGTCCGAAGCCTCCACACGGGGCAGGCGTTTCAGGTCGAGCTGGTCGGTCACTTCGATCCTCCGTTCCAGTAGTCGTGGAGGTCTTCTCGCAGCAGATCCTTGGCGCGGTGGACCCTGGACTTGACGGTTCCCTCGCGACAGCCGAGCGCCTCGGCGATCCGGGCATAGGGCCAGCCCTCGATCTCGCGGAGCACGACGGGCGCCCTGTAGTGGAGGGGCAGGCGGCCGATCGCCGTGGTGACGGCGTCGACCGCCTCGTCGCACAATGCGGCGCCCTGCGGTGACGGTGCCGGTGGCCGGAGGCGCTGCTCGGCCACGAGCGACGGCAACAGACCCCGCCAGCGCGCGGCGCGGCGCTCTTCGCTGCGTAGTTGATTCGTGGCGATCCGGAACAGGAAAGCCTGGAACTGACCCCGTTCGCGGTATCGCTCCGCCGAGCGGTAGACCCGCACGAACGCCTCCTGCGCCAGGTCTTCGGCGCGCTCGCGGCTGCGGGTCATCCGGGTCAGGTAGTTCACGAGGAGGTCCTTGTAGCGATTCACCAGGTCGGCGAAGGCCTGCTCGTCGCCCTCCTTGACGCGGGCCATGAGCGCTCCGTCCTCCAGCGCGCGGTCCGTCGGTACCGCCTCCGGCGTGGCGGTCATCTGCGCCGGGGCGCGTCGGAGTCTCGTCGTCGGCGCCGCCAGCGGATCGGGCCTCAGCGCGGCCACCGGCATCTCAGTTGTTGTAACGCGCGAAAGCGCGAAGTGTTCCGTCAGTGTCGGTGCGCCGGCCTTCTGGCCGGCATCGGGCGCCGCCGCGAAGCGGCGTGCGCGAGAAGGTCTCGGGCTAGACTCCGGCCCTTCCCTCGAAAGTCAGGAACCAGGAGGAGCCCGAATGACCGTAGCCGAGATGAAGACCGCCCCCGAGCCGGAGTTCCGGGTCGATGTCCAGGATCGCGTCGCCCTGCTGACGTTCAACCGTCCCAAGAAGCTGAACGCGCTGTCCGCCGAGATCACTGCCGGTCTCCAGGAAGAAGTGCCGCGGCTGGCGGCCGACCCCGACGTCGGTGTGATCGTCCTGACCGGCGAGGGCCGCGCGTTCTGCGCCGGCGGCGACGTTTCGGGCATGGGCGGGTCGAGCGGCGCGCCAACCACCCTCGAGGAACGTATCGACAGTCTGCGGCGCGGCCAGGAAGCCGCCTGGCTCGTCCACTCGGTGCCCAAGGTGACGATCGCCATGGTCAACGGCTTCGCGATGGGCGCCGGCCTCGGTCTGGCTGCGAGTTGCGACCTTCGCCTGGCCTCCAGCGCGGCCAAGTTCGGAACCGCCTACTCCAAGGTCGGATTCGGCGGCGACTGGGGCACGACCTGGCAGCTCACCCGGCTGGTCGGCCCGGCGGTGGCAAAGGAGCTGTTCTTCACCGCCGACATCATCGACGCCGAGGAGGCGCGGCGCATCGGTCTCGTCAACCGGGTCTACGACGCGGATACGTTCCGCGACGAGGCGATGGAGTTCGCCTCGCGGCTCGCTCACGGACCGCTCGTGAGCTACCGCTGGATGAAGGAGAACGTGAACCTCGCGGTCAACTCGGACTTCCGGTCCATCCTCGACCGCGAGGCCATCTCTCACATTCGTTGCGGCCAGACGGACGACCACAAGGAAGGCGTCACCGCATTCATGGAGAAGCGGGCGCCGAAGTTCACGGGCCGCTGACGCGGAAACGCCCGAAGCTCGGAGGAGCTTCGCGCGCCGTGGGATCTGTCTAGAACGAGAAGCCGATGCCGGCGAGGAAGTCGACCGGCTGCTCGGGCAGCGCGTCGTCGTCCAGCGCGTCGACGTAGCTGACGAACGCCGACCACGCGCCGCCGGAGAGGCCGAACGTCACGTTGCCGTCGTACATGCCTCCGGAGACTCCACCGTAGGCGGCGGCGAAGTCGTCACCGGCGAAGCCGGCCGAGACGTCGACGCTCCAGGCCAGGGCGTCGCTCACGTCGCCGCCGAACGAGACGCCGACGTTGGCGTAGAAGTCCTGGACCTCGTCGATGTCGTAGTAGACGGAAACGCTGGGTGACGCGGCCACGTCGAAGCCGAGGCTCAGGTAGACCTCGCGAGTGCCGGCGAAGGCCGTGTTCGGGAACAGGTACTCGATGAAGCCGACCTCGGCCGAAACGGCATCCGAGCCGAAACCGTAGGAGGCGGTGAGGTCGATCTCGTTGAACTCGCCGCTCATGTCGTTCGCGTCGTCGATGTCGAGGTTGCCCCAGACGTTGATCGCGAACCCGCTGTCGTTCGAGGCCGTGACGGACGGCTGCCACACGGCCCCGTCGGTGAAGGTGATGCCGCGCCAGACATAGGCGGACGCGAAGTCGAGAGCGTAGTCAGCGTCGGCGGAAGCCGGTGCGGCCGCGAGGCCGAGAAGAGCAACGGTGGTCAGGACAATCGTTGACTTGCGGAACATTGGGGGAGAACCTCCTTGAAAAGGGCAAATTGCCGGTTACGCGGCTTGAGTAGCAACACAGGTGCCAACGAAGGGGCTGACGCGCTCGCTCACATGACAAGTGGTTGCCCGCAAAGCCATTGCACCCATTCTCATAGCCAGCGGAGTCAATCCGCTCCGGCCCCCACCCTACAATTCTGTAGCAAGTCGGGGTACTGACGAACAAACATGACGCGACCGAATCCGACCTCTCGCCGTCCGAAGTCGCCAGTCGGCGAAGGCGCCGGGGGGAGGGTCCCAGGGGGTCGGAGGCAAGCGATTGTCGAGGTCCTCTCAGCAACCGAGAACCGACCGGAGCGCAGCCGACAACAGCGAGCCCATACCCCCCATACAACCCGAGAGGGCGAGCGTCCCCTGGGACCCTCCCCCCGGCGCCTTCGCCGACGGGTGCGCGCCAGCACCGCGCCTAGTTCGCGTAACGGCTCGGGTCGATGCCGTACTTCTTGATCTTGTAGCCGGTGATCCGGGGCGTCGTGCGCAGCTTGCGCGAGGCGGCGGCGATGTTGCCGCGCGCGCTCTTCAGCGCGTCGCGCAACAGGTCCCGCTCGTAGTTCTCGACCAGGTACTGAAAGCTCCCGGCGGGTTCGGTGCCCGAACTCTCCGCGGTCTGGAGAGTCGGCGGCAGGTGGTGGGGGTGGATGACGTCGTCCCGCGCCACGAGAACGGCGCGCTCGATGCAGCTTTCCAGCTCGCGGACGTTGCCCGGCCAGTGGTAGCTCATCAGCATGTCGATCACGGCGCTCGACAGCCGGCGCACGTTGCCGCCGTTCACGCGGGCATAGCGCTCCAGAAAGAAGTCGGCCAGCTGGACGATGTCCGACTTGCGCTTGCGCAGCGGCGGCACGTGGATCGGGAAGACGTTCAGACGGTAGAACAGGTCCTCGCGGAACGCGCCGTTCGCGGTCATCGCGGACAGGTCCTTGTTCGTGGCGGCGATGATCCGCACGTCCGCCCGCAGCGTCCGCGTGCCGCCCACCCGCTCGAACTCGCGTTCCTGCAGCACGCGCAGCATCTTGATCTGGATCAGGAGCGGCACGTCGCCGACTTCGTCGAGGAAGATCGTGCCGGTGTGGGCGAGTTCGAAGCGGCCCTTGCGCTGCTGGATCGCGCCGGTAAAGGCGCCGCGTTCGTGCCCGAACAGCTCGCTCTCGATCACGCTTTCGGGCAGCGCGGCGCAGTGGACCTTGACGAAGGGGCGGTCTGAACGGGCGCTGTTGTAGTGGATCGCCTGGGCGACGAGTTCTTTGCCGGTGCCGGTTTCGCCGGTGATCAGGACGCTCGTGTTACTGCTCGAGACGGTCGCGATCTGGTCGTAGACCTCCTGCATCTCGTGCGAGTTGCCGACGATGTTGGCGGGCCGGAAGCGGTCGCGGAGCTGTGCCCGCAGACGTTCGTTCTCCTCCTCGAGCTGTTCCCGCTCCTCCTCGGCGGTGCGGCGGAGCTTGACCGCCTGGGCGATCAGGGAACCGGCTATGAGGAGCAGACGGACATCGTCGTTCAGGTCGTGGTCAGGATCGTAGGTCCGGTCGACGCTCAGCGCGCCGTAGGTCTCGTTGCCGGTGCGGATGGGCACGCAGAGGAAGGAGACTTCCGCGCTCTTGCCGCGCCGGGTGCGGTCGAGGAACGTCTCGGACTCGCTCGTCTTCGGGATCACCCGGGCCTCGCCCGTCTCGATCACCTGGCCGGTCACGCCTTCGCCGAGGCGGTACCGGGCCTCCGCGATCTGCTCGCCGCTCAGTCCGTGCGCGACCTCGATCGTGATCTCGCCGGTCTTCCGGTTGAGCAGCGTGATCGTGCCGTGCTTGAGGTTCAGGTGCTCGGCCAGGGTTTCGAGCGCGGGCCGGGTGACATCGCGCAGCTCGAGGCTCTCGCCGAGGGTCTGACTCAGGCGGTAGAGGAGTTCGAGTTCCCTGGGTTCGCGTGAGTTCACAACGGGCCAGCCGAAGGATCCTGTCACAGCCCACGTCCGGTCGGTCATGAAGGCTGGTCGCAGCAAGAATCGAGCCGGACCGCGGCGGCACGCGTCCCGCCTGCCGCGATAGCTTGGGGCTGGCCTCATGAACGAACGACCCCCCAGGCCTCCGGGCGAAGCGCGGCGCGCGACGGAGTTCAGCGACGGAGAGGGACTGGAGCCGCTCGCGCCGCTCGATCTGGACACCGTCGGTTCCTTCTCCGACCTGCTCGAGGCGATGAAGTCGACCTCCTTCGGAGGCCGTCAGCTGGGCGAGGCGGCGGACGTGCTCCACGAGATGGTGGTCGATCCGGACTGCCTGGTCGTCGGCACGTTCACCGGCGCGATGACCGCGGCGAAGCAGGGGCTGGTTCTGTGCGACATGATCGACCACGGGCTGCTCGACGCGATCGTCTGCACCGGGGCACTGATGGTCCACGGCTTCGTCGAGTCGGCCGGGATGGTCCACTTCAAGGCGCCGGCGGGCAAGCTCGACGACCGCACCGCCTACTACTCCGGCTACGACCGGATCTACGACACGCTGGAACTGGAGAGCAACCTGGATCGCGTGGAGTTGATCGTCCACTCGGTCCTGGAGCAATGGCCCGAAGGCGAGGTCGCCTGCTCGCGCCTGCTGAACGAGGCGTTCGGGCGGTGGCTGACCGAAGCGGAGGGAGCCTCGGCGCCGGCGGCCCCGGACGGAGATGTCGCGCCGGTCCGCGGCGTGCTGTCTTCCGCCTGGCGGCGCGGCGTTCCGGTCTACGTGCCCGCGTTCACCGACTCGGAGATCGGGCTCGACTTTGCGCTGTTCAACCGGGCCCGGCGCCGGCGCGGAGAGGCGCCGATCGGGTTCGACCCGTTCCCCGACCTGGAGCACTACACGGAACTCGTCGCCGGGGCCAAACGGCTCGGCATCTTCACCGTCGGCGGCGGCGTGCCACGGAACTGGGCGCAGCAGGTGGCGCCGTACCTGGAGGCGACGGCGCGCCGGGAGGGCGAAGACGCGCCGCCCAGGCGGTTTCGCTACGGCGTGCGGATCTGCCCCGAGCCGGAGCACTGGGGCGGCCTCTCCGGCTGCGGCTACAGCGAAGGGGTGTCCTGGGGCAAGTTCGTCCCGGTCGAAGAAGGCGGCCGCTTCGCGGAGGTCCCGGCGGACGCGACGCTGGTGTGGCCGCTGCTCGTCGCGGGAGTGCTGGAGCGGATGGGCTTGCGCTAGCTAGTTCTCGTCCAGAAACGCGGAAGTGCTTGATTTTATTGGGCTCGATGGGCTCGGTGTAGCTTCGATTTCACAGATCGGAGTGAGGAGGCAAGCATGCGAGCGAGACGCACGGCACAGGTTGGTCTGTTGGATTG
>JAJEHN010000018.1 GCA_022823665.1 Thermoanaerobaculia bacterium | reverse complement strand
TCGCTGGTGAACCAGGCGGTGGGGGCGTTCAAGGCTCACGTGCCGGAGTCGAGCCCGGTGAATCTGGTCACCGAGAAGGACAAGGCGGGCCGGGTCTACGTCTGCACCTATCCGACGATGATGGGACTGATCGACGAGACGGCGGGCACCGAGGCTCGCTTCGGGGTCGGGCATTTCGATCTCGTGATCATCGACGAGGCGCACCGTTCGGTGTACCAGAAATACGGGGCCATCTTCCGGTACTTCGATTCGCTCCTGGTGGGCCTGACCGCGACGCCTCGTGACCAGGTCGACCGGAACACCTACGAGCTCTTCGACCTGGAGCCGGGCGTGCCTACCGACGCGTACGAGCTTGCGACTGCGGTGGCGGACGGTTATCTCGTGCCACCGAAGGTTCAGCAGGTGGATCTCCGGTTTCCACGCGAGGGCATCGACTACGACTCGCTCAGCGAGGAAGAGCAGGCGCAGTGGGAGAGCCTCGACTGGGGTGACGACGAGGACGGTGGCGACCTGCCGGACCGGGTCAACGCGTCCGCCATCAACAGTTGGCTGTTCAACAAGGACACAGTCGACAAGGTGCTGCAGCATCTCATGCAGCACGGCCACACGGTCGACGGTGGCGACCGACTGACCAAGACGATCATCTTCGCGCGCAATCACGCGCACGCGACGTTCATCGAGGAGCGGTTCAACCACCACTACCCGCAGTACGCCGGGCATTTCGCCCGGGTCATCGACAACTACGCCACGTATCCGCAGAGCCTGCTCGACGACTTCTCACAGAAGGACAAGGCGCCGCACATCGCGATCTCCGTGGACATGCTCGATACCGGCGTCGACGTGCCCGAGGTGGCCAACCTGGTCTTCTTCAAGCCGGTCTACTCGCGCATCAAGTTCTGGCAGATGATCGGGCGCGGGACGCGCCTCTGCCCCGACCTGTTCGGACCCGGTGCCGACAAGCACGACTTCCGCGTCTTCGACTTCTGCTTCAACTTCGACTTCTTCCGCGAGCAACCGGAGGGGATCGAGCCCGGTGGCGGCGTTCCGCTCGGCGCCCGGCTCTTCCGGTCGCGGGTGCGGCTGCTGACCAGCGTCCAGGCCACGCCGGACCTGGACCCGGAGGCGGCGCTGGCCGAGGCGTTGGCGACGGAGCTCCACCGGGAAGTGGCGGCGATGAACCGCGAGAACTTCATCGTGCGAATGCAGCTCGAAGCGGTCGAGCGATTCCGGCAGCGGGAGTCGTGGGAGCGGCTCACCGCGTCCGACGTCGAGACCCTGCAGAGTGAGGTTGCCGGACTGCCCAGCGAGATCGAGACCGACGACATCGAGTCGCGCCTGTTCGATCTCACGGCGCTGAAGATGCAACTCGCCTTCGCCGAGGGCGACGTGGGCACTTTCGAGCGGCTCCGCCAACGGGTGGTGGAGGTCGCGGCGCTGCTCGAAGAGAAACGCACGATTCCCGCGGTGGCGGCTCAGCTCGCCTACCTGGCTTCAGCGCAGGAGAGCGTCTTCTGGGAAGGCGTCACCCTAGACGATCTGGAGGATCTGCGCCTGCGTCTGCGCGGTCTGGTGTCCTTCCTGGACAAGAAGACGCGCAAGGTCGTCTACACCGACTTCGAGGACGACATCCTCTCCGTGCGCGCGGGCACCGACCACTTCTGGCCGAAGATGACGGGAGCCGAGTATGAGAAGAAGGTCCAGGAGTACCTGGCCGGCCATCTCGATCACATCGTGATCCACCGTTTGCGGACGAATCAGCCGCTCACGGCCGCCGACCTCAGCAGCCTTGAACGGACACTCATCGAGATCGGCGAAGACGGCGACCCCGAGCTGCTGAGCGCCCTGCTGACCCGCCACGACGCCCCCTCTCTGGCCTACTTCGTCCGAAGCATGGTCGGGATGGACCGCGCCACCGCCAACGAGGCGTTTTCTGAATTCCTCTCCAACCGAAGCCTGACCACGCCCCAGATCCGGTTCATCGAGCTGGTGATCGACCAGCTCACGGCCCGCGGCGTGATGGAGCCGGATGCGCTCTACGAAGCACCCTTCAACAGCTTGCACGCCGGCGGCCCCGAAGCGTTGTTCAGCGACAAAGCCAACGTGATCGAGGGCATCTTCAAGAAGCTGGACGGCCTGCGCCCTGGGCCGCTGAAGGCCGCCGGGTAGGGCCACCCGATCCCGCCATCGGCGACGATGCGGGCTTCACTGTCTCCCACCCTGCGGCGCACTGCGTGGCGTCAAGCGCCTGACCTTCACTCATCAAGCCCGCCTTCCCGCCCCTCGACCTCCCGCCGAACCCTCGCCACCTGATCCGCAAGCTCTTTCCGCGACGGCAGGTACAACTGGTACTTCGACGCGTAGATGTTGACGTCGCCGGGGAGCGTCATCTCGACAACGGCGTCGTTCTTCCGGTCGCAGAGGAGGATCCCGATGGTGGGCAGTTCGTCGTCGGTCCTAACATGGCGGTCGAAGTAGTTCACGTACATCTGCATCTGGCCGAGGTCCTGGTGGGTCAGCTTCCCGGTCTTCAGGTCGATCAGCACGTAGCAGCGCAACAGCCGGTTGTAGAAGACGAGGTCGACGAAGAAGTGGCTCTCGTCGAAGCTGAAGCGCTTCTGGCGCGCCTCGAAGAGGAAGCCCTTGCCGAGTTCCAGCAGGAACTGCTGGAGCCGGTCGATGATCGCGGTTTCCAGGTCGCTCTCGGAGTAGGCGGGCTTCTCCTCCAAGCCGAGGAACTCCAGCACCACCGGGTCCTTGATCAGGTCCGACGCCTTCTCGACCACCTGTCCGTCACGGGCGAGACGTCGGACTTCGTCCTTGTCGCGGCTGAGCGCGAGCCGCTCGTAGAGCGAGCTGTCCAGTTGCCTCTTGAGTTCGCGGACGCTCCAGCCATTCTCCGCGGCCTCGATCTCGTAGAAGTGGCGGGCCTCCGGGTCGGTCACCGACAGAAGGGTGACGTACTGGGACCAGCCAAGCGAGAACTGCTTCGAGAGCTTCGTCAGGGCGGCCGCCGGAGTGAACGGGTCTGGCCCGAGAGATTCAACAGACGGCGTCTGCCGAATCTCCGAGGGCTCCCCGGATTCGACAGACATCGTCTGTCGAATCTCGGAGAAGACCTCGTAAAACTCCCTGCACTTCCGCAGATTAGTGGCCGAACAGCCCTTGACGCGATTCGCCCGCAACCTGGCTGACAGCCGATCGATCAGTTCCTTGCCGTAGAGCTCCCGGCGGGTCGCGCCGCCACCCTCGAACTCCACGATGTACCACCCGAACAGCCAGTTCCGCACGACCAGCGAGCGGTCTACGGCGCGGGCGGCAGAGCGCCGCGTTTCCTCGTGGGTACGCCGACACAGTTCGACGAGGTGCTCGAAGTCGAACGTCTGGCTCACGCCGGGCGGCCCTTCAAAGGCCGGTCGAGGTCGACTCCGCCGATCCGAGTTCAATCAACTCGAACACACCGAACATCATCTCGTCCGTCGACTCGAGGCCGAAGCCGACGTCGCGCGTCGGGTCGGGGTTGTCCGGATTGTCGGCAGAGTTGTCGTAGACCGCGACGATCTCGATCACGCTTCCGGCGGGTAGGAGCTTGGGCTCCTCCGGGTAGTAGAAGAGTTGCCAGTCGAAGTCGTACTCCGGCACCTCCAGGAGGATCTCGCGGCGGCCGTCCGGGTAAACCGCGGTGAACGACATCCGCTTGCCGCGCATGTGCATGTGCGGGAAGTAGGAGACGATCTTCGAATCGGTCTTCACCTCGTGCCGGGCCTCGAGCCGGTGCTCGGAGACGCCCGCCGGGATCGAGAAGTCAGTCGTTCCCGCGAGGATGGCGGAGATCTCAGCCTCCATCTCTCCGTCGCCGAAGTAGAGGCCGATCCGGGTCCGGTCCGTCGTCTCGGACCTGCCGTTCGGGTGGTAGTGCTGGTTCATGACCAGAAGCTCTCCGGGCTCGACCCAACGGCCGGCGCCGTCCGGGAACACGGTCGGTGCCGTGCCGGCGGCCCAGATCGCAAGAACGTTGAAGCGTCCGTCGTCCTCGACGCCGTCGGTCTCGCCCCGGATGTTCTCCGCCTCGCGCTCCTGGTTCAGGTTGACCATGAAGGCGACCTGATGGTGGTTCACCGTGCGATCGCCGGGCCGGAACTCCACCGCTCTCACCCAGCGGCGCTCCGGGATGTTCAGCAGCACGAACTGATTAGGGAACAGATCCGGCCCGTCCGCCGGCACCGTGACCTCCGGTAACTCGATCACGTAGTCCGGTTCGCCCAGACGCCAGCCCTCCGTCAACTCGGGCGGCTCGGGCATCGCCGCCGGATCACCCGGCTTCGCCCCGCCTTCGACCCAGGAGACGATCGTGTCGATCTCCAAACGGCTCAGCCGTGCGTCGTTCGCCCACTCGCCGTGCTCGGGGCTCGCAAACCATGGCGGCATCTCGCCGCTGGCGACGACGCGCTGAATCGACCGGGCCCACGGCCGCGCGTCGCGGTAGGTCAGGAGCGACATCGGCGCGATCTCGCCCGGCCGGTGGCAGCCCACGCAGTGGCGCATCAGAATCGGCGCCACGTCGCTACTGAAGACCCTCGAGCCGGCGTCGGCGGCGCCGGCCGGCAGGGCGAGCGCCGAGGCGAGGCCGAGGAAGGCAACCGTGGCCATCTGGAACATCGAGCGCGCCATGGTCAGGCTCCTGTCATTGCAGTCACTCACGGCCGGTCACTCGCCGCCGGTCGCGGCCGGCTCCGCGCCCTTCCCCGGAGCGACTTCGATCAACTCGAAGATGCCGACCATCATCTCGTCGGTCGACTGGAAGCCGAAGCCGATGTCGCGGGTCGGATCCGGGTTGTCGGGGTTCGCGGCCGAGTTGTCGTAGTGCGCCACGACCTCGATCACGCTCCCGGCCGGCAGCACTTTCGGCGCCTCCGGGTAGTAGAAGAGTTGCCAGTCGAAGTCGTACTCCGGTACGTCGAGGAGGATCTCGCGGTTGCCGTCCGGGTAGACGGCGGTGAACGACATCGCCCGGCCGCGCATGTGCATGTGCGGGAAGTAGGACACGATCCGTGAATCCGCCTCAAGTTCGTGGCGGGCCACGATTCGATGGTTCGCCGCGCCGGCCGGGATCGTGAAGTCCATCCTGCTCGCGAGGACCGCCTCCGCCTCGACCTCCAGCGGGCCCTCGCCGAAGAAGAGGCCGATCCGGGTCCTGTCGGTACGTTCCGACTCGCCGTTCGGATGGTAGTGCTGGTTGATCATCAGCAGGGCGCCCGGATCCACCCAGCGCCCGGCGCCCTCAGGGAACACGGTCGGCGCCGCGCCAACCGCCCAGACCGCGAAGATCCTCAGGTCGACGCTGTCGGCTTCCTGGCCGGCCGAAGCCGCTCCGCTGAAGCCACCCAGGAAGGCGATCTGGTGGTGATTCACGCTGCGGTCGCCGGGCTGGAACTCCACCGCCCGCAACCAGCGGCGCTCCGGGATGTCCAGCCGAACGAGCTGATTGGGCACCAGGTCCGGCCCGTCCGCCGGCACCGTCACGGGCGGCAGTTCGATCACGTAGTCCGGCTCGCCCAACTGCCAGCCGTCCCTGAAGCGCGGCGGCTCCGGCATCAGCGCCGGATCGCCGGCCAGGGCGCCGCCATCGACCCAGGCGACGATTGTCTCGATCTCCTGCTCGCTCAGCCGGGCGTCGTTCGCCCAGACGCCGTGCTCGGGATTCGCGAACCACGGCGGCATCTCGCCGTTGACGACGACGCGGCGGATCGAGCGCGCCCAGGGCCGCGCTTCGCGGTACGTCAGGAGCGACATCGGCGCGATCTCGCCCGGGCGATGGCAGCCCACGCAGTGGCGCATCAGGATCGGCGCCACGTCGCGGCTGAAGACCACCGCGTCGGTGTCAGCAGCGGCGGCCGGGATCGTGAACGCGGCTGGGGAGGACGCGACCACGGCCGCAACCGCAATCCGGGCGGCTCGGCGGCTAAGCGGCACGGTCGGAAACGAGCGCATCATGACAGCCCCATCTGACCCATCGGAGACTACTTCACCCCAAGCTGGCCAAACGCGGCACGGCGCCGGCAATGGGCTGCTAGAGTCCGCGTTCGCGAAAGAACGAGCACTCCCAGTATCTCAGGAGACCCAGAGACCATGCACCGACAGACTTGCCGCGTTCTCATCCTCAGCCTCTGCCTCGCGGTCATAGGGCTCGCACCCGCCGCCGCGCAGGGCGACCGGCCCGCCAGCCCTGAAGGCGCCGCCTCGACCCAGATCGGCGACGCCTGGATCGACATCACCTACAGCAGGCCCATCCTGCGCGGCCGGACCGGCATCTTCGGCTCCGGCGAAGAGTACGGGCAGACGCTTCTCGCGGGCGGCCCGGTCTGGCGCGCCGGCGCGAACGTGACGACCCGGATCAACACCGAGGCCGATCTGATGATCGGTGGAACTACGGTTCCCGCGGGCGAGTACAGCCTGTTCATCGACCTGAAGGACGGCGCCTGGACCGCCATCATCTCGAAGCAGGGCTACATGGAGACCTTCGACCGCGCCAAGATGGCGGAAGGTCTGACCTGGGGCGCCTACGGCTACAACGCCGAGCACGATGTCGTCCGCGCGCCGATGATGACCTCGACCGAGGAGTTCGCCGTCGACCAGATGACGATTTTGTTCTCCGACGTCTCGGAGGCCGGCGGCGCGATCGTCGTCATCTGGGACGACCAGATGGGCGTTCTGCCCTTCGGCGTCGCCCAGTAGCGCCCGGCGATCTCAGTCCTGTGCGGCGGCTCGGGCCTCCTCGGCCCGGGCGCCGCTCAGCACGTTCGACACGGCCCAGTTGCCCTCGTGGCAGGCGTACTCGAACAGCGCGCCGACGGTCACGCCCCGTGACGCCTGATCGTTCGTCAGCGGAGCGGAGACCGTCCACGGAGCGGTGAAGAGAGTCGGATCCTCGACGGTGAACCGGTAGTCGATCGTTCGCTCGTCGATGCGCCTGAAGCGCTCGACGAGCCGCAACGTCGGTCGCGACGCCCGCCACAGGCGGCTCCAGTGGTAGTGGGTCTTGTCGGCGATGTTCGCCGTCTCGACGATCAGGGTGTCGCCCTCCCAGCGGCCGCGGGAGTCGCCC
The DNA here is from genome assembly GCA_022823665.1 of Thermoanaerobaculia bacterium. Lineage (GTDB taxonomy): Bacteria > Acidobacteriota > Thermoanaerobaculia > Multivoradales > Multivoraceae > Multivorans. The sequence continues at coordinate 14,646 of JAJEHN010000018.1, read as the reverse complement.
AGCCACAGCCCGATCGTCTCCGGCAGGCGTGGCCGGCCGTCGAGCGGCACGATGCGGAGTTCGTGGTACATCTCGTGCAGCATGACCACGGCGTCCGGCGTCTGCAGGATCAGGAAGTTCATGTTGTAGGGCTGAATCGGGACCATGAGCGGCAAGCCGTCGGTGATGCAGCGCTCGCCGGTGTCGAGATCGGTGTGGTCCAGGTACGGCCCGTTGCCGTAGCGCGCCAGTTCCACCCTGTTCGCCTCCCGCGCTTCCGCCGTCCAGGGGATCCGGCCGTCCGGCGGGTCGACGATGAGCGAAGTGCGGCGTTCCGCGTCCACCCGGGTCGACGCGTCCATCCAGACCAGGTTGTAGCCGCCGACCTCGCCCGGCCGGGACCTGCCGTCCGCGGCGATGCGGTTCTCGACCGTGGTCCGCTCCAGTTCCGACGCCTCCGACTCGCTCAGTGCCTCGCGACCTGCCATCGCCTCCGGACGTTCGAGCGGAGTCAGGGTGGCGCTTGTCCAGGTTCCCTGGAGATCGGGATCGCCCCACGGAGTCCGCGGCTGTGCGGCGCCCGCGGCCGGCCAGAGGAAGGTGAGCACTGCAAGCAGCGCGGAGGGACCGCTGAGCGGGGGGCCGATTCTCAGGCGTCGCACTCCCAGTAGGCGTCGATCACCGCCCGCTCGCCCTCGCGGCCCGGCTTCGAGTTGCCGTGCTCCATGCCCACGATGCCGTCGAAGCCCTTGCTCTTCAGGTGCCGGAAGACGTTGAGGTAGTTGATCTCGCCGGTGGTCGGCTCCTTGCGCCCCGGGTTGTCGCCGACCTGGATGTAGGCGATCTCGTCCCAGGCCCGGTCGAGGTTGGGAATCAGGTTCCCCTCGGTGATCTGCTGGTGGTACAGGTCGTCGAGTATCTTGACCGAGGGTGAGCCAACCGCCTTGCAGATCTGGTACGCCTGAGGAATCCCGGTCAGGAACACACCGGGGTGGTTCGTCCAGTGATTGAGCGGCTCTAGCACCGCGACGAGGCCCGCCGGCTCCAGGATCGCCGCGGCCCGCTTCAGGTTCTCGATCACGTTCGCGGTCTGGTACTCCCACTCGAGGCCCGGGTCGAGCTGGCCCGGGACGACGGTGCACCACGTCGCGTTCACCCTCTTGCCAACCTCCACCGCCTTCTTCATGTCCGCCTCGATCGCCTCGCGCACCGAGGAGTCGGAGGAAGCGAAGCTCACGCCGCCCCAGGAGGTGTGGGCGACGAAGACGCCCATCTCCATTCCCAGACGGTCCATCTCCGCCGCGATCGTTTCCTGGAGCGCCGGCTCGCGGCCGCCCATGCCGTTGTCCTCGAGGGCACGGAAGCCCTCGTCGTGCATGAAGCGGAGCTGGTCGATGTGATCGTTGCCGGCGTGGTGCCGGAACATCCCGAAGTGGGGCGCGTACTTGAGCTGGAATGCGCCTCCGCTTGCAGGCTGGGCGGCACGGGCCGCGGACGCCCCTGGAGCCACGCCAGCGGCCAGTGCCGCCGCCGCCGTCGCTCCCCCGGCGAGAAACTGCCGCCGCGGAATCCGCGCCGTATCCTGAGAACCGACTGTCTTGTTGCGCATCGTGGCAGAGTACCAGCCGCCGAAACGGCGAAACCGACCAGATTCCCCGAGGGACCGACATGAATCCAACCGCGAACGGGATCCGCTTTCTGACCGCTGCCATCGCCGCCATGGCAGCCGGCACGCTGGCAACCGACCTTCACGCGATCGACGTCACGGACACGAGGCTGCTGTCCCAGCCCGCGGTGAGCGCGGATCACGTGGCGTTCGCCTATGCCGGAGACCTCTGGATCGCCGGCCGCGACGGCTCCGGAGCACGGCGGCTGACGTCGCATGAAGGATCGGAGACGAGCCCCCGCTTCTCCCCGGACGGCTCGCTCGTCGCCTTCAGCGCCGAGTACGACGGCAACATCGACGTCTTCGTCATGCCCGCCGCGGGCGGCGAGCCGAAGCGGCTCACCTGGCACCCGGGCGCCGATCTCGTCCAGGGCTTCACCGTCGACGGTTCGGCCGTGCTGTTCGCTTCCCAGCGCAGCATGTTCACGAATCGCCACTTCCAGCTCTTCACCGTGCCGCTGACCGGCGGGTTGCCCGCGAAGCTGCCGATCCCGCACGGGCTGCGCGCCAGCTACTCGTCCGACGGCCGCCGCATCGCCTACATCCCGACGCCGGAGCGCTTCCAGCAGTGGAAGAACTACCGCGGCGGCACGACGTCTCGCATCTGGATCTACGACACCGCAGACCACTCGGTGCAGACGATCCCCCAACCCGAGGGCCGCTCGAACGACACGAACCCGACCTGGATCGGCAACCGGGTCTTCTTCCGGTCCGACCGGGATGGCGAGTTCAACCTGTTCTCGTTCGACACGGGCAGCGGCGAGATCGTCCGGCACTCCGAGTTCGAGGACTTCCACGTCGAGGACCTCTCGGGTTCCACGGACACGGTGATCTACGAGCAGGGGGGCTACCTGCACCTCTACGAGCCGGCCTCGGACCGCCACGAGCGCCTGCGGATCGGCGTAGCGGCCGACCTGACCGAGACCCGGCCTCGCTGGGTCGAAGGGCCCGAGAACATCCGCAGCGCGTCCATCTCTCCCACTGGCGCCCGCGCCGTGTTCGGATATCGGGGCGAGGTGCTGACGCTGCCCGCGAAGAAAGGGGACGCGCGAAACCTGACCCGGACGCCCGGCGTCCACGAGCGCGACCCGGCCTGGTCGCCCGACGGCGCCAGCATCGCCTTCTTCTCGGACCAGGGCGGCGAGTACGGTCTCCACGTCCGCGACCAGGAGAGCGGCGAGGTCCGCCGCTACGAGCTGGGCGGCGAACGCGGCGGCAACGGCTTCTACCACGGCCCCGAGTGGTCGCCCGACGGGAAGAGGATCAGCTACGTCGACAACTCGATGACGCTCTTCGTCATCGATCTCGATGACGGCGACGTGGCGACGGTGGCGAGCGAGTACTACTACGGCCCCTCCTTCCCGCCCCGCCCCGGCCATTCCTGGGCCCCGGATTCACGCTACGTCGCCTACACCCTGAACACCCGCTCCTACATGCAGCAGGTGTTCGTCTACGACGTGGACGCGAAGACATCCCACCCGGTGACGGACGGGCTGAGCGAGGTCGGAGAGCCCGTCTTCGACCGAAGCGGCGACTACCTGTACTTCCGCGCCTCGACCGACGCCGGGCCGGTGAAGCACTGGTTCGCCATGTCGAACGCGGACATGGAACTGTCGAGCGCGATCTACGTCGCGGTACTGCGCCAGGACGGCGAATCGCCGCTTGCCGCGGAGAGCGACGAGGAGGCCGTGGCGGAGTCGGACGGCGAAGACAAGACCGAGGAAGGCGACGAGACCGAGGTCGAAGCGGAAGCCGACGGCGACGCTGAGGACGGCGACGAGCCACGAGTCGAGATCGACTTCGAAGGCCTGAACCAGCGCATCCTCGCGCTTCCGGTCCAGGCCGGCGGCTACAGCAACCTGGAGGCCGGCGAGGCGGGCAAGCTCTACTACGTCCGCAGCTCGCCGGCGGGCAGGTTCGGCGGCGGTGGCGGCGACCTCGTCCTCTTCAATCTGCAGGACCGCGAGGAAACGGTGCTGCTCTCCGGCGTCGGCGGCTTCTCCTTGAGCGCCGACGGCAAGAAGGTGCTCTACGCCGGCCAGAACGACTTCGGGATCGCGAACGCCGGCGGCAAGATCAACCGCGGCGAGAGCGCCATTCCGGTCGACAAGCTGACGGTCCGCATCGATCCGCGGGCCGAGTGGCGGCAGATCTACGACGAGGTGTGGAGGATCAACCGGGACTACTTCTACGACCCGGGCATGCACGGCGCGGACTGGCCGGCAATGGCCGAAAAGTACAGCGGTTTCCTGGCCGACGTCGCCACCCGGGCCGACCTGAACAAGGTGCTGCGCTGGATGTGCAGCGAAATCGCGGTCGGCCACCATCGGGTCGGCGGCGGCGACCGGCGCGCCGATCCGGAGCGCGTCGGCGGCGGCCTGCTCGGCGCCGACTTCGAGATCGCCGACGGCCGCTACCGCTTCGCCCACGTGCTGGGGGGCCTGAACTGGAACCCCGAACTGCGGGCGCCGCTCACCGAGCCGGGCGTCTCCGTGACGGCCGGCGAGTATCTTCTTGCCGTAAACGGCGTCGACCTCGAAGGCTCGGACAACGTCTTCGAGCGCTTCGAGAACACCGCCGGCAAGATCACGGACATCACGGTCGGCCCGAACGCGGACGGTTCCGAATCGCGCACCGTGTCCGTCGTCCCAATCCCGAACGAATCGGCGCTCCGCAACCGGGAGTGGGTCGAGGGCAACCTGGCCAAGGTCGACGAGGCCACGGACGGCCGGGTCGCCTACGTCTACGTGCCGAACACGACGACCCTCGGCCACACCTACTTCAAGCGCTACTTCTTCCCGCAAGTCCACAAGCAGGCCCTGATCGTCGACGAGCGCTTCAACGGCGGCGGCCAGGTCGCGGACTACTACATCGACCACCTGCGGCGCCCGTACATCAGCCACTGGGCGACCCGCTACGGCGCCGATTTCCGCACGCCGAGCGCGGCCATCCTGGGGCCGAAGGTCATGATCATCGACGAGACGGCCGGTTCCGGCGGCGACCTGCTGCCTTGGATGTTCCGCAAGCTCGGCCTCGGTCCACTCGTCGGCAAGCGGACCTGGGGCGGCCTGGTCGGCACCCTCGGCTTCCCCGTCCTGATGGACGGCGGCTTCGTCACGGCCCCGAACCTGGCGATCTGGACCGAGGACGGCTTCGTCGTCGAGAACGTCGGCGTGCCGCCCGATGTCGACGTCGAGCAGTGGCCCGCGGACATCATCGCCGGCCGCGACCCGCAGCTCGAGAAGGCGATCGAGATCGTCCTCGAGCAACTGGAGTCGAACCCGCCCGCCGAACCGGCGAAGCCGCCGTTCCCGATCCGGGTGCGTCGGTAGCCGGAAGCGCAAGCCGGATGCCGGCCAGAAGGCCGGCGCACCGACAGCCGAAGCGTCGGAGCATCCAATGAACTTCTCCTACCTGCTACCCCGACTGCGCGCCGAGTGGCGCAAGCGCACCGGGCGCGAACTCTCCGCGGCCGACATCCATCCGCGCTTCAGGGACCGCGAACGGCACTTCCGGTCGCCGCCGATGACGGCGGAGATGGTGGCGGCGATCTCCCGCCTGTCGCCCCAGTTCCACCTCGAAGCCGGAGAGTCCTCGCGGTCGTTCTGGGAACTCACCCAGAACGGATCCTGCTGGGGCGAGTTCGACGCCGCCGAGCCCGTTCTTCGCTCGATGGCGCCGCCGGCCAGGGCGCTCGACATCGGCTGCGGGCTCGGCCGGTCGACCGCCTTCCTGCGGCACGCCCTCGACTGGAACGACACCGAGTTCCACCTCTACGACGGCGACGGCCCGCGGATCGACTATCCGCGCAGCGGAGAACGGACCGACCGCTCCTTCTGCGGCGACCTCGGAACGCTGCGTCAGGTGCTGGAACACAACGACGTCGCGAACTTCCGCATCTTCGATGCCCACGAACTGAACCACCGTCTGGACGCGCTGCCCGGCCCCTACGACCTCGTCTACTCCTTCTACGCCGCCGGCTTCCACTGGTCGCTCGCCGACTTCTGGAGCGAGTTCGAGGCGGTCTCCCACCGCCAGACCGTCGGCATCTTCACGATCCACCGGAACTTCGCGGAGTTTCCGGCGCTCCGGAACTGGACCTTCCGCATCGTCCCGTTCGAGCGCAGCCTGATCAAGGACCGGCCGCACCGCCTGCTGATCGCCTGCCGCGAAGAAGAACTCCTGAACCCGTTGGGGCGGCGGGCCGGGCGCTAGGCTAGGCCCACAACCAACAGCCCAGGGAGGAACGCGATGCTCGACGCGCTCAAGAACTGCCAGCCCCAGACCTATGCCGCGATGCGGATCGTCGCCGGATTCCTCTTCCTCTGGCACGGGGCGCAGAAACTCCTGGGCTTCCCGCTGCCGACTCCCGAAGACGCCCCGAGCTTCATCCTCTACATCGCCGGACCGATTGAGCTGATCGGCGGCGCGCTGATCATGGTCGGCCTGTTCACTCGCCCGGTCGCCTTCCTCGCCAGCGGCCTGATGGCCTTCGCCTACTTCCTCGGCCACGTGTTCCGACCAGGCCTGGAGGACCCCGGCGTCTGGCACTACATCTTCCCGCTGGTGAACCGCGGCGAGGCCGCGGTTCTCTTCTGCTTCCTGTTCCTCTATGTCGCCGCCAAGGGCAACGGCATGTGCAGCCTCGGCGGCGACGAGGACTGAAGCAGGACTGAGGCGACTCAGCTCACCGCGAAGATGCCGCCGTCGACCGGGATGGCGGCGCCGGTGACGTACGCCGCGGCGCGCGACGCCAGGTAGATCGAAACGCCGGCCATGTCCTCCGGCGTACCGATCCGCTTTCGCGGGTTCCGGGCGCGGATCTCGTCACCGAACTTCCTGAGGTTGTACTCCATCATCTTGCTTTCGAAGGGCCCCGGGCAGACGGCGTTCACCGTGATGTCCTCGGGCGCGAGGCGCCGCGCCAGGGCACGAGTCAGGTGGATCATGCCGGCCTTGCTGGCGCTGTAGGGGTAGTGCTCCTGCGGGTTCACGTGCAGGCCGTCGATCGACGCGATGTTGATCACCCGCGCCGGATCGTCCTCTGTGGCCGCGGCCCGCAGTTCGGGCAGCAGCTTGACGGTCAGGTAGAAGGGCCCCTTCAGGTTGATGTCCATCACCTTGTCCCAACCGGACTCGGGGAACTCCTCGAGCGGTGCGCCCCAGGCGGCGCCGGCGTTGTTCACGAGGATGTGCAGCCTGTCCTCGCGTTCCCGTAGCTCGGCGCGGAAGCGCTCCACCCCCTCGATCGTCGACAGGTCGTTCGGCAGCGAGATGCACTCGCCGTGGGCGGAGAGTTCCTCGGCCATCGCGTCGCAGACGGCAGCCTTGCGCGAACTGATGTAGGTGCGCACGCCGTTCTCGACGTAGCCGCGGGCGATCATCGCGCCGATGCCTCGAGAACCCCCGGTAACCACCGCCACCTTGCCGGAGACGTCGAACAGGTTCTTCATCGCTATCCCCCCACGGTCAAGGCGTCGGTCAGCACGGATCCGGACCGCGCCGTCTGGTCCCAGAGTCCGAGCGCGATTCGCTGGCGACCCTCGGGCAGACGGATTCTCAGGCCGGCCCGGTAGTGGCTTTCCAGTGCGTCCGCGAGCGCTTCCGCGGGTATCTCGAGCGGCACTTCCAGGTGCTGCGCCGCGGTCAGCTCGTCGTCCTCGTCCATGGCCACGACGACCAGTCGCGTGGCGGACCGGTGAACGCCGTCGATCTCGACGAGTTCCACGCTGCTGATCGGAAACTCGATCCACATCTGCACGTCGTAGAGGGCCTCGCCTTCGACCGGCATGATCGCGTCGACGCTGACTTCCATCCGGTGCGGGTTGTCGCTCTCACCGACGTACGCGGCCGCCAGCGCCCGCTCCGAAATGCGCGAGCGGACCCCCTTCTTGACGTAGCTCCGGCGGTAGTCCGCCGACGCGCCCCTCACTCCGCGCACCCGTACCTCTATCGACGTGAACTCGCCCTCGACCTTGTTCTCCGACGAAAGCCCGAGCGAGTAGTACGACTGCATGCCGCCGACGGCCTGGGCCAGCACCCCGGTCAGGCTCCCGCCGCCGGTTCGACCGAAACCGCCCGTCCCTTCGGCCAGATTGTGCAGCGCTTCCCGGCGGTCCGAGACCTCCATCAGCGCGCCGCGCCCCTTGGAGCGCCTGGCGCTCGTCGCGGCGTCGCCCGGCGGCGGCTTGGCCGCGACCAGCGTGACGCCGTAGGTGTTCGCCTCGGCGACGATGGCCTGAATCGTCGCGGTCGCCCGGAACTGCTCGACCTCCTGCTGCAGGCGGCCCACCTCCATGCTCGCGTCGCGGTCGAAGACGCCGCCGGTGCCCGGCGCGCCGCCGGCCTGACCGCCGCCCGCCCTCTCGACCAGCGCGCCGGCGTCGCTGGCGCCGCCGGTGAGCAGGTCCTGGACGTGCTCCATCAGCGTGCCCAGGGGCCGCTCGGCCACGCCGTCGGAGACGAAGACGAGCGTCTTGCGGCCCTCGAGCCAGGCCAGCGTGCGCACGAAGTTCCCGAGCGCCTCGAAGCTGGCTTCCGAATCGTTGTAGACCTCGCGGGCGTAGGTCCTCATCTCGCCGAGCAGGGCGTCGATCGCGAGGCCCGCGTTCTGGCGATCGAGCCGATCGCGGCTGCGCATCCGGTGGAAGATGTCCGTGACGGAGAGCTGGGCGCTCTGCCGGAGGCCGTCCCTCTGGTCGCCGACCGTCTGCTGGCCCTTCAGACCGTTCAGGGCGGTCCGGATCGCCCCCCAGTTCCGGGTGAAGCCCTGGATCACCCGCGGTTCCTGGTCGTGCGCGGCGATCATGATCCGTACGCGGCGATCCTCCAGCACGATCGGCAGGTCGACCTCCAGCTCCGCGAGCGCCCGGTCGCGGTTCGGGGACAGCATGTTGTGCTGGTCGAAGTAGAGGACGAGCCAGATCGGCGCGTCGGCGTCCGGGTCTTCGCGGACGACTTCGTAGAAGTTCACCGGCTCGACCCGTTCGCCGTTCTCGAACACCTGGAAGTTGGAGAGTTCGAGGCCGGTGACCGGCACGCCCTGCCGATTGGTGACGTGGACGTCGATGTTCACGATCTCGACGTCGACCGTCTCCTGGATGGCGCCGGCTGCGGGCTCAGCCTGTTGCTGGGCGGTGACGACCGGCGCCGCGACCAGCAGCGACGCCACGAGCAACACGGTGAAGGAGGAAGCAAGGGAGCAAGGAACGAGGCAGGTTCTGCATTTCATGACAGTTCGAACCCCTCATAGTCGTTGGCTGCGACGGCGTCGCACTTCTCCACGTAGGGAGGAAAGCCCAGGTAGGGCATGAACACGCGCGGCTTGCCCGGCACGTTGGCCCCCAGGTACCAGGAGTTGCAGGTGGGATAGAGAGTCGCGCCGGCGACCTCGCCGACGTGGGCGACCCACTCGTTCTCGGCCTCGGGCGTCGCCTCGATCGCGGCGTGACCGCGATCCCGCATCCAGGCCACGCAGTCGGCGATCCAGTCCACGTGCTGCTCAATCGACGGCAGCATGTTGGAAAGCACGGACGGGCTCCCGGGGCCGGTGATCACGAACAGGTTGGGGAACCCCGCGACGCCCAGGCCGAGATAGGCGCGCGGGCCGTCCTCCCACTTCGAGCGCAGGGTCCGGCCGCCGCGGCCGCGGATGTCGATGCGGGCGAGCGCGCCGGTCATCGCGTCGAAGCCCGTGGCGAAGACGATGGCATCCAGCCCGTAGTCCCGGCCGCCGGTGCGGAGCCCCGTCTTCGTGATCTTCTCGATCGGCGCGGAGCTGACGTCGACCAGGGTGACGTTGGGCCGGTTGAACGTCTCGAAGTAGCCGCTGTCGAGGCAGATCCGCTTGCAGCCGATCACGTTGTGCGGGCTCAGCAGGTCGGCAACCTCAGGATCCCGGACGATCCCGCGGATCTTCTCGCGCACGAACCCGGCGGCGGCGTCGTTCGCCTCCTGGCTCATCAGCATGTCGGCGAACGAGGCCATGAACGAGAAGCCGCCGTACGCCCAGCGCTCCTCGAAGCGCCGCTGCCGTTCGTCGGGCGGCACTTCCGCGAACTCGTCGTGCATCGGGTTCATGTCGGCGCCGAGCCCGGCCGGCATCTGCCTGTTGCGCTCCCGGAAGGCCGGATACTCCGCCTTCACGTCGGCCTCCCGTTCCCGGTCCATCGCACCGTTGTGCGCCGGAATCGAGTAGTTCGGCGTGCGCTGGAAGACGGTGAGGTGGGCCGCCTCGCCGGCGATCACGGGAATCGCCTGGATCGCCGAGGAGCCGGTGCCGACGATACCCACGCGGAGCCCGGTGAAGTCGACGCCCTCGTGCGGCCAGGCGCCGGTGTGGTACTTCTCGCCCTCGAAGTCGTCGATGCCGTCGAAGTCGGGCAGGTTCGCCGCCGACAGACAACCGGTGGCCATCACGACGAAGCGGGCGAAGACGGTCTCGTTCCCGGCGTCCTCGCCGTCGCTCCGGCCGCCACCGTTGCCGTCGAAGGGCCCGGCCGCCGCTCCGTCCGGCGGCGCGACCTCGATCCGCCAGCGGGAGTCCTCCTCCTCGAAGCGGGCGGAGACGACCCGGCGGTTGAACTCGATGTCGCGCCGCAGGTCGAAGCGGTCGGCCACGTGGTTCGCGTAGCGGAGGATCTCCGGCTGACCCGAGTAGCGCTCGCTCCACGACCACTCCTGCTGCAGCTCCTCCGAGAACTGGTAGGAGTACTCCAGGCTCTCGACGTCGCAGCGGGCGCCCGGATACCGGTTCCAGTACCAGGTGCCGCCCACCCCGTCACCGGCCTCGAACGCCCGCACGGCAAAGCCGAGCGACCGCAGGCGATGAATCATGTAGAGGCCGGCGAAACCGGCCCCGACCACAACGACATCGAACTTCCTCATGGAAAGAGGATCGTATGCTACGGAGCCGTCCGCGTCCGGCGCCAATCGGCGGACGCGCCGCAGCCATGCCCGCCCTCGACGGACTCCGGATCCTCGACCTGACCCGCATCCTGGCCGGGCCGACGTGCACCCAACTGCTCGGCGACCTGGGCGCGGACGTGATCAAGGTCGAACGGCCCGGCCGGGGCGACGACACGCGCGGCTGGGGTCCTCCCTTCGTGAAGGACGCGAACGGGGAGGACACGAGCGAGAGCGCCTACTACCTCTGCGCGAACCGCAACAAGCGCTCCGTCGCGATCGATCTCGCGACCGCCGAGGGCGCCGGTCTGGTCCGCCGGCTCGCCGCCCGCTGCGATGTCCTGATCGAGAACTTCAAGGTCGGCGCGCTCAGCCGCTACGGCCTCGGCTACGACGACCTCAAGGACGAGCTGCCGGGACTCGTCTACTGCTCGATCACCGGCTTCGGCCAGACCGGACCGAACGCGCACCGCGCCGGCTACGACCTGCTGGCGCAGGGCTACGGCGGCATCATGAGCCTCACCGGCGCGGCCGACGGCGAACCGATGAAGGTCGGCGTCGGCATCGCCGACATCATGTGCGGAATGTACGCGGCGACCGCGATCCTGGCGGCGCTACGGCACCGGGACCGGACCGGTCGGGGCCAGCACATCGACGTCGCCCTGGTCGACGCCCAGTTGGCCTGGCTGGTCAACGAGGGATCGAACTACCTGATCTCCGGCGAGGTGCCGGAGCGGCGCGGCAACGAGCATCCGAACATCGTTCCCTACGGCGTGTTCGAAACCGCGGACGGCCACGTGATCGTCGCGGTCGGCAACGACGCCCAGTACGAGCGGTTCTGCGAGTTCCTCGGCGCCCCCGAGCTGGCGTCGGACGACCGCTACCGGACGAACGCCGGCCGGCTCGCCCACCGCGAGGAACTCGTGGCGAGGCTGGCGCGGCTTCTCAGCCGGTTGACCAGCGCGGAGATCCTCGCTGGCATGGAAGCGCGCGGCATTCCCGGCGGACCGATCCACGACCTCGAGGAGGCGCTCGCCTCGGACCAGGCGGCGGCCCGCGGCATGACCATCGACGTGCCGCATCCGCTGGCTGGCAACGGCAGCGTCCGGCTGGTCGCCAACCCGATCAGGATGTCCGAGACGCCAGTGAGCTACCGTCGGTCCCCACCTGTGTGCGGCGCCGACACGGACGAGGTGATCGCGGAACTGCTGGGGGACGAGGACTGACGCCGATTCCACCGGACGCTTGCGACGCCGGTGGCCAAGCGGTGGTACGGTGGCAAAACCACCCCGGCGACCCCACGCCCCTAGGAGACCACTTGACGAACACGGCCGTAGGAATCAGCGGCTTCGGCGGCTACGTGCCGGAGCGCGTGATGACGAACGAGGACTGGACCCGGTACGTAGACACTTCCGACGAGTGGATCGTGGAACGCACCGGCATCCACCGGCGGCGCGTTGCCGCCGAGGACGAGTCCACCGCCGACCTGGCAACCGCCGCCGCCAGATCGGCCCTCGAGAGCCGCGGTATCGGCCCCGAAGAGATCGACGAGATCATCGTCGCCACGGATACTCCGGAGGTCTACACGCCGGACACGGCCTCCTTCGTCCAGCGCAAGCTCGGCGCCCGCGAGGTGCCCTCCTACGACCTGGGCGGCAGCGGCTGCGCCGGGTTCGTGCAGGCCATGGACGTCGCCCGCTCGCGCGTGCAGACAGGCACCCGCCGGGTGCTCGTGATCGGCGTCGAGCTCATCACGCGTCTCGTGAGCTGGAAGATCCGGGAGACGTGCGTGCTGTTCGGCGACGCCGCGGCCGGCGTGATCGTCGAGCGCGGACCGCAGATGGCCGAGATCCTCGGCGCCAGGACCGGCACCGACGGCAGCCAGTGGAGCATCCTGACCCTGGAGATCGGAGGCACCCGCAAGCCGTTCAGCCTCGAGTACGCACAGAAGGAAGAGCACCTGAAGCTGATCATGGAGGGCCGGGCCGTGTTCCGGCACGCCGTCCACCGCATGTCGCAGGTCGGCCTCGACGTGCTGGAAGCGGTGGGCGCGAAGCTCGAGGACGTGGCAATGATCGTGCCCCACCAGGCGAACCTGCGCATCGTCCAGGCAGTCGCGAAGAACCTGTCCGTACCGATGGAGAAGGTCTACACGAACCTCCAGGAGTACGGCAACACCGGCTCGGCATCGGTTCCCCTGGCGCTGTGGGAAGCCCACAGCAAGGGCCGAATCTCGCCGGGCGACCTGGTGCTGCTGACCTCCTTCGGCGCCGGCTTCCACTGGGGCGCGGCCCTGCTCCGGTTTACCGGCTGAGGGAGCGCTACGCGGAAGAAGCGGACAGCCTGCCCGCCCACACCGTCCGAACGCGACCGGCTACCATTCGGCCGCCCTAATCGACTACGGCAATTGGGTGCCACTGTGTCTGCAACGTACAACCCCTCGCACCCGGGCGAGATCATCCGCGACGCGGTCGAGGCTAAAGGCTGGACGGTCTCGGGTGCTGCCGCGCGCCTCGGAGTCGCACGCAACACCCTGTCACGCGTACTCAACGGACGGGCCGGCGTGTCCCCGCGTCTAGCCTTGGCCCTGGAGCGCCTCGGTTGGAGCGACGCCGGACACTGGGTACGGATGCAGGGCGCGTACGACCTAGCGCAAGTCCGCCGGCCGGCTACTAGAACGACAGGCACCCATGGGTGACAAAACGCCCATCGAATGGACGGATGCAACCTGGAATCCCGTCACCGGCTGCACGAAGATCGCCCGTGGCTGCGACAACTGCTACGCCGCCCGATTCACCGAGAGGTTCCGCGGCACGCCCGGCCACCCTTTCGAGAACGGCTTCGACGTCACGCTCCGACCAGAACGGCTGTCGCAACCGCTCTCGTGGAAGAGGCCACGGCGAATCTTCGTGAACTCGATCAGCGACCTCTTCCACAAGGACATACCTCCCGAGTTCATGGATCAAGTCTTCGACACGATGGAGGCCGCCGACCACCATGTCTACCAGCTACTCACGAAGCGAAGCTCCTTGATGCGCGACTACGTTGTCCGACGCTACGGACACGCCGGAGCGCCCGCACACATCTGGTGTGGCGTCTCTGTCGAGGACCGCGCAGCAACTACTCGACTCCGTCACCTTCAACAGACACCAGTGCCCATTCGCTTCGTCTCCATCGAACCACTCCTCGGCCCTGTCGGCAACATCGACCTCGGTGGGATCTCGTGGGTCATCGTCGGCGGAGAGAGCGGCCCCAAAGCTCGCCCAATGCGCGAAGAGTGGGCACTGCAGATCCGCGACCTCTGCGAACACTGCAGCATTCCCTTCTTCTTCAAGCAGTGGGGCGGCCCACGCCCCAAGTCGGGGGGACGTCAACTAAAAGGTGCTGAACACAACGACATGCCGGCATGGAGGACTTGACCGTGGCCGAGTTCCGATGGCACCTGAGCGATCCGCCACCCCGAATCCAAGATCACAGCCACGCCAAGCTCAAGGTCCTCCGCAGCTATCTGAGTGCCTACTTTGACCGGCTCAACGTCAGCCCCCATCGCGAGGAGTTCAAGCTCGACCTAGTCGACGGCTTCTGTGGTGGTGGGACCTTTACCGACGGCACCATCACGGTACCTGGGTCGCCGCTGATCATGCTGGAGGAAGCTCACGCGGCCAACGACAGGCTGAACAGGAACAGGGCTAAACGCCTACGCGTCGACTGCAAGTTCTACTTCGTGGACAAGGAACAGGCCCACATCGACCATCTCAACGCGTGCTTGGCAGAGCGAGGCTACGGCCCCAACGACGAGAGGATCGTCCTCCGTCACGGGCACTTCGAGAACTCCCTCGACGGCATAGTCGCCGAGATTCAACGTCGCCAACCGCGCGCGGGGCGCTCGATCTTCCTTCTCGATCAAGCCGGCTTCGCGCAGGTGGAACTCGAACTCGTCAACCGCATCTTTCGGGGGCGCTTCAGGCTATTGTGTGGGTACGGATCGATTCTGGCGCCATGTGGAGGCCTCCGAGGTGGAAGTAGATGGCGAGCCGGAAGTGTTCTGGGTTTCGATAGCCGTTGGCCTTTCGCTTGATTTTCTGGATTTTCGCGTT
>JAJEHN010000016.1 GCA_022823665.1 Thermoanaerobaculia bacterium | reverse complement strand
TCGGTGTATGCCCCGAAGCCGTCGTCCGACCTCGCCGGGATGACCGGCCTGTCGATGACGATGGTCCTGCCGTCCATTCGCCAGCGGAAGACGTAGCTGCCGGGACTTGCCGGCGCCGTGATCCTGAAGCGAAAGCGGTGCGCCGCCCCCGGCCTCACGCTGCCGGACACGTCCACGTTCTTGACGCCCCAGACGTCGCTGCCCACGTTGCCCAACCAGTACGAGGTCTTTGTCGTCGTGCCCCCATCCACGACAGTGGAGATCTCCCATGTCGTCGTGCCGGTGTTCCGCATCGTCACCACCACGTCCGCCGTCTCGTCGGTCTGCATCTTCCTCGGCACGCCCGAGTAAGACACGAAGCTCGCGTTGTCCGTGCCGCTCGCCGCGCCGGCCCCAAGTCCGAGAGCGAGAAACAGTCCCGCCACCGCGCCGCGCCGGAGCGCGGCGCGTCCCGACCCGTCCATTCGTCGAATCATCGGTTGTTCCCGTGTCGGCCGCCGCAAGTCCCCGAACGGCGGTTCCCGCGACCGTCGCTCAACGCCCTCCACGTCCCGCGCAGGGCGCGGAGAAGGCTTCGTTGTCCACGATGGCCGGGGCCGGTCGGCCCGGTTGGTTCTCGTATTGCCGGCGCTCTCCCGTCACCGTGTCGGTGACCGCGATCCGATAACCCAGGTCCGTCGTCGAGGCGCCCAGCACCCACATGTGGCCGTTGTTCGCGCAGCCGTCCAGCACCTTGATCAGAACCTCCCAGTTACGGGAGTCGAAGAACCGGAACAGCCCCGAATCGTCCGTGCCCTCGGGCACGGCGAGGCCGGCCCCGGAGGCGCCGTTCGGCCGCCACCACTGAGCCTTCACCTCGAAACGGGAGTCCTGAAGGCAGACCCGCTCCAGATCCGCGCGGCAAGACCCCTGGTGCGACAGGGCCGGCTCGGGAAGCGGTGGAAGCTGCCGGCCCTTCCGCGGAATGGCGGTATCGGTCTCGATCGCGCTTGCGCCGCCTGCCGTAACGACGCGCACCGCAAGCAGGTAGTCCGTGTCGTTCTTCAGTCCAGTCGCGGTGTACGCCCTGGCCGAAGCCGGCAGATTCATCCAAGACTCGATGGGATCATCCCAATCCCAGTCGGCCGTATCGGTCAAGTGCACCTGCACGCTGGTCACATGTTCGGGAAGAACCACCTGCCAGCGCCAACGTGCCTCCCCGTCGCCGGACCGGGAGGTCAGGCCCGTGACCCTCGCGTACCCCGGCTCCTTCGGCGTCAGAGGGCTGCTCACGGAGTAGCCCCGGTCGTTGTAGGCGAACACCCGGAGTACTGGCGGCCCGGCAAACCCGTATCCAAAACGGAAGACGACCGACTCCGTATCCCGAGGAACCACGACTGCTCTTAGCCAATCCTGTCCGGCCGAGATCGTCTGGTTGATGGTGCCCATCTGGACCTCGAAGCCGAGCTCGTCGTCCGAGTTGTCCTTCCAGCTCAGCCGCATCGACTCGCCTCCCGTGATCAGGGACAGGTCCGACGGCGGCCGCGGACCCGCGCCACGCCCGCCCAGCGTCAGGTAGGCCTTGGAGGCGAAGCCGTGGGGCCTGACCGGTTCCACCTCGAAGGTGTAGCGGCCGCCGCGGGCAAGACCCTCAAACTCCATCCACGCCCTGCCGTCAGACTCGGGGTCTCCTGGATGCCAACGGCGCTGACTCCCCCAGCCCTCAAGCCGCGCACTCACATGGTAGAAGAGCACGTTCGGATCGACTGTCCACGTCAAGCGCGCGGTGGTCGGACCGATGGCCACGGCAGTTGGGTCGGGCGGCCTGGCGGCGAGCGGGTGATCCCAGCGGAACGTCACCGTCTCGCTGCTCTCCGACTGGCCCGACTCGTTGTAGGCCACGACCCGCACGCCGTACTCGTCGCCCTGTCGCGGGCGCACATTATGGTCGTAGAAGGGGCTGATGGGCTCCGTAGCGTCTGCCGGAGCCCACTCCCGCAGGACCGGTTCTCCCTCGTGCAGAAGCTGCACGTCGAACCCCGTCTCGTTGTCCGAGTTGTCGGTCCAGGTGACCTCGACCACCTCCAGCCCGTCATCGACCGTCACGGAAACGTCCGACGGCGCCTCGATCGGATCGCCCGGGAAGGTGAGAACGACCGTCGTGCTGGGAAGGGACTTCACGTCGCCCTTTCGCGCCCGCACATAGAACTCGTGCCGTACGCCCGGCACCATGCCCTCCGGCACAAGAGGCACGACCGCCTCCGTGCGGCCATCGAGCTCCCGATAGATGGTCCATTTGGAGCCACCGTCCCAATCCTGAAGGTGGCTCACGTTGTAGCCGTCCGCACCCGGCGCGTTGTCCCGCCAGGCGAGGCGCGCGAACTCCCCCTCGAAACGCGCCTGAAGGCCGGTCGGCTGCGCCGGAAGACCCTCCAGCGTAGGCAGGGACTCACCGGAGCGCGCCTTCAGGGGCGCGGTCTCGCGCAGGGTCCTCTCGTTGTCCTGCCCGCCCGGCACGCCGATCACCGCGCCCCAGGGCCTCACGCTGGAACTCGAATAGAACGGCTCGATCTGGCCCTCGTAGCTCACCGCCGTGCCCAGACTCGGCATCACGTCGTAGTTCACGTGGGCCAGCGCATACGGCCTGAACAGCTTCGCGAACTGGCCGGCAGAGTCCGGCTGAAGGCCTCCCCCGACGTGCCCGGGGTCGTGATCGGCCCCCAGGCCATGGCCGATCTCGTGAGCGAAGACCGCCGCGTAGTCCTGGCAGAACGGATGGTTCGAGGACCAGCCGCCGCCGCCATACGCTTCTGGATTCGAGCCGCTGCTCAGCAGGCTGTACTGGCCGCAAAAGCTGTCGTGCAGATACGGATTCTCGCCGACGAAGAGGTACAGCAGGTCGGACCGGTGCTCCCGTCGCAGGCGACGCCAATCGCCCTCATGGCCATCGTAGAGAGAGAGCATCGATCCCCGACGCCAGCGGTACCACTCGTGCCGGCCCAGGTCCCGGCCGATGCGGTCCAGCCTGGCGGGCGCCTCAGCGATGTGGACGATGTGCGGCTCGACCCCGATCCGGCTGTTGCGGAACACCATCTTCAGGTAGTCGCCCGCGTGGCGGATCGCCGCCTCCGCGCCTCCGAGCCAGGCCCAGTTCTCCGCCGCCGTCGCCGTGTACCTCACCAGGATGTCCAGACGGTCGGCGCTCCCTGGACTGCTCACCTGTTGGAGGGCGTCGCGCCGCGGCGCCGGCCGATCGCCGCCCGCCGCGAGTCCCGCCGCGAACGTCTCGGAATGGTCATGTTCATGCGCGGCGTGCGCGTCGGCTTCCTCGGCGCCGCACCAGCCCTCCGGCATCTCGCCCACGATCGCCGCCATGCCGCCGCGGCCGGCCCGATCCGCATGGATCTGGTACACGCCGCCGCCCGCCGCGCCGAACCGGCCCACCAGGCGGCCGCCCTCCACCGTCAGCACCACCGTGTCGTAGCCGGTGCCCCGCTGACCGCCGGACCACATCAGGTCGCCGTTGCCGCGATCCTCGAACACGCTGCGCTCGGCCGACAGGGTCTCGCCCTCGGGGGTCGGCACTTCGAGCCAGGACGGGTCGCCACGAAGCAGTTCCAGGTCCACCTGCACCGCCGTCGGCAACGGGCCGATGGAAGGGCCCTGGCCGCCCGTGGACGAGGCCGCGCTCACGCCGGGCACGAACGTCAGCAGACGCTGGGCATGAGCGGCCGAGGCGGCCAGCAGCAGCAGCGCAAGGAGGGCCAGCGACACGGCGCCGAAAGGCCGTGTCGTGCGCCGGCGCGTGACGCTCCGCGCCAGATGCCGGGTTGCATCCTCCGCGGCGTCGTTCCCGAGGGGACGACTTGACCGCTGCCCCGGTCGCTCAGTGGTGCCGTCGCAGTGCAACCCGCTTTTCTCCCTCACCGATTTCTCCCACGCGCCGCCTGCCAACAGTGAAGCGGAGCGTCTCGTTCGTCTGTCCGCCCTGAGTTTATGCCGAAGCTACCTTTGCGGCGCGTTTGGGCCTGTCGACAATGATCGTGCTGCCGTCCACCCACGCAGTGCCGACAGATTCGTTGTCTTCTGGAAGCTATCCGTGCTTTCGTGGCCGGTAGCCATAGCGGTCTCAGAGACCGGTGTCGCCCCGGAGTAGCTGGCGGGCGATCATCCGGTTCATGATCTCGTTCGAGCCGTCGGCGACGTTCACGACGCGCAGCGCTTTCCATGCCTCGGTGAGGCCGAGGTCGTTCGTGAAGCCGAGGGCGCCGTGGGTCTGCATCGCCCGGTCGACGGCCCGCAGCCCCACCTGGACCGAGTAGGCCTTCGTCATGCTGAGTTCCTTGATCGCTCGGCTGCCGCCATCGAGCAGCCGGGAGGCGTTTCGGCCCATCAGGTGCGCGGCATGGAGCTCCGTTGCGGACTCGGCCAGGGGAAAGCTCACGCCCTGGTACTCGGCGATCGGGGCGCCGAACGCCTCACGCTCCTGCGCGTAGGCGAGGGCCGTCTCGATCGCCCAACGACCGGTCCCCACCGCTCGCGCCGAGTTGTAGACGCGGCCGAGCGAGACACCGTAGAGCGCCGCGGCCAGACCCCGGTCGACTTCGCCGATGACCTGCCACGGCTCGACGTAGAGGCCATCGAGAGCGATCTCGGCCTCATCGCCGCCGATGTCGCCGAAGAGTTCCACGACCCGCACGCGCCTGAAGCCCTCCGCTTCGGTCGGCACGATGAAGGCCGTAATCCCGCCCTCGCCGGTGCGCGCGAAGAGCACGCAGTAGTCGGCGATCGGCCCGTGCGTGGTCCAGATCTTCCGGCCGGTGATCCGCCAGCCGTCGCCGTCGCGCTCGGCACGGGTCGCGAGCGCCGAGAGATCGGAACCGGCGCCCGGCTCGGACAGGCCGAAGCACATGATCTTCGAGCCGTCCATCAGCCCCGGCAGGAAGCGCTCGCGCGCCCGCTTGGAGAGCTGCGAGAGGAGCCGGCTCGGGCCGAACGCCCAGTGCGCCATGACGTGGAGCAGGAGCCACGGACGCGGCCCCAGGCGGTGAAAGAGCCTCTGCCAACCGGCGTAGTAGGCCAGATGGCCGTGACCGCCGCCGCCGAGTTCCTCAGGGACGCACGCGGTGAAGAGCCCTTCGCGGGCCGACGCCGTGCGGACTTCCCGGATCAGCTCGACGGCCTCGGGCCGCAACCGGCCGGTCGGGTCGTAGCGCCCGCGGGGATCGTCGAGGACTTCGGGGCGGCTCTGGTGCCGCGGCAGCACCTCGCGCTCCGCGAACTCCAGCACCCGATCGCGGAAGTCCTCGATGTCCGCGGGCAGCGGCTCGGCAATCGCGGTCACGGCGCGAAGCTAGCCGCCGCCCAGGGCCAGGTCCAGGGCGTCCAGCTTCTCCTTCAGCACACCCGACTCGACGCTCACCGCGTCGCCGACGACCAGCGCCTGGTCGGTGTCCGGCTGATAGCGCGGCCACTCGGGCAACCCCTCGCCGTTCGGATCGCCGGTCTTCGCGAAGTTGGTCCAGTAGCTCGACAGCAGGTCGGCGATCTCGTGGTCCCAGTCCTCCCAGTTGATCCCCACCAGGTCGGTGTTGCCAAAGACGTAGGCCAGATCGCCGGAATGGTAGGCGCCCATCCGTCGCGGACCGCCTTCACCGCCCAGGTCAGGCCGGTCCGGCAGGTACAGCCGGAACACCGGCGGCGCGTGGGGAATGTAGTAGAGGTAAGCGTCGCCGCCGGCCGCCGCGGCGTGGCGGACCCAGGTGCGGCTGCCCCAGCCGAAGATCGTGTCGGAGAAGATCAGGCTCGGCACCGCGGCAGGCGCCTGCTCCGCCTCGGCGGCGTAGGCATCCAGGAGTCCGGCGGCCGCCTCGCCGTACTGCTCTTCCAGCTGCCGCCGGAGTGCCGGGCGCTCGAGCTCCGGTCCGGGCGCGAAGAGTGCCCGCGACTCGTCGCCCATGAAGCCGACCATCATCTGCACCGGGTTGTGCTCCCCGCGAGCGTAGATCGCCGACGGTTGATCCGGCAGGTACCAGCCGTCGACCACCGTCTTCGCTCCCGCCGACCAACCGGAACTGCCGGCCCCGGCCAGCACGTCCTCGGGCGAAGCGGCCCGCATCGCGGCGGCGGCGTCCGCGGCGGCGGCATCCTCCGCGACTCCCAACCCGTCGGCGAGCAGCATGCCGCGCCGCTCCGCCTGCTCCAGGCTCTCGAGCGGAGTGAAGCAACCGGCCGACTGGCCGATCGCCCGATGGAACAGGCCCGCCGCGAGCGGCGACGCGACCAGACTGCAGACGCTCATCGAGCCCGCCGATTGCCCGAAGATCGTCACTCGCTCCGGGTCGCCGCCGAACGCCTGCGCGTTGTCCCGCACCCACCGCAGCGCGGCGATCTTGTCCAGGAGGCCGTAGTTGCCGGACGACCCATGCGCCGACTCGGCGGTCAGCGCTTCGTGTGCGAAAAAGCCGAAGGGGCCGAGCCGGTAGTTGATCGACACCAGGACAACGCCCTTGCGGGCAAGGGCCGCGCCGTCGAAGATGAGGGACGACCCGTGCCCCACTTCGTGGCTGCCGCCGTGGAACCAGACCATGACCGGCAGCGGACCGTCACTGTCGGCGGCGGTCCACAAGTCGAGGTACAGGCAGTCCTCGCTCCGGTCGATCTCTCCCCGGCTCCAGATGGAAGTATCCGGACTGATCGCCTGCCAGCACGGCGCGCCGGACTCGAGGGCCGGCCGTACACCTTCCCACGAGGACGGCGGCTGCGGCGGACGCCAGCGCAGCTCGCCTGCAGGCGGCGCCGCGTAGGGAACGCCGCGGAAGACGAGCACGTCGCCCGCCGGACCGCGGCCGTCGTCCACCGGCGCACCTTCGATCTCGCCGTAAGAGGTCTCGATCACCACGCCAGGACCGCCGGCCTCGGGCTCATCGACCGCATCACACGCCCAGACGGCGGCTATCGGACACAGGCACAGGGTGAGTAGAGAGTGACTTCGACGCCTCATGTGCGTCCTCCTTCCGTGTTCCCGCGGTCAGCCGCGGAGCAGCAGTCGTTGAACCTCCCCGGACAGGGTGACCGGCCGCCCGGCTTCCGTGTCCAGCCATACCCACCGGTGGGTGAAGCGGGCGACCTCGCGGCCGGCGGCGGCGGAGAGAACCTCGAAGTCCTGCGAGAAGCCGCGCTCCGTCGCCTCCGTCGTGTGCACCCGGATCCGCGCGCCTTCCTGCCAGCGAAGCGGCGAGAAGTAGGTCGCCGTCGTCGACCGCTGCACCGCGTAGACGTGCTCGGGCTTCAGCCCGGCATCGATGCCGCAGTGCTGCTCGAACCGCGCGTAGGCCATCTCGGTCAACGCCAGCAGCACGCCTGCGTGGACGAAGCCGGTGGCGGCGAAGCAGTCGCTGTGTCTGGTCTCGAACTCGGTCTCGAAGATCACGTCACCCCAGCGACCTCACGCGGAGGCCGAGACGAACTCCCGCGCCTCGGCAAGCTCCTTCGGCTCGGTCGCGCCTGCCCAGGTCTCGAGCAGTCTCTGGTACGACTCGGAGGCCGCGGCCCTGTCGCCCGCGGCGGACTGCGCGCGCGCCAGCCCCAGCAGAGTACGCGGCCGGTTCGGGGTGTAGAGCAACTGATCCTCGAACTGCGCGATCGCGTCCTCCGGGCGTTCGAGCTTCAGCAGCACCTCGCCGTAGAGCTCCCGGATCGGCTTGATCGGCGACGCGGCGCCGCGCGGCGGCCCCATCGTCGAAGCGATCGCCAGACCCTTGTCGAACAGTTCGACGGCGCCGTCGGGGTCGCCCTCGGCGAGCCGGATCAGGCCGGCGACCTCGTGGTGCATGACCTGGGCGGGCTTGGGACCGCGCTGGAAGGTCGAGCTGTCGCCGCTCTGCCGTTCGCCCGCCTTCTTGAGCCGCGCGGCGGCTTCGCGGGCCAGGTCGAGCTCGCCGGTGTGGACCGCCGAGATCCCGGTCGCCAGCAACTCCGAGCTGGAGGTGTCGTCCGTGATCTCCCGGGTCTCCCACTCCTCCGTCTCCACGATGTAGCGGGCCCGCACCAGGGGCACAGTGCTCTTCCCGCGGCCCTCGTCGCCGGTGCGCTCCACCAGGTCGTCGAGTTCCGCGATCCACTCGCGGGCCTTCGCGTAGTCGCCTCGCTGCAGGTCGCCGTACTGCCCCCAGTCCAGGGAGTGGACCATGTCACCGACGCGCTCGCCCGGATCCCAGAGCGCCACCGCCGCCTCGTACGCCGAGTCGTTCGACTTCGACACGAGGTCCCACATGCCGCGCTGGATGAAGATGTGCGACGGCATGTGCCGGGCGTGGGAAACGGCGGCCGCGATATCGGCGAAGCGATGGGCCGCCGGCAGCGCCAGCGGCGCATGCACCGGATCGTCGAAGGCGTGGATGATGTAGTGGGCCGCGCCGGGGTGATACGGGTTGCGCTCGAAGACGCCGAGCGCGATGGATCCGGCCAGGACGTTCAGCCGGAACGAATCGTCGCCGAGCGGGCCAACCGCCTGCAGCAGGGACAGGGCGTAGAACGCTGCCACCTCGTCGTCGTCCGGATACTGCTCGTGGAGCCCTTCCATCGCTTCCATGTAGGCGATCCGGCGCTCGGCCAGCTCGCCTTCGCCGAACAGTTCCTCGACCGCGGTCAGGAAGCCCAGTTCGCGGTCGTCACCGGCCTTGGCTGCCCGCTCCTCGCGCGTAGCGCCCAGCCGCGCCAGGGCCTCGCGCGGCGAGTCCAGGTCCCGCTCCGGCAGCAGCGGGTGGTTGTAGGTCAGGGTCTCACCCCAGTACGCGAGGGCGAAGTCGGGCTCGATCTCCTGCGCGGCCTGAAACTGTTCCCTCGCCTGCTCGTAGCCGAAGCTGTGGAGAATCGCGACGCCGCGGATGAAGTGCTTCTGCGCCTCTTCGCCCGCTGAGGTCGGAAAGTCAATCGATCCGACATCGACCGAGGCGTCGAAATCGGACACGTCGGTCGCGGCTTCCGCCTCCGAACCGCCGCTGACGGCGCAGCCCGCTGCCGCCAGCCAGACAATCGGAACTACGAGGAGGGCTGCGATCGGGGAAACTCGTCGGTTCATCATGAACTCCTTCCAGCCGGTTCCGCGCCCGCCGGCGACACGGACTCTGTGGCTCCACCTGTGACTATGCTCAATGCCCAAGAATAGCGCTCATTCCAAACCCCATGTCGAATCCTGATCCAGGTGGAGGAGCGGCCGCGGCCTTCGTCGTCCTGCTCGCCCTCGCGGCCCCACCCGGTCTGGCCCAGCCGCCGGACATCGGCGACGGGTGGGCCCGCTCCGTCCCGGCCCACCAGGGACTTGACCAGGACACGGTCCAGGACATCCTCGACCGGGTCGGCTCCAGCCCCGAGTTCCAGACCGTGCGCGGGATCGTCATCGTTCGCCACGGAACCCTGGTAGCCGAGACCTACTTCGGCGGCTTCACGAACACCAGCCTCAAGAACGTCCACTCCGTCAGCAAGAGCGTCACCTCGCTGGCGACCGGCATCGCGCTCGACCGCGGCCTCATCCCCTCCGTCGACGCCCGGCTGGCGGACCTCATCCCGCACTACGCCCACCGCCTCGAGGAGGCGCCGAAGAACCGGCTGACGCTGCGCCACGCCCTGACGATGACCGCCGGCATGGCATGGAACGACACCGACCAGGCGTTCTGGAACAACCCGGACAGCGTCGACTACGTGTTGACCCGGGAGGTGGTGGCGCAGCCCGGCGCCGAGTTCGCCTACTCCAGCGGCCTCTCGCACGTCATCGCCGAGGCGAACAACCGCGCCTCCGGGCAGAGCCATCTCGCCTTCGTCCGGAAACACCTGTTCGGCCCGCTCGGCATCCGCACCGCGACCTGGGACCCCGACCTGAGCGGCCGTCACTGGGGTGGCACAGGCCTCCGCATCCGGCCCCGGGACATGGCGAAGATCGGCCAGCTCGCCCTCCAGGAAGGTCTCTGGGAAGGGCGACGCCTCGTCTCGCGCGAGTGGATCGCGGAGTCCACCCGCGGCCAGACCGCGGGCATCGCCGGTGCGCCGAACTACGGCTACCAGTGGTGGATCAGGCCGCGGGGCCGCTACCTCGCGCACGGCTACAACGGCCAGTACATCGGCGTCGATCCCGAGGCCGACGTCGTGATGACGATGATCACGCTCTCGGAGCGTTCGCCCCGGCCCCAGGAGACGTTCCGCAGTTACTTCGAGGAACTGCAGGACCTGGCCCGGGCAGCGATCAGGCCGGAACGGCGAGGGCGGTTGACCGCCACCACAGCGGCCCTGAGCGACGGCAACGGTCCACGGACGATCGCGATCGAGGTCAGGCGGGAGGGAGGCAGCGACGGAGCGGCAACTCTCGCCTACCGCGCCCGCAACGGCAGCGCCCGCGCCGGTCGGGACTTTCTCCGTACCGAAGGCGAACTCCGCTGGGAGCACGGCGACGCGTCGCCCCGCACCGTCCGCGTGCCTCTGCTCCGGAACGCCACCGCCACCGCACCGCGCGACCTCCGCTTCGAGTTCGAAGCGATGAGCGCCGGCATCGACGCTCCCCCACGCATGAGAATCTGGATCGACCCGGGCGGCGAGCCCATCAACCCCGCCGGTTCGATCGAGTTCACCGCTCCGGCCTTCGTGGGCCTGGAGGGCGGCCTGGCCACGGTGACGGTCGAGCGGCGCGGCGGCGCGGAAGGCGACGTGACGGTCGACTACGGCACGGCGCCCCGTTCGGCCGAAGAAGCGGACTTCGGCGCCGTCTCCGGCCGTCTGACCTGGCGGCACGGCGAGTCGGGACCGCGGGAGGTCACGGTGCCCCTGATGGTGGACGACGAGATCGAGCGAAGCGAACTGTTCGACTTCACGTTGAGCCACATCCAGGGCGGCGCCGACCTGCCGGAGGCCCGCGCCGTGGGCGTCATCCAGGACGCGACCGCGACCGCGGGCTGCAGGGAGAACGACGGCGCCCTCTGCCTCGACGGCGGCCGCTTCCGGGTCGAGGTCGAGTGGGACTCCCAGCACGACGATGAGCGCGGCACGGGCTCGCTCAGCCGCCTGAGCGACGAGAGCGGCATCGCCACCTTCTTCTCCCCGGACAACGTCGAACTGGTCGTGAAGATCCTCGACGGCCGCGGCGTAAACGGGCACCACTGGGTGTTCTACGGCGCCCTCACCGATGTCGAGTACTGGTTGACCGTCACCGACACGCTGCGCGACCAGGTCCTCGTCTACCGCAGTCCGCCCGGCGAGGTCTGCGGTCGCGGCGACACGATGGCCTTTGCCGAACTCGCGGGTGCGACCGGCGCCTCGATAGCGGGCAGTGCCGCCGACGTCCGGGCTCAATCCGGCGAGACGGAGGGCAACTGCGCTCCCGGCGCGCTCTGCCTGCTCGACGGCAGGTTCGAGATCACGGCCCGTTGGACGAAGACCGACGGCGAGACCGGCGCCGCCTCGCCCTTCCCCGGCGCCGGCACGACGGGCTACATGTCCTTCTTCTCGCCCGGCAACATCGAACTCGCGGTGAAGGTGCTGGACGGCCGAACGCACAACGACGCGTTCTGGCTCTTCGCCGCCGGCCTCACCGACGTCGACTACGAGCTGACGGTGACGGACAAGGTCGCCCGCTCCTCGCGCACCTACACGAACCCGAGCCGCGCCTTCTGCGGCCTCAGCGACACGTCCGCGTTTCCGCAGTAACGTCGCGCCGCATGAGACGTGTACGCCGACGCGCCGTTGCCGTGCGCCTGCTGGTATCTCTGGCAGCCGCGGCCGCACTGACACTGCCCGCCGCCGCCCAGGTGAACACGGAGAGCATGCGCGTGGGCGCCGAGGAGCCGGGGTGGGCCAGCACGATCGACCTCAGTTCCTCCCTCCAGCGCGGCAACACGGAGCGCGACATCCTCGGCGCCGGCGCCCGCGTCCAGTACGCCTGGTTGCACGCCAACGGAGAACCCGGGACGGGCGAGGGCGACGAGACGAACGACGAGGAGGTTCAGCGTCCCACGAACGTCGTCTTCCTGACCTCCAACTACTCCTTCACCCGGCTGAACGAGAACCGCTTCGTCAACAACGCGCTGAGTCACCTGCGCTTCATTCGCGAACACAGCGCCCGGTTCTCGTACGAAGCGTTCGGCCAGCACCAGTTCAACGAGTTCACGAGGCTCGAACAGCGGCTCCTGTTCGGCGGCGGCGTCCGCTTCCGGGTGCTGCAGGCACCGCGCGCCGAGGTCTTCCTCGGCACCGGCTACATGCTCGAGCGGGAGACCCTGGACCTCCCCGCGGCACTCCCCGACGCCCGGCGCAGCGAACACCACCGGTCCACCAACTACGTGACCGTCCGCTACAACAGCGAGGACGAACGCCTCCGTCTCGTCGAGACCCTCTACTTCCAGACCCGGGTCGACCGGGTCGAGGACTACCGCCTGCTCTCCGAGACCTCGTTCGAGATCCAGCTCCTCCGACGCCTCGCCCTGGCGATCAGCCTGAACGTCACCCACGACAGCGAGCCGCCCACCGGCGTCAAGGAAACGGATGTGGTGCTGTCGAACTCGCTCAGGTACTCGTTCTAGGAAACGCCCCGTCCGCGAGAGGTGTCGCGGTTCGACAGCCACGAAATGAGGTTTGTGAAGGCGACAGAACCGATCAACAGAATCACGGCGACCCGCCGCTCGAGGACATGAAGCGATCCTCCCTCGCGGAGGGACCAGAAGACGGCGTAGACGTACAATCCCACTCCGACGAGCCCCAGACCGAAGGCCGCGAAACCAAACCACGGGGGATAGCCGCCGAGCCCCCGCGGCCGGACGCTCCAACCGTCCCCGCGTTCGCGCCTACCCCACCTGGCCTGGACGAACCCCAGGAGGACGAGCGTCAGTACGCCGGCCGCGACGATGAACAGCGGCCGTCTGGCCTCTCCCCACGAACCGGCGTCGGGACCTTCCGGGAAGCCATCGAAGAACAACTCGACGACAACCATGAACGACGCGATGACCGCCCATATCTGGTACCGGCGCTCCCCCCCGGCGCCCAGCGGACGGGTCGGCTCGGAAACCGGTTCTGGATCGCTGGCGTCCACCGACCGAGTCTAGCTATGACTAGCCTGGTCCGTAGGGCGATCGCGATCGTCCTTGTCGCTGTCCATCAGCCGAACGCCTATCGTGATTAGCCACAGAGCCGGCAGACAAGCCCGGAACGCAAGACGGCCGGCCCCGAGGGACCGGCCGTCGAAGTGCGACGGTCTGCCGAACGATGCCGGCAAACCGTTGACTGCGTAACCCCTACTCGCCGCCGCCCGAAGAGATCATCAGCACCGAGCCCTGGCGGTGCTCGGCGTGACGGGACGGGGCGTTCGAGTTCGTCGTCCAGGCGTTGCCCTGCTCATCGAACTCGATCTCGCGGGTGTAGGTGACCATCATCGGCATCCGGTACTCGACGAACTTCTCCGTCTTCGGATCGAAGCGCAGCATCGAGTCCGTGCCGGTGCCGGTGATCCAGACCTCGCCGTTGGTCGGATTGATGTTCAGCGCGTAGGGCAGCGAGTTCGGGCCGTGCGGCAGGTCGTAGACCTTCCACTCTTCCGTCTCCTCGTTGAACGACGCGACATCGCCCGAGGCCCAGCCCGGCACCCAGACGATGCCGTCGGGGGCCACGTGCAGACGGCGCGGGCCGTGGACCGGCGGCCGCCACTCGACGATCCGCTCGGAATCGTCGGCGTCGAGCTGCGGACGGATCCGGCCGACGCGCTGGCCGTTCAGCTTGCTGTAGAAGACGTGGCCGTTCGGCGCCACATCGATGCCGTACGGGGTCACGCCGCGGGATTCGCCGCGGGCGCCGCCGCCGCGGACCTGGTCCTTGGTCGGCAGCTTGTACTCGGTGACTTCCCAGCGCTTGCCGTCCCAGGTCTCCGGGTCGAGCGACATGACGCCGACGCCGTTCGGACTGCCCGCGTCGGTCCACCACAGGATTCCGTCCGGCGCGAAGCGCAGGGTGTGCGGGTAGCCGCCGCGCGGACGCGGAGCGGTACGGCCGGAGCCGAGCCGCCATTCCTTCGTCTCGACGTCGAACTCACCCATCTGACCCGAGTAGGCGAGGGTGACCCACATGTTGCCGTCCTCGGCCTTCTCGATCGAGTGGATACCGGTGGTCGGACTGGACGGTGACAGGTAGTCCTTGCCGCCGGGAACGGTGTAGAAGGCCCGCTCGCCGGTGACCGGGTCGAGGGTTTCGATCACGTCCTGGGCCATGTCGACGGTGTAGACGAGACCGTCGTCGCCGAGCTCGAGGTCGTGGATCACGGCCCCGGCCTGGTCGCCCATCAGCCACTCGCGGACCTCGCCCTTGAGCGACTCGCCGGACGGCGCCTCAGGCGGATCGAAGTTCGTCCAGTTCTCTTCCGCGTCGCGGCCGTAGACGTCCACGATCTTGTTGACCAGGACGTCCTGGGTGTGCTTGTACAGGCCCTGGAAGCCGTCCATCCGGGTGAGCATGACTTCCCAGTCGACCGGCTCCTCGGGGGAGCGGAAGCCGACGGTGCCGACCTGGTGGCAGTAGGCGCACATCATCTTGAAGTTCAGGGCGTCCGCCTCGTCCTCCCACTCCAGCATGTTCATCAGGTCGTGCGCCGGGCGTTGCGACTGAAGCGCCCAACCCTCGGCCTGGCGCAGCCGGACCTGGATCGGCGTCGGCTCGGTCGTTTCCTTGAGGTCCTTCCACTCGTCGAGC
Source organism: Thermoanaerobaculia bacterium (assembly GCA_022823665.1). Classification (GTDB taxonomy): domain Bacteria; phylum Acidobacteriota; class Thermoanaerobaculia; order Multivoradales; family Multivoraceae; genus Multivorans. Next base: position 136,268 of record JAJEHN010000016.1, on the reverse strand, counting down.
CAGCCCATCAGGCGGACGCGGAGCTTGTACTTGCCGGCGGGAACGGCGGGCAACTTGTAGGTGCCGTCCGGCTGGCTGTAGACCGAGATGCTGCGCTGCTCGTCGGTCGAGAACAGCGACACGGTCGCGCCGCGGATCGGCTCGCCGTCGTTACCGACGACCGAGCCCGTGTAGACGGTGAGCGGCGCGTCGAGGTTGTTCGCGTTCGGAGCGGCCGCGAGGGTCGCGGACGCAACGATCGCGAGGACCGCGAAGCTGGTCAGCGCGACCAGGGTGGACGGAGCGGGTCGGGACATGGGACCTCCTGTGCCTTCTTGGCGTGGCTTGGGGTGCAGTTGGGCAGGGACTATACAGCAAGGAATCCGTCCCGATCCGCGGGCGCCTGAGCCCGAGAGCCCAAGATAACCTCCGCCGATGCAGGAGCGACCGGGAGCCGACCGCCTCGACCGTTTCGTCGAGAATCCGCGGCGGGCGCTGTGGCTGCTGGCGATGCCGATCCTGATCGGCATGTCGATCCAGACGCTCTACATGATCGTCGACATGTTCTTCGTCGGCCGGGTGAGCCCGGAGGCGCTGACCGCCCTGGCCTTCAACATGCCGCTCGTGTTCCTGGCGATGGGCGTGACCTTCGGCCTGGGCACCGGCATCACGGCGGTGATCGCCCAGGCGATCGGCGCCCGCGACCGGGTGCGGGCCGACCGGGCGGCCGAGCACTCGGTCCTGATCGGCGCCCTGGTCGCGGCAGTGACGACGGGTTCGGCGCTCGTCTTCGGCATTCCCCTGCTCCACGCGCTCGGCGTGCCGGCCGAACTCGTACCCCAGGCCTGGAGCTACTTCCGCGTACTGGCCTGCGGCTATCCCTTCATGATCCTGGCCGTCTTCTTCCGGTCGATCCTCTCGGGCGAAGGCAACGTGAAGACCCCGGTGATCGTCCAGGGCGCCGCCACCGTGCTGAACATCGCCCTCGACCCGCTGTTCATCTTCACCTTCGGCATGGGGGTCGCCGGCGCCGCCCTGGCGACGATCGTCAGCCAGGCGGCGGCCGCCGTGACCTTCGTCTACCTGCTGTTCGTGGCCAAGCTCTCCTACGTCCGCTTCGACCTCCGGAACTTCCGCTACGACAGCGCGATCATCCGCAGCATCTGCGTCATCGGCCTGCCCGCCTCGCTCTCGTTCCTGGTCATGTCGCTGGGCGGCGGCGTGCTAAACCGCATTCTGGTCGAGCACACGCCCGACGCGGTGGCCGCGCTTCAGATCGGCAGCCGCCTCGACCACGTCGTCATTCTGCCCCAGGTCGCCGTCGCCTCCGGCCTGGTGACCCTGGTCGGCATGTTCTACGGCGCGCGGCGCGGAGATCTGCTGCGGGAGATCGTCCGTTACGCGATGGTGCGGACGATCCTGCTCAGCATCGCGATCGCCGTCGCGTTCTACGTGCTCGCTCCCGGTCTCGTCGCCTTCTTCACCGACAGCCCCGGCATCCGCTCCCTGGGCGTCGACTACCTGCGGGTGGTCGTCTTCGCCTATCCCTTCATCGGCGTCTCGATCCTCACCGGCCGCAGCCTGCAGGGACTGGGCCGCGGCTCTCCGGAACTCTGGCTGTCCCTCCTGCGGGTCATCCTGATCAGCGCTCCGCTGGCCTGGGCGGCGACCTTCTGGCTGCGCGGGCCGGTGCAGTGGGTCTGGTACTCGTCATTGATCGGCACCGTCATCTCGGCCTCGATCGCTCTCGTCTGGCTCGCGGCCGGCCTCCGCCAGGCGATCGACAGGATCGGCAGCGGCGAGTCGCCGCTCGGCGCCGGCGCCCGCGAACTGACGGTCGACACGGCGGCCAAGGCGGCGGAGCCGGCATGAGGAGAGCCGCGATCGGCGCCGTCACGTTGTGCGCGGCCCTGACCGCGGGCACGACAGCCGCCCAGGACTGCCCCGGCCCCGAACTCCACGGCCTCTTCCCCCAGGACATCTACGTCTTCCGCGGCTTCGTGACCGAGGCAGCCGCGCTGCCGATCGAAGACGGCGGCGCCTTCCAGCTCGAGGTCCAGGTCGAAGAGGCCGTTCACCTGCCCCGGGCCCGCTCGCGCTACGCGGTGACCGTCGAAACGACGGACGGGAACTGCTTGAAGCGGCCGCTCACCTCCCGGGAACTGCGCGACCGGTTCGCCGTCGGCGACGAAGTGAAGATCGTCGCTCACGAGACTCCCGGATCGACGCGGTCGCTCGTGGCGCCTTACCGCCGGGTCGCCCTGGTCATGGCCGAAGCCGGGGAGACCGACCTGATCAAGAACGACTTCGACTATTACGACGCCCTGCTCGAACTCGACGCCCGTTTCGCGGACACCGAGAAGTTCTCACTCGTATCGCAGATGGGCCGCTACCTGACCTCGAAGGACGACTTCAGGCGGCTGGTCGAGGACCAGATCCAGGAACGTCGCTTCCGGCGCCAGTTACTCGATCTCTACGACGCACTCAGGGAGCCGTAGTCACAGAGGACGCTCCATGATCTCGAAGTGGACGGGCCGAAGCGGCTTTCTCGTCGGCGGCGGATTGACCGCCTCGAACGGTTCCTTCCGAACCACCCGGTAACCCCGCCGGCCGTACCAGGCCAAGAGCTCCGGCCGGCTGCTGAGCACCCAGAGCTGGCAAACGCTGCAGCCCGCCGCGCGCAACCAGTCCTCTGCCGTGGCCATCAGATCCCGGCCCAGCCCGAGGCTCTGCCGCGTGGATGCAACGGACACCAGGCCGAGGTAGCCGGTCTCGCCGCGCAGCTCGACATAGACGCAGCCCGCGATGCCGCCCGAGTCCGCGTCACACACGAGGAACGAGCCGCGTTCGAGCCGCTCCATCACGTCCGGAAGCGCGATCCGGTCGCCGGTCAGGGTGTCCGCCTCCACTTCGAAGGCGTCGTTCACGAGCGCGACCAGCGCCGTGGCGTCAGCGTCCGTGGCGGTGCGGAAGGTGAAGGCCATCGGATCCATCGAACGGACCGGAGCGGCCCGGGAAGAGCGGCGGATTGTAGCGCCGCCGCCTGTATCCTCCTGGCTTCCACACCACGATGGCATCAGCTCATATGCCAAGAGAACAGCTCACATGGCCAACCTCCAAAGGGTCCTGATCAGCAACCGCGGCGAGATCGCCATCCGCATCGCCAAGGCAGCGGAGGCCCTGGGTATCGAGTCGGTAGGCGTCTATCCGGCCGCCGACTCCCTGTCGCTCCACACGCGGCTGACGACGGTGGCGCTGCAGATCGGCAACGGCGCGGCCGACGACCCCGTCGCCGCCTATCTCGACGCCGAGGATCTGGTCGCCGCCGCCCTCGGCAGCGGCTGCGACTGCGTCCACCCCGGCTACGGATTCCTGGCCGAGAACGGGGACTTCGCCGAGCGCTGCGCGGCGGCCGGCCTCGTCTTCGTCGGCCCGCCGCCGGCCGTCCTCTCCCTGTTCGGCGACAAGGTGCGGGCGCGCCAGCTCGCGGCTTCCCTCGACATCCCGGTCGTTCCCGGCAGCGACGGACCGGTCACGTCGGCGGACGAAGCGCGCGAACTCAGCGATCTGCTCGGCTATCCCGTCATGCTCAAGGCGGCAGCCGGCGGCGGCGGCCGCGGCATGCGCACGGTGCGGTCCGCCGAGGCGATGAGCGAGGCTTTCGAGCGCTGCCGTAGCGAGGCCGAGGCCGCGTTCGGCGACGGCTCGGTGTTCGTCGAGAAGCTGATCGAGCGTCCGCGACACATCGAGGTCCAGGTCCTGGCCGACGCGAACGGCGACGCCGTTCACCTGCACGAGCGGGACTGCTCCGTTCAGCTGCGCAACCAGAAGGTGATCGAGACGGCCCCCGCGCCCGGACTCGACTCCGATCTGCGGAGCCGCCTCCTCTCCGATGCGGTCAAGCTGATCGAGGCGTCCGGCTACGTCAACGCCGGCACGGTCGAGTTCCTCGTCGTCCCCGAGACCGGCGAGCACTTCTTCATCGACTGCAACGCCCGCATCCAGGTCGAGCACACGGTGACCGAGCAGGTCACGGGCTTCGACCTCGTCGAGGCGCAGTTCCAGCTCGCCGCCGGCGCCAGCCTCGATTCCCTGGGCCTCGGCGACCAGGCGGCGGTCGGCGAACCGCGTGGTTTCGCCGTCCAGGCCCGGGTGGTCGCACGCGGCGCCGGAACGCTGAGCGCGTACAAGGAACCCGCCGGCCCCGGCGTCCGAGTCGACGGCTGCGGCTATGTCGGCTACTCGCCGCCGCCCCAGTTCGACCCGCTGCTCGCCAAGGTGACGGCCACGAGTTCCTCATCGTTCGGCCCCGGCGCCGCGTCCTTCGCCGACGCCGTGGCGCGCGTGCGGCGCGCGGTTTCGGAGTTCCACGTCGGCGGACTCGCCACGAATCTCGACCAGCTCAAGGCGATCCTCGCCCACCCCTCAGTCCGTGCCGGCGACGCCCGGACCACGCTCCTGGAGGAGAACCCCGACCTGCTCTCGGCCGACCCCGGCATCGCGGCCGCCAACGGCGCGATGACCCTGCTGCGGCAGCAGGCGACCGTGATGGGCCTCTCCGTCGCCAGCGGCGCGGGCACGCAGCCGGCGGCGAAGGCGGCCTCTGCGGAACTCACCGTTGAACCCGGCCAGCAAGCCGTCGCCTGCCCGATGGCCGGCTCGGTCCTCGAAGTGCGCGCGACGGACGGCGAACCGGTCGCCGCCGGCCAGACCCTCCTCGTCGTCAGCGCGATGAAGATGGAGTCCGCCGTCGCGTCGCCCTGCGACGGCCGGGTGGCCGCCTTCCAGCCGCTGCAACCGGGTGACACGGTGGAGGCGGGCGAGGTCGTGGCGGCCATCGCCCCCGCCGAAGGCGCGGCTGCCGTCCAGGCCGACGAAGCCGAGGACTCGTGGGCGCCGATGCTCGAGGACGTGGCCACGATGCAGGCCCTGGCGCACAAGCGCCTGGCGCCCGGCTCCGAGGAGCGCGGCGTCGTGCGGCAGCGCAGCCGCGGCAAGCTGACCTGCCGGGAGCGCATCGACCTCCTCCTGGACGAGGGCTCCTTCCACGAGATCGGCAGCATCGCCGGCTTCGCGTCCTACGACGACAGCGGCGCCATCGTCGACTTCACGCCGGCGAACCATGTCGGCGGATGGGGCCGGATCGAGGGCCGCACCGCCGTCGTCTGCGCCGACGACTTCACCTCCCGGGGCGGCCACGCGGACGGCGCCATCGGCCAGAAAAGCCGCCATCTCGATCTCCTGGCCGTCGAGATGCGGGTGCCCTCGGTCCGCCTGCTCGACGGCTCGTCCGGCGGCGGCAGCGTCGCGGCGATGGTGCCGCAGCAGCAGAAGGAGGGCGAAAGCACGGCGAAGGAGAGCCGCGGCGCGATCAAGGCCGGACGGCCCCGGGTCGCAGGCGCGGGCGGCTCCTTCCTGCCCGGCCACCTCGGCAGCACGATGTACACCGAGCAACTGAGCACCGTGCCGGTCGTCAACCTGCTGCTCGGCAGCGTCGTCGGCATCGGCGCCGCCAAGGCCGTGCTCGGGCACTTCTCCGTCATGGTGCGCGACATCGCGCAACTGTTCGTCGCCGGACCGCCGGTCGTCCGCCCCGCGATGGGCTACGACATCACGAAGGAGGACCTCGGCGGCTGGCACATCCACTGCCGCAACGGCTCGGTGGACAACCTGGCGGAAACCGAGGAAGAAGCGATGGCGCTCACCCGGCGCTTCCTCTCCTACCTGCCCTCCTCCGTCTTCGAAGCGCCGCCCACGGCGAAGGCCGGCCCGAACGACCCGCCCGACCGGCGCGACGAGGAACTGTTCCACCTGATCCCGCGCAAGCGCACCGCGACCTTCGACGTCCGCCGTGCCATCCGCCTGATGGCGGACCGGGACTCGTTCTTCGAGATCGGCCCGCTCTGGGGCACCGACCAGGTCACCGGCTTCATCCGCATGAACGGCCATCCGATGGGCGTCATCGCCTCGGACAGCCAGCACGCGAACGGCGGCGCCCTGACGGCCGACGGCTGCCGCAAGCTGATCCGCCACCTCGACCTCTGCGACCTCTTCCACGTGCCGGTTCTCAACCTGGTCGACAACCCGGGCTTCGCCGTGGGACTCGAACACGAGATCACCAGCACGATCCGCTGGGGCGGCCAGTGGATGATCGCCTTCGCCCAGGCCACCGTCCCCGTCTTCACCGTCATCATGCGCCGCAGCTTCGGCGTCGCCGGCAACAACTACGCGACGCCGCGCGCACAACCCTCCATGCGCGTCGTCTGGCCCGCCGCCGACACCGGCGGCATCCCGCCCGAAGGCGGCATCGAAGCCGCCTACAAGCGTCAGCTCGCTGAAGCCGAAGACCCGAGGGCCTTCCGGGAGGAGCTGATGGCCCGGATCGAAGGCGCCCGCGGCCCGGTCGGACCGCTGTCCCGCTTCCAGATCGAGGAGATGATCGATCCGCGCGACACACGCAAGATGATCTGCGAGTGGCTCGAGATGGCACGGAAGGTCGTCTCGCAGCCGGCGCGGCTCAAGCCGCGGCCGACGCAGTTCCGGCCCTGACGCCGACGCTCGGCGCGGGTGGAGTCGCTCGGCGCGGATGGGACGGCGGGGGTTCTACCCGTCCGCACCGGGCCGCGGGGGAGGGTCCCATCGGACGCTCACCCCTTCTTGGTCAATGAGGGGTTGGGGGTTCGCTTCGGTCGGCTTCGCTCCGCCAGTCCCTCGTTACCGGGGGGCATCGGAAGTCGCTCGCCTCCAGCCCGCTGGGACCCTCCCCCGCGGCCCGGTGCGGGCTGGACGTTCCCGGCTCGCTGCCACGTCGCGGAAAGTGCCGGTGCGCCGGCCTTCTGGCCGGCATCCGCTCATCGTGAGCAGTCCGCCCTGGTAGAGAACACCCCAACGCCACAGCCGCAGCTCTGGGTACGCGGGTCTTCCGACCCGCTGCCGCCGAAGGCGGCCAAGAGACGAGCCGGCCGCAGGCCGGCTCCGCATTCAAGGAAGTCAGCGCCTCGTCCCCTCCCTTGGGACAGAATGCCGGACGCGGATCCATGCCAAGACCCACCGACTACAAGGTCCTGACCTTCGACTGCTACGGCACCCTGATCGACTGGGAGACCGGGATCTGGGACGCGCTCCAGCCGCTGATCATGCGGAACCCGGGCGCCGAGGTCAGCCGCGACGCGGCGCTCCTTGCGTTCGGCCAGTGCGAAAGCCTGCAGGAGCAGGAGACGCCCGATCTCCTCTACCCTGAGCTGCTGGCTCGCGTCCATCGCCGCATCGCCGACCGCCTGGCCATGCGGACGGCCCCGGAACTCGATGAGGCGTTCGGCGCCTCCGTGCCCGACTGGCCGGCGTTCCCGGACACCGCGGACGCGTTGCGGGTGCTCAAGCGACACTTCCGGCTCGTCATCCTGTCGAACGTCCACAGGGCCGGCATCGCCGGATCGGCCCGCAAGCTCGGCGTCGAGTTCGACGCGATCTACACCGCCGAGGACATCGGTTCGTACAAGCCCGCCGACAGGAACTTCGAGTATCTGCTCGCTCATCTCAAGACCGACTTCGGGCTCGATCGTTCCGACGTTCTGCACACTGCGCAGAGCCTGCACCACGACCACGCGCCTGCGAACCGGTTCGGCCTTGCGAACGCCTGGATCGACCGGCAGCGGCTCTCCGAAGGAGGGAGTTGGGGCGCTACCGAACGCGTCGAGACGATGCCGACGACCGACTTCGTGTTCTTCTCGATGGGAGAGATGTCCGACGCCGTAACGGAGTGCACCAACGCCGAGGCATGATGGCTGCAGGAGACGGCCCGAACCGGCCTGGGCCTCTCAGACCTGCAGCGGATTCCTGGCCGGCAAGTCCGGAAAGCGGCTGAAGTCGCGGTCGGCCGTCCAGAACTCCGTGACGCCATGCGCGAGGCACAACGCCGCCACGCGCGCGTCATGGACCATCGGCCCCCTGACCTGCCCCTTTCGGAGCAGGTCCTTCAGCAACTCCCAGTGGGTGTAGGTCTCCGTCAGGAGGTCGGCGACCGGGGACTCGAGCCAGAGGTCAACCTGGCCGACAGCTTCCTCAAGGGTCGAAGGCGGGGCATAGACCCGTGGGTGAGTCACGATGCCGAGGAACTCATGTACGCATGGCCAGGGCAGACCCCATCTCACCCTTCCTCCCGCCAACGACGCGATACAGCGCCGAGCCTGGGGATGCCACTCGGAGTCTGTCCGGTGGGCATGGATGAGCAGGTTCGAGTCGGTCGCGATCAACCGCCGCGGCCCTCGTAAACGGCTTCGCGGAGACGCGCCCAATCGGCGCCCTGAAACTCCGGCTGCAGGCCGTGACCACCGACGCTCCCGTCCCGCAGAACGAAGCCGCTGTTCTCCTGGTCAGCCTTGATCGCCATCCGCACGCCGCGCTCGAACAACTCTCGCAGCGTGATGTTCTCCCTTGCCGCGTGGGCCTTCGCCTCTCTCCCCAACTCGTCCGAGATCTCGATTGTCGTCTTCACTATGGGTCCCCATACTTCTCATTACGGTATCCCACCCTAATGGGCCCGGCGCACCGGAGTCAAGACGGACGCTGCACCGGAACGAGCCGAAGTCAGCCATCCTCCTCCACCGTCAGCCGGTACTTTGCCGCGGCGAGGAACTTCGCCTCCTGGCGCAGGTCGGCCCGGGTCAACGGCGACTTCTCCACCCAGGTCTTCGGCAGCACGAGGTGCAGGTCGCGGCCGTCGACTTCGAGCTTGACCGCGAGCGGCTCGTCCCGCCGGCTCCGGTGGAGCACCGCCGCGAGCCGCAGCAGGACGGCGCCGCGACGCGCCGGTTGCCGCCACGTCGAGGGGAGGCGATCGAAAATCTGGCGCGGGAACTTGCGGCGGTGGCTTCGAACCAGGGAGGCCAGCAGCAGGTGCTCCTGGAGCGAAAAGCCGTGCATCTCCGCGTTCTCGACGATGTAGGCGCCGTGCTTGTGGAAGCCGGCGTGGTTGATGTCGAGGCCGACCTCGTGCAGTTGCGCGCCCCAGGAGAGCATGAGCCACGGGAGTTGGCCGGTCAGGTTCCACGATTCGGCGCACTGCGCGAGGAGCTGGAGCGCGGTTTCCCGAACTCTCTCGGCCTGCTCCGGCTGCACGTGATAGCGCCGGGCCATCGACTCGACCGCCGCGTGCCGCGTGTCCTCATGGTGCAGCCGGCCGAGCAGGTCGTACAGGGCGCCTTCCCGCAGAGCGCCGCCGGCAACGCGCATCTGCTCAATGCCCAGTGCCTTGAACACCGCCAGCAGCACCGCGACGCCGCCGGCGAACACCGGCGCTCGCCCGTCGCTGAGGCCCTTGATGCCGCCCTGCACCGTCGTTCCCTGTTCGAGCAGGTGTTCGCGAAGGCGCAGCAGGGCCTCGAGCGTGATTCCCTGCTCGCACCAGCCCGCCGCCTGCACCACTTCGGCCACCGAGCGAACGGTCCCCGACGAACCGACTGCGACCCGCCAGCCGGCGCCGTTTCGGAAGCGGCGCTCGACCGGCTCCAGCTCCTGCAGGGCCGCGATTTCTGCCCGTCGCCACCGCTTCTCCTTCACCCGGCCGTTCGGGAAGTGGCGCAGGCTGAAGCTGACGCAGCCCATGTACAGGCTCTCCAGGTCAAGCGGCTGCGAGCCCTCGCCGATGATCAGCTCGGTCGAACCTCCGCCGATGTCGACGGCGAGCCGCCGTTCGTCGCCGGCCAGGCTCCTCGAGACACCCAGGTAGATGAGCCGCGCCTCTTCCAGGCCCGAGACGATCTCCACCGGATGGCCAAGCGATCGTTGCGCGGCTTCCAGCAGATCGCGGGCGTTTCGCGCCTGGCGCAGCGTGTTCGTGCCCACGACGCGGACCGTTCCCGCAGGAAACGAGCGTACGCGTTCGCCGAAGCGGCCGAGACAGTCGAGCGCCCGCGCCGTCGCCTCCGGGGTCAGGCGTTTGCGCTCATCGAGTCCGGCGGCCAACCGCACGAACTCCTTCCGGCGGTCGACGAACACGAGCTGGCCGCCCCGCACTTCGGCCACGACCAGGTGAAAGCTGTTGGAGCCCAGGTCGGCGGCCGCGACCACGTCCGGATCCGCCGGAGGGAGGGGGAGCGAGTACTGCGCGTCGGCCATTCGGGCGGCAAGTATGATCGCTCGCCATGCCGGTGGAACTTCGTTCCGACACGATGACCCGGCCGTCCCCGGCCATGCGCAGGGCGATGGCCGCTGCCGAGGTCGGCGACGACGTCTTCCACGAAGACCCGACCGTCAACCGCTTGCAGGAACGCGTCGCGGACATGCTCGGCCGCGAGGCGGCGCTGTTCGTTCCTTCGGGCACCCAGGGCAATCTCTCGTCCCTGCTCGGGCACGAACTGCCCCGCGGCAGCGAGGTGCTGCTCGAATCGAACGCCCACATCATCAACCACGAGAACAACGGGATCACGGGCATCGGCGGTCTCCTGCCGCGTGCGGTGACGGCGGCGGCCGGCGGCATCCTGGCGCCGGAACAGGTCGAAGCGGCGATCCAGCCCGACCACCCGACCTTCGCCCCGACCCGGCTGCTCTGCCTCGAGAACAGTTGCAACCAGGCCGGCGGCACCGTCTACGAACCCGAGCGCACCCGCGCCCTCTGCGATCTGGCGCACCGCCGCGGCCTGCGCGTCCACCTCGACGGCGCCCGCCTCTTCAACGCCGCGACCGCGCTCGGCTGCACGCCGGCCGAGGCCGCGGGACCCGTCGACTCCCTGTCCTTCTGCTTCTCGAAGGGCTTGGGCGCGCCGGCCGGATCGATCGTCGTCGGCTCCCGCGACTTCATCCGGAACGTCCGTCGCTACCGGCAGATGTGCGGCGGCCAGATGCGGCAGGTCGGCGTGCTCGCCGCGGCCGCCGAGGTCGCCCTCGACGAAAGCCCGCCACTGCTGGTCCAGGATCACGAGAACGCCCGTCTGCTCGCGGACACCCTGAACGATCTTCCCGGCGTCGCCCTGATCGCCGAACAGAGGACGAACATCCTCATCTTCTCGGTCGAGGGGACCGGCCGCGGCGCGCAGGAATGCGTCGAAGCCCTCGCGCGCGAGAACATCCTGTGCCTGACGACCAGTCCAACCCGTATCCGGTTGGTGACGCACCGCGACGTGAGTCCCGAGGAGACCGCGCAGGCGGCCGAAGCGCTGGTCCGGGTGTTCGGTGGCTGAAGAACGCGGCCTGGTCCCGGTCAGGCCGTTCGACGAGCTACGGGTCGGCGAGACCTTCCCGCTGCCCGGCCGCACGGTGACCGACGCCCACTTCGCGGCGTTCCAGGCGATCTCGGGAGACAACCACCCGATCCACTACGACATCGAGTACTGCCGGTCCCAGGGCCACGAGGGAATGCTCGCCCACGGTCTCCAGGTGCTCTGCTACACGGCCGCCGGGGCCGGCACCTTCGCCGACGTGGTGGGACGGGCCATGGTCGGCTACGTCGACCAGTCCTGCCGGTTCCTGAAGCCGGTGTATCCGGGGGACACCCTGTACCCGACGCTCCGGATCGCGGAGCTCAAGCGCCAGCGGACGACCGGCGTCATCGTGCTGGAGAGCGAGATCGACAACCAGCGGGGCGAGCGGGTGCTGGAGGGGCGGCAGAGCTACCTGGTGCGCCTGTAGCCCTACCGCAACGGTTCGAAGTCGAACACGGGCGCCGCGGATCCTTCGAGCGGCACCGCCTCTACCCGGAACACCCGGCGCAGCAGGTCCGGGTTCAGCACTTCCGCCGGCGGGCCCTCGGCGATCAACGCGCCGCCGTCGAGCACCGCCACCCGATCGGCGAAGCGGGCGGCCGCGTTCAGGTCGTGCAGGACGAGCACGACGGAGCGACCCTCGTCGACCAGGTTGCGCGCCAGCCCAAGCAGGTCGAGACCGTGGGCGAGATCGAGGTTCGAGGTCGGCTCGTCGAGCAGCAGAACCTCCGCCTCGGTGGCCAGACAGCGCGCCATCAGCACGCGCTGCAACTCGCCTCCCGACAACGTCGTCACGCGTCGTTCGGCGAGCGCCAGAACGTCCGTGTCGTCCAGGCAGCGGTCGATCCATCCGCGGTCGGCGGAACGGGTGCCGAACAGGCGGCTTTCGTGCGGATAGCGGCCCAGGGTGACGAACTCCCGCACCGTGAACTCGAAGGTCGGGCGGACCGTCTGCGGCACGTAGGCCACCCGCCGGGCCGCCTGGCGGCGCGGCAACGCCGCCAGGTCGAAGCCCCCCAGCAGGGCCTTGCCTTCCGTCAGGCGCCAGGTACCGCTCAGAAGCCGCAGCAGGGTCGACTTGCCGGCGCCGTTCGGCCCCACGACGGAGGTCAGCATGGCCGGCTCGATGGCGAGGTCGACGTCGCGCAGCAGCCACCGTCCCCGGCGCTCGACGCCGCCATCGACGAGCTCGAGCCGCGGCGCCCGGCGCGCGGAGTCCATCGCCTCCGTCATCGGGACACCGCCACTTCACTCTCGTGCCGAACCAGCAGGAACAGGAAGAACGGGGCGCCAACGAAGGCGGTGACCACTCCCAGGAAGACCTCCTCCGGCGCCGCCAGGGTCCGCGCCAGCAAATCGGCGCCGACGACGAACCACGCTCCTGTCAGGAAAGCCGCCGGCAGCAGGCGGCGGTGACCCGGCCCCAGCAGGAGCCGCACGAGGTGCGGTACCACGAGACCCACGAAACCAACGACACCGCTCACCGCGACCGCACTGCCGGTGAGGATCGCCGCGCTCCAGAGCACGGCCCGCTTCGCCCGCTCGATATCGACACCGAGCGAGGCGGCTACTTCCTCGCCCTCGAGCAGCAAATCCAGGTCGCGCGCGAACCAGACCGCCATCGCGCAGCCGATCACCATCCCCGGCAGCACCATCCCGACATGGACCCAACCGCGGTCGGTGACGCCGCCCATCATCCAGTAGGCGATCCGGCGGGCCGCCTCGTACTGCTCCCAGGAACGAGCGATGAGCCACGAGTTGAAGGCCGCCAGCAGCGCGTTCAGGGCGACGCCGGCAAGCAGCAGGGTGGTGACCGGCGTGTATCCGTCGCGGGTCGCGATCCGGGTGACGATCAGAAGCGAAAGCAGAGCGCCCGCGACCGCGAACAGCGGGGCGGCAAGCAGGAAGCTGCCGGCCAACCCGAAGGTCAGGGCGAAGACCGCGCCGGCGGCGGCGCCGGTGCTCGTACCGACGATCCCGGGCGACGCCAGGGGATTGCGGAAGAGCCCCTGCATCTGGGCGCCGGCCAGCGCCAGACAACCGCCGACCATCGCCGCCACGACGACCCTCGGCGCCCGAAGCGACCAGACGATCGCGTCGACCCTCGGATCGGCGGGGCCGTGCTGACCGGGCAACAGATGCCGCGCCAGCACCGCCAGCACGTCCCGTCCGTCCAAAGGCACCGAGCCCCGGAACAGACCGATCCCGGCGAACGCCAGCAGCAGCGCCAGGCCGGCGGCCATGTACCACCAGAAGCCGCCCCGGTAGCCGCCGAACGCGAGCCTCATTCCGCGGCAGTCACCGGGTTCCGCCCGCCCGCGGCTTCGATCCGTTCGGAAGCGCGGACGAGCGCGTCGGCGAGCCGCTCGACCATGGACGCGACGTGGTGCGAAATCGCCGCCATGTCCCGGCCATCGAGCGATTCCAGGTTGCCGAGCCTTGCAGCTCGCGTGCCGTCGAGGGCGCCCGGCACGTCATCGCCTGCCACATAGGAGTCCGTGAAGATGACGTCCGGGTCCCAGATGACGACCTGCTCGGCGCTGATCCGCGGCCAGCCTTCGAGACCGTTCTCCGCCGCCACGTTCACGGCGCCAAGGTAGCGGAGCGCATCGTCGAACACGGTCCGCCCACCCAGCACCACGCCGCCGCTCCAGTGGACGACGCGCAGGCCCTCGGTCCGCGAACCCGCCCGCCCGCGAGCCTCCTCCAGGCGCAGCCGCATCGACGCGACGAGCCGCTCCGCCTCGCGGTCCCGGCCGATGGCGAACCCCACGATCCGAATGTTCCGTTCGATAGCCGCCAGGTCCTCGTGATCGAGCAGGACGACCACCGGCACACCGGCCGCCTCCAGTTGAGCGAGTGATTCCTGCGTGTTGAATCCCGCCGCGAACACCAGGTCGGGCGACGCCGCCAGGATCTCCTCGGTGCTGAAGCCGCCGACGCTCCCCAGGCGCTGCGCCTCGTCGGCGCTGGCGCTGAACTGCGGGTCCCCGGCGAAGGGCGAGAGGAGCACGATTCGCTCCGGTTCCGCAATCTCCAGCAGGATCTCGTCGGTCGCCAGCGTTCGCGATGCGATCCGCTCGGGCGGCGCCGTCAGGCGGACCACTCTGCCGGCGCCCCTGATCTCGCGCCAGGCACCGTCCGCGCCGGGCTCGACGAGTTCGAGCCGGGCGCCTTCCACGCTCTGGAGGTAGTGCTCATGGTCACCCTCCAGGTCGAGAGGCTCGGCGCCGGCCGTCTCGACGCCGCCACCCGGAGCGGGCCCGCAGGCGAAAGCCGCGAGCGCAGCGACGATCGCCAGGCTGAGCACGGTCCGGGCACCGCTCGTCGGGGTCGGCTCGAGCATGGGAATCGAAGCTATACTGCCGCCCCCCTGCGACCAAGAACGCTGCGGAGCCCAATTCCTCCTACGGAGCAAACCTCGATGAGCATCAAGACCGGGGATCCGATCCCGGAAGCCAGTTTCAAGCAGATGACCCAGAACGGCATCGTCGACATCTCGACCCGCGAGCTGTTCGAAGGCAAGAAGGTCGTTCTCTTCGCGGTGCCCGGCGCGATGACCCCGACCTGTTCGGAGGTCCACATGCCGGGTTTCATCGAGAACCTCGAGGCGATCAAGTCGGGCAACGTCGACACCGTGGCCTGCCTCGCCGTCAACGACGTCTTCGTCATCAACGAGTGGCGCAAGGCGCGGAGCATCCCCGACGACATCGTCCTGCTGTCCGACGGCAATGGCGAGTTCACCTCGAAGATCGGGCTCGAACTCGACGCTTCGCGTTTCGGCATGGGCACCAGGTCGAAACGCTACGCCGCGATCATCGACGACGGCGTGGTGACCTACCTCGGCGTCGAGCCGGCCGGTGAAGTCGGCGTCAGCGCCGCCGAAGCGGTCATCGAACAGCTCGGCTGAGTCGCCCGGCAGTCCTCAGCCTGGGAGTCTCTTGACCAACCACAGGGTCGACAGCCTCACCGATTCGATCTACGTCCCCTTCGACGAGGAGGCGTGGGGACGGCTGCGGGCCGAGACGCCGCTGCCGCTCTCCGAGAAGGAACTGGAGCGCCTGCGCGGCATCAACGAGCAGGTCTCGCTCGAAGAGGTCGCGCAGATCTACCTGCCGATGTCGAGGCTGCTCAATCTCTACGTCGGCGCCACCCAGGATCTCTACCGGGCCAGCAGCACGTTCCTGGGGGGCCTGACGGCCAAGGTGCCCTACATCATCGGGATCGGCGGCAGCGTCGCGGTCGGCAAGAGCACTACCGGCCGCATCCTCCGCGAACTGCTGGCCCGCTGGCCGAACCATCCCCAGGTCGACCTGGTGACGACCGACGGCTTCCTCCATCCCAACGCGGTGCTGGAAGAGCGCGACCTGATGGAGCGCAAGGGCTTTCCGGAGAGCTTCGACCTGCGCACGCTGGTGAACTTCGTGCTCCAGGTCAAGTCGGGCGAGCGGAAGGTCGAGCATCCCGTGTACTCGCACCACTCGTACGACATCCTTCCCGGTGTCACCGAGGTCGTCGACCAGCCCGACATCGTGATCCTCGAGGGCCTGAACGTGCTGCAGGCCCGCTCGCAGTCGCCGTCGCGCAACAGCCGGCTCATGCTCTCCGACCTCTTCGACTTCTCGATCTACGTCGACGCCGAGACCGAGGTGATCGAGCGCTGGTACGTCGAGCGTTTCCTTACCTTCCGCGACACCGCGTTCCGGGATCCGGACTCCTACTTCCACCGCTACGCCAGCCTGAGCGAGAAAGACGCGATCGACACCGCCCGCGGCATCTGGAAGACGATCAACGAACCGAACCTGGTCCAGAACATCCTGCCGACCCGCGAGCGCGCGGACCTGATCCTGGAAAAGGCGCCGGACCACGCCGTGCGGCGGATCCGGCTGCGGAAGCTCTAGGCGGCGCTAGCGACGAGGCAGCCAGCTGGGCTCCCGGAGGGCCCCCGTCTCGTCGAGGAGTTCGTCGAGCCGCGTCGAGAGCCGGTCGAAGAGCGCCTTGAGCTCCAGCACGTCGCGGGCCCAGTCGTCGCGGGGATTGCGGGCGGCGTTCGCGGCCGCCACGCGAAGCCGGGCCTCGACGTTGCCGGCGCCGTGACGGGTGATGAAGCCGCCCAGGAGATTCCGCCGCTCCTCGGGGTCGGCCTGCACGTCGTAGAGCTCGTAGCGGTCCCAGACGCCGTGGAAGCGCATGAACTTGTAGCGATCGGTGCGCACGCCCAGCACCGTCGGCGTCTGGGGGAAGGCCCGCTCCCAGAAGTACTCGTAAAGGAAGGCGTCCCGCCACGGCGGCTGCTCGGCGCCGGGACCGACTTCGAGCAGGCCGAAGAAGGACCGGCCCTGGACCGTGCCCGGAACGTCCAGCCCCGCGGCCTCGAGGAAGGTGGGGGCGAAGTCGAGGTTGACGATCATCTCGGGACGCCTGAGGCCCCCGGAGCCGCCCTCGAGCCACGGCGCCATCACGACCAGCGGCACCCGGATCGACGCCTCGTACATCGTCCGCTTGTCGATCAGTCCGTGCTCGCCGAACTGGAAGCCGTTGTCCGACGTGAACACGAGCAGGGTTTCTTCCAACAGGCCCCGCTCTTCCAGTGCCCCGACGATCCGGCCCACGCTGTCGTCGACGCCGCGCATCGTCTCCGCGTAGTCCACGGCGAACTGCTGGAAGTCGACCGAGTTGTCGTACAGGCCGTCGACGCCGTGCCAGCTCCGCCGCTGCGCCTCGACCCAGTTCGGCTTGCCCTCGTAGTTCTCGTGCCGGTTCGGCATCGTCACCGGCGGTGGATACCGCTGCCCGGCATAGCTGCCGAGATGGCGTTCCGCGGGGCGGAACGACGCATGCACCGCCTTGTGCGAAACGTAGAGCAGGAACGGCGCCTCCTCCCCTTCGGCGCCGGCCAGGAAATCCAGCGCGTAGTCCGTGATCAGGTCCGTCGTGTACCCCTGCCGCGGTACCCGTTCGCCGTCGATGTTGAAGGTCTGGTTGTAGTAGAGGCCCTGCCCCGGGAACGAGACCCAGCGATCGAATCCGGGCCGGGGGGCGTCGGACGTGCCGCCCATGTGCCACTTGCCGACGAAGGCCGTCCGGTAGCCCGCGCTCTGGAGTTCCTGCGGGAAGGTCGGCGTCTCCGGATCCAGCCGCGTGCGGTTGTCCAGGACGCCGTGCCGGTGGGCGTACTGACCGGTCAGGATCGAGGCGCGGCTCGGCGAGCACAGCGACGTGGTCACGAAGGCGTTCTCGAACAGCACGCCCCGCTCGATCAGCCGGTCGAGGTGAGGCGTCTCGAGGAACGGGTGGCCGAGCGCCGACGCCGCGTCGAAACGCTGGTCGTCGATCAGGATGAACACGATGTTCGGCCGCTCGGCGGCCCGGGCCGGCGCCGCGACCAGCAGCGTCGCCATGCAAGCCGCGGCCAGGAGCGGCCCGACACTCGGTGCCGTCATCCGTCTTCGTCGATTCGTCGTCATGGTGAGTTCCTCATCCCGGTTGTCCCCGAGCCGGTGCGCCCCAGGCCCACGGCGGCCAGTTCCTCCGCATCGTAGTTCCACCGCCGGTAGTTCCACATCCACTGCTCCGGCTGCGCCCGTACTCTCCGTTCGATAGCAGCCGCGATTCTCTGCGACAACTCCACCGGATCACGCGAGCCGCCGGGCCGGCGCAGCATCTCGCTCTCCAGGCGGTAGCTGAAGGGCCCTTCGCGGATACAGAAGGCGGCGATCAGCGGGCAGTCGCGCTTCGCCGCCAGCGCCGCCGGACCACCAACGAACACGGTGCGGCGACCCAGAAAGTCCACCTCCGGCCCGCGCCGCTGGTCCGGCCGCTGGTCGACGACCATGATCAGGGTCTCCCGCCGTTTGAGGCAGCTCAACATGTCCCGAAGGAGGGACGTCCGGCCGCTCCAGATCACCCGGACTCCGGCCCGAGCCCGCATCCGCTCGACGAACACGGACGCCGCCCTGGCGCGCGATGGCTTGGCCACCGCGCAGACCGGCGACGAGGAGGCGCGGACGGTGCTCTGGGCCAGCAGTTCCCAGGCGCCCAGGTGACCGGTGACCAGCACCTGACCGCGACCGTGCTCCTCGACCTCGGCCATCAGTTCCCGCAGATCGTCGAAGCCATCCATCGACGCGACGTCGAGCCGTTTCCGGTCGAAGCTGATCCGGACCGTCTCGAGCGCCGCCACGATCTGGTGGCGCACGCAGCGCCATTCCAGGTCACGCGCCTCCACCGAGCCCGGAGGCAGCCGCAGCACCACCGCCAGGTTCTGCCGCATCAGCCGGACGTCGCGCGGAGTCACGCCCCGCAGATGCGCCAGCAAGCCCGAAACCGGCCCGAACGCGGCCGCCGGCAACAGGCGGACCAGCCAGGAGATGGCATAGAGGAAGGCTGCGATGGCGCGGTCGGACATTCGTCTCAGTCTAGGAGCTTGAGTGACGGTGTACTATGCCGGCTCTTGAGCAAACAACCCGACCCTTCGGCCTACTGGCGGGCAAACCTGCGGTTGATGGCGATCCTGCTCTCCATCTGGTTCGTCTGCTCCTACGTCCTCGGCATCTTCCTGGTCGAGCCGCTGAACGAAGCCCGCGTCGGCGGCTTCCCGCTCGGGTTCTGGTTCGCGCACCAGGGATCGATCTACGTCTTCGTCGTGCTGATCCTGGTCTACGCAGCCGTGATGGACCGCCTGGACCGCCGCTACGGAGTCGGCTGAGCGGTCACCGACGTTCGACTCTGACTCCCGACTCCCGCGATGAACGTCCAGGCCTGGACCTACCTGATCGTCACCGCGACCTTCGCGCTCTACGTCGGCATCGCCTGGTGGAGCCGCGTCAGGACGACGTCCGGCTTCTACGTCGCGGGCCGCGGCGTGCCGGCCGTGGCCAACGGCATGGCGACCGGCGCCGACTGGATGAGCGCCGCCTCGTTCATCTCGATGGCCGGCCTCATCTCCTTCATGGGCTACACCGGCACCATCTACCTGATGGGCTGGACCGGCGGTTACGTCCTGCTGGCGCTCCTGCTCGCCCCTTACCTCCGCAAGTACGGCAAGTTCACGACCTCGGAGTTCGTCGGCGACCGCTACTACTCCGACGCCGCCCGGCTGGTGGCGGCGGGCTGCACGATCTTCGTCTCCTTCACCTACATCGCCGGCCAGATGCGCGGCGTCGGCGTGGTGTTCTCGCGGTTCCTGGAGGTCGAGGTCCACTGGGGCGTGATCATCGGCGTCGTCATCGTCTTCTTCTACGCTGTCCTCGGCGGCATGAGGGGGATCACCTACACCCAGGTCGCCCAGTACTGCGTTCTCATCGTCGCCTTCCTGATACCGGCCGCGGCCATCTCCTGGAAGATCACCGGGAATCCGATTCCGCAGCTCGGCTTCGGAGGCACCGTCCAGGAAGGCCAGCAGGCCGGCGTCTTCCTGCTCGAGGCGCTGGACGCGCTGCACCGGGAGCTCCGGCTGCCGGAGTACACGGCCGCCTTCGTGCCGGGCAAGAAGAGCATGATCGACGTCACCGCGATCACGCTGGCGCTGATGGTCGGCACGGCCGGACTCCCCCACGTCCTGGTCCGCTTCTACACGGTGCGCAGCGCTCGCGCCGCCCGCTGGAGCGCTCTCTGGGCGCTCGTGTTCATCGGCCTGCTCTACACCACCGCGCCGGCCGTCGCCGCCTTCGCCCGCGTCAACCTGATCTCGACGCTGCACAACACCAGCTACAGCGAAGTGCCGGAGTGGTTCAGGAGCTGGGAAACCACCGGCCTGATCTCGTTCGACGACCAGGACGGCGACGGCGTGATCGACATGACCGACGGCGTGGGCGAACTGACCGTCGACCAGGACATCATGGTCCTCGCCAACCCGGAGATCGCCGAACTGCCGGCCTGGGTGGTCGCCCTGGTCGCCGCCGGGGGACTCGCGGCGGCGCTGTCAACGGCGGCCGGTCTTCTGCTCGTCATCGCATCGGCCATCTCGCACGACATCGGCAAGTCGATCCTGTGGAAGGACATGAGTTCACGCCGGGAACTCCTGCTGGCGCGCGGCACCGCTTCCGTCGCGGTGATCGTGGCCGCCTACTTCGGCATCTCGCCGCCCGGCTTCGTCGCCCAGGTGGTCGCGTTCGCCTTCGGCCTCGCCGCGTCCAGCTTCTTCCCCGTCCTGGTGCTCGGCATCTTCACCCGCAGCACGACGAAGGAAGGGGCGATCGCCGGCATGAGCAGCGGCATCCTGTTCACCGGCGCCTACATCGTCTACTTCCGCCTGATCCGAC
Organism: Thermoanaerobaculia bacterium; assembly: GCA_022823665.1. Classification (GTDB taxonomy): domain Bacteria; phylum Acidobacteriota; class Thermoanaerobaculia; order Multivoradales; family Multivoraceae; genus Multivorans. The sequence goes on along the minus strand of JAJEHN010000016.1, from coordinate 115,828 downwards.
CGGAAGCGACCGCCGAGGACTGGCTGTTCGGCATCAGCCCCGAGGGCATCGGCGCCGTCGGCATGCTGATCAACTTCTCCCTGGCCCTCATCGTCAGCCGGTTCACGAAGCCGCCGCCGGAAGAAGTGCAGCAACTGGTCAGCGAGATCCGGCTGCCCCGCGAGCGAGCGGCGGACGGCTAGCTCCCGGACGCCAGCGCCGCCAGCTGCTCGCGCAGCGTCGAGTAGCGGCGCAGGTCGGACGCTTCCTCCACGGCCTTCTCGAGCGCCCACTTCTGGCCGACGATCACGACGAGCTTCCGGCCGCGGGTGATCGCCGTGTAGAGCAGGTTGCGGCGCAGCATGACGTAGTGGTGCGTCGTTACCGGCACGACCACCGCCGGGTACTCGGAGCCCTGGGATTTGTGGACGGTGACGGCGTAGGCCAGCATGAGCCGGTCCAGGTCGCTGAAGCGGTACTCGACGGGGCGGCCGTCGAAGGCGATCGTCATCTGCTCGGCGCCCGGATCGATCGACACGATGCGGCCGAGATCGCCGTTGAACACGTCCTTGTCGTAGTCGTTCTCGGTCTGCATCACCTTGTCGCCGGCGCGGTACTTCCAGCCGAAGCGCTCCACCTCGACCGCGCCTGACTCCGGCGCCGGGTTCAGGACCGCCTGCAGGGTCACGTTCAGGGTGCGCACGCCGAGCGGTCCGCGGTTCATCGGCGACAGGACCTGGACGTCGCGGATGGGATCGAGACCGAAACGGCGGCCGATCCGGCCGGCGACGATCTCGACCACCTTGCGCTGGCCGTCCTCGGCGTCATCGGCCGGTACGAAATAGAAGTCGCTCAGCTCGCCCCGCGCGGTCTCCAGTTCCGGCAGGTAGCCCTGGTTCACCCGGTGCGCGTTGCGCACGATCCGGCTGTTGTCCGCCTGGCGGAAGATCTCCTGGAGGCGGGCCACGGGAATCGCCCCCGAGTCGATCAGGTCCCGCAGGACCTGTCCCGGGCCGACCGAGGGCAACTGGTCCGCGTCGCCGATGAGCAGCAGCGACCCCTCCGCCGGCAGCGCCTGGAGCAGCGCCGCCATCAGCTCGACGTCTACCATGGAGGATTCGTCGACGACCAGCAGACCGCAATCGAGCGGGCGCAGGCGGCCGCGGCGGAAGGCGCCGCTCGACGGGTCGATCTCGAGCAGCCGGTGGATTGTCTTCGCCGTCTCGCCGGTGCTCTCGCCGAGCCGCTTGGCCGCGCGACCCGTAGGGGCGCAGAGCGCGCAGCGCACATTGCGGGCCTTCAGGATCCGGAGCAGAGCGTTGACCAGAGTCGTCTTGCCAACGCCCGGGCCGCCGGTAATCACGGCGACGCGCGAACGGAGGCTCGTCTCCACCGCGGTTCGCTGGGTCGGCGCGAGCGTCACGTCGAGGCGCTTCTCCACCCAGGCCAGCGCCTTGGCGGCATCGATGTCGGCCCAGGACGGCGGGTCGGCCCGAAACAACTCACCCAGCCGGCGGGCGATAACGCGCTCGGCCGACAGCAGCGGCGGAAGGAAGACGGCCTCTTCGCCGTTCAGACGCGTGACAGCAAGCCGCCCGGCGTTCAGTTCGTCCGACAGTGCGGTGGTCAGGATCTCCTCCGGGATCTTCAGCAGTTCCCGCGCCTGCTCGAGAAGCTCGTTCCGGGGAAGCCCGCAGTGTCCGGCGCCTCGCGCCTGCTCCAGCGTGTAGCCGAGGCCGGCCCGCGCCCGCGGCAGACCCTCGCGGTCCTTGCCCAGACTGGCGCCGATGCTGTCCGCGATCCTGAAGCCGATGCCGCGGATGTCCCGCGCCAACCGGTACGGATCCTCCGTGAGCAACGTCGCCGCGTCGGCGCCGTAGGTCCGATAGATCCGGGCCGCCCGCGCCGAGCCGAGACCGTGCGTCTGCAGGAAGACCATGATGTCCCGCACAGCCTTCTGGTCCCTGAAGCCTTCGCTCAGACTCTTCGCCCGCTTGGGACCGATGCCGGGAACCTCCACCAGGCGCTCGGGCTCGTTCTCGATGACGTCGAACACGTCCTCGCCGAACGCCTTGACGAGGCGTTTCGCCATCTTGGGGCCGACGCCATGCACCTTGCCCGAACCGAGATAGCGACGGATGCCGTCCAGCGAATCGGGCGGCGACACGGCAAGCCGCTCGGCCTGGAACTGGACCCCGTGGTTGGGGTCGTTCTTCCACGAGCCGGAAGCCTGGATCGTCTCCCCCTGGGAGACCAGCGGCAGCCGTCCCACCACGGTCGTCAACTGGAAGCTGCCCCGCACCCGTATGCGGAGCACCGCGAATCCGTTGTCCGGATTGTGGAAGACGACCCGCTCGACGACGCCCGATAGCGCCTCGCGGTCCCCGGCCGGCGTCGTCATGGCGGGCTGCCGCCCCGCATCCCTCTCACGGGACACAGCTTACGCCCGATCGGACGAGACCCGCGCGGCACGGCCGATCGGTGACACAATCACCGCCCTTCTCTTTCCGCCCAACCGAAGCCTGAGGAGCCTCCCCAAATGACCGACACCTGCCGATTCAACCGCCTGGCGCTGAACGCCTCCGACCCGGTCGCCGCCGCCGACTGGTACGCGCGGCACTTCGGCGGCGAAGTGCTGGAGAGCATCGCCGGCGCCGCCGCCAGGTTCCGGGCCGGCGAAGGTACCGCGGACCTCCATTGGCGGCATGCCGAGAGCCCCGGCCCCAGCATCGGCACCGGGCTCGACCACTCGGGGTGGTCCGTCGACAACCTCGACAACGTGCATGCGGCCATGCTCGGCGATGGCGCCACCGAGTTCTGGGAACCGCGGCACTTCGGGCCGGCCAAGCTCTACATCTCCTTCGTGACGGATCCCTGGGGAGCGAAGATCGAGCTCCTCGAGGACACCGCTCACCCATGCTTTCACCACGTCCACATCCTCGGCCCCGACTGCGAGGAGGACCGCGCCTGGCTGCTGGAGCACGTCCCCGGTCCGGCCGAGACCTTCAAGGACGTCCTGCTGGCCGTCAACTACGGCACGATGCGGGTGCTGTTCCGGCAGACCGACGACGACCTGGAACCGACGGCGGGACGTGCGATCGACCATCTCGCCTGGACCACGGCCAACGCCGTCGGCGGACGCCACACCAGCCCGACCGGCGTCGACATCCGGCTGCGGGGGGCCTGAGCCGCGGACCCGTGAGTCTCTGGCCGCCGCCGCGGCGGGTCGAGGTCCTTGACGCCGCCGACTCCCTGGTCCTGCCGGGAGGCCTGCCCGTCCCGCTCCAGGTGACGGCTGCAGGGACCGAGCGGGGACCGGCCTCGGAGGAAGTGGAGTTCGCGGTCGCCGGCCTGCACCGGGCACTCGCGGACTCCGCCCTCGACCTGGCAGCGCCGGAGTTCGCAGGCGACGACGCCGGGGCCGCGACCGCCATTGCCTGCAGGGTCCGGGTCGACTCGACCGGGTCCGGCCGAGACGCGCCGGTCCAGGTCCCAGCCGACGAGAGCTATCGCCTGCGCGTCGACCGTAGCGGCATCCGGGTCGACGCCGCGACGCCGACCGGAGTGTTCCGGGCGGCCTCCACCCTGAAGCAGTGGCTCGCCGCGCGCGGCCGGCCGGCGGCCGCCGGCTTCGAGGCGCCAGCCGTCGAGATCGAAGACCGGCCGGACTTCCCCATCCGCGGCGCGATGCTCGACGTGAGCCGCAACCGCGTACCCCGGATGGACTACCTAGAGCGGCTGATCGAGCGGCTCGCCGCCTGGAAGATCAACCACCTCCAGCTCTACGTCGAGCACACCTACGCCTACGCTGACCACGAGGACGTCTGGCGCGACGCTTCTCCGTTCACCGCCGAGGAGATCCGCAGGCTCGATGCCTGTTGCCGTGAGCGGTTCATCGAGCTGACGCCCAACCAGAACAGCTTCGGCCATTTCCATCGCTGGCTGGTCCACGACCGCTACCGGCCGCTGGCCGAAGTGCCCGAGGGCTTCCAGCACCCCTTCTCCATCGACCCCGAGCCGTTCAGCCTGTGCGCCACCGACCCGCGGGTCCTCGAACTCCTCGCCGGCCTCTACGACGAGCTCCTGCCCCAGTTCACGAGCCCCCGGTTCAACGTCGGTCTCGACGAGACGTTCGATCTCGGCCGAGGGCGCTCCGGTAAGGCGTGCGAAGAGCGCGGCAAGCCGGCCGTGTATCTCGACTTCCTCCGCCGCGTCCACGGCCTGGTCACCGAGCGCGGCTGCCGGATGCTCTTCTGGGGCGACATCATCCTGCGCTACCCGGAACTGGTCGACCAGGTCCCGGAGGATGCAGTCGCCTTGTGCTGGGGCTACGAAGCGAACCACCCGTACGTCGACCAGTGCGACAAGCTGGCGGCTTCGGGTCGGGAGTTCTGGGTATGCCCGGGAACCAGCAGTTGGCACAGCTTCGGCGGACGGCTGCAGAACGCCGTCGGCAACCTGGCCCTTGCCGCGACAGCTGGCTCCGAGGCCGGCGCCCGGGGTTTTCTCATCACGGACTGGGGCGACCACGGCCACCTGCAGCCACCCGCGATCGCCGAGCTGCCGCTATCGATCGGCGCCGGCTTCGCCTGGTCTGTCGAGACGGCGCGGGAAGAGGCAAGCCGCCCGGAGCGCAACGAAGTGGCCTGGCTCGACCATGCCGCTGGCCTGGTCTACGACGGCGACGAGACGCTGGCGCGCACCGTCGTCGATCTCGGCGCCGTCGACCTCGACTGCGGCGGCCCGGTGCTCAACGGCACCGCCCTCTTCTACCTGCTCCGGTTCATCGACGACGACCTCAGCCACCGGCGCTTCCGGCGGCTGAGCATCGCCCGGCTACAAAGGACGTACGCACGGCTGGCCGAGATCCGCCAGCCGCTGGCCGGCGACCCCAACCACACCGCTCTCGACTGGACCTGTCGAATCATGGCCTGGTGCTGCCGCCTGGGTATCGCACGCCTCGCCGCCGGCCGCGGACTGCGGGCCGACGAACTCGCGCCGAAGGTCCGGACTGCCCTCGGCGCAGACCTCCGGCGCATCGCCAACGACCTCCCCGACGTCTGGCTCGCCACCAGCCGCGAGGGCGGCCTGCGCGAGTCGCAGGACCTCCTGCTGCGGGCAGCGACCACCCTCGACAGGCCTTGATTGGCATGCAGGCACAATCTAGCCTGCGAGGAGCAACGATCAACCTATGGGTAACCGAGGAGAGCACACAGTGACCGAGATCTCGATCGTCACCGTCGAAGAACAACCCTTGCTGGCGGCCCGCGCCTCCGTCACCTTCGCGGAGGTACCCGGCAAGCTCATGCCCTTGATGGACCGGGTCGGCGCCTTCGTGCAGGAACACGGCATCGAAGACGCCGGTCAGCAGGTCTGGTTCTACCGCGATGTCAGCGGCGGCCGGATGGAAGTCGACGTAGGCGTCCAGGTGCCCGCCGCCACCGAAGCCGCGGACGGCCTCGCCCGCTCCGCGACTCCCGCAGGAAGGTGCGCCCACGCCACCTTCCACGGCGATTACGCGGGAATCCCAGGCGTGCATCAGGCAATCCACCAATGGTGCGCCGAGCAGAACCTCGTCCTCGCGGGTCCGTGCTGGGAGATCTACGGCGACTGGCACGACGACCCGGCCAGGCGGCGTACCGACATGTACCACCTCCTGGCGTAGCCCCGGCCCACCTTGACCGACATCCGGCCGGCGTGACACAGGTCGACCGCGTCGTCGACGCGTTCCGGAAGCGTTTCGGCGCCAAGCCCGAGGTGGTTGCCCGGGCGCCCGGGCGGGTCAACCTGCTCGGGGCGCACGTCGACTACAGCGAGGGCTGGGTGCTGCCCGCGGCGATCGACCGCGCGGTGTGGGTTGCGGCGCGGCGCGCGCCCGGCGATTCGACCCGGCTCGCGGCGCTCGACCTGGACGAGGAGGCCGCCTTCGACGTCGCGGAGCCCGGACCGCGGGTTGCGGAGCGTGGCGGACCGGCGTCCTGGGCGGACTATCCGCGGGGACTGGCCTGGGCGCTTCGTCAACGAAGCATCGCCGTACCGCCGATCGAAGCCGCGTTCGGAGGCGACCTGCCGGTCGGCGCCGGCGTCAGTTCATCGGCGGCGGTCGAGATGGCGTTCCTCGTGGCCTGGGAGCAGCTCGCCGGCTTCCGGCTCTCCGGCATCGACCGAGCCCAGGTCGGCCAGACGGTCGAGAACGAGTACGTCGGCGTTCAGTCCGGGATCATGGACCAGTTCGCCTCGGTCCACGGCCGCGAAGGACACGCCCTGCTGCTCGACTGCCGCTCGCTCGAGCACGAGCTGATCCCGACGCCGGACGATCTCGTCTTTCTGGTCGCGGATACGGGAGTCCGGCGCGCCCTCGCTTCCGGCACCGGATTCAACGACCGGAAGAGCGAGTGCTTCCGCGCCGCGGACCTGTTGCGGCCCCTCTTGCCGGAACTCTCCACGCTTCGCGACCTGGAACCGGCCGACCTGGACCGGCTGCAACACGTGCTGAAACCACCGCTCGACGGCCGCGCCCGCCACGTCGTCACCGAGTGCCGTCGGGTTCTCGACGGCGCCGAAGCGCTGCGCCAGGGCGACCTGCACGCGCTCGGTGACCTGATGGCGCAGTCCCACCGCAGTTCCCGCAACGACTACGAGGTCAGCATCGAGGAACTCGACGTGCTCCAGGAAGCCGCCGCCGGCGCCGAAGGCTGCTACGGCGCCCGGCTGACCGGCGCCGGCTTCGGCGGTTGCGTCACCGCGATCGCGAGCGAAGCCGCCGCCGGCCACGTCCGCCACCAAACCGCGTCAGCGTTCGAGCATCGCTTCGGCAGGCGGCCGAAGATCCACACCTGCCGCGTCGGTGCTGGTGCCGGTATCGTGGCCCGCTAACCCAGGCCAGCGGCCGTTCCAGGAGACGCAGTGATGAGCACGATCGACACCGGCACAAACGAGCTTCTCTGCGCCCTCGAGGACGGCGTCGCCACGGTGACGCTGAACAAGCCGGACAAGCGGAACGCCCTGGGCGACATCCTGACCCCGGCGCTGCGGAGCATCCTGCTCACGCTTGAGGCGGACGAACGCTGCGGCGCCATCCTGCTGACCGGCGCCGGCAGGGCGTTCTGCGCCGGCGGCGACGTCTCGGGGATGGGGTCGAACCGCGGAAAGGACGGCGAAGCGCCCAAAGCGCCGCCGACCGTCGACGAAGCCGTGGCCGCCCTGATCCAGAAGCAGGAAACCCTGACCCTGCGGATGGCGGAGCTGGACAAGCCCATCGTCGCCGCCCTGCCCGGGCCCGCGGCTGGCGCCGGACTCTCCATCGCGCTCGCCGCCGACCTGCGGATCATGGCCGACGACACCTTCGTCACCACCGCGTTTCGCAACATCGGCCTGTCGGGCGACTACGGGTCGAGCTGGTTCCTGACCCGGCTGGTCGGGCCGGCAGTGGCGAAGGAACTGCTGATGACGGCACGCCGCATCCCGGCCGAGGAGTGCCTGCGGCTCGGGATCGTCAACCGGATCGTGCCGTTCGAGGATCTGGCCGCCACCGCGCGCGAGCTGGCGCTGGAGCTGGCCAACGGGCCCAGGAGCGCGCTCCGCTTCATGAAGCGGAACGTGAACCGGGCGGTGCTGGGCGACTTGCGGGAATCGCTTTCCGCCGAAGCGGAGGGGATGGTCCGCTCCGTGCGGACGGCGGACCACAGGGAGGCCGTGCGGGCGTTCATGGAGAAGCGGGCGCCGCGCTTCGAACGCTGATCCTGAACCGACCGCCAGCGAACGACGGACGGTTCAGGCCCCCAGGGCAGGCTCGGCTTCCGCGGGCGAGGCCGCCGGGGGCTTCGCGCCGTGGATGGCGAGCTGGGAACGGAAGTCGTTGAGGATGGCGTAGAGCGCCGGCACGAGCAGCAGCGTGATCGCGGTCGCGAACAGGACCCCGAAGGCGAGCGACACCGCCATCGGGATCAGGAACTGGGCCTGGAAGCTCCGTTCGAGCAGCAGGGGCAGCAGCCCCACGAACGTAGTCAGCGAGGTCAGGACGATCGGCCGGAAGCGGGCGGCGCCGGCATCGTGGATCGCCTGGTGAACCGGCATGCCGATCCGGAGCCGCCGGTTGATGAAGTCGACCATGACCAGGGAATCGTTGACGACGACTCCTGTCAGCGCGATCAGGCCGAGCAGCGACAGCATCGTCAGGTTGAAACCCGCGAGGCGGTGGCCGACCACGGCGCCGATCAGGCCGAAGGGAATCGCGCTCATCACGATGAGCGGCTGCAGGTAGGAGCGGAACGGGATCGCCAACAGGGCGTAGATGCCGATCAGCGCCAACGCAAGCGCGCGGAAGAGACCCTCGAACGCCCGCACCTGCTCTTCCTGTTCGCCCGCGAGCGAGTAGGTCAGTCCCGGGTAACGCTCCAGAATCTCAGGCAGCACGTTCGCTTCCAGATCGGAAACGACTTCGTTCGGCGTAATGACTGCCGCGTCGACATCCGCGACGACATTGATGGCACGCCGCCGGTCGATTCGCTCGATCGTTGCAAAGCCCCGGCCGAACTCGGCGCGGCCCGCGAAGGAGAACGGCACCTCCGCTCCCGCCGGCGTACGGATCCGCATGTCCTCGAGCGACGCCAGCGTCTCTCGCTCGTCGGCCGGGTAACGCACCATGACCCGCACGTCGTCGCGGCCCCGCTGGATCCGCTGCGCCTCGGCGCCGTAGAAGCCCTGCCTCACCTGGCGTCCCATATCCTCCAGACTCAGGCCCAGCGCGTCGGCACGCGGGTCGAGTTCCAGCCGAATCTCCCGCTTGCCGGCGCGGAAGGAGTCCGAGATGTCGAACACCCCCGGATAATCCGCGAGCCGCTCCCTGATCTCCTCGGCCGCCGCCCGCAGGTCGCCCAGACTGCCGCCCGTGAGCTGAACATCCACGGGAGCCCCGAAGCTGACCAGGCTGGACGTGAAGTCGACCCGGACCGCGTCTGGCACCCGCCCCACCTTCTCCCGCCACCGCCGGACCACCTCCGCCGTGGGAATCGGCCGCTCCAGGCCGGGAACCAGTTCGATGTTGACCTCGCCCTCGTGCGGCGCCGCCACCGCCACCTCGTAGCCCGCCGCCGGCCCGCTCGCCCGCTGAAGCGCCGCGTAGGGCTGGGCGCCGACCGTCGCCATCACGTGGCGGAAAACCCCTCCGTGGCCTTCGGCCTCGAGATCCGCCTCGACCTCGAAGGCCGCCTCCTCGATGCGACGCAGAGCGCCAAGGGTTACATCCGCCGAGGTCCCCTGGGGCATGGTCAGGAGGACGACCGCATTGTCGCCGTCGACGTCCTCGAAGAACTCGAACTTGACGCGGCCCGAGACGACGTAGGCCGCGGTAATCGCAAGGACGGCCAGTGCGATGGCCAGGGTCGAGTAGCGCCACTCGATCGCCCGCTCGATAAGCGGCCGGTAGCCGCGGTCGATCACCCACTGCATCCCATCGGCGAAGAAGCCCTGGAACCGGTACCAGCCCCGGGAGACCCCGCGCCGCTCGCGGTCTTCGCGTCCGTGCGACAGGTGCGACAGGTGGTTCGGCAGCACCAGCATCGACTCGATCAGGGAGAACCCGAGACAGCCGACGACGACGATCGGAATGATCCTCGCGACCGCCCCGGACGGCCCTTCGACCGAGCTGATCAACGGCGAGAACGCGGCCAGAGTCGTGAGAATCGAGAAGGTGACCGGTGTCGCCACCTGGCGTGCGCCGTCGACCGCGGCACGCAGGCCGGACTTGCCCATCTCGAAATGACGATAGATGTTCTCGCCGACGACGATCGCGTCGTCAACCACGATCCCGAGCACGAGCAGGAACGCGAACAGGGACATCACGTTGATCGAAACGTCGAGCATCCTCAGCACGCCGAGCGAACCGATGAAGGACACGGCGATGCCAACGGACACCCAGAGCGCCAGCCGGAACTTCAGAAACAGCGCGAGCATCAGGAACACGAGGAACAGCCCCAGGCGGCCGCTCTCCAGCAGAACCCGCATCCGGTCCTCGAGCGGCACCGTGTCGTCCAGCCAGGTCGTCATCTGAAGGCCCGGGGGCAACGACGGTTCGCGTTCCGCAACGAACTCCTTGACCTGACGCGCAAGCCGCAGCGCGCTCTGGTCGCCCACCCGGTAGACCTGCACCAGTGCGACCGGCTGACCGTCGAACCGCGAAGTCACCTCCGTCTCGGCGAAGCCGTCGGTCACCTCCGCCACGTCCCGGAGAAGCAGGCGGTTGCCGTCCGGCCGCGCCCGCAGCACGACAGCGCCGTACTCCGAACCTCGGTACGCCTGACCCATCGTACGCAGCAGGATCTCGCCGCCACGCGCGCGAACCGCTCCGCCCGGCAGGTCGATCGACGATCGCCGCACCGCCTGAACGACCTCGTCGAACGTCAGACCGTACTGCCGAAGCGTGGCCTCCGACACTTCGATCGAAATCTCGTCGGGTCGAACCGCGTCAAGCTCCACCTGCGAAACGTCGGGAAGCGCCGACAGTCCGTCGCGGATCTCCTCCGCGAACGCCTTGAGCGCCCTTTCCCCGATGTCGCCGTACACGGCCACCGTGATCGCCCTGCGCCGGATCAGCGCCGCCTGGATGATCGGCTCCTCGGTCTCTTCCGGGAAGGTCGCGATCGCATCGACGCGCGACTTGACCTGGTCCAGCACGGCCCGCGGTTCCGCGTCCGCGTCCAGTTCGATGACGACGACGCCGGCGCCCTCGGCCGCTGTAGAACGTACCGTGGTCACGCCCTCGAGGTCCTGCACCGCTTCCTCGATCCGAAGGCACACGCCCTGCTCGACCTCCTCGGGCGCGGCGCCGAGGTAGGGCACGTTCACGGTGATCGTCTGCATCTCGATGCTCGGAAAGACCTCGATCGGCATCCCGTTCAGGGCAAGCAGTCCCCATACCACGATGAACACCATCAGGAGGTTCGCCGCCACGCCGTTGCGGGCGAACCAGCCAATCACCCCGCTCATGGCGCGTTCCCGCCGGTCGCCGCGGGCGCCGGTTCCGGCTGCGGCGTCACGCGCATCCCGTCCACCGCACTCTCAAGAACCGTGAGGCTGATCCGGTCTCCTGCCGACAGACCATCCGAGACGATGACGACCTCCGGGTCCGCGCGCAGGATCCCGACGCGACGCAGGACCAGCCTGCCGTCCTCCACCAGCCACACCCGGTCGGCTCCCACCAACGCCCCGCGCGGCACCTGGAACACGGATTCCACCGATCGACCGACTACCTCCGCGTCCACAAACAGGCCCACCGAGAGCGGCGGCCGGTCCCCCGACGCCCGGTACGGATCGTCCACCCGCGCGATCAGGTTCACCATCCGCGTCGCCGGGTCGATCTCGCCGCCGACACGAACGACCCGGCCCTCCCACTCGTGCCGGCCGCCGGCGAACCGCGCCCGCAGCAGCACCCGGGGCCCGGAGTCACCCAGCTCGCCGTCGAGCGGCAGGTCGAGGAAGGCGAGCTCCGAGTCGGGCACCGGCAGGACGACCTCGGCGGCGTCGACCGCGTAGATCGTGGCCAGCGGCACGCCGCGGTTCACGAACTCGCCGCGGTCGACCCTCTTGGCGCGCAGCCTGCCGGCGAAGGGCGCCCGGATCGCGGTCCGCTCGAGGTCCAGTCCGGCGCGCCTCATGTTGGCGAGCGCCGCCTCCACCTGCGCCCTCGCCTCGGCCAGTTGGGGCTTGCGGAGCACCAGGGGACCCGGCTCACCGTCCTCTCCCAGTTCCTCCCACTCTTCGCGGGCGACGTCGGCTTCGGCCTGCTCCCGAGCCAGCCCCACTCCCGCCTGCGCGAGCGCGGCCCGGGAGCTCGCCAGCGCCAGCTCGTAGTCGCGGCGGTCGAGCCGCAGCAGGACCTCGCCGGCATCGAAGAAGCCGCCGACCTCGAAACTCTCCGCCGTCCAGACGATCGTGCCCGCGACCTCCGAGACCAGGTCGGCCTCGGTCACCGGAATGACCGACCCCTGTGAGCGGACGCCCAGGTCGACCTCGGTCGACGTCACGGACAGCACGCGAACCGGCGGCGGCACGACCTCTCTCGGCACCGTCTCCAGTTGCGGCCGCGAAGAAACGAGGGCGACAACCACGAGGGCGGCCACCGCCAGAATCGCGACGGGGAGGGACCACTTCAGCACGCTCAGGGTCCCCCGCTCGCGGTCGACGCGGCCGGTTCGGCGTAGACGCCGCCGCCCAGGGCAAGGATCAGGTCCGTCCGCGACTCGAGCTGCTGCCGCCGAGCGGCCAGCAACTGGCTTTCCGCCTGAAACGACGTCCGCTGACTGTCCAGCACCTGCAGGTAACCGACGAGTCCTTCCCGGTAGCGACCCTCCGCCAGACGTTCCGCTTCCCGGCTCTCCGTGGCGGCCCGCTCGAGCGCCGCCGTTCGTTCGTCGAGCATCCGTTCGGCGGCCAGACCCGACTCCACCTCAGCGAAGGCCTGGAGCGCCGTCTGCAGCCAGTCCGCTTCCGCCGCCCCCAGGCCGGCCTCCACCAGGTCGCGGCCGGCGCGGAGGCGGCCCCCGGACAGCAGCGGCTGCAGAAGGCCGGCGGCGAGACTCCAGACCGAGAAGTCTCCGTCCAGCAGGTCCCGGAGTTCGCCGCTCGACGTCCCCGCCGATCCGTTCAGCGTGAAGCTCGGATAGAGCGCCCTGTGGGCGGCCCGGAGCCGCTCCGAGGCCGCGACCGCCCGGTACTCCGCCGCCCGAAGATCCGGGCGCCGCGCGAGCAGGCCGGCTGGTACGCCGGTTTCCGGCAGGGGTGGAAGCTCGGGCAGCCCCGCGGCGGCCTCGATCTCACCGGAGGGATAGCGGCCCAGCAGGACCTCCATCTGCCGGCGCAATCCGTCGAGAGTCTGACGCTGGGCCGACAACTGGGCCTCCACGGTCGCGACCTGGGTTCGCGCCTGCCGCACTTCGAGGGCCGCCGCGACGCCCCGCCGGTACCGCGCCTCGACCCGGTCGCGCGTCCGCGCCCGGCTGGCGAGCGTGCGCTCGGCGAGCTCCACCTGCTGCAGCGCCTCGACGACGCCGAAGTACACCTTGGCGAGCTGGCCGGCGACCGAGAGCCGGGCGCCGTCGAGGTCGGCAGAGGAAGCGGCCGCCTCAGCCAGAGAGGCGGCGGTCAGCGCGCCGAGCCGGTCCCAGAGATCGACCTCCCAGCGGAGGTTGAGCGCCAGACCGTAGGAAGTGAAGGCGAAACTCCGCACACCGCCGGGCTCGAAGCCGGGAATGGGAATCGGGATCGCCTCGGTGAGCCCGCTCTGCGCCGTGTTCTGCTTGCGCCGCCCCGGATCGACCGCCGCTTCCAGCTCGGGGTTGCGCGCCGCGCCGTCCAGCCGGGCCTGGGCCCGCGCTGCGTCCACGTTCAGGGCGGCCGCGCGGAGGCTGGAATTGTGCTCGAGCCCTTCGACCACCAACCGGGACAGCAGGGGATCGCCGAAGGCCGTCCACCACTCCTGATCGACGAATCCCGTCCCGGCTTCCGGTTGCGGAGCTTGCGCGCCATGGCTATCGCCGTAGACGGCCGGCGCCGGCGCCTCGAACTCAGGCGTCCGAACCCCGCTACAGCCCAGCAGCGCGAACGCGCCGACCGCAAGAACGCGAGCCGGCGAGACGCGGCCCTGGCCAAACGCGGCCCTGGAGAGTCGGGAAGCGCTCATCGCACAACACCAACTCGCGAGACTACTTGAGGCACTTGCCAGGGGATCGATCATGTAGCGTCGTTTCATGTCAGGCCGGAACCTCAAACGCGACCTGGTCGAAGCCGCAGTGCGCGACAACGAGGTCCTTGACCGTCGGCCCGGGCCGCACGACGACTCCAACACCGGCCGGGTCCGGCGACCACGCAGGATCTCGCCATGGAGCCTCCTTCTGTTGCTTCCCGTTGCGGCTATTGCCGCCCTCGGCTACCTGGAGCTGAATCGCCCGGAGCCCGACCCTCTGCCCGAAGTCGAAGTGGATGGCCTTCTCCAGACACCCGAGGTCCGCTTCACCGGTCCCCCGGAGGCCGTCGACCCAGGCGTCTTCCCGCTGCCCGTCGAACGCATCGTGCTCGACCCCGGCCACGGCGGCTCCTCCCCCGGCACGGCTGCCGCCGGTTTGACCGAAAAGGCGCTCGCCCTCGACATCGCCTACCGGCTGCGCAACCTGCTGGCCGACCGCTATCGGGTCGCGATGACCCGGGAGGCCGACATGAACGTCGCCCTCGACCGCCGCACCCTGATCGCCAACCGCGCCGGCGCCGACGTGTTCGTTTCGATTCACGTGAACTGGTTGCCGGCGAACCGGGCCTGCGGCGTCGAGACCTACTATCTCGGTCCCACCGACGATCCCGAACTCTCCGCGCTTGCCGAGCGCGAAAACTCGGAGGCCCAGGGCTACTCCCTCGGCGACCTCCGCCGGCTCCTCGACGGCGTGTACGCCCAGGCCCGGCAGGACGACAGCCGGGCGCTGGCGACCGCGATTCAGCACTCGCTCTTCGGACGCTTGCGGGCTGAGAACCCCGACCTGAAGGATCGAGGCGTCAAGTCCGCGCCCTTCGTCGTCCTGATCGGCGCGGAGATGCCGGCGGTGCTGGCCGAGGTCTCCTGCCTCTCCGATGCCGGCGAGGTCAGGCGACTGCGGGACGAGAGCTACCTTCAGTCGATCGCCGAAGCCCTGGACGCGGGCATCCAGAGCTATGCCGAGTCGCGGCTGCTCAAAGCTAAGCTCTCCGGCGCCTGAGGCATGGTAGCCATCACCACGCAGACCGCCGTCACTCCCGAGCCGCCGGTGCTCAAGGTCGGTATCGACCTGGGGACGTCCCGCAGTTCGATCTCCGCCGCGAACGGCGAGCGCCACATGGTGCGAAGCTACGTGGGCTGGCCGCGGGACATGGTCGCCCGCAAGGTCCTCCGGCGCGAAGTGCTCGTGGGCATCGAGGCTCTGGAAAAGCGACCGATGCTGGAGCTGCGCCGGCCGCTCGAGCGGGGCCTGATCAAGGAAGGGTCCGCCCGTGACGAGCAGGCAGTGCGCGAAATCGTCCGGCGGCTGCTCGACCTGGCCGTCCCCCAGGGGCGGGATCCGAAGCCGGCGATCCACGCCGTGGTCGGCGTGCCGGCAGAAACGCTCCGGGTGAACCGCCAGAACCTGCGGCGCATCCTCGACGGCCAGATCGCCAGCACGATGATCGTCTCCGAACCGTTCGCCGTCGCCTACGGTCTCGACGCCCTGGTCCACACGATGGTCGTCGATGTCGGCGCGGGCACGACGGACCTGTGCATCCTCATGGGCCGCTTTCCGACCGAGAGCGATCAGCGCACCCTGAACGTCGCGGGCGACGCCGTCGACGATCACCTGCACGCGCGCATCGAGGAACGTTTCCCCGATGCGTCGGTGTCGATCCACATGGCGCGCGCGTGGAAGGAGAAGTACTCCTTCGTAGGCGGAGGCGGTCCGGTCGTGGTCGACGCGCCCGTCAACGGCAGACCGACCCGGATCGACATCACCGAGCCGATGCGCACTGCCTGCGAGAGTCTCCTGGAGCCGCTGCGCGAGACGATGCTCGACCTGATCGCACGGGTCGAACCGGAGTACCAGAGCCGGGTGCGCAACAACGTCATCCTGACCGGCGGCTCCGGGCTGATCCGGGGCCTTGGCGCGGCGCTGCAGAGTTCCCTCGGCGAACTGGGCGGCGGACGCGTACGCGTGGTCAAGGACCCGGTCTTCGTCGGCTCCGACGGCGGCCTGACTCTGGCCAACGACGTCCGCGACGAGGACTGGCGGCGCCTGGCCGGATCCCGCGGCACTCAGTAGCGCGCCACCAGGTAGACGACCCAACTGCCCTCGTTCGGCAGCCGTGTACGGCGCCGGAAGATGCCGTTTCCTTCACCGGTGCCGGCATCCCAGCCCTCGCCGTACACCTCGACATCGTCGAAGCCGGCCTCGGCCAGCAACTCCCGGATCTCGGGCAGGGTCCACATCCGCCACGCGTAGCGGAACAAGTTGCGCACCGTCTCCCCGCCCGCCGGCGTGAAGTGCATCGCACAGCGCATCCAGTGGTCGACGGCGTTGAAGGCGAGCTGGTCCCAACTGTAGGTGAAAGCCGGCAAGGCGACTCCGTCGACGCCTACCGAGGCCTCGATCTCCGTGTCCTCGGTCGTGGCCTGAAACGAATCGGTGCCGCCGAAGGCGTCCAGCACGAACAGGCCTCCCGGCTCGAGCGAGCGCTTCGCCGCCCGGAAGTAGTCCAGCATCTCGCCGCGGCCCGGGAACAGAAAGAAGGAGAAGTTGAAGGCAACCTGCACGTCTACCGCCGGGCTGCCGGCCAGGCGCACGTCGCGGCACTCCAGCTCGACCCGGTCCTCGACGCATCTGGCCTCTACCCGGTTGCGCCGCCCCCAGTCCAGCGTCGGCCGGTGAAGGTCGACGCCCCAGGCGCGGTTCTCCGGCCTGCGCGCGGCGAACGCGCTCGCCAGCGAGGCGGTGCCGCAGAAGTCCTCCCGCAGGGTGGCGGGCAACCGTCCGTTGAGGCGGCGATAGACGCGCTCGACGAAGTCGATGTCCACTTCCACGTTCTGAACGGCCGCCTCGTAGAACCGATGGCGGTGCCGGCGAACCTCCGCGGGCTTCACGCGCGCCCCGGAGACCCCGGCAGCAGGGCGGCCAGCTCGTCCAGGTCGGCCACCTTCGGGCAGTCGACCTCCGGCCAGTCGCCGAAGGGGTCGAGCAGGACGGCGTGAACCCCGGCGGCCCAGGCGCCGACGACATCGGCAGCGTACAGGTCGCCGACGTGCACGGTCCGTTCCGGACGCGCGCCGGCCAGATCGAGCGCGACCTCGAAGATCCGCGGGTCCGGTTTCTCGAAGCCGACGACCGTCGAGTCGACCAGACCGTCGAAGAGATGGTCCATGCCGATCCGCGCGACGGTCCGCGCCATGCTGCCGTCCGAGTTGCTGACCACCACCATGCGGTAGCCGAGCGCGCGGATTCGCTCGAGCGCGTCGCGTCTGCCCGGCAGCCTGCGGTTCCAGAGCCGGTCGTTGCGTCCAGGCGAGAACAGCCGCTCCGCGAGCCCGGAAACCAGGGCGTCCAGCTCGACCCCATCCCGGCTGGATGGGGGCAGCCGCTCGAAAGTCGCTCCCAGGTAGAAGCGAAAGGCGCCGCTGCCTTCGGTCGTCCGCCTCTCGGCCAGCGCCGCGGAGAGCACCGGCCGCGCCGCCGCCTCCGCGCGTTCCAACTGCCCTCCCGAGCACTCGACGCCAAGACTGGCAGCAACGGCGGCGACCCGGTCGAAGTCCATCGACAGGAAGGTGTTGCCGGCGTCGAAGAAGATCGTGTCGAGTTCCTCCCAGGGAACCGTTCGCGACGTCGCCATGGCGGCTTAGTGTGCCACTAACCGGATCGTCTATTCTCCACATCACGGAGGATGACGATGAAGCGAAGAAGCGTGATCGGTCCGGCGACGCTCGCCACGGCAACCGCTCTCCTGTTCGGCGCCGCAACCGCCGCCCAGGAAGAACCCTCGCCTGCCCTGCAACAGCTCGGCAACGACCTGTTCGCCGAACTGCTGTTCAACAACCAGGGGACGGGTTTCGCGATCGCCTGTTCCGTGTGCCACGCCATCGGCGAGTCGGTGCCCGGCAAGCCGGAGCGCTACTACGCCGACCACACGCCGACCAGCCTGACCGCGAACCGCGAGACGACCGAGCGGAACGCGCAGACCCTGGCCGACGCTGCCCGCGCCGAGGTCTTCGGCTGGGACGGCGCCTACGACTCGATGGAGGACATGATCCTCGACAAGCTGGTCGGCAAGCAGTACGGCTGGAACGACGAGGACCGTGACGCGGGGATGGACAACGCGGCCTACGTGCTGCTGAACGAGGGCCACAACGCGATCTCGGGCGTGCCCTATCTCGACCAGTTCCAGGAGGTCTACGGCCTGGACCTCGAGTCCCTGCCGCGCCCCGAGGTGGCTGCCGCCGCCGCCCGCGCCCTGGCCGACTACACCCGCACGCTGAGCTACACGATGACCGCGCGCTGGGACGCCTTCGCCGAACAGAACCGGTTCCGCAAGCAACCGAACGACGGCGAGGACATGCTGAACTACGCGGCGAGCATCGAGAGCCGGATCTTCAACCAGGAGGGTCGCAACCTGATCCGGCGACCGGAGGGGTTCACCCTTGAAGCCTACGAGGGCTTCAAGACCTTCTTCCGGGCCTTCGACGTGGAGTCGGTCGGCAACTGCGTCCGCTGCCACGTGCCGCCGACCTTCAGCGACTACGCCCTCCACGGCACCGGCGCCGGCGACTTCAAGACGCCGCCGCTGCGGAACCTCTCCCGCACGGACCCGTACCTTCACGACGGCAGCGCCGCCACCCTCGAAGACACGATCAGGGCGCACATGGCGCTGGCCGAAGCCGCCGACAGCGAACAGGAAGGCGTCGACCCGCTGTTCGGCGAGATCAACATCACGGACGCCGACATCGAGCCGCTCGTGCTGTTCCTGCAGATGCTGGACGAGGTCGGGCCCGAGAACTTCCGGCACTACCTCATCAACTTCGAGTGAGGAGCGCCGGTCTCCCGCTCGTTGGGCTGCTGCTCGCGGGCCTGGTGCTCGCCGCGCCGCTGGCGGCCGACCCGTCGCTCGAGCGCACGGAGGCACTGCCGCCGGATCTGCCGGACTGGCTGGGGCCGCTGCTTGATCCGGCCGGCTACAAGGTGGTCCGGGACGAGGGCCAGCCGATCGAGTTCTGGTTTCCGCCCGCGCTGCCGATGCAGGACCCGTCGGCCGAACTCGGGGTCGAGTACCCGACCCTGCCTCCCGGCGGCCTGGTCGGCCTGATGCGCACGACGGACGGCTGGAGCACCTACAAGAAGCAGATCGTGCCGGCCGGCATCTACACCCTCCGCTACGCCGTGCAGCCCGCCGACGGCGACCACACGGGCCAGACCTGGTTCCGCGACTTCCTGATCCTGATCCCGGTGACGCTCGACACCTTCGATCCCTACGGCTTCCCGGAGCAGGAGCCCCTCGTCGAGGCGAGCATTACGATCATCGAGGGCGCCACGCACCCGATGACGATGGCCCTGTTCCAGAACTACGACGGCGCCGAGAGCGCCACCATGTTCTGGAACGACCTCGACCAGCCGACGCTGGCCGTACCCCTCGGCGACGTGACCCTCGGCCTCGTCATCGAAGGCGAGGGCGAGGAAGTGCCGCTCTAGCTGCCGCTAGCGATCCCGCGTCAGCGGCACGAAGCGCACCGGGATCACACGGGTCCGCTCGACTGACCCGTCGGCCTGCTTCTCCAGCACCTGCAGTTCCTGGCGGCCGCCCACCGGGCCCACCGGCAGCACCAGCCGGCCGCCGGTCGCCAACTGGTCGATCAGCGGCTGCGGCACGTGGTCCGGCGCCGCGGTGACGACGATCGCGTCGAACGGCGCCTCCTCCTGCCAACCCGCGTATCCGTCGCCGATCCGCGTCGTCACGTTCCCGTAGCCGGCCATGTCCAGCGCCGCCGCCGCCCGCAGCCCGAGGGGTTCGACGATCTCGATCGTGTACACGTGATCCACGATCTCGGCCAGCACCGCGGCCTGGTAGCCGGAGCCGGTACCGATCTCCAGCACCCTGTCCTCCGGGGCGGGTTCCGCAAGCTCCGTCATCAACGCAACGATGTAGGGCTGGGAGATCGTCTGCCGCCAGCCGATCCCGAGCGGCGAGTCCCGGTAGGCCCAGTCACGGACTTCCTCCGGCACGAACAGGTGGCGCTCCACCTTCCCCATCGCGTCGACGACGCGAACGTCGAGGACCGGCGGCCGGCCGTCGCGGGGCTCGGCGATCGTGTCGCGCACCATCTGCCGCCGGAGCGCCGCGAAGTCGACGCGCTCCTGGGCCGAGACCGTACAACTCCCGGCGCCCACCGCGGCCGTCGCGGCGACGCCGAACCACAGGCCCCGCGCCGCGCGCCGCCGAAAAGCCGCGTGTAGCCTTCGCCATCCCGTCCGACCGCCGCCAACCGAGGTAGTCGTCATCGCTCGCCCCCCAACTCCGCCCAACCGTCTCTGGAACCGACCGGGGCTGCAAGCGTACATGGGGACACTGGCCTGCTCGAGCTCCGGCCTGGGCATGTACCAGCTCCTTCTGCCCTGGCTGCTGATCAGCGCGCTGTCCCTGCCGGCCAGCCGGGTCGGGCCGCTGCAGGCGGCCGTCGGCCTTCCCGGCGTGATCATCATGCTCTGGGGCGGCGCCAGCGCCGACCGCACGAACCCCCGGGCGACGCTGACCCGAGTGTTCGGCGCGGCGGCCCTCGTACCCCTCGGGCTGATTCTCGTACTCGAACTCGGAGAACTCAGCGTCTGGACCGTGACCGCTTGGGGCCTCGGAATCAGCGCCGCCCTGTCCTTCTCCGGACCGGCCCAGCAGTCCGTGCTGAGCCGCATCGCGGGCCGGGATCTGCAGCGGGGAGTGACCGTGTCCACCGCGATCACGATGTTCACCACGATGATCGGGATCGGCGCCGCCGGCCAACTCGACCGCATCGGTCTGCGGCAGGTCCTGCTGGTCCAGTGCCTGTGTCTGGTCGCGGCGGCGCTCTGGATCCGGAGGATCGGCTCCCACGAGTCCGCCAACCACGGCCCGACGGAACCCGCCTGGCGCCGGATCCGCGAAGGCTTCCGCGCCTCCTACCTCCAGCGTCCCGTCTTCGACGCGATAACGGTCAACTTCGTCTCCAGCATCTTCAACGCGGGCGGCTTCCTGACCGCCTTCCCCTTCATCGTCCGGGAGGTCTACGACGGCGACGCGGAACTGCTCTCGTGGCTGATGATCGTCTTCTTCGCCGGCGCGGTCGTCTCGAACGTCATCATGCTCCGGTTCATGCCGTTCCATCGACCCGGCCGCTGGTTCATCCTGTTCCAGCTCTCCCGCGTCGCCGTCCTCTTCCTGATCTGGGTCGAACCCGCCTGGTGGCTGGTCGTCACCGGAGTCGTCGCCTGGGGCCTCAACATGGGCGTCACCACCACCCTGGCCCGCGCCATCGTCCAGGAGGCCGCCGAGCCGCTGTCCCGCGGCCGCGTCATGGCCGTCTTCGGCATCGGCCTGCTCGGCGCCCCGCTGATCGGCGCCGTGATCCTGGGCTGGATCGTCGAGGAGTACGGCGCCCTGGCCGGACTGGTCCCCGGCATGGCGGTGTCGGTGCTGCTGTTCGCCTACAGCATGGCGGCGACCGGGCTGTGGCGGTACCGGTCGTCCTGACGCCCTGAGCAGCGCCTCAGGGCGGACGGCCAGCCGGCACGGACACCCGAACGCCGATCAGGAACGGAATCGACCCTCGCCGAGCTCGCAGTACCGATCGTACGTGCTCCGGTCGATGTTCGACCCGCAGAGGATCAGCCCGACACGCGCACCCGAGAGCTCCTCGGCGAGACTCGGCAGGGAAGCGGTGGTGGCGGCGCAGGCGGGCTCCACGGCGAGCTTCAGTTCTCTGAAGATGAGCCCCATGGCTTGAGCCAACTCGCGGTCGGTGACCAGCGCGAGCCGATCCACGTTGCTTCTGCAGAGCGTGAAGGGCAGCCGTTCGGTCATGGGCGGCGCCAGACTGTCCGCGATCGTGTCCACGCCGTCGAGGCGCTCCGGTCTGCCGGACCTGAAGCTCCTGTGCATGGCGTCGGCGCCCACGGGTTCCACGCCGACGACGAGACAATCGGGGTTCAGTCGCTTGGTGATCGCCGACACGCCCCCGGCCAGGCCGCCGCCACCGATGGCGACGATGAGCACGTCGAGGTCTCCAAGCTGCCGGTGCATCTCGAGACCGAGCGTCGCCGCGCCGAGGGCCGTCGCCACGCCGTCGAATGGATGGACTATCGCCCGGCCTTCCGCGGCCGCGATCCCGGCCACCATCTCGAATCCGCTGGGGCCATCCTCCGCCATCAGGATCTCGGCGCCAAGCGCCCCGGCCAGCTCGACACGCGCCGGATTCGCCGATCGCTGCATGACGACCTTCGCGCTGGTACCAGCGGCCTTCGCCGCATATGCCACGGCGACCGCGTGATTGCCCGCGCTCATGGCCGTTACGCCGGCCCGCAGTTGGTCGGCGCTCAGTCGCAGGACGTTCGACAGCGCACCTCGCGCCTTGAACGTACCGGAGCGCTGAAAGAGCTCCAGCTTGGCGTGGACGCGGCTGTTCCCCGGCAGCATCGCCCGCATCTCGGGGCCCGACCACTCGACGACCGGCGTTTCAACGATGTGACGAGCGATCAGCGTGAGCGTGTCTTCGACTGCCTCCAGCGTGATGCCATGGTCGTCGTCGCTCACCGAAGTCAGGCCCGGGCCGCGCCACGCCGGCGCAGCCACTCCACCGTGCTCAACGCCAGCAGCGCGAAGACGATCAGGAACGTGGCCACGGCAAGGATCGTCGGGCTGATCTCCTCGCGGATGCCGGACCACATCTGGCGCGGCAGGGTGCGCTGTTCCAGGCCGCCCATGAACAGGACGATGACGAGTTCGTCGAAGGACGCCGCGAAGGCGAACAGGGAGCCCGAGATGACGCCGGGCAGGATGAGCGGCAGTTGCACGCGGCGGAACGCAACGAGGGGATTCGCGCCGAGGTTGGCGGCCGCGCGCATGACGGTCCAGTCGAAGCCGGCCAGGGTCGCGCTCACCGTGATGACGACGAAGGGCGCGCCGAAGACGGCGTGCGCGAGGATGATCCCGACGTGGGTCTGCGCCAGGCCCAGGCTCGAGTAGAAGAAGAACATGCCGACGCCGGCGATGATCACCGGCGTGATCATCGGCGAGATGAGCAGGGCCGTGACGATCTTCCGGCCCGGCATCGCCGGATGGGCGAGTCCCAGAGCCGCGGCGGCTCCGAGCACGGTGGCGACGACCGTGGCCGAGATACCGATGATCAGGCTGTTGGCGAGTGGCCGCGTCCACTCGTCGCCATCGAGGATGCTGCGGTACCAGCGGAGCGAGTAGGCCTCCGGGTCGAGCCGCAGCATGCCTTCGGTGAAGGTGAAGTACGGCTCGGCGTTGAAGCTGAGCGGCACGAGGACGAGAATCGGCGCGATCAGGAAGACGAAGGCGGCGACGCAGAACGCGAGGTAGCCCCAGCGGGCGACCCGGTAGCCGGGGCTGAGCGCGCCGCCGACCATCATCCGAGTCCGATCCGGTCGATGCCGACCAGGCGGTCGTACACCACGTAGAGCAGGGTCACGCCGCCCAGCAGCAGTGCCGCCAGAGCCGCCGCCAGACCCCAGTTGAGCGAGGTCTGGACGTGGTACGCGATCATGTTCGAGATCAACTGGCCGCTCTGACCGCCGACCAGGGCCGGGGTGATGTAGTAGCCGATCGCCA
This sequence comes from Thermoanaerobaculia bacterium, assembly GCA_022823665.1. Classification (GTDB taxonomy): domain Bacteria; phylum Acidobacteriota; class Thermoanaerobaculia; order Multivoradales; family Multivoraceae; genus Multivorans. Next base: position 92,497 of record JAJEHN010000016.1, on the reverse strand, counting down.
GGATGAAGGTGAGCAGGCAGCCGGCGCCGACGCCCGGCAGCGTCTGCGGCCAATAGACCCGGCGCAGCGCCTGGAACGGGGTCGCACCCAGCGACACGGCGGCGTTCATGTAGGCAGGCGGGATGGCCCGCATGACCGAGTAGAGCGGCAGGACCAGAAACGGCAGCAGCACGTGGGTCATCGCGACGAACGTGCCCGTCATGTTGTAGATCATCGCGATCCGGCCGTCGTCGCCGATCAGTCCGATCGCGACCAGGAAGTCGTTCACGATGCCCTGGTTCTGGAGCAGCACGATCCACGAGGTGGTCCGCACGAGCAGCGAGGTCCAGAACGGCAGCAGGACGAGCAGCAGCAGGACGTTGGCCCGCTTCGGCGGCGAGTTGGCGATCATGTGCGCCACCGGATAGCCGATGACCAGGCAGAGCAGGGTGACGCCCAGGCTGACGAGGAACGTCCGCCAGAACAGCGGCACGTAGATGCGCCATGCCTCCGGCGCCCGCTGGTAGCCGCCATCCGGACCCCGCTCGAAGTCGAGCGCCTTGAGGTAGTGGCGGGCCGTCAACCGCTGGCCGGCGGCCCGAAGCGCCCGCCAGGGCTCGGGACCGCCCCAGCGGGCGTCGATGCCGATCATCGTCTCGCGCCAGAAGGCGCCCTCCGTCTCGACGCCGGCATCCTCCGCAACGGCGGCCGCTTCGGCCATCTCCCGCGAATCGCCCATGATCGTGCTGCGCATGCCGCTCGCGACCCGGTTGACGCGGTTCGCCGTACGGCCGAGGGTCCGCTCCGTGCGCGCCGCGACGAACTCACGGGCGGTGGCCGCGAAGGCCTCGTCGGATGGAGTTCCCTGACCGTCCCAGTCCCGCAGCGCCGCCATCGTCTCCGGCAGCGCGTTGGCGACGTCGGGGTCGTAGAAGCTCTTCGTCAGCAGGTTGACCATCGGACCGAGGAACGTCACGGAGACGAAGGCGACCAGCGGCAACGTCAGACCCGCGGCGCGCAGGCGCGGACTCAACATTCCGCTCGTCATCGCGCCAGCCAGGCGGCGAAGCGTGAGCCGTCCCTGGTCATGGTTCAGCGTTCCGGTGTCGCGTCGGGCAGAACGAACGCCCCGGGAATCCCGGTGTCCAGAGTGGCCAGCACGGCATCGTGCGCGGCCGCCAACCCGACCAGATGGGCGTCGGTCGTCTGCGAGGCGTAGCGGCACCAGCCGGGGAACTGGCGGGCGGCCCTGTCGTCCGGAAGGAAGGCATGGGCCGACCCCAGGGAGCGCAACATGCCCGCCAGCGTCTCGGCGGCCTCCTCGACCGTGACGCTGCCCCCCGTACGCTGGACGGATACGCGCACAAAGCCGAGTTCGGGAATCGCCGATGTCAGGAGCTTCGAGTCGCGCGCTCCGCGAACGGCTGCGATCCACATAGCCGTGCGTTCGTAGGCCGCGTGATCGGACCAGCCCCACGCGACCAGGACGTTGACGTCCAGCAGGTACTTCAAGGGAAGTCGGAGAGAAGATCCCGCACCATCTCCGTGGAGAGCGGGGGCAGCCGCTCCGGGGCGGCGAAGATCCTGGCGCCCGTATGGCGGCAGCGGACTGTCCGCGGCTTCCCGGGAGGCGTCAGGGCGAGGCGCGCCGCGCGGCGAAGAAACTCCGAAACGCTGATTCCCTCCCTCTTCGCCTGCAGGCGGATCGTGCGCGCCTCGTGTTCGTCAACCTTGAACGAGATGGCGACCATGAGTATTACGGTATTACCCGGATTCCGTGCGTGTCAACCTCCACAAGGCGGTCGGCCGTGTACGCGTATGTCGTCGCAGCCACTGCCCCGGTCGACGCCGCCCAGCCGCTCACCGCGCCAACCAGGCGGCGAACCGCTCCTGCATCTCGTCCCTGTGGTCGGCCCACCACTCCCAGTCGCTCATCAGGAAGTTCTTCATGTTCGCCGGGTTCGTCGGCATGTGCGGCCACATCTCCGTGCCCGTCTCCGCGTGCCGGTCGATCAGCGCCTGGCCGGAACGGCGCGCGGGGCTGTAGGCGATGTACCTCCCCACCCCCGCCATCGATTCGGAGCGGGCGGCATGGCGCATGAAGCGCAGGGCGCCCTCGAGGCGCCGAGTGCCGGCTACGACCACGAGCTGGCCCCGGTCCATGACCTGCCCGTCCCAGACGATGACGAAGGGTTGGTCCTCCAGGACCTGGGCGTTGAAGATCCGTCCGTTCCAGGCCGTGCTCATGATGACTTCGCCGTCGGCGAGGAGCTGCGGCGGCTGCGCGCCCGCCTCCCACCACACGACGTCGTCCTTGATCGTGTCCAGCTTCCGGAACGCGCGATCCAGACCCTCGTCCGTCCCGAGCAGCTCGTAGATCCGTTCCTTCGGCACGCCGTCGGCCATCAGCGCGAACTCCAGGTTCGCCTCCGGCTTCCGCTGCATGCCCCGGCGCCCGGGAAAGCGTTCCAGGTCGAAGAAGTCGGCGATCGTCGCCGGCGCCGGACCCGGCAGGGTCTCCGGGTTGTAGGCGTAGATCGTGGAGTAGAGGAGCGTGCCCACGCCGCACTCCGTGTTCGTCTCCGGCAGGAAGTCGTCCGCCGGCGGCTCGCCGTTCGGGCCCGGCGGCAGCAGCTCCGGGTCGATCAGCTCCAGAACGCCCTCGTCGCAACCGGTGATCGTGTCGGCGACGCCCAGATCGACGACGTCCCAATGGACGGCGCCGGCCTCGACCTGGGCACGGATCTGCGCGAGGCCGCCGTTGAAGTCCTCCAGGTCGACCTGGATGCCGGTCTCCTCGGTGAAGGACTCGTGGTAGCCCAGAACGCAGGCGCGGGCGTAGGAGCCGCCGTAGGAAACGACGGTGATCGCCCGATCGCCCGATCCGGAAGCGTCCGCCGGCGTGCGACCGGAATGCGGATCCGCGGCGAGCCCGCAGCCGGCAAGCAGAATGGCGTTCAAGACCGCCGCGGCCTCAAGCCGCGCCACACGCGAACTCGCCAACTGGACAGCCCCCCTCACGGCGGCCATGTTGTCAAACCCTGTTGGGCGACGTGGCGCTCGTCCTGGTCAGTGGCAAGGGATCTGGCCAGCCGCCTTCCTTGGGCTCGCCGCATGGGCGAGCAACAGGACGCCGCCCGCGTCAGGGCTTTACGTCCAGGGTCGCCGCTCCACACGCGGCAAGCCGCGTCAATTCGATCCCATCGAACCACGCATCGCCCAGGTTGGCGCCCTCCCGGACCGCGCGGACGCGGACAGCCCCGACCGAGTCGGGGATGCACTTCGTCACCGCCCCGCACTCCCAGACGCCGGTCTCCGTTGCCACGATGTGGGCGTCCAGGAACTCACCGTCGCGGCCGGCGCCGCCGTCGAAGTCCACGAACACGTTGTCGCTCGCGTTCTCCCGCAGCATGCAGGCGGAGAGCCGGTACGTCCCGCCCTGCACCGGAATCCACTGCTCCGTGATCACGGCGTCGGGCGCCGCGTCGCCGCCTGCCTCGCTGCCGCGCAGCCGCAGCGCGAGGCCGGTCGGAACCCGGGAAATCGTTGCGTCGCCGGAATCCGCCGTCCAACCCGGCATTCCGGCCTCCACTGGCGCGTTGGCCCCATCGCTTCCGGCACGCCGGCTCTGGACGCCGTTCCGAAACTCGAACGCAACGCCGGCCGGCGGCGGCGCAACCGCCTGCGCCGCGGCCGCCGCTACCGCGTGTTCGCTCACCGTCACCATGAACGTGAGCGTAGCCGTCCCGCCGTTCGTGTCCGTCGCGGTGTAGCTGTACTCCGTCTCCGCCAGCACCGCCGTCGGCCGGCCCGAGATCGTCCGGTTGGTCCCGTCGAACGTCACGCCGCCCGGCAACTCGGGCGTCAGCGAGTAGGTGAACGGCCCGGCGGTCCCGTCCGCCTCGTGCAGGAGCAGGGTGGCGATGGCCGCGTCCTTCGCCCACTTCTGATCGCCGATCGCCGCGTCCCCGAACGACGGGTCCTCCACCTCGATGGTTCGGAGATCCGTCTTCTTCCCAAACCAGCCGTCCGCGCCCCGCACCATGCGCCAGCGGAACCCGTGGCGGCCGACCTCCGTCGGCGCCGTGATGGTGAAGGTGAAGTCCACCGTCGCGTCCGGCGCCACGTCCTCAGGCGGGGAGACCCGCTTGAGGCCCCAGCGCTCGTTGTCGTCCGGCCGTTGCGAGCCCAGCGCGTAGCCCGCCGCCTTCGTCCAGGTCGTCGTGCCCGTGTTCTTCATCCGCACGGTGACCACGGCCTCCGAGCCCGCCGCCATCTTCTCCGGCACGGCGGTCTGGGAGACGAACGCCGCATCGTCCACCGCCAGGGCTTCCACGGCGATCCCGAACGACAGCGTCGCCGTCCCGCCGTCCGTATCCGTCGCGGTGTAGCTGTACGTCGTGGCCGCCTGCGCCGCTTCCGGCGTCCCGGAAACCGTGCGGGTCGATTCGGCGAACGTCACGCCGTCCGGCAACTCGGGCGAAATCGCATAGCTGAACGGACCGGCCGTGCCGCCGGCCGCCGGCAGGATCAGAGCGTCCACCTCCTCGCCCCGCATCCACGTCTGGTCGGCTACCGTCTCGTCCCCGAACGACGGATCCTCCACCGTCACGGACACATCCGCCGTATGCGCCCCGAACCACCCGCCCGGGTCCCGCACCATGCGCCACGTAAAGGGGTGGACGCCCGGCGTCTGAGGCGCCGTGACGGTGAACGTGAAGTCCGCCGTCTCGTTCGGGGCGACGGTTCCTGGCACGGCCGCCCGCCGAACGCCCCACCTGTCCTTGTCCGACCGATCCCAGGAACCCAGGTTGTAGCCGGCGGGCGACGACCAGGTCGTCGTGCCGGTGTTCGTCATCGTGACGGTCACCGTCGCCGTGCCGCCGGCCGCCATCTTCGACGGCAGGCCCGTGACGGACACGACGGCCGCGTCGTCGATCACGCCTTCCTCCACGGCGATCTCGAAGGTCAGCTTCGCCTTCCCGCCGCCCGTGTCCGTGGCGACGTACCTGTACTCCGTGGCCTCCGCCACGGCGGTCGGCGTCCCGGCCAGCACCCGGGTTGCTTCCGTGAACGTGACGCCCTCCGGCAGCGCGGGCTTGAGCGAGTACGTCAACGCTCCGCCGTTGCCCCTCGCCTCGGGCAGCGTGAGCGACACGACGGTCTCGTTCTTCACCCATATCTGGTCCGCTATCTCCCGGCCCAGGAACGACGGGTCTTCCACCGCGATCGTCAAGAGCTCCGTCTTGCCGCCGAACCAGCCGCTTGCCCCGCGCACCATCCGCCACCGGAACTTGTGGGCGCCCACCTCCTTGGGCGCCGTGATGGCGAAGGTCAGGTCCACCGTCTCGTCCGGCGCCACATCGGCAGGCAGCGCCACGCGGGCCAGCCCCCAGATCTCGTTGTCCTGCGGCCGCTGGGAGCCCAGCCTGTAGCTTGCCGATCTCCACGTCGTCGGGCCCGTGTTCCGCATCCGCACCGTCACCGTCGCCTTGCCGCCGGCGAGCATCACCTCCGGCACGCCCGCGTGCGAGACGAAGGCGGCGTCGTCCAGGCCCTCGAGCCATACCTCGATCGTGAACTGCAGGGTCGCCGTGTCCGCGGCGTCCGTGTTCCCGTCCGCGTCCGTCGCCGTGTAGGTGTACTCCGTTGCGTTCTGGGGAGACTTCGGCGTGCCGGCGAGAGTGCGCGTCCCGGGGTCGAACGTGACGCCCTCGGGCGGGTCGGGCGAGAGCGTGTAAGTCAGGTCGCCGTTGCCGCCGGTCGCCTCGGGCAGCGTGACCGTCGTGATCGGCCGATCCGCCGTCCACTCCCGGTCCTGGGCCTGACCGTCGAATGACGGCGCCGTGTCCGTCTCGTCGTCGTCCACCGTCACGACGACCGTCGCCGCCACGCCGTCGTAGCCGCCGCCCGTCGCAGTGAGCGTGATCTTCGTCGTCTCGTCGTCGAAGTCGTCGTCCTCGACGCCCTTGACCGTCACCGTCCGCGCCACGTTGTGGTTGGCCGCGGTAAACGTCAGGCTCGCCGGACTCGCCGTCGCCGCGCCGTCGTCATCGCTTGTCAGAGACACCGTCACGTCGGACTTCGGCAGCGCCGCCAGCTTGACCGTGAACGTCCCGCCGGCGCCGCCTTCCTCCAGGGTCAGGCTCGCCTTGCTCGACACGAGGGCCGCCTGCTTCACCGTGATCGTGAACTCCGCCGCCGCCGCGTCGCCGGCCTCCGTGTTCTCGTCCGAGTCCGCAGCCGTGTACGTGTACGTCGCCGCGGCCCGCGCTTCGGCCGGCGTGCCCGACAGCGTCCGCGTGGAGGAGTCGAACGCCACGCCTTCCGGCGGGTCGGGCGACAGCGAGTATCTCAACGGCGCGTTGCCGCCGGTCCCAGCGGGCAGCACGACCGGGTCGATCGCGCGGCCCGCAAGCCACTCCAGGGCGTCGAACTCTCCGGCGAGCTCCGGGACCGTGTCAACGTCGTCGTCATCCACCGTCACCGTTACCACCCTCCGCACGCGGTCGTAACCGCCGCCGATCGCGCGCAGGCCGACCTTCGTCGTCTCGTCCTCGAAGCCGGGGTCCGGCACGCCCGCGACCGTCACCGGCCGCGGCTCGCCGTAGTCGGCCGGCGTGAACGTCAGCCTCGCGGGAGTCGCCTCCACCGCCCCGGGATCGGAACTCGCCACCTCCACCGTCACCTCGGCCGTCGGCTGCGACGCCAGCTTCACCGTGAAGGCCGAGCCGCCGATGCCCTCGTCCACCGCCAGCTCCGTCTCGCTCAGCAACAGACCGACCCGCCGGACCGCGATCGTGAACTCGTCCGTGTCCGCGTCGCTGGCCGCGGTGTTCGCGTCCGCGTCCGTCACCGTGTAGGTGTACACCGTCGCGGCCTGGGTCCCCGCCGGCGTGCCGGACAGCACCCGCGTAGAAGAGTTGAAGCTCACGCCGGCTGGCGGCTCGGGCGTCAGTGCGTAGGCCAGGTCACCGTTGCCGCCGGTCGCGGCGGGCAACGTGACCGGGGTAATCCGCTGGCCCGCCACCCAGTTCTGGTCCGGGGCCTGCTCGGTGAACTCCGGCGCCGTGTCCGGAGCGGCCACCGTGATCGTGAAGGATTGTCTGGCCGTGTCGCCGGCCGACGTGTCGTCGTCCGAGTCCGTCGCAGTGTAGGTGTAGGTCACGGCGGCCTTCGTCGCTGTCGGCTTGCCGGACAGCAGCCGTGACGCCGGGTCGAACGTAACGCCGTCGGGCGGCTTAGGCGACAGGTCGTAGCTCAGGGCGCCCTCGCCGCCGGTCGCTCCCGGCAGCGTCACGGACACCGCCTTGTCCTTCGTCCACTTCAGGGGCGGAACCTGCTCGCCGAACACGGGCGGCGTGTTCGGCTCCGGGTCCGGCTCCACCACTTCGATCGTGAACGTCTGCCTGTCCCTGTCTCCGGACCCGCGGTTGCCGTCGGAGTCCGTCACGGTGTACGTGTAGGTCGTCGCGGTCTGCAGCGTCGTCGGCGTGCCCGACAGCACCCGGGTCGAATCGTTGAACGTCACGCCGGCAGGCCACGGCCGCGACAGCGCGTATCTCAACGTTCCATTGCCGCCGGTCGCGACGGGCAGCGTGACCGACACCCGCTCGCCTCTTTCCCACACCTGGTTCGAGGCTCTCCCGCTGAACGACGGCGCCCTGTCGATCGTCACCGGCACGGGTTTCGTGATGCCGGCGTAGTTGCCGCCCTTCGCGCGCAGGTCGATCCGCGTCGTGTCGCTGGGCGGATTCCGTTTGCCCGTGACCGTTACCGTCTGCTCGTCGCCGTACCTGGTCGTGGAGAAGGCCAGGCTCGCCTTGTCCACCGACGCCACCTTCTCGTTCGCGCTCTCGACAGACACCGTCACCCCGGCCGTCGGCTCACTCGCGAGCTTCACCGTGAAGGTCTTGGACTCGCCCTCCTTGACCGTCAAGCTCGGCGGGTCGACCAACAGGTCCGGTTTGACCGGATTGCCCTTGTCCTTCACGGTTACCTCGACTTCCGCCGGCTTCTTGACGTAGTCGCCTCCGTTCGCTTCGACGTTGACTGTCACCTCTCCACCCACTGTGTCCGTGTCTTCATCGGCGGTCACACTCACCGTTTGTTCCTTGGCCCAATCTGACGTGGAGAAGGTCAACGATGCACGACTCAGTGTCAGCGGCGCCGTTGCCGTATCGCCCGTCAGCGACATCGTCGCCGTTACCTCAGCCGTCGGCTGCGTCTTCAACCTGACCGTGAACGTCCCGGCCTTCCCGCCCTCCTTGACCGTCAGGCTCTCAGGGTTCACGATCACGCCAGGCTCGTCATCGTCCGTCACGCTCACGGTCACCGAAGACGTGATGCCGTCGTAGCCGCCGCCGCGCCCACTCAGGTTGATCGTAGTGGTCTCGTTGGATGCGTCATCGTCCTGCAGCGCCGTCACCGTCACCTCCTGCGCCTCACGGAACCTCTTCGGGCTGAAGGTCAGGCTCTTTGGCTCCACCTTCACCGCTCCCTCGTCCCATCCCGCCAACGAGACCGTCACCGTGTTCAGCGGCTTGGCGTCCAGCTTCACCGTGAAGGTCTTGCTGACGCCTTCCTCGATGGAGAGACTCTTGGGGCTCACCACGAAAGCCGCCTGCTTCACCGTGATCGAGAACGACAGCTTGTCCGAATCGCTCCCAGCGGTGTTGGCGTCCGAGTCCGTCACCGTCCACGTGCACATGGAGCTGAACTCCCCGTTGGGCCTCCCGCTGATCCGCCTGCCCGAGCGGACCACGCCCCCGGGCAGGCACCGCGTCAGCGAGTAGGACAACTCTCCGTTGCCGCCGGTCGCCCCAGGCAAGGTCAACGGCGTGAACGCCTTGCCGACCAGCCACTCCTGCGGGTCGACCGTTTGCTTGCCGAATGACGGCGCCGTGTCGGGCGGCGGCTTCGGCTTCTTCTTCACCACGATCGTCACGGTCGGCGTGAACGCGCCGAATCCCTCGCCCTGCTTCGCGGGAATGACCGGTCTCTCGACGACGATCGTCCGCCGCGCCATCCGCCATCGCAGGGTGTAACTGCCAGGCGCCGTCGGCGCCGTGATCGTGAACGGGAAGTCGTACGGAGAGTTCGGCGCCACGCCGCCGGATGCCACCACACGGCTGATGCCCCAGACATCGTCGCCGATCGGATTCAAGCCGTAAGAAGTCCTCGTCGTCGTTCGGGTCGTGTCGTCCGTCTCCACGACGGTGGACGTGCGCCAGGTCGACGTGCCGGTGTTCAACATCCGCACCGTCACCGTCTTCGAGTCGCCCGGCTCCATCATCGTCGGCATCCCGGAGTACGACACGAAGCTCGCGTTGTCCGTTCCTCTCGCCGCGCCGGCCACAAGTCCGAGAGCGAGAAACAGCCCCGCCAGCGCGCCGCAACGGAGCGCGGCGCATCCCGACCCGTCCATTCGTCGAATCATCGGTTGTTCCCGTGTCGGCCGCCGCAAGTCCCCGAACGGCGGTTCCCGCGACCGTCGCTCAACGCCCTCCACGTCCCGCGCAGGGCGCGGAGAAGGCCTCGTTGTCCACGATGGCCGGGGCCGGTCGGCCCGGTTCGTTCTCGTATTGCCGGCGTTCCCCGGTCACCGTGTCGGTGACCGAGATCCGGTAGCCCAGGTCCGTCGTCGAAGCGCCCAGCACCCACATGTGGCCGTTGTTCGCGCAGCCGTCCAGCACCTTGATCAGAACCTCCCAGTTGCGGGAGTCGAAGAAACGGAACAGCCCCGAATCGACCGTGCTCTCGGGCACGGCGAGGCCGGCCCCGGAGGCGCCCTTCGGCCGCCACCACTGAGCCTTCACCTCGAAACGCGAGTCCTGCAGGCAGACCCGCTCCAGATCGGGACGGCAAGGCCCCTGGTGCGAGAGGGTCGGCTCCGGAAGCGGCGGAAGCTGCCGGCCTTTCCGCGGAACGGCGGTCTCGATCTCAATCTCGCTTGGGTCGCCAGCCGTAACGACGCGCACCGCAAGCAGGTAGTGCGTGTCGTTCTTCAGTCCGGTCGCGGTGTACGCCCTGGCCGAAGCCGGGAGGTCTTCCCAGGGGTGAACTGCGTCGTCCCACTCCGTGCGCGCGAGCCCATGCCGCACCTGCACGCTGGTCACAGGTTCGGGAAGAACCACCTGCCAGCGCCAACGCGCCTCCCCGTCGCCGGAGCGGGCGGTGAGGCCAACGATCTGTGAATGCACCGGCCTCGCGCCGGCCAGCGGGCTGCTCACGGAATAGCCCCGGTCGTTGAAGGCGAACACCCGGACAAGGCGGTTCCACCCCCGTAGGTCCGGCGTCCGGAAGACGGCCGACTCGGTGTCGGGAGGGACCACAACCTCTCTATGCCAAGTCTGGCTAGTGCGGAACGCCTCAATGAGGATCCCGACCTGGACCTCGAAGCCGAGTTCGTCGTCCGAGTTGTCCTTCCAGCTCAACCGCGTCAGGCCGTCCTCGGACACCAGGGACAGGTCCGACGGCGGCCGCGGACCCGCGCCACGCTCGCCCAGCGTCAGGTAGGCCTTGGAGTCGATGCCAAAGGGCGTGATCGGAGTCACCTCGAAGGTGTAGCGGCCGCCGCGGGCAAGACCCTCGAAGTCCATCCACGCCGTCCCGTCAGACTCGGGGTCTCCTGGATGCCAACGGCGCTGACTCGCCCAGCCCTCAAGTCGCGCACTCACGTGGTAGAAGAGCACGTTCGGGTCGACTGTCCACGTCAGGCGCGCGGTGGTCGGACCGGTCGCCGTGGCAACGGGATTGGTCGGCCGAGCAGCGAGCGGGTGATCCCAGCGGAACGTCACCGTCTCGCTGCTCTCCGACTGGTCCGACTTGTTGTAGGCCACGACCCGCACGCCGTACTCGTCGCCCTGTCGCGGCCGCACCTTCCGTTGGTAGATGCGGACGTCCGTAGCGTCCGCGTCGGCCCACTGCCGGACGACCGTCTCGCCGTCCCGCAGAAGCTGCACGTCGAACTCCGTCTCGTTGTCCGAGTTGTCCGTCCAGGCGACGTCGACCACCTCCAGGCCGTCATCGACCGTCACCGAAACGTCCGACGGCGCCGCGATCGGACCGCCCGGGAAGGTAAGAACGACCGCCGTGCTAGGAAGGGACTTCACGTCGCCCTTTCGCGCCCGCACCTCGAACTCGTGCCGCGCGCCCGGCTTCATGGACTCCGGCGGAAGAGGCAAGAGCGAGCCAGTGCGTTCGTCGGCAGGCTCAAAGTTCCGGAAGGCGCCACCGCCAGATTTCCGGCCACCGTCCCATATGACGAAATGAACCACCTCGTAACCGTCCGCACCCGGCGCGTTGTCCCGCCAGGTCAGGCGCGCGAACTCGCCCTCGAACCGCGCCTCAAGACCGGTCGGCCGAGCCGGAAGATCGGTCGGCTGAGCCGGAAGACCCCACTGCAAGTGCCAGTTGTCACTCCTCCGCGTCGACGGGGGCGCGGTCTCGCGCAGGATCTTCTCGTTGTCCTGCCCGCCCGGCACGCCGATCGCCGCGCCCCAGGGCCTCACGCTCGAGCTCGAGAAGAACGGCTCGATCTGGCCCTCGTAGCTCACCGCCGTGCCCAGACTCGGCATCACGTCGTAGTTCACGTGGGCCATCGCATACGGCCTGAACAGCTTGGCGTACTGGCCGGCAGGGTCCGGATCCAGGAATCCCGGAACGTGCGCGGGGTCGTGGTGGGCCCCCAGGCCATGGCCGATCTCGTGAGCGAAGACCGCCGCGTAGTCCGGGCAGAACGGATGGTTCGAGGACCAGCCGGTACCTTGGTCCAGTTCCGGTTCCCAGCCGCGCTTCAGCAGGCTGTGCCTGCCGCAGCTTCCGTCGTGCAGATACGGGCTCTCACCGGCGAAGAGGTACCACATGTCAGCCTGGTGCTCCCATCGCAGGCGGCGCCAATCACCCTCACGATAGTTGTGGGCGGTCAGCATCGATCCCCGACGCCAGCCGTAGAACTCGTGCCGGCCCAGGTCACGGCCGATGCGGTCCAGCTTCGCGGAAGCCTGCGCGATGTGGACGATGTGCGGCTCCACCCCGATCCGGCTGTTGCGGAACACCATCTTCAGGTAATCGCCGGCATGGCGGATCGCCGCCTCGGCGCCGCCCAGGTAGGCCCAGTTCTCGGCCGCCGTCGCCGTGTACCTCACCAGGATGTCCAGACGGGGCCGGCTCTCTGAACCGCTCAGTCGCCGGGCGGCGTCGCGCCGCGGCGCCGGTTCGTCGCCCACCGCCAGTCCGGCCGCGAACGTCTCGGAATGGTTATGTTCATGCGCGGCGTGTTCGCCGGCCGCATCCGCGCCGCACCAGCCCTCCGGCAGGTCGCCCACGATCGCAGCCATGCCGCCGCGGCCGTCAGGCGCCGCGTGAATCTGGTACACGCCGCCTCCCGCCGCGCCGAAACGGCCCACCAGGCGGCCGCCCTCCACGGTCAGCACGACCGTGTCGTAGCCGGCGCCGCGCCGGCCGCCGGACCACATCAGGTCGCCCTTGCCGCGATCCTCGAACACGCTTCGCTCCGCCGACAGGACGCCGCCGTCGGGCGTCGGCACTTCGAGCCACGTTGGGTCGCCGCGCAGCAACTCCAGGTCTACCCGCACGGCCGTTGGCAACGGCCCGATGGAAGGGGCCGGACCGTCCGCGGACGAAGCCGCGCCCACGCCCGGCACGAGCGTCAGAAGCCGCTGGGCCTGGGCGGCCGAGGCGGTCAGCAGCAACCCAGCCAGAACCAGTGGCACGGCGGCGCGGTGGCATTTCACCGAGCCGCAGTCGCGGGCGGTCCCGCCGTTCAGCGACGGTTGAGCCGCCCGCCAGCCGCGCGAACGCCTCGTGCCGCACGTTCCAGGCGTGTACCGGAACATCCACGGGCCGCAGCCAGCCCATTTGTAACCAGCAAGGGACGAAACCAACAGTAAATCTCTCCCGCCTCCCGCCAACATCAGGAGGAACTCATCAGCACGGGGCACTGTAGTCGCGACAGTGTAGCGCGGGATCCCCTCCATGACGCAGCGCCAGTCCCGCACGACGGCGGCCGCCAACTGCCCACCGCGCCAGCCACCGAGCGGCCCTCACCACTCTTCTTCGCCTTCCGCCAACTCCTCCGGCGCCAGCGCCCGGCAGTCGAGCGCCGCCCAGCCGACCCGCACCGTGTCGCCCGGCAGCACGGCGCCGTGACCCACGACGTTCGGGATCTTCGCGATGAAGTCGGAGGCGCCGCCGACCGTCATGTGAAGGCGCAGATGGTCGCCGAGAAAGATCATGTCGTCGATCCGCGTCTCGATTTCGTTCCGGTAGCGGCCGTCCGGCGGCGCCACCGCGACGCGCTCGGGCCGGATCACGACCGTGGTTCGAGCGCCCGGAGGGCACAGGCCCAGGCTCATCGCGCGGACCTTATGGCCGCCGATGTCCACTTCGCAGACGCCGTCCTCCTCGCTCACCACGACGCCGTCGAGCCGGTTGTTCTCGCCGATGAACCGGGCGACGAAAGCCTTCTCGGGTTCCTCGTACAGGACCTCCGGCGACGCCGCCTGCTCGATGACGCCGTTGTGGAACACCGCCACCCGGTCGGAGAGCGTCATCGCCTCCTGCTGGTCGTGCGTCACGTAGACGACCGTCACTCCCAGAGTGGAGTGGATGCGCCGGATCTCGTACTGCATCTCCTCGCGCAGACGCCGGTCGAGAGCGCCGAGCGGCTCGTCCATCAGGACGATCTCCGGCTCGAACACCAGGGCGCGGGCGATCGCCACCCGCTGCTGCTGGCCGCCGGAGAGCTGGGCCGGTCTCCGATCCTCCAGGCCCTCGAGCTGAACGAGGCTGAGCGACCGCTTGACCCGCTCCCGCCGCAGGGCCGGCTCGACGCCGCGGACCTCGAGCGGGAAGGCCAGGTTGCCGCCCACCGTCATGTGGGGGAACAGGGCGTAGTTCTGGAAGACCATGCCGATCCCGCGCCTGTGGGGCGGCAGATCCTGGATCGGCCGGCCGGCAATGCGGATCGTCCCCGCGGTCGGCGCCTCGAAGCCCGCGAGCATCATCAGGCAGGTCGTCTTGCCCGAGCCGGAAGGACCCAGCAGGGTCAGAAACTCGCCCCGCTCCACCGCGAGATCGAGGCCACGCACGACCAGGTTCCGGCCGTCGTAGCTCTTGTCCACGCCAACGAACTCGACGTGCGGAACGGCCTTGTCGCCGCGTTCGCCAGAGGCCGGGACGCTCACGATCCGCGACTATACTCACGGATCGGCACGGGCCTATCGAACCGGAACAGGGCGCCCCTACCCACCAGATGTCCAAGCAGGCCACCGCGGACGGACCCTCCGGGCACCCGGCCGGTGAGACCGCCGCGGCAGAGCCCATCGACTTCCGCACTGACCCCGACCGCTACCGGCACTGGCGGCTCGCGATCGAGCCGCCGCTCGCCTTCCTGACCCTGGAAGTCGACGAGCAGGCGGGGCTCCGGCCGGGTTATCAGCTCAAGCAGAACTCCTACGACCTCGGCGTCGACTTCGAGCTCTACGACGCCACACAACGACTGCGGTTCGAGCATCCGGAGGTTCACGCCGTCGTTCTCCGTTCCGACCGCGACCGGATCTTCTGCGCCGGCGCAAACATCGGCATGCTCGGCGCTTCGTCGCACCAGTTGAAGGTGAACTTCTGCAAGTTCACGAACGAGACCCGGCTGGCGATCGAGGACGCCTGCCAGCACTCCGGCCAGCGCTACCTCTGTGCGGTGCGCGGCACGGCCGCGGGCGGCGGCTACGAGCTGGCGCTCGCCTGCGACCGCATCCTGCTCGCCGACGACGGGAGTTCGGCCGTCTCGCTGCCCGAAGTGCCGCTGCTCGGCGTCCTGCCTGGCACCGGCGGACTGACCCGGCTGCTCGACAAGCGCCGCGTTCGCCGCGACCGGGCCGACCTCTTCTGCACCCTGGAGGAAGGCGTCAAGGGCCGGCGGGCCGTCGAGTGGAACCTCGTTGACGAGTTGCTGCCGCGATCGTCCTTCGACGACGACGCGAAGTCGCGGGCGCGGGAACTGGCCGCCTCCAGCGACCGTCCCGCCACGGCCGGAGGCGCGGACTGGCCCGAGGTCGAACCGAAACTGGAGGGGGACTCCATCGTCTACTCCACGCTTCGCGTCGACTTCGACCGCGGGCTCGGCGCGGCCCGTCTCACCGTGCTCGGCCCGCCGGATCCGCCGCCGGGCCACGCGCCGGAAGCACTCGCCGGGAGCGCGGCCTTCTGGCCTCTCCTCCTGGCCCGGGAACTCGACGACGCCCTGCTCCACCTGCGCCTGAACGAAACGCGGATCGGGCAGCTCGTCATCGAGTCCGAAGGCGACCTGGGCGCGGTGGCCGCGTTCGACGCGTTCCTCCACCAGGAGCGCGCGCACTGGTTCGTGCGCGAGGTGCTCCTGTACTGGAAGCGGGTGCTCAAGCGCCTCGACCTGACCGCGCGCAGCGTGTTCACCCTGATCGCGCCGGGGAGCTGCTTCGCCGGCCTGCTGCTCGAACTCCCGCTGGCCTCGGACCGCTCCTACATGTTCGAGGGTGAGAGCGAAGACGGCGCACCGGCGCCCTCAATCGAACTCGGCGAACTGAACTTCGGAGCGTTCCCCACCCCGAACGGGCTTTCCCGCCTGGAGACCCGGTTCCTCGGCCGGGAGGACGCGATCGACTCCCTCCGTGGACTCATCGGCAGGCCCCTGGAAGCCGCCGACGCCGAGGCGGCCGGGCTGGTCACGGAAGTGCTCGACGACCTGGACTGGGAGGACGAGGTGCGCATCGCGCTCGAGGAACGGGCCAGCTTCTCGCCCGACGCGCTGACCGCGCTCGAGGCCAACCTCCGCTTCCCCGGGCCGGAGACCCTCGAGAGCAAGATCTTCGGACGCCTCAGCGCCTGGCAGAACTGGATCTTCCAACGCCCCAACGCGGTCGGCGAGGAGGGGGCGCTCCGCCTCTACGGCACCGGCCGCCGCCCACGATTCGACAGCGAACGGATCTGACGGAGCACACGATGACCACGCTGGACAGCACCGTCGACTACGACGTCCTGATTCCGAACAACGTCGCGCTGGCGTCGGACGCCCGGGTCCGCCGCGGCCTGGAACGCTGGCACCCCGGCTACATCGACTGGTGGATGGACATGGGGCCTGACGGCTTCCAGACCTCCGACGTCTATCTCCGCACCGCGGTGCGGGTCGAGTCGAAGGGCGCGGACAAGTGGGCCGTCTTCGACTACGTGAAGATGCCCGACTACCGCTGGGGCATCCTGCTCGCGCCGCAGGACCCGGACCGGAAGATCCCCTTTGGCCGCCACGTCGGCGAGCCCGCCTGGCAGGAGGTTCCCGGCGAGTACCGCGCGATGCTCCGGCGCCTGATCGTCATCCAGGGCGACACGGAGCCGGCTTCCGTCGAGCAGCAGCGCTTCCTGGGCAAGACCGCCCCCTCGCTCTACGACATGCGGAACCTGTTCCAGGTCAACGTCGAGGAAGGGCGCCATCTCTGGGCGATGGTCTACCTGCTCCAGAAGTACTTCGGCCGCGACGGCCGGGAGGAGGCCGGCGAACTGCTGCGACGCCGCTCCGGCTCCGACGACGCCCCGCGCATGCTCGGCGCCTTCAACGAGGAGACCCCCGACTGGCTCTCCTTCTTCCTGTTCACCTTCTTCACCGATCGCGACGGCAGGATGCAGCTCGAATCGCTGGCGCAGTCGGGCTTCGATCCGCTGTCGCGCACCTGCCGCTTCATGCTGACGGAGGAGGCGTTCCACATGTTCGTCGGCGAAACCGGCGTGACCCGCATCGTCCAGCGGACCTGCGAGGCGATGGCGGCGGCCGGCATGGACGACCCGACCGACGTCGAGGCGGTGCGAGCGATCGGCGTGATCGACCTGCCGACGATCCAGAAGAAGGTCAACCTCCACTACTCGCTCACCCTCGACCTGTTCGGCTCCGAGCTGTCGACGAACTCCGCCAACTTCTTCAACGCCGGCCTCAAGGGCCGCTTTCGCGAGCACCGGCTGGAGGACGACCACCGGCTGCACGAGGCGACGTACGGCATCCCGGAGCCGGCGAACGGCGGCTGGCAGATCGTGCAGCACCCGGCGCTCAACGCCCTGAACGCCCGCCTGCGCGACGACTTCACCGGCGACTGCAGCCTCGGCGTCGGCCGCTGGAACAAGACGATCCGCCAGGCCGGAGTCGACTTCGAGATCACGCTGCCACACGTGGCCTTCCACCGTCAGATCGGTGTCTACCGCGACCTGCATGCCACGCCGGACGGCGAGATTGTCCCGGAAGACGAGTGGACCCGGCGCCGACACGAATGGCTGCCCGACGACAGCGACCGCGCCTTCATCGAGTCGCTGATGAAGCCGGAGTTCCGGCCCGGCCACTACGCCTCCTGGATCGCCGAGCCGCGAATCCGGATCAACCACAAGCCCGGCGACTTCGAGTGGGTCAAGCTGGCCGAGGCGTAGGGGTTGAAGGTCTACATCGTCGACCTGTCACCGTATCTGGGCTTCCTGACGCCCTGGCTCGTCTGCGTCGTCATCCTCGGTCTCAGCGTCCTGCTGCCGGCCCGCCGGGTCACGGGCTACGTCCGTGACGAACGGACCGGCGAGCTTCTCCAGTACCGTCTGAACGGGCTGCTCGTCTTCGCCGTCACGATCGGCCTGTGGCTCCTGGCCGGCTACAGCGACGTGATGCCCTGGGACTGGCTATGGACCCACCGCTGGAGCGGCGCCACGGGGGCCCTGGCGCTCGGCATCGCCGCTTCGGTGGCGGTCGTCGTGACGGCGCCGGGCCGCGGCGCTTCCTTCCTGAAGGAGTTCTACCTCGGCAGACGCGCCAATCCGCGCCTTCTCGCCGGCCGCGTCGACGCGAAGATGTTCCTCTACGTCTTCGGCGCCACCCTGCTCGAGCTGAACCTGCTCTCGTTCGCCGTTCATCACTACTCGACGTATCCCGGCGATCCGTCGCCCGGCGTCGTCCTCTACGTCGCCCTCTTCACCTGGTTCATCGGCGACTACCTGTTCTTCGAGCGGGTTCACCTCTACACCTACGACCTGTTCGCCGAGCGGGTCGGTTTCAAGCTCGTCTGGGGCTGCCTCTTCTTCTACCCGTACGTCTACGGTGTGGGCCTCTGGGCCGCCGCCGGCCTGCCCAATCCCCACGCCCCCGTCTGGCTGCTCGTTCTGGCCGCGCTGGTCTTCTTCGCCGGCTGGTCCCTGGCGCGCGGCGCGAACATGCAGAAGTTCCACTTCAAGCTCGATCCGGAACGGACCTTCCTCGGCCGGTTCCGGCCGGAGAGCATCTCTGACGGCGAGCGGCGCGTCCTGTGCAGCGGTTTCTGGGGCGTCTCGCGCCACGCGAACTATCTCGGCGAGATCCTGATGGCGACCGGGCTTGCCCTGAGCCTCGGCTACCCGGCGCTCATCGCTCCGTGGCTCTATCCGCTGTACTACGTCCTCCTGCTCGTGCCGCGAGAGCGCGACGACGACCGCCGCTGCGCCGCGAAGTACGGCCCGCTGTGGGACGAGTACCGCCGGCGGGTGCCATGGCGCATCGTGCCACGGGTGTACTGAGAACCAGCGCTACGGGTACAGCAGGCCCACCCGCCAGGAGTCGCCGTCCCGCTCGTAGAACGTCCGGTCATGGAGCCGGTGCTCCCGGGCGACCCAGAACTCGAACCGCCGGGGCACGACCCGCAGCCCCGTCCAGTGCGGCGGCCGCGGCACGTCACGGCCGGCGAAACGCTCCGTCACCTGCTCGAAGCCGGCCACGAGCTGTTCGCGGCTTGCCAGCGGCCGGCTCTGTTGCGATGCCCAGGCGCCGAGTTGGCTGTTCCGGTCCCGGGTCGCGAAGTAGGCGTCGGCCTCCTCGTCGCCGACCCGTTCGGCGCGGCCGAAGACGCATACCTGCTCCTTCGGTTCGCGCCAGAAGAAGTTCATGCTCACATCCGGCCGAGCCAGGATCTCCCGGCCCTTGCGGCTCTCGAGATTCGTGTAGAAGACGAAGCCGTCGCGGTCGAAGTGCTTCAGCAGCACGACCCGGGACGACGGGCGGCCCTGCTCATCGGCGCTCGAGACGACCATCGCGTTCGGCTCGGTGAGGTCCGTGGCCGAGGCGCGCTCGAAGAGGTCGCGGAATCGCTCGAAGGGATCGACGGCGGGCGTCATGGCCGAACTCTGACCGATCCTGCGGCCCGGGCCAAGCCCGCGAAGTGGCCTGGCCGCCGTGTGAAACGATTGCCGGCCGATGAAGGTCGGAGTACTCCAGTTCTTTTCCTGGCCCGACCGGCGGATTCCGCTGGATCAGGTCTACCACCGGGCGTTCCAGCGCATCGACATCATGGAGCAGAACGGCTACGACGCCGTCTGGCTGGCGGAACACCACTTCAGCTCGTTCAGCATCTGCCCTTCGATTCACCTCATGGGCACCCACGTGGCCGCCCGGACGAAGAACCTCCGCATCGGCACGGGCGTCTCCCTGGCGCCCTTCTACAACCCGCTGCGGCTGGCCGAGGAGGTGGCGCTGCTCGACGTCCTGTCCGGAGGCCGGGTGAACTGGGGCGTCGGCCGCGGCTACCAGGAGGCAGAGTTCAAGGCCTTCGGCGTCGACCCGCAGCACAGCTACGAGGTTTTCCGCGAGCACGTCCAGACGGTGATCGGCGCCTGGACGGAGGAGCGCGTGACCTTCGCTGGCGATCACTTCCAGTGCGACGGCGTGGAGGTGCTGCCGAAGCCGGCGCAAAAGCCGCATCCGCCGGTGTGGCTCGCCGCCTCGTCGCCGGAAGCGATGAACTGGGCGGCCGAGAACGGCTTCTCGATCATGATGGACCCGCACGCGGACCACGCGCGGCTCGCCGAGAAGCGGGAGCTGTACCGGGAGATCCTGGAGAACCACGGCCACTCCATCGAGGGCCGCGAGATCCCGATGGCCCGCCTCGTCGCCTGCGCCCCGACCCGGGCCGAAGCGGAGCAGATCGCCCGTCAGGGAGCCGAGTGGACGGTCGGCTCGCACCGCAAGAAGGGCGTACGACCGGCCAAGGTCGAGAGCAAGCTCAACCGCGAGCTCAGCGAGCTGTCGCAGGACGACATCTTCGTCGACTCGGCGGCACAGTCCGCGATCGACCGCTACATGAACGGCGTGATCATCTACGGTTCGCCGGACGAGCTAGTGGACGAGATCGCGCGCCTGAAGGAAGAGATGTTCCTCGACTACCTGCTGCTGGCGCCGCTGAGCCACAGCTCCTTCGTGCTGTTCACCGACGAAGTGCTGCCCCGCGTCGCCTGAGGACGGCGCCACGCGGCGTCAGCGGCGACGGCCCTTGAACACGTAGGAAAGGCCCTCCTCGGCGAAGGCTCGGCAGGCCTTGTCCTTGAACTCGACCGCCCTGTCCCATTCCTCGATGTCGTAGTAGTCGCGCTCGGCGACCACCCGGATCTCGCGCACCGTGCGCTCGTCGAGATCGAGACGTTCCGCGATCTCGCGGTCGGAGAGACCTCGCTGCCGTTTCTCGCCCGGCAGGTGCTCGTGGATGTCGACCTGGATCGAGTTCGACAGCTCCAGGATTTCCTTCCTGTGCCGGCGGTAGGTCTCGGGATCGATGAAGAAGAAAGCCATGTTCGGTTCCTCGCTCGGTCCTACGCCTTCTGCCGGAACTCGGCGCCCACGGGACAGACCCGCATGCACTCCCAGCACTGACCCTGGCTCTGCGCGGCGTAGGTCATCGACCACAGGGTCTTCGTGAAGTGGCTGGAGTAGAGGACCATCTTGCGCGCCTCCGGGTCGTCCTGGTCGAGGGCGAGTTCAAGCCCCTTCTGGAAGCCGGGAATCCAGTGCGTGTAGACGCGAGCGGTGCAACGCGCCGCGTCGTAGCGGCGCTCGACCAGCCGGCCGTCCTCGATCCGCCCGTCCAGACAACCGCCGTCGCCCAGGGGACATACCCGTGTGCAGGGCGTGGCGCCCTCCGCCTCCCACATCTCGACGCAGGCAGGCGCCGGGCAGGCGGGCTCGGCCAGCGGCGGCGTGACCGGGAACGGATAGGTCGTGATGATCGCCGAGTAGAACAGCAGACCGTACTCCGGATGCAGCACCGGCCCGGCCAGGCTGCGGGATCCGCAGCCCGCCAGTTCCGCGGCCAGCGCCACGCTCAGGAAGGGCCGGTTGCCGCGACGCACGCCCGGCGGCACGAACAGCGCGTAGTAGCCGAACTCCGCCTCGATGAACTTCGCCGTCTTCAGGCCGAGGGAGTTGATCCGGTCGCTGGTGCCCATCGTCTCCAGGTGCTCGTGGACGGGACTCGCCCAATCGGCCGCCCGGGGCGGACTGCCTCCGACGACCACGACGCGACGGGCGCCCGGCAGCAGGTCGCCGGGCCGGAAGCCCTCCGGCGCCTCGTCGAAGGCGCCGGCGTCGGCGACGCCCCAGGCCAGCGCGCCGCCCCGCTCCATCGTCGCGGCCAGCCGGTCGCGGGCAGCCGCCGCCTCGTCCGCCGTCGGCGCGGAGGCCGCCCCGGAGACGGTCACTGGAGCCGCCTTTCGTGCATGCCGACCGGGCACACCCGCATGCACTCGAAGCACTGGGCGACGCTCTCCTTGTAGTAGCTGAGCGACGACAGGGACTGGCTGAAGAAATCCGAGTAGATCATCGACCTGCGGCGTTCACGGTCGTCCTCCGTCGTAATCTGGACCAGGGACTTCTGGATCGAGCCGATGCCGAAGTTCATCGACCGCGAGGTGCAGCGCTCGCGGTCGTAGTACGAGTAGCTGATCCTGCCGTCGCCGTCGAGCGCGCCGTCGAGGCAGCCGCCCTCGTCCTTCGGACAGGAGGCGAGGCACGGCGTGGTGCCCAGCTTCTCGTACATCTGGATGCACGGCTCCGACGGGCAGACGTCCTCCTCCAGCGGGTGGTCCGGCTCGAGGTCGAGGGTCGTGACCAGGGCGGCGTAGTACAGCAGGCCGTACCGCGGGTGGAGGATGATGTTCGCGGCCAGCGACCGGGTGCCCAGACCGGCCAGCACCGCCGCCAGCATCATGCTCATCGGCGGGTTGTGCCCGGCGGTCGGCAGGGACGGCGCCTGCAGCGCGCGGTGGCCGTGCTCCCGCTCGATGTAGTCGCACATCACGTGGACCGCCACGTTCTCGCGGAAGTCGTAGCCGGTGATCTCCATCACCCGGTGGTCGGGGCTGCGCCAGGCGCCGGCCGTCGGCCCCTGGTTGCCCGCGACGACGACGCTGCGAGCGCCCGGCAGAACGTCCTCCGGCCGATGACCCTCCGGCACGAACTCGTTGAAGGCGCTGGCGGCAGCGACGCCGACCACGAGAGCCCCGGCGTTAGCGCCGACGTCGCGTACTGCCGCCGTTCGCTGCTGTCGGGCGTCCGCCATCAGGATCGCTCCGGTAAGGTGCTCCTCGTGAACTCCGGGGACGATAGCACCGGCGTCCGGAACGGCACCGAGGTCGTCAATCCGTGGGAAGAGCGGAAGGACCGGGGCAGGGTATCCGCCTTCGTCGCTTCCCTGGTTCTGCTGGCGACTTCCCCCCGCAAGTTCTTCGAGGGCACCCGGGTCGACGCGGGCTGGTGGGGGCCGCTCGTCTTCGCCGGTCTGGTCCTCACGCTCGGCTTCTTCCTGAACGGCGTGGTCCTTATCGTCCTGGCGCTGACACTGCCCGACGCGTTGTTGGAACTGGTCAACCGAATGGAGCTGCTCGGCGAGCCGGCGGACGTTTCCGGCCTGGAGGGCTTTCCCTTCCTTCGGCGGATTCTCCCGTTTCTCGGTCTGCAGGTCCTCCTGCTGTTCCTTCCGTTCGTCTTCGTCCTCAGCCTGCTCCTGCCGCTCTTCAGCGCCGGCTTCGTGCACCTGCTTCTGATCGTCACCCGCTCGCCAAGGCCGGAGGGCTTTCGCGGCACATGGGTCGCCGCCGGCTACGCGGCAGGCGCCTTTCTGTTCAACGCCGTCCCGGTTGCCGGCGACATTCTCGCCATCGTCGGAAGCGCAGGGCTGTTCGCGGTAGGCCTTCACGTACTCCAGGGGGTGAAGGCATCGAGAGCGGCCCTGCTCGCCGCGATTCTCCCGCTGCTGTTGTTCGTCGGCGCGCTCCTGGAGATCCTGCTGGTTGCCCCCGCCATGTGACCCGAAGGACGCGCGCTCCGCCGCTTCCCCGTACTGGCTTGTAGAGTCGAGCGCCGCGACGGGCCGACTGTCCGTTCCCGCACCACTCGCCTGACCCCGCCATGATCGATCAGCTCGACGACATCGAAGCGCGGGTCTCCGCGGCTCTGGACGCCACGGCCGATCCGGACGAACTCGAGGAATGGCGCCGGGCGACGATCGGCCGCAAGGGCGAGGTGCAGCTTCTGACCCGGCGCATGGGCGAGATCGACCCCGCCGACCGGCCCGCGTTCGGCAAGCGGATCAACGAGATCAAGACGTCCCTTCAGGCCGCCTTCGAGGCGCGGCAGGAAGCGCTGAAGCGAGCGGCGCACGACGCCGAGGCCGACGCCGAAACCCTCGACGTCACACTGCCCGGCCGCCGGCCGGCGCTCGGCGGCCTGCACCCGTCGACCCTGGTCATGCGGCGGATCGAACGCATCTTCGGCGACATGGGCTTCCAGACCTACCGGAGCCCCGACGTGGTCACCGACCAGTTGAACTTCGGCGACCTGAACATGCCGCCCGACCACCCCGCGCGCGACATGCAGGACACCTTCTACACGACGGACTCGAGCGTCGTGCTGCGGACTCACACCAGCGGCGGTCAGATCCTGGCGATGCAGGAGCAGCACCCGGCGCCGGTGCGCGTCATCCTGCCGGGGATGTGCTACCGCAACGAGCAGATCACTTCCCGCAGCGAGATCCAGTTCCACCAGATCGAGGGGCTGGCGGTGGGCCCGGCGATCACCTTCGCCGATCTGAAGGGGACGCTCACCGAGTTCGCCCGCCGCCTGTTCGGTGAGGGCCGCGGCGCCCGTTTCCGGGCCAGCTACTTCCCGTTCACCGAACCGAGCGCCGAGATGGACATCGCCTGTTTCCTCTGCGACGGCAAGGGCTGCCAGTTGTGCAAGGAGACCGGCTGGCTCGAGATCCTCGGCTGCGGCATGGTCCACCCCACCGTGCTCAGGAACGGCGGCTACGATCCGGACGAGTGGAGCGGCTTCGCCTTCGGCATGGGGCCAGAGCGGATCGCCATGCTCCGGCACGGCATCCGCGACATCCGCTACTTCTGGTCGAACGACCTGCGCTTCCTGCGCCAGTTCCAGCGGTTCGTCTGATGCGCGTTCCACTCAACTGGCTCGGCGATTTCGTCGAGTTGGACGGTTCCCCGGACGAACTCGCCGAGCTGCTCACCAACGCCGGCCTGGAGGTCAAGGCGATCGAGCGCTTCGGCGTCGCCGGCGCCGAACTGCCGTGGCCGGCCGACCTGGTCATGGCGGCCAGGGTCCTGCGCGTCGACCCGGTGCCGGACGCCGACCGCCTGGTGCTGGCGACCGTCGACTACGGCGCCGATTCCACCCGGCAGGTGATCACCGGAGCGCCCAACCTCTTCCCGTATCTAGGCGAGGACCTGGGCGGCGCCGATCTATGGGGCGCGCTGCTGCTGGCGGGCGCCAGCTACCGCAATCCCTACCGCGACCTGAAGATCACGCGGCTCAAACCGAAGAAGCTGCGCGGCATCACCAGCGACGCGATGCTCTGTTCGGCGGTGGAGCTGGGCCTGGGCGAGGACCACGAGGGAATCATCCTGTTCGAGCCGGCCGATGAGCTGCCGGCGCTTGAGCCCGGCCGGCCCCTGACAGAGGTGCTCGGCGACGCGGTGCTCGACATCGACGTGATCCCCAACATCGCCCGCTGCGCCTCGATCATGGGCGTCGCGCGGGAAGTCGCGGCGCTTACCGGCGAGGAGTTCCGGCCGCCCGCCGTCCCGCTGACGATGGACGGCCCGCCGATCGAGGGCCGGGTCGAGATCGAAACCGAGAACCCCGAACTCAATCCCCGCTTCGTCGCCCTGCTGATCGAGGGCATCGAGCAGGGCGCGTCCCCGTACTGGATGCAGCACCGGCTCCAGCTCGCCGGCCAGCGGCCGATCAGCAACGTGGTCGACATCAGCAACTACGTGATGCTCGAGGTCGGCCAGCCGAACCACACCTTCGACTACGACCTGCTGCGCCAACGGGCGGACGGGTACGCGGGCGACGGCCCGGTGCGGATCGTCACCCGGCTGGCGCGCGAGGACGAGCGCCTGACGACGCTCGACGGCGCGGAGCGGGAACTGCGGGCGAACCAGATCATGGTCACCGACCCGGCCGGCTCGCTGAGCGTCGGCGGCGTGATGGGCGGCCGGGACAGCGAGATCGGCCCCGAGACCCGCAACGTCCTGCTCGAAGCGGCTGCCTGGGAACGGCGCGGCATCCGGCGCACCCAGCGTCAACTCTGCGTTCACACCGAGGCGGGATTCCGCTTCAGCCGGGGCGTCCACCCCAGTCAGGCGCTGCTCGGCGCCCGGCGGGCCGCCGAACTGCTGCGGCTCCATGCCGGCGGCACGATCGCGGAGGGGATCGTCGACCACTATCCTCATCCGGCCCCGAGCGTCACCGTCGACTTCGATCTCGGCTACCTGCGCCGACTGAGCGGCCTCGACCTCAGCGCCGAGGAAACCGCGGAGCTGCTGCGGCGGCTCGAGTTCGAGGTCGACGCCGCCGGAGAGTCGGGGCCGCTCCGGGTCACCGTCCCGGACCACCGCCTCGACATCGAAGGCCAGCACGATCTGGTCGAAGAGGTCTGCCGCATCTACGGCTACGACCGCATCCCCTCGACCGTGCTCAGCGACGTGCTGCCGCCCCAGCGTGGCAACCGCGAGCAGTCCTTCGAGGACCGGGTCAAGGACACGCTCGCCGACCTGGGACTCCAGGAGGTGGTGAGCTACCGGCTGACGACGCCGGAGGCCGAGGCGAAGCTCTTGCTCGAGGACGCCGAGCCCCCGCCCTACGTCCGGCTCGCCAATCCCTCGACCCAGGACCGCATCGTCATGCGCCGCAGCCTGCTCGCGTCCGTGCTGGAGGCGGCGGCGTCGAACAGCCGCTTCGAGGACCGGCTCGCCCTGTTCGAGGTGGGTCGCGTCTTCCCCGTCGAAGAGGGCGATGCGCTGCCCAGAGAGCGCGAACGTGCCGCCATCGTGCTCACCGGTCCTCGCCGGAGCGGCCACTGGCAGACCGACGCGAATCCGGACGACTGCTTCGATTTCTTCGACATGAAGGGCGTCGTCGAGACTGTCCTCGACCGGCTCGGCCTCCAGGTCGAGTTCGCCGCGGCGGAGGCGGCCTCGGCGGCGACGCCGTACCGTGCCGGCCGCTCAGCCACGGTCCTCCTCGCCGGCGAGGGCGAACCGGTCGGACTGCTCGGCGAAGTCCATCCGGCCGTCACCGCGAACTTCGATCTCGAACCCGCGGCAGGAAGCCCGGTGCTCGCCGCCGAACTCGATCTGGACCGGATCCTCGAACGGATTCCGGAGTCCCTCCAGGTCGAACCCGTACCCGTCTACCCCGAAGTGCGGGAGGACCTGGCGCTGATCGTCGACGAGGCGACGCCGGCCGCCTCCGTGGAGGCCGCCCTGCTCAAGGCCGGCAAGCCCCTGTTGTCTGCCGTCGAACTCTTCGACGTCTTCCGCGGTGAAACGATCGGCGACGGCTCGAAGAGTCTCGCCTACCACCTCACGTTTCGCGCGCCGAACCGCACCCTGCGCGACCGCGACGTGAAGAAGCTGCGCCGCCGGATCCTTGGGCAGGTCGAGAGGGCGGTCGGCGCCAGATTGCGGGAGTAGAGGCCGTCCCTCAAGCGGCGAGCCGCGACAGC
This sequence comes from Thermoanaerobaculia bacterium, assembly GCA_022823665.1. Classification (GTDB taxonomy): domain Bacteria; phylum Acidobacteriota; class Thermoanaerobaculia; order Multivoradales; family Multivoraceae; genus Multivorans. Next base: position 65,675 of record JAJEHN010000016.1, on the reverse strand, counting down.
AGCGCGACGACCGCGTGCTCGACGCGAAGAGCGCGCGGCCCCAGGCTGACCGTTCGCGCGCCGGCGGCAGCGAATGCGTCGAGTTCTCCATCCAGAAAACCACCCTCCGGCCCAACCACCAGCACCGTCGACCCATCGCCGCCCGACCGACACGGCTCGGAGCCGGCGACGTCGGCGACCACAACCTGATCGTGGTCTCGAACGAGGCCCGGCAGCGTCTCGATCAGGTCCCGCCGTCCGCTCAGACACTCGATCTCCGGCAGCACCGTGTCCCGCGCCTGCGCCAGGCCCAGCATCAGGTGCCGCCGCAGCGACTCCGGCCGCATCACCGAACTCTGCCAGTAGCTCTTCTCCACCCGTGCGGTGTGGACGAGCAGGATCCGCTTGACCCCCATCGCAGACGCGGCCTGCAGGATGCGGCCCACGAACTTGGGACGCGGCAGGGCCAGGACGAGCGTCACGGGCAACGGCGACGGCGGCTCCCGGTCGAGCGGTCCCAGCTCCAGAACGACCCGATCACGGTTCAGTTGGACGATCCGGCCGCGGCCGATGTCGCCGCCAAGCCGGCCGACCTCCAGCGTGTCGCCGACCTTCGCCCGCAGCACCTTGCGGACATGCCGGAGGCGCTCGCCGCGAACGACGGCGAGCACACCGGGTCCGGCCGCCGGATCGAAGTCCGAGTCCTCCAACAGGAGCAGGTTCATGCTGCTACAGTCACGCGCTCAAACGACGCACGGAACTGCGCTCCAGACACGACTTGAAGAGGAGGACGGAACGGCAATGGCAGCAAAGAAGTTCCCGATCGAGGCCGGCCACATCATGATGTTCGCGCGCGCGGTCGGCGACCCCAACCCGATCTATCACGACGCCGACGCGGCGGCGGACACCGAGCCCGGCAGCGTCATCGCGCCGCCGACCTTCTACCAGTCCTCGGCGCAGTACGACCCGGACTACTTCCTCCGGCCCAAGATCGGCGAGCCCTGGTTCGGCTCCGGCAAGAACCCCACCGGCATACCGCCGAAGCGGACCGGCGGCGACGGTGGCACGGGCCTGCACGCCGAGCAGCGCTTCGAGTATTTCCGGCATGTGAGCCCGGGCGAAACCCTGACGATCAAGACGCGCCCCGGCAAGACCTGGGAGCGGCAGGGCAAGCGCGGCGGCAACCTCACGTTCAGCGAGAACATCACCGAGTACTTCGACGAATCCGGCGAACTCGTCGTGCGCGCCACCGGCGTTGGCGTCCGCACCGAGAAGGTCGTCGAGAGCGACTGAGGAGAGAACCAGATGGCACTTCAGGCAAGCAAGATCCAGGTCGGCGACACCCACACGCAGAAGCTCACCGACGACCTCTCCCGGACGCAGATCGTCCAGTACGCGGGCGCCTCGGGCGACTACAACCCGCTCCACTCCGACGAGATCTTCACCACGAAGGTGGCCGGCTATCCGACCGTCTTCGCCCACGGCATGCTGACGATGGGCATGACCGGCCGGATGGTCACCGACTACGTCGGCGACGGCCGGCTGACCGCCTACGGCGTCCGCTTCACGCGCCAGGTGTGGCCGGGCGACGCGCTGACCGCCACGGCGACGGTCGACGCGGTGCGCGAGGAGAATGGCCAGAGCCTGGTCGACCTGTCCGTCTCGACGGTGAACCAGGACGGGGATGTCGTCGTGATGGGGAAAGCGACGGCAAGGATCGACCCGTAAGCAGACACTGGGTGCGCCGGCCCTCTGGCCGGCAACCGGGCGCGGCCGCGAAGCGGCCAGCGCTAGTCGAGAACGCCCTGCGTCACCTGGCGCAAGCCGTGGTCGGCCAGCACCAGGGCGATCATCGCCTCGCCCATCGGGACGAAGCGGGGCAGAAGACAAGGATCGTGCCGTCCCTTTGTAGCGATCGTGGTCGGCTCGCCGGCCCGGGTCACCGTGTCCTGAGGCTGCGGCAGACTGCTGGTCGGCTTGACCGCGCAGCGCAGCACGATCGGCTGGCCTGACGAGATCCCGCCCAGCATGCCGCCGTGGCGGTTGCCACGGGTGGCCACGCGGCCTTCCCGCATCTCGAACGGATCGTTGTTCTCGCTGCCGCGCGCCGTGGCGACACCGAAGCCGGCCCCGTACTCGACGCCGAGCACCGCCGGCAGGCTGAACAGCGCCTTGCCCAGGTCCGCCTTCAACTTGTCGAAGACCGGCTCGCCCCAACCAGGCGGCACGCCGGTGGCGACGAGTTCCGAGATGCCGCCGACGGAGTCCCGCTCCGAGCGCATCCGCTCGATCAGCTCCGCCATCCGCGCCGCGGCCTCCTGGTCCGGACAGCGGACGGGGTTCGACTCGACCTGCTCCAGGGTCACCGCGGCCGGATCGTCGATCCTCCCTTCGATGTCGCCGATGCTCTTCACGTAGCCGACGATCCCGACCCCCCAACGATCCCGCAGCAGCTTCTTCGCCACCGCCGCGGCCGCCACGCGCACCGAGGTCTCGCGGGCGCTCGAGCGTCCGCCGCCGCGGTAGTCCCGGAAGCCGTACTTCGCGTCGAACGTGTAGTCGGCGTGTCCGGGTCGGTACTTCTCCCTGATCTCGCTGTAGTCCCTGGGCCGCTGGTCGCGGTTCTCGATCAGGAAGCCGATCGGCGTGCCGGTCGTCCTGCCCTCGAAGACGCCGGACAGGATGCGGCACTGGTCCGGTTCGTTCCGCTGCGTGGTCAGCTTCGACTGGCCGGGCCGGCGCCGGTCGAGGTCCGGCTGCAGGTCCGCCTCCGACAGCTCGAGGCCTGGCGGGATGCCGTCCAGGATGCCGACGTACCCCGGACCGTGGCTCTCGCCGGCGGTGGTCAGCCGCAGCGCGGTTCCAAACGTGTTCCCAGCCATGGCATGGGCACTCTGCCACAGCCGCGCCGCGGGGTTGTCCCCATGCGAGTGCCGACACTGCCCGCAGCCCGGCGAACGGGCGTAGACTGGTGAGTGATGCAGATGTCGACCACAGGCACGCGGGTCGAGTCGCCGCCCATCGACGCCGTCGGCGTCGAGGAACGGGTGGCGAGGCTCTGTTCGCGCTCCATCAAGAAGGACGCCAAGCTCCAGGCGCTCCACCTGACCCTGTCGATGATCGACCTGACAACCCTCGAGGGCGCCGACTCCGAGGGCAAGGTGCGGCAGCTATGCGCCAAGGCGCTGCAACTGCACGCGGCGCTGCCCGAGCTGCCCCACGTGGCCGCGGTCTGCGTCTATCCCGCCCTGGTCGGTGTAGCGAAGCGAGCGCTCGAGGGCAGCGGCATCAACGTCGCTTCGGTCGCCACCAGCTTCCCCGCCGGTCAGGCCCCGATCGAGATCAAGCTGCTGGAGGTACGGAAGGCCGTCGAGGCCGGCGCCGACGAGGTCGACATGGTGATTTCCCGAGGCCGCTTCCTGGCCGGCGACTTCGCCTACACCGCGGACGAGATCGCCTCGGTCAAGGAGGCCTGCGGCGATGCCCACCTCAAGGTGATCCTCGAGACGGGCGAACTGGGTACGCTCGACGCGGTGCGCCGTGCTTCGGACCTGGCGATGCGCTCGGGCGCCGACTTCATCAAGACCTCCACCGGCAAGATCAAGCCGGCCGCCACGATGCCGGTCGTTCTCGTCATGCTGGAAGCGATCCGGGACCACTACTTGCGTACCGGCGAGAAGATCGGCATGAAGCCGGCCGGCGGCATCTCGACCGCCAAGGACGCGATCCGGCACCTGGTCATGGTCCGCGAGACGCTCGGCCAGGACTGGCTCGATCCCGACCTGTACCGCTTCGGGGCGAGCTCGCTCGCGAACGACGTCCTGCGCCAGATCGTCAAGCAGCGAAGCGGCATCTACCAGTCGTTCGACGACTTCTCGCTGTGAACGTGTGGCGGCCAAAGACATGACGGATTCCACCGAATCGACCGGACCCACGGCGCCGAAGCTCCGCCTCGGCAACGGCGACGGCTGGGGCTACGCGCCGGCGCCCGAGTCCACCGACCATGTCGAGCTGCGCGACCGCTACGGCCTGTTCATCGACGGCGAGTTCACGGAAGCCGCCGACGGCCGGACCTTCGAGACGGCGAACCCGGCCACCGAGGAGAAGATCGCGGAGGTCGCCCTGGCCTCCGATGTCGACGTCGACCGCGCCGTGGCGGCGGCGCGGCGCGCCTACGACGAGGTCTGGTCGCAGCTTGCGCCGCGGGAACGCGGCAAGTACGTCTACCGGATCGCCCGCGTGCTCCAGGAACGGGGCCGGGAACTCGCGATCACCGAGTCGCTCGACGGCGGCAAGCCGATCCGCGAGTCGCGGGACGTCGACATTCCGCTGGCGGCGGCGCACTTCTTCTACTACGCCGGCTGGGCCGACAAGCTGGACTACGCCTTCCCCGGCCGCGGCGCCCGTGCCCTCGGCGTCGCCGGACAGGTCATCCCCTGGAACTTCCCGCTGCTCATGGCGGCCTGGAAGATCGCTCCGGCCATCGCCGCCGGCAACACGGTGGTGCTCAAGCCGGCCGAGACCACGCCGCTCACGGCGCTCAAGCTCGCCGAGATCATTCGGGAAGCCGGGATACCGCCGGGCGTCGTGAACATCGTCACCGGCGCCGGCGAGACGGGCGCCGCCGTCGTCCAGCACCCCGACGTCGACAAGGTCGCCTTCACCGGCTCTACCGAGGTCGGCAAGCTGATCCGCCGCACCCTCGCCGGCAGCGGCAAGCACTACACGCTGGAACTCGGCGGCAAGGCGGCGAACCTGGTGTTCGAGGACGCCGCCGTCGACCAGGCTGTCGAAGGCATCGTCAACGGCATCTTCTTCAACCAGGGCCACGTCTGCTGCGCCGGCTCCCGGCTGCTGGTGCAGGAATCGGTCGCCGACGAGGTGATCTCCAAGCTGAAGGACCGGATGGAGACCCTGATCGTCGGCGATCCGCTCGACAAGAACACGGACATCGGCGCGATCAACTCCCGTGCCCAGCTCGACAGGATCGAGGAGTATCTCGAGATCGGCGAGGCGGAAGGCGCCGAACCGTTCCAGACATCCTGCCCGGTGCCGGAACGCGGCTACTGGTGCCGGCCGACCCTCTTCCTGCAGGCCTCCCAGTCGCACCGGGTGGTGCAGGAGGAGATCTTCGGCCCGGTACTCGCCGTGCAGACGTTCCGCACCGTGGACGAGGGCATCGCGATGGCGAACAACACGCCCTACGGCCTCTCGGGCGGCGTCTGGAGCGACAAGGGCGCCAAGGCGTTCCGGGTCACCAGCCGGATCCGGGCCGGCGTGCTGTGGGCGAACACGTACAACAAGTTCGACCCGACGGCTCCCTTCGGCGGCTACAAGGAGAGCGGCATCGGCCGCGAGGGCGGACTGGCCGGGCTCCACGCCTACCTGCAACCGGAGGCGGCGGCATGAGCGAGCAGCGACCCGCGGGAGCGGCTGCGGCCGACCGGCTGCCGGTTCTCAAGACCCACAAGGTCTACGTCGGCGGCAAGTTCCCGCGCTCCGAGTCCGGCCGCTTCGACCGCGCGCTGGCGCCCGACGGCACGCCGATCGCGAACATCTGCCGCTGTTCGCGCAAGGACGTGCGGGACGCCGTCACCGCGGCCCGTGGCGCACAGGCCGGCTGGGCCGCGCGCACCGCCTACAACCGGGGCCAGATCCTCTACCGGATCGCGGAGATGCTGGAGGGCAGGAGCGCACAGTTCGAGGCCCTGCTCGCGGCCGGTGGCGCGGCTCCGGACGGAGCCGCGGCCGAAGTCCAGGCCGCAGTCGACCGGCTCCTCCACTACGCCGGCTGGACCGACAAGTTCCAGCAGGTGTTCTCGAGCGTCAACCCGGTCGCCACGTCGCACTTCAACTTCTCGGTCCTCGAACCGATGGGCGTCATCGGTGTCCTGGCGCCCGAGTCGCCGCTGCTCGGCCTGGTCTCCGCTGTCGCCCCCGCGATCGCCGGCGGCAACACCACCGTCGTCCTGGCGACGGGCAGCCAGCCGCTGCCCGCGGTGACCTTCGGCGAGGTCCTGAACTCCTCCGACGTGCCCGGCGGCGTCGTGAACATCCTCACCGGTCGCTCGGACGAGATGCTCGCACCGCTGGCCGCGCACCGCGACGTCGACGGGCTGCTCCTCTGCTCCCCGGACCCGGACGTCGCCAGATCCGCCGAGATCGAAGCGGTCCACAACCTGAAACGCGTCGCTGTCCGGCCCCACGAGGACTGGGCCGAAGTTCAGAGTCCTTACGAGATCACCGACCTCCAGGAAGTGAAGACGACATGGCATCCGATCGGGAGTTGACCGGCGAGATGGAGTTGCCCCTCCACGCAAGGAACCAGGCCGCGGAGATCGTCGAATCGCCCGACAAGCTCCGCGAGATCGTCGACGAGGCTCGCGAGAAGGCGAGAACCGCGGGCGGCACCTCGAGCCCCCTTGGCGCCGTGATCGAAGACCTGAGAACGATGTTCGAACTGCTCCGGGCGGTCGCCCGCGGCGACTACCGTCTCCGCAAGGAGACCCTCATCCTCATCGCCGGCGCGGTCCTCTACTTCGTCATCCCCATCGACGTCATCCCCGACTTCGTCCCTGTCGCCGGCTTCATCGACGACGCCGCGGTCATCGCCTGGGTCGTCAAGACGTGCAAGACGGAGATCGATCTCTTCCGGGCTCTGACCGGGGGCGACGACGAGCCCGAACCGAACGCGGCATAGTCCGGCGTCCGGGACCGCCGGAAGTCATCGAGAACACCCCCTCTCGCCGACGCCCGCGAGCAGGTAAGGGAACTTGACCTCCCGCAAGCGAGTCATCACCCTACGCTCGCGCCGTACGATCTACTTCGTCGCATAGAGCGACTACTGTCGCCGCCTGATTCTCTGGACGGTGATGGACGAAGACGAGATTGACGCAATGAAGTCACTAGCGCAACAGGAGGGCGACCGGCTCATCGAGGCGCAGGCCCGGCGGCAGGTACGGACGTTCTTCGACGAGCTGAAGAACGAAACCCGGAACTACCGGACAGTCGCCAGCCTGAGCGGCCAGATCACGCAGGAGTACCGCGGCCGCTGCATCCTGGAACTTCTGCAGAACGCCCACGACGCGCTCGGCGGCGCCCGACCGAACGACCCGCGGCGCATCTCCTTCGTGCTCGTTACCGAACCCGACCCGGTGCTCCTGATCGCGAACAGCGGCCGGCCCTTCCGACAGAGGGACTTCGAGGGCATCTGTCAGCTCGGCCAGAGTCCCAAGGACCCCAACGAGAGCGTGGGCAACAAGGGGCTTGGCTTCCAGAGCGTGCTGGAAGTGTCGACCCGGCCTCAGATCTGGTCCACGGCTGCCGAAGAAGGCGGCGTGGAGTTCGTGTTCGGTTTCGACCCCGCCGGAACAGTACGCCTCGTCGAGCAGGCGGTCGCCGAGATCGAGAGCGGGCTCTCGACTTCGTCAGCCGGCGCCAACCGCCGAATCGTCAACTGGTCGGAGGAACAACTACACAACTACCAGACACGCGACCGATCCCGCGAAGCAGTCGACGCCGCTCGCGAAGCCCGGAGGTACGTGTCCCCATACTCGATCCCGTTGCCGATCGAAGAGACGCCTCCGGAGGTGGCCGAGCTTCTCGACGCGGGTCACGTCACGGTGATCCGACTGCGGCTCGACGGCGGCAGAACCGGCGTAACGGGCAAGGCAGTCGAGTCCATCGAGGACTCCGACCGGGCTGTAGGCACGGTTGCGGGTCGGCAGCGGGCCGCGGACGAGGCCGTCGCGTCGATCAAGGACCAGCTTGGCCGATTGAAGGCCCACTCGGCCGTCTTCCTACCGGACCTGGAGAAACTGACCATAGAAGTCGACGGCGAGTGCCGCATCCTCGAGCGAATCGTCGACTCCACCGCTCACCTGCCGGGTGCCCGGCCCGCAAGCGAGCAGGTGGTGCTGGTCGGCCGTTCCACTGAAAGCGCTCCCGACGTCGCGACCCGAGAGTTCCGCATGTGGACTCGCAGCCTGGGAGGCAACGGCGACCCGGCAGAAGCGCAACGAATCCAGGACGCCGTCAAGCACCTGCCGAACCGTTGGCCAGAGGTTCGGCAAGTCGAGGTCGGCGTGGCGGTCGAGGACACGAAAGCACCGGTGCCCGGTGCGTTCGTCATCTTCCTGCCGACCGAGGTCGGCACCGGAACCGGAGCACACATCAACGGCCCGTTCTACGGCTCGCTCGACCGCCGCCAGATCAACTTCGAGGACGAGTACAACGCACTACTGCTCGAGTACGTCATGGACCTGGCGCTCGACGTGGCCACCGAACTCGCAGAGGGCCCGACCGAAGGCTGGCGCGCCCGAGCGGTCATTGACCTGCTGGCCTCGGCCGATGCACCGGCCGGCGGAGACCGACCCGCCCTCATGGATCAAATGCGGCAGAGAGCGGAAGACACAGGTCGCGGCATCGACGACGCTGAGCTGGTCCTCTGCCACAACGGCTGGCAGGCCGCCAAACGCGCGAGGGTCATGACCGACGTTCCGGGCGACGATTCGATCGGCGAAGACCGCTGGCGGGAGAACGCGGGCTTCGCCGTCGTCTCGTCCGAACTCAACGGTCGACGCAAGGAGGTCGAGGCGCTTGTCGGCTGTCTCGGTGGTTCGCCGGCGCCGACGTCAGCCGATTGGGCGGCCACGATCGAACGCCTCGCGGCAGGGATCCAGAGCGGCGTGATCGAGGCCTCCTGGGACGCGTTCCTGAACAGTGTGCTGAGGGTCCTGCCGCGAGAGATCCAATCCGAACCGAGAAGCGGCGGCGCCGACCCGCTTTCGGACGCGCAGTTCCTTCCCACCCAGGACGACCGCCTGCTGTCCGCCTCAGCAACCGTCCAAGTCTTCTTCCAGCCTCGCAGAGGGTTCGACGACGCTGCGGAGTTCGTCGGCCAGATTCCCGACGCACTCCGGGACCGCATCGCTTTCCTCCACCGCAACGTACGTACTCACGAAGGGCCTCAACAACAAAACACCGAAGTCCAGGGGTTCCTCAACGGACGGAACGGGCGCTTCGTTCAGAGCTTCGGAAGGGAAGACCTGCTCAGGGATGTGGTCATTCCGGCGCTCCCCGAGTTACCCGCACACCACGGCACTCCAGATGCCCAGCGTTGCTCCGAGATCCTCGGCTGGACCATATTGCTCCACGTCGCAGAGTTGGAGGGGGTCTCCGACCTGCGGCAACGTCTACCCGTAGCGTGCCACGGCGGCTGGTTCCCTGCCGGCGAAGCCGTCTTCGGTCCGGGCTGGCAAGGCCGGCACGGTGAGCAGGTTCGGGTACTCGCGGACAGTCTGACAGACGACTCGAGCCGTCTGTTGGAGAAGGCGCTCCTGCCACCGCAGGACCAGCGCTGGGGCCTCGACGCAGCAGCTTCCGACAGACTGCTCGAGCAAGCTGGCGTCATCGACGGACTGCCTACGGAGATCGCGGACTCAATAGGCTTCACCATGTCGTCGCGATACCGGGATCTCCCGCGGGATGCGCCCCCGGGCACTCCTCAGGACGCATGGGATGACTGGCTCCGCGCCCGCGACAACGAACTCACGCCGGAGATCAAGAGCAGCACGTCATACCGGCTCGAAGGCATCCACCTGGCGCCCGAGATTCACTCACTGCAAGACCTGCAGGACGAGGCACGACACGCCCTTTCCGACCTGATCCTCTCTTCTCTCGGCATCTGGGACGATGCATGGGAGTCCGCGAGGCTTGTACGACCGCGCTACCCCACCGCCGCGCGGCCGGTCACGTCCCCCCTCAAGCACTGGCTTACGACCCTCCCGTGGCTCGACGACAACGAACTGGACCCGCGGCCGCTACGTGACCGGTGGTACGTACCGGAGTCACTCCTCCGAGGGCAAGGCGGTCGGTTCGCCCACCTGGCGCCGTTGTCGCTGAAACTGGCTCAGCACCTGAGTGAGAACCCTGAACTGCTCGCGACGCTCAGGAGGCTCGGCCTCAACGTGTATCCGACCGAGGAAGACCGAACGGGGCCGGAACTCCTCGAGGCTCTAGCAGACGCGCATGAGAGGAAAGAGATGCCCGCCGGTGGGTTCGACGTCTTTCTCGGTCAGGTGCGTCACGCCTGGAGGCACCTCGACCCTGACGCCGAACTGCCGAAGCGGTTCCTCGTCTGGACCAAGGCTCGCAAGTTCGAGATCAGGAGTGCGGAAGATCTGACCGATGTCTACCTGCCCGATCACAACACCCGCAACCGCTCGCTTCGCGATCACCGCAAACCGCTTCTCGAGATGCGGCTGGCGGAAGCGCATGGGGCGGCCGGCGATCGTCTCGACGCGCTCGGTCTGAGGCGCGCATCCAGTCTGCGCGAGCGTTGCCTCGTGGACGGCCTGCCCCAGTTCGGCGACGCGACCGCCGGGGCCGTGTCGACCGAAGACACGGAACTCACCTGGCTGCCCCTGGTGCTGCTCACCCTGGCCGCCCACGGAGGCGCGAATCCCCGGGGCCCAGCCACCGACGCCTGGCGGAACGCCATGACGCGGCTCCGCGGCGCCCTGATACGCCGATGCGGCTCGCTCGCCGTGGAACTGATGGACGCCGACAAGGTCGTCGCTCGTAGCGAGCCACGGGCCCACTGGCTTCCCGACGAGGCAGTACTCCTGTTCTGCCACGACGCGGAGTACGACGAACTCGCATCGGCGAGCCAAGCGATCCTCGAGCGTCAGGATCTCCTGAAGGATCTCCGCCTCGTTCTGGGTGCTCTGGCAAGCGCGGCGCCGGAACCGACCGGGCAGCAGATCGACGCCGCGCTGGACAGAGCCGAGATCGACGGCGGAGCGGTTGCCGACATACGCCATCGCTGGTTCGGCGCCACGACGCTCCTTATCGACCGCATCCGGCCGGTCCTCGAGTTGCTCGCGATACCCCGTGCAGGGCTCGACGCAGCGGCGAGCGATACGCAGGCCCTCAAGGCGTGGCTGGCGGCGAATCTCCCAACGGATCATGCCGCGCGTTTGCCGCCGGAGCAGCTGATCTCAGCCGCCAGCCGAAGCCGCGACGACATCGAAATGGGGCGAGCGATCTTCCGGCGTCTCGGCGAAGTTGCTCAACTACCGAAATGGAACGATGCGCTCGCCGAGCTTGGAGACCGCTACGTGATGGTGACGAACAGCGAGGCAGCCGATCAGGCCAAGCGACACATCGACGAAGCCGCACCGTACCTGCGGGCGCTGGCTCGTCACGTCGCACTCGAGACGGGCGAGTCGGACCTGTTCCGCAGGCTAGAGGAGGTAACTGAGAGCTTCGAGGCGCCAGCCGACTGGTCGACGCGGTGGTGGGAAGTGCCTCTCGACGCCGTTCTCAAGGCGCTACATACGGCGTACACACACGGGCTGGACCTACCTTCGCACCTGCTCGAGGCCCTTCACGACACGAACACGGCAGGAGGTCCGACGTCATCGCAACCAGTCGGAGCGACGCGCCTTGGTGCAGCCCTCGCCGACCGGGGAATCGCAATCGGTCCCGACCCCTACGACACCTACCGCGGAAACGAGAGAAGGCTCAGGAGAGAGTTCGGAGAAGTGCATGCTGTGCATCAGGCCTGGTTGGAGGTTTGCCGGGCAAGCGTAAACCTCCCCAGGTCGGAGGCGTTAGAGCCTCCTCAAATGGACGCCACGGCCTACCTCAGAACCTGGTCCAACGAGGAGCGCTTCCGGCGAGCGCTTGGAGCCATCGACGACGCGGACTTCCGCACCCAGTGCGAGGGCTGTACAACACTCGAGGCTGCTCGCTCTAGGCTCGGACTGTCGCCCGAAGCCGTCGAGGACGCGCGCCGAAAGCGGCGCGAAAGGCGGAGGAGGGCCGAGCAGGCGAAAAGGACCTTCGACATCGCAGGCAGGCCTTTTGAAGTGGACGGTGCCGAGAGTTACGGCGAACTCCTGGACCGACTCGAAACACTGCCCGAACCGGAGGGGCCGGCCGCGAGAAGCAACGAGCCGACACAGCTCGTCCAACCAGGTCCGGGGCCGACCCCCGGCCCAGCCCCACCTCAACAACGGCCCGGTAGAACCTCGCATCGGTACTCGTCGCCGCACCTTCCCGTCCTCGTTGGCATCGTCGGCGAGATGCACGCCTACCGCTACCTTCGGTCTCAGTTTGGCAGCGGAGTCCTGACGCCTGCCAAGTGGGTCTCCGAGAACAGCCTGAAGGTTCTGCCTCCGGCAGGTGGCGAGAAGCGCGACGCCAGCGACAGCCACGGATTCGACTTCCGATTCCGCTGCGACGGCATCACCTGGCACTTCGAAGTCAAAGCGACGACGGAGGACGACACGAGCTTCTCCCTCCCGCCGAGCGAGATCAGGGCCGCCACGCGGCTCGCCAACAGCCATCGCGACCGGTGGCGCATCCTGCGTATCAGGAGAGCGCTAACCGACAGTCCGGAGATCGACTTGCTCCCCAACCCTTTCGAGACTGGATTCTCGGACCTCTTCCGGCTCAGCAGCGGCGGGATGACCGTCCGCTACGCACTGGACGCCGATACTTAGCTGCCGCGACAAACGCGCGGTCACTCGTACGGGAACAGCGTCCGAACCTCGAGATCGAGCTGAAGACCCGGCACCGGCAAGCGCTGGCCACCCTCGTGAACCGAGCGCTCACCATAGCCGTCCGGCCCAGGCGTCCGATACGCCTCGACGGTACGACTGCCCAGATCGATCAGCCAGAACTCCTGTATGCCGTGGCGGGCATAGAGTTCCGCCTTGACCCGGCGGTCGTAGGACCGGCTCGTATCCGAGACCTCGATGATCAAGAGCACATCCTCGGACCCTGGGAGACGCTCGCTGTACGCATCCTCGCGCCTGACGAGCACACATACGTCGGGCTGTGGTTCCGTGGACCCGCCGAGACCGATCGGGCTCTGAACCCGGACGGCGGTGCGGTGGTCGGCGGCGCGGATGAGTAACTCGGCGAGGATGTCGACGCAGGCCGCGTGGCGGCTGCCGACGGGGGACATCACGACGATTTCTCCTTCGATGAGCTCGACCCGGTCGTCTTCGCTCAGGATTCCCGCTCGCGTCATCGCGTGGTAGTCGTCCACAGTGAACAACCGTCTGGCGGGTGTAGCTGCCGGTGTCCCCTCCGCCCTCGTTCTTTGCGCGGCCACCGTCATGCGGGCCATGTTACCTGCGGGAGCGCACCGCGGCGGCGCTACCGAGGCGAATCCGCGGACCGCGCCGTATTGAACTACAGCGCCGCGGCGCCGTGGTACGCCCGCGCCACCCAGGCCATGAGCTGGGCGCAGAGCAGACCCAGCGGCGTGCCGACCAGGTTGCCGAGGACGCCCATCAGCACGCCGACCGCGGCGAGGGCGGGCTGGAAGACGCCCGCGACGACCGGCGTTGAGATCACGCCGCCGACGTTGCCCATGCTTCCCGTAGCGAACAGGAACAGCGGCGCCCGCAGCAGGCGCATGGCCACGTACAGGCAGGCGACGTGGATTCCGATCCACACGGCGCCGACCGCGAGCACCTGGGGCGCCTCGGCGATCGCCGCCAGGTTGCCGCCGGCGCCCATCGTCGCGACCATCAGGTAGAGGCCGCCGTAGGCCACCGGCGTCGCGCCGCGGTGGTCCAGGCGGCGGATCGGCGTGAAGGAGAGGCCCAGGCCCACCGCCACGACGAGCAGGATGCCCCAGGTGAAGTGGGAGAGCACGGAGCCCACCTGCGGCAGGAGTTCCCCGCCGCGCATGCAGAGCCAGCTCCCCACGAGGCCGACGCCGAGCATCGTGGCGAAGGCCGGCAGCGTGATCGGCCGGGCCTTCTCCTGCTGCACCTTCTGCAGCCGCTCGTTCAGCCGGTCGAGTTCCTCGCGGCGCGCCCGGTGGCGGCGGTCGATCCGGTTCTGGTGGCCGCTGAGCAGGATGATGATCGACATCCAGCCGTAGCCGACGACCGAATCGACGATGATCATCGGCGCGAAGATGTCGTCCGGTGCGCCGACGCCCTCCTTGATCGCGATCATGTTCGACAGGCCGCCGATCCAGGACCCGGAGAGAGCGCCCAGGCCCTTCCAGGCCTGCGGATCGAGGATGGGCTGGAAGATGGCCAGCGCGATCGGGCCGCCGATCACGATGCCGACCGAGCCGGCGAGCAGCATCGCAGCCGCCAGCGGCCCCAGGCGCTTGATCGCCGGCACGTCGGTCGCCAGCACCAGGAGCAGCAGGGCGCACGGCATCAGGTAGTCCGTACACCAGTCATAGAACGGCGACTCGGCCGGCGTGATCCCGACTGTGGTCAACACCACGGGCAGCAGGTAGATCCAGACGATCGGCGGCAGCGTCCGGAACAGCCGCTCGAGGGACGGGGTCCGCGCCAGCGCGAAGATCAGCGCCACGAAGCCGGCGAAGAAGACGAGCAGCGCGGTCGGATCGTTGATCAGCGCCTGGTCCGCCATCGCGGGGGATTGTAGTAGTCGGCCGGCTGCTATGTTCCGACGCCACCTTCGCCCGGTGCTGCACTCTCCGAAAGGCTGACCACATGAGACCCACGCGCCCCTCCGCGGCGACCGTCCTTTCCGTAGCGGGCGCGGCCTGCCTCCTCCTCGCATCGGCCGTCGAGGCCCAGTTCGGGGCCCGGCCGCCGAACCGCTCGTCCCTGCTCGACGACGGCGCCCTGCACGTCGTCATCTGCGGCAGCGGTTCGCCGCTGCCAAGCGCGGAGCGCGCCGGCCCCTGCACGGCGGTCATCGCCGGAGGTCGGATGTTCCTGATCGATGTCGGCCCCGGTTCGACCGAGAACCTGCGCCTCTGGGGGCTGCCGGTCGGCCGTCTGGCCGGCGTCCTGCTGACCCACTTCCACTCCGATCACATCGGCGAACTGGGCGAGGTTGTCTTCGCGAGCTGGACCTCGGGCAGAGCCGTGCCGCTCGACGTCTACGGTCCTGCCGGCGTCGACCGAGTGGTCGGCGGCTTTCAGGCCGCCTACGAGCTGGACGTCTCCTACCGGGTCGCTCACCACGGCGCCGACCTGCTGCCGCCGGATGGCGGCAGGATGAACGCACGCCCGATCGAACTCGCGGAGGACGCCCCGTCGCAGGTCTTCTATGACGAGGACGGCCTGAAGATCACGGCTTTCCTGGTCGAACACGAGCCGATCGTGCCGGCGGTCGGCTACCGGATCGACTACGGCGGCCGCTCGGTCGTGGTCAGCGGCGACACGATCCGTTCGGCGAACCTGGAGGCCATGAGCCGGGGCGTCGACGTCCTGGTTCACGAGGTCCTGTCCGGCGCTTTGATCGGCGCAGCGGCCCAGGCGCTCGAGAGCGCCGGCAACCCACAGGGGAAGCTGATCCGGGACACGCTCGACTACCACACCTTCCCCGCCGACGTGCACGCCCTGGCCGCGGACGCGGAGGTCAAGCTCCTGGTGCTGAGCCACCTCGTGCCGCCCCTGCCCGCGGCGCAGGCGGAGGGCGTGTTCATGCGCGGCCGGGCCGAGGACGCGCCGAACGACGCGATCGTCGGCGCCGACGGCATGCACATCGCCCTGCCGGCGAACAGCGACGAGCGGACGATCGAGAACTTCTAGGAACGCTCCGGTGGCCGCGAACTACGAAGCCGAACTCGACTTCGCGGTCGAGACCGCCTGGATCGCCGGCCAGTTGACGCTGGAGTTCTTCCGCCTCGGCGTCGACCCGGAACTCAAGAGCGACAGGACGCCGGTCACCGAGGCGGACCGGGGCGCCGAGGAACTGATCCGCTCGCGGATCGCCGAGGCATTCCCCGGCGACGTCGTGGTCGGCGAGGAGTTCGGGACGAGCGACCGCTCGGCCAACGCGGAAGGCGCCGAACGCCACTGGTACGTCGACCCGATCGACGGGACCCGTTCCTTCGTTCGCGGCGTGCCGCTCTACGGCATCCTCATCGGCCTGGAAGTCGACGGACGGGTCGAGGTCGGCGTCGCCCACTTCCCCGGCATCGGCGAGACGGTCGCCGCCGCCTCGGGGCACGGCTGCACGCTGAACGGCGAGCCGGCGCAGGTCCGCGAAACGTCCAGCATGGCCGAGGGATACGTATCCTTCGGTGACCCCGGCCTCTTCGTCGACGACCGCCACCGCAAGGCATGGCGGCGGATGATGGACAACACCGCCTACCGCGTCGGCTGGTCCGACGCCTACGGCCACGCCCTGGTCGCCACCGGCCGGCTCGAACTGATGGTCGACCCGAAGATGAGCGCCTGGGACTGCGGACCGTTCCCGGTCATCCTGCGCGAAGCCGGCGGCTACTTCGGCGACTGGGACGGCAACGAGACGATCCACGGAGACCGGGCGTTCAGCACTACCCGCCGCCTCCTGCCGGAGGCCCTGGAACTGCTCGGGGGCTGAGCCTCAGCCGTCGGCCGGGGGCTCCTCGCCCTCCCCGAGCGGCTCGGCAAAGCAACTCAGCAGTTCCTTCACCTCGTCCAGCCGGTTGTCCGGGACGCAGAGCTTCACCGGCACCGGCGACTTTCCCATCATCCCCATGCCGAACATCCCGACGCCGGCGCTCTGCACCAGGAACGGAATGTCGTACTGGTCCAGGGCGTGACCGATCGTCTCGGCCTCCAGCCGGGAATCGAAGGTGGCGAGTTCGACGAACTTCATGAGTCAGCGCCCTCCGGCAGCTTGAGCATCAACCCCAGCCGGGTACAGCGCGCCACCAGTTCATCACGCTGGTTGAAGGCGCGGTGCTCGAAGGTCACGATGCCGGCGTTGGGCCGTGAGCGGCTCTCCCGCTTGTCCTTGACCTCGGTCTCGATCCGCAGGGTGTCGCCGTGGAACACGGGGCGCGGAAAGACGACGTCGTTCCAGCCCAGGTTGGCGATCGTCGTGCCGAGTGTCGTGTCGCCGACGGAGATGCCGACCATCAGGCTCAGGGTGAAGCAACTGTTGACGATCCGCTCGCCGAACTCGCTGTTCTTCATCGCCTCGGCGTCGAGGTGGAGCGCGGCCGGGTTGTGGGTCATCGCGGTGAAGAAGACGTTGTCCGCCTCCGTCACCGTCCGCCGCAGCGCGTGGTCGAAGAGCTGACCGACTTCGAACTGCTCGTAGTAGAGGCCTGCCATTGCGCGAACGCTAGCAGCCCCAGTCAGCCGACGCGTTCGATGTTCGCGCCGAGGGACCGCAGCCGCTCGTCGATCCGCTCGTAGCCGCGGTCGATCTGCTGCACGTTGTCGATCACGCTGCGGCCCTCGGCGCACAGGGCGGCGATCAGCATCGCCATGCCGGCCCGGATGTCCGGGCTCACCATGTCCCTCCCATAGAGCTTCGACGGGCCGCTGACGACCACGCGGTGGGGGTCGCAGAGCACGATCTGGGCGCCCATCGCCACCAGGCGGTCGACGAAGAACATCCGAGACTCGAACAGCTTCTCGTGGATCAGCACCGAGCCCCGGCTCTGGGTCGCGCCCACCACCGCAATCGAGGTGAGATCGGCCGGGAAACCGGGCCACGGCGCGTCCTCGATCTTCGGGATCGCGCCTTGAAGATCCGTGCGCACCTGGAGTTCCTGATCGCCGGGCACGAACAGGTCGCGGCCATCGCCGGACACGCGGAAGTCGATGCCCAGACGGCCGAGGGCGAGCCGTGTAGCCCGGTGCTCCTCCGGCCGGGCGCCCGGGATGCGCAGCTCGCCGCCGGTGACCGCCGCCAGCGTGATGAGGGACCCCACCTCGATGTAGTCGGGACCGATCTCGAACTCCGTCCCGCCCAGCCGCTCCACGCCCTGGACGACGAGGAGGTTCGTGCCGACACCCTCGATCGGCGCCCCCATGGCTTTCAGGAAACGGCAGAGGTCCTGCACGTGAGGCTCGCTCGCCGCGTTCAGAATCCGCGTCTCGCCCTCCGCCAGACAGGCCGCCATCACCGCGTTCTCCGTCCCCGTGACCGAGGCTTCGTCCAGGAAGATCTCGGCCCCGCGCAGTCGCTCCCCCGAACCCTCGACGCGACACTGAAGCCCGCCGCGCGGGCATAGCTCGACTCCGGCGCCCAGGCCCTCGAGCGCCAGCAGGTGGGTGTCGAGCCGCCGCCGGCCGATGACGTCGCCGCCCGGGGCCGGCATGTTCACGCGCCCGCGCCGCGCCAGCAGCGGCCCGGCCAGCAGGATCGAGGCGCGGATCGCCCGGCAGAGGTCCGGGTCCGGATCCTCGTCGCCGAGGCCCGCGGCGCGGACGCGCACCGTGTCGCTATCCACGAACGCGGCTTCGGCGCCAAGCTGGCGCAGCAATTCGATCTGCGTCTCGACGTCGCGGATCCGGGGTACGTTCCGGAGCGTGACCTCCTCGTCCGTGAGGAGCGCGGCTGCAAGGAGCGGCAACGCCGCGTTCTTGTTGCCCCGCGCGCGCAGCGTCCCCGCGATCGGTTGACCACCCTCGATCACGAACTGGGAACGCGGCATGTGTCCGGCTGTCTCCATCGCTCGGCTAGTTGACCACAGGAACGCCAGGGGAAGTGCTCGCTCTTCCGATATGCCCACTCGTGAAACTCCGGCGACGCCGCGACGTTGTTAGAGAGGTGCGGCCCGGTCAGGCCACCTGCCCCTCCGACAGCCAGGGAGACCGAACATGAAGAACCTTCACTACCATCGCTGGGCGACGCTGGCGTTCGCCCTTCTGATCGCCCTCGTTCCCGGAGCGCTCCTGTCCCAGGAGAACGCCGGGTCGAGCCACGACGAGCGCTGGGAAGAGCTCGGCCAGCGCTGGGAGGAATGGGGCGAGCGCTTGGGCCGCAGCTTCGAGGAAGCCGACTGGGAAGCCCATGGCCAGGACTGGGAAGAGTTCGGCAGGCGCTGGGAGGAATGGGGCGAGCAGTTCGCAGCGTCGTTCGAGCAGGCCTTCGACGAGGAGGAGTGGGACGCCTGGGCGGAACAGTTCGAGGACCTGGAGCACCCTGACGGCGAGGTTGACTGGGACCGCTTCGAGGAGTTCTGGGAAGAGTTCGGCGAACGCTTCGGTACCTCTCTCGGGGAAGCCATGGAAGGCGCCGACTGGGAGATGTTCGGCGAAGCGCTCGGCGCGCTCGGTGAGCAGATGGGCGAACTGGCCGAACTGATCGCGGCCAGCGTCGAGAACGCCGACTGGAGCGGCTTCGCCGATCTCGTCAGCGAGACCGTCGAGCAGGCGGTCGAGCACGCCGAGGAAGCGGCTGAAGCCGCCGAGGAGGCGACGGAAGGCTGACGTAGGCTACGCGCTCCTTCCCACGACTACGGAGCGCACAGATGCCAGTCGATCCCCAGGTACAGGCCTTCCTCGCAGCCCAGGAGCAGGCCGCGATCGAGAATCAGGTTCCGCCGATCACGGAGCAGACCGTGGAGATGGCCCGGGCCGGCTATCTGGCGGTCGCCGAGATGCTCGGACAGGGCCCCGACGTGGACACCGAGGACACCACCGTTCCCGGGCCGGCCGGCGACATTCCGGTCCGCGTCTACCGCCCCCGGGATGCCGGCGACGCCCTGCCGATTCTCGTCTACTACCACGGCGGCGGCTGGGTGATCGGCGACCTGGACACTCACGACTACGCCTGCCGCGAACTCTCCGCCGGCGCCGGCTGCCTGGTCGTCTCCGCCGACTACCGTCTGGCCCCGGAAGCCCGGTTCCCGGCCGCGGTCGACGACTCCTGGGCCGCCCTGCAGTGGGTGGCCGCCAATGCCGAGAGTCTCGGCGGGGACCCGGCCCGGATCGCTGTCGGTGGCGACAGCGCCGGTGGCAACCTCTCCGCCGTCATGAGTCTGCTCGCCCGCGACAACGGCGGTCCCGATCTCGCGTTCCAGCTTCTCGTCTATCCCGCCGTCGACATGGACTTCAGCCGCCCCTCGATCGACGAGAACGCGGACGGCTACGTCCTGACAAAGGACCACATGATCTGGTTCCGCGGCCACTACCTGCGCTCCGAAGCCGACCGCGCCGACTTCCGCGCCTCGCCGCTGCTCGCCTCCAACCACAGCGGCCTGCCGCCGGCCCTCGTCATCACCGCCGAGTTCGACCCGCTTCGCGACGAGGGCAGGGACTACGCGGAGACGCTCCAGGCAGCCGGAGTCGACGCGACCCTCTCGAACTACGAGGGCCAGGTCCACGTCTTCTTCCAGCTCTCCCCGATCCTCGACGGCGGCCGCCAGGCGGTCGACGAGGCATGTGCCGCACTGCGCGAAGCCTTCGGCGGGTCGACCTGAAGCCCCGCTGGGCGGCTACACAGCCGGCAGGAGCCGGCTGACGCGATAGCCGTCCGGGTCCTTCTCGAAGCCGCATTCGTCCAGGGTCGCGGTCCACGGGGACTCGCGGGCGGGACGACCGTCGATGCGCAGGAGCCTGAGAGTTCGGCGCCGGCGGCGGCCGGCGAGGTCGCGGAGCGCGGCCCAGGCGTCCCCGGGTTCCGGGTCGCCGCCGAGGGCGGCGAAGGTCCAGATACCCTGGCCGCCGGCTTCCAGGAAGAGGCAGGGAGAGCCGGCCCGGAGGACGAGCCAGGCGCCTGGAACGCGCCGCGGACCGCGCCTCCGGGGATCGATCTCGGTTCCGAGCTGGGGCCAGGGCAGCACGGCTCCCCACGGACTCGCCGGGTCGACGGCGGGCAGGATCCCGATCGCCGCGCGCTTTGCCGGTCCTCGCCGCTCCCGCCGCAGGCGCTCGACCGCCGCGGGCAGGGCGAACTGGCGGCCGGCCAGGCCGTGAACGAAGTAGCCGCGGCGGATGTGGCCGGCCTCCTCCATCTCGCGCAGTACCGGATAGAGCGCCTCGAAACCGCCCGGCACGTTCTCGCTGCGGGCCGTCTCGGCCGCGACCACGCCGTGGCGGTCGAGCAGCAGCGTCGCCATGGCGTGCGACCACTCCGTGTCGCTCACCCGCCCGGCCGACGGCGCCAGGTCGCCGACCAGAGACCAGCGGCCGCCAGCGAGCATTCCGGCCCGGCCACGCCGAGCGCCCGCCATGCCGGCGCGCGTACCGGCAAGCGCGGTCCCGGCCCGAGGCCCCCGACGCCAGCCACGGGGGAGCCCACGAGACGCAAGCCCGGCGGCCGACCGTCGCCGTTTGCCGAGCGAGGCCAGCGGCAGGAAGGTGTCGTTCGTGATCCGGCCGGCCCAGACGAGATCCCAGATCGCCGCTTCGACTTCCGTTTCGCCCCAGTCGCCATCGCCGACGACACCGCCAACCAGGTCGAACGTGAAGCAGGCGCCGCGCTCCGCCAGGCGTTCGAGAACCGCGCCATGAGGCGCCGCGGCCGGACACTCCTCCGACGGTTCGGGAGACCCGCTCCCTCGCGCCAACACGCCGAACCGCTCGCGCCGGTAGATCGCGACCCGGCCGTCTCTCGACCCGAGCCTGCCGTCGCCCACCCACAGCATCTCTCCGGAGGCCGCAAGGCGATCGAGCATCTCGACCCGGAATCCCGGCACCCGCGCCGGAAGTACGTGGCCGACCAGGTTCCGCCAGGAAAGCGGCACGCCTTCGAGCTGCGCCAAGGCCTCCCGAAGACGAACCAGGGCGCCGTCCGACGCTGCCGGCGCCACCGACCGCCCGCGGGCCCGCGTCGCCGGAAGAGCCGGGACCGCCGCGGACGTGTCAACGCCCTGCCAGCGAGTCAGGAAGCGCGCCAGAGCCGCTCCGTCGACCGGCTCGGCTTCACGGCGCAGCCTGGCTAGCGTGCGCCGCTTGATCCGGCGGAGCACTTCCCGGTCGCACCACTCGACCTCGCCGTCTTCCCGGCGAAACTCGCCCCGGGTGAGCCGGCCGGCCTCTTCCAGACTCGTCAGCAGCGGTCCGAGCGCTCCCTGTGGCAGGCCGAAGCGGGCCGCCGCATCGGCGGCCGTGAACGGACCCCGGCTGTGCGCGTAGCGCCGCAGGAGGCTCTCGAGGGGCGCGGGCCGCGAGGCCAGCAGCTCGCCTGGCAGGCCTTCGGGCAGCGCCGCGTCGATGCCGTCGCGGTAGAGCACGGCGTCCTCCGCGGCCGTCCACCTCCGCGCGCCGCCCTCGAACACGACCTCGACCGCGCGCTTCTGCCGCGCCAGATGCGCCAGCCAGTCTCGAGCGTCTCCCGGCACCCGCGCCTCGATCTCCTCCCGGGTCAGACCGCCGGTCCGCCGCAGCAAATCGTAGAGGTCGTCCTCGTGCCGCGCGCGGCGGTCCGGCGCAAGCCCCTGGAACTCCTCTTCGACGGCCTTGATCACGTCCGGGTCGAGCAGTTCCCGCAGACTGGCCGTGCCGAGCAGTTCCCGCAGGAGCTCCCGGTCGAGAGTCAGCGCCTGCGCCCGGCGCTCCGCCGCCGGCGCGTCCTGGTCGTAGAGGAAGCGCTCTTCGTAGGAGAAGACGAGGGAGCGGGCGAACGGAGACGGGGCCGGGGTCTCCACGTCGTCGACCCGGACGTCCCCTTCCGCGACCTCCGCCATCAGCTCGACCAGGCCCGACAGATCGAAGAGATCGCTCAGGCACTCGCGGTAGGTCTCGAGCAGGATCGGGAAGTCGGGGTACCTGCGGACGACCGAGAGCAGGTTCTTCGACCGCTGGCGCTGTTGCCAGAGCGGCGTCCGCTTGCCGGGCCGGTTGCGCGGCAGGAGCAGCGCCCGGGCCGCGTTCTCGCGAAACCGGCTCGCGAACATGGGCGAGGAGGCGACCTGCTCGACGACCAGGTCCTCGACCTCGTCGGGATCGAGCAGGAACTCCCGCGCCGCCGGCAACTCGTCGGTGTCGGCGAAGCGGAGCGCCAGTCCGTCGTCGGTCCACAGAGTCTGGACCTCGAAGCCGAACCGCCGGCCGATCCGGCGCTCCAGCGCCATCGCCCAGGGCGCGTGGATGCGAGCGCCGAAGGGGGTCAGGATGCACACACGCCAGTCGCCGACCTCGTCCCGGAACCGCTCGATCGTCACCGCGCGGTCGGTCGGCAGCGCGCCGGTGCGTTCCCGCTGCTCCTCGACGTAGGCGCAGAGGTTCGAGACGGCGTGCGGGTCGAGCGGCGCTTCGCGTTCGAGCCAGTGTCTGGCGGCGGCGCCGTGTCGCTGGCCGAGCTCGCGCACGAAAGCGCCGAGCGCCCGGCCCAGCTCCAGCGGGCGGCCGGGGCCATCGCCGTGCCAGAAGGGCATCCGCCCCGGCTCGCCGGGCGCCGGCCGGACGATGACCCGGTCGCGGGTGATCTCGGTCACCCGCCAGGCGGAGGCCCCGAGCAGGAAGGTGTCGCCGGCGCGCGACTCGTAGACCATCTCCTCGTCGAGCTCGCCCACGCGCGGACCCTCGGGCCCCAGGTGGACCGTGAACAGGCCGCGATCCGGAATCGTGCCGGCGTTCATGCGCACCAGGAAGTCGGCGCCGCGCCGGGCGGTCAGCACGTCGCGTCCGTGGTCCCACGACACCCGCGGCCGCAGGTCGGCGAACTCCTCGGAGGGAAAGCGGCCGACCAGCATGTCGAGCACCGCGGCGAGCAGGTTGCGGGTCAGGCCGCGGTAGGGCCGGGCGCGCCGCGCCAGGGCCAGGATCCCGTCGACGCTCCACTCCCGGCCGCAGCACATCGCGACGATCTGCTGCGCCAGAACGTCGAGCGGATTCTCCGGTAGGCGCATCGACTCGATCGCGCCGCGCTGCATCTGGATCGCGGTCACCGTGCACTCCAGGAGGTCGCCCCGGAACTTGGGGAAGATCAGACCGCGGCTGCGTTCCCCGACCGCGTGCCCCGAGCGGCCCACGCGCTGCAGTCCGCTGGCCGTGGACCCCGGCGCCTCGACCAGGAGGACCAGGTCGACGCTGCCCATGTCGATGCCGAGTTCGAGCGAGCTCGTCGCCACGATGCAGCGCAGGCGGCCCGCCTTGAGCGCGCCTTCGATCTCCCGTCGCCGTTCGTGGGAGATGCTGCCGTGGTGGGCGCGGGCCAGCGGCGCCTGTTCCTCCGTTTCTTCGTCGTCCGCGGCGGCGCGGGTCCGGTCGTCCAGCTCGTTCAGGCGCTGCGCCAGCCGTTCGCAGAGAGAACGGCTGTTGACGAAGACGATCGTCGAGCGATGGCGCCGAACCGCCTCCAGGATGCGCGGGAAGACGGACGGCCACAGGCCGGCGGTCTCGAAACTACGCGGCCAGCCCTCGCCGTCGGCCAGCGTCTCAGGCGCCGGCGGCGGCGCCTCCATGTCCGGCACGGGCACGACGACCCGCAGGTCGATGTCCGGCGGCTCGGAAGCGTCGACGACCTCGACCGGCCGGTCGCCGCCGAGAAACCCGGCCGCCAGGTCCATTGGCCGCACCGTGGCGGACAGGCCGATGCGCTGCGGATCCTTGCCGTCCACCAGCTCCGCGAGCCGCTCGAGCGACAGCGCCAGGTGGGCGCCGCGCTTCGTCGCCGCCATCGCGTGAACCTCGTCGACGATCACCGTTTCGACCGTGCGCAGGTTCGCCGCCGCCCGCGACCCGAGAACCAGGAACAGCGACTCCGGCGTCGTCACCAGGATCTGGCCGGGTTTTCGCAGTTGGCGCCGCCGGTCCGCCGTCGGCGTGTCCCCGGTGCGGACGTCGACGCTGACCGGCCGCACCGGGGCGCCGAGCCTGCGGGCCTCCTCGACGACGCCCACCAGAGGCGCCTGCAGGTTGCGCTCGATGTCGTAGGCGAGGGCCTTGAGCGGCGACACGTAGACGACACGCACGCCCGGGCCGGGAGGCTCGTCGCCGAGACAGAGTCGGTCGATCGCCCACAGGAAAGCGGCGAGCGTCTTGCCGCTGCCCGTAGGCGCCACCAGCAGTGCGTTCCCACCGCCGGTCAGCACCGGCCAGCCCAGTTCCTGCACCCGGGTGGGCCCGGAAAACGAGTCGTCGAACCACCGGCTCACCGGTTCCGAGAACGAGTCCACGGGTCATGCTACGCGCTCCGCGCGGGGTCCGTGGAGTGCGAGCCCGGCTGCTAACCTCCCCCGAGCGATGGCGCACGAGGACCACGGGAAACAGGGCGGCAAGACGTACTGGCTCGACCGGAAGGGGAACGTCGCCAAGGTCTTCTACGCGCTGATCCTCATCGACGTCCTGTGGCTGGCGGCGGACTTCCTCTACAAGAAGAAGGCGGAGTTCGACGCCTGGGGCGGCTGGGCCGACGGCGGCTTCGGGTTCTACCCCGTCTACGGTTTCGTCGGCGCCTTCCTGCTGGTGCTGGCGGCGAAGCAGATGCGGCGGGTGCTGATGCGGTCCGAGGACTATTACGAGCGGCGCCGCGGCGGCGGCTCCTCGACCTGAGTCCCGGATGGCCGAGTTCCTGCTGTCGCCGCCGCTGCTGCTCATGCTCGGCAGCGTGGTCCTGGCCGCGGCGCCGCGCAACGTGCTGCCCCGTACCGTGCTGCGGGCGCTGCTCCTGGCTCTGCCGGTCTACTCCCTCTGGCGCTTCTGGGGTCTCGACTTCGGCGACTACGCCCAGTTCAAACTCTTCGGCCAGACCCTGACGCTCGTCCGGATCGACCCGCTGAGCCGGATCTTCGTCGTCATCTTCCACCTGGCGGCGCTCATCGGCAGCATCTACTCCTTCTACGTCAAGGACAACTTCCAGCCGCTGGTCGGCGTCTTCTATGCAGGGTCGGCTCTCGGCGTCGTGCTGGCCGGCGACCTCTGGAGCCTGTTCCTGTTCTGGGAAGTGGCCGCGGTGTCGTCGGCGCTGCTGGTGTGGGTCCGGAGGAGCGGGCGAGCGGCCGGCGCCGGCCTCCGCTACCTGGGGATGCAGATGGTCTCGGGCGTCCTTCTGCTCGCCGGCATCGTGCTGCTCCGCCACGAAGTCGGCGCCGCTCCCGGCTGGGCCGAGTTCCGCAACCTGACCGGTTTTCTCGAAGACGGCGGGCTCGGCTTCACCAACCTGGCGGCGACCCTCATCTTCCTCGCCTTCGGTCTCAAGGCGGCCTTCCCCCTGCTGCACAGTTGGCTGATCGACGCGTACCCCGAGTCGACCCCGGCCGGCGCCGTGTTCCTGTCGGCGTTCACGACGAAGTTCGCGATCTACGCGCTGGCCAGGGCCTTCCCCGGCCAGTCCGAGTTGATCTGGATCGGGGGGCTGATGACCGCCTTCCCGATCTTCTTCGCCGTCATCGAGAACGACCTGCGCCGGGTGCTCGCGTACAGCATGACGAACCAGCTCGGCTTCATGGTCGTCGGCATCGGCATCGGCACCGAGCTGGCGATCAACGGCGCCGTCGCTCACGCCTTCGCCGACATCCTGTTCAAGGGACTCCTGTTCATGGCCATGGGGGCAGTGCTCTACCGGGTCGGCCACGTGAACGGCTCGGACCTCGGCGGCCTCTACAAGTCGATGCCGATCACGACCGGGCTCTGCATCATCGGCGCCGCTTCGATCTCGGCCTTCCCTCTGTTCTCCGCCTTCGCCACCAAGTCGCTCATCATGAGCGCCGCCGTCTACAAGGAGTACTTCTGGCTCTGGCTCGTGCTCCTGTTCGCCTCCGCCGGCGTCTTCCACCACGCCGGGATCAAGATCCCCTTCTTCGCCTTCTTCCACCACGACTCCGGCATCCGCTGCAAGGAGGCGCCGCGGTCGATGATCGTCGCGATGGTCCTGGCGGCCGCCGCGAGCATGGCGATCGGCCTGTTCCCGCTGGCGGAGATGTGGTTCGGCACGGCCAACCCCTTCTACGAGCTACTGCCGTACCCGGTCCACTACGAGGTGTACACGACGACCCACGTCATCACCCAGAGCCAGCTCCTGTTCTTCTCGGCCCTGGCCTTCGCCACGCTCATGCGCACCGGCCTCTATCCGCCGGAGTTACGCTCCGTGAACCTCGACGCCGACTGGCTCTACCGCCGGGTCGGCCTCCGTATCTGGGACGGCGTCGCCGCCGCGTTCACGGCAACGCACCGCACCGGCTACGCCGTTGCCGGCCGGCTCGCCGCCGCCGCGCTCGAAACGGCGCAGCGTCATCTGGGCCCGCAGGGGTTCCTCGGGCGCTCCTGGCTCACGGCGTCGATGGCGCTGTGGGTCGCCGTGCTGCTCGCGGCGTATCTCGTCGTCTTCTACTGGCGGCTGGGTTAGCGGAGTGCGGGTGGTGGCCCCCGCAACATCAGCTTCG
The DNA here is from genome assembly GCA_022823665.1 of Thermoanaerobaculia bacterium. Lineage (GTDB taxonomy): Bacteria > Acidobacteriota > Thermoanaerobaculia > Multivoradales > Multivoraceae > Multivorans. The sequence goes on along the minus strand of JAJEHN010000016.1, from coordinate 38,686 downwards.
CTAATGTTCAACGGTTGCTCATGAGTCGCAGCTAATGTAGGCTCTTGCACTTCCGATGCAAGGGCTCCGCATCTTCTGCGACGTGGCCGACCTGCGCAGCTTCAGCCGCGCAGCCGAGCTTCACGGCATCACGCAGTCGGCGGTCAGCCAGCGGATTCAGCACCTGGAAGAGCTCTTCGGCACGCGGCTCCTCGACCGCTCCAAGCGGCCGTTCGTGCTGACTCCCGCCGGCGAGCTCGTGTCCCGCGAGGGGCGCGAACTCGTTGCGCGCTACGACGCGCTGGCGCGGAGCGTCTCCCGTCTCGATCCTGAGCGGGGCGGGACGGTCCGGATCCACGCGATCTACTCCGCCGGCATCGCGCTGCTCAACCAGTTGCGGGCCGAGTTCCAGCTTCAACGGCCCGAACTCGACGTGCAGATCGAGTACGAGCCGCCGGCCGCGGTGGCCGAGGCGGTGCGGACCGGCCGCTGCGACTTCGGCATCGTCTCCTACCCGGAGCAGTGGCCCGGCCTGCAGTCGCGCCCGCTGCGAGAGGAGCGGATGTGCCTGGCCTGCGGGGCGAACCACGAACTGGCCGGCGCCGAGCGCGTCCGGGCCGCCGACCTCGACGGCCGCGAGTTGATCCACTTCACCCACGAACTCCCCGCCGCGCGCCACATCCGCAGCTACCTGGTTGAGAACGGGGCCGAAGCCGTGTTCGCGCAGCGCCTCGACAACATCGACACGTTCAAGAGCATGCTGCAGGCGACCGACTACGCCGCGATCCTGCCGCTCCGGACGTTCCTCGCCGAGGTGCGCGCCGGCCTGCTCGCGGCCGTGCCGCTCGAGCCGAAACTCGAACGGCCGATGGGGATCGTCTTCGCCCGTGGCCGGCTGCGCCCGGCCGCCGAGGACTTCGCCGCGTTTCTGGTCGAGAACGCGGGGCCGATGCCCGGAGACGACGAGGAAATCGTCGAGCAGGGAGAAGCGGCATGAAGCTGCGTCCCGGAAAGGTCGGCCTGTACGACCCGGCCTATGAGCACGACGCCTGCGGAGTCGGCTTCATCGCCCACGTGCGCGGCGAGCGCAGCCACCGGCTGATGCAGCAGGCTGCCCACATGCTGACCCGGATGGACCACCGCGGCGCCTGCGGCTGCGAGCCGAACACCGGCGACGGCGCCGGCATGCTGACCGCGCTGCCGCACGCCCTGTTGCGCCGGGTCGCGGCGGCCGAGTTCGGCGCCGAACTGGGAGCGCCCGGCACCTTCTCGGCCGGTGTCTTCTTCCTGCCCCAGGACGACGGCGAACGCGAGCTGTGCCGGCGGGTCGTGGAGGAGATCGTCGCGGAACGCGGGCAGGAGCTGATCGGCTGGCGCAAGGTGCCGACCCGCCCCGAGGTAGCCGACATCGGCGCCACCGCCCTCGATTCCATGCCGGTCATCGAGCAGCTCTTCATCCGAGCCGCCGACGGACTCGACCAGGCCGCCTTCGAGCGCGAGCTGTACCTGATCCGCAAGCAGGCGACGATCCGCCTGCGCGGCAACGACGCACTCGCCCAGGCGCAGATGTTCTACGTCTGCTCGCTGTCCACCCGCGTGATCATCTACAAGGGCATGCTGACCTCCGGCCAGCTCGTGCCGTTCTTCCCGGATCTCGCGGCGCCGGACTACGAGTCCCACCTGGCGATGGTCCACTCGCGCTTCGCCACGAACACGTTCCCGTCCTGGGACCGCGCGCAGCCGAACCGCTTCATGAGCCACAACGGTGAGATCAACACCTTGCTCGGCAACACCAACGCCATGAACTCACGGGAAGGGGTGGTCCGTTCGGAGCGCTTCGGGGATGACCTGCCGAAGCTGTTTCCGATTGTCGAACCGGACTGCTCGGATTCCGGCACCTTTGACAACGTGCTGGAGTTTCTGCTGATGAGCGGGCGCAAGCTGCAGGAAGCGGTGTTGATGATGATTCCGGAAGCCTGGCAGCAGCACGGCACCATGGACCCCGCCCGGCGCGACTTCTACGAATACCACTCCTGCCTGATGGAGCCTTGGGACGGCCCCGCCTCCATCGCCTTCACCGACGGCAACTACATCGGCGCGGTGCTCGACCGCAACGGCCTGCGGCCGAGCCGCTACCTGATCACCGACGACGGCAAGTGCATCATGGCCTCGGAGACCGGCGTGGTGCCGGTGGATCCGGCCAAGGTGGTGGAGAAGGGCCGCCTGCAGCCGGGCCGCATCTTCCTCATCGACTTTGAGCAGGGCCGCATGATCCCCGACGAGGAAATCAAGTCCGAGTGGGCCAAGGCGCGGCCGTACGGCGAGTGGCTGAGAAAGCAACGCATCGATCTTTCGGAGCTGCCCCCGGCCCAGGCCACCGCCGGGGACCGGGCCACCTTGACCGCCCGCATGAATGCCTTCGGCTACACCGTCGAGACCATGCAGATCATGCTGCTGCCGCTGGTCAAGGAACTGCGCGACCCGCTCGGCTCCATGGGCAACGACGCTGCCTTGGCGGTGATGTCCGACAAGCCGCGCATGCTCTACGACTACTTCAAGCAGCGCTTCGCCCAAGTGACCAATCCGGCCATCGACTCCATCCGCGAGGAAGTCATCATGGCCTTGGAATGCTACTGCGGGCCGGAGCGGAACCTGCTGGAGACCACGGAGGCCCACGCCCACCGGCTGCGCATTCCCCATCCCATCCTGTCCAACGACGAACTGGCCGCCATTAAGCACTTGGACCACCGGGGATGGCGCAGCGCCACCATCGACATCAGCTTCCCGGCCGGCAGCGGCAAGGCGGGCCTTGAGGCGGCGCTTGATCGAATCTGCGCCGAGGCGAGCCAAGCCATCGCCCGTGGCGACAGCCTCATCGTGCTGTCGGATCGCGCCATGGACGCCGAGCGGACTCCGATCAGCGCCCTGCTGGCGGTGGGCGCGGTGCATCACCATCTGGTGGCCGAGCACGAACGCACCCGGATCGGCGTCGTTGTCGAGACCGGCGAGGCGCGGGAGGTTCACCACCACTGCCTGCTGATCGGCTACGGCGCCGACGCCATCAACCCCTATCTCGCCTTTGAAACCCTCTGGGACGCCCGCGAGCAGGGCTACCTCGACGACGCCGCCCACATCAACAGCAATGAGGACGTGATTGCCGCCTACCGCAAGGGCGTCGGCAAGGGCATGCTGAAGGTGATGGCCAAGATGGGCATCTCCACGCTGCAATCGTACAAGGGGGCGCAGATCTTCGAAGCCGTGGGGCTGGCCGAGGACGTGATCGGGCGCGCCTTCCGCGGCACCGCCAGCCGTGTGCAGGGGGTGGGGATGGACGTGCTGGCGCAGGAAATTGAGCGCCGCCACCGTCTCGGCTACCCGAGTCGCGGCGACAACGTCGCGGTGCTGCCCAACCCAGGCGACTTTCACTGGCGGCGCCACGGCGACACCCACATGTGGGATCCGGAAGCCATCGCCGACCTGCAGGTGGCGGCCCGCGCCAACGATGAAGCCGCCTACTGGCGCTTTGCGGAACACGCCAACACCCAGAGCACGGCGCATTCCAGCTTGCGGGGCCTGTTGCGGTTCAAGCCCCCGGGTCCGGCCATCGACCTCGACGAGGTGGAGCCGGAAAGCGAAATCGTCAAGCGCTTCGCCACCGGCGCCATGAGCTTCGGCTCCATCAGCGCCGAGTCCCACGAGGCGCTGGCCATCGCCATGAATCGCATCGGCGGCAAGTCCAACACCGGCGAAGGCGGCGAGGATCCGCGCCGCTTCGAGCCCATGCCCAACGGCGACTCCAAGCGCAGCGCCATCAAGCAGGTGGCCAGCGGGCGCTTCGGCGTCACCATCAACTACCTAGCCAATGCCGACGAACTGCAGATCAAGATCGTGCAGGGCGCGAAGCCCGGCGAAGGCGGCGAGCTGCCCGGCCACAAGGTGGATGAGGTGATTGCCGGCATCCGCCACTCGACGCCGGGAGTCGGCCTGATCAGCCCGCCGCCGCACCACGACATCTATTCCATCGAGGACATCGCCCAACTCATCCACGACCTCAAGAACGGCAATCCGAACGCCCGCATCAGCGTCAAGCTCGGGGCCGAAATGGGGGTCGGCGCGGTGGCTGCCGGGGTCACCAAGGCGCGGGCCGACCACTTGGTCATCGCCGGCGATTCCGGGGGCACTGGCGCATCGCCACTGACCTCGATCAAGCATGCGGGGCTGCCCTGGGAACTGGGCATCGCGGAGACCCATCAGACCCTGGTGGTGAACAACCTGCGCTCCCGGGTGGTGCTGCAGACCGACGGCCAGATCAAGACCGGGCGGGACGTGGCCATCGCCTGCCTGCTGGGCGCGGAGGAATTCGGCTTCGCCACGGCGCCCTTGGTGACGCTGGGTTGCATCATGATGCGCAAGTGCCATCTGAACACCTGCCCGGTGGGCATCGCCACCCAGGATCCGGCCCTGCGGCGCAAGTTCCTCGGCCAGCCTGAACACGCCATCAACTACTTCTTCATGGTGGCCAAGGAGATGCGCCAGATCATGGCGAGCCTAGGCTTTCGCACCGTCAATGAGATGGTCGGCCGGGTGGATGCGCTGGACGCCGAGGCGGCGGTCAGCCATTGGAAGAGCAAGGGCGTGAACCTAAGCGAAGTGCTCATGCCGGCCCAGGAGCCGGCTGAGTTTCTCGGCTCCTACGCCCGGCACAGCCAGGACCATGAGCTGGACCGGGCGCTGGACAATCGGCTGATCGAGCTGGCCGGCCCCGCCTTGGCCGAGGGCGGCCGCAGCGGCAAGCGCGTTCGTCGCAAGCTGCCCATCGTCAACACCAACCGGGTGGTGGGCGCGATGCTCTCCCATCACATCGTCGAGACCGTCGGCCCGGAGATGCTGGAGGACGATGCCATCCGCTTCAAGTTCACCGGCAGCGCCGGTCAAAGCCTGGGCTGTTGGCTCGCCAAGGGCGTGACCCTGGAGGTGGAGGGGGACGCCAACGACTACGTGGGCAAGGGCCTGTCGGGCGGACGGATCATCATCTACCCGCCCAAGGCCTCCAAGTTCGTCGCCGAGGACAACATCCTGATCGGCAACGTGGCTCTGTACGGCGCCACCAGCGGCGAGTGCTATTTCCGGGGCGTGGCGGCGGAGCGGTTCTGCGTGCGCAACAGCGGTGCTGCGGCGGTGGTGGAAGGAGTCGGCGACCACGGCTGCGAGTACATGACCGGCGGGCGGGTGGCCATACTCGGCCCCACCGGGCGCAACTTCGCCGCCGGCATGAGCGGCGGCATTGCCTACGTTTGGAACCCCGAGGGCGCCTTCAACGCCTTGTGCAACCCGGAGATGGTGGAGCTTGAGCCGCTGCTTGACCGGGAGGACATCAGCGAACTGCGACGCATGGTCGAGGCGCACCGGCGCCACACGGACTCGGCGGTGGCCAAGCGCCTGCTGGGCCGCTGGAAGCAAGCCTTGGGCGAGTTCGTGAAGGTGATGCCCGTGGACTACAAGCGGGTGCTCATGCAGCGCAAGTCGATGATCGCGGCTGGCTAGCCGGACTGTAGAGTGGGCAAACCAACCGGATTCATGGAATTCGAGCGCCATGCCGCGCCCTATCGGGACGCCGCCGCCCGGCTGCTTGACTTCGACGAAATCTACACCGGCCATGACGTTGGCCACTTGGCGAAGCAAGGCGCCCGCTGCATGGACTGCGGCGTTCCCTTTTGCCAGTCCAACGACGGCTGCCCGATCCACAACCTGATTCCCGAGTGGAACGATCTCGTCTATCGGGGCCACTGGCGCGAGGCGTTGGATCGGCTGCACAAGACCAACAACTTCCCCGAGTTCACCGGTCGAGTCTGCCCGGCGCCCTGCGAAGGTGCCTGCGTGCTCGGCATCACCGATCCGGCGGTGACCATCAAGAACATCGAAATGGCGATCATCGACCGGGGCTTCGCGGAGGGCTGGGTGCTTCCGGAGCCGCCCGCCGCGCGCACCGGCAAGCGCATCGCCGTTGTCGGCTCCGGCCCCGCCGGCCTTGCCGCAGCCCAGCAGTTGAATCGCGCCGGACACTCGGTGACGGTTTATGAGCGCGCCGACCGAATCGGTGGCTTGCTGATGTACGGCATTCCCAACATGAAGCTCGACAAGGCGGAAGTGGTCGAGCGGCGGCTGGCGCTCATGCGCGAGGAAGGGATTGAGTTTCGCGCCAATGCGGCGGTTGCCGACGGCCAGGATGGCAGCATTGACAGCCGCGCGTTGGCGGCGGAGAACGATGCGGTGCTGCTCGCCACCGGCGCCACCGTGCCGAGGGACTTGCCCATTCCCGGACGGGACCTGGACGGCATTCAGTTCGCCATGACCTTCCTTACGGAGAACACCAAGAGCCTGCTCGATTCCGGCTTCGAGGATGGCGCCTACACGTCGGCCAAGGACAAGCACGTGGTCGTCATCGGCGGCGGCGACACCGGCGCGGACTGCATCGGCACTTCATTGCGCCACGGCTGCCGCAGCCTGGTCAACTTCGAACTCTTTCCGCAACCGCCCGCTGATCGCGCCCCGCACAACCCCTGGCCAACTTGGCCGGTCATTTTCCGCACCGACTACGCCCACCAGGAGTCGGCGGCCCGGTTCGGCGCTGACCCGCGGGTGTATCTCATTTCGTCGGTGGAGTTCCTCGGCGACGGCGGCCGGGTCAAGGCCATTCGCACGGTGGACGTAACCTTCGAGAACGGCCAGTTCAAGAATGTCGAGGGCACGATGCGGGAATGGCCGGCTGACTTGGTGTTGTTGGCCATGGGCTTTTTGGGGCCCGAGCATGAGGCCTCCGACCCGCTTGCCATCGACTACGACGAACGCAGCAACTATCTGGCCGGCTACGGTGCCTACCAGACCAACGTGGCCAACGTGTTCGCCGCCGGCGACTGCCGCCGGGGTCAGTCCCTGGTGGTGTGGGCAATCAACGAAGGCCGGGAAGCGGCCCGGGAAATTGACCGCCACCTGATGGGCGCGACGGAACTGCCATAAACCGAAGGAAGTTAAGACATGAGTAGAGATTTGGCGGAAGAGCACCCCGATGCGGCGGCCGACCCGTTGGCCGCCAAGGCGGCCGCCGCCCTGCTCGGCGGCGGCGAGCGCCGCATTGAGCAGCAGCATGCCAAGGGCAAGCTGACCGCCCGGGAGCGCATCGGCCTGCTGCTCGATGAAGGCAGCTTCGAGGAATGGGACAAGTTCGTCGAGCACCGCAACAGCGATTTCGGCATGGCGGAGCAGAAGATTCCCGGCGATGGTGTCGTCACCGGCTACGGCAGCATCAACGGCCGGCTGGTGTTCGTGTACAGCCAGGACTTCACCGTGTTTGGCGGCGCCTTGTCGGAGGCCCACGCGGAGAAGATTTGCAAGGTGATGGACCAGGCCATGAAGGTGGGCGCGCCAGTGATTGGCCTGAACGACTCCGGGGGCGCCCGCATCCAGGAGGGCGTGGCTTCCTTGGGCGGCTATGCCGAGATCTTTCAACGCAACGTCCTGGCCTCGGGGGTGGTGCCCCAGTTGTCGGTCATCATGGGACCCTGCGCGGGCGGCGCGGTTTACTCCCCCGCCATCACCGATTTCATCTTCATGGTGGAGGACTCCTCCTACATGTTCGTCACCGGGCCGGACGTGGTGCGAACGGTCACCCACGAGGTGGTCACGCCGGAGGAGCTCGGCGGCGCCAGCATCCACAGCCGCAAGTCCGGCGTGGCCGATCTCGCCATCGCCAATGACGTGGAGGCGTTGCTCCTGACCCGCCGCTTCTTCGACTACCTGCCGCCCAACAACCGCGAGCAGCCGCCCCGCTGGCCGACCAGCGATCCGGCCAGCCGCACTACGCCGTCGCTCGCGAGCCTAGTGCCGGCGGACCCCGCCAAGCCCTATGACATCAAGGAGGCCATCGTCAAGGTGGCCGACGAAGGGGAGTTCTTCGAACTGCAGCCGGGCTATGCCCAGAACATCGTCATCGGCTTCATCCGCCTGCAAGGGGCCACCATCGGCGTGGTCGCCAACCAGCCCATGGTGCTGGCCGGCTGCCTGGACATCGACTCGTCCAAGAAGGGCGCCCGCTTCGTGCGCTTCTGCGATGCCTTCAACATTCCCATTCTGACGCTAGTGGACGTGCCCGGCTTCATGCCAGGCACCGCCCAGGAGTACGGCGGCATCATCAAGAACGGCGCCAAGCTGCTCTATGCCTACGCCGAATGCACCGTGCCCAAGGTGACCTTGATCACGCGCAAGGCCTACGGGGGCGCCTACGACGTGATGGCGTCCAAGCATCTGCGCGGCGACGTGAACTTCGCGTGGCCGAGCGCGGAGATCGCCGTGATGGGCGCCAAGGGCGCCGTGGAGATCATCTTCCGCAAGGACAAGGGCGATGAGGACTTGATTCAGGCGCGCACCGACGAATACCAGGCCAAGTTCGCCAACCCCTTCATCGCCGCCAGCCGCGGCTACGTGGATGACATCATTCGCCCCCATGAGACCCGGGAACGGGTCTGCAAGTCGTTCGCCATGCTGCGCGACAAGCAGCTTGAGAACCCTTGGCGCAAGCACGGCAACATCCCGCTGTAGCGCGCCCGTCCGTATTCCTGCTTTTGGTGCTTTCCATGCCTGATTCAATGTTCAAGAAGATCCTCATCGCCAACCGCGGGGAAATCGCCTGCCGGGTCATTCGAACCGCCAGGAGGATGGGCATCGCGACGGTCGCGGTGTATTCCGATGCGGACGCCGGCGCGCTCCACGCGCGCATGGCGGATGAATGCGTGCGGATCGGCGAAGCGGCCTCCACCGACAGCTATCTGCGCATCGACCGGCTGCTCGACGCCTTGGCGGCGACCGGCGCGGCAGCGGTGCATCCGGGCTACGGCTTTCTCTCCGAAAACGCCCAGTTCGCCGAAGCCTTGGCCGAACGCGGCATCGCCTTCATTGGCCCCGGCGTCCACGCCATCACCAGCATGGGCGACAAGATCACCTCCAAGCGCATCGCCAAGGAGGCGGGCGTCAACACCATTCCGGGCTTTGAGGACGTCATTGAGGGGCCGGACCACGCGGTGGAGATCGCTCGCAAGATCGGCTATCCGGTCATGCTCAAGGCCAGCGCCGGGGGCGGGGGCAAGGGCATGCGCGTGGTGCACGGCGACGACGAGTGCCGGGACGGCTTCCAGCGGGCGGCCAACGAGGCCAAATCCAGCTTCGGCGACGACCGGGTGTTTGCGGAGAAGTTCATCGAACAGCCGCGACACATCGAAATTCAGATCATCGCCGACCGCCACGGCAACGCCGTCCACCTTGGCGAGCGCGAATGCTCGATCCAGCGCCGCCATCAGAAGGTCATCGAGGAGTCGCCGTCGCCCTTCATCGATCCCCCCACCCGCCAGGCCATGGGCGAACAGGCGATCGCCTTGGCCCGGGCCGTGGACTACGCGTCGGCAGGCACCGTGGAATTCATCGTCGATGCGGACAGGAATTTCTACTTTCTGGAAATGAACACCCGTTTGCAGGTGGAGCATCCGATCACCGAGATGGTCACCGGCCAGGACTTGGTGGAGCTGATGATTCGGGTTGCCGCTGGCGAAACGTTGCCCCTGACGCAGGACGACGTTCAACAAAACGGATGGGCGGTGGAGGCCCGGGTCTACGCCGAGGATCCACTGCGCAACTTCCTGCCTTCCATCGGGCGGCTGGTTCGTTATCAGCCACCCGCTGAGAGCGCCCGGGTGCGGGTGGACACGGGCATCGAAGAGGGCAGCGAAGTGTCCATGTTCTACGATCCCATGATCGCCAAGCTCGCGACCTGGGGGGAGAGCCGGGAAGCGGCCATTGAAACGATGAATGAGGCACTGGACGCCTATTACATTCGCGGCGTCAATCACAACATCAGCTTCCTGGGCGCTGTCATCGCCCATGAACGATTCCGCGCCGGGCGCTTGACCACTCATTTCATTGAAGAGGAGTTCCCGGACGGCTTCCAAGCGGATCAGCTACCCGACGGGGAAGCGGATGTGCCGGTGATTGCCGCAGCGGTGGTGCATCAGACGCGGGCGGCCCGTGCTGCCGAGATAAGCGGTCAGACGCGGCGCTTCCCCCGGGCCGCCAAAGAGGATTGGGTGGTGGTCATCAACAAGGTGCAGTACGCCGTTCGGGTGGCGCCCGTCGATGGCGGCTTCACCGTTCGCATTGGCGACGCCGATCATCACGTGGCCACCGGGTGGCGGCCCGGCGAGCCCCTGTTCAAGGCGGAGGTTGACGGCGCTCCGGCGCTGGCGCAGGTGGACGTTGAAAGCGCGGGCTACAAGTTGTTCCACCGTGGGGTTGAAGCCCGGGCCTTGGTCTTGACGGCGCGGGGGGCGGAACTCGCCCGGCACATGATCGACAAGGTGCCGCCGGACTTGAGCCGTTTCCTGCTTTCACCGATGCCGGGGCTTTTGGTGCGGCTGTGCGTGCAGGCCGGGGATGAAGCCAAGGCCGGCGAGGAGTTGGCCGTGGTGGAGGCCATGAAAATGGAGAACAGCCTACGCGCCGCCGAAGATCTGGTCGTTAAATCGGTGCTTGTCCAAGAAGGCGAAAGCTTGGAAGTGGATCAGCCGATCCTGGAGTTTGAATAGCTGGCGTCGAGTGGGTGAGCGGCGCGGGTGTCCTGCACGCCAGGCGGATGCGCTTACCAATGCGATGGGCGCAGGCACGAGCCTTAAAGGTGCAGGACACCCGCACCGCTCACCCACTCTCATTCCAGGATTCAACCCGCCCGGCTTAGTCTTGGCCGGGCGGGCGTATTGAAGGACCGAACGACTATTTGCTTGGCGTCTCGTTCAGTTTGTCGAAGCTGCCGCGCAATGCGTCCGAGGTCAACTTTTTGAAATTGGGAACGTAGTCCCCACGCCCCTTCTTGCGAATGGTCTTGCTGGCCACCAGCCAACCTAGAATAAGGTACACCTGATGGATGGGCAGATTCTTGCCGTCGGGCGTGTTGAGGCCGGTCAGAATGTCCTTGCGAAACGTCGCGCCACCATCGCCGACGATGGTAGTGGCGATCTGCGCCACCGTTGCGTAGGGCACGGCGTGGGTTTGTTCGACTTTCTTGCTGTGCGACCAATCCGTTCTTACGAGGCTGTCGCCCCGTCTTGAGTACTTCGGATAACCTCGCTTCGGCGGCGACCGGCGGCGCTTCTTGGGCGCTTCGGCTTCCGCTTTCGCCTTCGGTTCGGCCTTGGGCGCAGGTTGGGCCTTGCGGGCGGGTTCGGCCCTACGGGCCGACGCGCGCTTCGGCTTCGGCTTGGCAGGTGCCGGCGCCGCTGCCGGTGGTTCGAGGCGTTCGATTTCGGCGATTACCGCGCGCACCTTTTCAGATACCGAGGCCAATTCGCCAAGATGCTCGAATTCGCGTTTTGCCACCGCTTCAGTCATTTGCGTCGCCAAGCGCTCGTCCGCCTTGGAAAGAGACTGCAAAACCCTATTAAAAATTCCCATGTAAAAGCTCCCGATCAAGTGTTTCGTTGGAAAAGAGAAAACGACCCGTTGGCGTTCTATAACGAAACATTCTATCGTTAATTTAAGAAGTGTGAAACAACAATTTAATCAAGCCGTTTGCGAGGCGCGGTCGGCCCGCTGCACTTCCTCCAATTCAATCAAGGTGCCGCAGAAGTCCTTCGGATGAAGGAACACCACCGGTAGATTGTGCGCGCCAGTCCTAGGTTTGCCGTCGCCGAGCACGCGGGCCCCCTCGGCCGTAAGATGTTCTATCGCGGTGTGAATATCCTCCACTTCATAACAGATGTGGTGCATGCCGCCGGCTGGATTGTTGGATAGGAAGTTCGCGACCGGAGAGCCCTCTCCCAATGGGTGCAGCAACTCGATTTTGCTGTTGGGGAGTTCCACGAACACCGTGGTGACGCCATGGTCCGGCAACGGCACCGGATCGGAAACCGCAGCGCCCAGTTGACTCTTGTACAAGGCGGCGGCGGCCGCCAAGTCCGGCACCACAATGGCAACGTGATTCAATCGTCCAATCACAATAGGCTCCTCTTGATCAGTTTGAATTCGACCGCGCGACCGTCAGGTCGCGCGGCTATCGGTTCCGTCCGGGAATGAGCTTAAGAATGTCGCTGGCCGCCTTCGGAATGTTAGCTCCGGGGCCAAAGATCGCAGCCACCCCGGCATCGAGCAGGAAGGCGTAGTCCTGTTGTGGAATGACGCCGCCACAAACCACGATGACGTTCTCCTTGCCGAGCGCCTTAAGCGCTTCGATCAATTGCGGGGCCAAGGTCTTATGGCCGCCAGCCAAGGTGGAGAAGCCGACCACATGGACGCCGAGGCTGTCGGCATCGGCGGCCGCCTCGTCGGGCGTTTGAAAGAGTTCGCCGGCATGGACGTCGAAGCCCAAGTCACTGAAGGCGTTGCAAATGACCTTGGCGCCCCGGTCGTGGCCGTCCTGGCCGAGCTTGACCACGAGAATGCTCGGTGCGCGGCCTTCAAACTCCGTGAACACCTTGATTTCATCCACTACCCGCCCATAGTCCCCGCCATCGCCATGCACGCTGCCGTAAACGCCCTTGGTGATGCGGGTCACGGCGCGGTGCCGGCCCCAGCTCTTCTCCAAGGCGCTGGACACTTCACCGACCGTGGCCCGCCGCCGCGTGGCCTCAATGCTCAAGTGAAGCAGGTTGCCCGTGCCGTCTTCGGCGGCCTGGGTGAGATCGTCCAAGGCAGTTTGGGTGGTGGCTTCGTCGCGTTTGGCGCGCACTTCGGACAGCCGCCGAACCTGGGCCTCGCGCACCTTGGCGTTGTCGATCTCAAGCACGTCAACGTCTGAGTCGTCCGTTTCAAGCTGGTACTTGTTGACGCCGACGATGACCTCCTCGCCCCGTTCGATGCGGGCTTGGCGGCGGGCCGCAGTTTCCTCGATGCGCTGCTTCGGCATGCCTTCGGCAACGGCCTTGGTCATGCCGCCCATCGACTCGACTTCCGCAATGAGTTCACGGGCCTCGCGAACGATGGATTCGGTGAGGCTTTCCACGTAGTAGCTGCCGCCCAAGGGGTCCACGGTGCGCGTCACGCCGGACTCCTCGGCGATGATGATTTGCGTGTTGCGGGCGATGCGCGCGGAGAAGGGCGTCGGCAGGGCGATGGCCTCGTCGAAGGCGTTGGTGTGCAGGCTCTGGGTGCCGCCGAGCACCGCGGCCAGCGCCTCGATGGTGGTGCGCACCACGTTATTGTAGGGATCCTGCTCCTGCAGCGAGACGCCGGAAGTCTGGCAGTGGGTGCGCAGCATCGAGGACGCCGGGTTGGTGGGCTTGAACTGCGCCATAAGCTCAGCCCAGAGGATGCGCGCCGCCCGCAGCTTCGCCACCTCCATGAAGAAGTTCATGCCGATGCAGAAGAAGAACGAAAGGCGCGGCGCGAACTTGTCGATCTCGATGCCGGTGGCCAGCGCCGCCCGCACGTACTCCACGCCGTCCGCCAAGGTAAAGGCCACTTCCTGGACCAGGTTGGCGCCCGCTTCCTGCATGTGGTAGCCGGATATGGAGATGGAGTTGAATCGCGGCATGTGCTCCGCGGCATGGCCGATGATGTCGGCGACGATGCGCATGCTCTCCTTGGGCGGATAGATGTAGGTGTTACGCACCATGAATTCCTTCAGGATGTCGTTCTGAATGGTGCCGGACAGCGCCTCCGGGGCGACCCCCTGCTCCTCGGCGGCAACGATGTAGCCAGCCATCACCGGCAGCACGGCGCCGTTCATGGTCATGGAGACGGACATCTGATCGAGGGGGATGCCATCGAAGAGAATCTTCATGTCCTCGACCGAATCGATGGCCACCCCGGCTTTGCCGACATCGCCGGCCACCCGTGGGTGGTCCGAGTCATAGCCCCGGTGGGTCGCCAAGTCGAAGGCGACGGACAATCCCTTCTGCCCGGCGGCTAGATTGTCCCGATAGAAGCGGTTGGACTCCTCGGCGGTGGAGAAGCCGGCGTACTGGCGAATGGTCCAAGGCCGGTTGGCGTACATGGTGGCCCGCGGGCCGCGCACGAAGGGGGCTAGGCCCGGCAAGGTGTCCACCTGCTCCAGGCGCTCCAAGTCGGCGCTGGTGTAGAGGGGCTTGATGTCGATGCCTTCCGGACTGCGCCACGTTAGATCCTCCACGGCTCGGCCGCGCAGCTCCTTTTCCGCTAGGGACTGCCAGCGGCTGTCTTGATGTTCGGTCATCAAATGTGTTTCCTTGAACCATCGGGTTCGCTTATGATACGCGCAGTGAGGCGGGAGGGCTTTGTCATCCCTCCAACGGAAATCCTGATCCGAACGGCTTTTTGTGGGTTTGCTAGACCCACCGCCCGGGGGTTCCCCGCCATGTCCGCCACATGCGCCTCATGATCGACGCCGCCAAGGGTATCCTTGGCGGCGTTTTATTCTACGGCCCGGCCAGTCGGTGACCAAGCGCAATTTGACTAAAGGAGACGCGCCATGCCCAACCCCTACGCAACCGCCATTGAACTGCTCGAACTGCTGCGCACGGGCGAGGCCTCCGCCTTGGAGCTGACCGACATGTACCTCAATCGCATCGAGGCGTTGAATCCGGCCATCAACGCAGTGGTCTGGCAGGATGCCGAAGGGGCACGGGCGGCTGCCCGCCAAGTCGCCGGGCCGCCGACCGATGAGCAGCCCCTGTTGGGACTGCCGATCACGGTCAAGGAAGCCTACGGCCTCGTCGGCTCGCCCACCACTTGGGGCAACCCGGACTATCGCAACAACATCTCCACCGAGGATGCGCTGGCCGTGCAACGGCTCAAGGCGGCGGGTGCCATCATCATCGGCAAGACCAACGTGCCGCTGAATCTGGCCGATTTCCAGAGCTACAACGACATCTACGGCCAGTGCAACAACCCCTACAACCTGGAGCGCACGCCCGGCGGCTCCTCGGGCGGCTCCGCGGCGGCGCTGGCGGCGGGCATGACGGCCTTGGAAATGGGCTCCGACATCGGCGGCTCCATCCGCACCCCCGCCCATTTCAGCGGCCTGTTTGGCCACAAGCCCACTTGGGCGCTGGTGCCGAGTCGCGGCCATGCCCTGCCTGGCATGGTGGCCGAGCCGGACATCGCCGTGATTGGGCCCATGGCCCGCTCCGCCTTCGACCTGGAGCTGCAACTCGACATCGTGGCCGGGGCGGACGATTTCGAGCCCGGCGTTCGCTACGAGTTGCCCGGGTTGCCCAAAGCCGGCGTGGCCGGCTTGCGGGTTGGCGTTTGGGCCAACGACGCGGCCTGTCCGGTCAGCCGCGAGACGGAGAGCCGAGTGCATCTCGTCGCCGAAGCGCTGCGCGGCTTGGGTGCCACCGTGGACATGGACGCCAAGCCGGACCTGACCGGCGCCGAGTCGGATGCGGTGTATCGGCCCCTGCTGTGGTCGCTGATGACCGCCGGCTCGCCCAAGGCCACCGTCGAGGGCTGGAAGGCGCTGGTGGAGAGCGCGGCCCCGGATGACGACAGCGAGGCGCTGCGCATGGCCCGCGCCGCCACCATGGACCATACCACTTGGCTGCGCTTGAACCATGCGCGGGACCGATTGCGCTGGAAGTGGCACGCCTTCTTCCAGAACTACGATGCGCTGATCGCCCCGCAGTTCGCCATTCCGGCCATCGCCCACGATCACCGCCCCTTCGGCCAGCGCACCCTCAAGGTCGATAATGAGGAAACCCCCTATTACCAGCACATCTTCTGGGCTGGCCTGACAGGCATCTCGCGGCTGCCGTCGACGGTGGTGCCGACCGGCCTTGGCGATGAGGGGCTGCCCATCGGCATTCAGATCGTCGGCAACGCCCAAAGCGACCGGCTGACCATACAGATCGCCCAGGCGCTGGAGACGGCGGGTATGCGCTTCGAGCCGCCTGCCGCGTTTCCGGCCTAGGGGACGGTGGTCGTGCAGCCAGCGGACGGGCCGGAGATCGTCCAGCTCGCCTACTTCGTGCCGGACATCAAGCAGGCCGCGGAGCGCTGGGCCAAGAACCTAGGGGCTGGGCCGTTCTTCCTCTCCGAGCACATTCCGCTTGACGCGGTGCGGCTGGACGGCGCCCCGGCAGCCCTCGACCACAGTTCGGCGTACGGCTGGTGGGGGCGCGTCATGGTCGAGCTGGTGCAACAGAACGGCGACGACCCGTCGGTGTTCACCGGCCGGGCTTGGGGCCTGCACCACACGGCCTACTTTGCTCCCGACCTTGACGCCGAGCTCGCCAGCCTTGAAGCCCGGGACTTCCCCGCCCGCATGACGGCGCGGGCCGGCCAGGTGAAGTTCGCCTTCGCCGACGCCAACGCCAGCTTGGGCCACTACTTCGAGATCTACGAGGAGGACCCCGGCCTGCGCCGCTTCTACGCGATGGTGGAAGAGGCTGCCCAAGGCTGGGACGGCAGCGAACCCTTGCGCCGCCTTGCTTAGGAAGAACACCTGGGCGGCCGAAAGTTGGCGTTGATCGCCAAGTTGCGTTAACGTCAAACCATGTCCGAGTTGCCCGCATTCCTGCTGGAGGACGACGGGGGTGGGGAGCACAGCTTTCCCGGCACCCGGCCCGCGTTGATTTGCTTCGTCAAGGAGGACTGCCCCACCTGCAACGACGTCATGCCGCTCATCGAGGCGCTGCACCGCGACTTGGGGGCGTCTGCGGACTTCTACGTTGTTGGCCAGACCGCCGAGGGCAATCGCGTCCTCACCGAGCGCCACGGCCTGACCGTGCCGCTGCTGAACGATGAATCGCTTAAGGTCTCCTTCGCCTATGACGTGGAGATCGTGCCCACCCTGCACCTGGTGGATGCAAAGGGGCAGTCAAACGGCAAGCTGGTGGGCTTCGCCCGCGATGAGTGGCGTCAAGCGGGCGAAGGCTTCGCCGAGGCGCTGAACCTAGCGCCGCCGACCCTCGATTGGGCGGACTACCCCGAATGGCGGCCGGGCTGCGGCTCCCGCTCCGCCGACCCGCTCATTGCCGACCGCCTGCGGGCGGAATCCGAGAACAGTCCCCTGCGCGCCCGTCGCATCGAGGTGGGGGAGGGCGACGACGAGGTTGAGTTGATGTTCGATCTCGGTTTCAGCGACGGCCTGCCCTTGGTGCCGCCCACCCCCGAGCGGGTGCTGCGCATGCTGGGAGGCACCGGGCGCGATGCCCAGGAGGTGGTGGCCACGGTGCCGCCCAACATGGGCGAGGCCACCGTGGAGAAAATCGCCATCAACGCGGTCATGGCCGGCTGCCGGCCGGAGTACCTGCCGGTGGTCATCGCCTGCTTGGAGGCGGTCTGCACCGACGCCTTCAACATTCACGGCGTCATGGCCACCACCATGGGAGCCAGCCCGGTGATCGTCGTCAACGGGCCGGTGCGCGAACGGCTGGGCATGAACATGAAGCTCGGGGCGCTCGGCCAGGGCAGCCGCGCCAACGCCACCATCGGCCGGGCGCTGCGCTTGGCCATCCGCAACATCGGCGGCGCCGAGCCCGGCGGCACGGAGCGCTCCACCCTGGGCAACCCGATGAAGTTCACGATGTGCTTCCCGGAGTGGGAGGAGCGCAACCCTTGGACGCCGTTGCACGTGGAGCGGGGCTTTGCCCCCGAAGACTCGGTGGTCACCGCCTTCGCCATGAGCAGCGGCCCCACCTTGATCGTTGACCAGGACGCTCGGGACGGCCCCCATCTGGCAGGCAGCTTCGGGCTTTGCCTGGACAGCATCTTTCATCCGCGGGCCCACTTCGCCACCGAAACCCTGCTGGTCATCGCCCCGGAGCATGTGGACACCTTTGCCCGCGATGGCTACGGCAAGGCGGAGATTCGCGCCCGCATCCAGGAGGTGACTGCGCGCTCCATTGGGGAGCTGGCGGCGGATGAGGTCTCCGCGGTCGGCTTCAAGCCCGCCATGATCGAGGCTATGGATGAGCAGGCGCGGGCCAAGAAGCTGCCCAAATTCCGCCGCGATGAGGATATCCACATCGTGGTGGCGGGCGCGGAGGCCGGCAAGTTCTCCGGCGCCTTCCACGGCTGGGTGACCGGCGAGGTCGGCTCCATGCCGGTCTCGAAGAAAATTGAGGAAGCCTGAACAGGCGGGACGGAAAGCCAACAACAGGAGGCAAGAGCCATGACAACCATTCTTGATCCAACCGACGAACGGGTGCCGGTGGAGCGGCGGGTGACGCCGCGAAGCGGCCGGATTGCCGGCAACGTCGCCTTTCTCGACATATCCAAGCCCAAGGGCAATGTGCTGCTCGACCGGCTGGAGGCGCTGCTCAAGGCCGAGGCGCCCGGCATCCGCGTCAACCGCTACGCGAAGCCGACCTTTGCCAAGCCAGCGCCGGCGGACCTGCGCGCCGAAATCGCCCGGGACAACGATTTCGTGGTCGAGGCGCTGGCGGACTGAGGCTCCTGTACCACGTGCAGTTTGCATGACACGGTATGGTTCGAGATCCAAGGCAAGCCGTCGGTGTCGATCGCTTCGACCGAGTTTGTTGACGCCGCCGCCACCCAGGCCACGGCGCTCGGCATGAAGGACGCCCGGTGCGTGTTTGTGGCGCATCCCATCCAGGACGCCACCGATGCGGAGATGAACGCCAAGGCGGAAGCCGTCATTGATCAACTCGTGGAGGCTCTGACATGAGCAAAGTACTCTAAATGCCGGACTTCACGGGTTTCGGGGCCGACACCATCGGCTTTCTCGCCGAATTGGAGGCGAACAACAACCGCGACTGGTTTAAGGAGAACAAGCACCGCTACGACGAGTGCGTGCTCGAGCCGGCGTTGGACTTCATCGCCGCCATGGGGTCTCGCCTCGAGGAGGCGTCGCCGCACTTTCTGGCCATCCCCAAGCGGCAGGGCGGCTCCTTGATGCGCGTGTACCGGGATACCCGCTTTCATCGAGGCGCGCCCTACAAGACCAACATCGGCATCCAGTTCCGCCACGAACTCGGCAAGGACGTCCATGCGCCGGGCTACTACCTGCACATTGAAACCTCCGGCTGCTTCCTCGCCGCCGGCATGTGGCGACCGGAGCCGGGCGCGCTAAAGCGCATCCGCGAGCGCATTTGCGAACAGCCGGAAGCTTGGCAGCGGGTGAAGGCGTCGCGGACGTTCAACAGCGCTTTCGAGTTCGGCGGCACCCGCCTTAAGCGCCCGCCCCGGGGCTATACGGAGGATGCGCCCCACATCGAGGACATCAAGCGCAAGGACTTCATTGCCGCCTGCAACTTCCCGGTGGCCAACGCCGCCTCGGCGGGCTTCGTCGATGAGGCGGCCGAAGCCTTTGCCAAGGCGCGGCCGCTGATGGCCTTTCTTTGCGCGGCGGTGGAAGTGCCTTTCTGAAACGGGATTAAACTCACAGTGTTTGGGAGAGAAAGCTATGTCTAAGGAGATTGAACGGCCTGTGCGGTGGTTGGCCGTGTTCGCTGTGGTGGTGGCTGGCGCATGGGGCACCGGGCCGGGCCTTCAGGCCGCGGAGATCGAGGAGATCGTGGTCACTGCGGAGAAGCGGGAGTCGTCGCTGCAGGAGACGCCGGTCGCGGTGACCGCAGTGTCGCGGGAGACCATCGAGGTGCGCGGCCTCGATGACTTTCAGCAACTGCAGTTCGTCGTGCCGGCGTTGGTCTTCAACGAACTCGCGGACATGGCGCAGATGACCATGCGCGGCGTCGGCGTGGACATTTCGGAGATGAGCGCGGAGCCCGGCGTGGCCCTGCACACCGACGGCGTGTATCGCGGCGGACTGGTGTCCTCGTCCTCCCTGCTGTTCGACGTGGAGCGCATCGAGGTGCTGCGCGGTCCCCAAGGCACCCTGTTCGGACGCAACTCCACCGGTGGCAGCCTGAACGTCGTGACGCGCCTGCCGGGTGAGGAGCCCGCGTTCAGCGCCGCTGCCCTGTACGGCGACTACGACCGCAAGCGCGTTGAGGTCTCGGGCGATGTGCCCATCAACCCGGGCGTGTTCGCGGTGCGGGCGGCCATCGCCTACGATGAGCGGGACGGCTATGCCAAGAACCGTCTTCTCGACCGCCGGGAGGACGATGCCGAGGCCCTGCTGGCGAAGGTTTCGGCGGTCATCAACCCCAGCGACCGCGTGGAAATCGTCCTGCGCGCCGAATACACGGACAGCGAGGTGGGCGGGCCGCCGTTAGTGGTCACGGACGACCACCCGGTGCCGCCGCTGCTGCTCAGCACCGGCAATCCCGGCGGCATCCTGAGCGTGCCGGGCACCCTCTGCGGGCCAGTGAGCTGCGCGGAGGCGCTGGGGCTCCAACTGAGCCGGCCGGGCGTGTGGAGCTCAGATCCGCGCAATCCCTATTCAACGGGCGGATTCAATTCCAAGCGGGAGTCCTACGGCCTGTCCGGGGTGCTGTCGTGGGACCTCAGCGAGGAGGTCGAATTGAAGTCGATCACCGCCTACTTCGAAATCGACCAGGATTGCCCGATGCAGAGCATCGACGGCTCCGACATCGACGCCCTGACCATGGGCTGCTTTCAGGACAACAAGGAGTGGTCCCAGGAGTTCACCCTGAGCGGCCGCTCCGGCAAGCTCGACTGGATCGGTGGGGCGTACTACTACGAATCGGACATTTCCGAACTTTGGGACTATGAGCTGCCGGCTTTCCAAGCCACCTTTGAGGCCATCTTCGGCCTGTTCGGCGGCTTCGGCGGACCGCTGCCGCCGGGTTCGTTGGCGGCGTTCGGGGCCAAGCTCGACGGCAGCCCCAGCCCGGTGCCGTTCCTACAGTTCAACATCTTTCAAGACACCACATCCATAGCTGCCTACGGGCAGGCCACTTACAACTTCACCGACCGGCTGCGCGGCACCGCCGGCCTGCGTTGGACCGAGGATGAGAAGGACTACGGCCAGTCGGTGGTGAACAACTTGGGCGGCGACTTCTGCTTGGGGCTCGAACTCAACGACAAGTGGAGCGAAGTCACCGGCAAGCTCGGCGTCGACTTCGACCTGCAGGACAACACCATGCTGTACGGCTCCGTCTCCACCGGCTTCAAGTCCGGCGGCTTCAACGGCGGCACCTGCAACAACCGCTTCGACCCGGAGACCCTGATGGCTTATGAAGTGGGCAGCAAGTCGCGCTTTCTGGACAACGCCATGCAGCTCAACCTGTCCGCCTTCTACTACGACTACGAGGACTACCAGGCGCGCTTGTTCATCAACAACGCCTCCGTGGTCGAAAACGCCTCGGACGCCAAGACGTACGGGTTCGAGGCGGAATTGCTGTGGCTGGCCACCGAGCGCTTCCGCATGGACAGCTCAATCTCCCTGCTCAAGGCGGAATTCAAGGACTTCCTGTCCACCGACCCGCTCAACCCGCACATTGGCGACAACTGCGACGCAACGGGCCTCGGCTGCAAGCAGCAGCTTAAGGGCAACGACCTGCTGCGCTCGCCCGGCACCAAGTTCACCCTAAGCGCGGAGTACGACCTGCCCTTGGGTGGCGCCGGCAAGCTCACCCTGCGCGGCGAGTACTCCCATACGGATAAGCTGTACCACGATGTCTTCAACAACGACTTCGCCCAGCAGGATGAGATATCGATGGGCAATGCGCGCCTGATTTGGACCCCCGCCGCCGCCAGCATGGAGGGGATTCGCGTGGTCGCGTTCGTGGAGAACATCTCCGATGAGGAGTTCGTCTCGATCCACACCCCCAACGCAACCACCGGCGGCACCATCTCCCAATACGGGCCGCCACGGACTTGGGGGGTTTCCATTCGCTACGCGCGCTGACGCGGAGCCGGAGGCGAGAAGCAATGATTGCTCGGTTGATATCCCTTATCCTGCTGCTCGTTGTTGCCTCAACAGCGGTTGCCGACCTGTCGACGAGCTATCGGCGGCTGCTGCCGCTGGAAGGGGGTTCGAACTTCCGCGATCTCGGCGGCTACAAGACGGTTGACGGCAGAACTGTCGCTAGGGGTCTGCTGTTCCGCTCCGGCGCCATGACGGGTTTGACCGATGCGGACATGGCTTACCTGGATCAATTCGGGATCAAGACCATCGTGGACCTTCGATCGAATGACGAGATCGGCCTTTATCCGAACCACTGGGCGGCCAAAAGCCGCATCGGCTTGGTGATGGGGGATTACTCGTTTGCCGACATGATGTCCGGCGATGAGGCCGCCGAACGTCCGGACACGGCCGAGTTGTATCCCCTGCTGCTGGCCTCGATTGGGCCCCAGATCAAGACGTACTTTCATCAAGCGCTTGGTGACGGGGCGCCCATGGTTGTGAACTGCTCGGCCGGACAGGACCGAACGGGGATCGTCTCCGCCCTCATGCTGTTGCTGCTCGGCGTTCCCGAACCCACCGTCATCGAGGACTACCTGCTGTCCACGGACTTTCGTAGACCGGCCGTCGAACAGGGCGGCGTCGATCTTGCCGAGGCCGCCAAGACCAACGCCTTCGCCGCCGTGATGCTGGAGTACCGCAAGGCCATGTCGCACCCCGACCGGCCCAATCCGTTGGTGACCTCGGACGGCGTTCCCTACCTCGCATTCGTCATCGAACGCATCCGCGACGAGTACGGATCGGTCGAGGCCTATGCCGAACAGGAACTAGGGATCGACGAGCAGGACCTAGCCGCTCTCAGGCGCAAGTACCTGCGCTGACCGCGGTCGTTTTGCGGCCCGCGATAGGCCGTGCTACGGTGGCGGCTCGCCCTCAAGGTCCGGAGAACGCATCCATGAGCGACCCCGCAACGTCCCCCGAAGTGCTTGCCGAGGAGGAGGCGCGGCTGGTGGCCGAGTTTCACGAGCGCGAACGGCGTTCGGAGGCGAAGTATCCGAGCTCCGACGGCAAGCCCAGATATGAGAACGACTTTCAGCGATACGCCATCTGCTACTTGTACGACGCCGTGCGGGTCTATTGGTACGGTGACCAGCCCAACGTTTACGTGAGCGGCAATCTGCTGATTTACGCGAAGGAAGGGGACCGGACGGCAGTGGTGGCACCGGACCTGTTCGTGGTGATCGGCGCGCGCGACCTGCCCCGCTACAGCTACCGGCTGTGGGAGGAGCCGAAGCCGCCGGACTTTGCCTTGGAGGTGGCGTCGCCAAGCAGTTGGAAGCGCGATCTCAACGAAAAGCGGGACATTTACGAGTCCATGGGCGTGAAGGAGTACGTCGCCTGCGATCCGAGGGCGGAGTTCTACGAGCCGCCGCTGCGCGGGTTCCGCCTTGAGGGTGGGGCCTACGTTCCCATCGACGCGGAGCGGCGCGGTGGAGTCTGGACGCTGCACAGCGAGGTGCTCGGGCTGACGTTCCGGCAGTTCGGCGAGGAAGTGCGGTTGATGGACCCAGCGACTGGCCAGGACTTTCCCACCTATGACGAGCTGGACCTCAGCCAACGGGACAGCGCCGCAAGGGCCGAAGCCGAGGCGGCGCGACGCCGAGCGGCAGAGGAACGTCAGCGTGCTGCCGAGGCCCGCGTCGCCGAATTGGAGGCGCGTTTGGCTCGGCACCGGGCAGGTTCCCAACACCCTTCCCAAGAACGCGACTAAGAACCTGCGCCTCTGATATCTTGCAGGCTCGAACTAGCGCTACGCGAAGTCCCTACATCCAGTTCAACACTGTTCGGAAACGCACATGAACCAACAAGTCAACGACCTGCGCGAGGAGGGCACTGAGCTTTTCTCGTTCCTCGACACGCTGAAGGACGACCAATGGTCGCTGGAAACGCCCTTCAAGGGCCGCACCGTCAATTGGGTGGTGCAGCACCTGCACGACGCCGACCGCTGGGCGGTGCACTCGGTGACCGACCCGGACGGCTTCCGCGAATGGCGGGACGGATTGGATGCGGGAATTCCGCCGAACCTGAAGCCGTTGGAGGGCCGGGCGCTGCTGGAGCGCTGGCGCTCCTACTTCGATCAACTCTGCAATGCCCTCGATGTGGCGGACCCGGCGCTGCGCGCCCCTTGGTTCGGGCCGGACATGGGCATCGCCATGATGGCCACGGCGCGGCAAATGGAGACTTGGGCGCACGGCCAGGACATCTACGACCTGCTGCACGTGCAGCGCCGCAACAGCGACCGCATCCGCAACGTCTGCCACATCGGCGTGCGCACCTTCGGCTGGACCTTCGTTAACCGCGGCCTCGAAACCCCGTCCCCGATCCCCTACGTGCGCCTCGATTCGCCCTCCGGGGCGGTGTGGGAATGGAACGACCCGTCCGACACCGACTGCGTGAGCGGCTCCGCCGTGGAGTTCGCCCACGTCGTCACCCAAGGGCGCAACATCGCCGAAACCGATCTCAACGTGGTCGGCGACGCCGCCACGTCCTGGATGGCCATCGCCCAATGCTTCGCCGGGCCGCCGGAAGATCCGCCGCCGCCGGGGCATCGGGGTTGGTAGCTGAATGGAGGACCAATGGACAGTGTGGGCAAGCAACTAGCCGCGTCCCGATAACGACCATTCCGCTAGCTGTTGGTCCTGCTTGAGCCGCGCCCGCTGATGCATCGTCGCTTGGTACACGTCCTTTAGGAGAGGGGGGTTGCCGGAAAGCCCCGGCAGGGAGTACTCCGCCTCCATGAAGAACTGGTCGCGATGCGATGAATGTTCCCAAGCGCTCTCCCACCAATTGATGATGTTTTCGCGAGCTTCGGACATGGCCAGTGAGGAGGGTAGCTTATCGAGCTTGCTGCGGTTGATTGCCACCTTGGTTGGCAGGAGATTCCAGAGGTCGTTGTTGTACCATCTTGACCAAGGAAAGCAGTGATCGATTTGGAAAGATGATCTGATCCGGGAGTCCGACCAAACGCAAGTTAGATCGAATCCTTCGTCTCTAAGGGTCATGGCTCGCTCGGAAGCCAGTCTGGTGTCGCGAGAACTCTCTTGCCAGTCGTTCTCGTGTCCTTTTGAGTCCGCAACGCCCCAACCAGTCATTAACTGGGACCATTCCTTCACGATCACTGGATCCAACCAGCAAGCGTATTGGCCAAGCGTCTGCCAGAGTTGGCTCTGAATGCGCAAGAGGCCGAACTTCGCCAGATACTGCTTCGACAGGACGATGTGTTTTGAGGGCTTTTGCGCCCTCTTTCCTTCGATTACCTTGAACACCGGCTTATCCGGCGAGCCGGGATAGGTGATGTACCGTGCGGGCATTTGCTTGATGTTCTGGCAGGCGTCGCCAATGGCGCGGGTCACGATGACCCCACGATCGGCGTCAAATTGGGCGCCAAGCCGAAGGTCGGAAGCGGAGAGCTTTTGGACCAACTGATGGAAGGCGGTTTTCGCCCAACCGTAACTTTTCTTGTTGCCGGGCAGTTGGGGAATGCCTCGAATCACTAAGCGCCGATACTGTTGAATCCAATACAGGCCGACCACGCCGAAGGGAATGTCCACATAGTCGTCGGTTCGTTTAATGACGATGCCTGGGGCGCTCTCGGCGATTCTTACCAGCACCCGCAGCAAGCCCAACTTGTAGGTTGACGACTTGTTGTCGTTGATGATGACGTGCCGCAGCAAGGGCAAGCTGCCGGTGCCATCATCCGGCATTTCGAACACTAGCGTTTCCCAACGCACGTGGCTGCGCGCGAGGTCGTCGTCTTCGGAGCGGCCCTTGAACGCGACGGCCCGTTGATTGGCGTAGCCGATCAGTTCGTCAGCGGATACGGGATGGAAGCCCCGAGCTTGGTTTTCCTCTTGGTCTTGACCCTGGCGCAGCGTGACCACAAGAAGGCCCGACGGATTGAGCAACTCAGAGAGGATTCGAAACGCCCGTTCCCTCTCCTGTGGCGCAACATGCATCCAAACCGCGCTCAGCAAAATCAGGTCGAATCTTCGCCCAAGGGCTCGTAAGGACTTCAGGCCGGGCAACGCATCATCCAGCCAAGTGACCCTCGGATGAGACTCGGCGGCAGCTTTGTCGCGCATGGCGCTCGGTTCGACGGCAACCACTTCCCAACCCTGTTCCGCCAGCCAGTTGGCATCCCGCCCGGACCCGGCGCCTATGTCGCAGGCAAAACCGGGTTCCTCTCGAAGGTGCTTAGGAGCCCAGGCGCGGTGGACCTCGTCGGCGTTCAACGCATCGTACTTCGCAATCAGGGCGTCAGCGTTCTGGTCGTAGTAGGCGGTGCCTCTCAATTCAAGGCTCCGTCGCGGCGTTGAAGGCAGCCAATTCGGCTTGCAGGCCATCCAATTCTTCCTGATAGCCGCCATCGTGCACGCGTTCGCTCTCGGCCAGAATGTTCTCCAAGGGTTCCCAATCCTCACTCAGGATGGAGTGGATGCGATCGGTCATGCCACGTCTCTTGGCAAGTCCGTCCATGGACACCTCAAGGTTGAGGAGCTTTTGGATGAGCGCACTGGGGATGCCGTGCTTGTCTGCTAGGTCGCTGAGCAGCTCCGCATTCGGCTTGGTGAAGATTCCGACATCATTTGGAATCCAGTCCAGTTCCTCGTCGAACACCCGCCGATAGATTGCTGGCAGGTGGTCTTCCCAGTCTGGCTCGTTGGGATCGTTCAGCCATTCGCGGCGTATCTCGTGGAGCTCATCTACGGTGATCAACTCCAGGTCGTGCCCACCCATCTGGAGGTCGCGCTGCAACTCCAGCAAACGTTCGAGCCACTCTCTGCGGTAACGGATCCAATAGGGACCGGGGACGTGTTTGCGAGTGCGGCTGCCCTCGCCGTCGTCTTGAATGTCGCCCCGAGCGAATGACACCTTGCCCGTTCGACGGCGAGAGTTGCGGAACTCCGGCTTGCGCTCCGGCTTGGTGGTTTCGGCGAGCATGTTGCGGAAGTCCAGCAAAGGGCGCATCCACGACTCGCCTTGCTCAACGAGGCTTTCCATGGCCTTGTCGGCGGTGACCACAGTGCAGGTCCAGCAGCCGAACCGCGAATTGCCGCAGGATGGGGTGCTGGTGTCGATGACGATCGGGCATTCGCCAGCATTGGAACCCTTGTAGAGCTCCAACAGCGCTCGATTGTCGCCGCCCCATGGCCGTGGGGCCGACATCAGGTACTCCCAGACTTCATCGGCGGTCCAGTCTTCGATGGGCGTGTAGACGTAGGCGTTGGGCAGCGAGGTGTGCTTGCCCAGGTTGCTGCCGTCGATTCGGTGCTTGGCGATGACTTGAGCTCTCGATGCGCTTTCAGCGCTCCGCGCCCCCAGAATGACGATGGCCTCCCCGATCTCCGCCACCTTGTCCAAGATGAAGGCGTTGATGGGGTTGATCTTCATGCGCTCCGTACACCAGCGAAACGTCTGAGTCGGAGCGGGATAGCCCTTGCCGAGCAGGTTGACCCAAAAGGTCTGGTCCTGCCTTGGGGTCACTTGGTGCGCTTCAATGGGCATCCCTTGCGCCGCCGCCTTGTCGTTCAGCTCAGCGAGGGTGGTTTCGAGCAGATCAATGACGACGGGCGTTTCGACCAAGGTGTCGGAGGACACGACGAAGACGCGCTTGTCCCGCCGCTCAGGGGGCAGTGATTGAAGAGCCGTGTAGATCAGCTGCAGCACGGCTGTGGAGTCTTTGCCGCCACTGAATCCCACGACCCAAGGCCGATTGTCCTCCAAGTAGAGGCCGCAAACTTCACCAATGAGGTCACCCAACGGGCGGCCTGCAACGGTCAGGGAGTTGGCTTGCTCTTGGGCGGATTCGTACAAAAACACGTCACTCACGGCTTCCCTCCAAGCCTACTTTCGACGCCTCATCCTTGGCGTTGAGGCTAAGCCCGATAGGCGCACTTATCAAGTTGGGGCTATATGGTAGCGTCAAATTCCGGGGTGGGCAGGTGGCGCAGCGCGGCCGCGAATACCTCTAGAGTGTGCGTGCCGGTGAGGACCTTGGTGTAGCAGCCAAAGTCCTACCCATCTAGCGGGATGGCGTTCATTGGAGACAATGGTCTGAGTCGTAGCTTGCTTGGGTGGTCTGTCGTCCCTCAAAGTGCTATCAGCCTTTCCATGAATGCATCTTGTCCTTGACTGCCGAGAACGTATTGTCGATTCTTCCGACTCACTCAGCAGGTGCGATGATGGAGTACAAAAGCAATCCCAAGCACTCAGAGCCTTGGCAACCGGGGCGGCGGGGCAGTCTGTGCCCGCGTGAAGTGCGGCCGTTGGCCGCCCAACTGCTGCAGGGGAGCGTTTTGGATGGGAGTAAGCGATACGCAACCCACGACGGGAAGGCATATTGCGCCCAGGAGTCGCACGACGACGTATGGCACGGCTATCCGGTGGCTTGGAAAGAGGTTCCCCGCCAAATTGTCCGGTCGTGGAGGAAGGATAAAGTTGTATCGCGGCGTGACGTCAAACTCTACTGGCACGGAGGGGACTGACTATGGCGACTCGTTGGGAACGTCTTGCCGGGGACACCGATCGCTTCGCCGTCAGGATGGCGTTTCTGAATGATCCTGATGGTGGTGAGGCCGCCAACTCAGACCAATCCATATCTTGGGGCGGCTTTCAGCTTTGGGTTCGCGGCGTCAATCTCTGTGCCCACCTTGAGCAATCGGAGCGGGTTGATCACGTGTATTGGTATCTGCTTCCCTTGTTGGAGTGGTTTGCCCAGAACTGGGACCCCCTCTTGCACGAGGAGCGCCTGCCGTGTCGCAGCCAGGAGGACACGGGTTGGCGCGCACTCCGTAATGACCCAATTCCGCCGTTCGCGATGAATGAGTCACAGGAGGATGACCGTGAAGCCGAGTGGCAGCAGTGGTGGTCGAGACACGCCCTATGCGCCGCTCGCGAGGGTGGCCTGTTTCCAGACGTTGTATTCCGCCGACTCCGTGATGCCATTGAGGTGTCGTGGGGCCCCGGGCAAGTGGCCGGTGCGCCGGCTCATGTCGTTTTCGATGTATCTCAGCCCAGCTCCGAAACCCTAAGCCCGCGGGCTGTCGCGGAGCCTCTCCATGAGATACTTCTCGGAGCTTCGGAATACCTCTCCGTAGCAGCGCCCGATTCCGCTCGAATTCTACAGCTTTCGCAGTCGATTCGCCGATTATCCAAGCCGCGAAATCACGAGCGGCACATGTGGCTGGCCGGACTGGGCGTTGGCGCCCGAGCCGTCCGAAGTGGTTGGCGACGGGTTCGCGATTACATCTCCCGCAGCCAGCCGATGGAGCAACAGGCGGCGCTATTGGCCCATGAAGGCGACCGGAACCTAGTCGTTGAGGGATCCTGCCATGCAGCCCTGATGTTTGGCTCCTCCTCCCCTCAGATCACCAACGAGGATGTCGTGACTCTCTGCAACCTGATAGTTGGTCTGACGAGGGATCACTCGAGCGAAGAAGCCGCGGCAACAGGCGACCACCCGGAGCCAATGGTCACGACATTGGCGCCTTGGTCACAGGGATACGATCTTGCCGGTCGTCTCCATGACCGACTCGACGGTCGCTTCCTGACCGGCAGGTACGTTGATGTGGATGATCTCCTTGACGAGTTGGGCATTGAAGTTAAGGAAGTCCAGTTGACTGACAGCAGCATTAGAGGCGTTGCAATCGCGGGACCGCGGCACAGACCAGGAATTGCGTGGAACGAAGGCAATCCATTTAATGCTACCCCCCAAGGGCGTCGATTCACTCTGGCGCATGAACTCTGTCACGTCCTTTACGACCGTGAAGTCGGCCGCCGATTGGCCATTGCCAGCGGACCTTGGGCGCCTGCCGCCATCGAGAGGCGTGCGAATGCCTTTGCGGCGATGCTTCTCATGCCGGAACGGTTAGTTCGTGAAGGGGTGGCCGGAATGAACCGCCCACTGGCTACCGAAGAGGGGGTGGATTCAATTGCGCGCCAGTTGCAAACAGGCTTTGAGGCCACCCTTCGACATTTGAGCAACTTGTCTCTGATCGACGACATCGACCGGCAACGAATACAGGCACAGCGGAGAGAGGCTCTAGAAGTCTAGTCACGCGCCCCTAGACTCGTTTAGCAAGGCATGCACAATCTCATCCGGCAGTTGCACGGAGATACAGGTGTACACCTCCGGGCGATTCCGTGCGCCGAGACGCACTTTCCCAGCTTGTGCACGGCGCCTTAGCTCATTGTCGATGTCATGGTCTGCGAGGTGCGACGGGGGGCAAATTTCAGCCACGGTTTCGCCGCGATGGGTGACATGCACTTCATTCCCTTCGCGCACTAGGTCGATGCACTCGCTCAAACGGGATTTCAACTCTCTGACGCCTATCGTGATCATTTGTTCAATGTAACCACACGAGACGACAAGCGCGAGTGCCTGTGTGACGGCGAATTCGGATTGGTAGACTTCCTGGCCCCGAAAGAGGTCGCAGACAGCTTCGATGGCACGCAACTCAAGTCGGGATCCCGGTTAAAGTGCGCCCACATGTTCTTGAGTGAGGCTCGCTGTGCGGTTGTCCCGGTCCATTCGCAGATTACCGAAGCACTCTGGCCGCGACTCTAGCTGCGACTCTGGCTGCGAACCTAGCTTCGACTCTAGCTGCTGACGCCGGCTGCGGGGCTTCTCTGGAATAGTGAAGCCAATGTGACCCTCCGCAATGAGCGTGCGGGTCACCTTGTTGAGCTGGCCGGAAACTCGCTTTTGTCCCAAGCTGAGGGATAGATCCGACTTCGACATCGGTCCATTCGCAAGTTGGCGGAGCACTCTGGCCGCCAGCGACTCTGGCTGTGACTCTGGCCGTCACTCTAGCTGCGACTCTAGCCGTGACTCTGGCTGGGCCGAACCTTCATGTACCCGGTTTGAGTCATCTGATGAAGGTTCGTCCACTACTTGGATGAGCACGAAGTCTAGGCGCATCTCACCGGGTTCCACCTCCTAGGCCGGAGCGGCGGTTCCAGCAGCTCGACGGGTCACACTGATCAAATCTCCGCCTCAAGCCAGCCCCAACTCCCGATTCGCCCGCCGCAGGAAGAGCAGGCCGATGGCGGCGTTGAAGAAGATGAAGAAGTTGTGCATGACCAGTCCGAAGGCGGATAGCTGGGCTTCGTTGTCGGGGAACAGCACCACCCAGATGGTGATGGCGGCGGCGCGCATCGGGGTCGGGATGGCGGCGGCGAAGAAGATCACCGGCAGCACCCCCAGCATGTCGAGGAACGAGGCCTCCACGCCGAACAGGCGCAGGGCCAGCGTATAGACCACCACCGCGCCGAGCAGGGCCGGGGAGCGGATGGCGGCGACGATGAGGTAGCGCAGCGGCGAGGCCTCGCGGAAGGCCTTGAGGATGGCCCGTTCGCGCAGCGTTTTCCCTAAGGGTATGAGGCCGCGGAAGAAGGCCACCCAGAGCAGGAAGAGGATCAGCACGCCCACCCCGATCCAAGGCACGAGCGCGAATTGGGAGGGCAGGGTGTCGGCAGCCATCAGATAGCCGACGTTGGCCCAGAAGGTGAGGTAGAGCAGTTCGCAGAACATGATGAAGAGCATCGATGAGCCCACCTCCCAGCCGGGAACGCCGTCCCGCCGGTTCAGGTAGAGCGCCATGGCCCCCTTGCCCACCTGCTCGTTGACGATGGAGATGATGTAGGCACTGGCGCGGATGGGCAGGATGCCGGTCCAGGGTACCCGGGCGTTGAACCAGGAGACCACCCGCCACACCACGGTGGAGTCGATGAGGAAGAAGAAGGCGGAGTAGGGGATCATCAGCGCCAGCCAGTATCCCCAGGAGACGCTGGCGAAGACCTCAAGCAGGTAGCTCGCCGCGGTCAGGCCTTGGCGGGCCGCCGCGCCTTCAACGCGGGTGTACAGCCAGGCGAAGCAGGCCAGCGTAATCAGCCAAGGCAGCGCCCGCTGCCAGAGAGGGGGCGCGGGCCGGTCGCTCGGGGCGGTGTCTGTCATGGGGCGGATTCCTCGTTGAAGGCGGTGCGCAGGGCGGCGTCGAGCGGGGTGAGTTCGATGCCAAGCGCTTGAAGTGCCGGCTGATTGTCGATCGCGTCGTCCTGCTCAAGGACGCCAAGCATGTCGAGCGTAAGTGGCGGGTCGGCCAGGAATGTCTGTGCGAACCAAGCGAACGCCTGCGCAGCGATCAGCGGCGTGCTGGCGAAGGCGACCTCCCGGCCCAGGATGCGGGCGGTGCGCTCGACGAGGGCGCGGTGGCTCAGCGACTCCGGGCCGCCGAGTTGGATCACGGCGTCGGCGGGGACGTTGGGCTCGGTGGCGGCGAGCAGGGACGCCACCACGTCGGCGGCAGCGATTGGCTGCTGCAGCGCCACGCCGCCGCGCACCAGCCTCGCACGGCCTGAAGTGGCTTGATGCCGCAGCGCTTCGGCTGCGATGTCGCCCGGACCAAGCACCATCGGGACGCGCAGGATCACGGCGGGCACGGGCGATTCCAGCAGAATCTCGTCGGCCCGTCCGCGTGACGCAAGGCAGCCGTTGCGGGAGGCGGAGTCGGCACCGTGGATGCTGGTGTGCACGATGTGCGCCACCCCGGCCGCCGCGCAGGCGGCGGACAGCGCCTCGGCGGGCTGTTCGTGGGCGTTCTCGTAGCGATTGGTCCGGGTTTGCTTCAGGATGCCCACGAGGTGGATGGCCGCGGCGCATCCTTGGGCAGCGTCCTCAAGGCCGGCGCGGTCCCGGTAGTCGATGATGCGAACCTCGCGCCGCTCCGGTGAGGGGAGATCGTCGAGGCTCCTTGCGGCGCGCTCGGAACGGACCACGGCCCGCACGGGGGCCGCGGTCGGATCCTGGCCCAGAGTGCGGATCAATAGCCGTCCGAGGTGGCCGTTAGCGCCGGTGAGGAGGATGCGGCCGGTCATTGGGCCGGCTTCCAGCGCTCGGCGGCTATTCGAGACCCCGGCGCTTAAGCTCGGCCGGCATGCGCACC
Organism: Thermoanaerobaculia bacterium; assembly: GCA_022823665.1. Classification (GTDB taxonomy): domain Bacteria; phylum Acidobacteriota; class Thermoanaerobaculia; order Multivoradales; family Multivoraceae; genus Multivorans. Next base: position 5,956 of record JAJEHN010000016.1, on the reverse strand, counting down.
TTATCGGCTTCCAGCAGCGGGCCGCGCTCCTCGTCCGTGAGCAGCCCGGCGGTGTCCTTGGCCATCTTGTCGCTGTCCAAGGTGATCCACTTCTCGGGCACGATTTCGATGATCACGCGCAACGGCGAGTCCAAGCGCCTTTCGAAGTCCTTGGCCTGCTCCTCATCTTCGTCGCTCAGGATGCCGCCGAGACGCCCGTAGGGGCCACGGGCCAGCGCCGGATAGAACCAGCTTTTGGTTTCCTCGTCGTCGTGGATGATCGCCCGCCCCTTGATGGTGATGGCGCCGTTCGGGCCGTCCGGGGCGGCGATGCCGCTGACCACCACGGAGCAGCGCGGGTCGCGGCGGATGGCGGAAACCCTGTGGCGGTGGACGCCGCAGGTGATCCAGGCTCGGCCCTCATGCCAAACGAAGGCGTGCACCACGCCGACCGCCCAGCCGTCCTTGGTGGTCCAGTTGAAGACGCACTCCCCGGCCTTGCTGAGCAGATCCTCGCGCTGCGCCTCGGTGAATGGATAGATGGATACCTGTTCGTGGTCTTGGCTTGACACGGCCCCTCCCGTCGTTTGGTTCGTTGTTGAACCGGCTAATCTAACACGCTTGCGGTTGCCGTGGGTCGCCAATGGCGCCGTGACGGTGCAAAATCCTGATCCAATGGACACTCCCTCAAGAACCTTCCGGGACGCGCTGCGCACCAAGGACTTCGCGTTGGTTGGCCAGTTGCGGCTGCATCAGGACGACAGCCGCGATGACCTCATTCGCCAAGCCGAGTGCCTGTCCCCGGCGGTGGACGCCGTGGCGGTGACCGACAACCCATACGGCTTGGTGCATATGTCCGGCTTGGCCGCGGCGTCGATTCTGCTGCAGCATGGCATCGACCCCGTGCTGCAGTTTTCGGCGCGCGACCGCAATCGGATTGCGTTGAAGAGCGAGTTGCTCGGCGCCGCCGCCCTAGGCGTGACCAGCTTGGTGCTGCAGCGCGGCAACAAGCTGCCCGAAGACGGGCAACCGCAGGTGAAGGAGGTGTTCGACACCGGCGCCAAGAAGTTCCTCGCCGCGGCCAAGCAGCTCAGCAGCTTCCAAGTGGCCCAAGGCTTGCCGGAACTGTTTCTCGGCACCATGGCAACGGTGTTCGATCCCGATGAGGGCTGGCAACCAAGTGAAGTAAAGGCGAAGGTTGAGGCGGGTGCGCAGTTCGTCCAAACCCAGGCCTGCCTGAACGTGGCTCTATTGCGCCGCTACATGAAGTTCTTGGTGGCGGCCCAGGTTTCTCGGCGCTGCCATGTCCTGGTGTCCGTGCCGCTGCTCACCTCGGTCGAATCGGCGCGCTGGCTGGCGGCGAACCACCGGGGCGCGGTCATTCCAGATGGCCTCGTGGGGCAGTTTAAGCGTGCCAAGGATGCGGAGTCCTTCGGCATAGCCTTTTGTGCGGAGACCCTTCAGGCCATCCGGGAGATTCCTGGCGTTGGCGGCGCCAACCTCTCGACCACCGGCAACCCGGAGGCGATCGTCGCCGCCGTCGATCAAGCCGCCTTGGACTGAAGGCTAGTTGCCGTACATGTAGCGGAACTTGATGCCAAAGGTGCGCGGCTGGTTCACCGACAGGCGCTGCTGGGCAAAGCGGTTGTTGAAGAACAGCTGGGCCTTCTCGTCCGTGAGGTTGTCCACGAACAGCGTCGCCGCCCAGCGCTCCGCTTCGAGGCCGAACTGCAGGTCGACGATCTGCCAAGGATCCTGCTTGACCACCGGCGAGAGGAAGGGGCTCGACTCGATGCCTGCCAGCGAGTTGACCGACTCGCCGGTGTGGGTGAAGCGGCCCATGATGTAGGGTTCCGCGCCCATCCACATCGTCGGGAATGAGTAGGTGACGTTCACGTGGGCTTTCAGGTCCGGCACGATCGGCAGGGTGGTGCCGGTGGGCACCGATACGGCCCCGTCGGTGCCTTCAAAGAGGATGTCGGACTTGGACAGCGAGCCGTCGTTGTAGCCGATGGTGGCCTCGATGCTCCAGTTGTCGTCCGGCAGCCAACTGAACCAGGCTTCCACGCCGTTGATCTCCGCCTGCGGGAAGTTAACGATGCCGAGTGTGAATATGTTGGGTTGCGGGTCCTCGGCCTGCACTTGGATGTCGTCCCAGATCATGTGGTAGGCGGCGATGTTCAGGCGCAGCCGATTGTCCAGCCAGTCGGATTTGACGCCCACTTCCCAGTTGGTGACCGTATCCGAGTCGTAGGTGTTCAGGGTGCCGGCCGGGGCCTCGAACAGGTCGGTCGCCGGGCCGAATACCGATTGCGGACGGGCGGAGTTGGCTCCGCCCCGCCGGAAGCCCTCGGAATAGGTGACGTAAACCAGCTTGTCCTCCCAAGTGTAGGTGAGGTTGACCTTGGGCACGAAGCCGTCCTCGTCGGAAACGCCCAAGTCCCCGGGCGCGTAGCAGTAGTCCACCTCGCAGTTGGGTGGCCCGCCATTGAGGCCCACCAAGGCGCCGTTTCTCACGATGTAATCGTTCTCGATGCTGTAGTAGCGCCCGCCGGCGGTTATGGAGAAGTTCTCGGTGAAGTTGACGCTGACCTCGCCGAACACCGCCCACTGGTCCAGGTCGCTGTCGTAGGTGCCGGAGAACCAGTTGTTCGACTCGGCCTTCGGGCCGATGCCATTGAAGTAGTAGCCGGCGTAGTTGATGTAGGCGAAGCCGGGGGTGCCGGTGAAGTTGTAGACGTTGGAGACGAACAGCTCCTCCACTTCGCGGCGGTTGTAGAAGCCGCCGACGATGGCCGACCAGCGGCCCTCGGCGGGCGTGGCGTAGCGGGCCTCGACGCTCCAATTGGTGGTCTCCCGGCCGTCGAAGTCGTTGGCCACCGGGTCGCCGCCGAAGTCGTAGATGCCGCCGGTGTCGTAGTAGGGGTCGCCGGTGTTGAAGGAGCGGAAGTAGTCGCCCCGCTGTTGGTACACCTGCAGGTAGGCGGTGGCGTCGGCGAAGTAGGCGCTGTCGCGGTCGAAGTAGGCGGTGGTGAGCACCACGTTGCCGAAGCTCAGGTCGCCTTCGAGGGTCAGGGCCACTTGATACCACTCGTCCTCCCAGTCGTCGCGCGTGTAGCGGGCCTGCTCGCGCTTGCCGAATTCAGGGAACACGGACGTGTCCTCGAAGAGCTGTTGGTTCAGGGTGGCGTCGCCGAAGCCGTCGAGTTCGTACTTCTGGTAGATGCCCACCAGATCAACGGTCCATTCCTCGCTGGCATCGACCCGCAGCGCCGCCCGTCCGCCGGTCCAGAGCGAGGAGTTCACGTTGTCCTCCACCCGGTGCGAGTTGTCCGCCGTGAGGCCCGGGGTGGGCGCCAGCACATTGTCCACCCAGCCCGCTTCGTCGGCTTGGAACCCGACCAGGCGCAAGGCCACCTTGTTGGGCACGAGCGGCACGTTGACCATGGCGCTCACGTCGTAGCCGCTGCCGCCGTCGGCGATCGTGGAGGCGGTCAGATCCACCCAGCCGCTGTATTGGTTGGGGTCGGGCTTGTTGGTGATGATGCGCAGGGTGCCGCATTGGGCGGCGTCGCCGAACAGCGTGCCTTGGGGGCCGGACAGGGCTTCGACCCGGGCCACGTCAACCAGGCGCGGATCCGGGTTGTAGCCCGCCGCGGTGATCGGCTGCTCGTCGAGATAGACCGAGGTGGTGGCGGAGTCGCTGAAGGAGAGGCCTTGGGCGGCGCAGCCGCGCATGATGACCGAATTGGCTCCGGGCTGGCGCTCGCTGAGCGCGAGGCCGGGAATCTGCCCGGCGTAGTCGTTGAAGGTCTTGAATCGCTGCAGGGTGATTTCGGAATCGGAGAAGGCCGTTATGGCGATGGCGGTGTCCTGCTGGCTCACCTCGCGCTTGGTGGCGGTGACCACGATTTCCTCTAGGGTGGCCTCCTGGGCCTGGGCGGCAGGCAGGCTCGCCACCGCCGTGGAGACCGCAACCCCCAACGATCGCTTGCGGTTGCCCGCCGAGTTTTCGCCGTTCTGCGCCATGCTGCTCTCCCCGCGCGCTTGGACCGGATGCCAAGCGGTTATAACACTGGTACTTTGGGCGTTCAACAGAAGTGGGCCCACGGGGTCGATCCATTGACCACACTGATCGCCACATCCGTCGTGCGCGGCAGCCGCCAGGGCGAGAGCCACGGCGGGGTGTACTTGGTGGACCTAGCCAATCAGCGGGTTCGCCAGCCGATCGACTGGGATGCCATGGACATCGACTGGCAGGGCCGGGGCTGGGACCGGGGCCTGCGCGGCATTGCGTTCGACCTTGAAGAGTCCCCGGGGCGGGTCTTCATCGCCGCCAGCGACGAACTGTTCGTTTACAACGCGCGATTCGAGCGGATCGCATCCTACCGCTGCCCATACTTGAAGCACTGCCATGAGATCAGCCGCCACCAGCGGCGCCTCTACCTCACCTCGACCGGCTTTGATGCCATCCTGGGGTTCGACCTCGACGCCAACCGCTTCAGTTGGGGCCTGCACGTCACCCGGGATCGTAAAGGCCTGCGGGCGGTGCCCTTCCAGCCAGAGAGCCGCAAGGGTCCGCCGCCCGGCAATCGGCTGCATCTGAACAACGTCTGCTGCCGCAGCGAGGCGATGTACATCAGTGGCCTGAACACCGGCGGGCTGCACGCCTACACCGGGCGCTACATCAAGCCGGTAGCGGCCCTGCCCCAAGGCGTCCACAACGCCCAGCCCCATCGTGACGGTGTGCTGTTCAACGACACGGAGAAAAACCTGGTGCGCTTTGTCCCCCCAGAGGGGCCACAGAAGGCGTTCCGAGTGCCCACCTACAACCCGGCGAAGCTCACCCACACCGAGTTGGGCGACGCCCGCGTTGCCCGGCAAGCTTTTGCCCGGGGGTTGTGCGCCGTCAACGACAGCCTGATCGCCGCCGGCTCATCGCCATCCACCATCACCCTGCACGACCTCGACGCGATGCAAACCACACTGACGATCAACCTGTCGATGGACATCCGCAACGCCATCCATGGCCTTGAGGTGTGGCCGTTCGAGGAGCCCTCAGCCGGGGAGCGCGAGGGGGCACCCCTCGCATAGAAATAACCCCCTTTGTCTGAAGAAAGGGTGCTAACCTGTGAGCCATGGCCCTCACGATTCCCAAGACCTTCATCAACGAGCTCCAGAATCGGGTCGATATCGCGGCGGTGGTGGGCAGCCGGGTGGCGCTCAAGAAGGGTGGCAAGGACTTGCAGGGGCTGTGCCCCTTTCACGACGAAAAGACGCCCTCGTTCACCGTCAGCCCCTCCAAGAACATGTACTACTGCTTCGGCTGCGGGGCGGGCGGTGACGCCATCAAGTTCCTCGAGGAGTTCGAAGGGCTGTCATTCACCGAAGCGGTGGAGTCCTTGGCGGCGACCGTGGGCATGGAGGTGCCGCGGGCGCAGTCGAAGTCCCCGGGTCGCGACCTCACCCCCCTGTTCGAGGCCATGCGCGCGGCGGAAGGCTATTACAAGGCGCAGCTGAAGGGCTCGCCGCAAGCCATCGACTATCTCAAGGGGCGCGGCTTGACCGGCGAGATCGCCGCTGAATTCAAGATTGGCTTTGCTCCGGACGCTTGGAGCGGCCTGCGCGAGGCGCTCGGCGGAGGCGCCCGCCCCGTGCCTTCCAAGGTGCTCCTCGAAGCCGGGCTGATTGGCAGGAACGAAGGCGGCCGGGAGTACGACCGCTTTCGCGGACGGATCATGTTCCCGGTACGGGATGGCCGGGGCCGGATCATCGCCTTCGGTGGCCGGCTGCTTGGCGATGGCCAGGGTCCCAAGTATCTAAACTCGCCGGAAACGCCCATTTTTCATAAGAGCCAGGAGCTTTACGGGCTCTTTGAAGCCCGCAAATCCTCGCGCCGGCTCGAATCGCTGATCGTGGTGGAGGGCTACCTGGACGTCATCGCCCTTGCCCAAGCGGGCATTCGCAACACTGTCGC
>JAJEHN010000007.1 GCA_022823665.1 Thermoanaerobaculia bacterium | reverse complement strand
CGCCGACGTGACCACCGTCACGGACGACGACAAGGGCGGCGACACGGGCCCACCGCCTGGGGCCGGTCCCGGCGAGGGCAGCCCGGGGCCCGGGGACGGCGGCGACGGTGGTAGCGGTGGCGGCGGCGCCAATCCAATAGCAGGCCGTACCGGCGAGCAAGCAGCAAGAATGAGACCGAGCTCGTCAGCGGCCTCCAGAGTCGATTCTCCCAACCCTAACCCGCCGTGGTCAGACCGTCCACGTCGGCCACCGCCAGGGCCGGCGCGGACGTGCCGCCGAGGAAACCGTCGCGCGAGGGACGGCAGAACAGGGTGTCGCCGGTGGCGAGCAGGTTGGAGAACACCCGGAGCAGGCTGTCCTCCCAGACGAGATCGATCACCGGCTCCGCGAGCCGGCCGCCCCGCAGGCGACGCACCCCGCGGGCCCTTGCCCGCACCCGCATGCGGGCGGGGTCGAAGCACTCGACCTCGTCCAGCCTGCTGACCCAGACGCCGCCGTCCGCGATGCGGAACAGCTCCCGCTCGCTGTGCTCGCCGGGTTGGAGGAACGTGTTGAGGGGATAGGCCTCCTCGCCGCCCGTGCAGTGGCAAGTCGGAGAGAGTCCCACGCGGGCAGCGGTGGCGGTGTCCAGCGCCGGTGTTCGCGGCACGCCCGCGGACACCAGCTCGACCGGTGTCTTCGAGACGCCCTCCAGGTCGAAGGGAAAGGGAAGGCCGCTCTCGCGGCAGGCGTCGTCCGCCAGGTCGAGGCGGCGGTCGAAGACCTGCACCCCCGTGTGCTGGAGGAGAAAGGACTCCTGCTCGAGGATGGCCCGTGACGAGAACGCGTGGAGGTTCAGCAGTTCGACGAGCTCGATCGTCGCCTCGGGAGCCAGGAGGACCGGCGCGCCGCTGGGCGGCGTCGCCGCCGTGCCTTCAGGCGCTCTCCGCTCGCGCGCCGTCTCGACCAGTCGCGCAAGCTGGAGGCTGTCGAGCGAGCGGGCGGCGTGGCGGGCGAAGCCGGCGCCCGGATCGGCGCCGCTTCGCACTTCGACCATGACGGAACTGGCGCGTTCGCCTCGCGCGAGTTCCCGGTTGTTGGCGATGGCGGCCTGGCCGATGGTCCACTCGATGATCGCCGCTTCGTCGTCCCCGAGCGCTTCTCGCAGCAGCCGCCGGGCCGCCTCGGCGTGCAGGCGTTCGAGGGCCGGGTCGGAGACGGCGGCCGCGGGAGCTTCCGGCTGGTTGCCCTCGGGCAACAGGGGGAGCGACTCGGCGGGCGCCGCCCGGGCAGCCGCGAGAGCGAGGCGCACCGCACCGTCGAGCTCGCCGCTGCGTACGCCGCCCGTGCGGTGGATTCCCGAGCGTCGCCCCTCCCGCACCCTCAGGGTGACCTGACGGGAGCGCCGCCGGTAGCTGTCGAGGTCGGAAACACGGTAGCCGGTGCGGCCGCGCCTGCTCTCCAGCCAGAGGATTTCCGTTTCGTCCGCCGGCGAGCGGTCCACCGCGGCGCCGAGTTCCTCCCGGACCCGGCCCAGGGAGCGCAGGCGGGGCTCGGCCTCGGCGCGTCCCGATCGCCGCCTTCCTGATCGGCGGTTCGGCGCGGCCGGTCTCGAGGGGCGACGATCCGGCACGCTGTTTGCCTATCATAGGGAATCGTGCAGAAACTCTGGCAGTCGAGGTCCGGGTCGCCGCGGTTCGTTGCGCTTGCCGGCATCGTGTGCGCGTTTGCGGCGGTCGGCGTCGCGGGGCAGCCGTCTGGCCAGAACGATCCGTTCGCGGCCCAGCGCACGGCCATGGTGGAAGAACAGATCAGGGGCCGGGGAATCGAAGAACCGAAGCTGCTGAACGCGCTCAGAACGGTGCCCCGGCACGAGTTCGTGCCGGACTCCCTGCGTGACGACGCCTACGGCGACGAGGCGGTCCAGATCGGCTCCGGGCAGACCGTCTCCCAGCCCTACCTGGTCGCTCTGATGGCGGACCTTCTCGAACTCGATGGCGACGAGAAGCTGCTCGAGATCGGTACCGGTTCCGGATACACGACGGCGGTCCTGGCGCGTCTGGCTCGCCGGGTCTACTCGATCGAGATCATCGACGATCTGGCGGAGAGGGCGCAGGGGGTTCTGGACGAGCTCGGCTACGGCAACGTCGAGGTTCGGGTAGGTGACGGCTACCGCGGGTGGCCGGAAGAAGCGCCCTTCGACGGCATCCTGGTGTCCGCCGCGCCCGAAGAGGTGCCGCCGCCGCTGATCGAACAGCTCAAGGTGAACGGCATCCTGGTTGCCCCGGTCGGTGGACCCCTGCAGGACCTCGTGGTCATCCGAAAGACCCCGGACGGACTCGAACGCCGCCAGGTCGACGTGGTCCGCTTCGTGCCCATGCTGGGCCGCGCGCAGGAGGACCCGGAAGGGGAGAACCCGAACTTCTAGGAAGCCCGGTACTCCAGGAATGTGGTGGAGCAGAAGGGACTTGAACCCTCGACCCCCACGTTGCGAACGTGGTGCTCTCCCAGCTGAGCTACTGCCCCACGAGAGTTCTCCCGTACCTCGGGGGCGACGGATTGTAGCAGCGCCGGACGCGTATATGATCGGGCCATGAGCAACGCCAAGAAAAAAGAAGGCGACGAGGACGGCGGCAACGTCACTTCGATGGATCTGGCCCGGGAGGCCGTCGCCGAGGGGGTGGAGAAAGCCCGTTCGGCTGTCAGTCACGGCGTCGACGCCGCGCGCGAACGGATGCGGGACTCCCCCCTGTCGGAACGGGTCAAGAAGGCCTCGGCCCGGGCCGGCGAGGCGGCCAAGGGAGGCTACGGCACCGCCAAGGAGAAGCTCGGTCACGGCTACGAGCGGGCGCGCAAGGATCTGGATCAACTGGTCGGCGACGTGAACGTGTATGTCCGTGACAATCCCGGTCGGGCGGTGCTGATCGCGGCCGCCGCGGGCTTCGTCCTGGGATTCCTGCTGCGTCGTGACCGCCGATCCTGACCAGCCGGCGATCGAAGATCGGATTGTCGGCAGGCTGACGCCTGGTCTCGACTGGGTTGCGCTCGTGCGCGCGTATCCGCTCGCGTCCGTGGCAGTGGCGGCTTCGCTCGGTTTCCTGATCGGACGCGCCCGTGGCCGGGAGATCCTCGGCATTCTGGGTGACCTCGCCGGCGAGCGGGTCGACGAGAGCGTACGCAGCGTCCTGATCCGCTAGGGCCTTCGCGCCGGGGCCTTCCTTCGCTGCGCCGTCTGCTCCACCTCTCCGACATCCACTTCGGGCCGCCGCACTACCGGCCGGCGGCCGCGGGCGTGGAGGCGCTGGTCGCCGACCGGCGCCCCGACCTTGTGGTCGTGTCGGGAGACCTGACTCAGCGGGCGAAACCTCTGCAGTTTCGCCAGGCGCGCCGGTTCCTGGAAGGGCTCGGGCCGCCGTTCCTGGCCGTGCCGGGCAACCACGACGTTCCGATGTACCGGGTGTGGGAGCGGCTGCTCGACCGTTACGGCGCCTACCGCCGCCACTTCAGCCCGGACCTGGAGCCCAGCTTCCGGGATGCGGAACTGGAGGTCGTCGGCTTCAATACGGCGTTCAACCTGACGATCGAGGACGGCCGCTTCACGGCACGCCAACTGGCCGCGGCGGAGGAGCGCTTCCATCGGGACGGCTCGGCGGAGAGCGAGGGGCGTGTGCGGATCGCTGTCGCCCACCACCCGCTGGCGGCCCTGCCCGAACTGATGGGCTGGCGCACCGCGCGCCGCAGCGGCGAGGCCCTGACGGCGTTCGCGGCCGCCGGCGTCGACCTGGTACTGGCCGGGCACGTCCATGTAGCCGCCGTGGGCCCGGCGCCGGACTGCGGAAGAAGGCTATGGCTGGTACACAGCGGTACGTCCACCTCGAGGCGCGGACGGGGTACGGAACGAGGCCGGAACACCTGCAACCTGATCACCCTGAACGCGGGGCCCCAGGACGCGGGGTGCTTGCGCCGGTCGGCGACGGTCGAGCAGATGCTCTGGTCGGAGCGGAGCGGGCTCTTCGAGACAGAAGCGGTTCACGACTGCCCACTCGCATGACCACGGTCGATCTGCGGGCGTTGGACCGCGTGGCGGGTCAGGCCGAGACGCTGGACAACGGCCTGCGAGTGGTCCTCCTGCCGCAGAACGGGGCCGAATCGATCGCCGTAGCTCTCTGCTATCGCGCCGGCAGTAGGGACGAGGAGCCCGGCGAGTCCGGTCTGGCGCACTTTCTGGAGCACATGATGTTCAAGGGCTCCGCCGCCTACGAACCGGGCGCGATCGACCAGCTGACCCAGCGCCTGGGCGGTACGAACAACGCGTTCACTTCGCACGACGCAACCCTCTACCACTTCCAGTTCGAGCGTGGATCCTGGGGGGAGGCGCTCCGGATCGAGTCCGACCGGATGCGGGGCCTGAGCCTGCTGCCGGCGGAGGTGGACAGCGAGCGCGAGGTGATCCTCGAGGAGATCCGGATGGTCGAGGACGATCCCTGGGACGCCCTGGAGCAGGCGGTGGCCCGGCGCGTGTTCGGCGACCATCCCTACGGGCGATCCGTGCTCGGCTCGAGGGAGAGCCTGCGCTCGCTGGACGCCGCGGCGCTCCGCTCGTTTCATCGCCGGCACTATCGGCCGGGTCGGGCGGTCCTGGTCTGCGCCGGCGGCTTGCCCCCGGACGCGATGGAGCTCGTCGAGGCGGCGCTGGGGGGCGCGGCGGCAGGCGGCGAGGGAAGCCGCGCGGGTCTCGGGCCGCCCGTCTTCGATCCGCGCCGGCGCCGCCGGGTGGAGTTGCGCCGGGGCGAGACCCCGAGGCTGCTCGTCGCCCATCCGGCGCCGGCGCCGGACGACCCGGCCCATGTCCATCTCCGTCTGGCCCTGGCCGTCCTCTGCAGTGGCCGCGCGAGTCGCGTCCAGCGCGACCTCGTCGAGGAGGATCCGCTGGCGCTCTGGGCCTCGGCGACCGTGACCGGGCACCGGCTGGGAGGCATGGCGACGCTGGCCGCCGAGGCGGCGCCGGGTGTTGATCCGGAGCGCCTGGAGCGGGAACTCCGCGCGCGGGTCGAGGGCCTCGCGAGCCGTCCGCCGGACGCCGAAGAGCTCGGCCGGGCGAAGCGGATCCTGTTCGCGGACTGGGTCTTTCTGCACGAAGCGATGGCCGAACGGGCGGTGACGGCCGCGCTCGAGCAGGCTCTGTTCCGACCGGGCTTCAGCCGCGACTCGTTCGAGGCGCTGTCCGCCGCGACCGCATCCGACGTCGCCGCGGCCTGTGCAGCCTTCCTGTCCGCGGGAACGCGGGTCGTCGGCTGGTCTCGCCCGTGACCGATCGCGAGCCGCTGCGTCTCGACCTGTGGTCGGGCCGGCTGCGCCTGGCCGCGCTGCGCGTGCCCGCCACGGACGTCGTGGCCGCCCGAGCCTGGCTGCGCGGCGGCGCCCGCACGGAACCGTCCGCGGGCCTTGCACGGCTTACGGGCCGGATGCTGGTCGAGGGTACGGAGGCGCGCGACTGGCGGGAGATCGCCGAACAGGCCGAAGCTCGCGGCATCTCGATCGACGGTTCGGCGACCGCCGAAGTCCACGGGTTGGCCGTGGACGCCATCGCCTCCGACGCGGGCCTCGCTCTGGACTGGTTGGCCGAGCTGCTGCTGTCGCCGAGCTTCAGTGGGGACCGGTTCGGGCTCCTGCGCGACCAGACGCTGGGCGATCTCCTGAGTCTGGCGGATCGGCCGGACGTGGTCACCGGCTGGGCCTTTCGCGATCAGCTCTACCACCCCCACCCCCTGGCGGCGCCAGGCCAGGGCACGCCGGAGTCCCTTGCCGGGCTGTCGCCGCAGGACTGCCGGCGCTTCCACGAGCAGTCGCTGGCGCGGGGCGGCGTGGTCGCCGTAGCCGGAGCCATCGACGAGCAGGAGGCGCTGCGCAGGCTCGAAGGCCTCTTCGGGAACGTCGGGGATCCGGGCACGGCGCCGGCCGCGGCATGCGAACCCCCGCCGCCATGCGGCCGGGCCGAGCGCCGCGTCGAGGTCGGCACCGCTTCGCGCGAGCAGGCCCACGTCTTCGCCGGGCACTTCACGGTGAACCGCACCCACGCCGATCTGCCCGAGCTGCGCGCGCTCGGCATCCTGCTCGGCTCCGACGGCCTGGCCGGCCTGATTCCGAACCGGATCCGCGAGCAGGAGGGTCTTGCCTACGCGACCAACGTCGATCTCCTGGCCGGGGCCGGCACGGATCCGGGCGCCCTCTCCGTCTACCTCGGCACCCACCCCGATCGCGTCGAACGCGCCCTCGAACTGGTCCGGGATTCCCTGCAACACGTCCTGGAGCGGCCGCCCGAGCCGGCGGTTCTCGAAGAGTGCAAGGCCGGCATGTTCGGCCGCGAGCCCTTCGCTACCGAGACCGCCGGCCAGTGGGCCGGCCTGCTGGTCGACGCGCTGCTCTTCGACCTGCCCGGCTACCGCCGGAGTTTCCGGCTCGAACGGATCGAACGGCTGACCCCCCGGGGCGTTTTCGAAGCCGCTCGGCGGCACATCCATCCGGATCGCATGCGGGTGACCGTCGGGCTGCCTGCGGGGTGTCGCGCGCTCGGCCTCTCCGGGTAGAGTCCGTCGACGGCGAGTTGCCGAGGGGCGGTTTACGGGGACGGGACAGGCGAGGTTTGGCTGAGGTGCAACGGACGGTCCTGTACAGGCGTCACGTCGAGTCGGGCGCCCGCTTCGGGCCCTTCGCCGGCTACGAGATGCCGATTCAGTACGAGGGAGTGCTGGCGGAGCACCGCGCGGTGCGTGAGCGCGCCGGGATGTTCGACGTTTCCCACATGGGCGAGATCCGGGTGCGCGGGCCGCGGGCCCTGCCGCTCCTCCAGCGGCTGACCCCGAACGACGTCGGCGCGCTTCATCCGTTCCGCGCCCAGTACAGTGCGCTCCTGACCGAGCGGGGCACCTTCATCGACGACCTGCTCGTCTACTGTCTCGACCCGGAGGACTACCTGCTCGTGGTCAACGCCGCCTCGCGGGCGCGTGACCTGGAACTGCTCGAGGCGGCGGCAGCGGCTCTGGGCCATGACGTTCGGGTCGACGACGAGAGCGACGAGACGGCCCTGATCGCCGTCCAGGGGCCGCGGGCGGCGGAGATCGTGTCGGACGTCGTCGGTGGAGAGGCCGCGGAGCTCCGGTACTACTCGTTCCTTCACCAGAACGGGGAAGAACGGATGGTGTCGCGGACCGGCTACACGGGAGAGGACGGCTTCGAGATCTACACCGCGGCCGACCGGGCGGAGGATCTGTGGGCGGAGTTCCTGGTGCGGGGCAGCGATGCCGGCCTGACGCCGGCCGGTCTGGGCGCCCGGGACACGCTGCGGCTGGAGGCCGGGATGATGCTCTGCGGCCAGGACATCGACGAGGAGACGACGCCGATCGAGGCGGGCCTGTCCTGGATCGTCAAGTGGAAGAAGGGCGACTTCACTGGCCGCGACGCCCTGGTCCGTCAGCGGGAGAACGGCTGCCGCCACCGGCTGGTCGGCTTCGAGGTAGAGGGCCGCGGCATCGCCCGGCATGGTCACCGGCTGACGGTCCGCGATGCTCCCGGCTGCGCCGGTCCGGTGACCAGCGGAGCGTTCGCGCCGACGCTGGGACGGGCGATCGGAATCGCCCGGCTGGACTGCGCCGGCGGCGGGCCGCCCGAGCCCGGCAGCGCGGCAGCCGTTACGGTTCGGGGCCGCGAGATCGATTGCCGTATCGTCAGACTACCGTTTTACCGGCGCCCGAAGCGGGGCGTCTGAGGAGGAGCCAGGTTCCGATGATTCCCGACGACCGCCTGTACACGGCGCAGCACGAGTGGCTCAAGGTCGAGGACGGCGAGGCCGTGCTCGGCATCACGGACTTCGCCCAGCAGGAACTGGGCGACGTCGTGTTCGTCGAACTGCCGGCGCCTGGACAGGAGTTCGCGGCCGGATCCGAGATCGGCGCGATCGAGTCGGTCAAGGCGGTCGCGGAGATCTACACGCCGGTGGCGGGCTCGGTCGAGACCGTGAACGATGCGCTCGAGGACGCCCCGGAGCTGGTCAACGAGGATCCCTACGATGGGGGCTGGCTGGTGCGCCTGCGGCTCGGCGACGAGGGTCCGCGGGACGACCTGATGACCGCCGCCGACTATGAGGCGCAGTTGGCGGGCTGACCGGGGCGCGCGGCGATGAAGGGCCTGGAGACCGTCATCCTGTCGTCGAGCCTGGCGGCGTGGTCGGTCGGCATCCTGGCCCAGATCGGCATCCTGCGGTGGAACCTGACGTTCGAGCTGGAGCTCTACCCGCTCTACATCCTGGCCGCGTTCACCGGCTGGTTCTTCGGCAACGTCTACGTTCACCGCTCGGGCCGCGAGCGCCGCTTCGCGGGCCGGGCTCTCGACGAGGTCATTCTCCAGGTGGCCCGGACCCGGCTCCTGTTCGTGCTCTACCTGTTCGGGCCGCCCGGCTGGTTGTATCTGATTCGTTCCATGGCCAGGCGGGAACAGCTCGAGGGGATGCCGTTGGTGCCGATCCTCACCTTCGGGGTGTACGCGGCCCTGTTCGCGGTGCCCGTTCTGTTGCGGGGCACTGCCGCCCAGCGGCGAAAGTTCGAACTGGGCGGAGGCGACGACTGAGATGCTGCAGCGGGTAGTCGAGGATGACCTCAGGAGCCGCGGCCCGGTGCTGGTCGCCTTTTCGGGCGGCGTCGACTCGGGGCTGGTGGCCGCCCTGGCGCGGCGCGCGCTGGGCGACCGGGCGCTGGCGGTGACGGCGGCGGCCGAAACTCTCGCCGGCGTCGAGCTGGACCATGCCCGCCGGCTGGCGGCCGAGATCGGCATCCGCCATGAGGTCGTCACGTACAGCGAGCTGGACGAGCCGGAGTTCCGGGCCAACCCGAGCCACCGTTGCTACGTGTGTCAGGGAATGCGCATGGACCGGATGCTGGAACTGGCGCGATCCGGGGGCTTCGCCACGGTCTGCGACGGCACGAACGCTTCGGATCCGGGCCCCGACCGCCCCGGTCTGCGGGCCGTGCGCGAGCGAGGCGTCTACAGCCCGTTGCTGGAGCACGGCGTGACCAAGGCGGATGCCCGCGCGCTGGCGCGGGCGCTTGGCCTCTCGGTCTGGGACCGGCCGGCGAATGCCTGCCTGTCTTCGCGGATACCTCACGGCCAGCTCGTCACGCTGCCCAAGCTCCGCCGCATCGAGGACGCCGAGGCGGAACTCCAGAACCGCGGCTTCAGCATCCTCAGAGTCCGTCACGACGGCGACTCGGCGCGGGTCGAAGTGGGGGAGGGCGAACTGCCGGCAGCCGAGAGGCAGTGGAGCGAGATCGAGGCGCGTCTGCTCGAGCTCGGTTTCGACGGCGCCGCGCTCGACCCGCGTGGCTACCGGACCGGCGGCGCGGACGCCGCGTAGCCGGTGGCCACGAGAGAATGGCGGGCCTGTCGGTGCGCCGGCCTTCTGGCCGGCATCCGGGAGAGGACGCGCGGAAGGCCGATGCGATGAGACGGGACCAACTCCTTGAACTGCTGCGGGGCGTCGCCGCCGGCGACATCTCGCCGGACGCCGCGCACGAACGCGTGGCCCGTCTGCCTTACCTCGACCTGGACGTCGCCAGGCTCGACCTCGATCGGGAACTGCGGAGCGGTCTGCCCGAGGTCGTCTTCGCTCAGGGCAAGAGCGACGACGAGCTGGTCAGGATCGTCGAGGCGATGGTGGCGGACGCGGGCCGCGTGCTGGTCACCCGGGCAGAGCCGGCTGCCGCGGAGGCGCTGAGCGCCGCCATCCCTGACGGGCGCTTCGAGCCGCGGGCGAGGATCTGGAGCGCCGGCCGCTTCGGGCCGCCGTCCGGACGAAGGGTCGCCGTTCTGAGCGCCGGCACGTCGGACTTTCCGGTGGCGGAGGAGGCCGCGTCATGCACCGAATGGCTGGGGCACGAAGTCGAGCGGATCCGGGATGTCGGCGTCGCCGGCATTCAGCGCGCGCTCGACTCGATCGATTCTCTCCGCCGGGCCGATGTGGCGGTGGTCGTGGCGGGAATGGACGGCGCCCTGCCGACGGTGGTCGCCGGACTGGTGCCCTGTCCGGTGGTCGCGGTGCCGACCAGCGTCGGCTACGGCGCGAGCTTCGAGGGGCTCGCGCCGTTGCTGACCATGCTCACGGCCTGCGCCCCGGGCATCGCCGTCGTCAACATCGACAACGGCTTCGGCGCGGCGGCGCTGGCTCACCGCATTCTGTCGGCCAGCATCGCGTCGCCGTAGGAATAGAAGCGAAAGCCGCTCCCGACCGCCTGGCGGTAGGCGTCGAGGACGCGGTTCCGGCCGGCGAACGCGCAGACCAGCATGAGCAGCGTCGAGCGGGGCAGGTGGAAGTTCGTGATCAAGCGGTCGACGACGCGAAAACCGTAGCCCGGACGGATATAGAGCCCGGTCCGGCCGGCGCCGGCGGCGACCAGCCCATCCGATGTTGCCGCGGTCTCGAGAGAGCGGACGACGGTCGTTCCGACGGCCACCACCCGGCGCCCGTTGCGGCGCGTGGCGGCCACCGCCTCGGCGGTGGCGTCCGGAATCTCGAAGCGCTCGGCGTCCATGACGTGCTCTTCCGGGTTCTCCGCCTTGACCGGCCGGAAGGTGCCCGGGCCGACGTGCAGGGTGAGGCTCGCCTGCCCGATCCCGCGCCGTTCGAGCGCGGTCAGCAGCGCGGGGGTGAAGTGGAGGCCGGCCGTCGGCGCCGCGACCGCGCCCGGCCGCGCCGCGTAGACCGTCTGGTAGCGCTCCCGGTCCGGCGGCTCGACCGGCCGGTCGATGTACGGCGGCAGAGGCGTCTCGCCGATCTCCTTGAGGAGCGGCTCGATCGGCTGCTCGAAGGTCAGCCGGAAACGTCCGTCCGCGCGTTCCTCGACTCTGGCCGAGGGGCCGTCCTCGACCGCCAGAGGCGCCCCCGGGGGCAGGCGGCGGCCGGGGCGAAGCAGGCACCACCAGGAGGCGGACCCCTGCCGCTCCACCAGCAGGATCTCTACCCCGCCGCCGGTCGGCCGGCGGGCCCGCAGCCGGGCCGGGATGACCCGGGTGTCGTTGACGACGAGCAGGTCGCCGGGATCGAGCAGGTCCGGCAGCTCGGCGAAGCGCCGTTCCGCGGTGGTCCGGCCGAGCACCAGCAGTCGGCTCTCGCCGCGTTCTCCGGGGTGCTGGGCGATCGCTTCCGGCGGCAGGTGGTAGTCGAAGTCCGAGGTCCTGAGCCTGCCGCCGGTCATGCTTCGCCGAGCCAGGTACGGATCGCCCACGGTGAGCGCCGGCGAGTCCCGTGGCCGCCGGCCCCCAGGCCGGCGAGGCGGTCGCTCAGGCCGTCGGCAAGCAGGCTCGAGCCGAGCACGGCGGCCACGACCATCAGGCCGGGAAACGCGGCGATCCACCATGCCGTGGCCAGGTGACTCTGGCCGTCGGCGATCATCGAACCCCAGCTCGGCTGCGGCGGCTGGACGCCGAGCCCCAGGAAGGAGAGCGCCGATTCGACCAGGATGCAGGCCCCCACCCTGAGGCTTGCGTCGACCAGCAGGGGCGTCGTCGCGTTCGGCAGCAGATGGCGGATGAGCACGCCGGCCGGTGAGCGCCCGGCGGCGGCGGCGGCGAGGGCGAACCGTTCCTGCTTCAGCCGCAGCAGTTCGGCGCGGACCAGGCGCGCGAGGCCCATCCAGCCGGTGCCGCCGATCAGCAGCACGAGGAGCGCCGTGTCGGGCCGGTAGAGGGCCGCCAGCAGGAGCACCAGGGCCAAGTGGGGGAAGCAGAGCAGGCCGTCCACCGTGCGCATCAGCGTCTGGTCGACGAAGCGGCCGCCGATCGCGGCGCAGGACCCGACCAGGGTGCCCGCGGTCAGCGCGAGGCCGGCTGCCAGCAGGCCGATGGTCAAGGACACGCGGGAGCCGTGGAGCAGGCGCGAAAGGACGTCGCGCCCCAGGGCGTCGGTGCCCAGCCAGCTTCGCCGCCGCTCGGCGATGCCGTGCTCGCCGTAGTTGGTCACGACAGCGAGCGGCACGCGGAGCGAACCCGAGCGCCGCTCGAGCACCAGGTCGTTGCCGTCGACCGCCACCCGTTCCGCCAGCAACGGTTCGCGGTCGAGCGTTCGGACGACGAGCAGGGAGGACAGGGGCGGCCGCCGGCTCGACTCGGCGGCGTCGAGCTGCTCCGCGGGGTCGAGCGGGGCGAGCAGGGGGGCAGTCGCCGCGAGCAGGGCCAGAAAGACGAGGACTCCGGCCCCGGCCCGGGCCGCCGCCGGCAGGGGAGACCGGCTCATTCCACCCGGATCCTCGGGTCCAGGCGGGTGAGGAGGAGGTCCGCGGCCAGCGACGCGGCGATGACCAGGACGGCGCCGTATGCGGTGGCCGCGAGGACCACGGGAATGTCCCCCGACTGGATCGCCAGGAGGGTCGCGGTGCCGAGGCCGGGCCAGGCGAAGACGACTTCGGCGATGAGGGCGCCGGAAAGCAGGAGAGGCGCCGACACGGAGGCGAGCTGAAGCAGGCGCGGCGCGGCGTGAGCGAGGCCGTGGACGAGGAGGATCCGTGTCTCGGACAGGCCGCGGGCCCGGGCCGCGCGACCGGCCTCGGTGGCCTGGAACTCGATCAGCGAACTCCGGGTGTAGCGGGCGATGTCGCCGGCCATCGACAGGCCGAGGACGAGCGCCGGCAGCCACAGGTGCGCCAGCACGTCGAGAGCGGCGGCTGCCGGCCCGAGTTCGAAGGCGGCGGCGGAGGTCATGCCGCCGGCCGGCGCCAGACCCAGGCCCACCGCCAGCACGAGGACGGCCATCAGGCCGACCCAGAACGTGGGGAGGGCGTAAACGACCAGGCTCGCGATGCGCACGCTCAGGTCGAGCCGCGAGTTCGGTCGGGAAGCCGCGATCAGGCCCAGGCCGATGCCGAGCAGGTACTGGGCGAGCAGGGCCGCGCCGGCCAGCAGGAGAGTGGGCGGCAGGGCATCGAACAGAAGTTCCGCAACGGGCTGACCGGTCCGGTAGGACTGTCCCCAGTCCCAGCGCAGGACGACCGCTCCCAGCCAACGGAGATACTGCGCGGGAAGCGGCTGATCGAGCCCGTAGAGCGCGCGCAGCCGCTCCGCCTGCTCCGGCGGAATCCGTGGGTCGGAGGGCGCCATCGGATCGCCGGGCGCCAGCGCCACGACGGCGAACGCGAGAGTCAGGACGATCAGGAAGAGCACCGCCGCGGCCAGCAGGCGGCGCAGGAGGAAGTGGATCACCAGAGCGGTCGGAGGATCAACGCCACGCCCACTCCTCCAGGTTCGCCAGCGGGCTCAGGGCGTTCGGCGCCACCGACTCGAGTTCCTCGTTGAACGCCGCCAGAGTCAGCGCTTCCCACAGGACCAGCATCGGTTGATCGTCGTGCAGAATCCGCTGCAGGCGGTGCAGGTCCTCCAGGCCGTCCAGGGGGTCGAGCCGGTTGGCGAAGCTCGCGATCAACGCGTCCACTTCCGGATTGGCGTAGGCGGCGTAGTTGTGACCGCCACCGATCGACTCGCTATGAAACGTGGGGTGGAGGTCGAGGCTGGTGTCGATCGCCAGTCCGGAAACGACGGCATCGAAGTCGTTGCCGAGCATCCGGGGTAGCAGAGCGCTCGGATCGAAGCGCCGGGGCTGGGCGTCGATGCCGACGGCTCGCAGGTCGGCCTGGATCATCTGCATCGCGTCCCAGCGCGCCGCGGCACCGGCGAAGGTCGCCAGTTCGAACCGGAACGGCGCGCCGTCGCGCTCGAGGATGCCGTCCCCGTCGCTGTCGCTCCAGCCGGCTTCGCCGAGAGCGACGCGTGCCGCCTCCGGATCGTGAGGCCAGGCTTCGAGGTTGGGGGCGTGCGCCCAGACGTCGGAGAGAATCGGACTGCTGCCGACCCTGGCGTAGCCTCGCCAGACGGTGTCGACGATTGCATGGCGGTCAATGGCCATTGCCAGTGCCCGTCGGGTCGCCGCGTCGGTGAACCATGACCTGCCGGTATTCCAGGACACGAAGGTGTACTGGCGGTTCGAGTAGGCATGGAGCCTCAGATCGGGGCGACCTTCGACGCGCTCCGCGTCGGTCGCGCTGATGCCGGTGACGACATCGAGTTCGCCGGCGAGGAGCTGGGTGGTGAGCATGGCGCCGTCGGCGGCGGTGCGCAGGACGACGCGCTCCAACCGCGGGAGGTCCGCCTCGAAGTAGTCCGGGTTGCGGCCCAAAACGAGCTCCCGGCCGGGTGTGCGGTCCTCGAGCACGAAGGGGCCACTGGCAACCAGATGCTCGAAGAACCAGCCGGGGTCGCTGCGCCAGTCGGAGAACGGCCGTTGTCCCCAGGCATGCCGGGGAAGTACCGCTTCCGGTGCCACGTCGGCCAACTGGGTGGGTGAGGCGCGGCTGAAGTGGAAGCGCACGGTGCGCTCGTCGACCACCTCGACGTCGGTAATCGTCTCCTTGGCGTAGGAGAGGATCCAGGCAACGTCCGGGTCGGTCTGCGCCTGCCAGGTGAAGCGGACGTCGTCTGCGGTCAGGGGTTCGCCGTCGCTCCAGACGGCATCCGGACGGAGCCGGACGGTCAGGACCAGCCGGTCTTCGGAGAACTCCCACGTCTCGGCCAGAGCCGACCTCCAGGAAGGCGGACCTTCCCGGAAGTCGGTTTCCTCGCCCATCAACGGCAGCAGGAGCTGGGAGGTGATCGCCTTGTGACCGAGCGTCGGCTGGACGATCAACTCGTTCGGCGTCGGATACTCGAAGCGCATGCCGACGGTGAGGCGCGTCTTGTCCCGCGGGGTGTCCGAAGCGCAGCCCCAGCCGAGCATGGCAGCCAGTCCGGCCGCCGCCAGGAGCCGCATCGCAACCACGGGAATCATCGTACACCGCGGCTGTCTTGTACCGTTTGAGCGTGTGGGACTGGATCGGCAGGGATGGAAGTCAAAGGCGCCGGCGCGCCTGGGCGGCGGTCCTCGGCGCCTTCGTTCTCGCCGACCTCGCCCTGTTCGGCTGGCTGATCTTCCGGTCGCTGTCGGAGCGGGAGCTGAACCGGATCGTGATCGAGGCCCGGACGGAGGCGGAGGACCTCGCCGAGCGCATCGCGGGCCGGGTGGAGAGCACCGGCCGCGACCTGTACACGGCGATGGCGACCGAGTCGGAGACGCGCAGCTACATCGATTCCGTGCTGGTGCAGCGCGACATCGTCGAGACCGTCGAGGTCTTCGACAGCGAAGGTCATCTGGTGTTCCGCAATCGCCGGGACGAAACCCGCACCGACGGCGGAAGCCCGCCGAACCTGGAATCGCCGTCGCTGGTCGCGGAGACGGTGACCAACCAGGTGCCCTACGAGATCGTGACGGTGCCGGTCGGCACGGTCGGCACCTTCCAGATCGGGATCTCGCGCAGCGAACTGCAGCAGAGGCTGGTGACCCTGCGCCGTGAGCTGCTGCGTCAGACCGCGATCGTCGCGGTGCTGACCGTCGCGCTGTTCGTGGCCGGTTACCTGCTCTACAGCCGCCTCTCGAGGCGGACCGCTCTGGCCGAGCGCCAGGCGCAGGAGGCGGAACAGATGGCCTACGTCGGCACCCTCGCTTCCGGCCTCGCGCACGAGATCCGCAGTCCCCTGAACTCGTTGAACCTGAACATGCAGATGCTCCAGGAAGAGATGCCGGCGGGCTCCTCGGAGCGGCTGGTCGCGATCACGCGTTCGGAAGTCGGTCGCCTGGAACGCCTGGTGTCCGACTTCCTGAGCTATGCGCGTCCGGACGAACTGAAGCTCGAGCAGACCACCGCGTCCGAACTCCTGGGCCACGGCGCCGAGGTGGTGGCCGGCAAGCTCCGGTCCGCCGGCATACCGGTGGAAATCGACGATCGCAGCGGCGGTGTCTTCTTCCAGGTCGACCGCGAGCAGATGAACCAGTTGCTGCTGAACCTGATCGACAATGCGGTGGCGGCGATGAGCGAGTGCGACCGTCCCGTTCTCCGCCTCGAAGCGGAAGCCCGGCCGGGATCGGTCGTGCTCGCGGTCGGCGACAACGGGCCGGGAGTCGACCCCGCGGACCGGGAGAAGGTGTTCGACCTGTTCCACTCGGGGCGTCGCGGCGGCACCGGCCTGGGTCTGGCGATCGTCCGCCGCATTGCCGCCACCCACGGTGGGGAGGCGCGGGTTCGGCAGGGCGCGAGCGAGGGTGCGACGTTCGAGGTCGAGTTGCCGCTGTCGCCCGGTCCGTCGCGGCCGCCAAGGGCGGCGACGCGGCGTGCGGAACGCGAGGCGTCGGGTCCCGCCGACCATTGATGTTTCGTTGGGTGGGTGCTACTGTCGGCCGCCGAATTGCCGCTTCCGGCGGCGTAGTGCGGATGACGATATCCGGTGCGCTGAGCGATCGGCGCACCGCAGAGAGAGAACGATGTACGCAGTGATAGAGACCGGCGGCAAGCAGGTCCGGGTCGAGGAAGGCGATGTCGTCGACCTCGAACGCCTCGGCGGCGCCGAGGCCGGTTCGGAGGTGGTCTTCGACCGGGTGCTGATGATCGGCGGCGGCGAGGGCGAAACCGAAATCGGCGAGCCCGTCGTCGAGGGCGCCAGGGTGCGGGCGCAGCTCGTGAGCGACCTGCGCGGTCCGAAGATCGTCGTGTTCAAGTTCAAGCGCCGGAAGGGCTACCGACGGCGCCGCGGGCACCGCCAGGAGTTGCAGCGCTTCCGGATAGAAGCGATCGAACGATCCGGCGGGGCATAGCCGCTCGCCCGAGCAACGGAGGTCGAAAGAGATGGCGCACAAGAAGGGCCAGGGTTCGAGCCGCAACGGCCGCGATTCCAACCCCAAGAACCTGGGCGTGAAGCGTTACGCGGGCCAGAGCGTGACCGGCGGCACGATCATCGTGCGCCAGCGGGGCACCCGCTTCTTTCCCGGCGAGAACGTCGGACGCGGCGGCGACGACACCCTCTTCGCACGGGCGGACGGCGTGGTCGAGTTCCGCAACCGCGGCCGGCGCGGCACGGTGGTCAACGTCCATCCGGCTGGGTAGGACTGGCGCCGCGGGGAGCGGCTCATGCACTTCATCGACGAGGCCGTCATCGATGTCCTCGCGGGTTCCGGCGGAGACGGCTGCCTGGCCTTCCGGCGCGAGAAGTTCGTGCCGCAGGGCGGCCCGTCGGGCGGCGACGGCGGCGACGGCGGCGATGTCGTTCTGGTCGGCTCGCCCGGGCTCGGCACCCTCTACCGTCTCAGCTTCCCGGCCGCGTATCACGCCGAGCGGGGCAGGCACGGCGAGGGGTCGAACAAGACCGGTCGGAGCGGCAGCGATCTCGTGATTCCGGTGCCGCTGGGGACCGAGGTCCATGACGCCGCCACCGGCGAGACCCTGGGCGAGGTCCTGACCGAGTCCGACCAGCTCGTCGTGGCGCGCGGCGGCTCCGGTGGGCGCGGCAATGCCCGCTTCAAGAGCGCGCGCCAGCGAGCGCCGAGGCGCGTGGAACCGGGAAGACCGGGCGAGCAGCGCCGCCTGCGCCTGGAACTGAAGCTGCTCGCCGACATCGGCGTCGTCGGCCTGCCGAACGCGGGCAAGTCGACCCTCATCAGCAGGCTCACAGCCGCGAAGCCGAAGATCGCCGACTATCCCTTCACGACGCTCGTGCCCCAGCTTGGCGTGGTCGGGCCGCCGGCGATTCCGGTCGAGGCGGAGCCCTTCGTGATCGCCGATCTGCCGGGACTGATCGCCGGCGCCGCCCAGGGCGCCGGCCTCGGAACCCGCTTTCTGCGCCACGTGGAGCGCTGTCGTGTCCTCCTGCACCTTGTCGACCTCGGGCCGCAGCCCGAGGAGGGAGCGGGCGCGGTCCAGGCGGCCTTCGACACGATCTCCGCTGAACTGGGCGCCTTCAACGAGGATCTCCTTCGCCGGCCCCGGATCCTCTGCGGTTCGAAGCTCGACATCGCGGAGCCGGACCGGCGACGCGACCTGGCCGCCCTGGCGCGAAGGGAGGGAGTGCGGGCTTTCGAGATCTCGGCCGTCGCGGGCACCGGGCTCGACCGCCTGGTGCGCGAACTGCGCCGCCTCCTGGATGCGGCCGACTCCGAAGGCTGGGAGACTTCCGCGGGAGTTGCCCCGCCATGAGGATGGGCCTGTTCGGCGGCAGTTTCGACCCGATCCACAACGGGCACGTCCTGCCTGTGCTCGCCGCGCGGGAACTCCTGGACCTGGACGTCGTCCACTACCTGCCGACCGCCTGTCCACCACACAAGCCCCAAGGGACGAGGGCGCCGGCGCTCGTGCGGAACACGATGGTCGAACTGGCGCTCCTGCCCTACCCCGAGCTCGTCGTCTCGGACGCGGAGCTCGATCTCGGCCGGACCGCGTACACGGTGGACACGGTGGAGCGCTACGCGGTCGAGAACCCGGAGGCCGACCTGCACCTGCTGCTCGGCGTCGACAGCTTCAACGACCTCATGGCCTGGCGGCGGTTCGAAGACCTGATCGCCGCCGTCAGGCTGGTCGTTCTGGCCCGGCCGGGCGAACGGGGCCTGGATCCGGCGGTGCGCGCGGCGGCCGAGGGCGCGCGCGGCTTCGATCTGGTCCGGCATCGCTCGGTCGATGTCTCGTCCAGCTCGATTCGCCGCCTCCTTGCCCGGGGCGAGGAGGTGGATGCCGGCTTGATGCCCGCCGCCGTGCTGCGGTACTGTCGCAAGTACGGGTTGTACCGTTGACGCAAGCGCAGACGCTCCAGGCCCGGTTGGGCGCCATCTCCCCCAGTCCCGAGGGGACCCCTGACTCCGAGGAGCGTGTCCGCGCCGTCGCTGCCGCGGCGATCGACCGGAAGGCGCAGGACCTTCGGGTTCTGGAACTCACCGACGTCAGCGACTTCACGGACTACTTCGTGATCTGCAACGGCGCCAACGCGCGCCAGGTGAGCGCGATCGCGGAGGCCGTGGAGCGGCGGCTGCGGTCCTGCGGCGCCCGTCCCCTGCACCTGGAGGGGTCGGGACGCGGTCAGTGGGTGCTGCTCGACTACGGCGACGTCGTCGTCCATGTGTTCGACCCCGAACGGCGGGAGCTCTACCGGCTGGAGCGCCTGTGGTCCGACGCCCCGGACCGGACAGCGGAGCTGGCCTCGGACGGAGGACCGGTCTCGCATGGCGTCCCTGCTGCGACTTGAGGTCAACGGCCGCGAGCGGGAGCTGGCCGTGCCCGGGGCCGACGCCAGCGTGCTCGACCTGCTGGCGAGCCTCGATCAGCATCCGAAGACCGTGGCCGTCGAGGTGAACCGCGAACTCGTGCCGCGTGCACGGTTCGGTGACATCAGCCTCCAGGACGGCGATCGGGTGGAGATCGTGCGTTTCGTCCAGGGCGGTTGAGTGGCTGATCGGGTATAGTCGCCCGTCGCTGCCGGCCGCCCGAGCGGCTCATCAGAGGCGGCGCGGAGGCTGGGCCGCTAGCTCAATTGGCAGAGCAACAGACTCTTAATCTGTGGGTTCTAGGTTCGATTCCTAGGCGGCTCACCACGCCTCGCCCGTGGCGGCTTCCGCGGCACGATCGGGCGAAAGTGGCGGAACTGGTATACGCGCCAGACTTAGGATCTGGTCCCGAAAGGGTTGGGGGTTCGAGTCCCCCCTTTCGCACGGCACGAAACCGTCGGGCCCCAGACTCAGCATCTGGCCCCGCAAGGGTTCAGGGGTTCGAGTCCCCCCTTTCGCACCAGCGGCGCGCAACGGTCGGACTGCTAGAGTCACGACCTTCTCCCGTCGCCCGCCACTCCTCTCTCTCGCAATCGAACACTCCGGAATCCCCGATCGGCATGAGTGTGGTTGTCAGCAGAAGGGAAGTCGGCGTATGCCGCCAGGAGTTCGAGATCGAGGTGCCCGCCTCCGAAGTGGACGCCGAGTACCTCCGGGTCGCCAGGGACTACCGCCGCCGCGCGCGCATCGACGGCTTCCGCAAGGGGAAGGCTCCGCTCGACCTGGTGCGGCAGCGGTTCGCGGGTTCGATCGGCGAGGACGTCTCGGAACGCCTGGCGCCGAAGTACTGGCAACGGGCGAGCGAAGAGGACGGCGTGCACGCCATGCTGCCGCCCAGCGTGGCGCCCGTACTGGCCGCTCCGGGCCAGCCGTTGCGCTTTACCGTGACCGTCGACGTCGAGCCCGAGGTCGAGATCGGCGACAGCCGGAGCTTCGAACTGCCCCAGCCCGAGACGGAACCCAGCGAGGCCGAGGTCGACGAACTCCTGGAGCAGGTACGGCTCCAGCGCTCGACCTGGGTGCCGGTCGACCGGGCGGCGGCTCGCGGCGACCGGGTGCGCGGCAGGATCCACCGCTCTGCCCTGCCCGGCTACGCTCCGGAAGCGGCCGCCGAGGAACACGACCACGGCCACGACCATGATCACGATCACGACCAGCGCGGTCCGGCCACCCACGACATCGACCTCGAACTCGGCGACGCGCGCGCCTGGCCCGAGCTCACGGACAACCTGACCGGCCTGTCGGCGGGCCAGAAGGCGGACTTCGAGCGCACCGAGACGGACGAGGACGTCGAGCGGCAACGCGGCTACGAGATCGAGGTCGAGGAGGTGCTGGAGCGCAAGCTGCCGGACGTGGACGATGACTGGGCGAGCAGTCTCGCCGCCACGATCGAGACCGTCGACGACTTGCGGCGGCAGCTCAGCGAGCAGGTGCAGGCGCAGAAGACCGAGCAGGCCGGCCAGCAGCGCACCGACGCGCTGCTCGACCAGTTGAGGGAGCGCTACCCGGTGACTCTGCCGGAGGCGGTCGTGGAGCGCGAGGCGATCCAGATGGCCAGGTCCTACGCGAACAACCTGGCTCGCCAGGGCTTCGACTTCGAACGGCAGCAGTTGCCCTGGGAGCAGTTGATGGAGGAGATCCGGCCGCAGGCGGAGAAGCGGGCGCACTCCTCGTTCCTGCTCGACCGGATCGCCCGCGACGACGGCGTCGAGGCAACGGCGGAGGACCTGGAGCGGGCGCTCGAGATCATGGCCCGGGCCCGCAACACGAACCGCGGCCGGCTGCGCCGCGAGCTGGAGCGGGACGGCGGCCTGGAGATGTTGAGAGTCGAACTGAGGCGGGACCGGACGGTGCAGACTCTCCTGGCGGCGAACGCGCCGCCTGAGGAACCGTCCGCCCCGGCGGGCGAGCCCGCCGCGGAAGGAGAGGACTAGAGCGATGCTGGTACCGATGGTGGTCGAGCAGACCAATCGGGGTGAACGGGCCTATGACATCTACTCGCGGCTGCTCAAGGACAACATCGTGTTCCTGGGCAGGGCGATCGACGACGAGGTGGCGAACCTGGTCATCGCGCAGATGCTCTTCCTCGAGTCCGAGAACCCGGAGAAGGACATCTCCCTGTACATCAATTCGCCGGGAGGTTCGGTGACCGCCGGCTTCGCGATCTACGACACGATGCAGCATGTCAAGCCGGACGTCTCCACTCTCTGCGTCGGCCAGGCCGCGTCCTTCGCGGCGGTCCTGCTGGCGGGTGGCGCGAAGGAGAAGCGGATGGTGCTGCCGAACGCCAGGGTGCTGATTCACCAGCCCTGGGTGCAGAGCCTCGGCGGCCAGCAGACGGACATCGACATCCACGCCCAGGACCTGCTGCGGATGCGCGGCCGGATCGACGAACTGCTCGCGCTGCACACCGGAAAGTCGACGAAAGAGGTTCACGCCGACACCGAGCGGGACAAGATCCTCACGGCGGAAATGGCGGTCGAGTACGGGCTCGCCGACCGCGTCGTCGAGCGCCGCGGGGCCTCCTGACGGAGGCCAGACGGAGCTTCGGCGGCGGGCCCCGGAGTCCTGGCCGTGTTAGCATCCGACGGTGGGCACGGCCTCTGGAGCCCGTGCGAACAGGCCGAACGAGACGCGAGAAACCAAGCCGGAACGACCAATCGTGGCGAAGAAGGACAGTGGCGACGACGCGCTGAGGTGCTCGTTCTGCAGCAAGAGCCAGCGAGAGGTCAAGAAGCTCATCGCGGGCCCCACCGTCTTCATTTGCGACGAGTGCGTCGACATCTGCCTCGACATCATCGCCGAGGACCGGATGCTGGAGCAGCGCCAGGAGGCGGCGCTGCCGAAGCCCCAGGAACTCAAGAAGCTGCTCGACGACTACGTGATCGGCCAGGAACAGGCCAAGAAGAAGCTGGCCGTCGCGGTCTACAACCACTACAAGCGCATCGACTTCGGCGAGCGGTCGCGGACCGACGTCGAACTCCAGAAGTCGAACATCCTTCTGATCGGGCCCACGGGTACCGGCAAGACGCTGCTCGCGCAGACGCTGGCGCGGCTGTTGAGCGTCCCCTTCACGATCGCGGACGCGACCACGCTGACCGAGGCGGGCTACGTCGGCGAAGACGTAGAGAACATCATCCTCAAGCTCTACCAGGCGTCCGGTAGCGACAAGGAAAAGACCCAGCGCGGGATCGTCTACATCGACGAGGTGGACAAGATCTGCCGCAAGGGCGACAACCCTTCGATCACGAGGGACGTGTCGGGCGAGGGCGTCCAGCAGGCCCTGCTCAAGATCCTCGAGGGAACGCAGTGCAACGTGCCGCCCCAGGGAGGGCGCAAGCACCCGCACCAGGAGTTCCTCCAGATCGACACGACGAACATCCTCTTCATCTGCGGCGGCGCCTTCGTCGGTCTCGAAGAGCGCATCGAAGGACGGATGAACGAGAAGACGATGGGCTTCGGCGCCGAGATCAAGGACCGCGACAGGCGGGCCGGCGAGATGCTCCGCCATGTGCTTCCGGAGGACCTGATCAAGTACGGCCTGATTCCCGAGTTCGTCGGCCGCCTGCCGGTCGTGGCGACCCTGGAGCAGCTCGACGAGGACGCTCTGGTCCGGATCCTGACCGAGCCGAAGAACTCCCTCGTGCGCCAGTACGAGGCGATGTTCGAGTTCGAGGACGTCAAGCTCACCTTCACCGCCGAGGCGTTGCGCGCGGTCGCCCGCCAGGCGATGAAGCGCAACGTCGGCGCCCGGGGCCTCCGGATCATCCTCGAGGAGCTGATGCTGGAACTGATGTACGGCCTGCCGTCGGAAGCCGGCGTCAAGGAGTGCGTCATCAACGAGGACGTGGTGGTCAACGGCATTCAGCCGCTGACCGTGTACGAGAAAGCGGGATAGGGATGGCCTCCGGATACGTTTCGACCTCGAGCGACCGGCTGCCTGTCGTGCCGCTGCGGGACATGGTGGTCTTCCCGCAGATGATGGCGCCCTTCATCGTCGGCCGGCGCGGTTCCGTGCTCGCGCTGGAACAGACGCTGCGCACCGCCGGCAAGCTGATCTTCCTGGTCGCCCAGCGCGATCCGAAGGTCGACGACCCGGGGATCGACGACATCCACCGGATCGGTGTCGTCGCTCGGGTGGTGCAGAACGTCAAGCTGCCGAACGGCAACGTGAAGGTGATGGTCGAGGGATTGCGGCGGGCCGAGTTGCGGACGCTCGAAGAGATCGACGGCGCCTTCGAGGCGGAGGTCGAGGTCTACGAGATCGACTACCCGGCCGACGACAAGGTCCAGGTCTACATGAGCCGCCTGCTCAACAGCTTCGAGCAGTACGCGAAGATGTCCCATCACCTGGCCTTCGAGAGCCTGATGTCGACGCTGAAGCTCGACGATCCCGACCGCTTCGCCGACGCCCTGGCCGCTCACCTGACCGTGTCGACGGCCGAGAAGCAGACGCTGCTCGAGACGCTGAATCCGTACGAACGCCTGCAGGCCGTGCATGACCTGCTCGATGTCGAGGTCGAGAAGATCAACATCGACAAGCGGATCAACGTGCAGGTCAAGAAGCAGATGGAGAAGGCTCAGAAGGAGTACTACCTCAACGAGAAGATCAAGGCGATTCACCACGAGCTCGGGCGCAAGGACGAGCGCGGCGACGAGATCGCCGAGCTGAAGGAGAAGATCGAGAAATCGGGCGCCCCGAAACTGGTGCGCGAGAAGGCGGAGCAGGAGTTGCGGCGGCTCGAGGCGATGCCGCCTGTGTCGGCCGAGGCGACCGTGTCGCGGAACTACGTCGACTGGCTGGTATCGGTGCCGTGGAAGAAGCGCAGCCGCGAGCTGAAGGACCTGCAGAAGGCGGCGCGGATCCTGGACGAGGGGCACTACGGCCTTGAGAAGGTCAAGGAGCGGGTGCTCGAGTTCCTGGCCGTCCGCCAGCTCACTCACAAGAACCAGAACTCGATCATCTGCTTCGTCGGCCCTCCCGGGGTCGGCAAGTCGTCGCTGGCCAAGTCGATCGCCGCCGCCACCGGCCGCAAGTTCGTGCGCCTGTCTCTCGGCGGCGTTCGCGACGAGGCCGAGATCCGCGGGCACCGCCGTACGTACATCGGCGCGTTCCCCGGTCAGATCATTCAGATGATGAAGCGGGCGGGCACGGTCAACCCGGTCTTCCTCCTCGACGAGGTCGACAAGATGTCGATGGACTTCCGCGGCGATCCATCGTCCGCGCTGCTCGAGGTGCTCGATCCGGAGCAGAACGACACCTTCGTCGATCACTACATGGACATCGAGTACGACCTCTCCAGGGTCATGTTCATCGCCACCGCGAACGTCGAGCACCCGATTCCGCCGGCGCTCAAGGACCGGATGGAGATCATCCAGCTTGCCGGGTACACGCCGAACGAAAAGCTCGAGATCGCGCGCCAGTTCCTGGTGCCGAGGCAGTTGGACAGCCATGGTCTGACCGCGGACGCGATCCGCTTCGGCGAGGACAGCCTGGGTCACCTGATGGACTCCTACACGCGCGAGGCGGGCGTCCGCAACCTCGAGCGCGAGATCGCGGCGGTCTGTCGCAAGCTGGCCCGCCGGCTGGTCGAAGAGGGCCGCACGAAGAAGCTGAAGGCCCGTGCGAAGGCCAAGGGCGGTACGAAGGCCAGGAAGGCCGAACCCACGATCGCGGTCGACCGGGAACTGGTCGGGGAACTCCTCGGCAAGCCGAAGTTCCGGCCCTACAAGAAGCTCGACGAGTCCGAGGTCGGCGTCGCCACCGGTCTGGCCTGGACCCAGGCGGGCGGCGAGCTGCTCCAGAGCGAAGTCGGCCTGATGAAGGGCAGCGGCAAGCTGATCCTCACCGGCAAGCTGGGCGACGTGATGAAGGAGTCGGCGCGAGCCGCGATGTCCTACCTGCGCAGCCGCGCCGACGGATTCGGCCTGGAGCCCGGTTTCCACGCCGACCAGGACCTCCACATTCATGTTCCCGAGGGCGCCATTCCGAAGGACGGGCCGTCGGCGGGCATCACGATGGCGTCGGCGATCATCTCTTCCCTGCTGCGGGTACCGGTACGCGGCGACGTGGCGATGACCGGCGAGATCACGCTGCGCGGAAAGGTGCTGCCCGTAGGCGGCATCAAGGACAAGGTGCTGGCCGCCTACCGCGCGGGGATCTTCGAGATCCTGCTGCCGAAGGAGAACGACAAGGACCTCGAGGAAGTGCCCGAGGAAGTCCGCGACAAGATGAAGTTCCACCTCGTGGAGTCGATGGACGAGGTTCTGGAGATCGTCTTCGACGGAGTCGTGCGGAGAGCGCCGGAGGTCGCGGCCGAGTTCCAGAAGCCCGCCTCCGAGGCGCCGCCGGCGAACGTCGCCCACTGAAGAGGCCCACTCAGGAGGTCGAGCGGGACCTTGAAGGTCCGTGACGCCCGCTTCGTGGTTTCCGCTGTCCGGGCAGCCGATCTGCCAATGGACGGCCGGCAGCAGATCGCCTTCGCCGGTCGCTCGAACGTCGGCAAGTCGAGCCTCATCAACCGGCTGCTGGGCCGCAAGGACCTTGCCCGCACGAGCTCCAGGCCGGGGCGGACCCGGAGCGTCAACTTCTTCCTGATCGACGACTCGTGGTATGTCGTGGACCTGCCCGGCTACGGCTATGCGCGGGTGTCGAAGAGCGAACGGGAGGCCTGGGGTCGGAGCGTCGACCGGTACTTCCGTTCGGCAGCCGGGCGGGTCCGCGTCGTGCTGCTCGTCGATGGTAAGGTCGCGGGCACGCCGCTCGACTCCGAAGCGTACGGTTACCTCCAGAGTCTGGGACTCGAACCCGTCGTGGTGGTGACCAAGATCGACCGCGTAAAGCGGGGGGCTCGAGCCGGGACCCTTGCCAAGGTTGCGGAGCTGCTGGGAATGTCGTCCGGGGCTGAACTGTTTCCCGTGTCGTCTCGAACCGGCGAAGGAGTCTCGCGGCTGTTTGCGGAGTTGCTCAGCCCCTGACGCTCAGATCTCGAGGACCGGGAGCTTCTCCCGGCGAGGATGAAGAAAGATGACGATCGACGGAGCCAGTGACGCAGGGCGTGGTGGAAACGGCGGCGCCAGGGCGGCGGAGAGCGCCGATCTGGCCTTCGACCTGAAGGCCCTGAAGGACCTGAGCAATGCCGACCTTCTCGAGCTGGCCCACAAGCTGGAGGTCGTCGGCGCCACCGGCATGCCCAGGCAGGAGTTGACCTTCAAGATCCTGGAGGCGCAGACCGAGAAGAGCGGGCTGCTGTTCGGCGAAGGGGTCCTCGAGTGCCTGACGGACGGCTTCGGTTTCCTGCGCGCGCCGGAGTACAGCTACCTGCCGGGGCCGGACGACATCTACGTTTCCCGCAGCCAGATCCGGCGCTTCGACCTGCGCACCGGCGACACCGTTTCGGGCCAGGTTCGCAAGCCGAGGGAGAAGGGCGAACGCTACCTCGCCCTGATCAAGCTCGAGGCAGTGAACTTCGAGCATCCGGACGCGGTCAGGCAGAAGATCTTCTTCGACAACCTGACCCCGTTGTACCCTGAGGACCGGCTCCTGCTGGAGGTCTCCGGGGACCTGTCGTCTCGCGTGACGGACCTGGTGACGCCGATGGGCAAGGGCCAGCGCGCGCTGATCGTGGCGCCGCCGCGCACCGGCAAGACGATGCTCCTGCAGTCCCTGGCGCGATCGATCGCCACCAACCACCCCGAGGTCGTGCTGGTCGTCCTGCTGATCGATGAGCGTCCCGAGGAAGTGACGGACATGGAGCGGTCGGTGCGCGGAGAGGTCGTCTCGTCGACCTTCGACGAGCCTGCTTCGCGGCACACCCAGGTCGCCGAGATGGTGATCGAGAAGGCCAAGCGGCTGGTCGAGTACGGCAAGGACGTCGTCATTCTGCTCGACTCGATCACTCGCCTGGCTCGCGCCTACAACACGGTGCAGCCGCCTTCGGGCAAGGTGCTGTCGGGAGGCATCGACGCCAACGCCCTGCAGCGGCCGAAGCGGTTCTTCGGCGCCGCCCGGAACATCGAGGGCGGCGGCTCGCTGACCATCGTGGCCACGGCGCTGGTCGACACGGGCAGCCGGATGGACGACGTGATCTTCGAGGAGTTCAAGGGCACCGGCAACTCGGAACTGCATCTCGACCGCAAGCTGGTCGACAAGCGGATCTTCCCGGCGATCGACATCGAGAAGTCCGGCACCCGCAAGGAGGAGCTGCTGCTGTCGGCGGACGATCTGCAGCGGGTCTGGGTGCTGCGCAAGGTGCTGAATCCGCTGCCCACGGTCGAGGCGATGGAGGTGCTCCAGGAGCGTCTCAAGAACACGCCGTCGAACGCCGAGTTCCTGGCGGCGATGTCGAGAGGCGCAAGGGGAGCTCCGAACTGAGTCCCGCTTCCGCAAGCCCCCGGGTCGCCGTGCTGCCGACGGCGCCTGCCTCGATCCTGGCCGACTATCACGAACTCCTGAACCTCGCGGGCTATCGCGAGGTGATCGATCCGTCCGTCGATACGGCGCTCAAGATCAACATTTCCTGGCACTTCTTCTACCCGGGCAGCTCGACCACGCCCTGGCAGCTCGAGGGGGTCGTGCGGGCGATGAAGAAGGACGGCTACGACCCGGCGCTGATTCACGGCTGCCACAACCGGACAGTCGTCATCGACGCCCGCCTGGGCGAGCGGGAGAACAAGCAGATCGACGTCATCGAGGCGCACGGTCTGCGCAACGTCCACCTCTACGAGGAGGACGAGGAGTGGCTGCCGGTCCGGGAGGCCGTGGGCGACCTCGCCTCCCGCTTCCTCTGCCTGAACGACGTCTACCCCCAGGGCTTCCACATTCCGGCGCGGTTCGTGGGCGAGAACATCATCCACCTGCCGACGGTCAAGACCCACGTCTTCACGACCACGACCGGGGCGATGAAGAACGCGTTCGGGGGCTTGCTGAACGAGCGCCGGCACTGGACCCATCCGGTCATCCACGAGACCCTGGTCGACCTGCTGATGATCCAGCAGCACATCCACCGGGGCGTGTTCGCCGCCATGGACGGCACCTTCGCGGGCGACGGCCCGGGACCGCGCTGCATGATCCCGCGGGTGGGCAACGTCATCCTGGCCAGCGCGGACCAGGTGGCGATCGACGCCGTGGCCGCGAAGCTGATGGGCTTCGACCCGCTACAGGTCCGCTACATCCGGCTCGCGCACGATCTCGGCCTCGGCTGCGGCGATCCGCGGGACATCGAGATCGTCGGCGATCCCGAAGTCGCCGGCAAGAGCTGGGGCTTCGTCGGCCCCTTCCGGAAGATGACCTTCGCCGCGCGGATGCAGCACAAGATCTACTGGGGGCCCCTGCGGCGTCCGATCGAATGGTCGCTGCGCACCTTTCTCGCGCCCTGGGCCTATCTGGCGAGCGTTCTCTACCACGACTCCTTCTGGTACCCGTACAAGGCGAAACGGCAGATGGCCGAGGTCCTCGCCAGTCCCTGGGGTCGCCTGTTCGCGGGCTGGGAAAGGGCAAGGGCCGACGGCCGCGGCTACCCGGAGATCGAAGACCGGCCGGCCGCCGTGTTCCGCACCGGCTGGCGGGCCTTCGTGACCTCGCTTCGCATCCTCTGGACCTGCCTGCGGGAAGCGCCTGAAGTCGCCGTGCGCCTGAGCCGGCGCTCCGGCGCAACCGACGTTCACGGCTCGGGTTCCTGAGCCTGTCCTTCGCCCTGTCGATGAGCGGCCGGCGGTGGCAGGAAACCGGCGCCGCGCTCGCCGTCGTGTCGGCCCTGGCGGCGATGGTGTTCCATGCGGGGACGTTCCACCGCGGGGCCACCGCGTTCTCCCTGGCCGCCGGCGCCTCTCTGCTGCTGGTGTTCGCGTTCCTGGGCCGCCGATCGCTCCTGGATCCGCTGGCGGTGGGAGGTGGCGCCTGGCCGTGGTGGCCGGCGGTTCCCGGCGCCCTCTGGCTCATCGTCCTGCTGAGCTGGATTCAGTCGCCGGTCGGCCGGACCGGCGAGGCGGTCGTCCTCTTCCTCCTGCCCGCGGCCTGGGCGGCGGCGGGGATCGGGCGGCTCCTGGGCTCGGAGGCAGCCGTGCGCACGGCTCTGGCCGGCTGCGCAGTGGTTGGCGTGGCGGCGTCGACCTGGGCGCTGGCCATGCAGCCGCTCCACGAACAGGGCCGGGCCGCTTTGCCGATCGGTCACCACAACCAGTTGGCGCTGGTGCTCGTGGCGATTCTGCCGCCCGCCGTGCTCGGCGCCTGGCGGGCCGCCGGACCGGATCGGCGGAGGTTGCGTCTGGGTGCGACGCTCTTCGTCGCCGCGGTCCTGGTCTGGACCCTGGCGGCCACCGGTTCGATGTCCGGCCTGGCGGCGCTGGTCGTCCAGGCGGTGGCGGCGGCGGCGTGGATCCTCTGGCGGAGCAGGGGGCGCCGCTTGCTCGTTCCGCTTGCCGCCTTGCTGGCTCTGGCGGCCGGCCTGGCGCTGGCGACGGCCTGGGCGGGCTCCCGGCTCGACGTGCCGGGCCCGCTCGGCCGTCTGGGCGCGGTGCTGCGGCTCGAGGACCCGTCGCTCCTGGCGCGCCGGACCTACGCCGAAGCCGCCGCCTCCGGCTTCGCGGACCGTCCGCTCCTCGGCTGGGGTCCGGGGTCCACGAGCTGGACCCTGGCGAACCACTGGCGGCCGGCGCCGGGCGTTCATCCGCCGGGCGAAGTGGTCACGGACGCGCACAGCCTGCTGGCCCAGG
Organism: Thermoanaerobaculia bacterium; assembly: GCA_022823665.1. Taxonomy (GTDB): domain Bacteria; phylum Acidobacteriota; class Thermoanaerobaculia; order Multivoradales; family Multivoraceae; genus Multivorans. The sequence continues at coordinate 36,873 of JAJEHN010000007.1, read as the reverse complement.
CGCCCTACGAACTCGGCATCGCCGCTTCCGTGCTGCTGCTGTTGCTGGCGGCTCGCTACGGCCGGGTTCGCCTGGGCGAACTGGGCGATCCCCGCGTACGGGATCCGGAACTCCTGGCGGCGGCGCTGCTGGGTCTGACGGGCGCCGCGGTCTGCCTGGTTTTCGGTGTCTTCGCCGTGGTCACAGCGGTGCCCGCGGTGCTGATCCTCAACCTGGGTCTGGTGGCCGCGACGCGACCGGCCTCGGCCGACGGCGATCCCCTGGACTCGTTGCCGGCGTGGTGGCGGCGAGGGCTTCAGACCGCGTTCGCCGTCTGGCTCGTCGTCGCCCTGGGCTGGACGTGGCAGCGGGCCTCGTCTGCCCGGTCGTACGAACTCGCGGTGGCTGGCGGCGGCACGGACCTGCTCCGGATGGCGGCTGCTTCCGATCCATCCTTCCCGCTCTACCAGGCGCGGTTCGATCCATGGGCTGCCGCCGGGGCCGCCGACGGCCTCGCCCCGCTGTGGCTCCTGGCCGGGGTCGAGCAGGGCATCGACACCGGGAGGCGTCGACTGGCGCTCGAGCGAGCCTGCGACCTCGACCCGCTGTCGGCGCTGGCCCCGTTCGAACTCATGCGCCTGGAGCGGGAAGCGGGTACGGCGGTCACCGACCCCCGGGTGGCTGCCCGGGCAGCGCGGGCGGTTCTGGCCGAGCCCTTGCTGCTGGCCGCGGCCGCCTTCGAGGGAGACCCGGATCTCCGGGCCGAGGTGCATCGCCGGATCCAGTCGTGGCCGGGCTTGCCGCCGGGCTGGCTGGCGGCCTTCGAGGAGCTTTGGTTCGGACTCGACTGGTCGAACGGCGGCGAAGGTGCCCCGCTCGACGTACTGTCCGTGGATGCCGACGGCCGTCCGGCGGTCTCGTTGAGCCTGTGCGCCTTCCGGCGTCCGCCCTGGCCGCTGTCGATCGGTGCGGTGCCGCTCCGGAGCCATCGCCTGGAGTTCATCGCGGCCCACGATCTTCCCGCGGCTACCCGGTTGCCCCAGACCGCTCCGGAACCGTTCTGGTTCCGTCGCTGCGGGGCGGAGTAGGGCGACTCAGGCCGCGCCGGTGGCTTCGGCGTCGGCCGCGGCCACGCGGTTGCGGCCGGCCTTCTTCGCGCGATACATGGCGTTGTCCGCCAGTTGCAGCAGGCGCGTCGCGGCGCCTGCCGGGCCGGGCGTCTCGTCGCGGTCGCCGCTAGCCTCTGTCTCCATCGAGGCGGCGCCGATAGAGCACGTCACGCGGACCAGTGGGCGGCGCCCTGGCGGCTCGCCGCCCGCGAAGATGGTGGCCGCCAGGGTGGCGCGGAGCCGCTCCGCTTCACGGAGACAGCGATCGAGATCGGCGCCGGGCAGCACGACGACGAACTCGTCGCCGCCGTAACGGGCAGCAAAGCCGGTTTCCCGTCTGGCGGCCCTCTCGATGAGACCGGCGACCTGGCTCAGGACGCGGCTGCCGGTCACATGTCCGTGGCGGTCGTTCACCCGTTTGAAGTGATCCAGGTCGAGGAACAGCAGGCCGATGTGGTCGCCGTCCCGCGCCGCGCCCGCGATCGCATCGGTCAGGCCGCGGTGCAACGTGCGGTCGTCGAAGAGGCCGGTGAGACCGTCCCGGCGCGAGTCACCGGCGCGGCGGGCACCGGCGACCTCGCGGAGAGCCGTGGCGGCTCGTGCCGCGAGTTTCTTCGTCCTCACCTTCCTGTCGACGTCGCGAGCCCGAGTCACGGAACAGATCCTATGGCTGGCCGCCGTCTCGCTCCTTCTGGCGGGACGGGTTCCTAGTGGGCGCCATCGGAGATCCGCTCCAGGCGAGCCGGGACGCTCTTGTGCCAGGGCGTGCCGGCGATGGGATCGCGGTCGGCGGCGGCGGTCAGCTCGTTCGGCGCCACGCCGTCGAGTGTGCGCCGGCCGGCCTCGTCGGGATAGTCGAGGCCGAGACCGTTCGGAAGGGAGATGTGTCCGTCCTGCATCCGGTCGCTGATCGCGGCGAGAACCTGGGTGGCGCCCTGCGAAGTCACCAGGCGGACCAGGTCGCCGTCCCCGATCTCGAGGGCCGCGGCGTCGCTTGGCGACAGGGCCAGCGCCTCCTCCAGCGCCTTGCGACGCCACCTGGGGTCGCGGTAGATCGTGTTCGCCGTGAACGAGCGGCGCTCGCCGGCGGAGAGCACGAGCGGGAACGCCTGGCTGGTGATGGCGGGGCCGTCCGCCGCGACAAGGGCGTCGATCGCGCCGAACAGCTCGGGGATCGCGAGCTGGAGGCGGCCGGTCGCCGTCTGCACGCGGTCCCAACTGACTTTGGGCGGGTCGACGGAGAACACCAGGCCCCGCGGGCTGTCGATGATGGCGTCGAACAGGGCTTCGCCGAGTACGTCGCCGTCGCCCTCGATGCCGGCCCGGCGCACGGAGTCGGGGAAGCGGCGGGCGCAGATCCGCGCAGCGCTCCACAGGGCGGCCCCGGACTTCGCGTCCGCCGGCAAGGTCTCGCCGAGGGTCCGGTAGAGGAGGGCCGGCGCCGTGCCGGCGAGGCGGGGATTCTCCCTGATCGTTGCCATGAAGGCGTCGGCGAACGCCGCCCGCCCGCCGTCTCGCAGGGCGCTGCGGAGTTCCTCGACCAGCTCCCCGGAGTAGCCGCCGAGGGCCTCGGTCAGCCGGCAGTGGATCTCCGGCTCCGGCAGCGGCCCCGCCTTGTCCGTCGGCGGCGGCGCCAGAAGCGCCCGGCGCAGGAAGAAGGCGTTCTCCGGGAACTCGAAGTTGAAGAACACCGCCTCCGCCTTCTCGTACTGCGTGGTCGCGGGCAGCACGTAGTCGGCCAGCCGGGCGGTCTCGGTCATTGCCACGTCGATCGCGACGACGAACTCGAGCGAATCGAGCGCCGCGCGCATCTTCCGGCTCTCCGCCAGCGAGTGGACCGGGTTGGCGCTCTCGACGAGCATCGCCCGGAAGCGTTTCGGGTGGTCGCCGAGGACTTCCTCGGCGATCCGGTTGCAGGGAACGAGCCCGGCGATGACCGGCGCGCCGGTCACCGGAGTCTCGCGTGGCCCCGAAGACCGCGCGGCCGTGAGCGGCACGAGCGAGGTGGTGACGTTCATGGCGCCCGTCTTCGCGAAGTTCCCCGTGAGCATCCAGACCAGTCGCTGCAGGTAGCTGACCAGGGTCGAGTTGCGGTTCATCTGGACGCCGAGATCCTCGAACACGGAAACGCTCGACGCCCTGGCGATCCGGCGGACCGCGGTGCGGACGAGATCCTCGGAAACGCCGCAGACGGAGCAGGCGGCGTGGATGTCGGTCTGCTCGAGGTGGGGGCGGACCTCGTCGAAGCCGTCGGTATGACGGGCGACGAAGTCGTCGTTCACGAGCCCTTCCTCGAGCAGGACGCCGAGCATCGCCATCAGCAGCCAGGCGTCGGTGCCGGGCTTCACCTGGAGGAAGATGTCGGCCAGGTCCGCCGTCTCGGAGCGCCGGACGTCAATGACGATCAGGCAGCGTTCCGGGTCCTTCGCGAGCGCGCGCAGGGTGACCCGGGCGCGTGGGATGCCGTGCGACTGCCAGGGATTCTTGCCGAGGAAGATGCCGACTTCGCAGTGGTGGAAGTCGCCGCGGGAGTGGGCGCCGACCATCTGGCCGGCCACCCACATCTCGCCCGTCTTCTCCTGCGCGAGCGCGTTGGACCGGAAGACCGAGCCCAGCGTGCGCAGGGTGGAACGGGCGTAGAAGCCGGGCAGGTGATTCCCCTGGCCTCCCCCGCCGTAGTAGAAGATCGACTCGCCGCCGAACCGGTCGCGAATCCCGGCGAAGCGCTCGGCCACCTCGCGGATCGCGGTGTCCCAGTCGATCTCCTCGAAGCTGCCGTCCTGGCGCCGGCGCAGCGGCGACAGCACGCGGTCACGGCTGTTCTGGTAGTGGTTCAGACGTCCGGCCTTCTGGCAGACGTAGCCTTTCGAGACGGGGTTCGCGCGGTCGCCTCGCAGCCGGGTGAACTGTCGCCCGTCGTCTCCGCCCAACTGGACCTCGATGCCGCAGTTGTTCTCGCACAGGATGCACGCGGTCGGCTCCCACGGGGGTGTCTGTTCCGGCTGAGTCGGTTGGTGGCTTGCTGGCTCCATGGCGGCTCCTGAACGGCGGGCGGGTTTGCGCACCGGAGCTTATGCGGACCACCGGAGTCGCCCAGGCTGCTACCGTGCAGGCCGGTGACCGCATCGGGCAAGAGCGATCCGCCGCTCCGCCGATCCCTTGGCCAGCACCACCTCCGCCGCGCGGCGTCCGCGAGTCCCGCGGTCGACTTCCTGGAGGTGTCCGGGCGCACGGTCATCGAGATCGGCCCTGGCGGCGGCGTGCTGACGCGACTGCTCCTGGAGCGGGGTGCGAGCCGCGTCATCGCCTGCGAACTTGATCCTTCATGGGCCTTCGCTCTGCGCCGGCGGCTCGCCGACCGGCGGATCCGCCTCGCGGTGGGCGACGCCTGCGACCTGGCCTACGAGCGCGCGCCCGCCGCGGCGCGGATCGCCGGCAATCTGCCCTACAACGTCGCCACGCGGATCGTCTCCCGGGTGCTCGAGCGTGCTCCGGTCGGCCTGCGGGCGGCCTTTCTGGTTCAGCGCGAGGTCGCGGACCGGTTGACGGCGGCGCCCGGCGACGGGGCCTACGGCGCGATGACGGTGCTGACCCAGGCCCGAACCGCCGCGCGCCGTCTGGCCGTCGTCATGCCCGGGAGCTTCGTGCCGCCGCCGGCCGTCACCAGCGCCTTCGTGGGTCTGGAACGGATCGCGCCTCCGATCGACGAGGAGGAGTGGCCCGACTTCAAGGCGCTCGTTCGAACCGCGTTCACCCGCCGCCGCAAGACCCTCCTGAACAACCTGGCCGCGGTGATGGAGCGGCCCGCGGCGGCCGCGGCGATCTCGACGCTGGGGCTGCCGCCGATGATTCGGGCGGAGGCCCTCGGCCTGGATGAGTTCGTCGAGCTGTTCCGCGTCTGCTGAGTTGCTCACACGAATATAGCCATATCCGGCTTTGTCGGCTACAATCGCTAGCCCGTGCATGCTCCCGTCAACGCTTCATGGGGAGGGCGTCGATGATTCGCTCCGATGATGGCCCCAGACGGTTCGCGCTCGGCGGTCTGCCGACGGGCAAGGCCGGCGAACTCGTCGGTCTGCTGTTGCTCATGCTCGGCGCGCTCCTGCTGCTCAGTCTGCTGAGCTACCAGCCGAGCGATCCGAGCTTCATGCGCAGCGCCGAGGACTCGATGGAGACGGCCAATCTGATCGGACCGATGGGCGCCCACATCGCGGCCGCCGGATTCGGTTTCCTCGGGTTCGCCGTGCTCGCCGTGCCGCTGGCCTTCCTCGGTCTGGGTTACCGGCTGGTTCGCGCACGCGCCGACGTTCCCTCCGTCCTGCAGGGTGCGGGGATCGTCGTCGCTCTGGTGGCCGCGCCGACACTGGCCGCTCTGACCGTCGGCGAAGTCGCCTTCCGGGGTGAGTCGCTGACGGCCGGGGGTTTCCTGGGGTCGACGATCGCCGGGGCGGTTGAAGGCCAGTTGGGCGCGCTCGGAACAGGAGTGATCGCCGTTTCAGGCCTCGTGTTCGGGCTCGCGCTGATGCTGCGGAGCAGCCTGGACGAATCGGTCGCCGCGGGTCTTCGCCGGCTCAAGGCGTTCCTTGTCCTGCTCAAGCCCCGGGTGCGGAAGAAGGTCAGGGCCAGGGCCCCGGAAGCGGCGTCGGGCCGCGGCAAGGCGAAGGCCGCGCCGCAGCCGGCGGATGACCCTCCGCTCGTGGATCTGCCGCTGCGCCGAACGGCGGTGAGGAAGGCAAGGACGGCGACCCCCGAACCGGAGGAGGCAAGGGTCGCACGGCCGCCGGCGGCCGGGGCGACGCCGGCGCCCGCCGTAGCCGCGAAGACGGCGGTAGCGGGCACGGAGAAGGTCGAACCGCCGGTCGAGAACACGGAATTGCCGCCGCTCGATCTGCTCTACACCGAAGAGGTCAACAGCGAGGTGGACGGAGACGGGTTGAGGGAACTCGGTGAACTCATCTGCGCCCGCTGCGCCGAGTTCGGAGTCGAGGGCACGGTCGAGGGCATCAGCCCCGGTCCGGTCATCACCGTCTTCGAGTTCCAGCCGGCGCCGGGTGTGAAGGTCGCCCAGATCGTCAACCTCCAGGACGATCTGGCGCTTTCGCTGAAGGCCGAGGCGATCCGGATCGAACGCATGCCCGGCCGTTCGACGCTGGGCATCGAGGTGCCGAACAGGCACAGGACGATCATTCCCCTGGGCAGCCTTCTGGCCGACTCAGCGTTCCGGGACGGCAAGTCTCCGCTCACCATGGCGCTCGGGCGCACTCTCCGTGGCGAGCCGTACTTCGCCGACCTGGCCAAGATGCCGCATCTGCTCGTGGCGGGGGCCACCGGCGCCGGCAAGAGCGTGGGCCTTCAGGGCATGCTGACCTCCATCCTGTACCGCTCCCGGAGCGACGAAGTCCAGTTCATCCTGATCGACCCGAAGCGGATCGAACTGGGCGTGTACGCGGACATCCCGCACCTGAAGACCGCCGTCGTGGTGGAGCCCAAGCAGGCCTCGAACGCCCTGCGATGGGCCGTGGCCGAGATGGAGCGCCGTTACCGTTTGCTGGCGGAGGTTCACGTCCGATCGATCGACTTCTACAACCGGGCCATCGCCGATCCGGAGGTGGCCAACCGCCTGCGCCTGCGGGACGAGGAGGCGGACGAGCCGGCCGAGCCTCGCGACCTCGAACCGCTCCCCTACTACGTGATCGTGATCGACGAACTGGCCGACCTGATGATGGTCGCCTCGTCGGAGGTCGAGACCTCGATCGCTCGCCTCGCACAGATGGCGCGGGCCGTCGGGATCCACCTGATCGTGGCGACCCAGCGCCCCTCGGTCGACGTCCTGACGGGCACGATCAAGGCGAACTTCCCGTGCCGGATCTCGTACGCCGCGGCGACCCGGCACGATTCGCGCACCATCCTCGACCAGGTCGGCGCCGAGAAGCTGCTCGGCAAGGGCGACATGCTGTTCATGCCGCCCGGGAGCGGTCGCATGCTCCGCCTCCATGGCGCTTTCGTGACGGAGCAGGAAACGGCGGCTCTGGTCCGCTGGCTCAAGCGGCAGGGCCAGCCCAACCTCGATCCGGCCGTGCTCGAGCCGCCGCCCGAGGACCGTTCGGCAAGCGCCGGGGAGAACGGCGGCGACGATGTTCTCTACGACGAGGCGGCTCGCCTGGTCGTCGCGGAGCGGATGGGATCGGCGAGCTTCCTCCAGCGTCGGATGAGAGTGGGCTTCTCTCGTGCCTCGCGCCTCGTGGACCTGATGGAGCAGGACGGCATTCTGGGCCCCGCCCAGGGCAGCAAACCCCGCGAAGTCCTCGTGCCGCCCGACTACTTCGAAGAAGTCGACCAGTCGCAGATCGCGTTCCAGTAAGTTGAGCGGACGATGTCCGCCGTTCGCCCGAGCTTCGAGAGGATCGCTTTCTTCGGTACACCCGAGTTCTCGGTGCCGTCGCTCGCCGCTCTGGACTCGGTCGGCCGGCGTCCGATCGTCGTCGTCAGTCAGCCGGCGCGGCGCGCGGGCCGGGGAAACCGGCTGGTCGAACCGCCCGTTGCCCGTTGGGCGCAGGCCCATGGCGTCGACCTGCTGCAGCCGACGACGGTGCGGAGCGACGAGTTTCTCGGTCGACTCGGCGCCATGGAGCTCGACCTTGCGGTGGTCGCCGCCTACGGAAAGATCTTCCCCAGCGGCCTGCTCGAGCTGCCGTCCTGGGGCTGCCTGAACGTCCACGCATCCCTGCTGCCGGCCTGGCGCGGCGCCTCGCCAATCCAGGCCGCGATCGCCGCCGGCGAAACAGTCACGGGAGTGACCACGATGGTCATGGAGGAAGGCCTCGACACGGGGCCGATTCTCCTGCGCGAAGAGGTGGCGATCGGTCCGCTCGAGACAGCCGGCGAGTTGGCGCCACGGCTCGCAGCGGCCGGCGGCCGGCTTCTCGTCCATACCCTGGACGGCCTGGAAGCCGGCGATGTCGAACCCCGGCCGCAGTGCGAGGCGGCGGCGAGCTACGCGCCGATGCTGCGGCCCGAGGACGGCGTCGTGGATTGGGACCGGGAAGCCGGCGAGATCGTCTGCCGGGTGCGTGCCTATGAGCCGTGGCCGGGATCCCGCACGTCGCTGCGGGGCGAGGCGATACGGATCGCTGCGGCGCGGCCCGTCGCCTCGTTTCCGGGTCCGGACCGGGGCAACGGTCGGGATCGGCCGGGCGCGTTCCTGGGGTGTCGAGAGGTAGAGGGCATCGGCCGGGCGGCGGTCGTGCGTTGCGGCGGTTCGTCGGCCCTGGCGCTTGATCGCGTCCAGCGGCCGGGCCGCCGTCCGGTCAGTGGCGTCGATCTGGCGAACGGCCTGCGTTTGACGGTCGGCGAACGCTTCGGGGCGCGGGCGTGACCCGTCGACGACCGATTCGGAACCTGGGTGCCGGTCCGAACTGGCGCCGCCGCCGGCCCGAGGCGCCCCTCACGGCCCACGCCAAGGTGAGGGAGTCGGCCGCCTTCGTTCTCGAGCGGACGCTCGAGTCCAGGGCGCCCGCTTCGACCTTCCTCGACGGTGCGCTCGAGCGCTGCGATCCAAGGGACCACGGTCTGTTGCGGGAACTCGTGCTGGGAACGCTGCGCTGGCTGCGCTTCATCGACCATGTGCTCGTGTCCGCCTCGGGAAGGCCGCTTTCCAGGATCCAGCGTGCGCTGCTGGCTCCGCTGAGGATCGCCGTGTACCAGCTCTTCTTCCTGGATCGCGTCCCCGCCCACGCGGCGGTCAACGAGGCGGTGGAGCAGGCGGCGGGCCGCACCCATGCGGGCGGCGCCAGCTTCGTCAACGGCGTTCTGCGGCGGATCGCCCGTTCGCCGCGCCGTGACGCCTGGCCGGTTGAAGCGGACGATCCGGCCGTCCGGCTCGGCATTCTGCACTCTCACCCGGATCTGCTGGTCGAGCGCTGGCTTCGCACGTATGGCGAGACCCGGACCATCGCCATCCTGACCGCGAACAACCGCCCGAAGCCGCTGCATCTGCTCGCGTTCCGCGATAGAGGCGGCCGTGCCTTGCTGGCGGAGCAGTTGATCGACGACGACGTGGGGGTCGAGCCATCGGTGCTGGCGCCGCACTGCCTCACGGTCCAGTGGGGCAACCCGCTGTTTTCGGAGGCCTACCGGCGTGGCGCTTTCTACGTGCAGGACGAGGCGAGTCAGTTGGCGGCGCTCGTGCCTCCGCCGGCGCCCCGGGAACGGGTGCTCGACATCGCCGCGGCCCCGGGCGGCAAGACGTTCGCGTTGCTCGCGGAGCAGCCGGATGCTCGCTGCGTCGCGAGCGACGTGTCGCTCGGGCGCCTGCAAACGATGCGCCTCAACGCCGCGCGCCTGGCCCTGGCGCCGTTGCTCTGCGCCGCGGACGGCGCCGCCCTTCCGTTTCGCGACCGCTTCGATCGGGTCGTCGTCGACCTGCCGTGCACCGGTACGGGCACTCTGCGCAAGCACCCCGAACTGAAGTGGCGGATCAGCGGGGCCGAGATCGAGCGGCTCGCGGAGCAGGCCCGCTCGCTGGTTGGCGGCGCGGCCGATTGCGTGCGGCCGGGCGGTTCGCTGGTCGTTCTCACCTGTTCGATCGAACCCGAGGAGAACGAGGACGTTGTCGCGGCCTTCCTGGGGTCACGGTCCGACTTCAGTCGGCGGGATCTGGGTGCGGACCTGCGGAGGCCCGCCGCCGATCACGTCGAGGCGCCCGGTCTGTGGCGGCTGCTTCCGGCCGAAGGTCACGACGGCTTCACGGTCCAGGCCCTCCGACGCACGGCCGGCTGATGGAGCCCACGGGCGGGCGCTGGCACTCGTCGACGTCGCCCACCGGGTCAGGGACGACCGAAGATATATGTAGGCATTGACATTTCCGGCAGTGCTGCCGTAGATTGTCAGGGCTTCGTGAGCTTCACGAGCAAAACCGCTGAGCATACCCGACGATGACATGGAGTACCAGAAGCCGGGCGGCGGAGATGCCTGCCGGGAACGCTGCGTCCACTCTGGCTTCCGATCTCCAGTAGCAACTCCGGTGTGGCTCAGGAAGCCCAGCGGGCTCAACACCCGTAATCGAAACTTGGAGGAGTACGTTCCATGGCCGGAAAGGCAGACATCGTAGACGCCGTCGCCGAGGGCGCGGGTCTCAGCAAGAAGCAGGCGGCGGATGCCGTCCAGTCCCTGATTGACAGCATCTCGAGCCATCTGCAGAAGGGCGATCGCGTGCAGATTCCTGGCCTCGGGAGTTTCTCCGTGTCCCACCGCGCCGCTCGCGCCGGGCGCAACCCGAAGACGGGCGAGTCGCTCATGATCGCGGCCAGCAACGGCGTTCGGTTCAAGGTCAGCCGTCCGCTGAAGGACGCGCTCAACTAAGCACTCATGTTCGGCTGGGCGGCCGACTGGCCGCATCAGCCGAACAGGAGTGCGTGACCCCGTGCGACCGCGGTCGCACGGGCACTAGGCCTCCGGCGGCTCTGGCCGCCTCTACCTCCCGGCGCTAGCGCACCAGGGGGTAGAGGCCCGCCAGCCGTGCCGGTTTGACGCCGGCGGCGAACAGCGACCAGATCAGCCAGTTCGTCGCCACGGTGCGAACGACGCCTCGCTCGGCGAAGCGTCGGGATGAAGTGGTCGCGCGTTGCTCCACGACCGAGATCGGTCCCTGTCGGCGGAGGCGACCGATGAAGTCGAGATCCTCGAGGATCGGAAGGTCGGAGAATCCGCCGCAGGCGAGGTAGGCGGCTGTCGTGGCGAACTGAGCCTGGTCGCCGAGCGGGGTATGCAGCCAGCGGGTTCGGATGTCGATCAGGACCCGGCCCCGCCGCAGCAGCGGCGGTGCCGCTTCGAAGTCGATCAGGAAACCCCCGCCTGCCGCGCCGGAGTTCACCGCGCGTTCTACTCCGGCCCGCGCGGCCGGCGGCAGCCGCGTGTCGGCGTGGAGGAACAGCAGCACGTCGGCTCCGGCCCGGATTGCCCGGTCGGCGCCGGTTCGCAGTTGGGGTCCGCGCCCGGCGCGCGGCACGGTTTCGACCAGGGCGCCCGCGGCGGAGGCCAGTTCCGCGGTCCGATCCCGGCTGCCGCCGTCGACGACGATGAGGTCGTCGCAGTGGGTCCGCGCCGCGGCGATGGCGGTCCGGACCCGCGCCGCTTCTTCGAGCACCGGCATGACGATCGCGAGGCGCATTCCGGGCTGTTAGGTTAGCGAGTTGCGATGAGCGCCGGGACTTTCAGCCACCTCGACCGCGGCGGGCGGGCTGCCATGGTCGACGTCTCCGCCAAGGAGGTGACGCGGCGTGTGGCCGAGGCGTCCTGCCGCGTTCTTCTGTCCGCACAGACGGTCGAGCGGCTGGAGAATCTGCCCAAGGGCGACGCCGTGACCGTGGCCCGGGTCGCTGGCGTTCAGGCCGCGAAGGGCACGGCGACCTGGATTCCCCTGGCCCATCCTCTGCCGCTCGATCAGGTCGAGGTCGAGATCGAACCCGCGGAGGGCGGTGTCACGATCCGTAGCCGGGTCGTTGCGACGGCTCGCACGGGCGCCGAGATGGAGGCTCTGACGGCGTGCGCCGCGGCGGCTCTCGCCCTCTACGACATGGTCAAGTCGGTCGAACGGGGCGCGGTCGTCACGGATCTCCTTCTCGAAGCGAAGAGCGGGGGCCTGCGCGGCGACTACCGTCGCGGTTCGGGCTCCTGACCTCCGGCGATCATGCCGATCCTGTCCGGCCTCGACCGCCTGCTCGACGACGCCGGCCGCGTCAAGGGCCGTCGCTACGCGTTACTGTGCCAACAGGCCTCGCTCAGCCTGCGCGGCGTCCACGCTCATCTCGCGCTGGACGCGGTGCAGCCGGCGGTCATGCTCCTGGGACCCGAGCACGGCTTCTACGGTGTCGAACAGGACATGGTCGCGTCCGCGGACGAACCCGATCCGTGGACCGGCCGTCCGGTGGTCTCGCTGTACGGCGGCGACGTCGGCAGCCTCCAGCCGCGGCCGGGCGTCTTCGAAGGCTGCGACCTGGTGGTGATCGACCTCCAGGATGTCGGCGCCCGGTACTACACGTTCGCGGCCACCGCGGTGTGGGCGGCCGAGGCGGCGCTTGCGGCCGGCTGCGAGGTGTGGATCCTCGATCGACCCAATCCGCTCGGCGGACTGGAGGTCGAGGGCAATCTGCTGGATCTCGACTTCACCTCCTTCGTCGGCGCCTTCCGGATGCCGCAACGGCACGGCCTGACGATGGCGGAGCTCCTCCTGCTGGAGGGCCGCCGGCGAGGCTGGGACCGTGGTGCGCTGACGGTGTTCGAAGTCGAGGGCTGGCGCCGGCGGCAGGCTTGGCGGGAGATCGGCTGGCCCTGGACGGCGCCCTCGCCCAACATGCCGACGCCGGAGACGGCGCATCTCTACCCGGGCCTGTGCCTGTTCGAGGCGACCACGATCTCGGAGGGGCGGGGAACCACGAGGCCGTTCCAGCTCCTCGGCGTCCCCGGCGCCGACGCGCCCGCGCTGGCCGGCCGTTGCCGGGAGCGCCTGGCGGCCGCCGGGCTCGCCGGGGTCTCCGTGGTGCCCGCGATGTTCAGGCCCCAGTTCCAGAAGCACGCCGGCGCCGTCTGCGCCGGAGTCGAACTGCGGCTCGAGGACGCCGGCCTGCTGCGGCCGGTGCGGCTGGGCTTCGAGCTGCTGCTGGCCTTTCGCGACGTTCTCGGGGCCGACTTCGGTTGGAGGCGGGAGCCGTACGAGTTCGTCGCCGAGACGCCGGCGATCGATCTCCTGGCGGGCACGGATCGTTTCCGGACCGGTCTCGACGGCGAAGACGGGATCGAACGCTGGTATGCCTCCTGGGAGGAGGATCAGCGGGAGTTCCGGGCCGAGTGCGATTCGGTCTTGCTGTACTCCTGAAGCGCTGCAACAATCCGCTTCCGATGCAGCGGGTTCTGATTGCCGATTCGCTGGCGCCGGCGGGCGTCGAAGTTCTGCGCCAGAGCGCCGAGGTCGACGAGCTGCGGGACGCGGACCGGCCGCGTCTGGCCGAGTTGATCGCGGACTACGACGCCGTCATCGTGCGCAGCGCAACGCAGATCACGCGCGAGGTGCTGGAGGGCGGCGATCGCCTCAAGGTCGTTGGCCGCGCCGGGGTCGGCGTCGACAACATCGACATCGCCGCCGCGACCCAGCGCGGCGTGCTGGTCATCAACGCGCCGACGGCGAATTCGCTCTCGGCCACCGAGCACACGTTCGCCCTGCTGCTGGCGCTGGCGCGGCGGATTCCGTCTGCCGACGCGTCGCTGAAGGCGGAGCGCTGGGAGCGCAAGAGCCACGTTGGCAGCGAGTTGCAGGGCAAGACGCTGGGCGTGATCGGCTTCGGTCAGATCGGGCAGCGGGTGGCGACCCGTGCCCGGGCCTTCGAGATGGAAACGCTCGCCTACGACCCCTTTCTGCAGGCGGAGGTGGCGCGCCGTCTCGATGTCGAGCCGGCGGCACTGGACGACCTGCTCGCGCGGTCCGACTTCATCACCTTCCACACGCCGCTCACCGACCAGACCAGGAACATGCTCGACGAGTCGCGCATCGCCCTGATGAAGGACGGCGCGGCGGTCATCAATGTGGGCCGCGGCGGTGTGGTCGACGCCGAGGCCCTGCTCGCCGCGCTCGAGTCCGGCAAGCTCTCGGGCGCGGGTCTGGACGTGTTTCCGGTGGAGCCGCCAACGGACTACCGGCTCGCGGCTCACCCGAAGGTGGTGGCCACGCCGCACATCGGCGCCCAGACCACCGAGGCGCAGGAGCGAATCGCCACGGAAACCGCCCGCATGGTGCTTGCCGCGCTCGGCGGCTCGCTCGCGGTGTCGGCGGTGAATCTGCCGTTCCGGTCCTCGGGTTCTCGCGGAGCACCCTTCCTGCGGCTGGGCGAGCAACTCGGCCGGCTGGCCGCGCTCGCACTCGGCGGCAGCCTGCGGCGGGTCCAGGTCGATCTCTGGGGCATCGACAGCGAACTGCGGAAGTCGGTTGCCGTGGCGGCGCTCAAGGGCGCCCTGATCCCGTCCTGCGGCGAGGGCGTGAACTACGTCAACGCCGAGCGGATGGCCGCGGACCGCCGGGTCGAACTCGTGCAGGCGACCCACAGCGACCGGGCCGCCTACGCCCACCTGGTACGGGTGCGGGCGGTCGGAGCCGAAGCGGCGGCCGGAGCGTGGACCGAGGACGGCGTGGCCGAGGTTTCGGGCACGACCTATCGCCACGGAGAGTTCCACGGCGACCTGCGGGTCGTCTCCTTCGGCGGGTTCCGGATGGAGTTCAAGCCGCGCGGCCTGCTGCTCGTCGTCCGCAACCGGGACATACCGGGCTTCGTCGGACGCCTCGGCACGCTTCTGGGCAACGACGGCATCAACATCGCCGACATCCACCTGGCCCGTGAGCCCGGGGGGCACGCGCTGGCCGTCTTGCGGCTCGATCAGCCGCCGGACGGCGACTGCCTGGCGGCGCTCCTGGCCCTGGACGAGTCGATCTCGGTCGACCTGTTCGACCTCTCCTGACGAGGCCGGCCCGGGCGCTCGTCAGCCCGTGAGACCCGTCAGCTCGTGAGAAACGCGGCGATGCCGGCGTCCTTCAGGCGTTGGAGCACGTCGTCGGCCGCCTGCCGGCGTTTGCGCTCGATCCGGACGCGGTGCACTCCTCCTCCTCTGGTGACCTTCACGTTGTCGAGGTCCAGTTCGCGGCGGAGGCGCCGGGCGAGCGCCACGGCGCTGCTGCGTTCCCGGAAGGCGCCGGCCTGGATGGTGAATCCGCTCCCGCGGTTCGTGTCCGCCCTGGTTTCGCGCCCGCCGCGAGCCGGGTAGGAGATCGGCAGTCGCCGTTTCTTCGGCGGGAGCCGCACGACCTTGATGCGGACGTTCGCCAGTCCCTGGCCGAACATCTCGAGCCGTCTGGCGGCGCCCACGGAGAGATCGATGATCCGGCCCTTGATGAAGGGGCCGCGGTCGTTGATCGGGACCCTGAGCTTCTTTCCGTTGTCGCGGTTCTTCACCTGGACCACCGTGCCGAGCGGCAACTGCTTGTGGGCGGCCGAGATCCGGTTCATGTCGTAGATCTCGCCGCTGGCGGTCGGCCTGCCGTGGAACTTGGCGCCGTACCACGATGCCAGTCCTTTCTGGGTGGTTCCGCGGTTCGGCGACTCGAGGCGGGTGGTCGTGGCGCAGCCGGCCAGCAGAGCGGCAGCGAGGACGGCGGCAAGCGCTGCCGGGAGCGGACGCGGCCGGTACATCGGGCGGCTACACCCTCGGCGCCTCGACCGCCGCGGCCCGGTGCTTCGCCAACGCCGGTTCGACGGCTTCGGCCAGAAAGTCGTCCACCTGCTGGGCTGAGCGGCCGGTAAAGGAGTCCGCGTCGACCAGGGACTCGAGTTCGTCCCGTCCCAGGCCGAACGACGGATCGCCCGCGATCAGGTCGATCAGCGGGTTCGGCTCGCCCGCGGAAACCCGCGCGTAGGCCTCGAGACTGTGCCGGCGGATGCGCTCGTGCAGTTCCTGGCGGTCGCCGCCGCGCAGCGACGCCTCCATCAGGAAGGTCTCGGTGGCCATGAAGGGGAGCTCCCGCCTCACCCGGGCCGCCGTGGCCGCCTCGTTGACGCGCAGTCCCTGGGCGATGTTCGCGGCCAGGAGCAGCACGGCGTCGACGGTCAGGAAGCAGTCCGTCAGCACGAGGCGGCGGTTCGCCGAGTCGTCGAGGCTGCGCTCGAGCCACTGGGTGCCGGCGTTCAGCGCCCCGTGCAGCGAGTCGCTCATGACCCGCCGCGACAGCGAGCACATGCGTTCCGCCCGGACCGGGTTCCGCTTGTAGGCCATCGCCGAGGAACCGACCTGGTTCTCGTCGAACGGCTCGGAGAGTTCGCCCACGCCCTGCAGCAGCCGCAGGTCGCTGCCGAACTTGTGGCAGCTCTCCGCGGTGCCGGACAGCGTGTGCAGGACCTGGCTGTCCTGCTTGCGCGGGTAGGTCTGGCCGGTGATCCGCCAGCTCGCCTCGAAGCCGAGCGCCGAGGCCACCCGGGCGTCGAGTTCGCGGACCTTGCCGTGGTCGCCGCCGAACAGGGTCAGGAACGAGGCCTGCGTGCCCGTGGTGCCCTTGGCGCCCCGGCAGCGCAGCCGGTCGCGGCGACCCGCCACTTCCTCGAGGTCGGTCAGGAAGTCCTGGAGCCAGAGGCAGGCGCGCTTGCCCAACGTCGTCAACTGGGCCGACTGGAAGTGGGTGTAGGCGAGCGCGGTCGTACCGCGCTCCCGGCGGGCGAAGGCGGCCAGCTCGGCGACCGTGGCGGCCAGCCTGCCCGCGACCAGGTCGAGCGCTTCCCGAACGATCAGAGCGTCCGTGTTGTCCGTGATGAACGCCGACGTCGCGCCCAGGTGCAGGATGCTGCCGGCGTCGCCGCTGACCTCGGCGAAGTGCCGGAGATGAGCCACCACGTCGTGGCGCGTCTCCCGTTCGAGCGTAGCTACCCGTTCCAGGTCGAGGTCGTCCGCGTGCTGGCGCAGCGAGTCGAGCTGTTCCTCGCTGATCGGCAACCCCAGGGCCGCCTGGTTCTCGGCCAGGCAGATCCAGAGCCGCCGCCAGGTCCGGAACCTGTGCCGGGCCGAGAACAGCCGCGCCATCTCCGCGCTCGCGTAGCGCTCGTGAAGAGGGTTCTGCGGCGCTTCCCGGGCTTCGGCCATGCGCGCAGTCTACCAGCGCAAGTCGTTGCCGAACTTACGCTTAGCGCGGCGCGCCGGCCGCGCTTCCCGGTCGTTCCGCGAGTGCCCTAGGCGTGATCGAGAAGGCGGAGCATGACGGCCTTCTGGGTGTGCATACGGTTCTCGGCCTGGTCGAAGACCCGGCTTTGGGGACCGTCGACGACCGAGGCGGCGACTTCCTCGCCCCGGTGGCAGGGCAGGCAGTGGAGGTAGATCGCGTCGCCTTTCGCTCTCGCCATCAGGTCGTCGTCGACGGTGTAGCCCTCGAAGTCGCTGAGGCGCTGTTCTCGTTCCTTCTCCTGGCCCATCGAGGTCCAGACGTCGCTGTAGACGGCGTCCGCGCCGGCGGCGGCCGCCTGCGGGTCGCTTCCGGTCTCGATTCCGGCGCCCGTGCCGGCGGCGAGGCTGCGTGCGAGGTCGAGGTACTTGTCGGCGACCTCATAGCCGGACGGCGAGGCGATGGAAAAGTCGACGCCCGCGCGGGCGCAGGCGATCATCAGGGAGTGAGCGACGTTGTTGCCGTCGCCGATGTAGGCCATCCGGCGGCCGCGGAGCTCGCCGAACTCCTGGTGGACAGTCATCAGGTCGGCGAGCGCCTGGCAGGGGTGCAGCTCGTCGGTCAGCCCGTTGATCACGGACACGGTTGCGTGTCTGGCCATCTCGACCACCGTGCTGTGCTCGAAGGTGCGCAGCATGAGCAGGTCCACGTAGCGTGACAGGACGCGGGCGGTGTCGGCGATCGTCTCCCCGCGGCCGATCTGCAGGTCGCGGGTCGTGAGGAAGATCGCCTGACCTCCGAGCTGCCCCATGCCGACTTCGAAGCTGACCCGGGTTCGCGTGGACGACTTCTCGAAGTAGAGGCCGATCGACTTGCCGTGGAGCGTACTTCGGTGCGCCTCGGGCCTGGCCTGGAGCTCCAGCGCCAGTTCCAGGAGCGACTCGAGTTGACCGTCCTCGAGGTCGGCGATCGAGATCAGGTGTTCAGGCATGTGGGACATCCCTCCGTTGGGCCGGGGCGTGTGGGGCGGGCTACACTGCCTGTCCCTTGACTCTCGCGTTGACTCTCGCGTGCGAATAATACACCACTCGGGCGCACGATTATCCACAACTCGTCCGGGCGCCGGCGGGTGAGCGGAGAGGCTGCCAGCCAGCAACCGTGGGTGCTGGTGACCGGCAACGCGAACAAGCGGCGCGAGGCGGAGCGGATCGTCGGCCACCGGCTGGAGACAGCGGCGATCGACCTGCCCGAGATTCAGTCGGACGACCTGATCGAAGTGCTGCGGTTCAAGGCCGAGGAGGCCTGGAAGCGGATCAGGCGGCCGGTCGTGGTCGAGGAGACCGGGCTGGAACTTTCCTGCATGAACGGCTTCCCGGGACCCCTGGTCAAGTGGATGCTCGAGGCGGTAGGCGACGAGGGCATCGCCAGGGTGGCGATCCAGGCCGGGGATCCGCGCGTCGTCGCGCGCTGCGCGATCATGTTGCGTGACGGCGGCGGCCAGATGATCGCCCAGGGAGAAACCGCGGGCAGGCTGGTGTTGCCTCCGCGGGGCGAGCATGGTTTCGGCTGGGATCCGGTCTTCGAGCCGGATGGCCTGGAGGAGACCTACGCTGAACTGGGCGACGACGTGAAGGACCGGATCGGGCACCGGGGCCGCGCCTGGCGCCGGTTCCTGCGGGGGCTTCAGCCGGCAGCCTGAGCGGCGGTCCGCTTGCGGAGAGCGGCCAGCACGCTCCGGACCTGGACGCGAAGCTCCGCGAGGCTCCCCGTGTTTTCGATCACGAAGTCCGCGGCCGCGCGGCGGTCCTCCGACCGGGCCTGCGCCTCCATCCGCGCGGCCGCCTGGTCGCGGTCGAGGCCGCGTTCGACGGCGCGGTCGAGGCGAAGGTCGGCCGGGGCCTCGACGGTGATCACGGCGTCGTACCGTCCGCGACCGCCGGTCTCGGCCAGCAGCGGCACTTCGAAGACGACGACGGCGCCTTCGCCGGCCGACTCGAGGATCTCCACGTAGCGCTGGCCCACGAGGGGATGAATGGCCTGCTCCAGGCGCCTGCGGCTGGCGGGATCGGCGAAGACCGCGGGTCCGAGCGCTTCCTTGTCGACCGATCCGTCCGCTTTCAGCATCTCAGGGCCGAACAGATCCGCGACTGCCCGGGCGCCGGGCTGACCCGGGCGGTACAGGTCGGCGACCAGGGCGTCCGCGTCCGTGACGACGCAGCCCAACTCGGCCAGCATCGCGCCGACGGTCGACTTGCCGCCGGCGATGCCGCCGGTGAGACCCACTCGTAGAGGCGCCATGAGGTGAACGAGGATACGCGGAAGCGTCGGTTGACGGACCGGCGTTCGTCTTGACAAGGCCCGTCCCGGACTCTACGATCCCCGTTCCTCTGCGCGGGGAGGTTGCGGTAGGAGTATGTCCGCTCCTGCCGTCAGCCCGTGCGCAACGGAGCGCCGGCATCCGGAAAGCAAGGACAGGCCGGCGAGGGTACGAACGAATGACAGCAATCACCAGGGCGAGGACGCCCAACCGCACCTACAGCCCCAAGGCGGGGGAGGTGGAGCGCCGTTGGTACGTGGTCGACGCGGCGGGCGTTCCTTTGGGCCGTCTGGCGACGCGTCTGGCGCGCGTCCTCACCGGCAAGGACAAGCCGACTTACGCCCGCCATGTCGACGTAGGCGACTTCGCCGTGGTCGTGAACGCCGAGAAGGCGGTCCTGACGGGCGGCAAGGACGACAAGAAGATCTACTACCGGCACAGCGGGCAGCCCGGAAAGCTCAAGGCCGAGACGGCCGGACGCCTGCGTGGCCGCCGGCCGACCCGGTTGGTCGAGCTGGCGGTCAGGGGCATGCTTCCCAAGAACCGTCTCGGCCGTCGCCAGTTGCGGAAGCTCAAGGTCTACGCTGGCGCCGAGCATCCGCACGAGGCGCAGCAGCCGGAAACGATGACGATCACTGCAGAAGGGAGCGCGAGTTGACGGAGACGAGCTACGGAACGGGCCGTCGAAAGACGGCCACCGCGCGGGTGTTCCTGCGCGAGGGCACCGGCGAGATGACCGTCAACGGCGTGGGGATGGACGACTACTTCGGCAGCGAAGTGCTGAAGATGATCATCCGCCAGCCGCTGCAGGTCGTCGAGAAGGAAGGCGAGCTCGACATGTCGGCCACCGTCCGCGGAGGCGGAAGCTCCGGTCAGGCCGGCGCGATCCGTCACGGTCTGTCGCGGGCGCTGGTGGAGTTTGAACCGACGTTCCGCGAATCGCTCAAGACGGCCGGGTTCATGACCCGCGACCCGCGGCGCAAGGAACGCAAGAAGTACGGCCAGAAGGGTGCGCGTGCGCGCTTCCAGTTCAGCAAGCGATAGCGGGGGCAGGGTCTTGGCTCAGGTCACGATGAAGGAGATGCTGGAGGCCGGAGTGCACTTCGGCCACCAGACGAGACGCTGGAACCCGAAGATGCGGAGCTACATCTTCGGCCGCCGAAACGGCATCTACATCATCGATCTCCAGCAGACGCTGGAGCGCTTCCGCCAGGCGGCGGACTACGTCGAGCACATGGCGCGCATGGGACGGCGTCTGCTCTTCGTCGGCACCAAGCGCCAGGCGCAGCAGGCGATCGAGGAAGAGGCGCGGCGCTGCGGCCAGTTCTACGTCACGCATCGCTGGCTCGGCGGAACCCTGACCAACTTCGTGACCATCCGCGCTTCCGTGGAGCGGCTCCAGGATACGGAGAAGAAGCTCGCCGACGAGGACAGCCTGCTGACCAAGAAGGAGCTTCTCCGGCTTGAGCGCGAGCGGGACAAGATGGTCCGGAACCTCGAGGGGATCCGCGACATGGAGCGGTTGCCGGACGCGCTGTTCGTCGTCGATCCACGGCGCGAGCACATCGCGATCGCGGAGGCGAACAAGCTGAACATCCCGGTCGTGGCCATCGTGGACACGAACTGCGACCCGGAACTGGTGGATCACGTGATTCCGGGCAACGACGACGCGATCCGGACGATCCGCTTGTTTGCCGGCCGCATTGCCGACTCCTACATCGAGGGCGCCGCTGCCTGGGGCAAGGACAGGAACGGCGACGGAGTCGAAGTAGATGCCGCCGCCGTCGCCGAGGTGGAATCCGAAGCGGGGGCCGTCGTCGGGGACGAGGCTGAACCCGTCGCGGCGGCGGAGGCTGCCGGGGAGGCCAAGACTGAACCGGTGGCCGAAGCTGAACCGGAGGTCGAAACTGAGGCGGCGGCCGAGCCCGAACCGGAGGCCGCAGCCGAGCCGGCGTCTGAACCGGAAGCCGAGTCCGAGGTGGTGGCCGAGGCCGCCGGCGAGGCGGAGGCCGAACCAGTGGCGGAGGTCGAACCCGAGGCCGAGAGCGGTGAACCGGCGGCTGAAGACGAAAACGCCGGCAGCGACGCCGAGGTCAACTGACCGCGGCGAGCCTGGCCGCGCACTCTGCAGGTGCGGCGTCGGAGAACAGATGAAGTTCTAGTCCGGGGCGATCTCCGCCTCGTAGGGAGCAGGAACAATGAGTGCGACAGTGACGGCCGGCATGGTCAAGGAGCTCCGGGAGCGGACCGGCGCCGGCATGATGGATTGCAAGAAGGCGCTGGTGGAGACCGGCGGCGACCTGGAGGCGGCGATCGACGCCCTGCGGAAGAAGGGCCTGGCGTCGGCGGCCAAGAAGGCGGGCCGGGCAACCAGCGACGGCCTCGTGATCTCCTACATCCACGCAGGCGGCAAGATCGGCGTGCTGCTGGAGATCAACTGCGAGACGGACTTCGTCGCGCGGACGGACGACTTCCAGCAGTTGGCCCACGACCTCTCGCTCCACGTGGCCGCGAGCCAGCCGCGGTTCATCGGCCGCGACGAGGTGACGGACGACGTCCTCGAGCGGGAGAAGAGGATTCACCGGGAACAGGCTCTGGAGTCCGGAAAGCCCGAGCAGATCGTCGAACGGATCGTCGAGGGGCGGATGTCAAAGTTCTTTGCCGAGAACTGCCTGCTCGAGCAGCCCTTCGTCAAAGACACTGGACGGACGGTCGAGGAGGTGCTGAAGGAGGCGATCGCCAAGCTGGGCGAGAACATGCGTATCTGCCGGTTCGCCAGGTTCCAGCTCGGCGGCGACTCGACCGTGGCGATCGCTCCCGCGCCGGCCGCCGATCCATCCTGACGGTTCAATGACCGAGCCGGCCTACCGCCGCATCCTCCTCAAGCTGTCAGGCGAAGCCCTGATGGGCGACAAGCCCTTCGGCATGGACGAGACGGTCGTTCGTCGGATCGCCGGGCAGATCCGGGACGTGTTCGAGCTCGGCGTCGAGATCGGCATCGTCGTCGGCGGCGGCAACGTGATCCGCGGTCTGGCGGCGAGTCATCGCGGCGTGGAGAGGGCGACCGGCGACTACATGGGCATGCTGGCGACGGTGATCAACAGCCTGGCGATGCAGGATGCGCTGGAGAAGATCGGCGTCGCGACACGGGTACAGACGGCGCTCGAGATGCGCAGCGTCGCAGAGCCATTCATTCGCCGCCGCGCGATCCGTCACCTGGAGAAGGGGCGGGTGGTCATCTTCGGTGCCGGCACCGGCAATCCGTATCTGACGACCGACACGGCGGCCGCGCTGCGCGCGAACGAGATCCAGGCCGAGATCCTGCTGAAGGCGACCCAGGTGGACGGCGTCTACAGCGCGGATCCCCGTCGCGATGCCGGAGCGGAGCGCCTGCCGGAGGTGACGTACCAGGAGGTCCTGGAACGCAACCTCGGCATCATGGACGCCGCCGCGATCAGCCTTTGCCGTGAGAACGACCTGCCGATCGCCGTGTTCGACCTGGGGGTCCCCGGGAACATCCGCCGGGTCGTTCTCGGCGAGAAGGTCGGTTCGCTCGTCACCTGACGTCCGCTGGGTGCGCGGGTCCTCTGACCCGCCGCCGCCGCAGGCGGCCAGGTATACGCGCCGCGAAGCGGCGACCTTTGTGGCTACAATCCCGTCCGGGAGGCTGAGCGGATGCAGGAGCTGTTCTTGGAGATGGAGCTCAAGATGAAGGATGGCGTCGACCATCTTCACGCCGAGCTCAAGACGCTGCGCACCGGCCGCGCCTCCACGGCGATGCTCGACGGCGTGACGGTGGAGTACTACGGTACGCCGACGCCGCTGAACCAGCTCGCCAGCCTGTCGGTTGCCGACGCCACTCTCCTGGTGGCCCAGCCGTTCGACCCGACGCAGATCGCGGCGATCGAGCGCGCCATCCTGATCGCGGACCTGGGCCTGAACCCGTCCAACGACGGCAGGATCGTCCGCATCCCCGTGCCTCCGCTCACGGAGGAGCGTCGCCGCGAGATGGTGAAGCGCGCCCACGAGATCGCCGAACGCTTCCGCAACACGGTTCGCGGCGTCCGGCGGGAGGGCAACGAACGCCTGAAGCAGATGGAGAAGGCGAAGGAAATCTCCCAGGACGACGAGCACCGGGGCGAAAGCGAGATGCAGAGGCTCCACGATCACTACATCGGCCAGGTGAACCAGGCGCTCGCGAACAAGGAGCAGGACATCCTCGAGGTCTGAGGCACGGGCGGGCCGTCCTTCCCCTCGACCTGGCCGAATCGTGACCTGCTGCGCCATCGTCCCGGCCGCGGGCGGCGGCCGCCGGTTCGGCGGCGAGCAGCCCAAGCAGTTCGTGCCCGTCCTCGGCAGACCCCTGCTGGCGTGGACGGTCGAGCGGCTCCTGTCCGTGCCCGAGGTCGACCGCGTCGTCGTCGCGGCTCCGGCGAGCCGCGCCGGGGAGACCCGGGAGATGCTGTTGCGGGAGGTTCGGGTTTCGCGTGACGTCGACCTCTCCGCGGTCGCGGGCGGACGACGCCGGCAGGACTCGGTGCGAGCCGCACTCGCGGCCGCGGACGTCGCCCCGTCGGACTGGGTGGCGGTGCATGACGGCGCGCGGCCCTGTCTGGCCGCGGCGGACCTGGCGGCGGTGCTGCGGAGCGCCGCCGGGAGCGACGGCGCGGGCGCGGTGCTCGGCCGTCCGGTGAGCGACACCCTGAGGACGGCCGCGGGTGGCCGCCTCCACGAGACGGTCGACCGTTCCGGCCTGTTCCGGGCCGAAACGCCGCAGGTCTTTCGGGCCGGTGAGCTTGGTGAAGCGCTGGACCGCGCGGATCGGGAGAACCTGGAGGTCAGCGACGAGAGCAGTCTGTTCGCGCCCGGTTCGGTGGCCGCGGTCGGCGCGTCGCAGCCGAATCCGAAGCTCACGAGCGCCTCGGACCTGCCCGCGATCGAGGCCCTGCTTCGGCGGGAGCACGGGGTCTCGAACGAACTCGAGGCGGCAGTCGGCCATGGCTATGACGTCCACCCGCTGACGGCCAGCCGCCCGTTGATCCTGGGCGGGCAGCGCATACCCCACGAGGCGGGCCTCGATGGCCACAGCGACGCCGATGTCGTGCTCCACGCGATCGGCGACGCCCTGCTCGGCGCCGCCGGCCTGGGCGACCTCGGCGTCCACTTCCCGCCATCGGACGAGGCCTGGCGCGGCGCGGACAGCTCGGACCTGTTGCGCCGGATCGTCGCGATGGTCCAGGAGCAGGGCTTCGCGGTCCGCAACTGCGACGTGACGCTCATCGCCGAGCGTCCTTCGATGGCGCCGTTCCGTTCGGCCATCGACGCGCACGTCGCGGGACTGCTTCGCATCGATCCCGAACGGATGAACTTCAAGGCGACTACCCATGAGGGCCTCGGCCCGCTGGGCAGGGGCGAGGGCATGGCGGCCCATGCGTCCGTGCTGATCGAGCGCCCGCGGGTTGCCGTGTGAGCGGACGGTCGGGCGTGCCTGAACCTCGCGAGGAGGGACGATGGCGGCTGGGGTACCAGCCGGTGCGGGAGATCCTGCGGAGCCAGCCGCATCGAGTCGACGAGGTCCTCGTCGCGCGGTCCGCCGGCGACCGCCGCCGGACGATCGAGGGGCTCTGCGAACGGCACCGCGTGCCGGTCCGCAACGTCGCGGCCGCCGAGCTGCGGGCGCGCCTCGGGGAGGCCGGCCAGGACCATGCGGCGGCGCGCGGCTTCGCGGCCCGTCTCGCGGACCCGGAACGCGGTGGTTCGACGGCGTCCGCGATCGATTCCGAGCTGGTCGTCCTGGTCGAGGACGTTCAGGACCCGCGGAACCTGGGCGCTCTGCTTCGGGTCTGCGAGGGCGCCGGGGTCGGCAGGGTGCTGATCCGCGACCGCGGTGCGGCGCCCCTGTCCCCGGCGGCCGCGGGCGCCGCCGCGGGCGCGATCGACTGGCTGCACGTCGAACGGATCACGAACAGCGCCCGCGAGATCGAGCGTTTCAAGCAGGACGGCTTCTGGGTCTACGGCGCCGACGCGGCCGGCGAACCGCCGTGGACCGTGGACCTGAGGGGTCCGGTCGTCGTCTGCATCGGCGGCGAGGCACGGGGGCTTCGCCGCCGCACGAGGAGTCTCTGCGACGGCCTTCTCGGCCTGCCGATGCGTGGTCGGGTCGAGTCCCTCAACCTGTCGACGGCGGCTGCCGCGCTGCTCTATGAGGCGGTGCGCCAGCGTCTTGTCAGCGCGGAGGGGCTATCGTAGACTCCGGCGTCGCCGTGGCGCCAAGCGCCTCGTAAGCGAGGGCCGGCATAGCTCAGTTGGTAGAGCAACTGCCTTGTAAGCAGTAGGTCCTCGGTTCGAATCCGGGTGCCGGCTCCATGGGGAAGTTGCCGGAGGTGTGGCCGAGCGGTCAAAGGCAACAGACTGTAAATCTGTCGGGCAAAGCCCTACGGTGGTTCGAATCCATCCACCTCCACCACTTCCTCCCCTCGCGGGTGCGCGGGAGTAACTCAGGGGTAGAGTCACAGCCTTCCAAGCTGTTGGTCGCGGGTTCGAATCCCGTCTCCCGCTCCACGCCGCGCGGAGCGCAGGCGTGGTGCGGGAGACGGGATTCGGCGTTCGGCGCGCGTTTCGTGCGCTCCGCGCACGAAGAAGCGCGTCTCGGCTAGCGAATCCCGTCTCCCTTGTGCTGGCGTCGTTACACCGCCGAGCGTCGGTGCGCCGGCCTTCTGGCCGGCCGCCCGCAGTAAGGTCTGCTCGCCGTCAGTAGAGAGTGGAGTCGCGGCAACGCCGTAGCTCCGGGTGCGCGGGTCTTCTGACCCGCTGCCGCCGCAGGCGGCGGAAGAAACGCGCCGGCCGGAGGCCGGCACGATACTGCCTACTCCGCAGCCACCACCGCCGTCGCCTCCACCTCAACCAGCAGCGACGGGAACACCAGGCCCGTGACGCCAACCCAGGTCGCGGCCCTCGGTGGGTCGAGTTGCAGCACCTTGGCCTGGGCCCGGCCGACGGTCTGGACCTTCTCCGGATCGATGTCTTTGATGAAGACGGTCGTCTTGACGATGTCCTCGACGCTCGCTCCGGCCTGCTTCACCCGCTTGACGACGTTGGAGAAAGCAATCTCTGCCTGTTCGGCGAGAGTGGCCGCGGGCGCGTCCGCTCCGTCGGCCATGCCGACCTGGCCCGAGATGAGGATGGTTGTGACGCCGTTGGCGGTCGTCTTGGCGATGTGGGAGAAGCCCTGTTGCGTACCGAGGAATTCCGTCTTCAAGTCCTGTGCCTCCGCGTTGGCGGCTACGAGCAGGAGCGCTCCCAGGAAGAGGGCAAGGTGATGGGGTCGTCTCTTCATGGCTGTCTCCTGATTCGTGCCGTGCCGGTCGTTTGAGAGTGGCCGCCGAGTGTAGGGGATGCGGAAGGTAGCGCCAACCTGGCCGAGGGCGATCTGAGTTCGCCCCGGCGCGGTGTTACGCTGATTCCGGAGGTTCCAGAAATGAGAGTGGATCGTCTTGTTCCGGCCGGCTCGGTCTTGTGCGCGGTGCTCCTGCCCTTCCTGCACGCGCCGGCGTTCAGCAGCGAGGCCCAGTGGGTGAACTATCCCGGAGGCGAGGGTTCTGGCGCCGGCCGCAAGGTCGTCCTGATCGCCGGCGACGAGGAGTACCGCTCGGAAGAGGCGATGCCGATGCTGGGCAAGCTGCTCTCCGTGCGGCACGGCTTCGACTGCACGGTCCTCTTCTCGATCAACGCGGAGACCGGGGCGATCGATCCGGAAGAGCAGACGAACATCCCGGGTCTCGAGGCACTCGCCGACGCCGACCTGATGGTCATCGCGACGCGGTTCCGGGAGCTCCCCGACGACCAGATGAAGCACGTCGTCGACTACGTCGAATCAGGACGGCCGATCGTGGGCCTGCGCACCGCGACCCACGCCTTCTCCTACCAGCGGAACCCGGAGAGCCCGTACGCGCACTGGAGTTTCCGCAGCGAGTCATGGCCCGGCGGGTTCGGCCAGCAGGTGCTCGGCGACACCTGGATCAACCACCACGGCCGGCACGGTCAGGAGAGCACCCGCGGTGTGGTCGCGCCGGCCGCGGCGGGCCATCCGATCCTGCGCGGCGTCGACGACGTCTGGGGTCCGACCGACGTGTACGGGCTCAGGAACCTGGGAGACGACGCGAACGTCCTGCTGCTCGGCGCCGTCCTCGCCGGCATGACGCCCGACGATCCGCCGGTCGAAGGACCGAAGAACGACCCGATGGTCCCGATCGCCTGGACCCGGTCCTACACCGGCGCCGGCGGCAAGGCGGCGCGGGTGTTCACGACGACGATGGGTTCCTCCACGGACTTCGAGAGCGAGGGGCTGCGCCGCCTGCTCGTGAACGCCGTGTACTGGGGGCTGGGCATGGAGGACCGGATCCCGGAGCGGAGCGACGCCCGGGTGGTCGGCGAGTACGAGCCGACGGACTTCGGCTTCGGCAGCCACGCCGTCGGCGTGATGCCGTCGGCCCATGCGTTGCCTTAGCGACGGCGCGGCGCCTACAGGGCCGCGTTCGCGACGACGTAGCGGTAGAACCTGAGCGCCAGGGCCTCCTCGTTCCTCTCCAGCCAGGCGGCGGCGGCCGGCGTGAGCAGGAGCGCACGGCAAGGCTCGGTCGCGCGGACTTCGCCGGGTGTCCTGCGTTCGCCGACGTTGACGTCCCCGATCACCTCGCCCGGACCGCACTCGGCGAGACGACTCCCGGCGGCATCGAACCGGCCGGCACGCCCGGTGGCGAGCAGCAGTGCTCCACGGGACTTCTCGCCGGTCGCGACGATCGTCTCGCCGGTCGCGAAGTCGAGCGGTTCCAGCCAGGCGTCCAGATCGGCCACGAGATCCTCGAAGAGGATCTGCCTGTCCAGATAGGCGGCCAGATCGTCGGCGACGACTTCGAGGAGCCCGGAGTCGACCCGTGCCGGCTCATCGTCCGGGGCGTGGGTGTGCGCCGCCAGGACCAGGTCTTCGCAGCGTTCCAGCGCCTGGTCCGTGTCGGCTGCGACCAGGAGGCCGTCGTGGACTGAAAGCGGCAGGCCCTGCTTGAGTCCCAGGTCGAGCTCCCTGGACGTGCCGCTCAACGCGACCCGCGTGCCGGAGTGATGGGCAGCGAGGATGAACCGGCCGAGAGCGTTCACGGCGGAGACGTCGACGCCTGTCGTGTTGCCGAAGTCGAGCAGGATGCAGGTCGGTTTCGGGTCGCTCTGGAGGGACTGCTTCAGACCGTCGGCCAGCGTATGGGCCGTGCCGAAGAAGATGTAGCCGCGCAGCTCGTAGGCCAGTGCTCTCTCTCCGTGCATCCGCAGGATCGCCTGATCGGGAATGGGACGGCTCCTGCTGCTGCGGCGCTGGCGAGCCGTGAAGCGGGACTCGACCGGATCGAGGGCGGCCAGCCGTGTGAGCAGGAACACGACGAGGACCGCCGCGCCGACGCCCACGCCGGCGAGGAAGCCGAAGAACAGGATCGTCAGGAAGATCAGAACGACGATCCCGAACTCCGGCCCTGGCAGCTTGCGGCGAACCTGCACCAGCCAGGCATCCAGCAACATCGCGCCGGTGAACAGCAGCATGCCTCCGACCAGCGGCGTGGGCACGAGCCGGAGCGCCGCGTTGCCGAAGACGCAGACGGTCGCGACGAAGAGGGCGGTCGTGATGCCTGCCAGGCGCGTATCCACCCCGAACATGCGGTTGCGCAGGGAGGGCGGCAGGCTGAGGCATCCCGGTGGAGTGCCGAAGCCGCCCGCGGCCATCGACGCCAGGCCGGTGATCCGGAACTCGCTGTTCCAGTCCAGTTCCAGGTTGCCGGCCAGCTCGAACGCCCCGAGGTAGATCACGAGACACAGCACGGTCATCAGCACCAGGGCCAGCAGGATGGGAACCTGCGCTGCCACGACGGCCCAGTCCGCCAGGCCGAGAATCGCGGGGTCGAGGAGTAGCCGGAGGCCGCCGTCCGCGGATTCGGAGACACCGGCGAGCAGGAGACCTTCCGCCTCTGCCTCGGCCGGCGATACGCCCAGGAAGGAGAGAACGAGGTAGAAGGCCGCGATCGTCAGGACGAAGCTCGCGGGCAGGATCAGGGGGCTCTTTCGCCGTCTCGTCAGCAGGAACAGGCCGAGACCGTAGGCAACGCCGATAGCCCAGTTCAGTGCCGTGAACGGTTGGAGAAGCAGCCCCGGGTTGGGGAGCGCCGCCGTGACTCCCATCAGCGAGAAGGCGATCTTGAAACAGAGCCCGCCGATGCGGGCGACGAACCCGCATGCCAGGGGGAAGGGAACGAACCGCATGAGGTTCGCCAGCTTGAACGAGCCGAGCAGCATCGTGGCCAGGCCGGTGGCCAGCGCGGCGATGGTGATCGTCGCGACCATCGTCGCGAACAGGATGTCGGATTGGAGCGGGAGCGTGGCGGCGATCCCCGCCAGGATGACCAGCGTCGCCGGCGGCGACATGCCCACCGCGCCGCGGTAGCCGCTGCCCATTGCGATGAACAGGCAGACGATCGCGTTGCCCAGCAGCACCAGGCGGGTCCCCGGGATGGAGTAGGGGGCCAGCGCGCCGGAGAAGACGACGCTGCCGAGGGGGACAACGGTCACGACCACGTTCGACCCGGCGATGAGACCGAGGGTCAACGCGGAGGAGACTCGCCCCGCCGTCGCGCCGCTGTTCATCGCTCCCCTCCCGGGACCGGCGAGGAACGTTCTTCCGCGGCGAGGTAGCGATACAGCTTCACCATCAGCGCCGTTCGGTTCTCCTCCAGCCACTTCGCGTCGGCGGCGCCCAGCGTCGCGATGCGGCAGGTGTCGCCCGCCCTGATCTCGCGCTGCGCGGTTTGCCCGCCGACAAGCGCCCGCGGGTCGATCGCGGCGCCCGGGCTGCGCTGGGCCAGGCGGGCGCCGGAGGGGTCCAGGACCGAGGCGTGGCCGGAGACCACCAACTGAAGGCCGCGGAAGGCTTCCCCGGCCGCGGCGATCGTGTCGCCGGGCTCGTAGTCGCGGGGTTTCAGCCAGGCGTCGAGTTCCTCCACGAGGCGCTCGAAGACGATCTGGCGGTCCAGGTGAGCTTCAAGGTGATCGGCGACGATCTCGAGGAGCGAAGCGTCGCTGCCGGCCCCGCCGCCGCCAACCGTGGAGGCGTGGGCTTCGAGGACCCGGTCCTCGCCGACCTCCAGAGCCTGGTCGGCGTCGCGAGCCAGCAGCAGTCGACCGTGGACGTCGGGCGGCAGGCTCCGTTCGAGTTCCGAGGCGAGGCGCCCCGGCATGCCGGTCAGCACTACCCCGGTGCCGGAACTGTCACAGACCTGAATGAACCGGCCGAACGCTGTGACGGCGGAGATGTCGCATCCGGAGACGGCCTGGAAGTCCAGCAGGATGCAGACGGGCCGGGGGTCCCCGCTCAGGGAGCGTCGGAGGCGCTCCACCAGCAGGTGGGCGCTGCCGAAGAAGATGTAGCCGCGGAGCTCGTAGGCGCGAAGGCGGTGTCCCTGCAGGCGAAGGATGCCCCGATCGGGAACGGGACGCATCCTGCGGCTGTGGCGGTCGCGCGCGGTGAATTGGGCTTTCACGGGATCCGTGGCCGCGAGCCGGAGGATCAGCAGGAGGACCAGCACGGACATCCCGACGCCCACGCCCGCCAGGAAGCCGAAGAAGGTGACCGTCAGGAAGATCAGCACAACGATCGCGAACTCCGGCCAGGGCAGCCTGCGGCGCACCTTGATCAGCCACTCGTCGAGCATGATCGCGCCGGTGAACAGGAGGACGCCGCCGATCAGGGGCAGCGGAACAAGCGAGAGAACGGCGTCGCCGAACAGCAGCGCCGCGCCGACGAGGAGGGCGGTGAAGACGCCGGCCAGCCGCGTGTCGGCGCCGAGCCTGAGGTTGCGCAGGGTGATGGGAACGACGATGCTGCCGGGGGGGCCGCTGCCGAGTCCGGAGGCCATCGACGCGAG
Source organism: Thermoanaerobaculia bacterium (assembly GCA_022823665.1). Taxonomy (GTDB): domain Bacteria; phylum Acidobacteriota; class Thermoanaerobaculia; order Multivoradales; family Multivoraceae; genus Multivorans. Next base: position 5,826 of record JAJEHN010000007.1, on the reverse strand, counting down.
ACCCATGGCGCGGAACTCCCGGTTCCAGTCCAGCTCCACGTTGCCGGCGAGTTCGAGACCGCTGAGGTAGATCACGAGACAGAGAAGGCCGACCAGGATCAGGGCCAGGATGTTGGGCGCCTGTCCGGCAACCGCAGCCCAGTCCACGAGATGCAGCCGGTTCGGATCGAGAAGCGGCAACAGGGCGCCCTCCGGCGCCTCGGCCATGCCCGCGAACAGCAGGCCCGCGGTTCGAGCCTCTTCGGTGGAGACCTCGAACCACGTCAGCGAGAGGTGGAACAGCGCGACTGCCGCGGCGAAACTCGCCGGCAGGATCAGAGGGCTCTTCCAGCGCTTGGTCGCCGCCAGCAGGCCGAGGCCGTACGCGACGCCCAGACCCCATCTGGAGAGGGCCACGGGTTCGAACAGGGCGCCGAGCGCTTCCCGCTCCAGCCGCACTCCCAGTTGGGACAGGGCCACGAGGATGGCGACGGCGCCGGTGCCGGAAACGAATCCGCAGGCCAGCGGATAGGGAACGAAGCGGACGAGATGGGTCAGTCGGAAGCAGCCGACCAGTGCCGCGCACAGTCCTGTCGCCAGGGCGCCGAGCGCCGTGATCGCCGCCATCGTGACGAAGAGGCGTTCGCCCTGAAGGGCCAGGCTGGCGCCTATCCCGGCCATCACGATCATCAGCGGGGCCGGCGGGGTCGCGACCGCGCCCCGGAGCCCGCTCGAGAGAGCGGTGATCAGGGCGATGAGACAGCAACCCAGCAGGATGAGGCGGATGCCCTGGGCCGAGTAGGGGGCCAGATCACCGGCATAGACGAAGCTGCCGAGGGCAACGGTGCCGACGACGATGTTCGCCGCCGCGATCAGCGCGAGAGTGAGGGCGGGAATGACGGTGGTGAGTCTCCGGTCCGAACTCACCTGAGACCTGCCTCACTCGGGGGTTGAACGAAGGCTTCCCGCTCCAGCACAGGCGATAGATCGTAGAGCAACTCACGCCGCCACCAAACGGCGCCATCGCCGGGTTCGCTGAACGTGTAGTCGTAGAGGCGGAGACGCACGTAGGCGGGCGGCTCAGCCCGCCGGCTCGCTTCGCCGAGCAGCCCCAGCACCGCGGGTTCTCCCTCGAACAACCGTGCGACGAACGATCCCAGCCAGTCCGCGCGGCCGGGATCGAGGGCCGCGAACCACATCTGCCAGTCGAGCCGCGGCATGTGGGGCTGGGCGGCTCGTGGCGGACGGTTCACGTCGCCCGGCTTGAAGCGGAAGGCGAGTTCGCTCCAGGTCACGCCGTCGGCGCTCGTTGTGACCACGATCTCGGGACGCGACGTCGTCATGGCACGGAAGAGGCCGTAGCCGTTGATCGAGCGGAACGGCGCGATGGCGCCCAGCGCGGGCGCCGCTGGCTCGACCAGGATCCGATCGACAAGTTCGGCCAGCCGGACCGCGGTCGCCGGCGTGTCCGGCCCGCGCGGGAGCGACCGGGTGAGTTCGCGGGCGGTGACCGAGAGGCTCAGCGGCAGGATCGTGGCGGCGGCAAGCCAGCGGATGCGCGTCCCGGCGACGCCGGCGAAGCGGCGGGGAGCGGCCGTGCTCGAGGAGGGCGGTTTGTCCGGCCGCGACGGACCGGCGAAGGGCGGCCGGTCGAGCCAGGACAGGCAGAGCACGGCGGTCAGCAGGTTGAAGAAGCCGTAGTTGCCGGTCGCGGCGATCAGGAGCTGGAGCGCCAGCAGGAGCCACACTCCGGGCCGCCGCAGGCGGCGCCAGAACAGGCACCAGGGCACGACCAGCTCGACCGCGAACATGATCGCCACCGACAGGCGGTGGAACCAGTCCGGGAGATGGTGGACGTACCAGCTCGCGGCGACTGGCAGAGGCTGGGTGAAGTAGTGGACGTCGAGTGCGGTGAGTTGCCACCACGTCGAATCCAGGCTGAGCAGCTTGACCGCGCCCGAGAGGAACATCAGCTTGACCGCCAGGAGCCGGAAGAGCCACACACCGGGACGGGGGTCCGTGTGCCGACCCAGGGGCGCCAGCACGACGGCGCAGAGGGTCGCCTCCAGCAGCAACGTGTCCCACTGGAAGGCGAGGAAGGTCTGGCCGCCCCAGACCAGCGACAGGTAGCAGAGCCACAGCGCGCCGAAGACGGGCGCGGTCGCCATGCCGGCGATCGCGAGCAGCGCCAGCAGGACGCCGGCCGCGCAGAGAGCGTGGAGCGCCGGGTCACTGGAGGAGAACCAGAGCAGCGAGGGCGCGTTCGTGAGCCGTTCGAGCGTGCCGCCGCCGAGCACCCGCTCGAGGTACGCGAAGAAGTCCCTCGCCGGGAGAATGCCCCGCGATCCGATCAGGCCGTCGATCTGTACCCAGAGCGAGACGAACGCGACCAGGTGGACGCCAGCCAGGAGGCGCAGAAGCAATCGCGGCACGACTCCTATCCTGCCGGAGGCGGTGGCATACTGCTCAGCCCGCGGCGGACAAGCAAGAGGAGAGCGCAGCGAAATGGAGATGGAGACCTTCGATCTGGAGCGGCAACAGTCGCTCTGGGAGCATCGGGTTGACGTGAACCTGAGCGAGAGCGGAGTGGAACCGCTGACGCTGAACGGCCTGGCGGCGCTGGGCTTCGATCTGGAGGGCCTGCACTCCGTGCCGCTCGAGTACATCCAGTCGAACGGCACGCCGGAACTGCGCGCGCAGCTCGCCGGCCACTACGAAGGGGCAGCGATCGAGCACCTCCTGGCGACCACCGGCTCGGCCGAGGCGAACTACGTGGCCGTGCAGGTCCTGGTCCGGCCGGGGGACGAGGTCGTGGCGGTCGTGCCGAACTATCTCCAGGTGGGGCTGGCGGCGCGCGGCCTGGGTGCGGTCGTGCACGACATACCGCTTCTCCCCGGCGCCGACGAATCGACCTGGTCGCTCGACTGGGAGGCGTTCGAGGCCGCGGTCTCCGAGCGGACGAAGCTCATCTACCTGAGCCATCCGAACAACCCGACGGGCCACGTGTTCACGCCGTCCGAACTGGACCGGATCGCGGCCGCGGCGGAACGGGTCGGGGCCTGGGTGCTGTCGGACGAGGTGTACCGCGGCGCCGTGCACGATCTCCTGCCCGGAGAGGAGGCCCCCGGCATGTGGGGGAGGGGTGAACGCGTGATCGCGGTGTCGAGCCTGTCCAAGTCATACGGTCTGCCCGGCGCTCGCCTGGGCTGGATGGTCGGTCCGCCAGACTTCATCGAGCGCTGCTGGTCGCGACGCGACTTCACGACGATCGCCCCCGCCGCGCTCTCCGACCCGATCGCCCGTTTCGCCACCGAGCCGTCGAACCAGGAGCGGCTGTTTGAACGCGCGCGGCAAATGATGCGCACCAACCGCGCGACCTTCCGCGACTGGACGGGCCGGCAGAACGGCGCGATCATCTATCGCGAGCCGCGGGCGGGCGCCTACGGCTTCGTGCCGCTGCTGGAGAACGGCCGCTTGGCGGACTGCGCCGCTTTCGCCGAACGGCTCCGGTGCAACCGCAGCGTGCTGCTGGTCGCGGGCCTCTGGGCCGGGATGCCGGGCTACCTGCGCTTCGGTCTGGGTGTCGAGCCGGAGGCGTTCGCGGAGGGCCTGCGGCGGGTCGAGCTGGAGTTCGAGTATAGAGAGCTCTTGCGGGAGCGGTCCCGTCGGGCTAGAGACGCTCCTTGAGCACGAGGAGTGTGGCGCTAAGCCATTGAATCCGACGGGCTCTCTTGAAGGAGGTCGTGTTCGCGTCGGTTAGACGCACGCCAAGTGGAGTTCGGCTCGGCCGTCTTTCCGGGGGCCCGACCGGACCGACGGATCAATCGCTCAAGGCGCCGGTTGCGATGGGCTCTCTTTTGGGAGCGTGCCGGAACCAGGGGGCGCTATGCTCCGGGTTCAGGCTTGAACTGCGGAGAACGCGACGATGGACGGAAGACGTAACGGTCTGGTGGCGATGGGGTTAGCTCTTGTACTGGGCATGGTCTCGCCTGGCTTGGCGCAGGAGGCGACCGAGTCAGCGAGAACCAGACACCCCGAGATCCTCGACGTGATGAACTGGAAGGCCGCCACCTACCTCCTGGATTCCGGCGGCAGAGTAAAGGATCCGAACGCGTACGCGCGGCTTCGCGAGTCCCTGAATAACCAGTCCGCCCGGTTCATCGAGAGGTTCGGTCCGGCCAGCGGCCACGGACTGCGCGAAGGCCAAGTGCCGCCGAGGAGCTTCTGCGTACCCAGTGGAGTACGAGATGACTCAGGCGCGTTCTACGCTCCCGCAAGCCACAATGGCATGTTCGACGCAGCCGTTCTTCTCGGGGAAGTGGCCGTGGAGGCTACGGTAAGCGACGTCGTTCCGGGATTCTCGGGCACTTGGCCGTACAACCTGCTGGCAGTGTCGAATGTCGTGCCACTCCACGGCCTTTCGCCATCACCCGATTATGTGTTGATCCCTGTCTTCAGCATGGTCACACACGACCGCGTCTTCTGCGGCGGGGAGAGAGACGAGCCCTTCGTTGCCGGGGTCGACTACAAGATTGGCACCCGTCTGGTGATTATTGGTTCCTGGCATGATGGGGTGGTGCCCATGGGCGTGGGTGAAGGCAGCTCGGGCATCCTCGCCGAGGTCCAGGAAGAAGGGACACTGGAGTGGCTCTTCTCCGTGAGTGTAGACCGTCCCGATCCTCCCGGGACCCTCCTTGGCTTAACCCGGCGCATCGGCGAGTTGGCTTCGGGGGGCTTGCTGGCGACGACGGCAGCCGTCCGGCGAGAGCGTGAACTGTACAGCGAGGGACGCGGGGAGCTAGGCGATCTGGTCTCGTCCGTCTACTGGAGCGGCTGCCGCTTAGTTGGCGCTGAGCCACTGGCCCTCCCCGATAACGGTCGGCGTTACACGCGAATCTGCGCCGAAGGGACTCCAGAAGTGGCGGCCAGAAAGCTCGACAGACCGCTTGCCGAGATCTGCATCGACGCCAGCACCACCCGAAGCACGTCGACGGGCAACGGGTGGGGAGCCGCGGAGTCATGCGCCGTCGAACAGTAGGTCGGCCGATTCGCCTGGTTGGCTCGCTCGTGGCGTTCGTCCTCCTGGCTGGGACGGCCTTCGCTCAGGCGGACTGCTCGAGCACTTCCTATGCGGGGCCGCCGCTTCCCAAGGCGTTCGTGGACGACCCGTCGCAGGTCTGGTCGAAGCTGCCGGATGCGATCTTCTTCAACCTGACCGGATCCGCTGACCGTGCGGGAGAAAAGGCGACCGGGAAGCTCCGCGAAACCGTCGAGAAGAGCCTCAAGATGTGGACCGACCAGTGCACCTCCGTCCCGGCGACCGCCGGAGCATCGTCGGTGGCGCCCGAGGGCGCGGAAGTCTGGACGGTCGTTCGCGGCAAGTACGAACAGCTCCTTGCGGAAGACGAAGCGAAGGACCTTAGCAAGAGAGGCGTTTGCGGACGTGCCGACGATGACACGAGAACCCTCTACGTCTACGACGGTTCATCCAAGTGCAGTGGTGTCACGAAGCAGGTCCTCGGCCATGAGATGGGCCATTCCTTCCGCATCGGCCACGCGTCGAGCGAGTGCTCGGGCTCCTTGATGCGAACGAGTATTCCCAAGGACTCCTTGCGAGCGATCACCGAAGTTGCGACGTCGGACTGCGAAGCTCTCGACCGGGAAGAACTGCGTAGGGACTGCGCGGAGAATCCCAACGGCGAAGGCTGCGGAGGCGGCGGTCCCGACCCGGACGGCCCGAACCCCGGCCCCGGCGACGATCCTCTCGGAGGCCCGAACTGCGACCTGAACCCGAACGACTCGCGGTGTCCGGCGAACTGCGCGATCAATCCGAGCCACCCGGATTGC
>JAJEHN010000037.1 GCA_022823665.1 Thermoanaerobaculia bacterium | reverse complement strand
AGGCACATCAACTGCTCCATGGATCACCGTGGCGGCATCGGCTACGAGCCCAATACCGGCGACGGCGCCGGCGTGCTCACCGCCCTGCCGCACAAGCTGCTCGCGCGGGTCGCGCGGAGCGCTTTGGGCCGCGAGCTGCCCGAGCCGGGCCGCTACGGCGTCGGCAACGTCTTCCTGCCGCACGACCCGGCGGAGCGGCGCGAGTGCAAGGCGCTCGTGGAGGCGACCGTCGCGGCGCAGGGCCAGGAGTGTCTCGGCTGGCGCGAGCTGCCGCACGATGCCCGCCGGGCCGATCTCGGCACCGCCGCCGTCGCCTCCATGCCGCACATGGAGCAGCTCTTCGTCGCGGCGGGCGAGGGCTGCTCGGGCGATCGCTTCGAGCGTCGGCTCTACCTCATCCGCAAGCACGCGACCCGGACCTTGCGCGGCGACGAGCGCCTCGCCGAGCGCGCCCTGCTCTACTTCAGCTCGCTGTCGTCGAAGGTGATCGTCTACAAGGGCATGCTGACGCCGAATCAGCTCTTCGAGTTCTTCACCGACCTGGAGGAGCCCGACTACGAGACGCACCTCGCGATGGTGCACTCGCGTTTCAGCACCAACACCTTCCCGTCGTGGGATCGGGCGCAGCCGAACCGCTTCATGAGCCACAACGGCGAGATCAACACGCTGCGCGGCAACATGAACTGGATGCACGCCCGCGAGGGCGTCCTTGAGAGCGACCTGTTCGGAGACGATCTGCCGCTTGCCTTCCCGGTCGTCGAGCCCGACTGCTCGGATTCCGGCAGCTTCGACAACGTGCTCGAGTTCCTCCTGCTCACGGGCCGCACCCTCCAGGAGGCGGTCATGATGATGATCCCGGAGGCGTGGCAGAACGACACGCACATGGACAGCACGAAGAGGGCGTTCTACGACTACCACTCCTGCCTGATGGAGCCCTGGGACGGACCGGCCTCGATCGCGTTCACCGACGGCCGCTACATCGGCGCCGTGCTCGACCGCAACGGCCTTCGCCCCAGCCGCTACTACGTCACCGACGACGACCTGGTCATCATGGCGTCGGAGGCCGGCGTCGTCCCGGTCGAGCCGGAGCGAGTGCTGCGCAAGGGCCGGCTCAAGCCTGGCCGGATGTTCCTGGTCGACTTCGACCTCGGCCGGATCGTCGCCGACGAGGAACTGAAGAGCGGCATCGCCTCGCAGCGGCCTTACGCGGAGTGGCTCGAGCGCCGCACCGACCTGGCCGACCTGGTCGCCCATGCCGCAAGCAACGGCAACGCTCCCGCGCACCAGGCGGCGATGGACGACGACACGCTGACCCGGAGCCTCCAGGCCTTCGGCTACACCGGCGAGACGATGCGCTTCATGCTGCGGCCCCTGATCGAGGAGCAGCGCGATCCGATCGGCTCGATGGGCAACGACACCGCCCTCGCCTTCCTCTCCGACCAGGACCGCCCGGTCTACGACTACTTCAAGCAGCTCTTCGCCCAGGTCACGAACCCGGCGATCGACTCGATCCGCGAGGAGGTCGTCATGTCGGTCGACTGCACGATCGGCCCCGAGCGGAACCTGCTCGAGACGACCGCCGACCACTGCCTGCGCGTCAGGCTGCCCCATCCGATCCTGAGCAACCGGGAGTTCGCGGCGCTGGCCGACGCCGGGGACGCGGGCTTCTCCTGCCGCACGCTCGACGCCACCTGGCCCCTCGATGAGGGCGCCGCCGGCCTCGGCAACGCGCTCGACCGCCTCTGCCGGGAAGCCGAGCAGGCCGTCGACGACGGCTGCGCCTTCGTCGCCCTCTCCGACCGGGCGGCCGGACCCGGCCGCGTTCCCGTGCCGACACTGCTCGCCTGCGGCGCCGTCCACCATCACCTGCTGCGCACGATCAAGCGCACCCGGGTCGGTCTGCTGCTCGAAACCGGCGAGGCCCGCGAGGTCCACCACCACTGCCTGCTCGTCGGCTACGGCGCGGACGCCATCAACCCCTACCTGACCTTCGAGGCGCTCTGGCAGGCGCGACGCCAGGGCCGGCTGCCCGCCGCGGCCGACGACCAGGCCGTCGTCGACCGCTACCGCAAGGGTGTCAGGAAGGGGATGCTCAAGGTGATGGCCAAGATGGGCATCTCGACGCTCCAGAGCTACAAGGGCGCCCAGATCTTCGAGGCGGTTGGGCTCTCTACCGAAGTGATCGACCGCTGCTTCGCCGGCACGGCCAGCCGGATCGAGGGCGCCGGCCTCGAACGGCTGGCGAAGGACGCGCTGAAGCGTCACGCGCGCGGCTTCCCCGCCGACGACCGCGACCGGATCGCCGAACTCGGGAACCCCGGCGACTACCACTGGCGTGCCGGCGGCGAGCGCCACATGTGGAACCCGCAGATGATCTCGCGGCTCCAGAACGCGGCCCGCACGAACAGCACGGAGGCCTACGAGAGCTTCGCCCGGCTCGCCAACGAGGACACGACGAGGGCGTGCTCGCTGCGCGGCCTGCTCCAGTTCCGCACGGATCTCGACCCCCTGCCGCTCGACGAGGTGGAACCGGCGAGCGAGATCGTCAAGCGCTTCTGCACGGGCGCGATGAGCTTCGGCTCGATCTCGGCCGAGAGCCACGAGACGCTCGCCATCGCGATGAACCGGCTCGGCGGCAAGAGCAACACCGGCGAGGGCGGCGAGGACCCGGCGCGCTTCACTCCCGACGCGAACGGCGACCTCCGCCGCTCGGCGATCAAGCAGGTCGCCTCGGGCCGCTTCGGAGTCACCTCCTGGTACCTGACGAACTCCGACGAGCTCCAGATCAAGATCGCCCAGGGCGCCAAGCCGGGCGAAGGCGGAGAACTGCCCGGCCACAAGGTCGACGAGATCATCGCGCGGACCCGGTACTCCACGCCAGGAGTGGGGCTCATCTCGCCGCCGCCCCACCACGACATCTACTCGATCGAGGACCTGAAACAGCTCATCCACGATCTGAAGAACTCGAACCCAAGTTCGCGGATCAGCGTCAAGCTGGTGTCCGAGGTCGGCGTCGGCACGGTCGCCGCCGGCGTCGCCAAGGCGCACGCCGACCACATCCTGATCTCGGGCCACGACGGCGGCACCGGCGCTTCGCCGCTGACCAGCATCAAGCACGCCGGCCTGCCCTGGGAACTCGGCATCGCCGAGACCCACCAGACGCTGGTGCTGAGCGACCTGCGTTCGCGGGTGATCCTCCAGACCGACGGCCAGCTCAAGACCGGCCGCGACGTCGCCGTCGCCTGCATGCTGGGCGCCGAGGAGTTCGGCTTCTCCACCGCGCCGCTGATCACGATCGGCTGCATCATGATGCGCAAGTGCCATCTGAACACCTGCCCGGTCGGCATCGCCACCCAGGACCCGGAGCTGCGCGCCAAGTTCGAGGGGACGCCGGAAGAAGTCGTGAACTACCTCTTCCTCGTCGCCGAGGAGACGCGGCGGATCATGGCGGGCCTCGGCGTCGCGACGATCCGGGAGCTGGTCGGACGGACCGACCTGTTCCAGCGCGAACTCGCGGTTCGCAACGAGAAGACGGAAGGTCTCGACCTGTCCGCCGTGCTGCAGCCTGCCGTCCGACGCCACGAAGGGGTCGACGTAACGCAGACGATCGAACAGGACCACGCGCTCGAGTACGCGCTCGACAACGAGCTGATCGAGCGGGCCCGGCCGGCGCTGGAGCGCGGTTCCCGCGTACGGATCGACCTGCCCATCGTGAACACCCAGCGCACCGTCGGAACGATGCTCAGCCACGAGCTGATGAAGGCGCGCGGTGAGCACGGCCTCTCCGACGACACGATCCACGTCTCGCTGACCGGCAGCGCCGGCCAGAGCCTTGGCGCCTTCCTCGCGCCCGGCATCACGATCGAGCTGGAGGGCGACGGCAACGACTACGTCGGCAAGGGACTGTCCGGCGGACGGCTGATCCTCTATCCACCCCGCCGGTCCCGGTTCGCCGCCGAGGACAACGTCCTGATCGGCAACGTCGCGCTCTACGGAGCCACCGGCGGCGAAGCGTTCTTCCGGGGCCGCGCCGCGGAGCGCTTCTGCGTCCGCAACTCGGGCGCCCGCGCGGTCATCGAGGGGATCGGCGATCACGGCTGCGAGTACATGACCGGCGGCCGCGCCGTCATCCTCGGCCCGACCGGGCGCAACTTCGCGGCCGGCATGAGCGGCGGCATCGCCTGGGTCTTCGATCCGGACAGGGAACTGCAGCACAACTGCAACTTCGAGATGGTCGGCCTCGAGCCCATAGGCAGGGAGTACCGGAGCGAACTCCGGGAACTCATCAGGCGGCACGCCCGCTTCACCGGCTCGACGGTGGCGCGGCGGCTGCTCGAGCGCTGGGGTGAAGCCCAGGGTCAGTTCACCCAGGTCATGCCGCACGACTACCGTCGCGTCCTCCTGGCCGAACGCGAGGTCGAGGACCGGACGGTAGCCAAGGCCGAGGCCGCCGCCTGAGGCCGAGGGCGGTTCGGCGGATCGGGATCAGAGGCAGGGGACGCGGCAGGCAATGGGCAAGGACACGGGATTCAAGGAGTACGCGCGGGTCGCGGTTCCCTACCAGGACCCGCTGATTCGCCTCGCCCACTACGACGAGTTCCTCCGACCGGTGCCCGAAGAGCACCTGGCCACGCAGGGCGCCCGCTGCATGGACTGCGGCGTCCCCTTCTGCCAGTCGAACGACGGCTGCCCGATCGACAACCTGATCCCGGAATGGAACGACCTCGTCTACCAGGGCCGCTGGCGCGAGGCGTTGCGGCGACTCGAGCAGACGAACAACTTCCCCGAGTTCACCGGCCGCGTCTGCCCCGCGCCGTGCGAGGGCGCATGCGTCCTCGGGATCACCGACCCGGCGGTGACGATCAAGAACATCGAGAACGCGATCGTCGACCGCGGCTTCGAGGAAGGCTGGATCGTCCCCAGACCGCCGGCGAGGCGGACCGGCAGGAAGGTGGCCGTCGTCGGTTCAGGACCCGCGGGCCTCGCCGCGGCCGCGCAGTTGAACAGCGTCGGCCACACAGTCACCGTGTTCGAACGCGAAGACCGCATCGGCGGCCTGCTGATGTACGGCATCCCGAACATGAAGCTCGACAAGCGCCTCGTCGTCGACCGGCGGATCGACCTGATGCGCGCGGAGGGGATCGAGTTCGTCACCGGGGCGCATGTCGGCGTGAACGTGGACGTCGGCGATCTGAGACGCGACCACGATGCCGTCCTGCTCGCCGCCGGCGCGACGCGGCCGCGCGACCTGGAGATCCCGGGCCGCGAGCTCTCGGGCATCCACTTCGCCATGGACTTCCTGACCGAACACACCCGCGCGCTTCTCGACGCTGACCTGCCAAGCGACGGCGCCCGCGCGGTCAAAGCGCCGATCCACGCCGAAGGCAGGAACGTCATCGTGATCGGCGGCGGCGACACCGGGGCCGACTGCATCGCGACCGCGGTCCGGCACGGCTGCGCTTCGCTGGTCAACTTCGAACTGCTGGACCGACCGCCGGACGACCGCGCGCCCGACAACCCCTGGCCGGAATGGCCGCGCATCTTCCGCGTCGAGTACGCGCACGCCGAAGCGGCGGCCCGGTTCGGCGCCGACCCGCGGGTCTTCTCCGTCCTCTCGAAGCGCTTCGTGGACGACGGCGCCGGCGGAGTCGCCGGCATCGAGACCGTCCGCGTCGGCTGGCGGCGGGACGGCGCCGGCCGCTTCGCGATGGAGGAGATACCAGGCACCGAGGAGACCTTCGAAGCCGAACTCGTGCTGCTGGCGATGGGCTTCCTCGGCCCCGAGGCGACCCTCGGCGAGCAACTGGGGCTCGCCACCGACGAACGCAGCAACTTCGCCGCCGAGCCCGGCCAGTACGCCACCTCGGTCGAGGGCGTGTTCGCCGCCGGCGACTGCCGCCGCGGCCAGAGCCTGATCGTCTGGGCGATCAACGAGGGACGTGGCGCAGCGGCCCGGATCGACGAGTACCTGACCGGGGCCACCGAGTTGCCCCTGCCCAGCGATTCAACATCTTGAACCGAACCCCACTCCTTTGACGGAGGGCGAAGCGATCCTTATAGTCAGGTTCGGTTCGTGGCCTTGCGCGTGAGCGCCCCACCACCGCCACCCCCCGGACAATCGACGTACTTTCCACGCGTGAACAGCACGCCGGTGAACTCGTGTTGAGTTCGACGGCGCCCACTCAGACACAGAGGAGAAACCCAACCATGCAGTCGACCCGCCCCCGGGCACGTCTTCTTGCAATCCTCCTGGCAACGACCTGCGCCTTCCTGATCGGCGGCGCCGGCCTTGCCCAGACGATCACCGGCACCGTCCAAGGCTTCATCTCGGATGTCGAGGGCGACGCCATTCCCGGCGCCACGGTGACCGCCACCAACCAGGACACCGGCATCGCCCGCGCCGTGATCTCGGACGCCAACGGCTTCTACAGCGCCAAGGCGCTCCAGGTCGGCACCTACACGGTGACGGCCGAGCTCTCCGGCATGCAGACGACGCAGCAGAGCGATGTCTCCGTCCTTGTCGGCCAGATCAAGGACGTCAACCTGACGCTCGAGGTCGAGTCGACCTCCGAGGTCATCACCGTCACTTCCGAGGCGCCGATCATCGAGGTCAGCCGCTCCGGCGCCGCCAACTACATCGACGAGGTGGCGATCGAGAGTCTGCCGACCGTCGGACGCGACTTCACCGACTTCGCGATCCTGACGCCCGGCGTCCAGCGCGACCGCTCCCGCGGCTTCCTGACGATGGCCGGCCAGCGCGGCATGTACAGCGGCCTGTCGGTCGACGGCGCGGACAACAAGAGCACCTTCTTCGGCTACGGCCGCGGTGGAGAGGCGACGGAGAACGACGGCCTGATCATCGCTCAGGACACGGTCCGCCAGTTCCAGGTCATCACGAACGGCTTCTCGGCCGAGTACGGGCGGCACGGCGGCGCCTTCGTCAACGTGGTCACCAAGTCCGGCACCAACGAGGTTCGCGGTTCCGCCTTCGCTTTCTTCCGCGATGACGGAATGGCCGAGGATCTGCCCTCGTCGCCGCTCGACGACTTCAACGGACGCGACGGCTCGCGGCCGGTGGATACGTTCGACACGCAGAACTACGGCGTTTCGATCGGCGGTCCGTTCAAGCGCGATCGCACCCACTACTACTTCGGTATCGACCAGCGCGACCAGGACATCCCGTTCACCCGGTTCCTCACGAACCGCGGCGGCAGCGTCTATGACCTGATCATGCAGCGGGCCCAGACCGAGCCGGCTTTCGCCGCCCTGGTCGACGGCTTCGATCGCAACGCCGACGGCTCCGCCACCGGTCTCTTCACGCGCTCCGTCAGCAACCAGATCCTGTTCGGCAAGCTGGATCACCAGATCAGCGACGCCAACCTGATCACCCTGCGGGCCAACTGGACCGACTTCGAGCGGACGAGCGACTATCTGGACGAGGAGTCCCTGAAGACGGAGGACACGCTGTCCTTCATCGCGTCGATGACTTCCGTCGTCGGCAGTCGCGGCGTGAACGAGTTCCGGATTCAGTCGGCTGACGACAATCTGGACCGCCTTTCGCTGCGCGTCGGCACGCCGATCGAGGCCCAGGTCCGCTTCCGCTGGAACGGCGCCAGCGTCGGCAAGTTCGACTTCCTGCCGATCTTCGTCGAGGAGTCGCAGCTGCAGGTCAAGAACGACTTCTCGTACCTGTTCGGCGCCCACGACCTGAAGTTCGGCGTGGATTACTCGAAGGACGACCTGGCGCAGCTCTTCGCGGGCAGCCGCGACGGCCGCTACGACTTCCGGTCCGCGGAGGACTTCCTGAACAACGAGGCAAGCGCCGCCCGGATCTGGTTCGGTGACTCGACCTATCCGAACTACGACGAGACCCAGAAGGCTCTCGCCTTCTACGGCCAGGACAGTCTGAAGCGTGACAACCTGACGCTGAGCTACGGTCTCCGCTACACGTCCACGGACAACCCGGACGGCCTCGATCACCTGCATCCGGACGGCCGCCAGATCCCGGACACGGAGAACCTGGCGCCGCGCTTCGGCTTCGCCCTGGCCCAGGATGAGGGCCGGTCCGTCATTCGCGGCGGCATCGGCTTCTTCTTCGGCCGAACGCCGACGCTGCTGTTCGCAAACCAGGTTCAGGCCAACGGCGTGCCGCCGAACTACGGCCGCATTACGGTCGGTCCCGGCGAGAACGGCTACGTGCCGCTCGGGACGCCGATCAACAACGAGAACCCACCGCCGGGCATCATCCCCGCGATCTCGTACGTCGACCCCGAGTTCGACGACGCCCAGACACTGCGCGCCAGCCTCGGCTGGGAGCGGGAGCTTGGCGGCGGCTGGAGCGGCGGCGTCGACGCCGTCTACGCCGAGGCGACCGGCCTCCAGCGCAACACGGACTTCAACCGTGTCTTCGCCGGTTACGACGAGTACGGTCGACCCATGTGGAACGGCCGGACCGGCGGCTGCCCGGGCGTCGAGGGCGCCGAGTGCGCCGAGATTCTCGTGCGGCAATCGCGCGGCGACTCCGAATACCAGGCGGTCACCCTGAAGGTGAATCGGCGCTTCACCGGCCGTTACCAGTTCGGCGCCCACTACACCTGGGGCAAGGACCGCGACACCGACTCGAACGAGCGTTCGGCGACGGGCGTCACGATCTCCGACACCGGCAACCTGGACTACGACTGGGGCCTCTCGGAGCGCGACATCGAGCACCGGCTGGTCGTCACCGGCATGATCCAGTTGCCGCTCGACTTCCAGATCTCGGGCATCCTGAACTACCAGTCGGGCTATCCCTACACACTGGTCGACAACGGAGTCGACTTCGCCTACTGCAGCTCGGTCGGCTGGAACTGCCCGGACTACCGCGCGGTAATGAACGGCGTCGTCGTCGGCCGGAACACGGAACGGAACGAGTCGATCCAGACGATCGACCTCCGGATCGGCAAGTTCTTCCGCTTCGGCGACGGCATGCGGCTCGACGTCTTCGTCGAGGCGTTCAACCTGTTTGACGAGAACAGCTTCGGCGTCGGGTTCAATCAGCGGAACATCCGAAACGGAAGCGTCCCCGACGACTTCGGGATCCCGTCGTTCCTGACGACAAGCCCGCGCCAGTTGCAGATCGGCGGCCGGTTCAGCTTCTAGGCTGCACCGCGCTGCCCGGCCGTGGCGTCTGACGCCGCGGCTGTGAGAATCAAGGGCCTCTCCGGTAACGGAGAGGCCCTTTTCTTCTTACGCCGCGACGTATGGAATCGTCTGCGGACCCTCCGGTAACACGCAGACTCGCGCGTCGGGCCGGCCCGCTACGCATTCGGCAAGCGCGGCATCGAGGTCCGGCGCCGGCTCGAAGTGCGCCGCGGCGAGTTGCTCCCCGCTCAGGCCGTGCGCCTTGACCAGCACACGGGCGCGGCGCTGGATCAGCGCCTGGACCTGGACCTGCCACTGGTCCGGCTCGGTCACGGGCCGGGCCTCGATCTGCGCCAGCAACTCCTCGGGCGAGCCGCCGCGTCCGAGCAGCTCGGCGTAGCGGCCGTGGTCCGGAATGCCGTCGCTGCACTCCGCCGCGCAGAGGATCGTGCCCCCGTCCTTGACCACCTGCGCCGCGGCCGAGATCCCCTTGACCGCCTGGTACAGGTTCTGATCGAGGGGATAGCCGGAGTTCGTCGTCACCACGACTTCGAAGCGATGGCCGGTCTCCCGCATGGCGATCGGCTTCGCGGCCGCACAGGCCCGGGCGTGCATCTCGAAGAGTTCGCCCGCGAAGACGTGCGTGATCCGCTGCTGGCGGTCCAGCAGAACATCCAGGCTGAAGTGCGGCTTCGCCTCCGGCCGCGCCGCGATCGCCCGGATGTCGCCGTGCATCGGGTTCTCGTCGATGATCCCCCAGGTCGAGCGCGGATCGCCGACCCGGGCGGCATCGTGCAGGGTGAGCACCGTGTCGAGCCCGGCGAGCCCCGGGGCGACCATCTTCGGCCCGCCCGAGAACCCGGCGAAGAAGTGCGGTTCGACGAAGCCGGTCGTGATCCGCAGATCGGCCTCCAGCCAGTGGCGGCAGAGCCGGGTCGGCACGCCATTGCCGCTCTCCCCCAGGTCGACCAGGGAGGAGTCGTCGCGAGCGTCGTGGTTGATCACGCGGCAGGCGCCCAGGATCTCGTCGCCCAGCATCGCCCGGAGTTCGGCCGGCGTGTTCGCGCGGTGGGTGCCGGTCGCGATCAGGATCGCCACGTCTTCCGGCCGGACGAGGCCGTCGAGCTCCCGCAGCACCGCGCCGACCATCTCCCGTCGCGGCTGTGCCCGAGTGATGTCGCAGACCGAGATCGCCACCGTCTGCCCGGGTCTCGCCAGGCGCCGCAGCGGCGGTCCGGCCACCGGAGCGCGCAGCGCCGCGGTCAGGGCAGCGTCGGGGTCCGCGAGCGCCGGCGCCTGGACCGGCTCGATGACGGTCGTCCGCTCGCGCGGAACCTCGATCTCGAGGCCGCTGCGGCCGTAGGCGAGGCGGACGCGCATCGGCGAATCCTACGCCGCCGGCCGCTTCAGTCCGCTTCGTCGAGCCGGCGCACCTTGATGCTGCGGAAGGCGACCTCGTCGCCGTGGTCCTGGAGCAGGATGCGGCCCTCCGGCCACCTGCCGAAGCCGTCCCGGCCGGCGAACTTGCTCAGCGCGATCGCCTCGTCGAGCTCCGCCGAGTTCCGGTCGAACGCCAGGACCAACTGGTGGTTCAACCAGTGCTCCACGGCGCCGTCGGCGCGAACGACGATCCGGGCGTGGTTGTAGCGGCCCGGTCCCTTGACGAAACGGCCGACCTTGGTCGCCGGCAGCAGGTCGTAGAGCGAGGCGAGCGTCCGGTTGCCGTCGCGTCCAGCCTCGGCGTCGGGGTGGCGCATGTCGTCCAGGATCTGGTACTCGAACGCAACGGCCGTGCCGGGGGCCGAGCCGTAGCCCTCGGTGACGAGGTACTTGATGCCGCTGTTCGCGCCCTCGGTCATCCGAAACTCCAACTGGACTTCGAACGCGGAGAACGTCTCGCGGGTCACGATGCCGCCACCGCGCTCCCCGCCTGGCTCCGACGCAAGGACCGTCAACTCGCCGTCGCGGACTTCCCAGCCCGTCTCCGGAAAGCCCTCGCGGTGGGCGCCGCGCCAGGCCGCCGTGCTCTCGCCATCGAAAAGCAACTCCCAGCCCATCGCGGCCTCCGCATCGGAGAGCCGATTCGGCCGCGTGTCGACGACGTACGGGAACGACCGTCCGCTCGGCACGAGGTCTTCGGTTCGCAGCAGGATGTTCCGGTAGCGGACCTGCAGTCCGCCCTGTTCCGGCCCGACCGAGTGGACCTGGAGCGCGATGAATCCCTTCGGCGTCATCTCGTCGATCAGGAACGTCGCCGGCACGTTGTTCAGCCAGGTCCGGATCTCGGAGCCGATCGCCTCGATGTAGAGGTGGTTCCAGTCTCCCTGCCGGAACGCCCGGCTCGCCGCGGGGTTCACGGACAGCGGAAACAGCCAGCCGCGCCGGGCCTCGTCGTAGATGCCGGCGCTCCACGCCCGTTCGCTGGGATCGATCTCGACCTGGTAGCCGTGGACGACTCCGTTCCAGTAGTCCGGATCGCTGTGACTGCGGATCTGAACTCCCGCGTTGAGCCCCTCGTCGATCCAGAACTCCAGTTGCAGCGCGAAATCGCCGTACTCCTCCTTCGTGGCGAGGAACGAGTTCGGCGTCTCGATGACCGCCGTGCCGACGACGACACCGTCCTCCAGCGCGTACTCGGCGGCGCCGCCGAGTTGCCGCCACCCCTCCTCGAGTCCGCCGGCCGTCAGGTCGATCCAGCCGGAGTCGGGATCGGGCTGGGCGAGCCCGGGCGCGGCTAAGCCGAGCAGAACCAGCAGCAGACCGGCCGGCGGAAGCGTCAAGGCTGCGGAGGGGCGCATCGAAGCCTCAGCTTACCGTCCCGCCAGCTAGGATCGCCGCTTCCGGCCGTTCGGCCATGGCGAGGAGGCGACCTTGGAATCGATCGACATCCATCCACGGGCGCTGCGCGAGGCAGCCACGATGATCCTCGAAGCCGGCGGCAGCGAGCCGGAGGAAGCCCGGATCGTCGCCGACCACCTCGTCCTGGCGAACCTCTCGGGACACGACAGCCACGGCGTCGGCATGCTTCCCGCCTACGAGCGGAGCCTCGCCAACGGAACCCTGAATCCGAACCGGAAGGTCGAACTGGTCCGCGACGACGGCGCGATCATGATGTTCGACGGCGGCATGGGCTACGGCCAGGTGGTCGGCCGCCAGGCGACGGCGGCGGCGATCGAGCGCTGTCGCGGCACCGGCATCGTCCTGGCGCCGGTCCGTTTCTGCCACCATCTCGGCCGGATCGGTACCTACGGCGAGCAGGTGGCGGACGCCGGTCTGGCCTCGCTCCACTTCGTCAACGTGGTCGGCCACCAGGCCCTGGTCGCGCCCTACCGGGGCACCGATGCCCGCTACTCGACGAACCCGATCTGCCTGTCACTGCCCGGCAGCGACGCGCAGCCGCCGATCCTCCTCGACATGGCGACCAGCCGGATCGCCCACGGCAAGGCCCGCGTGGCGCACAACATGGGCGAGCAGACGCCCGAAGGCTCGCTGATCGACCACCGCGGCAGGAAGACCCGCGACCCGGGCGTCCTGTTCAAGCAGCCTGTCGGCGCGCTGACCTCGTTCGGCGACCACAAGGGCTACGGCCTGGCCGTCTTCTGCGAACTCCTGGGCGGCATGATGAGCGGCGGACGCACCTCCCAGCCCGAGCACGAGGTGGAGGGCACGATCTGCAACAACATGTTCATGATCGTCTTCGATCCCGAGCGGCTGATCCCCAAGTCGGCGATGGAGCACGAACTCGCCGCCCTGGTCGCCCACGTCAAGGCGTCACCGGCCGCCGACCCGGACGAGCCCGTGCTCGTACCCGGCGACCCCGAACGGGCAAGCCGCCTCGAGCGGGCCGAAGCGATCCCGGTCGACACAGAGTCCTGGCGTCAGATCGTCGCCGCCGGCGAGCGGCTGGGCGTGCCGGCCGGGCGGCTCGAAGCGATCGCCGCCTAGCGCTCAGCTTCGCTGAAGAAGCGCCACATCAGCTCGCCGCCAAAGTTGCCGGCGTCATCGCGCGGCCAGACGTGGGCGCCGTCCCAGGAGCAACTGCGAACGGCGCGGCCACCGGCGCAACCGGGATACTCGACGCAGCTCAGCTCCCGCCGGCCGTCCCAGGGCGTCTCGACCGCCACCGATTCGGCGTTGCAGGACTGGGACTCGGCCCACTCCTCCGCCACCCCTTCCTGCGACGTGTAGATGTAGCCGTCGCTGGCGTGCGAACCATCGATGGGAACGGTGCGATCGCTCGTGCCGCCGACCAGCAGCATGGACGGACCAGGCGCCTCAGCAGCGCAGTTGAAGCCCCGCGCCAGGTAGCCGTGCATTGGAGCGACCGCGGCCAGACGCTCGCCGAGAGCGCAGCCGAGCCGGTGAACGAACATGCCGCCGTTGCTGTAGCCGGAAGCGAAGACGCGGTCCGTGTCGATACAGAGCTCCGCCGAGAGGTGGTCGATCAGGGCGGCGATGTAGCCGACATCGTCATGGCAGGAGCACCAGTTGCACGGCCCGCACGTCCCGCACTCCGGCGGGCAGGGATATGAATCGGCGTCCTCCCGGCAGGCCGGCGCTTCCGGCTGGAGCGGTGCGCTGCAGGCGAGATCGTTCCAGGACGTGATCGTGGCGTTCCGGCTCCGTCCCGGCGGACCCATGGAGGCCTCGAATGACGTTCCCTGCGGGAACACGAGCACGAAGCCCTCGCGGTCGGAGAGCTCCGAGAGACCGGACCAGCCGTCGCTGTGCCGGGCGCTGCCGGTGTAGCCGTGGACGTGCAGCCAGAGAGGCGCGGGCGAGGCACCGTCGTAGCGCACCGGCAGGTGGACGCGGTAGCTCCGGATCAGGCCGCCGTGGGCAAGCTCCAGGTCGACGCTGGTTCCCGGCTCGACCGATACGTTGCCGGTGCCGGATGAACAGCCCGGGCTGTCGGCGGCGGCGAGCGGTCCGGCGACGGCTAGCAGTGCCGCCGCCGCGAGAAAGGACAGTCGCAGTGGGAGCATTCGCCGGCATCGTAGCGCGGCTGGCTAGCCTGGCAGCACCTGAAAGTGGCCGTCCCGCTCCACCAACTGCACGCCGACCTCGAACAGGTCGGACAGCGTCGCGCTCGTCAGGACCTGGTCTTTCGGTCCGTCGGCGAACACTCCGCCGCCCTTCAGCAGCACGACCCGGTCGACTTCAGGCGGGATCTGATCGACGTGGTGCGTGACGATGATCAGCGTCGTTCCGGCCGCCGCCAGGGCCCGCAGCCGCTCCATCAGCCCGAAGGCGGCCCGCAGGTCCAGGCCGGTCGCCGGCTCGTCGAGCAGCAGGGTGTGCGGCTCGTGAACCAGGGCCCGAGCCAGCAGGAGGCGACGCTGCTCACCCGAGGACAGTGTGTCGAAGCGGCGCTCCAGCAGGTCACCCGCGCCCTGGCTCGCCGCCGCTGCCTCGGCCCGGCGCCGCTGCGCGTCCGTCAAGCCCTGGTGGCGGTAGACGCCGACGCTGGCGAAGAAGCCCGAACACACCACGTCCAGGCCCGAGAGCCAGCCGTGGTGCGTCGCCTGCAGTTCGTGCGATACGACGCCGAGCTGGCGGCGCACGTCGAAGACGTTCCATCGATCCCGGCCCAGCAACCGCATCCGGACGCCGGGTCCCCGAACCGGAAAGAACTCGCCGTTCAGCATCCGCAGCAGGGTCGACTTGCCGGCCCCGTTCGGGCCGAGGACGGCGGTGTTCTGTCCGCGCGGGATCGAAAGCGTCACGCCGTCGAGCGCCCGCCGGCCGCCGCGCACGACCGTCACGTTGGCGAGTTCGAGCAGCGGTTCGTTCACAGCGGTCGTCGTGCCCGCTGCAGCAGGACGGGAGGTGTCGTCACCGTCCCCGGAACCGCGGCGGCCGCTTCTCGAGAAAGGCCTTCCGACCTTCGACGTAGTCGTCGGAGCGGAAGCAGGCCTCGACGAGCTGCTTCACGCGGTCCAGGTCGCGGCGTTCCGGGTCCTTCGTGGCTTCCTTGATCGCGCGCTTGGCGGCCCGGAGCGTCAACGGAGCGTTCGCAGCCATTCCTCCCGCCAGGTCGCGGACGGTGGCCTCCAGGTCATCGACGGTCGTGACCCGATCGACGAGCCCCATGTGGTGCGCCTCTGCGGCCGTGAACCGCCGCGCCGTCAGCAGGATCTCGCTCGTCCGGGACGGTCCGACGAGATCGACCAGCACCTTGATGCCGGCGAAGCCGTAGCCCACGCCGAGGCGGCCCGCCGGGATCCCGAACAGCGAGTCCTCCGAGGCGATCCGCAGGTCCGCGTTGAGTGCCGTGGCCAGACCGCCGCCAAGGCAGTAGCCCCGGATCATCGCGATCAGCGGCTTCTCCAGCGCGGCGAACGCCCGGCCGGTGTCGCGGCCGGCCTGGTCGTAGCGCTCGCGCGCCTCGACGGTCGTCCGCAGTTTCTCGAACTCGGAGATATCGGCGCCGGAGACGAACGCCCGGTCGCCCGCGCCACGCAGCACGACGACCCGCACCGCGTCGTCCTCCTGGAACCGGCGCAGGGCGAGAGCCGAAGCGACCTGCATCTCGAACGAGAGCGCGTTCCGCCGCTCCGGGTTGTTGTAGGTGAGCCAGCCGACGCCGTCCTCGATCTCGGCCAGGATCTTCGTCGTCGACAGGTCGATCGCGTTCACGCCACCACTCCTCCGGCCCGAAGTTCGCCGATCTCCCCGGCGCTGAGTCCAGCCTCGGCGAGGATCTCGTCGGTGTGCTCGCCCAGACCGGGTGCCCGGCTCCGCAGTTCGAAGGGCGTCCGCCGGAGCCGGACCGGCTGACCCACGAGCCGCACAGGGCCGAGGTCCGGGTGCTCCAGCGGCACGGCGATCCCGGAGTGCTCGACCTGCGGGTCGGCGAAGGTCTGTCCCACGTCGTAGACCGGGCCGCACGGCAGGCCCGCGTCGTTCAGGCGCCGGACGATCTCCTCCACCTCGAAGCGCCGGGTCAGGTCCGCGACCTCCTCCTCGAGCCGCCCGCGGTTGGCGACGCGGCCGGCGGAGTCCCTGTACTCCGGTCGCTCGAGCAACTCTTCGCCGCCGAGGGCCTGGCACATGCCGCGGAAGTGCCTGTCGCTCGTGGCCGCGATGTTGACCCAACCGTCGGCGGCCGGGAAGGTGCCCATCGGCGAGATCGTCGGGTGGTGGTTGCCCTGCTGGCCGGGAACCTCCCCCTCGACCAGGTAACGCGCGGCCTGAAAGTCGAGCATGCCGATCATCGCCTTGAGCAGGGACGTGCTCACCCACTGCCCCTCACCCGACCGCTCGCGCTCGCGGAGGGCCGCCATGATGCCGAAGGCGAGGTAGAGCCCGGCCGCCAGATCCGAGATCGCCGTGCCGACCCGGACCGGCCCCTGGCCCGGCAGGCCGGTCACCGACATCAAGCCGCCAAGGCCCTGGGCGATCTGGTCGACGCCGCCGCGCTCCCGGTAGGGCCCGGTCTGGCCGAAGCCGGACACGCTGGCGTAGACGATGCGCGGGTTGATCGCCCGCACGGTCTCATAGTCGAAACCGAGGCGGTGCTTCACGTCGGCTCGGTAGTTCTCGACCAGAACGTCCGCGTCCCGGGCCAGGCGCAGCAGCACCTCGCGGCCCTCGTTCTTCTTCAGGTCCAGCGTCAGGCAGCGCTTGTTGCGGTGGAGATTCTGGTAGTCGTGGCCGAGCCGGCGGGAGATCCCGATCTCCTTGCCGGGCGCCGGCGGGCGTTCGATCCGCACCACGTCCGCGCCCCAGTCCGCGAGCTGCCGCACCGCGGTCGGCCCGGCCCGGGCGATCGTCAGGTCGAGGACCCGCAGGTCCGCCAGGGGAAGTGACATCGCGAGGGCTCAGACTTCGGGCACCGCCCCGGCCGGCGTCGGCTCGGGAGGCGTCTCGAGTTCCTTGAAGATCCAGGCGAGCGCCGCCTCGACCTGCGGCTTCGCTCCTTCCTCCACCACATCGCCGTGGCACGGAATCAGACGGTCGAACGGGCACTGCAAGAGACGCAGACAGCTCGCCGCGCAGGCCGCGCGGTCGCGGATCGAGAGCCGGAAGAGCCGGCTCATCGCGACGCGACGGCTTACTCCGGTGAGCCGAAAGTAGAGGGACGCAATCCACCCCCGGTCCTGCTGCAGGTTGAACAGCAGGTCGGCCACTAGCAACGAGCCGCTCGGACGGTGGCAGAAGGCGACCTCGTTGAAGGAGGGCATCCCGTCGATCGGAATCGGCTGCAACTCCGCGCCCCACGCGGAGGCGACACCCAGGGTTCCGGTAAACGCAACGTCCTTGCGCTTCTCCGCCAGACCGGGAGCACCAAGAACGTCCGCCTCCGGAAAGCGCGCCACGGCCGCGGGGAGATGAAGATGATGGAAGCGGTTCGGCGCGATCAGATACCGCACCGGGCCCAGGCCCAGAAGTTCCTCCGCCGTCCGGTCGTCGATCGGCCCGGGCGAGTACAGCCACAGTCCCCCGTCACCCAGGCGCACGATCACCATGCGGGCGGGCGCCGTGAAGCCCATGGGGATCTTCTGGTCGTGGTCGGCGATCCAGAGATCCCGGCATACCTCCTCAAGCGCCATGGCGGCAAGTATAGGTCCGGTCCCATGGTACCGGCGGCGTCGAAGGGCCCGTCGACGCACCCGGTCGCGGCCGGCTCCATGCGCGTAGAATCCCCCGGCCATGCACCAGTTGCCCATCCGTCCGCGGCGCAACCGCCGCTCGGCGGCGATCCGCTCCCTGGTCCGTGAAACCGACCTCGGACCGGACCGGCTGATCTACCCGCTCTTCGTCATGGAGGGCCGGGACGCGGCCGTCCCGATCGACTCGATGCCCGGCCAGGCACGGCTGACGATCGACCGGCTCGTCGCCGAGAGCCGCGCCGCGCACACGCTCGGCGTGCCGGCCGTGGCGCTGTTCCCGGCAGTCGAGGACGAACTGAAGGACCGCACGGCCAGCGGCGCCCTGGATCCGGACGGCCTGGTCCAGCGCGCGGTGCGCGAACTGAAGTCCGCGCTTCCCGAAATGCTCGTCATCACCGACGTGGCGATGGATCCGTACTCAAGCGACGGCCACGACGGCCTGGTCGAGGACGGCGAGATCGTGAACGACCCGACGCTCGAGATCCTTGCCGCCACCGCCGTTTCCCAGGCAGACGCCGGCGCCGACGTCATCGCCCCCTCGGACATGATGGACGGCCGGGTGGGAGCGATCCGAACCGCCCTCGACGCCGCCGGCCACGACCAGGTCGGAATCCTCAGCTACACCTCGAAATACGCCTCGAACTTCTACGGGCCGTTCCGCGACGCACTGGACTCGGCGCCACGCGCCGGCGACAAGAAGACGTACCAGATGGACCCGGCGAACGTCCGCGAGGCGGTGCGCGAGGCGCGACTAGATGTCGAGGAAGGGGCGGACGTGATCATGGTCAAGCCCGCCCTCGCCTACCTCGACGTGATCCGCGCGGTCCGTGAGGCGGTCGACCTGCCGGTCGCGGCCTACCAGGTGAGCGGCGAGTACGCGATGATCCAGGCTGTCGCCGCCAATGGCTGGATGGACGGCGACGCCCTGATGCTGGAGACCCTGACCTCAATCCGCCGGGCCGGCGCCGACATGATCCTCACGTACTTCGCACGCCACTGCGCCGAAGTGCTGAACCAGTAACCTTCGGCGGCAGTGGTTCGGAGAACCCGCGTAGCCAGCCCACCCGGTTCCGGCGGCGAAGCTCGGGCCGCTACCGGGCGGCGCGGAACAGGAACAGGTGCTGGGTCGGCAGGGAATCGATCCGTTCGACGAGTTCGTAGCCCGCCGGGATCCACTCCTTCATCACCTGGTCGATCGACATCCGGTGGTCGAGCTTGATGTGGGCCGCGCTGCGACCCTCGAACCGGAACTCCGCCAGAGCGATCACACCGTCGGGCGAAAGCGCCTCCCGCATCGCCTCGAGCATCGCTCCGGGCTCCGAGAACTCGTGGTACACGTCGACCAGCAGCATCAGGTCGACCTCGCCCTCCGGCAGCTTCGGATCGTCCTCCGTGCCCAGCACCGTCGACACGTTCGTGACGCCCTCCCGCCGGGCGAGTTCCTCCGCAATGCGCAGCATCTGCGGCTGAATGTCGTTGCACAGCACGCTGCCTTCCGGGCCGACCGCCGCCGCCATCCGGCGGGCGTAGTAGCCCGAGCCGCAACCGATGTCGACGACCAGCATCCCTTCCTCGATCGGCAGGGCGGCCATCAGCGCGTCGGGGTTCTCCTCCTGGATGCGCGAGGCGCGCTCCAGCCAGCCGGCGCCCCGGAAGGACATCACGTCGGCGATCTTCCGGCCCTTGTAAACACCAGGGTCGTCGGCGGTCTGGGCCCCGGCCGGGGCAAACCCGAACGCCAGCGCGGCCACCACCGCGGCGACGGCCGCAGGCCTCCCGAAGGGTCGGTTCAAGGTTCGAGCCAGCGTGCGAGCCATCCCAGCACCTCCTCGTGCCACTGAACACTGTTCGCCGGATTGAGCACCCAGTGGTTCTCGTCCGGGAAGTAGAGCAACCGGGCCGGTACGCCGCGGCGCTTCAGCGCCGTGAAGGCGGCCAGCCCCTGGGTTTCCGGCACGCGGAAGTCGAGAGCGCCGTGGACCACCAGCATCGGGGTTTGCCAGCGGGCCACCAGCGTCGCCGGGTTGTGGCGTTCGTAGCCGTCCGCGTTGGCGAAGTAGCTCCCGAGGTGATCCCATTCGACGAACCACAACTCCTCCGTCGTGTAGTACATCGACCGCAGGTCGAAGACGCCGTCGTGGTTCACCAGGCAACGGAACCGCTCCGGCCAGGCCCCGGCGATCCAGTTCACCATGTAGCCGCCGTACGACGCCCCGAGCGCGCAGACCCGGTCGCCGTCGAGGAAGGGGTAGCGGTCGAGCGCCGCGGCGAGTCCCTTCTGCAGGTCCTCCAGCGGCTTGCCGCCCCAGTCGCCGCGAATCGAGTCGGTGAAGTCCTGCCCGTACCCGACCGAACCGTGGAAGTCGATCATCACCGCGGCGTAGCCCGCGCCGGCGTAGGCCTGCGGGTTCCAGCGGTAGTGGAAGCTGTTGCCGAAGGAGCCCTGCGGCCCGCCGTGGATCAGGAAGGCGACCGGATAGCGGCGGTCCGGGTCGAAGTCGACCGGCCGCACCAGGTAGCCGTGTACCGTCTCTCCGTTCCAGCCGGCGAACGTGAACTGTTCGTAGCTCCCGACGCGAGCCGCCGCCCGCTGCTCCGCGTTGATCGCGGTGAGCGGCTGACGGCCGCTGCCGTCCGGCGCGCTCACGTAGAGCTCGGACGGACCGGCCAGGTCGTTGTGCAGCGTCACGAGCCGGTCCTCCGACACCGCCAGACCGGCGATCGAGCCCTCGTCCTGCAACCGGGTCACCTCACCGCCGGCCACGTCGATGGCGAACAGGCTCCGCTGGCCCAGGTCGGCGGCGGTGACGAAGAGCGTCTCGCCGCCGGCCGAGAAGGCGAGGCCCGACACGGAACGGTCCCAGTCGGTGGTCAGCGCCCGCTCGTCCTCGAGGCGCGACCCGTCGAGCCGGGCCAGCCGGACGTGGAACCGGTCCGACTCGTAGCCCGGACGCTCCATCGCCAGCCAGGCCAGGGTGCCGCCGTCCGGCGACAGGACCGGGTGGCTGTCCCAGGCCGGATTCGATGCGGTCAGGTTGACGGGCTCGGAACTGCCGTCCGCCGGTACCAGAAGGAGATCGAAGTTGGTCGACCAGGCTTCCTCCGTGCCGCCGAGGCGGGAGGCGAAGATGACCGCGTCGCCGCCGGACGCGAAGGCGATCTCCTCGGCGCCGCCGAAGGGCTTCGGCGGCGCGTCCTGGTCCAGCCCCTGCATCAGGTCGACCGGTTCTCCGGCTCCAACCCCCGAGTCGTCGAGTTCGAGGACGAAGACGTGCGACCGCCGGCCGTCCTTCCAGACATCCCAGTGGCGCACGAAGAGGTCGTCGTAGCCGACGCCCGTCGTCTTCCCGGACGCCCGCTCCTCGAGCCGTTCGGCGGTGCAGGCGAGGCTCTCGCAGGCGACGAAGACGTCCATCGTCAGGGCGATCCTGCGACCGTCCGGCGACACGACGAGGTTCCCCGCGTCGAGCGGAAGGTCGGTCACCTGGTGCGGTTCGCCGCCGGCGACGGGCAGGCGCCACACCTGCGAACTGCCGGAGCGCGTCGACAGAAAGAACAGAGCCCTGCCGTCCGGCGCCCAGCGGGGATGGAAGTCGGCCGCCTCGTTCGTGGTGAGGCGGCGGGGTTCCGAGCCGTCGAAGGGCGCGATCCAGATGTCCGTCCGCCCGCGGTTGGCCGCCAGATCCGTTGTCCGGACCGTGAAGGCAACCGCCGACCCGTCCGGCGCCATCTGCGGGTCGGAGAGCCGTTCCATCGCCAGCATGTCGTGGACCGAGAACGGATGAGTCTCCTGCGCCGGAACCGCCCCGGCGGCAAGGATGACCGGAACGACGAGAGCGGCAGGCGAGAGTCGGCGCATGGCTCAAGCGGACGCTATCGCACGGATCCGCGGCAGGCGGGTGCTAGAGTTCCCTGCGGCAACGCATCATGAGAGTTCTCATCCTCCTCGTCTCGACGCTTCTGAGTTCCGCCGTCGCGGCCCAGCCGAACCGGCTCACGTCGGCCCGGCTGGACGGCGATGTCCTGCGGCTGGACGTCTCCCGGAATCCACAGGCCGTCCGGCACTTCCCCCTGTCAAGCCCGCCGCGCGTCGTGATCGACATCTTCGGAGTCGACCAGTCGGCCGCCGAGATGCCGCAACCCCCACAGGGCAGCCCGGCCTTCGAAGTGCGTACCGGCGAGCATGCCGACTTCCTGCGTGTCGTCGTCGACTTGCGGGCGGCCCTGCCGTCCTACCAGGTACGCCAGTCGGAAGGGCTCGTCGAGGTCGGTCTCGGCTCCGGCACCCTGCCGCCGTCCGCGACCGGCGTTCTGATCGGGGAGTCGCCGGATCCCGGATCACCGTCGGCGCCTCGCGCCGCCGCCGCGCCGGTCGTCGACGTCGCCGTCGAGGCCGCGCCAGCCGGACAGCCGGCGGTGGCGATCTCTCCCGTGTCGCCGGCTCCGACCGGCAGCGAACTGCAGAACCTCGACGACCTGACGACGGACGAACTGCTTGCCCTGATCGACGCGGAACTCGCCGCGGCGGGGCTCGATCAGCAGCAATCCGCGGAAGAGCTGATCGAGCAGGTCGAAGCCGAGCTCGCCCGCCCCGTCAGCCCGACGACCCCCGAAGCGCCGGGCCGACCGGAAGAGCGGGCGCCCGTCGAGGAAGGCGACCCCGCGGATCGACCGCCGTTCCGCTTCATCGACGAAGACGACCCGCCTCGCTAGGGTCGCCGGCTGAAGCCGGCGGCCGATTCCATGAGGCTTCGCGCGTCTTGTCCGGGGGTCAGAAGACCCCCGGCAACAGACCCGCGCACCCAGCTCTTCAACACCAGAAGCACCAGTGGTAGGGCGGCCGGAAGTAGGTGATCAGCCGGCCGCAGACGATGACGCCGACCCAGCAGGCGAGGGAGATCGCCGCGGCGGTCCGGGCGCCCGGCGGTGCGGGCGCCCCCGCCGCGGCCGCCCGCACCGGCCGGAACGCGAAGCGGTAGAACACCAGGATGTTCAGGCCGGCGATCGCCATCAGCGACAGCTTGATCTGGAACGCCGGGTTGTAGAGGTACTGGTTCGGCGCGCTGACCACGAACAGGAAGCCTGTGCAGAGGTTGAGGGTGTAGCCGCCGACGCCCCAGGGCACGAGCCGGTGCAGCGCGCCCATCGGTACGCCCCGGGCGACCCCAAGCAGGCGCAGGTCCCAGAGGCCGATGCAGCCGATCAGCAGCGAAAGGCCCAGGAAGTGGAGAGACTCCACCGTCGGCCAGCCCCACGACGTGTGCATGAAGCTGTAGATGCCGCTCTTCTGGCCGATCGAGTACAGCAGATCTTCCATGGCTTCCGTCGGCCTCGTCTCAGTACAGCAGGTGCGAAGCCAGCATGACCTTCGCGGTGTAGGCGAGAAAGCGACCGGAGGTGATCACGGCGACCCAGAGAACGAGCGATGCCGCCGCCAGTGCCTTCTCCTTCCTGGGCGCCGGCGCCGCATCGTGGCGTGAGTCCCCCAGCACGCCGCGCATCAGCGCTCTCATGATCCAGAGCGCAGCGACGATCGCCGCCAGCTTGAAGTAGAAGACCGGGTTGGTCAGCGCCTTCGCGGGATACGCCAGGAGCAACGCGAGTCCCGACAGCGTGACCACCACGAGGCTCGCCCAAAGCACCGGGAGGTAGCGGCGCATGAGCGACCGGGGCACGCCCGGGGCGACACCGAGGATGCGAAGGTCCGTCACCACGTGGATGCCGGCCACGAAGGCCATCCCGATCGAATGGAAAACGAGGCTCGAGAAGAACGCCCCACCCGACTCCCGCATCCAGGTCGACGGGCGCGTCTCCTCGAGCCAGATCAGAAAGTCGATCACCCTCGCAGACCGCGCGTTCCGCTACCGGCGCTGCTCTTCGATCCAGGAGTTGATCAGCTCTTCCAGGATGTCGAGTGGCACGGAGCCATTAGCGAGCACCGCATCGTGGAAGCGGCGGACATCGAAGTCCGCGCCGAGCGTCTCTTCGGCCCTTGCCCGCAGTTCCCGGATCTTCAGTTCGCCCATCTTGTAGGCGAGGGCCTGGCCCGGCCAACTGATGTAGCGGTCCGTCTCGGTCGTGATCTCGTGCAGGGAGAGCGCCGTGTTCTCGGCCAGGTAGTCGAGCATCTGCTGTCGCGTCCAGCCCAGGGCGTGCACGCCGGTGTCGACGACGAGCCGGCAGGCCCGCCAGATCTCGTAGGTCAGGCGGCCGAAGTTGCTGTACGGATCTTCGTAGATGCCCGCCTCGAGCCCGAGGTACTCGGAGTACAGGCCCCAGCCCTCGCCAAAGGCCGAGAGGTAGTCGTGGCGGCGGAAATCGGGGCCGGCGTCCATCTCGGCCGCGAGCGCGTTCTGGAGGTGATGACCCGGTACCGCCTCGTGCAGGGTCAGCGCCGCCAGCGCGTAGAGGGGCCGGCTCGGGAGGTTGTACGTGTTGACCCAGTAGATGCCCGGCTGCGTGCTGTTGTACGGGGCGGACACGTACCGGCCGGCGGTGTACTTCGGCGCCATGTGGTCCGGGACCGGCTCGACCGTGTAGGGAACCCGCGGCAACGTGGCGAAGAGAGACGGCAGCTTGCCGTCCATCGTCTTGGCGATCCAGGCAGCGCGCTCCAGCAGCTCCTGCGCGGTCTTCGGGTAGAAGCGCGGATCGGTGCGCAGGAAGTCGAGGAACT
The DNA here is from genome assembly GCA_022823665.1 of Thermoanaerobaculia bacterium. Lineage (GTDB taxonomy): Bacteria > Acidobacteriota > Thermoanaerobaculia > Multivoradales > Multivoraceae > Multivorans. The sequence goes on along the minus strand of JAJEHN010000037.1, from coordinate 183,722 downwards.
CGGCGTAGGAACCCTCGAAGCCGGTCTCGCGGATCACCTCCGCCATCTCGGCCCGGATCCGCGCGACCTCGCTGAGGCCGATCTCGTGTACCTCCTGCGGCGTCACGTCGAGGGTGGTGAACCAGCGCACCTGGTCCGCGTAGTACGCCTCCCCGTCCGGCAGGTCGGAGGCGCCGACCGTGTCGCGGGCCCCCGGCAGGTACTCGCCGACGAAGAAGTCATAGAAGCCCTGGTAGGCCGGCACGACCGCGTCGGTGATCGCGGCCTCGGCATCCGTCAGGATCCGCTCGCGGTCCATCTCTCCCACCGACGCCGGCACCTCCTCGAACGGCGCCCAGAAGGCGCTGTCCCGCGGGTCGTCGACGATGTGGGCCGAGATCGTGTCCTCGTAGCCGTCCAGCGTCACCCGCGGCAGGGTGAAGCCGCGCTCGATGCCCGCGCGCATGTGGCCCTGCTGCTGCTCGAAGTAGGCAGGAATCGCCCGCATCCTGGCGATGTAGTCGTCGTAGTGGTCCGCGGTCCGGAACGGCATCGGCCGGTGCATGCGGGCGAACCCCATGTGGAAGCCGGAGTCCGCGTTGAGCGGCATCTCGTAGCCGCCGAACTCGAAGCCCTGCACGCTGCTCCGAAGCTGGCGCTCGAACATGCGGGCGTTGATCCGGTCCGCCGCGCTGAGCCCGGAGACGTCGATTTCCTCGAGGCGCCTCAACACGTCGCGGCGCCGTTCCACCCGGCGCTCGATCGCCTCCAGGCTGACGTCGGCCAGTTCGTCGTTCCGGCTGTGATCGCCGACGCTGGTCGCGAACTGAGGGCTCTCGATGAGCCTGGCCGCCCAGTCCTCGTCGAACAGCGCATAGAGCTGGTCGCGAGCGTCGGGCGCCGGCGCGCAGGCGGCCAGCGCAACCAGCGCCACCGGCATGAGCAACGCGGAGGCCATCCGTTCCAGTTGCATTCTGCTCATCGCCGCGTTCCTGCTCATGGAAGGGGCAACCCTATCGAAGCGCCGTCCACGGGTGCGGCCGCGCGCCGGCTGTTACGATTCCCGACCGCGCGTGAAGAAACTGTCCGCCCTTCTGTTCGCAATCGTCGCGGCCGGCGCCTCCGCGACGGACGCCTCCACGCTCGAGCTTCGCCGCGGCGACCGGCTCTGCCTGGTGGGCAACACCTTCGCCGAGCGTTTCCAGCTCTTCGGCTACTTCGAGAGCGGTCTGCTGGCCGCCTTCCCCGACCTGGAGCTGTCGGTGCGCAACCTGGCCTGGTCGGCCGACGAGGCGGCGCTACGGCCGCGGCCGCTGGACTTCGGCGCGGTCGACCGTCATCTCGAGGCGCAGGGAGCGGACGTCGTCCTGCTGTTCTACGGCGCCAACGAGTCGTTCGCCGGCAGCGAGGGTCTGCCGGCGTTCAGGAACGACCTCGGGCGGCTGCTCCGCCATGTCTCGAAGCAGCTCTACAACGGCTCCGAGCCGGCGCGCATCGCTCTCGTTTCGCCGATACCGCAGCAGGCGCTGCCCTCCGGCCGCGGCCTCGGCCTGGAGGCGGTCGAACGCCGCAACACCGACCTGCGCGCCTACGCCGAGGCGGCCGAGGCCGTCGCGGCCGAGAACGGCGTGCCGTTCCTCGACATCTTCGACGGCGTCGCGGCCGCCTTCGCCGGCGCGCCGGCGCCGTTGACCGTCAACGGCCTGCATCTGAACGAGGCCGGCTACTGGCACGTTTCCCGAGTGCTGCTCGAGGCGCTCGGCGCTTCGGCGCCGGGCACCGTGGTCGCCTCGGCCGAGGGCGGCGCGGGAGTGGAACTCCGCCCGCCGGTCTTGCCACCGGCGCCTCACGGCGATCCGGACCGCCTCCGGATCAGCGTGCGCGACCTGGCCCCCGGCTACTACGCCCTGCGGCGCGGCGACCGGACGCTGGCCTCCGCCAGCGACGCAGACTGGGCGAAGGGACTCGACATTCAGGCGACGCCGGCCATCACCGCGCTGGTGGAGGCCGGCGACGGCCTGCGCCGCGTCGTACTGCGCAAGAGCCGGCTTTTCTTCGACCGCTACCGCGCCGTGAACGGCTACTACATCTACGGCGGGCGCAAGGAGCCCTTCGGCGTTCACTCGTTTCCGCCCGAGATGGTTCGCTTCGACGAACTCGTCGGCGAACTCGACGACGAGGCCCGCGATCTGGCGCGCTCGGGCGAAACCTGGCGACTGGAGAGGGTCGACCGATGAACCGCGCTCCCCTACTCGCGCTCCTGGCGGCGGCTTTCGCAGCCGGACCGGCGATCGCCCAGAACGTCGCCGACGAGGAACCGAATCTCGGCGGCGAAGCCAGGTACGAAGCCCGCGACCCGGCGTACGCGCTGGAGCACCTTCACCCCGCCGAGGGCTACGAGGTCTCGCTGTTCGCCTCCGAGCAGGACTTCCCGATCGGCAACCCGGTCGCCCTTGCCTTCGACTCCCGGGGCCGGCTGTGGGTGGCGACGATGCCCTCCTACCCCCAGCGGCTGCCGGACGAGGAACCCGACGACAAGATCGTCATCCTCGAGGACCGCGACGGCGACGGCCGCGCCGATCACCACACGGTGTTCGCCAGCGGCCTCCACGTGCCGACCGGCTTCGAACTCGGCGACGGCGGTGTCTACGTGGCCCAGCAGCCGAACCTGATGTTCATCGAGGACACGGACGGCGACGACGTGGCCGACCGCTACGAGGTCATCCTCCACGGCTTCGGCACCGAGGACAGCCACCACTCGATCTCCGCCTTCACCTGGGGGCCCGGCGGCGCGCTCTACTTCCAGGAGGGCGTGTTCCACCACAGCCAGGTCGAAACGCCCCACGGCCCGGTGCGGCTGGTCGACGCCGGCGTGTTCCGCTACAAGCCGAACCGCTTCCAGCTCGAGGTCTTCGTCTCCTATCCCTTCGCCAATCCCTGGGGCCACGTCTTCGACCGCTGGGGTCAGAACTTCATCGCCGACGCCTCCGGCGGCTCGAACTACTTCGGCGCTCCGATCACCGGCAACGCGCCCTACCCGACGAAGCGGCGGCGAATGAAGGTGTTCACCTCGATCGTCCGGCCGACCTCCGGCTGCGAGATCGTGAGTTCCCGCCACTTCCCGGACGAGGCGCAGGGCAACTTCCTGATCAACAACACGATCGGCTTCCAGGGCATCAAGCAGCACCGGGTGATCGAGGAGGACTCGGGCTTCACCTCGGAAGAGGTCGAGCCGCTCCTCTACTCGACCGACATCAATTTCCGGCCCGTGGACCTGCAGTTCGCCCCGGACGGCTCGCTCTACGTCGTCGACTGGTTCAACCCGCTGATCGGCCACATGCAGTACTCGCTCCGGGACGAACGCCGCGACCACGACCACGGCCGGATCTGGCGCGTGCGCCACAGCTCGCGGCCGCTGCTCGAGCCGCCAGAGATTGCCGGCGCCTCGACGCCGGCGCTCGTCCGGCTGCTGGAGAGCTACGAGGACCGCGCCCGCTACCGTGTCCGCCGCGAACTCCGCGAGCGGCCGCGCGACGAAGTGCTGACCGCGGTCGAGGCGTGGCTGGACGACGTCGATGCCCGCCAACGCGCCGCCGGCGACGGCGCGAACCTCCCCGAGCTGGAGCACCACCGCCTGGAAGCCCTGTGGCTCCATCAGAACCTGAACGTCGTCGAACCGGAACTGCTCGGCCGCATGCTCGACTCCCCCGAACCGCGGGCCCGTGCGGCGGCGACCCGGGTCGCCCGCTTCTGGCGGCGCGAGCTGGACGATCCCCTGTCGATCCTGGCCGCCCGCGCCGAGGACTCCTTTCCGCGAACCCGCCTGGAAGCCCTGCTCGGTCTGAGCTACCTGGAATCGGAGCCGGCGGCTCTCGCGGCCCTCAAGACGCTGGACCAGCAGACCGACTACTACCTCGACTACGTCCTCGGCGAGACGGTCGACACCCTGGAGGACTTCTGGCTGCCGGCGCTCGAGTCGGACCGCGAGCCGCCGCTGCTGGATTCCCTGGCGCCGTCTGAGGCCGGCTACCTGCTGAGCCGCCTTTCGACCCGGAAGCTCGAGCGCCTGCCCGCCCACCCGCTCGTCGACCGCGCGGTGCTCCGCCGTGCCGACGCCGGCGTCGAGCGCCAGCGTCAGGCGCTCACGAGCCTGACCAGCGGCGAGCGGGGCAGCCGCTTCATCCGGGAAACGCCGGCCATGCTCCTGGCCGGCGAGCTGGCTGAACTGGACCAGGATCGGTCCGCCGACCCGGAACGCTTCGACCGGATCGCCCTGCTCCTGATGGAACAGGACGCTTCCTCCCTGCTCGCCGCCAGCAGCGAGTTCGAAGCGCTGGCCGGTAACGGCGTCCAGCGACGCACACGGAGCGCCGCCATCGCCGCGTTGATCGTCGCCGCCGGCGACCCGTCGACGGGCAACGTCCTGCCCCGCCGGCGGACCGAGGACCAGTTGATCGACTGGCTGCGCGCCATAGACCACCTGCCGGCCGCGCTCCGGACGGAGGCCTACACTGACGTCTCATCCCTGTTCGACGACCGCCAGAGGCGCGACCGGAGCGTGCTCGACGCGGCGGTGCGAACGCTTGCGGGCATCACCCGGGACGCCGGCCGCAGTTTCCGGAGACTGGCCGACCTCGTCTCCGATCCCGCGATCGGGCTGGCGGCGCTCGAAGGCCTCGGCCAACTGACCGCCGAGGCCTCCGACGCCTGGCCCGCGGCCGGCGATGAGGACGCGCTCGCCGGTCCGATCCTGGCCGCCCTCCGCGACGCGCCGCCCCGCGAACTGACCTCGCCGCGCTACCGGCGCATCCACGACCTGGGCCTGCGCCTCGCCGACCGGCGGATCGATCGCAGCGGCGGCGAGGGCGGCGGCGACCTCCGGGAAGAGATCGTGAACCTCGGCGCCGCGATCGTCACGCTCCGACCCGTCCCCCACCAGATGCTGTTCGACCTCGAGGAGTTCACGGTGCGCGCCGGCGGGCCGGTCGAGATCACCTTCGAGAACATCGACGTGATGCCCCACAACGTCGTCGTGACGAGGCCAGGGGCACTGGAAGAAGTCGGCCGCGCCGCCGACGCCGAGGCGGAGCGCAACCCGGCCGGGGCCGAGGCCTCCGGCTACGTCCCGAAGACGCGCCTGGTCCTGTTCCGCACCGGCCTGGTCCAGCCGGGCGAAACGGAGGTTCTGAGCTTCAACGCCCCAAGGGAACCCGGCCTCTATCCCTTCGTCTGCACCTTCCCCGGCCACTGGATCCTGATGAAGGGCACGATGCGGGTCGTAGAACGGCTCGACGGCTCGGCGATCACCCGCTACGCCGCCCCCCGGCTCGCCCCGGACGTTCCACAGCGCGCCTTCGTCGCCGACTGGAAGTACGAGATGCTGGAGACCGACGTCGCTCCCCTGGACGCCGCGCCGCCGGCAAGCGACGAGGAGCTCGAGCGCGGCCGGCTGCTCTTCCTCGAGGCCGGCTGCGCCACCTGCCACCAGCTCGGCGGCGCCGGCGGCGAGATCGGCCCGGCCCTCGACGACGTGCGCGAGCGCCTCGGCGCGCTGGACACCCTGCGGCACATCCTGGAGCCCTCCGACGAGGTGGCCGAGGACTACCGCACGAGCCTGGTGGAGACCCGCGACGGCCGCTTCTACTCCGGTCTGCTGGTCGAATCGAACGACGAAGCAGTGCGCATCCGCTCGAACCCGCTGGACCCGAACCACGTCGAGACGATTCCACGCGAGGAGATCGAGAGTCTCGACGAGTCGTCTCTCTCGCCCATGCCGAGCGGCCTGCTCAGCACCCTCCAGCCATCCGAAGTCCAGGACCTGATCCGCTACGTGCTCCACTCGCCGTGACCCGCACGCCGGCCGCCGCCATCCTGCTCGCCGCCGCGGCGACCGCAGCGCCGGCGGCCGGACAGCACGGCGCGATCGGCGGCGAATGGCAGGAGTACGGCGGCGACGCCGGCGGCACGAAGTACGCGCCGCTCGGCCAGATCCACCGCGGCAACGTCGACGATCTGGAGATCCGCTGGCGCTGGGAGTCCCCGGACAACGCGATCGCGGACCCCGACGCCGGTCTCGACAACGTCGCCTTCGAGTCGACCCCGCTGATGAGAGGCGGCGTCCTCTACACCAGCACATCGTTCAGCCAGGCCGCAGCGATCGACGCCGCGACCGGCCGGCAGCTCTGGCTTTACGACCCGAGGAGCTACGAGTCGGGACGCCCTCCGAACAACGGCTTCCTCCACCGCGGGCTCGCCTGGTGGACGGACGGCGAGACGGAGTCGGTCTACCTGGCAACCGGCGACGCGCGTCTGATCGCGCTCGATCCGGCGACCGGCACGCCCCGGCGGGAGTTCGGCAACCGCGGCACCGTGGACCTCACAGCCGGCATCCGCTCCCTGAGCGGCAGATCCGACCAGTACGGCCACACCTCGCCGCCGACCGTGGTCGGCGACGTGGTCGTCGTCGGCTCCTCGGTCATGGACTGGGCGCCGCAGCCGGAATGGCCGCCGGGCGACGTCCGCGGCTACCACGCCCGCACGGGACGATTGCTCTGGACCTTCCACACCGTGCCGCGCCGTGGACAGTTCGGTTACTCGACCTGGGAAGACGGCTCCGCCGAACGGGTCGGCGGGGCCAACGTCTGGGCGCCGATGACCGCCGACCTGGAGCTCGGCTACGTCTACCTGCCGGTGAGCGCCCCGTCGAACCACTTCTACGGCGGCCACCGCAAGGGCGACAACCTGTTCGCCAACAGCATCGTCTGCCTCGACGCCAGGACCGGCCGCCGCGTCTGGCACTACCAGATCGTCCACCACGACATCTGGGACTTCGACCTGCCGGCGCCGCCCAACCTGGTCGACATCACGGTCGGAGGCCGCGAGATCCCCGCGGTCGCGCAGGTCACGAAACAGGGCTGGGTCTTCGTGTTCGACCGGCGGAACGGCAGGCCGGTGTGGCCGATCCACGAGGTTCCGGTCCCGCAGTCGACCGTGCCGGGCGAGCGAACCGCGCTGACCCAGCCGCGGCCGACGAAACCGCCGCCGTTCGACCGGCCGGGGATCACGCGCGAGGATCTGGGCGATGGCGCCGAGGAGGTGCTCGCCGATCTCGACTGGGGGCCGATCTACACACCCCTGTCGACCCGCGGCGCCGTCATCTACCCGGGCCTCGGCGGCGGCGCGAACTGGGGCGGCGCCGCGGTCGATCCGACCCGCTCGCGGCTCTACGTCCCGGTCCAGGGGGTCGTTCCCTTCTGGATTCGCCTCTACCAGACCGCCATCTCCGGCTACTACCTGTACGAATCCGGAATTCTGTGGGCCTCCGGCAACCGCTACCTGCTGAAGCCGCCCTGGGGACACGTCGCGGCCTACGATCTCGACCGCGGCGAGTTCCTCTGGCAGCGGGCCAACGACGGAGTGAACGGCTACGCCGGCACCTCGTCCCTGCTCGCCACCCAGGATCTGCTCTTCTACGCCAACCGGTCCCGGCCCTCGCTGACCGTCCTCGACCCCGGGGACGGCGACGTGCTCCGCACGATCCCTCTGCCCGCGGCAGCCTCCGGCGCTCCGATGAGCTACACCGTGGACAGCCGCCAGTACGTCGTCGTCGCGGTCGGCGCCGGGTCCTTCGACGCCGAACTCGTCGCCCTTTCCCTGGCCTCGGACCTGCCGGAGCAGCATCCCGGCGCCCTGGGCTTCTCCCTGCCGTCCGTGACGGCCCGGGAGACGGACGGCGAGATCACGCTGAGCGTCGTCCGTGCCGGCGGCAGCGACGGGGCGGTCGCCGCCTCCGTGCGGACCTCCGGAGGCACCGCCACGGCGGGAACCGACTACGAGCCGATCGCCCGCACACTCGCCTGGGCTCACGGCGATTCGGCCAGCCGGACGTTCACGCTCCGGCTGCTCGAGGACGACGCCGGCGAGGGACCGGAGACGATCGACCTCGAGCTTCACGATCCACTGGGCGGCGCGGCCCTCGGCGAGCGCCGCATGGTGGTCACGGTCGAGGACGAGTCGGACGTTCCGACCGGGCCGATCGCGGAATGCGTCCCGGACGCGAGCACGCTCTGCCTCAACGACGGCCGCTTCCGGGTCCGGGCCCGCTTCGCCACAGCCGCCGGCGAGGACCACGCCTCAGCCGCCGGCACCCGCCTGACCGGGGACACCGGCTACTTCACCTTCTTCGACCCGGAGAACATCGAGATCGTGCTGAAGGTCCTCGACGGCTGCGAGCTGAACGACCGGTACTGGCTCTACGCCACCGGCCTCACCGACGTCGAGGTCGAGCTCGAAGTCGCCGACCCGGTGACCCAGCGGCGACGCGTCATCACGAATCCGCTGGGCGAGCTGTTTCAGCCGGTCGCCAACAACCAGGCGTTCGCCTGCGAGTAGAGCCGCGAACCGCTACGGCGGCCCCTCTGCTCGCAAGCGCTCGTACGCTTCCATCTGGACCCTCGCCTCGTCGCTGCGCCCAAGAGCCTCGAGCACCCGGGCATAGTTGAAACGGAGCGGCGCGTTGCCGTCGAGCCCGAGGTCGAACGCCCGCTCCATCCGCTCGGCGGCCTCGGCGTGTCGGCCGGCCTCCGCGGCGATCATGCCGAGGAGGGCCTGAGCCTCGCCGAGATCGGGATCGAGGGCCGCGGCCCGTTCGAGCGCGGGCGCGGCGTCTTCGGCACGCCCGCTCGTGTGCAGGAACATCCCCTCCAGGTAATGGTGCTCGACCCGGTTCGGTTCAAGTCGCCGCGCCTCACGAGCGCTGGCTGCGGCATCGGCGGCCCGACCCAGTGAGAACAGCACCTTGGCCCGCAGGGAGTGGACGTCCGCCGCACGCGGATCGTCCAGACGTCCCGGCAGGCCCGCCAGGCGTTCGAGAGCGGCTTCCAGGTCGCCCGCCGCCGCCAGCCGTTGCGCCTCCGACAGGACCGACACCGTCCCCGCGGAAGACAGGCGTTCGCTCTCCGCCGCGCGCTCCCGGTCCTCCTCGAGCGACCGGTAGCGTTCGAGCGCCGCCCGTGCGGCTTCCCGGTCTCCGGCGGCGGCAAGTGTCCGCCCGAGCCGGTAGGCCACTTCCGGTTCCTCCGGCGCCAGTTCCGCGGCGGCCCGCAAGTGTTCGAGCGCTTCCGGGTAGCGCGCTTCGGCCACGAGAAGGTCCGCCGCTTCCAGACGCACGACGACCGCGTCGCCCACACCAACGTCGAGAGCTCGCTGCAGATAGCCCAGGGCCTCCACGCGGCGGCCCGGATCGCGCGCCAGCGCCAAACCCCGGGCGAGGTCGAGGCCGGGACTCGTGACGTTCTCGGCCGCGGCCGCCGACACGGCCGCCAGCGCCTCCCCCGTCTGACCGTCCGCCAGCCGCAGGAGGGCCAGTTGCTCGTAGACGTCGGCGCTGCCTAGCCGCCGTGCCGCACCCTGCTCCAGCAGCCCGATCGCTTCGCCGGTTCGGTCCAGGTCGCGAAGCAGCAGCGCCGGCGCCAGGTAGGCCGACGCGACGTCGCGGGCCACTTCGCTACCGCCGGCTCCCGCAGCATCCGGTTCAAGCTCTCGCGCCCGGGAGAACGCCGCCAGAGCATCGTCCGCGCGGCCAAGCGTCAGCAAGGCCCGAGCCAGCGCCAGGGCCGGCCCGAACTCCGAGGGCGCGCGCTCGACCGCCGCACGGGCCTGCGCCAGGGACTCGACCGGATCGCGCGCTGCCGATTCACCCTCACCGGGAACGGTCCATCCGGGTGCCACCGGCACGGCGGCGCCCACGAGAAGGACCGCCACGAGGCCGCACCGCAGGACCGACGCGCGGCCGAGGCCGGGCACGGAGCCTGCGACGGGTTTGGCGGCTGGCCCGGACACGGCCATTCAGCGTAGCAGTCACTCCGCGGCGAAAAGGACCCTCAGCGCCGCGTCGAGCATCTCTCCGCGAGGATCGAGAGCGACCAGCCGGCCCTCCCGGTCGAACAGCAGGGAGCGCGGCGGATACTCCACCTGGAAGCGCCTGGCTACGGCGCCGGCCGCGCCGAGCCCGTCGAAGAGGACAGGCCAGGTGATGCCCTGCCGCCGGCCGAAACTCCGCAGGCTGCGGCGCGAGGAGCGGTCCAGCGAGACGGAGACGATCACGAGTCCCCGATCGGCGTAGGCCGCCCGGGCCTGCTCGAGATGGGGAAAGTCGGCGAGGCAGGGAGCGCACCAGGTGGCCCAGAAGTCGAGCAGGACGACGCGATCCTCCAGGTCGGCGCCTGTCCATGCCCGGCCGTCGATGTCGCGCGCCTCCAGGTCCGACCAGAGGTCGGCAAGCCGAACCCCGCGCAGTTCCCGTGGCGCCGGCGATTCGACGCTCGCCGGAGTCTCTCCGCCGTCCAGGGCCGACGCCGCCGGCGTCGCCACTGCCACACCCAGCGCTGCCACAAGCGCCAGTCGGAAAACGTCGGTCCGTTGCACTACAGATCCACCTTCAGGCCGACGACGAGGCTCCGGGGGAACCGGGGGCCGTAGACGTAACCCGCATCCCTGAACGGCCCGCGGTCCAGGTCGCGCTGGTACTCGTCGGTCAGGTTCCTGAGCGCCACCGTGGCGGTGAGCCGGCGCTCGCCGCCGAGTGCGAACCGGCGAGACAGGCCGAGATCCCACGTCAGGAAGCTCGCGGTGACTTCCAGCCGGTCCTCGGCGATGAAACCCGCGTAGTGAGGCGCCAGCATCGAGCCGGTGTACCGGAGCCCCGCGAAGACGCTGAGTTCGCGCGCCAGCGGCCATTGCACGCTCGCCGTGCCGTACTCCCCGGGGGTCCGGAACATCGTCGTGCTGCCGAAGTCCGGCTCCGCCTCGCCCAACTCCGTCCGTTGCCAGGCGTAGCCCGCGTCCACCGTCAGGCCGCCGCGGCGGAGCCCCCAGCCGACCTCCAGGCCGCGCACGCGCGCGCGGCCGAAGTTCGTCCGCAGGAACTCGAGTTCCGCGGTCGCCGGATCGTCGGCCTCCAGGCGGCGAAACAGGTCGTCGATCCGGGTGTCGAAGACGGTCGCGTCGAACGCCATCGACGCGCGCCGGCCCACGGTCGGCCGCCACTCCAGGCTCGCCATGCGCGAGGCCGACGTCTCCTCGCGCAGGCCGGGGTCGTCGCGCACGACCATCGCCTTGCCGCCCAGGAGAGCGATGTGAAGCTCCTCGTCGAACACCGCGGGCGGAAGGAAGCCGGCGCTGTGGGAGACGCGCAGGGTCAGGTCGCTTCGGGGCGTCCACATCAGTGCCGCCCGCGGCGAGACGATCGACCCGTCGACCGCGCTGTGCCGGTCCACCCGCAGCCCGTAGAGCAAGGTCACGTGGTCGCCGATCCCGCGGTCGTCCTGAACGAAGCCGGAGACGCTCCGGTAGGTCTCCCGGATCAGGCGCCCGTAGGCCGGTTGCCGGTCGTCGATCAGGTCGCGCCCGGCCTGGACGCCGAAGCTGACGGTGCCCCGGTCGCCGCCGCGGTTGACGTGGGAGTCGAACATCCAGAGCGGGTTGCGCGTAGCGCCGAAGGCGCCGGGATCCCCGCCCGCACCGTAGTAGCTGGCGCGCCCGGTGGCGGCATGGGACACGGTGGCGCGCCAGTCCCAGAGAGACGACACGGTGTGCAGCCAGGAGACAGCGCCGCTGCGCCGGTTCGAGTCCAACTGCTCGGCGACCTCGGCCTGCTCGGGCGGCAGGTGAAACCGGTCACCGCCTCGCCGGAACTCGGACAAGTAGCTGACCTCGGCCGCGAGCCGCGCCGAGCCGTCCAGGAAGAACTCGTGGTAGCTCGCACCGGCGGCGTCGAGATCGCGGATCGACACCTCGCTGAAGCCGTCGCCGTCCACGTCAACCGGCGCCACCCGGTCGACCTGGCCATGAAACGTCGCGGCACGCCCTGAACCGGGAGTCCCTTCGCCCGGAGTCCAGTCCGCGACCAGGCTGTACGACGGCGTCTCGGCGGTACCGGCTGCGCCGCCCATCCTCTCCGAGCGGGCGTCCGCCTCGATGTGGGTGTGGTCCGGATGGTGAGGAATCAGGTTGATCACGCCCGCGACGGCGCCGGCGCCATAGGCCGGCGAACCGCCGCCCTTGACCACCTCGATACTGTCGATCAGGCGCGCCGGCAACTGCTCGATGCCGTAGACCATCGCAAGCGACGAGAGCGCCGGCTGACCGTCGACCAGCAGTTGGGAGTACGGCCCCTGGAGTCCGAGCAGCCGGATCTGCGAGGCGTTGCAGCTCTGGCACGTCGACTCCACGCGCACGCCGCGCGTCCACTCGACGGCGTCAGCCAGTGTCCGGGCGGCAACGCTCTCGATTCGCGAGCGCGACACCGTCTGCACCTGGAGCGGCACGTCCGCCAATCGCTTCTCCGTCCGCGTTGCGCTGATCACGACCTCCGCACCGAAGGCGGGTCGAAGTTGGATGTGGAGCTGAACCGGTTGCCGGTCCTCGATCCGGAATCCCTGCTCGGCGAGGCCGTAACCCTCCGCGTAGACCACCAGCCGGTGTTCGCCCGCGGTCACCGGGTGGAGGCAGAACCGACCATCCTCCGACGTCACCGCCATGGCGGACGACGTGGTCAATGTCACCGCGGCGCGGGCCACGGGCTGCCCGTGGAGCGACTTCACCGTCCCGTGAACTCCGCCGTCGGCCGGACACACCGTCGCCATCGCCCGCCCGGTGGCCAGAAGCGCCAGCGCGCCGGCCGCCACGGCGGCAGCGCGGCTCGGCACAAGCTCAGACATCCGCGGCCATTCCATGGCCACGAATCTTATTTTTAGTTTCTACGAAAAATCAACTGCGTGAAGCCGAATAACCGCCGGGTTCGACGCGCTACCAGCCGAATCGCCCGCTGGTCGTCCGGGCTTCAGCCCATCTTGAAGAAGCAGAGCTTGTTGCCGTCCAGATCCCGGACGTAGCCGCCGTAGAACGTAGGCACCCGCGTTCCGGGTGCGCCCTCGTCGGTGCCGCCCAGCTCGAGCGCCCTGGAGTGGAGCTGGTTGACCTGCTCCTGCGAAGCCGCGGCGATCGCCACCATGTTCCCGTTCCCGGGTACCTGCGGCTCCTCGTTGTAGGGGATGCAGATGGCGAGCATCGGCTGTCCGGGGGCGACGCCGTAACCCTTGATCCGACCCATGTCGAACATCGTCTTCGCGCCCAGCTCGCCGAGCAGGGCATCGTAAAAGGCCGTCGCCCGGTCCATGTCGTTCACGCCGATCGTGCAGTATCCCAGCATCGAGAGTGCTCCCTTGAAATCGCTACCGTCGCAACCAGCCGCGACGTGCGGAGCCGGAAGATAGCAGCCCGAAACGCGACCGCGCACCAGGCGCCCGCCACGAGTGGGACGCTCAGCTTTCCTCGTCGCTTCCGACGTCCTCGATCAGGTCGGCGCGGCGCAGGTCGAGCTTCTCGCCGGTGAAACTGTCCAGCTTGTAGACCCAGGAGCCGTGGTAGTCATTGAACTCCTGCATCTCTTCCGCCCGGTTCAGGATGTCCGCCTTCTCCTGGAGTTCCTCCTCGGGCGTGTCGCGCTCGATCTCCACCTGCTGCACCGTGTGGTAGCCGCCGATCCTGATGTAGCGGTCGTCCTCGCGCGCGGCGACCGCGACGGCGTAGCCGGAACCGTCTTCCAGCTCGTACCGGAACTCGCCGTCGAAGGTGAGATCGGCTACTTCCTCGTCGTCGGCGAGGTGGGCCTCGGAGAACCGCAGGCGGGACAGGAAGTTCTTGACGCGGCCGACCTCGCTCGTCTTCTCGCGCCGCCCGGACGGCACCCGCTCGAGCGCGAGGTCCGCGCCCTCTTCGCCGTCCTTGCTGAACGTGAAGTCGGGACCCTCGATGCGCACCACGTCCCCTGAGGCGACGTCGACGATCTCCTTCTGCAGGAACTGGTCGGCGGTGCTGTCGATCAGCACGGTCGCGTCGGTCAGGTAGATCGGATTGTCCTCGCCGTCGAGCCGCCGCACGTAGTTTCCGCTGCCATCGGCGAACCGGTCGCCGACCCGCAGCCGCACCATGTCGCTGCCGGCCGCGTTTCTGAGGGCCACCTCGACCGTGTCCTCACCGGGCGGTTCGATCCCGAGTTCCGCGGCCAGACTCTCGCCGGAGCCGACCTCCTTGGCCAGCTCGATGTCGAGCAGGTTGCGCACCAGCCGGTTCACTCCCTCGTTCCTCGCCTGGTAGTCGTGGACCTCCTCGACGACGTAGCGGTCGCCGTCACGGGTCAGAGTCACCTGCTCACCGCCCTGGATCACCTCTACCTGGGCGATCTCGTCCGGGTTCAGGTTGGGCAGGAACTTCTGCCCGCTCTCGAAGCGCTCCGCGCGCGACACGCTGTTCCAGTAGCTGAAAGCGGAAAGCGCGAGCAGCACGGCCGCGGCGATCGCAAGTCGCTGGTTCATCTGGTTCATGCCGGTATGACTCCCTCGATCCTCAGCGGCGGCGGGCGCGGTAGAGGCCGACCAGCAGCACGACGATCGGCATCCAGCCGATGACGGCGAAGCGCACCGCCGACTCTTCGCGCTCCAGGGCCTCGCGGCGGCCCTTGCGGATGTCCCGCAGTTCCCGGTTCGCCTCGAGGATCCGCTCGTTCAGCTCGTCGACCTCGTCCTGCAGCTTCCGCTCGAACAGGGCCGCGTTCCGTTGCGTGATCTCGCCCTGCTTCTCCCGAAGCTCCTCCTGGAAGCTCTCGATCTCTTCGCGGATCTGGCGCTCGCGGTCGAGCGTGTCGAGTTCCGCCTGAGCCTCGATCTCGTCGAACCGGAGGAAGGGCCGGCTCATGCCGCTCTTCGCGCGGACCGTCATCAGGTCCTGGGAGCCCAGCAGGTAGTCGATGCTGTTCAGCACGACCTTGTGGTTGTCGTTCTGGGCCTGGACGATGCCGAACGGGTTCTGCAGGAACGCGATCTGGTCGTGCACGAAGTCGACGTCCGCGAACACGACGACCGCCGCCTCTCCCCGCTCCTCGTCCGGCAGCGGATCGCGGTGGATGATCTCGACGTCGTCGGGCGGCGGCACCTCGATTTCCGGCGGCAGGTTCGGCGGCCGCACCGCCTCCTTGTCGGGGTAGTCCACGCCGTCCGGGAAGGCCGTCGGCAGCTTGCCGCGCACCACGTAGGCGAGGACCAGGGGCTCCTCGCCCGGCGTGAAGGCGTCGCGCAGCCTGGCCCCGTCGTTCAGGTCGGTGTAGGCGAGGGCATCGCCGCCGCCGAAGCCGGGCAGCACCTCCAGGGTGTTGCCGGCGGCCGTGGTCGAGATCAGGGGACGGCGCTCGATGTCTCCGGCCGCGTCGACGACCTCCGCGGCGCCCTCTTGGCCCTCGGCGGCGCCGGCGTCCGCGACCGCCTCCCCGCGACTCTCGCTCTCGCGCAGCACTCCGGACAGGAAGAAACGCAGCTCGGACAGGCCCCTCAGCATGGGGCTCTCCACATCCAGAACGCCTTCGTGCTGCGTCGAGTCGACCACCAGATCGATGATCACCGACTCCGACGCGCCGAACTGGCTCATCGGCCGCCGGGCCGCCAGCTCGAAGTCGGCCGCGAACTCGTTGTCCAGCAGCTCCAGCCCCCAGGCGTCGAGCAACGGCGCGAGGTTGGAGGCCGGCTGGTACTGGAGCGCCGCCCACGGCTGCTGCGGGTTCTGGGGCGGCGTGTCGCCGAGCGCATAGGGATCGATGAAGACCAGGGTGTTGCCGCCCCCGGCCACCCACTGGTCGATCGCGAAGACGGTCTTGTCCGGCAGCGCCTTGGGGTGGATCACCACCAGGAGGTCGTAGTCCTCGGGCGAGATCTCGTCGACGTCGGCCGCGACCTGGGAGACGTCGTAGAGATCCTCCAGCACCTGGACGAGGATCCACTTCTGCGAAGGCGTCCGTCCCTGGGCGGCCAGCATCTGGGCCATGATCGGGTCCTGGGCGCCGCCGAAGATCTCCAGGCTCGAAAGGACTCCCACCCGCTGACGGGTCGGCCAGAGCAGGCCGTGGATCTTCTTCGAGATCTCGTACTCGATGTTCTCCTGCTCCTGCGGCCACAGGAACTCGATCGTTTCCCTGCTGCCGGTCTGGGTCTCCAGGGCGAGCCCGAAGTAGAAGAGGTCGCCGTTCTGGTTGATCAGCTTGCCGTCGAGACCGTCCTCGGCGGCCTGGTCGGCGGCGTCGCTGTCCGGAATCGGATCGATCGTCTCGACCTGGATCTTCCCCGCCGCGGCCCGCTCGTACTCGCCGAGCAGGCTCCGCAGGTAGCGCTCGTATCCAATGAAGTCCTTGACGAACTTCGGCAGCGTCTTGCCCGTCGTCTCGGAGAAGTAGAGCCGGATATCGAGCGGCTTGACCCCCTCCTCCTGCATGCGGTCGAGGATGGCGTGACTGCCGTCCGTCAGCGAGTAGAGGTCGTCGCCGGTCAGGTCGACGCGGAAACCCTCGAGCCACTCGTTCGCGACGTGAATCGAGAGCACGGTCATCAGCCCGATCAGGGCCAGGGTCAGGATCCGGCTCTGCTTAGTCCTCGGTTCGTCAGTCATCCGCCAACCCTCAGTTCGTCTTCGTCTGGCCGAGCACCAACATGCCGCAGACCAGCCAGCCGACGGTGAACAACACGAAAAACAGCAACGAGTTCAACTGCAACAGACCCCGGGTCAGCGTCTCGAAGTGATCGAGCAGGCTCAGCGACGAGACGACCCGCTCGACGTACCCGCCGAACCACTTGCCCACGAACTCCTGGGTCTGCGGCACGCCGATCAGCAGGAAGCCGACCGACGCCGCCACGGCCAGGATGAACGCCACCACCTGGTTCTTCGACAGCGCCGAGAACAGGAGGCCGATCGCCAGCAGCACCGCCGCCGCCAGCAGGGTCGCGACGTAGCTCGCGAAGATCGCGCCCCAGTCCGGATCGCCGAGCCGGGCCACCTGGAACACCGCCGGCCACGTCAGGAGCACGGAGACGGCCAGAAAGGCCCAGCCGGCCAGGAACTTCCCGAGGTAGGAACCCTCGAGCGTGATCGGCAGGGTGAGCAGCAGCTCGACCGTGCCGGATCGCCGCTCCTCCGCCCAGAGCCGCATCGCCACCGCCGGCACCAGCACGACGAAGATCCACGGGAGGTAGCTGAACAGCGCGTCGAGATTCGCCTCGCGCAGCTCCAGGAACCGGCCGAAGTCTCGCGACACCATGAGATAGCCGCTGGCAATCAGGAAGATGACGATGAAGATGTACCCCAGCGGCGAGGCGAAGTAGCCGTGGAACTCCCGGCGCAGCACCGCTCTCATGCCGGTGAACCGGCGTGCCAGACCGCTCATGCCGCCACTCCCCTGGTCACGTCGCGGAAGAGCTCGTCGAGCCGGCCTTCCCGCACCCTGACATCGGCGACCCGGTGCTCGCCGACCGCCGCCAGCACGTCGTTGAGCCGGTTCTGGCCGTCCCTGGGCTCCGCCTCGACCTCGCCGCCCGGCAACACGCGGGCGCCGGCGCACCAGTCGGCGGCCGACAGGGTCGCCGCCACGTCGGCCGCGTCGCCCTCGGTAACCCGGAAGCGGACGGCGTTGTGGCCCGGCGCCCGGGCGACCAGCGCCTCCGGCGTCGAGTCGACCAGAATGCGGCCCTCGGACAGGATGACCGCGCGGTTGCACACCCGCTCGGCCTCGTCGAGGATGTGGGTCGAGAGGACGATGCAGCGATTGGCGGAAAGGCTGGAGATCAGGTCCTGGACCACCGCCTTCTGGTTCGGGTCGAGGCCATCCGTCGGTTCGTCCAGGATCAGCACGTCCGGATCATGGATCAGCGCCTGCGCCAGACCGACGCGGCGCTTGTAGCCCTTGGACAGGGTCTCGATCGTCTGGCCGCGCACGCTCCGCAGGTGGGCCGTCTCGAGCACCGTCTCGATCGCCTCGTCCGCCGCCTCCAGCTCCCGGGCCTCGGCGATGAACCGCAGGAAAGCCTCGACGGCCATCTCGCCGTAGGCGGGGGCGTCCTCCGGCAGGTAGCCGATCCGTCGGCTGACGGCCAGGCGGTCGGCGGCGACATCGATGCCGGCGACCTCGATCGAACCCCGGTCCGGCTCCAGGAAACCGGTGATCATCTTCATCGCCGTCGTCTTTCCGGCGCCGTTCGGCCCCAGGAAGCCGAGCACGTCGCCGCGGCGCACCTGGAAGCTGATGCCGTCGACGGCGCGGATGGCGCCGTAGTGCTTGGTCAGGTCGGCGACGGAGATCAGGACCTCGCCAGGCCCATCTGTCTCGGGAGGTGTGGCCTCGGGCGCTGCGGCCTCGGTCTCCGCCGCTACTTCGGGCGGGACGGAGTCGGGGTGGTCGGTTTCGGTCACTCTCGACGTTCTCCGTGAACAGTGGACACCGGTTTTCGACGCAGGATCTCAGCACAACCCCGCAAGGGAGCGCAAGATTCCTGGCCAGATCGCGAGTTGACCTCGGATCGCCGGCCTACCAGGTATCCGGCGCCGAAGTCGAGTCGATCAGGCCGGAGAGGAAGATCGAGTTCAGGAACAGCCGGTTCGAGCCGTAGAAGTAGGCGCGGAAGTTCGGATTGTCGAGAAGCTGAATCACGACGCCGCGTCCCATGCGGCTGGCGATGACGGCCGGTTTGCCGGCCAGGCGACGCTGGTTCTCAGGCGAAATCCAGCCGGAGAGGCGCGGCGGGTCCTGGTACAGGGCGACGTTCTCGAAGGGGTTGGAACTGGGCGGCAGGACCAGTTCGCCGGTGCGAATCACGGCGAGGGTCGACCGCTCGTAGCCGTAGGCCAGCGGATGCGTCAGATCCAGCTCGGCGCTGACGATCGTGCCGGCCATGAGTTGCTCGGCTCGCTGGTCGCGGTAGTCGGCGTAGCGGTGGCGCTCCGCCGTCCCGGACGCATCCGCGTCTTCGGAAGCACCCTCGTCGCCGGCGCCGGCAGCCGCATCCTCGGCCTCCGCCTCGCGGCCCAGGAGCTCGGCGCCTGCCCAGCGGCTCGCCGAGCCGATGGCCACGACGGCGCCGCCCCTGCGCACCCAGGCCCGCAGGCGGTCCCGAACCTCTTCCCGGGGCGCCCCGCCGCCGAAGCCGCCGAGGGCCAGCACGACATGCGTGTAGCGGTCCAGGTCCACGCTGCCGAGCGCTCCGAGATCGACCAGGGACGCCTCGACACCGAAGCGTTGGTCGAGCAGATGCCAGGCCTCGCCGACCCGGTACGAAGGAACGCCGCGGCCGGTGACGAGCAGGGGGCGCGGCGCAACCAGGGGCCGCAGGCTCGGACTGCCGAGGTCGATCCCGGCCGTGGTCTGGCCGCCGATCAGACGATGGACATCGACACCGTCCGCGGCCGCAGCCTCCGCGAACAGCGCCTCCAACTCGATCTCCGCGTTGGCGCCCGGTTCGGCGTCCCTGCCGACCGGTACGACGATCGCTCCCGGTTCGAAAGCCTGAGGGCCGTCGGGTGTCTCCGCGATGAACGAAGCCGTCGCGGCTCGGGCCCGTGCGCCCGCACGCTGCAGGCGGTTGAGGGTGCGGGCCGAGAAGTAGCCGTCCCAGGAGAAGGCGTAGGCGTAGGTCGACGTATCCCGGGGAGGGACGCCGAACGCGCCGGTCTCGATCGCGGCGTCGGTGACCGCCGTTGCAAGCAGCTCGGGGCGGTAGGCGCCGCCTTCGAGGAGGTCGTACTCCGCGCCGAAGGCTAGCGGCAGCGTCCACGCCGAGACGTCGTAGAACACGGAGTCGTTGAACTCGGTCACCTTCTCGAAGAAGGAACGGACCAGGGTCGACTGGGGCTGCGCCAGCGGCACCAGCCACGACGCGCCAGGCGGGTAGACGCGGTCCTCGATCGCGATCTCCCCGGCCGTCCCGTAGACCTCGATCTCGTGCCTCAGCAGCAGGTCGAGCATGCGGTGAGCGCGGCCGCGGTCGCCGTCGACATGGAACACGTAGGCGGCCGGGCCCGAATCCTCCGCCGCGGCCAGAGCGCCGCGGAAGAAGTCCCGCTGGTGCTCCAGCAGTTCCAGGCGCTTCGCCACGCCGCCCTCGACCATCGACAGCGAGGCCATCAACTGGTTCTTGATCCCGAAGACGAACGCCAGTTCGCCGTTCGCCGTCTCGATCCGGTGCCCCTCGGCGCTCGCCTGCTCGAACAGGAAGCCGACCGCGCCGTGAGCGTCCGGGTAGGTCGAGCCCTTGCCGAGGTAAAAGTCATCGAAACCCTCCCGGCTGTAGTAGAGCCGGCCCGCGCCGTCGAACACGGCGGCGTGGTGGGCCGCGATCGCTTCCGTCAACTCCACGTTGCGTTCGGGAATCAGCGGATTGCGCCGGCTCGGGACGCCCGGCTGAAAGAAGAACGTGGCGTCCGAGCCCATCTCGTGGAAATCGCCAACCAGGTTCGGCTGCCAGGCCTTCCAGGTCGCCATCCGGTTCCGCGACTCGGGGTGCTGCAGTAGCAGCCAGTCCCGGTTCAGGTCGAACCAGTAGTGGTTCGTGCGGCCGCCCGGCCACGGCTCCCGGTGTTCCCGGTGGGCGGGGTCGGCATTCAGCACCATGCCCCGGTTCGTGTTCGCCCAATGTGCGAAGCGGCCGATCCCGTCCGGATTGAGGCTCGGATCCAGGAGGATGACGGCCTGCTCCAGTTGCTCGGCGACCACGCCGGAGAGCGACGCGGCCAGGTGGTAGGCGACGAGCATCGAGGCGTTCGCTCCGCTCGGCTCGTTGCCGTGGATGCTGTAGCCGAGCCAGATGACGACCGGCAGGCCGTCGAGTTCCGCCAGGGGTTCCCGGGGGTCGACCAGGCCGCGTCGCTGTTCACGGATCTCGGCGAGCCGGGCATGGTTGCGCGGCGACGTGATCGTCAGCAGGAGCTGCGGACGCTGTTCGTGGGTGTGCCCCTGCACCGAAATGGTCACCCGCGGCGAGGACGCGGCCACGGCCCGCATGTAGGCGTTGAGCTGATCGGGACGAACGTGCCACTCGCCCACCTCGTAGCCGAGCACCGCGGACGGCCGGGGCACGTCCGGGTCGTAGGCTGCCGGGTCGCCGGCGTCCGGCAGGTAGTAGGAGAGCTCTTCGGCCGCGGCGGGCGAGGCGAGCAGCGCGACGAGAACGGCGAATGAGGCAATGCGCGTGCGTCGATCAGGCATCGCGCGAGTGTAGCCGCCGCACCGCGCTCGCCCGGCGACGGGCGTACAATGTGCCGCTTCCGATGAACCCGCCCCCGCCGCCCGAAGAAGGCCAGGTCCTGACCGGCCCTTAGTTCAGCGAACCCATGCGCGTGGTAACCGTGGCGGGCAACGGTCTGGGCGGCTGGAAGCTCGGCCTCGTCGGCACGCGGACCCAGCTCTTCCGGCAGGTGACGCTCGACGCCGCGCAGCTCTCCGAGCTGTCTGCGACCGACAGCGTGTTCCGCTACGACGGCGACGGCGAGCTGCTTCGGCTCGGCCTCGACGCCCATGCGCTCGGCATCGCCTGGGAGTTCGACCCGTACTTCGGGCTGTCAGTGTCCCGGGTCGACCCGCTGCCCCACCAACTCGAAGCCGTGTACGACCACCTGCTCAAACCGGCGCGGGTGCGCTTCCTGCTCGCGGACGATGCTGGTGCCGGCAAGACGATCATGTCGGGTCTGCTCCTTCGCGAGCTCCAGTTGCGCGGTCTCGCCGAGCGCATCCTGATCGTCGCCCCGTCCAACCTGACGTTTCAATGGCAACGGGAGCTGCGCGAGAAGTTCGACCAGAGCTTCGTCGTACTGAAGGGCGCCGAGCTGCGGGCCCAGTACGGCGTCAATCAGTGGATGGAGCGCGACCGGATCATCACCTCGCTCGACTTGGCGAAGCGGGACGAGATCCTCCCCGGCCTGAAGCAGGCGCGCTGGGACCTGGTCATCGTTGACGAGGCGCACCGGATGTCGGCCCGCGACGAGTCCCACAAGAGCCTGCGCTACAAGCTGGGAGAGTTGCTGCGCGACACGTCCGACCACCTGTTGTTGCTGACCGCGACGCCGCACAAGGGCGACCCGGAGAACTTCTCCCTCTTCCTCCAGCTTCTCGACCGCGACGCCTACGCCAACGTCACGTCCATCCGCCACGCATTGCACCAGGGACGAGCACCGTTCTACCTCCGCCGCACGAAGGAGGCGATGGTTCACTTCCCGCAGCGCGACGCGAACGGCGAGTGGGTCGTGCGGCCGATCTTCACGCGGCGAATCCCGAGCACAGCGGGCTTCTCCATCGAAGGCGCCGAGCACGAGCTCTACCGGGAAGTCACCGAGTTCGTGAAGCGACAGAGCCGACTGGCAGCCGAACGCGACGACCCACGGGGTCGCGCCATGGGCTTCCTGATGGCCCTCTACCAACGCCGCCTGGCGTCCAGCACGCGCGCCCTCTTCCGGAGCCTGGGCAACCGAGCGGACAGACTCGAACAGGCGCTTGCGAGGGCGCACGATCTGGCCAGCGCCGCACCCCCCGATCTGCCAAGCATCGACGACCTCGAAGAGCTCGACGAGATGGAGGAACAGGAGCGCGAGAGGGTGCTGGAACTCATCGAGGCCATCTCCCTCACGGACAATGCGGACGCGATTCGCGAGGAGATCGCCGAGTTGCGCGCGCTCGCCGTCCGCGCGGAGGCCGTTGAACGGCAGGGCGTCGAAGCGAAGCTGACCAGACTCGAGCGGCTCCTGCGGAGGGACGGGTTCTTCGAACGCCCGGACCAGCGCCTGGTGCTGTTCACGGAGTTCAAGGACACGCTGGACTACCTGGTCGAGAGGCTCCGGGCCTGGGGCTTCCGGGTCGCCACGATTCACGGCGGCATGAAGCCAGGCAGCCGCGACGAGACGGGCACCAGGCTGCACGCCGAGCAGCAGTTCCGCGAAGGCGCCGTGCAGGTACTCGCGGCAACGGAGGCGGCCGGCGAAGGCATCAACCTCCAAGTCTGCAATGTGCTCTTCAACTACGACATTCCGTGGAACCCGAACCGTCTGGAACAGCGGATGGGGCGCATCCACCGCTACGGACAGCAGAAGGATTGCCTCATCTTCAACTTCGTGGCCACCAACACCGTCGAGGGCCACGTCCTGGAGCGCCTGCTCGAGAAGCTAAAGGAGATTCGCAACGCGCTCGACGACGACGCCGTGTTCAACGTAGTCGGCCAGGTGCTTCCGGCGTCCCGGATGGACCGGCTCATGCGCGACTACTACGCGGGTCGTCTCGGCCAGGAAGACCTGGAAGAACGCATCCTGCGCCCAATGGAAGAGTCGCGCTTCCGCGACATTTGCCGAAACGCTCTGGAAGGCCTCGCCTCGAAGAAGCTGAACCTGGAAATGCTCGTCGAGCGCCGTGCTCGCGCCCGCGAGCGCCGCGTGGTCCCGGAGACGATCGCCCGCTTCCTTCGTGAAGCCGCGCCGCGGACGGGCCTCGACCTTCGCTTCCTGCGCGGCGTCAAGCTACGACACGCGTTCGAGCCCGGGCGAACTCCCGCCGGCCTGCGACGCTACCAGCGCGACGAGGACTGGCGACTGGCCGATCTCGCCACACGGTATCCCCGCTGCACCACCGACCGCGATACCGCTCAAAGCCACAATCTCGAGTGGGTCACCCCCGGCCATCCGCTGTTCGAGGCTGTCCGCCGGCACACTCGCGACGAAGCGGCTGACTCGCTGCGAGCCGGTGCCACGTTCCACTCCCTGGATCACGCGGAACCCGCCCGCATCGACTTCTACCGCGCCCAGGTCGTCGACGGGATGCCCGCCGTGGTGCAGGACAAGCTGCTCGCCGTGGAGCTCCGCGCAGACGGCGAGAGCCCGGTGCGCCGCGAACCCGGCGTGCTCGGCAACCTGACGCCGGCACCGCCGCCCGAGGAGTTCCCGGCCATGACCTTCGAGCCCGCTCCCGAAGCCTGGCTGCATGAACAGGTGCTCGGCCCCCTGCTCGAGGAAACCCGCGCCGAACGAGTCGCCGAGGTAGGGCGCGTCGCCGACTATGTGCGGAGGTCCCTCACCGAACTCTTGAACCGGGCCGACGAAGAGATAGGCCGCGCGGCGCTTGAGGTAGAGGCAGGCCGTCGCGGTGCCGAGGGACGCCTCAAGAGAGCCGAGCTCCGGCACGACGAACTGTCCGCCCGCCGCACGCGCCGACTCGAGGAGTTAGAACGCCAGCGCTCCCTCACTCTCCAGGGCGTGGAACGGATCACGAGCGTGCTCGTCCTGCCGCACCCGGAACGCGGCGCCGCCGACGTCAGGCGCCATCGGCCGGACCCGGCGACCGAGATGACGGCCATGCGGGTCGTGATGGAGCACGAGGAGGGCCAGGGGCGGCGCGTTGAGGATGTGAGCGCAAAGAACCTCGGTTACGACATCACCAGCTTGGACCCCAACTCCGGCGATCTGCGCCTCATCGAGGTCAAGGGGCTGGCCGCCCGGAGTGGCACGGTTTTGCTGACGCCGAACGAACGCCGTGTCGCCGAGGACCGGCCAGACTGCTACTGGCTGTACGTCGTAACCGACTGCGCCACAAATCCCGTCCTCCGGGACCCGGTCCCGAACCCGGCGGAAAGGCCGTGGGTCGAGGTGAGGAAGGTGCAGCACTACTATCTCGACGTCGAGAAGCTGAGCACCGCATCAAAAGGACGGAGCGACCGGTGAGCCGGCCCGGAGGGACGCGGCTCGTCACGCCGGAGCCCACGTCGCCGGTGGATGGAGATATGAATGCCTGACACGAGACAAGTCCACGAGTTGCTCGCCCAGATCGACCGTGGCGAGATTCTCCTGCCGGAGTTCCAGCGCGGCTACGTCTGGCGACGCGACCAGGTGCGCGGACTGGTGCAGTCGATGTACCGGCGGCATCCGACCGGGCATCTGCTGATCTGGAAGACCTACAAGCCGTCCAAGGTGCGCGGCGCCGAGGCGTCGGAGGAAGGTAGTTCGCTTCTGCTCCTCGACGGCCAGCAGCGACTGACCTCGCTCTACACACTCTTCGAAGGGAAGCCGCCGCCGTTCTACGAGGGCGAGTCCCTGTTCTTCGACCTCCACTTCAACGTGCAGACTGAGGAGTTCCGCTTCTACCAGAAGTCGCAGATGCTCAACAATCCCGCCTGGATCAGCGTTCATGACTTTCTGAGACAGGGCCTCGGGACGTTCGTCAGCAGCCTCCACACCATGGAGCAGGAGCAGCGTGAAACGCTGGAACCGAACCTGGCGCGGCTCGCCGACCTCGACGGCATCCGCAACTACACCTACGCCGTCGACCATGTCTCCGACGAGGACTACACCGTGGACGAAGTCGTCGGCATCTTCAACCGCGTGAACAGCGCCGGCACGCCGCTGACCAAGGCGGATCTCGCCATCGCACACATTTGCAGCCTGTGGCCCGAGGCTCGTGGCGAGCTACGCGCCTTCAGCGCGAAACTGGGGGACAACGGCTTCCCATTCGACCTCGACTTCCTCGTCCGCTGCCTGGCCGGTTTGGCGACCGGGTCCGTTCTCCTTGAAGGGTCCTTTCTGCGAACCCCAGCCGAGACGCTCCAGAAGGGTTGGAGCCGGCTTCAGCCAGCACTTGAGCACTTGGTGGGCGTGCTGCGCCATGAAGCGCTGGTCTCCAGCCCGCGCGACCTGCCAACGACGACCATGCTCATTCCGGCGACCGTCTACCTTGCGCGGCAGGGCGGCCGGTTCCCCAACGAGACCATTCGCCGCCGGTTCATCCGCTGGATGTTCCTTGCCGCCCTCTGGTCCCGCTACTCCGGCTCCGCCGAGACCAAGCTGCAGCAGGACGTGGCTCTGGTGGCAGGTGGTGATCCGGATCCGGTCCCGGAACTGGAGGCGGCCATCCTTCGCGAACGCGGCCGCGTGGTCCTGGAAGAGGGCGACCTCGACCGGGCGACCGTCAGTTCAGCCGTCGCCTATCTCGTGCGAGTAGTCGCCCGGCACCGGAACGCCCGCGACTGGTTCACCGGCGTCCACGTCTACGACCGCGCCACGGGCCAAAGCGCCGGCGGGGAGCGTCACCACGTCTTCCCGAGGAAGATCCTCGAGGAGGCCGGGATGACGGACAGCCGACGCATCAACGCTGTGGCGAACCGGGTTCTCTTGACGCGGAAGGCCCCGCTGGAGGTGCGCAAATCATCTCCCGCGGACTACCTGCCGCTGGTGGACAAGACGCAGCCCGGCACCCTGCGCGCCCAGTCCGTCCCGTTGGACCCGGATCTGTGGAAGCCGGAGAACTTCCTCGACTTCCTGGCCGCGCGCCGCGGGCTTCTGGCCGAAGCAGCCAACGAGTTCATCGCCTCCTGGCTGCCGCCCGAGGGTGCCGACCGACACAGCGAGCAGTACGTTCGGGACCTCATCGCCGGCGGCGAGAGCGACGCACTGGAGTTCAAGTCCAGCCTGCGCTGGGACCTCAAAGAACAGCATGTAAACAAGGTGATCGAGGCCATGACGATCAAGACCGTGGCCGGCTTCCTGAACGGCGACGGCGGGACCCTGCTCATCGGCGTCGGTGACGACGGCGAGCCTCTTGGCCTTCGGCGCGACTTCGAGTCCTTGAGCAGGAAGCCCGATCGGGACGGCTTTGAGCTCCATCTGCAGCAGATCTTCGTTCGGGCCTTCGGCGAAGCGACCGCCTCGTCTTTCCTGGTCGTGAACTTCCACCAGATTGACGCCCGCGATATCTGCCAGGTGACCGTCGAGCCGAGCGACCACCCGGTCTACGTCGAACAGAAGGGACAGCAAGCGGCCTTCTGGCTCCGCGTTGGTAACGCGACGCGGTCCCTGCCGATCGACGAGGCGGTGCGGTTCGTCCCGAAGCGGTTCGGAGGCGGCAGGTGAGCTCCCCGCCGACCAGCGACGAGGAGGAGGGCTGATGGCGCCCCCAGCCCGCCTCAGTCGCCACGCGCTGCAACGGGTCGGCGACCGCCTGTCAGCGACTCCCGACGACGTGACCGCGATCCTCGATCACGATCTGGCAGTGCTGCTGGGCACGGACTCTGGACGCCTTCACCGACTGTTCTACAGCCCTGCCGATGACCAGTGCTTCGTCGCGATTCAGGACGAGGAGAACGGAGATGTCGTCACGATTCTTCCGCTTGACTACCACTCGTCGCTGGCATGGGAGGTCTCCCTTGAAGCGCAGGAAGAGGCAGAGCGCTTGCTTCTCGGCTCGACGCGCTCTGCCGCGCGCGTGGCAGAAACACGGGAGTCGCCGTCTGGCCCAAGGCTGTCCAACGCCACGATCGGTGGTGGGTCGGGTAGCTCCGGAGTGTTTCGTGTTGGCTGCTACGTGCTCACGTCAGAGGGTCAACCGCTTGCTCGTGGCCTCGGCTCCATGTCTCTTGCCAGAGTGGGTGGTGATCTGTCCAGCGTCTCGGAATCGGACGACGTGCTGGCCGAGATCCGTCAACGGGTCGCTGAGAGACTCCGAAAGGGTGAGGCGCTCGATGTCGTGTTTGTCAAGCGGCGAGACGAGACCGTAGTCAGCGATGACTCCCGGCGATGGAGTTGATGAGGCAGCCCCGGACCGAAACGCTTCCGACGGCCGCGCCGGTCGTCCGCTGGGCAGAAGGCAGACTTTGATGGCCTCCGGAATCCCCCGCGAATGCAGGCGCCTGGCGGAGGTGGACTTCCCCATCGCCGAGGTGTCGAAGCACGCGGCACGCGAGAAGTTCATCCGGCAAGGGCACCCGTCGACCCTACATCTGTGGTGGGCGCGCCGGCCCCTGGCGTCGAGCCGAGCGGTGCTCCTCGCTTTGCTGTTGCCCGACCCCTGCGATCCGCATTGCCCGGAGGAGTTCAAGCGGCAGGCGCGCGAGTTCTTGAGCCCAGTCCGGCAGCCGCCGGAGACTGATGTCGATCTGCGGAAAGCGCTGCTCTGGTTCATCGGTTCGTTCGCCAACTGGGACATGGCTGCCCACAACACCTACCTGCAGGTGGGGCGGAACTTGGTGCGGGCAGCCCACAGCGAGGACGACCCGCCCCTGGTGGTCGACCCGTTCGCCGGAGGTGGCTCCATCCCCCTGGAGGCCCTGCGGCTAGGCTGCGAGGCGTTCGCCTCCGACCTGAACCCGGTCGCCTGCCTGATCCTCAAGGTGATGCTGGAGGATATCCCGCGCCACGGTCCGGGCTTCGCCGACGAGCTGCGCCGTGTCGGCGGCACGATCAAGGCGGTGACTCAGGAGGAGCTAGCCGGTTTCTACCCGCAGGACCCAGACGACGCCACGCCCATCGCCTACCTGTGGGCGCGCACGGTGCGCTGCGAAACGCCAAACTGCGGCGCGGAGATTCCGCTGATGCGGTCCTTCTGGCTGAGCAAGAAGCGTACCCGGCAGTGGGCGCTGAAGCCCCGCGTCGCACGGTCGGCAGACCACGCGCCCCCGCGGGTCGAGTTCGAGATCTTCCAGCCCGGAACCGAGGACAACGTGCCGCCGGGAACCGTCGCGCGGGCGAGGGCGACCTGCCTATGTTGTCGATCGGTGCTTCCACCGGGCCGCGTACGCACGCAGTTGTCGGCCCAGCGCGGCGGCGCCGACACCGTGTTCGACGATGAAGGCAACCGCGTAGGCGGCGCGCTGATGACGGCAGTGGTCACCGTGCGTCCCGACGAGAAGGGGCGACACTACCGGCTACCCACCAAAGAGGACTACGCGGCGGTGCGGCGGGCGCAGGAACGTGTAGCAGGTCTGCTGGCAGAGTGGGAACATGGGGGCAGACAGACGCTGTGTCCGATACCGGATGAGCCGCTGCCGCCAATCGGAACGCTGGGCTTCCGCGTGCAGCGTTACGGCATGGCGCGGTGGGGCGATCTGTTCACGGCACGGCAGAAGGCGGCGCTGAACGGACTCGTCGATTCGCTGCTGAGAACCGAGTGCCCCGATCAAGAACGACTACTAGCCTGCTCCTTTAGTCGTGTCGCGATGAGCAACATGTCTTGCACTCGATGGAACGCGGTCGCGGAGAAGATGCAGCACACGTTCGGGCGGCAAGCGCTGCCGATAGTCTGGGACTTCGCCGAAGTAGTCGTTACAGCCCCGGCGCCCGGAAACTGGGAGAGCGCCTATAGGCTGCCCAGCGACGTTGTCGACGCCGCCTGCAGCCGAGCGCCGGGCCAAGTCCAACTCGCCGACGCCACCAACCACCCGCTCCCCGACGAAACCGTTGGCGTCTGGTTCACGGACCCGCCCTACTACGACGCCATCCCCTACTCGGACCTCTCCGACTTCTTCCTCGTCTGGCTGAAACGCACTCTCTCCGGCCACCCGCTGCTGCGCGACCCGTTCGATGCAACCAACCCACTGTCGCCGAAGACGGCCGAGGCGGTGCAGGACGAGACAAAGCAAGTCGGCGGACGCCCCAAGGATCGGGCGTGGTTCGAAGAGACGATGGCCCGCGCGTTCGCGGAGGGGCGGCGGCTTCTGCGCCGGGACGGCGTCGGCGCCGTCGTCTTCGCCCACAAGACGACGGAGGGCTGGGAGGCGTTGCTCTCCGGAATGGTCCGGGGCGGCTGGACCGTTACCGCGTCCTGGCCGCTCGCGACCGAGATGGGCTCCCGTCTGCGCGCCCGAGACTCTGCCGCCCTCGCCACCTCCATCCACCTGGTCTGTCGCCCCCGCCAGGAGGACGCGCACGTCGGAGACTGGGCGGACGTGCTGGGCGAGTTGCCCGTCCGTGTCGGCGACTGGATGGAGCGCCTGCAGGACGAGGGCATCCGCGGTGCTGACTTGGTGTTCGCCTGCATCGGACCGGCGCTGGAGATCTTCAGCCGTTACTCCCGAGTCGAGATGGCGGACGGCAGCGAGGTCGGCCTGCCCGCGTACCTGGAGAAGGTCTGGGAGGTCGTGGGCCGCACAGCGCTCGAGAACGTGCTGGGCGCGGCCGAGGCGAAAGCCCGCAACGGACTCGCCGGCGCGCTCGAAGAAGACGCGCGGCTGACGGCCCTGTTCCTCTGGACGCTGCAGACAACCTCCGCAGCCGACGACGGGGCCAGCGCAGAAGAGGGTGGCAGCGCGAGAGAAACGGGCGAACCACCGGGCGGCGTCGGTGCCAAGGGCTACTCGCTGGCCTTCGACGTGGCGCGTCGCTTTGCGCAGCCGCTGGGAATCGACCTACCGAAGTGGGAGAAGCGCATCATCGAAACGAAGAAGGGAGTCGTCCGCCTTCTACCCGTGTCGGAACGGGCGAAACGCCTGTTCGGGGAAGATGGCTCGGCGGCCCTGGCCAAGACGCTGGAGCAACCCGGAGGCACGCAACGCGACCTGTTCGCCGGTTCCGAGGTACAGGACGGCGAGCTCGCCCAGACTCGCGGAGGCTTTCGCTCCTCCGCCGACGCCCCGAGCGACCGGGACGCACCGGCGGAAGGCGCTACCACGCTCGACCGCGTTCACACTGCAATGCTGCTCCAGGCTGGCGGTCGCACCCACGCCCTGCGCAATCTGGTGGCCGCCGAGCGGGAACGCAGTCCCGACTTCGAACGCTTGGCGAACGCCCTCTCCGCGCTCTACCCGCGCGGCAGCGAAGAGAAGCGGCTGCTGGACGCCATGTTGCTCGCATCTCCCGGATAGCAAGTGTGGGTGTCCCAATGATCACGAGAATCAGCTCGCTGACCCTCCCGGAGAGAACCCATGGCGCTTGAAGCCTGGTACAAGGTCGTCCAACCGCGGAGCGAGGTGCGGCAGGGCCGCTCATTCAACCCGGACGAGTTCGCGATCGCTCTGGAGCAGGTCGTAGCCGGCACCGCGCCCGAGGACTACCGGGACGCCGAGGCATTCTTCGCCCGCACCTGCTTCACGCGAGCGCTGCGGGAACACACGGCGATGGTCCTGCGGCGGCTCGCGGGAGAAACCGCGAACGCGGCGCCCGTGATGACCCTGGTCACCCAGTTCGGCGGCGGCAAGACCCACACGCTGACCGCGCTCTACCACCTGGCCCAGTCACCGGAACGGGCGGAGAGCATCGCCGAAGTCCGTGGCCTGTTGCAGGAAGCCGGGCTGAGCGAGATTCCGCCGGCGCGAGCAGCAGTGTTCGTGGGCAACGCCTGGGATCCCAGCGAGGGGCGCGAGACGCCGTGGATCGACGTGGCCAGGCAGCTCGCCGGTAGCGAGGGCGTCGCCCGCCTCGGACCCGCCGCTCGGACTACGCCTCCCGGCACCGAAGCGCTCGGCCGGGTGTTCCAGGCCGCAGGGGGGCCGGTCCTCCTGCTGTTCGACGAAGTGCTCAACTTCATCAACCGCCATCGGAGCATGGCCGACTCGTTTCATGCGTTCCTTCAGAACCTGACGGTTGCGATGACCGGCGCCACCCACGGCGCCGCGGTGATCAGCCTGCCGCGAAGCCAGGTCGAGATGACGGACTTCGACCTCGCCTGGCAGGACCGGATCACCAAGGTCATCCGCCGCGTGGCGAAGGACCTGATTGCCAACGACGAAGCGGAAGTCAGCGAAGTCGTCCGCCGCCGCCTGTTCGACTCGGACGGCCCGGAACGGATCCAAAGAAGAGTCTCAAAAGCGTACGCCGACTGGTGCTTCGAGCGCCGCGAGCGGCTGCCACCCGAGTGGACGCTGGTGGACAGCACGACGGAGAAGAAGGCCCGGGAGCACCTTCGGTCGCGGTTCGAGGCCTGTTATCCGTTCCACCCCGCCACCCTCTCGGTCTTCCAGCGCAAGTGGAACGCCCTACCGCAGTTTCAGCAGACACGCGGCACGCTCGCCATGTTGGCCCAGTGGGTTTCCTGGGCGCAGCGTGAAGGCTACAGGGGAGCCCGGACCGAACCGTTGATCACCCTCGGGTCGGCGCCATTGCACGACCCGCACTTCGTAGCCGTCGTGCTTGGGCAGCTCGGTGAGCCCAGGCTCGCCGCCGCCATCGACGTGGACATCGCCGGTGAGCGGGCCCACGCCCGGGGACTCGACCGGGACACCAAGGGACCGCTCCGCTCGATCCACCGCCGCGTGGGTGCCGCGATCCTGTTCGAGTCGTCCGGCGGCCAGGTCGACAAGACGGCCCACCTGCCAGAACTCCGGTTCGCGCTTGGCGAGCCGAACGTGGACACGACATCGGTCGACTCAGCGGCCCTGAAACTCGAGCAGCGCGGCTACTTCGTTCGCCGGATGGGAAGCGACGGCTTCCGCGTCCACCATCAGCCAACGATCCGCAAGGTAGTGAGCGACCGTCGAGCCGCACTGGACGAGCGGAACGAGATCCGGCCGGCGCTGCGCAACCTGGTGAAGGAGGAGTTCAACCGCCGCGCCCCCATTCCCCGGGTGTTCTTTCCTGAAGACGGCGCCGCAGTGCCGGACTCACAGAATTTGACCCTGGTCGTCATCGACCCGGAAGCTGAGTGGACGGGAGAAAGTGACAGCGACCTACGTCGACGAATCGCTCGGTGGACCCGCGAGCGCGGCAACGCGCCCCGCCTGTATCCGGGCGCTCTGATCTGGACCGTCAAGAAGCCCGGCCGCGGACTCCGCGATCGGGTCGAACACTGGCTGGCCTGGAAGCGCGTCGACGAGGAGGTCCGGGGCGGCACGCTGGGCGCTGAGATCGACGGCTCGGAGAAAGGCGGCATAGCCAGGCAGCTGCGCGACGCCGAGGAGGCGGCGAAAGAGGAGGTGTGGGGCGACTACCGGTTCCTCCTTCATGCGGACGGCGCCGAGCCGGACCGCATTGCGGTCATCGACCTGGGGGCGGGCCACTCCAGCAACGCCGACAGCCTCTCTGGTCGCGCACTGGCGGCGCTCCGGTCGCTCGGCCTGCTGAACGACGAGGTGGGCGCCAGCTACGTGGAGCGGAACTGGCCGCCCGCCAACAGCGAGACGGGTGTCTGGCCGCTGTCGATGTTGCGCAAGTGCTTCCTCGACGGGTCGCTCACCCGGTTGATCGACCCAGACACGATCCTGCGGAACAGGGTGCTCGACTGGGTAGCGAACGGCGATTTCGGGCTCGGCTCGGGCGGCCACGGGGAAGGCCTGCTGTATGCGCCGGAACGTGTCTGGTTCCGGGAGCCGGTTCCTCCCGAAGAGGTCATGTTCGATCCGGATGTCTGCCTGCTGAAGAGGAAGGTCGCCGATCGGCTGAAGGCGGCGGAAGGCGAACGCCCGAGCGATCGGGAGATGGAACAGCACAGGGGCCAGGGCTTCGCCCTCGCTGGCGGCGGACAGTCCGACGTGGCCGCTAGCTCGACGCCGGTCAAACCGGAGGACGCGCCGAGCACGGTGCGGCTACGCCTGGAAGGCCAGATCCCCTCGGGCGCCTGGAACCGTGTTGGCCTCAAGTTGCTGCCAAGGCTGCGGGCCGCAGCCAACGAGGACGTGACCGTACGCGTCCGACTGGAGACAGCAACCGATGGCGCCGAGGCCGACGTCCTCGCCAAGGACCTGCGGCGCGACTTGGAGGACCTGCAACTCTCCGACCACGTCCGCATTGAGAGCGAACCGGAGTAGAGAGCAGGTCACGGTCCTGGCGCCAGCAGCAACGGCCGAGGACCTACTCCTTCAAGCCACTTCGAGCGGACGAATGGCGCGCAAGGCGTCGGCGTTGTCCCGCGCCGCAACTTCAAGTTCGTAGCGGTGCTGGAGGTTCATCCAACTCCGGGCGTCGGTGTTGAAGAACCTGGCCAGGCGCAGCGCCGTCTCTGCCGTGATTCCGCGCCGCCCCCGAATAATCTCGCTGACCCTCGTCGGCGTCACGCCGATCGCCTTCGCTAACGCCGCGGCCGACAGGGCGAAGGGTTCCATGAAGTCGTGCTTCAACACTTCGCCGGGATGGACCGGATCAAGTCGGGTCATGGGGGATTCCTCGAATCAACCTAGTGATAGTCAACGATCTCGGCATCGTACGCATCTCCGCCGGTGAAGCGGAAGCAGAGTCGCCACTGATCGTTGATCCGGATGCTGTACGAGCCACGCCGGTCGCCTTTCAACGGCTCGAGCCGGTTGCCGGGCGGGACCTGAAGGAACGCGAGTGTGGCCGCGGCATCCAACTGAGCAAGCTTGCGCCGCGCCACACGTTCGATGCTAGCGAAACGGCGCACCCGGTAGCCAGCGGCAAGCCGCTCGGTGTCCTTGCACCGGAAGCTCCGGATCATCCCGTCGCACTCAACGCGGCCGTTCTACGCGCCGCGGCGCACCGCTGCGTGAACGTCGTCGAACTCCGCCGCGGCGCCCTCGGGCGGACTCGTCCACAGACTGACGATCACCGTCGCCGCCGTCCCGGCGATGAGCCCCGGGATCAGCTCGTACAGGTCGTAGTAGGACGCCTTGAAGAACACGACCCAGGTCACCGTCACAGCGAATCCTGCCGCCATCCCGGCCAGCGCGCCCGGCAACGTCGTCCGCTTCCAGAAGAGAGAGCAGAGAACGACCGGTACGAAGGCGCCTCCGAGCCCCGACCAGGCAAACAGCATGAACCAGAACAGCAGCGGCGGCTCGTACAGGGCGAACGGGATCGCCACCGCGCCCACCAGGGCGGTGGCGATGCGGCCGTAGCGCGACAGGCGGCCGCCTCCGCGGGCGGCGCCGAGGATCTTCTGGCCGAAGTCCCTGACGACGGCCGACGAGGCGAGAATCAGCAGGGAATCGACGGTCGACATGATCGCGCCCAGGACGATGACCAGGAAGATGCCGGTGAACAGGGCTGGGAACAGCTCCGCGCTCATCGTCGGCATCACGGTTTCCGGGTCGTCCAGCAAGGGGAACAGAGCCCGCCCGGCTATCCCGGTGAACACGGCGCCGATGTCGAACAGCACCATGCACACGACCGCGACCCGGCCGCCCCGTACGAGTTCGCGGCCCGACGCCGCGGACATGAACCGGGTCAGGAGCTGCGGAACGCCCAGAAAGGCCAAACCGATCCCGGCGAAGCTCGCGGCCGAAAGCACCCCGGCCCAGGTCGCTCCGTGGCTGCCCATCGCGCGCAACAGGTCGGGATCGGCCGCCTGGAGCGCCCCGATCACTTCGTGCCAGCCGCCGGCGGCCGCTACGCCAACGATCGGCAGCATGACGAGCCCGCCCACCATCAACAGGCCCTGCACCAGGTCCGAGTAGGCGACCGCCTTGAAGCCGCCGACCGCCGTGTAGACGATCGTGACGCCCGCGCCCAGGAACACGCCGTGGACGTAGCTGAACCCCAGGAAGGACGAGAACGCCTTGCCCGTCGCCACGAGTTGCGCGCAGCAGTAGACCGCGACCATCGACAGGATGATCGCGATGCTCAGCTTCCGCAGGAGTTGCCGGCGGTCCCGGAACCGTTCTTCCAGGTAGTCGGGCACGGTGATCGCCCGGTATCGGTCGGTGTACTCCTTGAACGGCCGCGACACGAGGGTCCAGGCGATCGCGACGCCCATTACTTCGCCGAACACGACCCAGAGCGCGTGGAAGCCCACCGCGTAGCCCATCCCGGTCAGTCCGAGCAGCAGCCAGCCACTCTCGCCGGTGGCGTTCGAACTGAAGGCGATGACCCAGGAGGGCAGCTTCTTGCCGGCCACGTAGTAGCCCTCGAGGGTCCCTCCCTCGCGCCGGCCCCACAGGCCGAGCCCGATCAGGACCAGCATGTAGAGCCCCAGGGGGACGAGGACGAGCGCGCTAGCCGTCACGCAGCAGAACTCCGTCCCGGCCCGCGGCCACGACGACGCCGTCCCTCAGACCACCATCGCAACAGGACCAGGGCGGGTCCCGCGCCGGCCGACACCGCAAGCAGCACCCAGGTCGAGATCGGCAGGCCGGCCCACATGGAGCGGCAGGGTAGCAGCCGGCCCCGCAGCCAGGCGGCGCTACGGCAGCAACCTGATCGCGGCGACGATCAGGGCGCCGAAGCCGATCATCGTCGTGATCATCGTCTTCAGCATCCAGATCTTGAGGTCCGCCAGGTCGGCCTTCGTCGCCATGTGCTCCAGGCGTTCATCGACGCGGCCGCGCCACGCGATCCAGTCCTCGGTCTGCGGCGGGCCCGCGGTCGTCACGTTTGCTGTCGTCATCTCACTTGCCTCCACGAGGCGCCCGGGGCGACGGCCAGGTTGGCCCGTGAATCATGACACAAACGCGACGCCCGGGAGCACCGATACACTCACCCGACTTCGCGTCCAGCGCACAGCCTGCCGCCTGCGGGTTCGTCGAGAACTGTCGAGAGAGACCACCGTGCCGAAACTTCACCCCGGGACCGCCACGCTGGCAGCCGCGGTCCTCGCCGCGCTCCCGACTCCCGCCGCCGCGAACGACGCACTCGACGAGAGCACGTTCCTGGACCGAACCCGACGCCTGATCTACGAGGGAAAGCGCTCCGGCGAGGGCTACTTCTCGGCCGACGGCGGCCAGCTCGTGTTCCAGAGCGAACGGCGGCCGGAGAATCCCTTCTACCAGATCTACCTGCTCGATCTCGCCACGGGCGACACCCGCGAGGTGTCGACCGGCATCGGCAAGACGACCTGCGCCTTCATTCACCCGGACGGCTCGGCGATCCTGTACGGATCGACCCACCACGACCCGCGCTCGGCCGAACTGCAGCAGCAGGAACTCGACTTCCGCGCCTCGGGCCGGGAACGGCGCTACGCCTGGGACTACGACCCGGAGATGGAGATCTACGCCGTGTCAACGGCCGGAGGCGAGCCGCGCCGGCTGACGAACGCGCGCGGCTACGACGCGGAAGGCGCCTACTCCCCGGACGGCGAGTGGATCGTCTTCTCTTCAACCCGCGACGCCTTCAACCGCGAACTCTCCGAGCGCGAAGCGAACCTGCTGGAGATCGACCCCGCCTACTTCGGCGAGATCTACGTCATGCGCGCCGACGGCAGCGAACAGACCCGGCTCACCAACGTGCCCGGCTACGACGGCGGCCCCTTCTTCTTCGCCGACGGTTCCCGCATCGTCTGGCGGCGCTTCAGCGAGGACGGCCTGGTCGCCGACGTCTGGTCGATGAACCCCGACGGCTCCGACCAGCGCCAGTTGACCGACTTCGGCTCGATGAGCTGGGCGCCGTACCAGCACCCCTCGGGCGACTACATCTTCTTCGCCTCGAACAAGCTCGGCTTCGAGAACTTCGAGGTCTTCATCGTCGACACGGAGGGCGCGAAGGAACCGGTCCGGGTCACGACCACCGACCGCTTCGACGGCCTGCCGGTGCCGTCGCCGGACGGCCGCCGGCTGGTCTGGACCTCCAGCCGCCACGGCGGCGACGGCGGCCAGCTCTACATCGCCGACTGGAACCACGAGGCGGCACTTGACGCGCTGGCGGCCGCTCCCGCGCGCGTCGCGGGCGGCCGGCGGGACGCGCCGCCTGATCCCCGAGACGCGCTCGAGAGCCACGTCACCACCCTCGCCTCGCCCGAGTTCGGCGGCCGGCTGACGGGCACGGCTGGCGAGCAGCGGGCCGCCGCCTACCTCGCCGAGCAGCTCGCCGCGCTCGGCGCCGAGCCGCTGCCCGGCGAGGACGACCTGCTGCTCGACTTCGAGTTCACCTCCGGCGCCCGCGATACGGGCTCGACGATCCGCATCGAGACCGGGGACGGCGCCGCCGCGTTCAGCGACCGCACGCAGGTCCAGGCACTCGGCTTCTCCGACTCGACCGAAGTCGAAGGCGAGGCGGTGTTCGCCGGCTACGGCATCAGGGTGCCGGATTCCCAGGACTTCGGCTACGACAGCTACGCGACGCTCGACGTGGCCGGCAAGATCGCCGTCGTCCTCCGCTACGTCCCCGAGGATGTCGAGGGCGAGGCGCGGGCGATCCTCAACCGCTACTCGGGCCTCCGCTACAAGGCACTGACAGCTCGCGAGGCGGGCGCCGCGGGGCTCCTCGTCCTGACCGGACCGCGCTCACCGAACGCCGGCGAGACGATCCCGATGGCTTTCGACACCGCCGCGGCCGGATCCGGAGTCGCCGCCGCCAGTGTGGACGGCGAGGTCGCGGAGGCGCTGTTCAGCGGTACCGGCCGTGATCTCGAGGAGATCCAGAAGAGCTTCGACGACGGCAACCCGCACATCGCGGGCTTCCCGATCCCCGACACGCGAGTCACCTTGACGACGGCGATCGAGCGGGAGCGCAGCACGGCGCGAAACGTGGTCGCCGTCCTGCCCGGCAGCAAGGCGGAGAGCCTCGCCAAGCCCTGGGTCGTCGTCGGCGCCCACTACGACCACCTCGGGCGGGGCCGCGGCGGCAACTCGCTGGCGCGGCCGGACGAGAAGGAAGCCATTCACCTCGGCGCCGACGACAACGCCTCGGGCACCGCGGCGGTGCTCGACGCCGCGCGCCAGTTGCGCGAGATGGGCCACCACCGGAACGTCGCGCTCGCCTTCTGGTCCGGCGAGGAGCTGGGGCTGCTGGGCTCGGCGGAGTTCGTCGCCGACGCCGTCATACCGGCCGACCGGATCGCGGCCTACGTCAACCTGGACATGGTCGGCCGGGTCCGCGACAACCGCCTGACCGTCCAGGCGGTCGGCTCGAGTCCCGACTGGACCGGTCTGGTCGAAGCCGCCAACGTCCCGGTGGGCTTCGATCTCGGCGTGCAGACCGACCCGTACCTGCCGACCGACACCTCGAGCTTCAACAATGCCGGCGTTCCGACCGTCAACCTGTTCAGCGGCTCCCACGAGGACTATCACCGGCCGACCGACACGGCGGACCTGATCAACTACGACGACCTGGAGCGCGTGGCCCGCTTCGCCGCCCTGCTGACCCGCCGCGCCGCGAACCAGGCCGAGCCGCTCGAGTTCACGAAGGTCGAGCGGACCCTCCAGCAGGGCGGCAGCCGCGACACCGTGCGCGCCTACACCGGCACCATCCCGGACTACGCCAGCGAAGTGGAAGGCCTGCTGCTGGGCGGCGTGATGGAGGGCGGCCCGGCCGCCGAAGCCGGTCTTCAGGCCGGGGACGTGATCGTCGAGTTCGCCGGCCAGGTAATCGCCAACATCTACGACTACACGTACGCCCTCGACGCCGTGAAGATCGACGAGCCGATCGAAGTCGTCTACATGCGCGACGGCGAACGGCATACGACGACGCTGACGCCCCGGGCGAGACGCTGAACCGCTCAGCCCCGAAAACCACCGCCACACTCCCAGGAGGGCGCACCATGAACCTCGACCAACGCAACCGTGTCCCGATGCTGTCCGCCGCCGCGTTCCTCCTCGGAGGCTTCCTCGCCGGCGCCCTGGCGGCCGCTCCGCCGGCTACAGCCGCCGACCAGTCCGCGCCTGCTCCGCTACCGATCGCCGAGCCCGAGAGCGCCGGCATGTCGAGCGAGCGCCTGGAGCGTCTGTCCGAAACGATGGCCGGCTACATCGACCGCAAGCAGATCGCCGGCGCCGTCAGCCTGGTCGCCCGCCGCGGCAAGGTCGTTCACTTCGAGGCCCAGGGCGAACGCTGGCCCGAGCAGGGCGCCCCCATGACCCGGGACACGATCTTCCGGATCGCGTCGATGACCAAGCCGATCGCTTCCGTGGCGCTGATGACCCTTTACGAAGAGGGCCGGTTCCAGCTCCGCGATCCGATCGCGAAGTACCTGCCCGAGTTCGCCGAGATGCAGGTCGCCGTGGTGCCGGACGCCGACGAGTACCTGGGCGCGCCGTACAAGCTGGTCCAGGCCGCGCGGCCGATCACGGTGCAGCACATCCTGACCCACACCGCCGGTTTCGCGAACAACTATCGCGGGTTGCTCAACGCGGACTACACGAAGCTGCGGACGAATCGTGATCCCGAGTGGACCGTCGGCGACTTCGTCACCGCCCTCGCCGAACTGCCACTCGAGTTCCACCCCGGCGACGCCTGGCAGTATGGCCCTTCCGTCGACGTCGTCGGGCGAATGGTCGAGGTGCTGTCCGGCCGGACTCTCGACGAGTACCTGAAGGAGCGCATCTTCGAGCCTCTGGGCATGGTCGACACCTACTTCTACCTGCCCGAGTCGAAGGTCGGCCGCTTCGCAGCGCTCTACCGGCCCGGCGAGGACGGCAGGATCGTCCTCACCGAGGCCCCGGACGTGAACGCCCGGCACGTGCGCGAACCGCACAAGTACTTCAGCGGCTCCGGCGGCCTGGTCTCCACCGCCGCCGACTACTACCGCTTCCACCAGATGATGCTGAACGGCGGCGAGCTGGACGGCAACCGCATCCTGGGCCGCAAGACGATCGAACTGATGACGTCGAACCACACCGGCGACCACGGCCTCTGGCTGCGCGGTCCCGGCTACGGCTTCGGCCTCGGCTACAGCGTGGTGACGGACAAGGGCGCCTCGGCCATGCCGGCATCGGTCGGGTCGTACTCCTGGGGCGGCGCCTTCTGCACCGTGTTCTGGGTCGATCCCGAAGAGGAACTGATCGGCATCCTGATGACCCAGGTCCGGCCGTACACGCACCTGAACATCCGCCAGGATCTTCAGAGCCTGACGTACCAGGCCATCGTCGACTAGCAGGGAATCCGGTGGCGACCTGGGCGATCGGCGACGTCCACGGCTGCTTCCGAACGCTCCAGGCCCTGCTCGGCCGAATGGAGTTCGACGTCCGGAGGGACCGCCTCTGGATGGTGGGCGACCTGGTGAACAGGGGACCGTGCTCACTCGAGACGCTGCGCTGGGCGCGCACGCTGGACGCCGAGATGGGCGATCGGTTCCAGGTCGTGCTCGGAAACCACGACCTGCACCTGATCGCGCGGCACCTTGGGGTGACCAGCAAGAAACCGCGAGACACCCTGAAGAAGGCCCTCAAGGCGGCGGACGCACCCGAACTGGTCGACTGGCTGCGCCGGCGGCCCTTCGTTCACTTCGAACGGATCGCAGGACGCGACCACGTCCTCGTCCACGCGGGGCTGCGGCCCGGCTGGTCCAGAGAGGACGTCACCGAGGCGGCCAGGCGGCTCGAACGAAAGCTCCGCGGCCCGAAGGCGAAGAGCCTGCTGTGCCGCCGGAACAAGAAGTCGCTGGCGGCGTTCACCCGCATGCGGATGCTCGACGGGAAAGGCCGACCCCACGACTACAGCGGCCCTCTCGAGGAAGCGCCGGCAGGACTCCGACCCTGGTTCGACGTGGCGCCGCGGAGCTGCCCGGACCATACGGCCGTCGCCGGTCACTGGGCCGCCCTCGGACTCCGCCTGCGACCCGACCTGATTACCCTCGACAGCGGCTGCGTCTGGGGTGCGGGGCTCACCGCAATCCGGCTCGAAGACCGGCGCGTCCTGCAGAAGAAGGTGATCGATCGATTGCCGGAAACCAACCGGGCCTCCCGTTCGTTGTAACCAATGAGGTGAAGGACGCATACGCGATCTCGCGCATCCTGCTGGCGGACGTCTACGACGCGACCGCCGAGCCGGAATCCGTCCCGGCGCCGCCGCGGCAGCGTCTGCGCCGACTTGCTCTCACGCTGTCGACCCTGCTGTTCGCGGCGGCTCACGCGGCGCCCGAGCGACGCGGGTCGACCGACGAGGCGCTCGACCGGCTGAACGAGATGACCTCGACGATCGAGGCCTGCCAGGACGGCGGCGTACTGTCGCCAGTCGAAGCGGAGCGCCTGCGCCAGATGAGCGAGGCGCTCGACCGCAGCCTCCGCGACGACGGCTAGCCGGGCCCGCCGCGCTGCATCCCGCGGCTCAGGCTCCCAGCCCGAGCCGGCGCGGGAGTTCCCGGGTCATCAGTTCCTCGACGTGGGCGCGGCTCGAGCCCAGCGTCACGACATCGAACTTGCCGAACTGCGCCAGCGGTCCCACGTTGTAGAGCAGGAACCGGCCGGCTCCCGAGCCGCGGTCGTGCACGGCGTCGCCCAAACGCGCCAGGAGCTGCCCGAACGTGGTCCCCGTGAGTCCCGGGTGAACGAAGGCCTGCGCCTGGTACGGCGGGCGGCCACCCGGGTAAAGCCGGTCGACCAGGCTCATCGGCGTGCTCGTGCCGCCCCAGCGGCCGTTGCACTCCGTGAACACGACTCGTCCGTCCGCCAGCACCAGGTGGTCGAACGAACAGCGGCCGACGTAGCCCAGCCGCTGCAGCGCGTCCGCCACCTGCCCCGACTGGAACACGATCCGCTCCTCCACCTCCGCCGCCAGTCCACTCGGCCGGCTGCCAACGAAGACACCCTCCTCTCCGGCCAGGATCTGCTCGTAGACGCCGTCGAGCGTCGGCTCCCCGCCACCAGGGGGCGGCAGCCACCACTGGGTCGAAGGAGACGATGTCGCCTGCTCCCAGCGAACCGCGAGTACGTCCTCGCCGCCCTCCCAACCGGTCCTCTCGAGGAAATCCCGGACGATGTCCAATGTGCCCGAGAGTCCGCGGCGACGCAGCGCCGCGGACTCGAACACCTCGTTGCCCATCGCCGAAGCGCAGCGCAGCCGCTTGAGCGCCACGGACGGACCGGTTTCCGAGAGCTCGAGCAGCGCGCGGGCCAGCGCTTCCGGCGAAGCCGACCGGCGGCTTTCGGGCAGAAAGCCGGGACCGAGGACCGCGGTGACGAGGTCCTCGAAGTTCGCCTTGTCGTTGGCGATCCAGGTCACCGG
Organism: Thermoanaerobaculia bacterium; assembly: GCA_022823665.1. Taxonomy (GTDB): domain Bacteria; phylum Acidobacteriota; class Thermoanaerobaculia; order Multivoradales; family Multivoraceae; genus Multivorans. The sequence goes on along the minus strand of JAJEHN010000037.1, from coordinate 141,377 downwards.
CGGCGGCGGCGCCAGCACCCGCACCCGGGCGCCGGTTTCGGCGGCAACGGCCGCCGCCAGATCCCAGATCGCCTCGGCGCCGAGAAAGGGCTCGACCACGAGGCCCCCGCGGCGGGCAAGCGCTCCCAGCCGGTCCAGAAGCGGGCGGTTCTCCATGCAGGCGGGGGCGATCGCGAGCCGATCGCCCGCAGGGTCGACCGCCAGAAGCTCCACCGCGCCGAGACCGAGGACCTCCCGGCAGTAGCGCTCGTAGCCGGCTGACCCAGGCGTCGAGGCTACATAGCAGTCGCCTCCCCGCGCCCGCAGCCGGGCCCTGTGCTGGTAGTGCTCGACGCCGCTCACGCCGTCGAGGAACGGGATCGCGGCGAAGTCGTCCAGGTGCACGGCCCTGGTCCCCGCGTCGCTCGCCCGATAGCGAAGCGCTTCGAAGGGCCGGAGCCGCCGCTCGAGGTCGAGTCGGTCCCGGAACTCCGCGACCGCGGCGTCGACAGTCACTGTCCGTCCCGCCCCGCCCGCGGGCCTGGCGACTCGACCAGGAGTCGAACGCAGGCGCTTCGGTCCACCTTGCCCGAAGCGGCCATCGGCAGCCCATCCACGACACGCCAGCACCGCGGCCGCTTGAACCCGGCGAGACGTCCCCCCAGGTGCCTCCCGAGTCCGGCCAGCCCGCCAAGGGACTCGAAACCGACGGCCGGGACCAGGACGGCGCCCACCGTTTCGCCCCACTCCTCGTCCTCCAGACCGACCACGCAGGCGGCCGCCGCGCCGGGCCACTCCACGACGGCCGCTTCGACTTCCGCGGGATCGACGTTCTCGCCCCCGCTCACGATCCGGTCGGAGCTTCGACCCACCACCCGGAGTCGGCCGTCCTCGCCGATCGCACCCAGGTCGCCCGTATCGAACCAGCCGTCCGCCTCGAACGGCCGTTCGAGCGGCGCCCCCGGTTCCGCGCCCAGATAGCCGTCGAACAGGCTCTCTCCCCTGACCTGAATGGGGCCCCGCACCTGGATCGTGCCGGCGAACCCGTCCGGAGCCGCAACCCGCACCTCGATCCCGGGCAGCGGCGCACCCACCCCTCCAGGCGTCTCGCCCGGCCGTTCCGTCGCGACCTGGGAACAGGCCTCCGTCAACCCGTAGGTCGCGAACACCGGCCAGCCGCTTTCTCTGGCCCGCTCCATCAGGGCCGGCGGAGCGCCGGCGCCGCCCACGAGCACGGCCCGCAGGCTCGGCGGCGGACGCCTGGTTGCATGAAGAAGCCGCGCGAGCATCGTCGGCACGACGGACAGAAGCGTGATCCGGTCGCGTTCGACGACCCGAAGGGTTTCGGCGACATCGAAGCTCCCGGAAGCCCGACGTCCACCCACGACCACCGTCCGCCGCGCGTGGAGGCAGCGAACGACGATCATCAGGCCGCCCACATGAGCCGTCGGCAAGCTCAGGACCCAGCGGTCGCCGGCGCGCCAGCCCAGGACCCGTCCATGCGCGAGCGCCGACGCGCGCAGCGCCGCCCGGCTGAGAACCGCGCCCCGCGGCCGACCCGTCGTGCCGGAAGTGAAGACGATCGCAGCGCCCCGGCCGACGCTCGGGTTGCCGACCGCGGCGGGCGCCGGCATCGTGGCCAGGGCTCCGCCACTCTCCAGGCACAGGCAGGCTCCGGCCATCCCGATCGCGCGGTCGCGTTCGGCGCGTGTCCACCGGGGATGGATCAGCACGAACGAGACCCGGTCCTCAAGCAGCGCGAGAAGGTTGACCACGGTGTCGGGCCCCGTGCCCCCAACGACGGCGACGACCGGCGCGTCCAGTTCGTCGAGCCGTGGACGCAGCGCGTCTCGCGTCCGATCCACCCGCTCCGCAAGCTCCGCCCAGCCGACCTGATGGCCACCGTCGACCAGCGCCGTCCCGGCGGGTGCTTCACGCCCTGCCGCCCGAACCGAGAGTGCGTCGCTCAGTGCCGGGCCCCCAGCACGATGCCGATCGACAGGAGGACGCCGAACAGGAGAAGCAGGCGGGCGGTCGCCGCCAGCGCCAGGTTGAGGGCCGCGCCCTCGCCGTGCCACACGGACCGCAGCACGGCGACCGCGAACGGCAGAGCCAGCCACGACAGCAGGGGCCACGGACCGAAGCGGACGACCAGCGGCAGGGCAGCGGCATGCCCGGCCAGCAGCAGCGCCGCGTACTCCAGCCGCGTGAAGCGCGCGCCGAAGCGCACCGCCAGCGTCCGCTTGCCGGCCGCCGCGTCCGTCTCGCGGTCGCGAAGGTTGTTCACGACGAGGATCGCCGTGGCCAGGGCGCCAACGGCGACCGCCGCCCACCAGGCGACGGCCGGGACTTCCAGCGCCTGGACGTACGCCGTGCCGACCACGGCGGCCAGACCGAAGAACAGGAAGACGAACAGGTCGCCCAGGCCGACATAGGCCAGCGCCCAGGGGCCGGCCGTGTACAGCAGCCCCGATGCGATCGAAACAGCGCCGACTACCAGCACCGGCCAGCCCGCGACCGCCGCCAGGTAGAGCCCGCAAACCACGCAGAGACCGAAGGCGATCCACGCCCCGACCCACACCTGGCCGCGGCCGAGCAGCCCCGATTGCACCGCCCGCACTGGCCCGACCCGGCGTTCCGTGTCGGCGCCGCGATCGAAGTCGAGCACGTCGTTCGACAGGTTCGTGCCGATCTGGATGAAGACGCCGACGCCCAGCGCGGCCAAGGCCGGACCGAGCCGAAAGCCCGATACGGACATCGCGCAGGCTGAGCCGACCACAACCGGCGTCACCGCCGCCCACAGCGTCTTCGGACGAATCGCCTGCGCCCACGCCCCCAGGTTGCCGGGGCGGCGCTCGCCCGGGCTCATGGGTATCGCTGGAACTTCGAGAAGTCCGGCTTCCGCTTCTCCAGGAACGCCTGCCGGCCCTCCTGGCCCTCCTGCGTCATGTAGAACAGCAGGGTCGCGTTCCCCGCCAGCTCCTGGAGGCCGGCCTGACCGTCGCAGTCGGCGTTCATCGCCGCCTTCAGGCAGCGGAGCGCCATCGGGCTGTTGGCCAGCATCTCCCGGCACCACTGAAGGGTCTCCTGTTCCAGCCGGTCGAGCGGGACGACCGTGTTGACGAGGCCCATGTCCAGCGCCTGCCGGGCGTTGTACTGGCGGCACAGGAACCAGATCTCCCGCGCCTTCTTCTGACCCACGATCCGCGCCATGTACGAGGCGCCGTAACCGCCGTCGAAGCTGCCCACCCGCGGCCCCGTCTGGCCGAAGCGGGCGTTGTCGGCGGCAATCGTCAGATCGCAGACCATGTGCAGCACATGGCCCCCGCCGATCGCGTAGCCGGCGACCATCGCCACGACCGGCTTGGGCAACGTGCGGATCTGACGCTGCAGGTCGAGGACGTTCAGGCGCGGCACGCCGTCGTCGCCGACGTAGCCGGCATCGCCCCGGATGCGCTGGTCGCCACCCGAACAGAAGGCGCTGCGCCCTTCGCCGGTCAGGATCACCGCGCCGACCTCGCCGTCATCGCGGGCCACGTCGACCGCCGCGCTCATCTCCTGGACCGTCAGCGGCCGAAAGGCGTTGCGCACCTCCGGCCGGTTGATCGTGATCTTGGCGATCCCCTCCGGCTCGCCGTCGACGTATGACTTCTCGTAGCGGATGTCCGTGTAGTCACCGCCGCTCCGCCATTCCTGGTGCGATTCTCCGCTCATCCCCTCCCGCCTCCTTCGATCGGCGACACTACAACGGGCCGCGCCATCAGCACCGGCGGTCCCGATCAACCTTGCCCAGGGTCGCGTTCAGGAGCCGGGCCAGCTCGGCGGGCGCCTCCAGTGGAACATTGTGGCCAACTCCGTCGACGATGCGGACCGTGGCGACCGGAAGGCGTCCGGCCATCTGTCGCGCCAGACCGACGAACTTCGAGTCCAGACTGCCAACGATCAATTCGACCGGGCAGAAGATCGAGGACAGGAAGGGTCGGTAGTCCGGCATGGCGCCGAGACCGAGCGCTCTCATCGCCGCCCCCAGGGCCGCGGGATCGTGGCTGAGGCGAGTACGCCGCTGCTCCGCCAGCCGTCCGGCATCCAGGTCGTGCTGACTGGCGAACAGAGGCAAGGCCGACCACCCGCTGTCGAAGGAGGCGAGGCCCTCTTCCTCGATGAGCCGAGCCCAGCGGTCGTCGTCGCGCCGGCGAGCGACGCGGACGTCCTCGCCGGCGATGCCCGGGTTCGCGCCGATCAGAACGCCGCCGCGAAACAGGTCCGGGCGACGGACCAGCAGGCCGAGAGCCAGCCGCCCCCCCAGGGAGTAGCCAACCACGAGGCGAGGCGCCGGCACTTCGGCCTCGACGGCGGCCGCCAGCCGATCGACCTCGACCTCGAACGCCGCCGAGCCCGTGGAGATCGCCGGCGGACTTTCGCCACCATGACCACAGACCGCCAGCGCGTGGCTCGGCGCGTCGAGCAGCGCTTCCACCTGCCGCCAGCTGGCCGGACCACCCGAGAAGCCGTGGATCAGGACGGCCGTCGTCATCGCGACGACGACGCACCCATGGCCTGCCGCAGCGACTCCTCCGCCGTCGCCAGAGCCCCGGGGGCGACCCCCGCTACGACCAGGGAAACGCCTCTCCGACCGAGGGCCGACTCGATCTCCCGCGCGAGCGCCGGGGCATCTTCCACTCGTGCGTAAGGTACGCCGAACGCACGCGCCAGGCCGCCGAAGTCGACCCCGTGAGGCGTCAACCAGTGCCTGCCTGCCGGGCCACGGAAGATCCCGGCCTTCGCGATCGGGAGCCGGTCGAAGATCCGTCCGCCCTGGTTGTCGATCACCACGACCACGGCCGGCGGACCGTCGCCGTACTCGGGAGCGATCGCCAGACCGTCGAGATCGTGCAGCAGGCTGACGTCGCCCGCGAGCAGCAGGCCGGCCGGGAAGTCACCGGTACCAAGCGAACCAAGGAAGCCCGCAACCAACCCGTCGATCCCGCTCAACCCCCGCTGGCTCGCAACCCAGATCCGGCGGCCCGGACGCGCGGCCCAGGTTTCGACCAGGCGCACGGGCAGGCTGTTGCCCAGCATGAGGAGCGTGTCCGCCGGCGTTGCCGCGACCGCCGTTCCGGCCGCTTCCCCGTCATGAAACCCGAGATCGTCGGAGTCAAGTCGCGCCACCGCCGCCCGAAATCGCCCGCACAATGCGAGAACCTCCTCCCGCCAGCCGGCTGCCTCAGTACTCGGCTTCGCATCCCCGAGTCGTCGACAGAGTCCGGCAACCGAGCGTTCGACACCTCCGAACAGAAACACCGAAGCGAGTCCGTCCGGATCGGTCCAGGGACCGTCCGACAGCACGATCTGACGCGCCCCCGCGGCCTCGATCAGGCGCTGAGCGCCCGCCGCGACCGGCGGCGCTCCGACCTGCAGAACCAGGTCCGGAAGAGGCAGGCCTTCTCCGCCGTCGGCTATCCAGGCCGCTCCGAGCCGCGCGGCGTCGGCCGCGGTGTCTCCCTCCGTGAACCTGCCCTGACTCGTGGCTTCCGCGAGTAGCGGGAAGCCTGTCCGCCGCGCGAGCTTCGCCAGACCCCAGGCGTCAGCGTCCCGTCGGCAGTCCGGCGACGGAAGAGGCAAGGGACCGGCGACGATCAGCCCGCGCTCCGCTCGCCGGCACAACGCCGCCGCCCGATCCAGCGCCGCCGGATCCGGTTGCGCCGCGGGCACAGCCGCTTCGACCGGCTCCTCGAGCAGAGCGTCAACGGCAGCCGCGAGCGCACCGTCCTTGGCATCCACCTCCGGCTCCAGCGGTTTGCGCGCCCGCACGTTCAGGTGAACCGCGCCACCGCGCGGCAAGCGGGAACGGAACACCGCCTGCACGGCCGTCCGACGAAGCGCACGCAGGCTCAGCGGATCGACCGGACCCGCTAGATCCACCTCGGCGAAGTGGCTGACGACCGAACCGAAGATCTTCGTCTGGTCGGTCGTCTGCGGCGCCCCGCAGTCCATCAACTCCATCGGTCGGTCGGCAGTCAGGGCGATCAGCGGAACCCCGGCCTCGCGGGCTTCCATCATCGCCGGCAGGTAGTGGGCCGGCGCCGTCCCCGAAGTGCAGATCAGGACCGTCGGCACGCCCGTGGCCCGTGCCTGACCGAGCGCGAAGAACCCGGCCGCCCGCTCGTCGATGACACTGGCGACGTCCAGCCCGGCCGCCGCCGCATCGAGCGCCGCCAGCACCAGCGGCGTCGAGCGGGAACCCGGGCTCGTGACGGCCCGCCGGACGCCGGCCCGCATCAGGGCGCCGACCAGTAGCCGCGCTCGCTGAAACTGCGCTTCGCCCGCGCCGGCTCCCGCTAGCCCCATGCTCCGAGAATCGCGTCCAGCTTGAGGTTCGTCTCAACCAGCTCGCGCGCGGGATCGGAGTCGGCGACGATGCCGTTGCCCGAGTAGAGCAGGCCTCGACGCCGGGTCGCGAGACAGGAACGGAGAGCGACCGAGAACTCGCCATCGCCGCTGCCGTCGAACCAGCCGACCGGACCCGCGTACCAGCCCCGATCCCGCTCTTCGGTACGTCGGATGGCGGCCAGGGCGAGAGGCGTTGGTCTGCCGGCGACCGCGGGGGTCGGGTGGAGCGCCCGCACCAGCCGCAGCACGTGCGGCGGCTCGACGGTCTCCGGCAGCGCGGCGCGAATCGGCGTCTCCAGGTGCATCACGTTCGGCAGGACGCGCACCCCCCGAGGGGCCGGCGGCGCTACGGCGCCGCAGCTCCGGTCGAGGCGCTCGACGAGATAGCGCACGACGACATCGTGCTCCAGCCGGTCCTTCCGGCTCTCCAGCAGACGCCGCTCCAACTCGCGCCGCCGCGCGGGCGAGGGGTCGCCAGCGATCGAACCGGCCAGCGCCTGTGTCTCGATCCGGCGGCCCCGGCGACGGACCAGCAGTTCCGGCGTCGCTCCGAAGAAGATCGAGCCGCCTCGCAGGAAGGCGAAGCAGGTGCATGTCGGCATGCTCTGCCGCAGGCGCCCGGCGATCCGGGCCAGGTCGTCGATGCCGAACTGCCGGTCGAGGTCGAGCTCGACGGCGCGCGCCGCGACGACCTTCTGCAGCCGTCCGGAGAGCACTTCTCCGCGCAGCTCTTCAACGCGCCGGAGCCACTCCGAGGCTGCCGGGCGATCGAGGCTCCGCAGGATTCCAGGGAGGGCCTCCAGGGTCCTGGCCGCTTCCGGCAACTCTCCCAGGTGCCCGTTGCCGTTCGCGCCGCTTCCGAGGCCGCCGGCGGGGTCGAGGTCTTCCGCCAGCCGCCGCAGACGCCGGCGCCACTCCGGCGACGCCCCGACCGCGGTCCCGTCAATGACCGCATACAGATGTGCGGCGTCCCCGTCAGCGAGGTAGCCCAGCCGCGGCAGCACGAAGCTCCCGGCGCCGAACTCGGTCCAGTCGGACGCCCTGGAGCCGGCGCGGTCCGATCCAGGATCGAACGCGAGCCCGCCGAAGAGCCGCAACGGCACATCGTCCGCACCGGCCAGTTCGCGAAACAGCCCGGACGCCTGCGCCGCAACCTGGTCGAGCGCGACACCGTCCGCGGGGGCCTCGGGACCGCCATCGCCGTTCCCGCCCGCGAACCCGCCGGACGGCGCCTGGCCGGCGATTTCGAACCGCCGGGCCACGCCCCAGCCGGCGCACTGGATCCCGCCGGACGGCGACCACAGGTGGCCCACCGGCCCGATCTCACGGAAGCGCCGCGAGGCCATCCGGAGAAACTCCTCGGGAGCTACTTTCGGCGCCTCGACGGCCACCGCCACGAGCCCGGACCGCGGAGCACGCGTCTCGCGACTCGAACGCGGCCTGATCGCCGGAGACGTCACGAACGGGCGCTTTCCGTGGCACGTTCCAACGCCGGACTGGCCAGGAACAGGTTGCACACGCCGAACGTCAGAGGCCGCGTCTCGACCGGCTGCAGGCCGGCGGCGGCCATCGTGCCAGCGAACTCGTCCGGCGGCGGGAAGGCGTGGATGGACCGCCGCAGGTAGCGGTACTCTTCGCTCCCGGCCAGAAGCGCCCCGATCAGTGGCACGAGGACGCGGATGTGGAAGCGCGCGAGAGCGGCAGGCAGGCCGGAAGTCGGCTCGTTCAACTCGAGAACCGCGACCCGGCCGCCCGGCCGGGTGACCCTCGCCATTTCGCGCAGCGCCCGGACCCGGTCAGGGACGTTGCGGATGCCGAACGCGATCGCCGCCGCGTCGAAGGCGCGATCGGGGAAGCCAAGCTCGTGAGCGTCGCCGGAAGCCAGCGTGACGCGGTCGGCGAGGCCGGCGCGCTCCACTTTCCCTCGTCCGATCACCGTCATCGCGGTCGAGGTGTCGACACCCTCGACGACCGCCGAGGGAAACCGTCGCGCGATCGCGATCGCAAGGTCTCCGGTTCCGGAGGCAACATCGAGCACGCGCGGGGGCCGGTTGGCGGCCACGGCCGGCGCCAGGGCCTCCGCTGCGATCCGGCGCCACGCCTGATCGAAGCCCAGGGAGTTGAGGCGATTCAGCAGGTCGTAGCGAGCGGCGATCCGGTCGAACATCGCGCCCGAACCGTCGCTCGGGCCCGCCAGCGGCTCAGCCAGCGCCATCATCGTTCCCGCAGCACGCTCGCCCGGGCAACAACCGTCAGCGCACGGCGCGCGGCGCCGTCGGGGACCTTTGCCAGCGCCTCGATCCCTTCGTCTATGTAGCTCGCGGCGAGGTCCCGGCAAGTCGCTTCGACGTTGTGGCGGACCATCGCCTCGAGCACGCGCTCACGCTCCCGGCCCGCCCCGTTCGCGCCGCCCGGGTGGCCGTTCGCCGAACCATCGCCGTTCGAGCCGGAGTACCCCGGACCGAGACCATCGGCGCCCCACGCCGGAGTCGCCTCGGCGGCTATCGCGCGGATCGTGTCGGCGAGCGCGGGTTCGCGATCCAGCACGACGATCAGCGGATAGGTGATCTTCCCCTCCGAGAGATCGCTGAACAGGGTCTTGCCCGTGTTGCTGTGGTGTCCGACCAGATCGAGCAGGTCGTCGATCAACTGGAACGCGACCCCGATCGACTCCCCGTACACGCGAAGCGCCCGGCAGAGTTCGGGCGGCGCTCCGCCACTCAAGGCGCCGGCGCCCAGTGCCCAACTGAACAGCGCCGCCGACTTGCCGCGGGCCACCTCGAAGTAGAGGTCCTCGGAGGCGTCAAGAGAGCCGCGGTTCTCGAGCTGAAGGGATTCGGCCCGGATCATCTCGGCGATCGTCTCGAGCAGGCCTTCCATGACGCCCGGGACCGCGGCGCGCTGCACCCTGTTGAGAGCCTCGATCAACAGGTAGTCGCCGGCGAAGATCGAAGCCGCGTTGCCGAGTTCGACCCGCGCCGTCGGCCGTCCGCGACGCCGGTCCGCGTGGTCGACGACGTCGTCGTGCAGCAGCGTGGCATTGTGGACGAGTTCGGCCGCCACCGCGATGTCGCGCACCGCCGAAGGCCGCGCGGACCCGACCCGCGACGCCAGGACAACGCACAGCGGACGCAACCGTTTGCCGCCGAGGTGTACAAGGGAGGCTCCGGCCTCGCCGACCAGCGTGTCTCCCGTCGACAGGGCCGCCAGTCCCTCCTCGACCGCGGCGAGATCGTCGCGGACGAAACCGACCAGGTCATCGATCGTCGCGGCAAGGCCCTGGAGGCCGCCGACGTCGCAGAGGTCGCGGAGGCGTCCGAGCACCTCGTCTTCCACGGCCGTGTTTCTCGACAGGGGCCCAGCCGGGCGATCCGTGAGCACCGTCAACTCTTCTGCTCCTCCGGGTCGAGTTCCGGCACCGGCTCCGCCGGCGGGGCGGACTTGCCCGAGAAGGACTGCGCCTCGCGGCGGGCGAGGTTGCCGAGCCGCGCGGCGACCGCCCCGGCCCCCAGCAGGGCTTTCAGCCCGAAGTCCGTCACCGTGCCTCCGTTGAGGAGAAACTCCGCGATCGAGTCCACCCGTCCCATGACCTGGTCGATCGCCCGCAGGCGTCTGAGGAACACCGCATTCTCGGGAGAGGGTCCGCTCTCACTGGAGGATTGGGCCTCCAGCGCCGGAATCCAGTCCCGCATGTTCTCACGTATCGGGTCCCACTCACGCCGCTTGCGAATCTCGACGACGTTCCGGAGGACCCGCTCCAGGTCGGTCTCGGGCCGATAGACCACCCGGCGCGCGCCGGCAACGCGCTCCGGCGCGATGAGCTTCCATTCCCGCAGCTCCCTGCAGGCCATGGAGACGGCGCCGCGGCTGAGTTCCAGACCGGCCATGATCTCCTGCGCATCGGCGGGCTCGCTGCGGGACATCAGCCAGCCGAAGACGCGCGCGGTCGTCGGCGGCACGCCCCAGAAAGTACCCAGAGCGCCCCAGAGTTGCACGAACTCCTCGCGAACCCGATCCACACTCTCGGCGCCTTCAGCCCCCACGCTCGGCACCCTAACGCAACTTCACGTGGCGCAGCCGGACCGCGACCCGCCCCGCGGGCGGAAGGCGACCGCTGATCGACACGGGCACCTGGAGTTCCTTCGCCGCCACGATCTCGATCGCGCCCTCGAGCCCCAGCAACTCGAAGTCCTCCGCACCGCCCTCGGGCCCGTAGGCCACCGGCGTCATCGAAAAACGAACGAGCGTCAACTGCGCCGGCGCCTCGCCGCCGGCCACCGAGAACGATGGAGGCGCGGTCAGAGTCTCCGGGTCTCGTTCGATCCGCACCGCCAGCACCCTCTGGTTCGAGAACATCGGCACCGTCCACGGGGTTTCCGCCCCTGCTCCGGACGGTAGCGCCGCCAGCCGTCCGACGAGATGGAGCAGCGCCGAGGGCTCCGACAGCGGCGCCTCGAGTCCTTGCGGAACGGGATGATGGAGCGGATAACGATGGGTCCATTCCGCGACCGGAAGACCGGCCTCGCCAGGATTGGGAGTCGCGCGCTCGGCCTCGACGCTTCCCTCACAGAACGTGTACCGCTTGTAGCGGTTCCGGCTGCCCCTTTCTTCCTGGACGCGAAGATGGGCCTTCAGGCTGCCCGGATCGAACCACAGGGAGGACTCCGAGCGACGGCCGAACATCGTGGACTCGATCCGGATCCGCGCGGCCGAACCGGGCATCGCCGGCTTGCCTCCGCAGCGCTCGTCCACCGGGACCTCCGCGGCGGGCTCGAACTCGACCGCGGCGCCCGCCGAGAGGAACAGCTTCTTCGCCTCGAACTCGAGTCGCTGCCAGGGGGGTTCGGCGGCCGCGGCCGGCCATGCAAGGGCGACGAGAAGCGCCGGCGCCGCGAGACTCGCGGGCTTCAAGGTCGTCTGCCGCGGCCGCGCCACGGCTCCCTAGCCGCTCCGCCACGCCGAGCAGGGCGGCTTCCGGTCGATCCAGGGACGCTCCCGCTCGAGCTGCGCCGCCAGCCGGAGCAGCACTCCCTCGCCGCCCAACGGCGCGGCGATCTGGACGCCGACCGGCAGACCGCCGTTCGCCCCGCTCCAGCCGAGCGGCACCGAGGCGGCGGGATTACCACAGACGTTCATCAACTGGGTGAAACCGATCGTCTGCAGCAAGGCCGGTAGATAGTCGTCGCCCCGGTTCGAAAGCGACAGCACGCCGAGCTTCGCCGGCGGCGCCGCCATCGTCGGCGACAGCAGCACGTCGAAGCCCTCGTCGAAGAACGCGGCCAGCCGGCGTCCCACGGCGTGAACCGTGCGGGTCGCCCGCGCGTAGGCGGCGGCGTCGCTCTGCTCGCCCGTGGCGGCCGTCGCCCAGGTGAGCGGCTCCAGTTCGTCCTCCCGGGCGTCGCGGCCGAGAACCTCGCAGCGCTCCGCGATCGTGGCGCGCACGTTCGCGCCGACGATCAGCCGGGTCGCGAGGCCGAGCGCGTTCGCGTCGATCTCCGGCACCGCGTGGGCAACCTCGTGCCCGAGTCGCACGCAGAGCTCGGCCGCTCCGCGGGCCGCCGCGGCACACGCCTCCTCTACCGGGGCGCCGTTGAACGCCTCCAGGGCCAGCGCGATCCGCAGCCGTCCCGGTTCGCGCCCGGTTTCCTCGAGGAAGCTCCGTTCGGGCGGCGGCGCGCAGTACGGATCTCCCGCCACCGGACCCGCAACCGCATCGAGAAGCGCGGCGCTGTCGCGAACGCTGCGACTCACGCAGTGCTGCACCGAGAATCCGGCCCAACCCTCGCCGGCGTCGGGCGCCAGCGAGACCCGGGCCCGGCTCGGCTTGAGTCCGAAGAGTCCGCAGCACGAGGCCGGGATGCGGATCGATCCGCCGCCGTCGCTGGCGTGGGCGGCCGGCACGATGCCGGCGGCGACGGCCGCCGCGGCGCCGCCCGAGGAACCGCCGGCGATGTGCTCCAGGTTCCAGGGGTTGCGCGTCTGCCCGAAGACCGCGGACTCGGTGCTGGTCGTCAGCCCGAACTCGGGCGAAGCCGTCCGTCCCGCGATCAGGAGCCCTGCCTGCCGGTAGCGGCTCACCATCTCCGAGTCGTGGTCCGGCACGCTGCCCTCGAAGAGCCGGCTGCCGTTCGTGAGCGGCAAGCCCACCGCGTTCGCATAGAGGTCCTTCAGCAGGTAGGGCACGCCCGCGAACGGCCCACCCGCCGCCACGGCCTCGGCCGCGCCGGCGGCGGCGCGCTCGAAGTCCGAACAGACGACCGCGTTCAGGTCTCCGTTCAGTTCCGAAGCGATCTCGGCCGCGCACTCGACCGCCTCGGCCGGGGCCAGCTCGCCGGTCCTCAGCAGTTCGGCCAGCGCCAGCCCGTCGCTGGCCAGATACGTCGCTCTCAGACTCACGGAGCACCTCTCCGACGCGGCAACCGATCGCCGCACAAGAGGCCAAGCGTACCGCGTCCTCCCCGCATGACCGCCCTCGCATCCGGGCTCGCCTATGCACGATTGGCTATAGTTGTGCAATGGACCCGTTCCGCTCCATCGCCACACTTGGCGCCATCGCTGTTTTCACCGTCATCGCTCATCCGCTGGCCGCCCAGACCGCGGCCCCCGGAAGCCTCGTCCACTGGCCGGGCGAAGGCATCGAACGCTGCCTTGTCCGCGACCGCGCCTTCGCACCCACCGTGGTCGCCGGAGAGCCCGGCTGCCTGGTGCCGGTCGGCCTGACCCGAACCGCCGACGTGATCGCGGAGCGCGACCGGGACGGCCGCCGGGAGAAGCTGCAAATCGGCCTCGGCGAGTACCCCTACTCCGTGCAGCGACTCGAGATCAAGGACCGGAGCCGCGTCGACCTGTCGCCCGAGAACCTGGCTCGCGTGCAGCGTGAGAACGCCCTGATCGGCAAGCTGTGGGGGCGGCAGGGCAGACCGAGGTTCTCGCTGCCGCTGGGGCCACCGCTCGAGGAGATGCCGGCCGGCGGCCGCTTCGGCGCGAAGCGAATCATCAACGGCGAGCCGCGCTCGCCCCACACCGGCGCCGACTACGCCGTGCCCCAGGGCACGCCGGTACTGGCCACCGGTGACGCGGTCGTCGCCCTGGCCGGGGAGTTCTTCTTCTCCGGCAACGCGGTCTTTCTCGACCACGGCAACGGCCTGATCAGCATGTACTTCCACCTGCACGAGGTGTTCGTCGAGCAGGGGGACGAGGTGTCCCGCGGGCGCCGGATCGGCACCGTCGGCTCGACCGGACGATCCACCGGACCGCACCTGCACTTCGGCATCCGCTGGCAGGGCGAACGCGTCGACCCGGCGCTGCTCCTCGGCGAGCCGGCCTCGATCGCCACCGTTCGGTAGGTGCGCGGGTCTTCCGACCCGCTGCCGCCGAAGGCGGCTAGGAAACGCGCCGGCCGGAGGCCGGCTCCGCTCTGCCGTACAGCCGCGCCGTGTTCTCTCTCACCGCCGCGGCCACCTCCGACACCGGCAGACCCTTGATCTCCGCGATCGCCGCGAGCGAAACGGCCGCGTTCGCCGGTTCGTTGCGCTGATCCCTCTCCGGTCCCAGCACGGGGCTGTCCGTCTCCAGCAGCAGGCAGGACAGCGGCAGGCGCCGCACCAGCTTCTGCTTCTGGGGAGAACGCACGACGGACGGCGGCACGGAGAAGAAGTAGCCCGCTTCCACCCCTGGCTCGGCCCGGGCCGCCCGGCCGTCGAAGGCGTGGAGCTGCACCCGCGTCGCCCCGCGCTCCCGCAAGAGGTCGATCGCGTAGTGGCCGGCCGAACGCGAATGGACGTTGAGCGGCAGATCGAGTTCGATGGACAAGTCGATGAACAGCGCGAAGATCTCCCGCTGAACCGCCAGGTCGCGCTCGTCGCGCACCTTCCAGCGGTCGAGGCCGACCTCGCCGATGGCCGCCAGACGACAACGTTCCCGGCGGATCAGGCCCGCGACCTGCTCCGCTTCCGCCGGATCGAGATGGGTCGGATAGAGGCCGGCGGTCGGTCGTACGATGCCGGGATAGGCCTCCGTCAACTCGAGGTTACGCTCCGCGTCCACTCGCGTCTCGCCGACCGCGACCACCGCCTCGACGCCGGCGTCGCGGGCCCGTGCGAGCACGTCGCCGAGATCGCCTGCGAACGAGCCGTCGCAGAGGTGGGCATGACAGTCGGTCAGGCCCGACAACCCGGGCGCAACGCCCATCAGCCGGCCGGCTCCCCGGCGCCAGCGCCCAGGCGCTCTTCCAGTTCTTCGACCGTCCTCGGCCAGTCCTTCTTCAGCAGGCGCGAGAGGGCCCGGTCCGCGAGCAGCCGGCCACCGGTCTGGCAGCGAGCGCAGTAGTTGCACTCGTTCTCCGCGTAGACGATCCGTTGCACCGGCGCCGCGCAACGCGGGCATGGTTCGCGGTAGCGGCCATGGACCGCCATATCCTCGTGGAAGGCGGTCACCTTGGTCGGAAACCGACCGCCGGCCTGCTCCCTGAGGCGCTCCGTCCACTCCGTCAGCACGTCTCTCGCGGACCGATACAGCCGATCGACCTGCTCGTCGGTCAGCCGGGTGGTCCAGCGCATCGGCGACAGGCGCGCGCGATGCAGGATCTCGTCCGAGTAGGCATTGCCGATACCGCTGAACAACCGCGGGTCGATGAGCGCCCGCTTCAGCGTGTGGTTCTCCGCCTTGAGGCGCGTCCTGAATGCCGCCGGTCCGGCGTGCAGCACCTCCAGCCCCCCGCGGTCCAGAGCAGCCAGACCGTCTTCACCCGCGACCAGGTGCATCGCCGCCCTGCGCTTGCTGCCGGCCTCGGTCAGCAGCAGGGTGCCGTAGCCGAAGTCGAAGGCGGCCAGGCCCACCCGGCCCGGCACCTTCGCCGACGGTCCGCCCCAGCGGAACCGGCCGGCGACCATCAGGTGGATGGCGAGGAACAGCTCCCCCTCCAGAACGAAGACGACCCGCTTGCCGACGCGGCGCACGGACGCGACCGTGCGACCTTCCGCCTCGGAAAGCGGCGGGCGCACGGAACGGAGCAGGAACGGACTCCGCAGGCGGACGCGGACGAGTTCGCGGCCCGCGACCCGTTGCTCGAGCGCTTCGCGGTAGACCTCGACGTCCGGAAGCTCGGGCATCGGAGGTTACGAGCCGACAGGGGTCGGACGAGTCACAGCGCTTCCGCCGTCCCGGCCACGGTTCGCCGCAGAGCCCGGCACTCGGCGAGCAGGTCACCCGCGGCAATGAGAACCGAAGCGTCTTCCGCTCCGCCCGGACCACGATCCTCCCTTGACGCCGCCGGTACCGCGGGCCCGGCCGGCCGGTCGTCGGGATCGCCGAGACCGGCGTCCCGACTCTGCCGCAACGACGCCAGCAACAGGTTGCGTACCTCTTCCGCGTTGTCCAGGCCCTGCAGCAGACCGCGGTTCAGGCTGTCCTCGTCGTCATCGTCCGAACCGCCGCCGCTGGCGGTGCGGATCTCCAGGTCGGCGATGCCGAACAGACGCTGCAGGGGACCGCGTTTCACCGCCATGTTCTGGATGTTCACGACCGTCATCGTCTGTTCGCGGAGGCTGTAGATGCCGTACCGGATGCGAAGGGCGCGGTCGCTCACCATGTACCAGCGCATCTCGTAGCCCAGGCGAAGCACGGAGAACGACGTCAGGAACTGAACCACGAAGAGGACGATCAGGAAAGGCGCCAGCGTCTCGGTGAACCTGAACCAGAGAGCCGCGCCCGCGGCGCGTTCTTCGAGGAGCTCGACCACCACGTTCCCGGCTTCGTTCCCGATCTCGACGAAACCGAGCCCGATGGCCGACCCGACGAGGCCCACCAGGGCGAACATCTGCCCGATGGCCCACTTGAGCACGCTGTACCGGAAGAACCGCGGCGAAGCGCGGAACACCCTGAGCGACTCCGGCGATCCCGGGGGAGGCTCGGGACGCTCTTCGACCTGGAACAGCCAGAGCAGAAGGCGCTTCAGGCCCCTGGGCATTCGGGTGCCGGCTGCCCCGGCGGCGGGCTCGCCGGTCATCGGTTGCGTCCATCCAACCCGCGCCGCTCCAGTTCCCCACGGATCGCGGTGACTTCGCGGGCGATCTCTCGCAGAGTCGCGGCGAGGGCGGCCGAGTCGGAAGTCGCCGCGGGCGCGGCGGCACCGGGCCCAGCGGCCGTAGCGGCAACTGCACCGGTTGGGGCCACCGTACGCGCGCCGCGCATCCGGCTGTACATGAAGTTGCGAACCGCCGACAGTTCCAGCAGGCCCTCGACCTTCATCTCGGCCTTGGCCGAACCGCTCGCCGTCTGGACCAGCAGACGCGAGAGACCGAACCATCGCTCGACCGCGTTGCTCTGCACGTGGATGTCCTGGATGCGGCTGTAAGTAAGGCTGATCTCGCGCTTGAACACGGCGCCCCAGCTCATCGTCACGCCTTCGTCGTCGAAGCCGTAGCTCAGCGTGCGATAGCGCAGGAACAGGATGGTGAAGACGACGGGGAACGCCGGTCCGGTGATCAGCGAGAAGAGAAGGTAGTAACGCAACAGCTTCGGATGGGGCCGGCGGATCGCCCGTACCCGGTCGTCGACAGTCCCGGGCCGAGGCGACGCCGCGGCCGGCGGCGCGCTCGCGGCGTCGGCCGTCATGCCGTCAGCACTTCCTCGATGCGATCCAGCGCCCAGTCCAGTTCCTCCTGCCTGATGACCAGGGGCGGCGCGAATCGGATGACGTGATCATGGGTTTCCTTGCACAGCAGTCCCTGCCCGGCCAGTTTCTCGCAATACGAACGGGCGCCGCCGGCGGATTCAACGAGTTCGATTCCGATCCACAGTCCACGGCCACGGACCTCGCGCACCAGCGGCGAACGGACGCTTCGCAACCGGCCCAGGGCGTACTCGCCGAGACGCGCCGAGTTCTCGATCAGGCCCTCGTCCTGCAGCACCGCCAGCGCGGCGCGCGCGACCGCCGCCGCCACCGGATTGCCGCCGTAGGTGGAGCCATGGTCGCCCGGCTGGAAGACATCCATGATCTCCGCGTCCGCCACGACCACCGACACAGGATACAGACCGCCGGAGAGCGCCTTGCCGAGCAGCATCACGTCCGGCCGTATGCCGTCGTGCTCATGCGCGAACATCCGCCCTGTCCGCCCCAGACCGGACTGGATCTCGTCGACGATCAGGAGCGCGTTCCGCTCGCTGCAGACCTCCCGCAGTTCGGCAAGGTAACCGTCTGGAGGCACGACGATGCCGCCCTCCCCCTGAATCGGCTCGATCAGGACCGCCGCCGTGTCCGGACCCACCGCCGCCCTTGCGGCGGAGGCGTCGCCGAACGGCAGCAGCTCGAAGCCGGGCGTGAACGGGCCGAATCCCTCGCGGTACTGGGGCTCGCTCGAGAAGCCGACGATCGTCGTCGTGCGGCCGTGGAAGTTGTTGGCGAACGCCAGGATCTCCGCTCGTCCCGGAGAAACGCCCTTGCGCGTGTACGCCCACTTTCTGGCCAGCTTGATCGCGGTCTCCACCGCCTCGGCGCCGGTGTTCATCGGCAGCGCCCGCTCGAAGCCGGTCAGTTCGCAGACGTCCCGAAAGAACGCCCCGAGTTCGGCGTTGTGGAACGCCCGCGAAGTGACCGCCACCTTCCGGCTCTGCCGGATCAGGGCATCCACGATCCGGGGATGGCAGTGCCCCTGGTTGACCGCCGAGTAGGCCGCGAGGCAGTCGAGGTAACGGCGACCGTCGACATCCCAGACCCACACGCCCTCGGCGCGGTCGATCACGATGTCGAGGGGCGCGTAGTTCCGTGCGCCGTAGCGTTCTTCCAGTTCCGTCGGCTTCACGGCAAGTTCCCCGCCTGCCCCCAAACTACATCGGATGCGGCGGGAAGCGCGGCTCAGCCCGCCTCTGTCCCGGAACCGTCAGAACTCGATCGAGATTCCAGCCTTGACGTAGACCGGCGTCTTGCGCAGCTCGAACGCGGGCGCGAGAGCCCCGTCCTCGCCGCGGATCTCCGAACTCTTCGCCTTCATCGACGAGTCGAGCCAGAAAGCGCCGAAGTACAGGCCGACCGGGCAGTCCGCCTTGAACGGGATCTTCAGACCCATGTTGGCGCCGAGAACCGTCTCGCCGGACCACTGGGGACGGTAGACGGCGTCCACCGACACGCCATCCAGCCCGGTCGGCATGAGGGTCGGAGAGCTGTAGTCGAGCTGGGCGACCAGGGGTCCCAGCCACCAGTCCACACGGCTGCCGGGGCGGGTCAGATGGAAGTTCAGCCCGAAGAAGAACTTCTTCATCTCCACGTCAACGCCGTCGTAGCCGGTCCGGCCACCCGGGTGCAGATACCAGTCGACTTCGCAGTTGGTCGTCTCCGCCCCGAACATGATCCCCATGGGATAGCTCAGGCGGTACTCGGCGGCTAGGCCGACGCCGACTCCGTCCACGCAGGCCTTGAGCCTGTCCCGCATGTCCGGACCCAGCAGCGAGATGTGCACGTCGTCACCGCTCAGCAAGCTGAGCGTCGGCAGCAGGGTCCACCGCCGATCGACCTTCATCGTCGCCGACGCTTCGTTACTGCCGCCGGCGTTCTCCACTGTCGCCGTGTGGGTGAACTCGCCATCCGTCGCGTGAGCGACCGCGCGTTCGTAGGGCTCCGCCAGCGGCTGGCCGTCCAGCGCGACCGTCACCGGCGCACCGTCGCCATTCTCCGGCGCCACCGTGACGACCGCCGTCTGTCCGGTCAACACGCGATCCGGCTCGATCGACACCGTGACCGTCGGCGCAACCTTCATCCCGGCCGAGCACTGAGCGCTCTGACCGGTGTTCGTTTCGACCGTCACCGTGTGGGTGAACGCGTCCGCGCCTCCGTGCGTCATCTCCTTCGTGTAGGGCGAAGCAAGCGGCTGACCGTCGAGCGTGACCCGGGTCACCTCGGCGCCGTGCCCTGCCCTGGGAACGACCGTCAGAACCGATGACTGCCCCAGATCGACTTCCTCCGGGGCAGCGGCGACCAGGCAACTCGGACAACCGACGGCGATGGCGCTGCTCATCGAGTCCTCGAGCGGGTCGCCGCGCGGCGACATCGCGTTGCAGGTTGCCGTGACCGTGTAGTCGCCCTGATCCGCGAAGGGGAAGGAGACGCTGCCGTCGCCTGCCGCCCTCTCGGTGCCGTCCGGCATCCTCACCGTCACCGAAGCGTCACCGTCGGTGCAGGAACTCCGGAAGTCGAAGGTCTGGTCCGCGCAGGAGAGGCCCCCGATGTCCAGGTCGAGCGTGACCTTCGGCAGCGGCCGTTCGGCCAGGAGCGCCAGGTTTCCGCACGACTCGGGCACGATCATCGAGTACCAGCGCCCGTTCGAGTTGAAGCGGATCTCCCAGGCCGCGAACGCCTCGTCGCCGGCCCAGCACATGTTCGTGCCGACCGTGGGCGTCTGCCCACGCTCACGGAAGAACATCCACTGAATCCGCTGGCCGGGTTCGAACGTCGTCGATGTGACGCCTCGCCACGCGGCGACGGCGGCGAACAGATCGTCCGCGTCGCCCGACCAGCCGGCTTGGCCAAGGAGAGCCAGGATCTCGTCCCGGTGGTCCACGAACAGGGCCTGCAGACCCGCCTGGTCCGTTATGGGGGCCGTGAATCGGTTTGCGCCCCCGAGGCGGGTGATCTCGGACGCACCCTCGCACTGCTGCGCGGCGGTGGGCAGGGCGCCCAGAATCAGGCCACCCAGCAGAAACAGAACGAAGGTCGACCGCGCCGGGATGCGGGCGGTGTACTCAGCGAGCCAACAGGGACGGGACATGGCATTCTCCCCCAGAGTTTCCCCACCGCGGTCCGCTTGACCGAGCGGTCCGGAGCAGCGTATGTCTAATCATGTCAACAGTTAGCCGTATTGACAACTGCCGCCGACCGGGCTTGTCACACTCTGGAACCGCGCCGGCCGGTACGACGCTATGATTCCCGACCGATCGACCTTTCCCGACACCAGAACGAAGATCGCGTCGGCCGGGCGCGAAGGCGAGGAACGAGTGCACGAGACCTCAGAAAGCTGGCCTCTCGGCAGCAGTGAACGACCCCTCCGCGTCGCCGTGATCGGCTCCGGTCCGAGCGGTTTCTACGCGATCGCCGCGCTGTTCAAGGCCGACGGCATCGAGGCCGACGTCGATCTCTTCGACCGCCTGCCCACTCCGTTCGGCCTGGTGCGGGGCGGCGTCGCCCCCGATCATCAGAAGATCAAGAACGTCATCAGGGTCTACAACCGCACCGCGCAGCATGAGCGTTTCCGCTTCTTCGGCAACGTCGAACTCGGCCGCGATATTTCGGTCGATGACCTCCGCCGGCACTACGACCACATCGTCTACGCCACCGGCAACGAGTCGGACCGCAAGATGGGGATTCCGGGCGAGGACCTCCCGGGCGTTCACTCGGCGACCGAGTTCGTCGGCTGGTACAACGGCCACCCCGACTTCCAGGATCGCAGCTTCGACCTGGCCTCGGCGCGGCGGGTCGCCGTCGTCGGTAACGGCAACGTGGCGATGGACGTGACCCGCGTCCTGGTGCGGAACACGGACGAGCTCGCTCCCACCGACATCACCGCCGAATCGCTCGACGTGCTCCGCGAGAGC
The DNA here is from genome assembly GCA_022823665.1 of Thermoanaerobaculia bacterium. Taxonomy (GTDB): domain Bacteria; phylum Acidobacteriota; class Thermoanaerobaculia; order Multivoradales; family Multivoraceae; genus Multivorans. The sequence continues at coordinate 120,425 of JAJEHN010000037.1, read as the reverse complement.
GGGGTCGAGGAGGTCGTCCTGCTCGGCCGCCGTGGGCCGGCGCAGGCAGCGTTCTCGCCCCAGGAGATCAAGGAGATCGGTTCGCTCGAAGGCGCCAGTCTGCTGGTGTCCGAAGCGGAGATGGACCTCGACGAGATCAGCAGTAGCTGGCTCGAGGAAAGCGCCGCGCCCAGCGCACGCCGCAACGTGACCTATCTGAGCGAGATCGCGGGCGCTCAAGCCGGCGACGGCGACCGCCTCGTCACCTGCCGGTTCCTCGTTTCACCCATCGACCTTCAGGCGGGCGACGACGGCCGGGTTGGCCGGTGTGTGATCGAGAAGAACGAGCTCTACGCCGCCGACGACGGCACGCCGAGACCACGAGGCACCGGCGAAACCGAGACCCTCGACGTCGACCTCGTGTTCAAGGCGGTCGGCTATCGCGGCGTGCCCCTTCCGGGCGTGCCGTTCCATGAACGCTGGGGCATCCTGCCCAACGACGAAGGCCGCCTGCAGACAGAGCCGGACGGCGACGTCGTGCCGGGCCAGTACGTCGTCGGCTGGGCCAAGCGCGGCCCGACCGGCCTGATTGGCACGAACAGCCCGGACTCCACCGCCACGGTCAAGAAGATGATCGAGGACATCGACGGCGTAGCGGCGCCGGCCGACCCCGACAAGGCGCCGGAGAGGATCGTCGAGCTGCTCCGCGAACGCGGCGTCGACTTCGTGACCTTCGACGACTGGAACCGGCTCGACGAAGACGAGGTCCGCCTCGGAGAGGCCCAGAACAAGGTCCGCGAGAAGTACACCGACGTCGAGTCGATGATGGCGGCGGTGAACCGCCTCCGGTAGGTGCGCGGGTCTTCTGACCCGCTGCCGCCGCAGGCGGCCAGGAAGACGCGCCGCGAAGCGGCGACCGCATCAGCCCATGTGCGGGTACCGGTAGTCCGTCGGCGGGGCGAAGTTCTCCTTGACCGCCCGCTGGGACGTCCAGCGCATCAGGTTCGCCATGGAGCCCGCCTTGTCGTTCGTGCCGGACGCCCGGGCGCCGCCGAAGGGCTGCTGGCCGACGACGGCGCCGGTCGGCTTGTCGTTGATGTAGAAGTTGCCGGCGGCGTTGCGCAGCGCGGCGCCGATGCGGGCGACGGCCGCGCGGTCGTTGGCGAACACGGCGCCGGTGAGCGCGTACGGGCTCGTCGTGTCGCAGAGTTCCAGCGTCTCCTCGAGCGCACCGTCCTCGTACACGAAGACAGTCAGCACCGGTCCGAAGATCTCCTCGCTCATCAGGCGCGAGCGCGGGTCCTCGCTGCGGACGACGGTGGGCTCGACGAAGTAGCCGACCGAATCGTCCCGTCCGCCTCCCGAGACGATCTCGTACGGCGATCCGTTCTCCGCGTCGGCCAGGTAGCCGGAGATGTTGTTGAAGGACGACTGGTCGATGACCGCGGCCATGAAGTTCGAGAAGTCGACGGGAGAGCCCATCGACACAGTCGCCAGCTCGGCGCAGAGCCGCTCGCGCACCTCGCCCCACAGCGAAGCCGGAACATAGGCCCGGGACGACGCGGAGCACTTCTGCCCCTGGTACTCGAAGGAGCCCCGGATCAACGCCGTCGTCAGCGCCGCGGGGTCCGCCGACGGATGGGCGAACACGAAGTCCTTGCCGCCGGTTTCGCCGACGATGCGCGGGTACGTGTCGTAGCCCTGGATCCGGTCGCCGATCGTCCGCCACATGCGCTGGAACACGGGCGTCGAACCGGTGAAGTGAATGCCCGCCAGGTGGCGGCTGGCGAGGACCGGATCGCCCACCGTGGCGCCCGGGCCGGGCACGAAGTTGATCACGCCCGGCGGCAACCCCGCCTCTTCGAGCAGCTTCATCACGTAGTAGCCCGAGAGCAGCGCCGTCGATGCCGGCTTCCACAGCACCGTGTTGCCCATGATCGCCGCCGACGTCGGCAGGTTGCCGGCGATCGCTGTGAAGTTGAACGGCGTGACCGCGAACACGAAGCCCTCGAGAGCCCGGTACTCGACGTAGTTCCAGATCCCGGGCGACGAGACCGGCTGCTGGCCGTAGAGCTCCTCCGCGAACGCGACGTTGAAGCGCAGGAAGTCGATCAGCTCGCAGGCCGAGTCGATCTCGGCCTGGTAGCACGTCTTCGACTGGTTCAGCATGGTCGCGGCGTTCACCGTCTGCCGCCAGGAACCGGCCAGGAGTTCGGCTGCGCGGAGGAAGATCGCCGCCCTCTCCTCGAACGGCATCGCGGACCACGCCGGCCAGGCCTCCTGGGAGGCCGCCACTGCCGCTTCGACTTCCGCGGCGCCGGCCTGGTGACAGGTGCCGAGAACATGACCGTGATCGTGAGGGCAGACGACGTCCTGCGTGCGGCCGGTGTGGATCTCGCGGCCGCCGGCCAGGACCGGGATCTCGACCCGCTCGCCGAGCATCTCCTTCAGCCGTGCCTCGAGAGCGGCCCGCTCGGCGGAACCGGGCGCGTAGTCGAGGACGGGTTCGTTGCGGGGCGCGGGTACTTGCAAGGTGCCGTTCGGCATTTCAGTTGATCTCCTGGAGTGTGAGGACCGCCTGGGCGCGGCCGGGGCCGCAGCATAGACCGCGCAGCGGCTGTAGGGAATGGTCCGAACGCGCGGCGTCGAACCGGCATTCCCCCGTTGTTTCAGAACCCGGCCGGAGTCCCCGGACCCTGCAGCATCCTCCAGGCGAAAACGAGGATTCCGACGATCAGCAACGTACCGCCGACCGGCGTGATGGCGCCCAGCCAGCGGGGGCCGCCGACGGCAATCACCGCCACGGTGCCGGAGAAGATCAGGGAGCCAACGAACAGCAGCCAGCCGGCGAGCCGCAGGTCGACCGCCGAAACCCGCCCGGCGAGACCGAGGAGGCTGACGACCACCCCGCCGTACATGAGGTAGCGCGCCGCGGTCTCCCACAACGCCAGGTGCTCGGCGTCCAGCGCGGACCGCAAACCGTGAGCCCCGAACGCACCGGCGCCGACCGAGGCGGCGCACATCAACAGTCCCGCAAACAGCCAGTTCATCGGCAAGCCGTCGGCTATCGTAGCAACCGGTGGACGCGCAACTGACCGCACTGGAGGAACGGCTCGCAGAGCTGGTTCCGATCTACGTGCACGAGCTCTGGGGCGCGTGGCTCCAGTTGCTGGCAATCGCGTTCGTCTCCGCGCTGAGCGCCTGGGTGGTCTGGTGGATCCTCAAGTTCGGCGCGACGAAGCTCGTCGGGAAGACGAAGACCGAAGTCGACGACCGACTGCTCGAGGCGGCCCACTGGCCGCTCTGGATCTCGGTCTTCCTGATCGGCTTGCGGATGGGCGTCGCTCGATTGCAGCTCGCCGGCGCCACCGAGCAGAGGATCGTCGACGCGCTGCAGACCGTCGCGCTGGTGTTCTGGGTCGTCGCGGCGCTTCGCGCTTCGGGAGTCCTGCTGCGGGCTCTGGCGCGGCGCAGGAGCGAGGGCGCTCTCGTCTCCAGGCACACCGAGCCCCTGTTCGAGAACCTGGCCAAGGTCGCGATCGTGATCCTGGGGGCCTACCTGGTGATCAACGCCTGGGGCGCCGACGTCTCGGGGCTCCTGGCGGCGGGCGGCATCGCCGGCCTGGCGGTCGGCTTCGCGGCGCGCGACACGCTGGCGAACCTGTTCGCGGGCATCTTCATCTTCGCGGACGGGCCCTACAAGATCGGCGACTTCATCACCCTCGACAGCGGCGAGCGCGGCATGGTCACCGAGATCGGCATCCGCAGCACCCGCCTGCTGACCCGCGACGACATCGAAGTCACGATCCCCAACGCGGTGATGGGGAACGCGAAGATCAACAACGAAAGCGGTGGGCCCCACGTCAAGTACCGGATCCGGGTGCGCGTCGGGGTCGCCTACGGCAGCGACGTGGACCACGTCGAAGCGGTCCAGCTCCAGGTCGCCGCGGACAACCCCAAAGTGTGCAAACAGCCCGAACCTCGCGTACGGTTCCGCACCTTCGGCCCCTCGTCCATCGACTACGAACTGCTGTGCTGGGTCGAGGAGCCGGTGCTTCGGGGCATCGTCACCCACGAACTGGTCAAGGCGACGCACAAGGCGTTCGCCGCCGCCGGGATCGAGATCCCGTTCAGCCAGCACGACATCCACATCAGGGAATCGTCCTCAAGGCAGCTCCGGCGGGCCGAACCCGCGGCTGACTGACGAAGACCTCGGTCGGTCAGCGCGCCGGTGCGCGCCACGGCCGCCGGGGAAACCGTCGACCCAGGCCCCGCTGGATCTCGCGCCACTTCCGCTCTTCGTCCGGCGTGATGAAGGTCACCGCCTCGCCCGAACTCCCCATCCGCCCGGTTCGCCCCACGCGGTGGGTGAACAGCCGCTGGGAGTCCGGCAGGTCGAAGTTGATGACCTGACCGATGCCCTGGACGTCGATGCCGCGGGCGGCGACATTCGTCGCCACCAGAATCGGCGCGGCGCCGGAACGGAAACCCCGCATCACGCGCTCGCGGGCGCCCTGGCTGAGGTTGCCCTGCAGAGCCCCCACCGGATAGCCGAGCGCATCGAGCTTCTTCGCCAGCTTCCTGACCCCGTGTTTCGTTCGACCGAAGACGAGAATCGGGTCGCCGTTGCGGCCATCCAGCAGCGACCGTAGCGCCTCCATCTTGTCGTCCTTCTGGATCGAGTAGACGAGATGCTCCACCGCCGACTCCTGCGTCCCGGCGTCGATCTCGACCTTTACCGGGTTGCGCAGATACTGCCTGGCCGTCTTCGCCACCCAGTTCGGCATGGTGGCCGAGAACAGGGCCGTCTGCCTTGAAGCGGGAGTGCGGCTGAGGATCGCCTCGACGTCGCGGGCAAAACCCTGGTCCAGCATCTCGTCCGCTTCGTCCAGGACGAGGAACCGCACCGCGCCCAGATCGAGGGACCCCTGTCGCAGGTGGTCCAGCGTCCGGCCCGGCGTGCCGACGACGACATCGGCTCCCCGCCGCAGGGCCGCCTGCTCGCGCCGTATCGGCCGACCGCCGACGAGTTGCGTCACGGTCACGCGCCGCGATGAAGCCAGCCGGGAGATGACTCCGGCCACCTGGAGGGCCAACTCCCGCGTCGGTACGAGCACGAGCGCCTGAACCCGCCGGATCGACGGATCGCAGACTTCCGCCATGGGCACGGCGAAGGCCAGCGTCTTTCCGGATCCGGTCTGCGCCTGCCCGACCAGGTCCCGCCCCGCCAGCAGCGCGGGGATGGACTGTTCCTGAATCGGCGTCGGCTCGGAGATGGCCATTCGACCGATCGCCGCCCTGGTCGCGCGCGAGAGCTCCAGGCCGGCGAACACGGCGCCCGGGTGGGCGTCCTGCCCGCGGTCGGCCACGGGGTCAACCACGGGCTGGGCACCGTCGCGGTTGCCCCGGGGCCGGCTGGTGAAGCAGGAGCGGCAGTACACCGGTCTGCCGGGTACGGGCCTGAAGGGGACGGTCGTCGGACTGTCACATTCGGTACAGACGGCATCGTGGCTCTGCGGCGTGCGGCCGGACCGGCCACGGCCGGCTGGCCTTCGGCCGGACGGCCGTCCACCGGACGAACGCCGGCCGGTTGCGCGAGGTTTCCTGGGCATGAGGGAACAGCTCCTCTGGTCGGGAGATAGTGATGAAGCGGTTTGTGCGCGGGCGAGCAAGCAGGGGGAGGACTCTGTCCACCGCTGCGTCAACCCTGGCGCGGCGATCAAGCGCTCTCGGTCGTCATCGCGACCAGGGGACTGCGAGCTGGACCCGGCGGCAGGCGGAACGTACACGAGTTCCGCCTCCTGGTCAAAGCAGAAGCCCGCTCCGCAGGACGCGAGCGAGACGAAATGGGCGACAATGAAGGGCGATGAAAGTCGCTCGCACCACGGCCGACGGCAATCTGGAGCTCGCAGAAGCGCCGGAGCCGGCGATCAAGACCGGCGAAGCGCTGATCGAACTCGTCTACTGCGGCCTCTGCGGCACGGACCTCTACAAGCTGGCCGACGCCGGCCGGGCACCGGGCGAGGTCCTCGGGCACGAAGTCGTCGGCCGGGTGATCGAGAGCCGCGCCGACTCGCTTCGTCCGGGCGACCGGGTCATCGCCCCCCACCACGCCCCCTGCGGCGAGTGCCGCCTGTGCCGTTCCGGAGCCGAGACGATGTGCCCCAGCTTCACCGAGAACCTGCTGGAACCGGGAGGCTTCAGCGAGCGCCTGCGGCTCAAGGCCCGGGCAGTCGAATGCACCGTGCGAACGCTCGACGACGGGCTCGCCGACGAGGCGGCCGCGTTCGTCGAACCGGCCGCCTGCGTCCTGCGGGGAATCGACCGCGCCGGCCTGGTACCGGAGACACCTGCGGTCGTCGTCATCGGCGCCGGCTCGATGGGCCTGCTCCATCTGCTGGTGCTGCGCGCCTCGTTTCCCGGCGCCCGGATCCTCGTCGCCGAGCCAGCCCCCGGCCGGCGCGCCACCGCAAGGGAACTCGGCGCCGACACCGTTGTGACGCCCGGCGAGCTCACCGACCTGCTGGACCCAGCGGACCCCCGGACCGGCGCCGAAGCCGTCTTCGACACGGCCGGCGGCCAGGAAGCTTTCGACCTGGCCCTGCAGGCCACCCGGCCCGGTGGGCGCGTCGTGCTCTTCGCCCACGCCGCCCAGGACGCCCGCGTCACCTTCGACATCAACGCGGTCTTCAAGTCCGAGCGCCAGGTGATCGGCGCCTACTCGGGCTCGCCCGCGGAACAGAAACGCGTCCTCGACATGATGCATGGCGGCGCACTCGATCCGTCGCCGCTGGTCACCCACCGCCTGCCCCTGGACCGCGCCGCCGAAGCCGTCGACCTGTGCCGGCGGCAGGCAGCGCTGAAGGTCCTGCTGCACCCCTGAAGGCATGATCCCGGAACACCAGACCCAGGCCTTTCTCACCGGCCCCGGGAGTGTCGAGCTGAGGCGGCTGCCGATGCCCGAGCCAGGCCCCGGAGAGCTGCTGATCCGGGTCGACGCCGCGACCACGTGCGGCACCGACGTCAAGGTCTACCGCCGCGGCGGCCATCCGACCATGCTGGCCCTGCCGTCGCCCTTCGGCCACGAGGTCACCGGCACCGTCGTCCGCGCCGGCGCCCGAGCCGCTCACACCGAGGGCGAGGCCGTCGTCGTCGCCAACAGCGCCTCCTGCGGCAAGTGCCAGCCGTGCCGGCACAAACGCGAGAACCTCTGCCGCAACCTCGTCTACCTGAACGGCGCCTTCGCCGACTACCTGCTGATCCCCGAAGCCGTCGCGAAGCGCAGCGTGCATCCGCGGCCCGCCGGCCTCGAACCCGTGGTCGCCGCCATGGCGGAGCCTCTGGCCTGCGCGGTCCACTGCCTCGAACGATGCCTCGGCGCCTGGAGCGGTCCGCCCACGGAGGCGCGGACCCTGGTCATCGGCTGCGGTCCGCTGGGACTCATGCTGATCGACCTGTTCCACAGCATGCGTACTCATGTCCGCGCCCTCGACCCGCACTGTCACCGCCTAGAAGCGGCGCGCGGTTTCGGCGCCGCGGAGACCTGTCTCGGCCGCGCCGGCGACGGCACCGGCCCAGCGGCCGAAGATCCGTTCGACTTCGCGATCGATGCGACCGGCACGCCCGCCGGCTGGGATCACGCCGTGAAGTCGCTCGCTCCCGGCGGCGTCGCCGCCCTGTTCGGCGGCTGCCGTCCGGGGACCGACCTCGTGATCGACGCCGAACGAGTCCACTACCAGGAACAGACGCTCCTGGGCGTCTACCACCACCGGCCCTCGTCGTTTCGGGCGGCGCTCGACCGTCTGATCGGGGCGCCGGAGCGCTACGGCACGCTGGTGGAACGCGAACTGCCCCTCGACCGGCTGACGGAGGCGCTCGACCTGATGATCGGCCGCCACGCCCTGAAGGTCGCCATCCGGCCGCACCACGGCTGAGCCGTATACTGCGCCCCGCGGCCAGCCCAGGCCGCGGAGATTCCTCATGGCCGCTGCCGAGCATGACGTCTTGCCCGATCTCGAGGCGGTTCGCCAGGAGTTGGAGGACGTCGACCAGGAGCTGCTGAAGGGGTTCCGGCGCCGCGTCGAACTGTCGCGGGAGGTCGCGGGCGCCAAGATCGCGTCGGCCTTTCCGTTCCGCGACCAGTTGCGCGAGGAGCAACTGCTGACCCGCGTACGGACAATCGCCGCCGAACTCGACCTCGACCCTCACCAGACCGAGCGCATCTTCCGGCTGCTGATCGAGATGTCGATCGCGGCGCAGCAGGGCTACATACGCGATCTCGACCGGGCGCCGCTGCGAGTCGCCTACCAGGGCGTCGAGGGCTCGTTCAGCCACCTGACCGCCCAGCGGCAGTACGCCGGACGGCCCGGAGGGGTCGTGCTCCAGGGCTACGAACTGTTTCGGGGGGCTGCCGAGGGCGTCCGCGACGGCCGCCACGACATCGCCCTGCTGCCCATCGAGAACAGCACCGCGGGCAGCATCAACGAGACCTACGACCTGCTGGCCGAAGGGGGCCTGGTGATCACCGCGGAAGTCATCAGCAAAGTGGCGCATTGCCTGCTCGCGCTGCCCGGTACGAAGATCGACGATCTCCGGCTCGTGCTCTCGCACCCCCAGGCGCTACGCCAGTGCGACCAGTTCTTCCACGAGCACGACTGGCTACGGCCGCAGCCCGAGTTCGACACCGCCGGCGCGGCCGCTCGCGTCCGGGAAGGGAACGACCGGACGGTCGGCGCCATCGCCAGCGAGCCGGCGGCACGGGTCTTCGGCCTGGAGATCCTCGCCCACGGCATCCAGAACCAAGCCGGGAACTTCACCCGCTTCGTCGAGGTCGCCAGCGAGGCGGCGCCGTGCCCGCCCGACCAGCCCTGCAAGACGTCCCTGCTCCTGGTGACCGGTCACCAGCCGGGCGACCTCGGCGAAGTGCTGCGCAGCTTTTCGCGGCGGGGCGTCAACCTGACCAAGATCGAATCCAGGCCGATCCCCGCCACGCCCTGGCGCTATCAGTTCTACCTCGACATCGACGGCCACGCCGCCTCGGCACCGGTCACCGAGGCGCTCGAGGCGATCGGGGAGAAGACGAAGGAACTCCGCATCCTCGGCACCTACCCGAGCGCGCTGCCGCCAACGCCCGCCGAGCGTCCAGCCGACGGCGACGGCGCGGAAGGCGCCACGGCCGAAGACGCCTGAACCCGCCTTGCCCGAACGCGCCGACGTCGTCTGCATCGGGGCCGGGATCATCGGTCTCGCCACCGCCCGCAGCCTCGCGCGCCGCTTCGGGCAGATCGAAATCCGCGTGGTCGAGGCGGAACCCCGGCCCGCCGTCCACCAGACCGGCCACAACAGCGGCGTCATCCACTCCGGCCTCTACTACAAGCCCGGCTCGCTCAAGGCGCGCAACTGCGTCGGCGGCCGGAAACGGCTGATCGAGTACTGCGACCGGCACGGGATCCCCCACGAGATCTGCGGCAAGCTCGTCATCGCCACCGACCCGGAAGAGATCCCCCAGCTCGACGAACTGGAGCGCCGCGGCCGGGCGAACGGCCTCGCCGGCCTGGAGCGATTGCCGCCCGAGCGGATCCCCGACTTCGAGCCCCACGCGGTCGGAGTCGACGCCCTGTGGGTGCCCGAGACCGGCATCGTCGACTACAAGGCGGTTGCCGACGCCTACGCCGAAGAACTCGAAGGAGCCGGCGTCTCGCTCCACCTCCGGACCCGGGTTACCGGTATCAAGCCACGCGCCGACGAAATCGTCGTGGAGACCACCGCCGGCGAGTTCGAGGCCGGCCACGCGATCAACTGCGCCGGCCTGCAGTCGGACCGTGTGGCGCGCATGGCGGGCCTCGATCCGGACGTGCGGATCGTCCCCTTCCGCGGCGAGTACTTCGACATCGCGCCAGAGCGCCGCCACCTGCTGCGGGGACTGATCTACCCGGTCCCCGATCCCCGTTTCCCCTTCCTCGGAGTCCACCTGACCCGAAGAGTCGACGGCTCGGTCGAAGCCGGCCCGAACGCCGTCCTGGCGCTCAAGCGCGAGGGCTACGACCGCGGCAGCTTCGACGCCCGCGACACCTGGAGCAGCCTGAGCTATCCGGGCTTCTGGAAGATGGCCCTCCGCTTCTGGAAGGTCGGCATCAGCGAGATGGCGCGTTCCGGCAGCCGCGCCCGCTTCGCCCGCGACCTGCGGCGCTTCGTTCCCGATCTCAACGACGCCGACCTGATGCCCGGCGGCTCGGGAATCCGTGCCCAGGCCCTCGACCGCAAGGGCAACCTGGTGGACGACTTCGCGATCGAGACGAGTCCAAGGATGCTCCACGTGCTGAATGCCCCGTCGCCCGGCGCAACGGCGTCCCTGGCGATCGGCGACACGCTGGCCGACCGGGCGGCGGAGACGTTCGGGCTGTGAGGGCCGAAACGACCGAGACCGGCTTCGTCGTTTCCCGCGACCGCCGGGTCAGCGCGATCCTGCTCGAACCCGACGGCGCGCGCTGCCTCCTCGTCTTCGCCCACGGCGCCGGCGCGGGTATGCGTCACGCGACAATCGAGACCTTCGCCCGCGGCGTCGCCGGGTTTCGCATCGCCACGCTCCGATTCCAGTTTCCCTACACGGAAGCAGGCCGGCGGCGTCCGGACCCGCCGCTCGTCCTGCAGCGATCCGTCCGGGCGGCGGTGGCGCATGCCAGGACCATGCGGCCCGAGCTGCCGCTCCTTGCGGGCGGCCGCTCGATGGGAGGCCGCATGGCCTCCAACGCCGATGCCAGCGAAGCGCTCGATGTCGCCGGATTCGTCTTCCACGCCTTCCCACTGCACTCGCCGGGAAAGCCCGCAACGTCGCGTGCCGACCACCTGAACCAGGTAGAGAAGCCGATGCTCTTCCTGAACGGCACCCGCGACCGCCTCGCCGACCCGGAACTGCTCGCCGGCGTCCGCGAGCGGCTCGGCCCACGAGCCACTCTGCACTGCATCGACGGCGGCGACCACAGCCTGCACGTGCTGAAACGGTCAGGCCGCCCGCAGGAGGATGTCGACCTCGAGGTCGCCGAGGCGGTCAGCGACTGGTGCAGTGACGTGCCGGGTTTCTGACGCCGAGCAGCCTCCGCGTCGGTACGGACAGCGGAGCCCTATAATCCGACCCATCATGAAGCCCACTCTTCGCCGGCTCGCGCCGGCTCTTGTTCTTCCCCTCTTGGCCTGCTCCACCGACGTTTACGACCCCGGGCCGATCGAATACCCGGAGACCCGGACGGTCGACCAGGTCGACGACTACTTCGGGGTCCAGGTCGCGGATCCGTACCGCTGGCTCGAGGACCTCGACGGCGAGGAGACGGCCGCCTGGGTGGCGGCGCAGAACGCCGTCGCCGAGCCATTCCTGGCCGCGCTCCCGGGCCGCGAAGCGATCGAGAAGCGGTTGCTGGCGATCTGGGACTACGAGCGCTGGAGCACCCCCGGCAAGCGGGGCGAGCGCTACTTCTACAGCCACAACGACGGGCTGCAGGACCAGAGCGTGGTCTACGTCGCCGAGTCGATGGACCAGGAGGGCGACGAGCCGCCCGGGCGCGTCCTGCTCGATCCCAACGGTTGGAGCGACGACGGAACGGTGGCGCTCGCCGGGATGACGCCCAGTCGGGACGGCCGCTACGTCGCCTACGCGCAGTCTGACGGCGGCTCGGACTGGCGGAAGTGGAAGGTCCACGACGTGGAGAACGGCGAAGACACGGGCGACCTGATCGACTTCACGAAGTTCACCTCCATCTCCTGGATGCCGGACAACTCGGGCTTCTTCTACAGCCGCTATCCCCCACGGGAAGACGACCCGACCCGGGGCGACGGCTCGAAGGCGGTGTCGGTGTACTTCCACGCCCTGGGCACGGACCAGAGCGAGGACCGGCTCGTGTTCAGCCAGCCCGAGCATCCCCGCCGCAATCCGTATGCCTCGGTCTCGGAAGACGGCGAGTACCTGCTGGTCAACCTCCAGGAGGGGTACCTGGAGAACGCGGTCCACTACCGCAAGATCGACGAGCCGGACTCCGCGATCCGCCCCCTGCTCGACCAGTGGGACGCGCTCTACGGCTACGTCGTGAACCTCGGCCCCGTGTTCCTGTTCGAGACGAACAAGGACGCGCCGCGCAACCGGATCGTCGCCGTCGACCTGAACGACGGTTCGCCGGCCGGAAACCCGACCCTGCACGAGGTGGTCCCGGAAGCCGAAGACACGCTCTCCTACGCGTCCGCCGTCGGCGGCAAGCTGGTCCTCAACTACCTGCACGACGCGCGCACGGTCGTCCGCCTGGCCGAACCGAACGGCGCCAAACCCGCGACCCCGGCCGGCGAGGTCGAGCTGCCGGGCATCGGCAGCGCCGGCGGCTTCGGCGGCCGCTGGGAGGACACGGAGACCTTCTACTCCTACTCCAGCTTCGGCACGCCGTCCCAGATCCACCGCTACGACGTAGCCACCGGCGAGAGTTCTCTGATCCGAAGCCCCGCAATCGACGCCGACCTCGACGGCTACGAGACGGAGCAGGTCTTCTACGAGAGCCGCGACGGCACCCGCATCCCGATGTTCATCACCCACCGCAAGGGGATCGAGAAGAACGGCGACAACCCGACGCTGCTCTACGGCTACGGCGGCTTCAACATCTCGCTGACGCCCGGCTTCTCCTCGTCCCGCCTCGCATGGCTCGAGATGGGCGGCATGCTGGCGATCCCGAACCTGCGCGGCGGCGGCGAGTACGGCCGCGACTGGCACCTCGCCGGCACGAAGGAGAAGAAGCAGAACGTCTTCGACGACTTCATCGCCGCAGCGGAGTGGCTGATCGCCGAGGGCTACACGAGTGCCGGACGGATCGCGATCCAGGGCGGCAGCAACGGCGGACTCCTGGTCGGCGCGACGCTGAACCAGCGGCCCGACCTGTTCGCGGCGGCCCTGCCCGCGGTCGGCGTCCTCGACATGCTCCGCTACCACCTACCCAGCGCCAACGCCCGCAACTGGTCGACGGACTACGGCCTGTCCGAGAACGAGGACGAGTTCCGGGCCCAGTACGCGTACTCGCCGCTCCACAACGTGCAGGAAGGCGCCTGCTACCCGCCGACCCTGGTCACGACCGCTGACCACGACGACCGGGTCGTGCCCTGGCACAGCTTCAAGTACGCGGCCGAGATGCAGCGGGCGCAGGGCTGCGACAACCCGGTCCTCATCCGGGTCGAGACCCGTGCCGGCCACGGCGCCGGCAAGCCGACCTGGATGCAGATCGAGGACGTCGCCGACCAGTGGGCCTTCGCCGCCTGGGCGGTCGGTCTCGAACCCAGCCTCTGAGCAAAGCGGGCAGATGACGACGCCCTACCGGCACACGATCCGCGTCCGCTACGGCGAGGTCGACAAGCAGGGCGTCGTCTTCAACGCCCACTACATGGCGTACATGGACGACGCAATGGAGAGCTGGCTGCGGCCGATCCGGAAACGGGGCGCCCAGCTCGGTTGGGACATGATGCTCCGCCGCGCCACGATCGACTTTCTCGGTTCGGTCACCGACGGCGACTTGCTGGACATCGACGTCGCCGTCCGCCACTGGGGGCGCACCTCGTGGACGCTCGGCTACCGCGGCACGCACGAGGGACGGCTCATCTTCACCGGCGAGATCCTCTACGTAAGCGTGCACGTACCGGAGTACACGAAGATGGAGACTCCGGCCGAGATCCGCGCCTACATGGGGCCGGAGACGGACCTGGACGAGGTGCCCGTCTGAGCACCGGCTCGTCCGACCTCTCGCCGCTCCCCCGCTCGTTCTACAGGCCTGCTGCGCTCGACGTGGCGCCGCGCCTCCTCAACAAGGTCCTCGTCCGCGGCCGCCGCGCCGCCCGGATCGTCGAAGTCGAGGCCTACGAGGGCGCGAACGACCCATCCAGCCACGGCCACCGCGGGATGACGAACCGCACCCGGACGATGTTCGGACTGCCCGGACATCTCTACGTCTACTTCACCTACGGCATGCACCACTGCGCCAACGTCGTCTGCGGCGAGGACGGCGTCTGCTCCGCCGTCCTGCTGCGCGCCGCGGCGCCGCTGGCCGGCGCCGGCATCATGCGTCGCGCCCGCAACGCGGCCAGCCGGCGGCGTTCCACCGAGCCGTTCCGCTCCGTCGATCTCTGCTCCGGCCCCGCCCGCCTCTGCCAGGCCTTCGGCCTCGACCGCCGCGACGACGGCGTCGACCTGGTCACGGCTTCGAGCCTGACCAACCGCCTGCCCCTCGTCATTGCCGACGACGGTACGCCGCCTCCCGACGAGCCCGGCCGGAGCGGCCGCATCGGCGTCACCCGAGCCCCGAACCGGCTCTGGCGGTTCTACGTCGCCGGCGACGCGAACGTGTCCGGGGGACCGAGCGCCTGAACGCTAGCCGCCGCGTTCACTCATCGCCCGCAGCCGCACCACCAGGCTCGACGTATCCCAGCGAAGGCCGCCGAGCGCGGTGACTTCGCTGTAGAACTGGTCGACCAGGGCGGCCATTGGCAGGTGGGCGCCGTTCCGACGCGCCTCCTCCAGGGCGATGCCGAGGTCCTTGCGCATCCACTGGACGGCGAAGCCGTAGTCGAACTTGCCCTGGACCATCGTCTCGGCGCGGTTGTCCATCTGCCAGGATCCGGCGGCGCCTGTGGAGATGGCGCCGATCACCGCCAGAGGGTCGAGACCGGCCTTCTCGGCGAAGTGGATGCCCTCCGAAAGGCCCTGGACGATGCCGGCGATGCAGAGCTGGTTGACCGCCTTCGTCAACTGGCCGCTGCCCGCTGGGCCGAGCAGGGTGATCGCCCGGCTGTAGCAGTCGATGACAGCGTTCACGCGCTCGAAGACGTCCGGCTCGCCGCCGCACATTACGGTCAGCGCCCCGTTCTCGGCGCCGGCCTGGCCACCCGAGATCGGCGCGTCGACGAAGCCGAGGTCCTTCTCCGCGCAGGCCCCCGCGAGTTCGCGGGCGAGCCGCGCCGACGCCGTCGTGTGGTCGACGAGCACGCTGCCCGCGGCCATGCCCTCCAGCGCGCCGCCCTGCGCCAGGGTCACCGCCCTCACGTCGTCGTCGTTGCCGACGCAGCAGAACACGAACTCGGCGCCGGCGGCCGCCTCGGCAGGGGTCGCGGCGCTCTCGCCGCCGTGTTCTTCCACCCACTGTTCGGCCTTCGCCGCAGTGCGGTTGTACACCGTCACCCGGTGGCCGGTGGCCGCCAGGTGACCGGCCATGGGATAGCCCATGACTCCAAGCCCGATGAACGCTACGTCTGCCATGAAACGCGCCTCCTGCAGCGACCGCGCGGCCGCCTGAGATGAATGAGGCGCGATCCTAGCGCCGCCGAACGCTGAAGGCGGGCGCCCGAAGGACGCCCGCCCATGCAATGGAGGCTGGTTTGCCTCCGGTTCAGTTCCGAGGACGGGGACCGCGGCCGCCAGGGCCGAAGAGTCCCCGGAAGCCGCCGCGGCCATTCTCCTGCAGAGCCTCCCAGCGGATCTGCTGGTCACGGTCGAGCAACCGCGTCGCCTCCTCGTGAGCCTGGACCCTCGAGTCTCTCAGCTGACGCGCGACCGCACGACGGTCGAGCTCCAACTGACCGACGACGGCCGGATCGGGGTTGTCGAGGTTCGCCTCGGTCTCAAGGCGTTCCGTGATGTCGCGCATCTGACGCATCAGAGGCCGCACGCTCGCTTCGTGCTCCTCGCGCAGGCGACGCCACTCTTCCATCTGGTCCTCCGTCAACTGGAGCACACGAGCCATGCGCTCGGCCTCGCGCTCCGCGAAGTCGCCGCGGGCGCCTCGCTTCGAGTGGGGTCCGTCGCCTTCCTGGGCTGCCGCGAACGCGGTCGCGGCCACGACGAGAAGAGCGGGGAGCAGGATGCGGGCGATCCGGATCGAACGGTTCAGGGATGTCTTCATGTCAAGCACCTCCTTAGGGGGCTGGGAGTCAAACGTGGAGAAAACAGTACGGGTCGCCGCGCCGGTCAGTCATCAAGCCGCTGCAAGATGTTTGTAACGCTTGTAAGTGCCCTGCGCCAGCCGGGTTCCCCAGCGCGCTACCTGCGGTTTCGCTGCCCGGGAGGCCGCAGGAACGCGAGCAGATCGGCCATGTTCGCGGGTTCGAGACCCGCCAGCAGCCCTTCGGGCATCATGGACAGGCTGTCCCTGCGCATTTCTCGAATCCGCCCGGCGGGGAGTCTGACCCTGGTGTCTCCGGCAGCAAGCAGGATGACGTCGCTGCCTGGACTCTCGGCCAGGAGTCCGGAGAACACCTCGCCCTCGACCGTCTCGACGACGTAGCTCGCATAGTCGGCGTCGATCTCCGCGTTCGGCTCCAGGGTGTCGTGCAGGAGCCTCTCCGGGCCCCAACCGCCGACACCGGAGAGATCGGGCCCCGGTCCGCCGCCGACGTCACCGGCACGGTGGCAGCGCGCGCAGAGGTCTTCGAACAGGGCCTCGCCCCGCTCCGGATCGCCCTGGAGCTCAAGCACCGGTCGCATCGCCGCCAGCGCTTCCGGGCTGATTGCCACGCGGGTGTCGCCGCGCGTCCAGCGCTCGTTCGAGCGGCGCTCCCACTCCTGGCCAGCCGCGGACGAAGCGGCGGCCACGAGCAGCAGGCCAGGCAGCAAGGTACGCGTGACCACGATCGAGCGGTTCCGGCGTGTCTTCATTTCAGGCAGCTCCTCCGTGGTGGGACGGGAATCGAACGCGAGAAACCGTACGGACCCTGCGGAGGTCAGTCATCAAGCCGCTGCAAGATGTTTGTAACGCTTGTAAAGCCCTGCGCCAACAAGGTTTCCCTAGCGCTGCCTGCGGCTACACTGCCGCCCATGGCTGTCCGGCGCATTCCCGGACGGAAGACCGGTTCGAGCAACCGCTGGACGCTCATCATCGCCGCGGTCGCTTCCGTCCTGCTCGTGACCCTCGCCGTCCTCCAGTACCACTGGACCGGCGAACTCAGCGCCGCCGCCAACGAGCGGATGCGCGCGAACCTGGAGGAATCGAGCCGCCTGCTTGCCAACGACATCGACGCGCCTCTGGCTCAACTCCATGCCTCGTTCCTACGCACTGCGGCTCGGTCCGATCCTCGCAGGAACCGGGACGGCGCAGCCGAGCCGTTCGAGGGACTGCTTGTGCGTGCCGTCCGGGACTGGCGCGGGAGCGCCGCCTTCCCGGACCTCCTGGACCAGACCTGGATCGTGGCCACCGATCGTCGCGAAGGAACGAGCTCTGTCCTCCGGCTCGACGAGGACGGCGGCCGGTTCCAGCCCGACCCGGGACCCGACGACCTGGAAGAGCTGATTCGCCCCTGGCCGCCGCAACGCCGCCGGCTACCCGAGGCTCGGACGGGTCGACTGGTGATTCCGGTCCCCACCCGGATGCCAGGCGGCCGACCCGCACCACCGGCGACCCTGATCGTGGCCAGCCTGGACGTCTCGGTCCTCGAACACGAGATGCTGCCCGCACTGATCGAACGCCACTTCGGCGCGGCGTCTCGAGGCGGGGAGCCGCCTTATCGGGTTTCGGTGACCGACGTGTCCGGCCCCGCGCCGCGTCAGGTCTTTCCCGATCCGGCAGGCGCTCCAGGACGCGCGTCCACCACCCAATCCGAGGCAGCGGACATCGAGTTCCGGACCCTGCGGACGCGGCCGTTCTCCGAACGCCCGGGCGACCGCGACAGGCCGGGTTTCCGACCGATCGACCGTGACGACCGGCGTCGCTTCCCGCCCGACGAACGAGCACGTCGCGGCCGCGCCAGGGAGCCCGACCTGCCGGACGGCGCCTGGCTCGTGCGGATCACCCACCGCCGCGGGTCGCTGGAAGCCGCTACGGACGCGGCACGCCAGCGCAACCTCTACCACAGCTCCGGCGCCCTGTTCCTGATCGGGGTCGCCTTCGCTCTGGTCCTGGTGTCCGCCCGCCGCGCCCGGGCTCTGGCCGCGCAGCAGGTCGACTTCGTGGCCGGCGTGTCGCACGAACTGAACACGCCCCTTCAGGCGATCCGTTCGGCAGGCGAGAACCTGCGCACCGGGGTCGTCCGGGAATCCACCGACGTCCGCGGCTACGGCGAACTGATCGAACGGGAAAGCCGACGGCTGGCGCGGCTGGTCGAGCAGGTACTCCAATGGGCCGGCATCGGGCGGAGTCCGGCTCGGAACAAGGTGGCCGACATCGACCTCGGTGAACTACTGCACTCCGCGGTTGCCGAATCGAACTGGTTCCTGGAGGAGCACGGTGTCGAACTGGAGCTCGGAGGGCTAGACGATCTTCCCTCGATCCCAGGCGACCGCGACGCCCTGATCACGGTCTTCATGAATCTCCTGCACAACGCGGCGAAGTATGGCCGGGACGCCGACGGCGCCGTGCGGGTGCGCGTCGACGCGAGCCATGACCCCGACCGGCGGCGGGTCACAATCGCCGTCACCGACAGCGGCCCCGGCATCCCGAAGGCCGAGCAACGCCGGATCTTCGACCCCTTCGTCCGCGGCCGGGCCGCAACCGAGGGCACTCAGCCCGGCTCCGGACTCGGTCTGAGCCTCGCGCGCAACACGATCGAGGCGCACGGCGGCTCGATCACCCTGGACAGCGAGCCCGGGCGCACGACGTTCAGCGTCTCGCTGCCGGCAAGCGCCGCATGACGTCCCGGCGCCTGCTCCTGGTCGAGGACGAACCCAGCCTTGCCCGCACCCTGGGCGACCGGCTGGCCGCCGAGGGCTACGAAGTCGAGGTCGCGGGCGACGGCCCCTCGGGTCAGCAGCTGGCCGCGGACGGCGGCTTCGACCTCGTCCTGCTCGACGTCAACCTGCCGGGCAAGAACGGCTTCGACGTCTGTCGCGATCTGCGCCAGGGCGGCACGTCGACGCCGATTCTCATGCTGACCGCCCGCAACGAACTCGTCGACCGCGTTCTCGGCTTGAAGCTGGGCGCCGACGACTACCTCGCGAAGCCCTTCGAGACGCTGGAACTCCTGGCACGGATCGAAGCGCTGCTTCGACGGAGCCAAGTCGGAACACCCGCGCCAGACACGGTCGCCGGCGCCGCCCGGAGCTACTGCTTCGGCGACATCCGCGTCGACTTCGACAGCGCCCGGGTGTGGCGCAAAGGCGACGGCGGCGCCGAGTCCGAGGTCGCCTGCTCGGCGCTCGAGTACCGCCTGCTCAGGTTCCTGATCGAGCACCGCGGTCAGGTCCACGACCGCGACCGCCTGCTCGACGAGGTCTGGGGCTACGACGCGACGCCGACGACCCGCACCGTCGACGTCCACGTGTCGTCGCTGCGGCAGAAGGTGGAGCCGAATCCGGGCCGGCCCGAGTTCATCGTCACGGTGCACGGCCTCGGCTATCGGTTCGACGGCTGACGACGAATCGGCGGCCGCGATAACCTTCGCTGCTTCGCAGCAAAGCGCCCCGGCCGCCCGCCATGCCCGACGATTCCAGCACTTCCAGGCCTCTCGACTTCATCCGCGAGCGCGTGCGGGCCGATGTCGCGGCGGGCAAGCACGGCGGCAAGGTCGTCACCCGGTTCCCGCCGGAACCGAACGGCTACCTGCACATCGGCCACGCGAAGGCGATCTGCCTCGACTTCGGCGTCGCCGAGGAGTACGGCGGCCACTGCAACCTGCGCTTCGACGACACGAACCCGACCGCCGAAGACACGGAGTACGTCGAGGCGATCGAGCGCGACGTGCGCTGGCTCGGTTTCGACTGGGGCGGCAAGGCGCTCTACGCGTCGGACTACTTCGATCAGCTCTACGACTGGGCGGTCGAACTGATCCGCAAGGGCAAGGCCTACGTCTGCAGCCTGAGTCCGGAGGAAGCGCGCGCCTATCGCGGGAGATGGAACGAACCCGGTCGCGAGAGCCCCTTCCGCGACCGCTCCGTGCAGGAGAATCTCGACCTGTTCGAACGGATGAAGAACGGCGAGTTCGAGAACGGAGCGCACACGCTCCGCGCGAAGATCGACGTGTCCTCGTCGAACATGAACCTGCGCGACCCCGTGCTCTACCGGATCCTCCACGCGGAGCACCACCGCACGGGGTCGAAGTGGTGCATCTACCCGATGTACGACTGGGCCCACGGCCAGTCGGACGCGATCGAGGGCGTGACCCACTCTCTGTGCACGCTGGAGTTCGAGGACCACCGGCCGCTCTACGACTGGTTCCTCGACCACATCGACGGCATCCACCTGCCGCAGCAGATCGAGTTCGCACGCCTCAACCTGACCTACACCCTGACCTCGAAACGCAAGCTAAGGCGGCTGATCGACGAAGGCCTGGTCGACGGCTGGGACGATCCCCGCATGCCCACCCTGACCGCGCTGCGCCGCCGCGGCTGCCCGCCCGAAGCGATCCGCGACCTCTGCGCGCGAGTAGGCCTGACCAAGAACGACTCCGTCGTCGACCTCAGCCAGCTCGAGTTCGCGATCCGCAACGAACTGAACCGGACGGCCCCGCGGGCCATGGCCGTGCTGCGGCCGCTCAAGGTGGTCATCGAGAACTACCCCGAGGACCACGAAGAGGAACTCGACGCAATCAACAACCCGGAAGACGCTTCGGCCGGAACCCGCAAGGTGCCGTTCTCCAGGGTCCTCTACATCGAGCGGGACGACTTCCGCCGCGACCCGCCGCGGAAGTTCTTCCGGCTCGCGCCCGGCCGGGAAGTGCGGCTCCGCTACGCCTACTTCATCACCTGCACCGAGGCGATCGAGGACGAGGAAGGCAACGTCGTCGAGCTTCGCTGCACCTACGATCCGGCGACGCGCGGCGGCGACGCGCCGGACGGCCGCAAGGTCAAGGCGACGCTGCACTGGGTGTCGGCGGCGCACGCGATCAAGGCCGAGGTCCGCCTCTACGACCGGCTGTTCAACCACCCGAACCCTGCCGGCGCTCCAGGTGAGATCGAGGATCACCTGAATCCCGGCTCGCTCGAGATCCTGAACGACTGCCGGCTGGAACCGAGTCTGGCCGAAGCCGCTCCGGGCGATCGGGTCCAGTTCGAGCGGCTCGGCTACTTCTGCGTCGACCCGGACAGCCGTCCCCGCGCGCCGGTGTTCAACCGGACGGTGACGCTGCGAGATACGTGGGCGAGGATCGAGCGGGCGCAGAAGGCAGCCAAGCGATAGCGAAGGCTGCGCACTGACACCGGGGCTGCGTCAGGCCAACTCTTCGAAGCGCTTCTGCAGCTTCTTCATCCGCTTGCCGGAGATGCCGCCGAGAGCCTCGATGGCGCGGCGGATGCGGGCGCGCACCAGGTCGGGGCCCAGGATCTCCATCGACTGGAACAGCGGCAGCGAGGCGGTCTCGCCGGACATGGCGACGTAGAAGGGCCGGGTCAGGTTCCGCAGGCTCATGCCGAGCGCTTCGGACAGGCGCCGGAAGTGGCCCTGGATGATGTCGGCGGTGAACTCCTGCTCGCGCTCCAGCGTCCACAGCATGAACTGAAGCGCCTCGGCGACTTGCGACTCTTCCAGACCCTTGACGGCCAGCTTCTCGCGCTCGACGTCGGGCGCATCGACGAACAGGAAGTTGGTCAGCCGGCCCCAGTCGCCGAGGGTCTCCAGGCGTGGCTGGGCCAATGCGGCGATGGCGGAAAGCCGTTCCTGCTCCATCGACCAGTCCCGCACGAGCGCTGCCAGACCGTCGGCATCGTAGTCCTCTCGCAGGTAGCGGGCGTTCAGCCAGCGTAGCTTGTCGAGGTCGAAGACAGGACCTCCGAGCGAGATGTCCTCGAACCGGAAGCCGCCGGCGAGCTCCTCGAAGCCGAACTTCTCTTCGCCCTCCGACCGGCTGGACACCATGAGCCCCAGGAAGTTCAGCAGCGCCTCGGGCAGGAAGCCGGCATCCCGGAACCAGGTGATCGAGGTCGGGTTACGCCGCTTCGAGAGCTTGGACCGGTTCGCGTCGTTGTTCCGCAGGAGCGGCAGGTGGCAGAAGGTCGGCGGCTCCCAACCCAGCGCCTCGTAGAGCCGCAGGTGCTTCGGCAGGGAGTTGATCCACTCCTCGCCGCGGATCACGTGGGTGATTCCCATCTCGTGGTCGTCGACGGTGCAGGCCAGGTGGTAGGTGGGATAGCCGTCGGCCTTGAGGATGACCTGGTCGTCGATCAGCTCCCACTCGCGCCGGATCTCGCCGCGCAGGAGGTCCTGCATCACGCATTCGTCCTCGGTCGGCATGGCCAGGCGAATCGTGTGAGGCTCTCCCGCCGCTGCCCTGCGCTCGGACTCGGCGACCGGCAGGCTCCGGCAGCGGCGGTCATAGCCCGGGAAGCGCTGCTCGGCGCGGTTCTCCCGGCGCATCTCGTCGAGCCGCTCCCGCGTGCAGAAGCAGCGGTAGGCACTGCTCGCCGCGAGCAGGCGGTCGACCTCCGATCGGTACAGGTCCAGCCGCTCGCTCTGGCGGTACGGTCCCTCATCCCAGTCCAGGCCCAGCCAGTGCAGGGCGTCGAGGATCGCCTCCTCCGACTTGCGGCTCGACCGGGCGCGGTCCGTGTCCTCGATCCGCAGTACGAAGACGCCGCCGCGGCTGCGCGCGAAGGCGAGATTCACCAGCGCCTGGTAGGCGGTGCCGACGTGGGGGTCGCCGGTCGGCGACGGCGCCACACGTACCCGTACCGGCGCGTCGGTCCCGTGTCCCGCGTCGCTCATCCGCGTGCCCTTTCCCGGTACTGCGCAAGCCGTCGCCGGTGAAGCTCAAGCTCCGCCTCGCCGGCACCCGCTCGCTCCAGGGTCTCGATCACCTGCTCGATCCGGCGCGCCGCGTCGTCGTAGAAGCCCGCACCTCCCAGAGCGTCGGCCAGCTCGAGCTGGAGCTGAACCATCAGGTCCCGCATCCGGTTGTCCGGGACGCCGGCCGCGGCCGCGCGGTCGAGCCGCTCGAGAGCCCGGGCCACGTCGTTCTCCCGCATCGCCAGCATGGTCGTCACGAGCAGCATGTGAACATCGGCCGGATCTTCGGCAAGGACCCGCTCTGCCTCGGCGGCCGCCTCCCCGAACTGCCCGAGCTTGAACAGGGCGCCCGCCAGCACCGCACGGCCGCCCGCCAGATCGGGGTCGAGTTCGAGGGCACGACGGGCCGAGGTGGCCGCCTCCCTCGGCCGGTTCATCCGGTCGTGAACGCCGGCCGCGGCGAAGTGGGCCTGCGCGTTGGCGGGTTCCAGTTCGATCAGCCGGAGGAGCTCCGCGAGCGAGGCCTGCAACTGCCCCGTCTCCCGGTAGGTCTTGCTCCGGCGCAGAAAGCTCTCGGAGTCCACGGCCAGCAGGTCGACCTGGGCACGGCGCGGGTCGCGCTGGTGGAGCAGCGGCGGCAGGTCCCGCGCCGCCTGGGCAAGACGCCTCGCTTCGGCGCGGTCGCCGGCACGGTGCCGGGCGCGCGACAGCATGGCGACGACGGCCTGGGTATCGGGGCTCAGCTCGTAGGCGCGTTCGAGGTGGCGGGTCGCCTGATCGACGTCGCCGCGCGCGAGGGCGAGCCGGCCGAGGCCGAGGTGCGCGATGGCGTTGTCGGCTTCGAGACGCGCCGCTTCCCGGTAGTGCTCGTCCGCGTCGGCGGCGAGGCCGACCTTCTCGAGGGACGAAGCGAGCCGGATGCGGGCCGGCGCGTAGTTGGGGTCGAGTTCGACGGCCTGGCGGTAGAGCGTCGCCGCCGCGGCCGGATCGCGCGCCTCTTCCACGTTCGCCCGCAGGTAGATCCAGCGGAAGTCGCCGGGCGCCAGCCTCGAGGCTTCGGCATACGCGGACGCGGCCTCCTCGTCGAACTGGTGGGCGTGGAGCGTCATGGCGAGGCGGCCCCAGGCGGCGGGCGAGTCGGGCTCGCGGGTGGCGGTGGCGAGGTCCTTCTCGATGGCGGCTCGGACCCGGGGTTCGACGGCGGTGAGGTCGGGGGACGGAAGCGGGGCGGCTTGGGTGACGGCGGGAACGAGTACCAGGACTGCAATGACGACGCCGCTGCGAATGCGGGTCAGAAGACCCGCGCACCCAGAGATCGGGCAGTGCAGACTACGGACTTCCCTACTGCACTCGTTCACTCCACGCTGCGGACGGGCACTCATCGGCCTGCTCCTCGGAGGAGTGTCACTTCGTTGCCGCTCGCAGTGCCGTCGAAGGTCTCGACTTCGCCGCCAGGCCAGGTCACCTCGAAGCGCTCGACGTTGGTGGCGCCCCCAAGGCCGATGTGGAGCGGCGCCTCGCCGCCGGTCAGGTAGCCGCCGAGCGGCAGCACGAGGCGGTGAACCGGCCGGCCGTCGATCCAGGCAACGACCGAGGCACCCAGCGCCGTGCGGCGCAGTTCCGGGTCGACGACACGCAGCCGGATCCAACCCGACACGCCGGTCGCGGTCTCCGTGATCGTCTCGTTGCGATAGACGCGCGCCGGCCCCTCCAGATTGCTGACCAGCAGGTCCAGATCGCCGTCGCCCTCCAGGTCGAAGGGAACCAGCCCGCGGCTCACGTCGAGCGCCGTTCCGAAGTCGTCCGAGGCCGCGCTGGCATCGGCGAAAGCGCCGGCACCGTCGCCGAGCATCAGCAGGTTGGGCTCGGCGTAGCCGCGCCAGAACCAGTCGTCACGGTCCGAGAGCGTCTCCGGGCGCTGCTTGACCGCGCCGTTGACCACGGCGAGGTCGAGGTCGCCGTCGTTGTCCGCGTCGAAGAACGCCGTCCCGAAGCCGGTGTACGGCGTGCTGGGCGCCGCCAGACCGGCCTCGGCGGCCCGGTCGTCGAAGCCGTCGGAGAGGCCCGCAGCAGCGCCCAGGTTCACGTACAACGTGTTCGTCTCCTCGATCAGGTGGCTCAGGAACAGGTCGGGGTCCAGGTCGCCATCGATGTCACCCAGTGCTATGCCCATTCCCGCCTCGCCCACGCCGAACCGATTGTAGGCCGCGCCGAGCAGCACCGCGTCGTCCTCGAACACCCCGCCGCCACGGTTGATCCAGAGTTGGTTCGGGTCGGCGTCGTTGGCGACGTAAACGTCGGGCAGTCCGTCCTCGTCGAGGTCGGCGGCGACGACGCCCAGCCCCGCGTCCTCGATCAGCGAGACGCCCGCATCCCGGCTGCGATCGACGAAGCGGCGGCCGCCCTCGTTCCGGTAGAAGACGTCGGCCTCGCCCTCGAACTGCTGCGGGCCGCAGTAGTCGACCCGCCCACCCTGGACCTGGCACTCGCGCGCCTCGTGCCACTGGACGTAGCGGGCGACGTAGAGGTCCAGCCAGCCATCGAGATCGGCGTCGAAGAACACGGCCGAGGTCGACCAGCCGGACGTCGCGACACTCATCGAGGCCGACGCATCGACGAACCGGCCGCCGCCTTCGTTCCGGTAGAGCACATCGGGCCCGAAGTTCGTCACGTACAGGTCGACGTCGCCGTCGTTGTCGATGTCACCGACGGCCGCGCCCATCCCGTAACCGGGATTGTCCAGACCCGAAGCCGCGGTCGCATCGACGAAGCGGCCGCGAGGCTGCTGCAGGTAGAAGCGGTTGCGCCCCGCCTCGCCGGCGATCTCGCTGCCCGCGTTCGGGAAGTAGAGGTCGAGCAGGCCGTCGCCGTCCGCATCGAACGCCGCGACGCCGCCGCCCATGATCGCCGGCATCGGGAAGGTCCCGGCGGAGCCCGTCGCGTGAACGAAGTCGAGGCCGGTCTCGGCGGTCACGTCGACGAACCGCACGCCGCCCGCGGCCGCGACGTCCGTCGACGGCGCCGCCGGCTGCTCAAACCCGCCGTCCTCCACCGCGCAACCGAGGATCGCGGCCGCGGTCGCGGACAAAGCGAGGAGACGCATCAATTGACCCCGGCAGCGGCATCCGCCTCCAGCCGACGGCGCCGCCGCGCATAACGCCGGATCATCCCCAGCATCGTCTCCTCGTCGTGGATGCCGCACAGCGGGAAGACGTCGAGCATCAGGGTCGGCACGCCCTCGACGCCGGCCGCCACCGCGCTCCGCGTGACCTCGGCCAATCGGCGGGCCGAGGCGAGATCGTCGGCGGCACCGAGCGGGAATGGGACGCGGGGCGCGAAGTCCCGCAGCAGATCCTCGACGTCGGCATCGCGCTCGTAACACGCCGCGAACACGGCCTCCCGCCATTCCCGTTCGATCGCCGGGTCGAGTCCGTGGTCGATTCGCTCGTCCAGGACCACCGCTACCTCGCCGGCCAGGCGCGAGTCGGGCCAACGCGCGGGTGGATCGAAGTTCACGTCCAGCGCCGCAGCCACCCTCAGCAGGCTCTGCCGCCGTGCCGGGTCGAGCAGCCGGCCGCGCTGGAAGTTCCCCACGCCGGTCAGGTCGATCGCCTTCCACCGCAGCTCGACGCGCTCCGCCGCGAGCGCCTCGTCGATCCGGGCCAGCACCCGGTGCGCCACGTAGCTCAGGCTGGAGGCGAAGTCGTAATAGACGAACACCTCGAGCGGGGGATCCCCGGCGACCGGTCTGCCGTCTCCGCTCAACTTCCGTACCCCTCGGGGTTCGCTTTCTGCCAGCGCCAGGCGTCGGCGCAGATGTCGTCGAGGCCGCGCTCCGCCGTCCAGTCGAGGTCGCGGCCCGCGAGCGACGGATCCGCCCACACCTCCGTCGCGTCGCCCTGGCGCCGCCCTTCGAGCACGGCCGGTATCTCACGCCCGCTCGCCCGCTTCACGGCCTCGAGCACCTCGAACACCGTGACCCCGCGGCCCGTGCCCAGGTTGTACTCGGAGCAGCCGTTGACCGCAGGCAGGCGGTCCAGGGCCCGCAGGTGCCCGGTCGCCACGTCGACAACGTGGAGATAGTCCCGGATCGCCGTGCCGTCCCGGGTCGGATAGTCCGTCCCGAACACCCGTAGCTCCGGCAACCTGCCCACGGCGGCCTGCATGGCGCCGGGCAGCAGGTTCTCCGGCAGGCCCCGTGGATCCTCGCCGATCCGGCCGCTCGGGTGGGCCCCGGCCGGGTTGAAGTAGCGCAGCGAGAGGATCCGCCAGTCCTCCTCCGACGCGGCCAGATCTCGCAGCATGCGCTCGACGCAGAGCTTCGTCTGGCCGTAGGGGTTGGACGGCCTGAGCGGCGCACTCTCGGCGAGCGGGCAGGCGCCCGGCCCCGGATCGCCGTAAACCGTCGCGGATGACGAGAAGACCAGCCGGCGCACGTCGTGCCGGCGCATCGCCCTCAGCAGGCTGATGGTGCCCGCCACGTTCGTCCGGTAGTAGCCAAGCGGGTCCACGCAGGACTCGCCCACCGCCTTCTTCGCGGCGAAGTGGATGACCGCCGCACAGCCGCCGTCGCCGAACGCTCGCTCGAGCGCGGCCTCGTCGAGCACGTCCCCTTCGACGAACCGCAAGCTTCGCCCGGCCAGTTCCTCGACCCGGCGCAACGCCTCTGGCGAACTGTTCGAGAGATCGTCGATGACGGTCACGTCCCAACCGGCGGCGAGCAACTCGACGCAGGTGTGGCTGCCAATGAAACCGGCTCCGCCGGTGACCAGAACGCGCTCCGCCATGCGCGCGAGTCTATTGGGGCCTGCGGCCGCCAGCGACGCCGCCTCCGGGCCGCCGGTCATCGGCCGTACACCTCGTCGGCGGTGCTACGATCCCGCGCCGGATCGAGGAGGAAATCACGCCATGCCAACACCCGTTCGAGTCGCCGTCACCGGAGCCGCCGGCCAGATCGGCTATTCCCTGATCTTCCGCATCGCCGCCGGCGAGATGCTGGGGCCCGAGCAGCCCGTGAGCCTCCAGTTGCTGGAGATTCCGCCGGCGATGGACGCGCTCGCAGGGGTGGTCATGGAGCTTCGCGACTCCGCCTATCCCCTGCTCCACGGCATCGTGACGAGTTCGGACGCGGACGAGGCTTTCGACGGAGCCGACATCGCCATGCTGGTCGGCGCGCGGCCGCGCGGGCCGGGGATGGAGCGCAAGGACCTGCTGCAGGCGAACGCCGCGATCTTCTCCGTTCAGGGGAAGGCGCTCGACGCCCATGCCAGCCGCGACGTACGGGTCGTCGTCGTCGGCAACCCGGCAAACACGAACGCCCTGATCGCGGCCAGCAACGCGCCGGGGCTCGACCGGCGCCAGTTCACTGCGATGACCCGGCTCGATCACAACCGGGCGATCAGCCAGCTCGCCGGGAAGACCGGCGCCCACACGACCCGGGTGCGCCGCATGACGATCTGGGGCAACCACTCGGCGACGCAGTACCCGGACCTCAACCACGCCCTGGTCGACGGACGGCCGGCGCCGGAGCTGGTCGACGAGGCCTGGACCCGCGAGGAGTTCATCCCCACCGTCCAGCAGCGCGGCGCGGCGATCATCAAGGCCCGTGGCGCCTCGTCCGCGGCCTCTGCGGCCGCCGCGGCGATCGACCACATCCGCACCTGGGTCCAGGGCACGGCCGACGGCGACTGGGTCAGCATGGCGATTCCGGCCGACGGCAGCTACGGCGCGCGCGAAGGCGTCGTCTACTCCTTCCCGGTGACCACCAGCGGCGGCGACTACTCGATCGTCCACGGCCTCGACGTCGACGAGTTCAGTCGAGGGCGGATGCAGGCGACGCTGGACGAGCTGTTCGAAGAGCGCGCCGGCGTCGAAGAACTGCTGCCGTAGCTCCTCGCGGGCAGACCGGTCCCCCGCTTCACCGGTTCTCCATCGGGCGGCGCTATGCTGGCGGCGTCGACTTCCAGCCGCCCCAATCGCCCGACACGGAGAACACGATGGACCAGAAGCTCCACGACCGTTTGAACACGCACCTTGGCCTCGAGTTCGAGGCCGCGCACCGCTACCTGTCCATGGCGCTCTGGCTCGAGCGCATCGACCTGCCCGGCTTCGGCACGTGGCTGCGCGGCCAGTCGGCCGACGAACTCGGCCACGCCCACCGCATCATCGACCACCTCGCCGACCGCGATCTCCTGGTCCGGATTCCCGAGATCCCGGCCCAGCCGACCGAGTGGGCATCGCCGGAGGCCGCCGTCGCCGACATCCTCGACAGCGAGCAGCGGGTCACCCAGGCGATCGAGGAACTCTACGACCTCTCCGAGAAGGTCCACGACCGCGCCGCCTCGATCATGCTCCAGTGGTTCATCAACGAGCAGGTCGAGGAAGAGAACGTCGCCCGCACTCTTCTCGGCCGGCTGCGCCTCGTGGGCGGCGACGGCGTCGGTATGCTGATGATCGACCAGGAACTCGCAAAGGGCACGGTTCCCGGCGCCATGGCGGAACCGGGAGCCGACGGAGCCGAATGACCACGGGAGCCGAATGACGTCAACAGACCAGGACAGCCAGACCCCAGCCCCGCAGGCGCCCAGCCGGCGGTACTCCAACTACGTCCTGGGCGTCCTCGTCCTGGTCTACGTCTTCAACTTCATCGACCGCCAGATCCTCTCGATCCTCGCCGAGGACATCCGCAACGACCTCGGCGTCAGCGACGCGCAACTCGGCTTCCTCTACGGCACGGCATTCGCCGTCTTCTACGCCATCTTCGGGATTCCGATCGGCCGCCTGGCCGACATGTGGACCCGCAAGAGCCTGATCTCGATCGGCCTGGCCGCGTGGAGCCTGATGACCGCGCTGTCGGGCACCGCCCGCGGCTTCGCTTCCCTCGCCGCCTACCGGGTCGGCGTCGGCATCGGCGAATCGAGCGCCGGACCGGCGGCGTTCTCCATGCTCGGCGACTACTACCCGCCGCGGCTGCGGGCCACGGTGACCGCGATGTACTCGAGCGGCGTCTACATCGGCGCCGGCCTCGGCATCCTGATCGGCGGTCAGATCGTCGACCGCTGGAACAACGCGTACGCGGACGGCGGGGCGCCGTTCGGCCTGGTCGGCTGGCAGGTCGCGTTCTTCGCCGTGGGCCTCCCCGGCTTGCTGATGGCGATCTGGGTATGGACTCTGAAGGAGCCCGTGCGAGGCCAGAGCGAGGGCCTCGTCACTCCCCCGCATCCCGCGCCATTCAAGGAACTGGGGAAGGAGACGGCCGCCATTCTGCCGCCGCTCACCGTGTTCTCGCTCTTCGCGAACGGCGGCTTTCGCGCGATCAGCAGGAACCTGCTGATAGCCGTCGGATGCGCCGTCGTCACTTTCGGCCTGATCCAGGTCTTCGGCAATCCGGTGCAGTGGATCGCGCTCGCCATCGGCGCCTACGCCTTTCTGTCCTGGGTGCAGGGACTGAAGTTGAGGGACAGGCCGACGTTCGAACTGATCTACCGGTCCCGCTCGATGATCTACGGCATGTTCGGCTTCGGCTGGATGGCGTTCGTCGGTTACGGCCTCGGCTTCTGGGCGCCGACGTTCTTCCGGCGGGTTCACGACCAGAGCGCCGGCGAAGCCGGTCTGATCCTCGGCCTCACGGCCGCGGTCGCCGGCTGGCTCGGCGTTGCCGGAGGCGGCTGGTTCTCTGACCGCGTGAAGCGGAAGAGGCCGAACGCCCGGCCGCTCTGCGGCATCATCATCGCCGTCGGCTCGATCCCGCTGGGCGCCTTCTTCGTGCTGACCGAGAGCGTCACGACCGCCTACGTGATGAACTTCCTCTTCACGGTCTTCGGATCGGCCTGGATCGGTTCGGCCGTCGCCATGGCCAACGACCTCGTGCTGCCCAGAATGCGCGGAACCGCATCGGCGTTCTACATCCTCATGATGACCTTCGTGGGTCTCGCCCTGGGCCCCTTCCTCATGGGCTGGCTGAGCACGACCCTGGAGGCCGGCGGCGTGGACTCCGTCCGCTCGCTGCAACTGGCGATGCTCGCCAGCCTGGGCGCTTACGTCCTCGGCGTGATCTTCTTCTGGCTGGCCGGCCGCTCGGTGGCGAGCGACGAGAGCACGCGGATCGAGCGCGCGCAGGCTGTCGGAGAAGTCGTCGAAGCGGCCTGACCCCCGCTACGCACCCAGCCTCGCCATCACCGGCGCGTGGTCGGAGGCGATGAGCCCCTCCTTCTTCTTCCTGTAGTCGCGGTCGGTCTCGACCTCCTGGACACGCTCCCGTACGGTTTCGGTCGCCAGCAGGAAGTCGATCCGCAGGCCCAGGTTGCGGTGAAAGGCGCCGAACCGGTAATCCCACCAGGAGAACTTGACCGTCTCCGGATGGAGTTCCCGGAACAGGTCGACGAAGCCGAGGTCCAGCAGTCCACGAAACCGCTCGCGCTCCGCCTCCGTGTGGTGGATGCCGCCGGCCAGACGATCCTCGTCGTGAGTGTCGAGGCCCGTCGGCGCGATGTTGAAGTCGCCGCAGAGAACCGCGGACTCGTCCGCGCCGAGTGAACCGCCTAGGTAGTCCCGGAGCGAGTCGAACCACGCCAGCTTGCGCGGATAGTCCAGGTGATCGACGTCCTTGCCGTTCGGGCAGTAGACGGTCGTGAAGTCGAGCCCGGCGGTCTTCACCCGTAACAGGCGCGCGCCGGCCTCCTCCTCGCCCGGCAGGCCGGACTCGACCTCCTCGATCGGATGGCGCGAGAGTACGGCGACGCCGTTCCACGCTTTCTGGCCGCACACCGCGGCGTTGTAGCCGAGATCCTCGAGCGCCTGGATCGGAACGTTGTCGGCGGTCGCCTTCAGTTCCTGGAGACCGACGACGTCCGGCTGCCGCGCCTTGAGCCAGTGGACGAGAAAGTCGAAGCGGGCGCCCAGGCCGTTGATGTTCCAGGTGGCGATCAGCAAGCCGCTAGCTCCAGCCGCAGGACCGGCCGGCGTTCTGCTCCTTGAGCCAGTCGGCGAGCGGGGCGAAGTAGTCGAGGATCGCCGTGGCGTCCATCTCCCGGCTGCCGCCCATGGCCTCGAGCGCCTCGGGCCACGGCCGGCTGAGGCCCATCGCCATCATCTCGCGCAGGCGGCGGCCCGCCTCTTCCTCGCCGTAGATCGAGCAGCGGTGGAGCGGGCCTTCGTAGCCGATCGCCGCGCACAGGTCGCGGTGGAACTGGAACTGGAGGATGTGCGCCAGGAAGTAGCGCGTGTAGGGCGTGTTGCCCGGCACGTGGTACTTGGCGCCGGGGTCGAAGTCCTCCTCCGTTCGCGTCGATGGAGCGGTCACTCCCTGGTACTGCTCGCGCAAACGCCACCAGGCCGCGTTGTACTCCTCGGGCGGCGTCTCGCTGGAGAACACGCCCCAGCGCCAGCGGTCGACGAGCAGGCCGAAGGGGAGGAAGGCGACCTTGTCCAGCGCCATCCGCATGAGGAGCGAGAGGTCGGCCTCGGCCGGCGGCTCCTCGTCGAGCAGACCGATGTCGACGAGGTAGCCCGGCGTGACGGACAGGGAGATCGTGTCGCCCAGCGCTTCGTGGAACCCGTCGTTCGCGCTGTCCCGGAACAGGGGCGGCAGCTCCCGGTAGCCGAGCTGGTAGTAGGTGTGGCCGAGTTCGTGGTGGATCGTCGAGAAGTCCTCGGCGTTGATCTGGATGCACATCTTGATCCGGACGTCCTCGTCCAGGTCGAGCTGCCAGGCGCTCGCGTGACAGACGACGTCGCGGTCTCGCGGCCGGAGAAACTGCGAGCGCCGCCAGAACGTGTCGGGAAGCTCTTCCATCCCGAGCGAGGTGAAGAAGCCTTCGGCGATCTCCACCATCTCCCGCTCCGACGTCTGACGCTCGCGGAGAATCTCCGTCAGGTCGTATCCGGGATCGGCGGCCTCGGGCGCGACCAGGTCGAACACGTTGGACCACGTCTGCGCCCACATGTTCCCCAGGACGTGCGCCGGGATGGCGCCCTCGGGATCGACGACGTCCGGACCGTACTGCTCCGCGAGTTCGGCGCGGACGTGGCAGTGCAGGTCGTCGTAGAGCGGCTTCACCTGCTCCCAGAGACGGTCCGTCTCCGCGGCGAAGTCGTCCGCCGGCATGTCGTAGCCCGACCGCCACATCGCGCCGGTGTCGTCGTAGCCGAGGCCCCGGGCGCCTTCGTTCGAAAGCTCGACGAAGCGCTGGTAGTCCGCCCGCATCGGCGGCGAGATCGTCCGCCAACCCTCCCAGGCGTCGAGCAGCGCGCTGGCGTCCCGGCTGTTGTCGATCACGTCCTCCAGATCGTCGAGCGAACGGCAGGATTCCGGCCCGTTCGGACAGTGGCTGCCCGTGCCGTAGGCCGCTTCCATCCTGCTCGTGATCTGGCTCAGTTCCTCGATCTTCGCCTCGTCGGCTGGCGCGGCCACGGTCAGTCCGCCCCGCAGCAGGCCGAGCTTGCGCGCCACCTCGTCCGCCTCCGACGCCGCGTCGTAGGTCGCCGCCTCCTGCGCGAAGTCGATCGCGCGGGTCAGCGCCTCCGCTCCGGCACGGGCCGCCAGGGCGGTCGTGTCCTCGTTGATGTACGTCGACTGCACCCAGGCCGCGCGGCTGCCGTCGTAGTAGTGCTCCATGAGCGTCTCCTCGGCAGCCGCCGTGAACTCGGTCGCCGTCGGACGCGCTTCGCCGGCACAGCCGGCAAGCAGGACGGCCACGGTAGCGGCCAGGAGCAGGCAGAAGGGGCGAAGTCGGGTTCGAAGCGGAATCAGCGGCACGGCGAGTCCTCCCAGTCGGTTCCAGGCGGCTGACAGCGAGACCGGCGTCGACTCTATGCCAGCGTTCCAGGCCAGCACGCCGAACGGAAGCTCCGTAGAATCCCCGTTCGATGGCCCCGATCGTCATCGGCACCAGGGCGACGCCACTGGCGCGGATTCAGGCCGACCTGGTCGCCCGGCGGCTCGGCGAACTCGGCGTGGACACGGCGGTTCGAGCCATGTCCTCCCAGGGAGACCGCAGCCTCGGAGGCAGCTTCGCCCAGGCCAAGGGCGTGTTCACGGGCGAACTGACCGCGGCCCTGCGCGACGGCTCCGTGGACCTGGTCGTCCACTCGCTGAAGGACCTGCCGGTCGAGGACGAGCCCGACCTGGTGATCGCGGCGGTGCCGGAGCGGGAGCGGCCGTTCGATCTGTTGCTGTTCGCGCCGGATCTGACAACCGCCGGAGAAGCAGAAGCCTGTGACGGGGCGACGGAACTCGCGACACTGCTCGATCACGCAGACGACGCCCTGGAGGCCCGCGCCAGACCCGCTGGCGAAGCGTTCGCGTCGCTGCCCGCGGGCGCCCGCCTGGGCACATCGTCTCCCCGCCGGCAGGCCGGCGCGCTGGCTCTGCGGCCGGACCTCGTCTGCTGCGCCGTCCGCGGCTCGGTGGGGCGACGGCTGGAGTGGCTTCGGAGCGGCGCGATCGAGGCCCTGCTGGCGGCGGAGGCGGGCGTCCTGCGCCTGGCACGAAGTGGCGAGCTCGACGCTGCAACCGCCGCTATCCGGGGTTTCCGGCTGGACCTTCGCTCCTGGCCCTGCGCGCCCGGTCAGGGCGCCCTGGCGGTCCAGATCCTGCTTGGCGGCCGGCTCGACGGACACGCGGCGATGGCGGCGCTCGACCACCCTCCGAGCCGCGCCGCGGCCTTCGCGGAGCGCTCCCTGCTTGGCCGGCTTGGCGGCGGTTGTCTGCGGCCCTTTGGGGCCTGGGCGGACGCGGGCGCCGCCGGCCTCGAAGGGCCGGTACTGCACGAGGTCCACGCCCTGATCGCGGCCGACGACTGGCGGGAACCTGCCTCGGTCGGGGAGGCACCGGGTGCCGTCGGTGCAGCGGCTTCAGCAGCGGACGGCGCGGTCGAGCTCGACGCCCTGGCCGGGCGGGTCGAGCGGGGATTGGCGGAGTTCGGTGCCGGCCTGACGGCCGGCGCGCTGTTCTCTGCGGGTCAGAAGACCCGCGCACCCAGTGCGGAGACGCCGGACCTGATCGTGACTTCCGGTCCAGAGACTGTCCGTCGGCTGACCAGGCGGCTCGACCCGGCCGTCCGGGTCGCGGCCCTGCCGGCGACCACCGTCCAGGTCTTCGATACCCCCTGGCCGGCGGACCGCATCGACCTGAGCCGCCCGCGACGCCAGTGGCCGTGGCTGCTCGTCTCGTCGCCGAACGCCGCGCGCGTCGTGGCGGAGCGAGCCGCGCGCGAGCCGGTCTGGGGCCGGCTGCCGTGGTGCGCGCTGGGCGAGGGCACGGCGCGCGCGCTGCTCGCGGCCGGCGTGCCGCCGAACCTGGCCGCGCGGGCCTCCGGCGGCGAGGAGTTCGCCCGCTACGCGGCTCGGGTGCTCGACCCGCGTTGCCCATTGTTCGTGCCGCATTCCGCCCGCGGCGGAGCGCCACTCGTCGAGGCGCTCCAGGCGGCGGGCCGCCAGGTCACGGCCTGGCCGGCCTACACCGTGCATCCGAACGACGAGCTCGACTGGCCGCAAGGTTGGCAAGCGGCCCGCGCCCGCGTACTCTTCACCGCTCCATCGGCGGTTTCCGCCTTCGCAGCGTCCGGCCCGGACTGGCCGGGAAGCTGCTGGGCGATCGGAGCCGCCACAGCCGCGGCGCTCCGAAGCGCCGGAGCCGGCAACGTGAAGTGCGCACAGGAACCGACCGCCGCCGGCATCGAACGCCTGTGGCTAGACGAAGTGGGCGCCGACCCCAAGGGGGACTGAATGAGCGCCGGACGAAGCAGTGAAGACCTCTGGACGGAGGCGCAGCGCCACCTGGTCGGAGGCGTGAACAGCCCGGTGCGGGCATACCGCGCGGTCGGCGGCACGCCGCCCTTCATCGGCGAGGCCGAAGGGGCGGTCATGCGCTCGGTCGACGGCAGGAGCTATGTCGACTTCGTCGGCTCCTTCGGGCCCCTGGTGCTTGGGCACAGCCACCCGGCCGTGGTCGAGGCGGTGCGCGAGGCGGCAGCGCGCGGCACTTCGTTCGCCGCACCCCACGAGGGCGAGGTCGAACTGGCGCGGATGGTCAAGGAACTCGTGCCGGTCATCGAGAAGATCCGGTTCGTCAACTCCGGCACCGAGGCGACCCAGTCGGCGGTCCGGCTCGCCCGCGGATGTACCGGCCGCGACCTGGTGCTCAAGTTCGAGGGCTGCTACCACGGCCACGTCGACGCCCTGCTGGTCGAAGCCGGAAGCGGTCTCGCTACCTTCGGGATCGCCTCGAGCGCCGGCATCCCGGCGGCGACCGCGCGCGACACGATCGTCCTGCCGCTCGACGACGAGGAGGCCCTGGAAGAGGCGTTCCGGCGTCATGGCGCGAAGCTCGCGGCCGCGATCGTCGAGCCGCTGCCGGCGAACAACGGCCTGCTGGTGCAGCGGCCGAACTACCTGCGACTCCTGCGCCGCTTATGCAGCGAGCACGGCGCACTGCTGATCTTCGACGAGGTGCTGAGCGGCTTCCGGGTCCCCGGAGTCACCGTCGGCGCTCAGCTCGGCATCGAGCCCGATCTGGTCACCCTCGGCAAGGTGATCGGCGGCGGATTGCCGGTCGGCGCGTACGGCGGTCCGGCGCGGCTCATGGACCGGCTTTCCCCGCTCGGCCCCGTCTACCAGGCGGGCACGTTGTCCGGGAACCCGCTCGCCGTCGCCGGCGGGCTCGCCACCCTGCGCGAACTCGCGGCCGGCGATGGATGGAAGCGGATGGAAGACCAGGGGGCGCTGCTCGAAGCCGGGCTCGGCCCCGTCCTGGAAGCGAGCGGCCACCCCTACCGGCTCGTCCGCTGCGGGTCGATCTTCTGGCTCGCCTACGGCGACGGCGAACCGCCGCGGCGGGCCGACCGCTTCCACCCGAACACGGCCGAGGTCTTCGGCCTGCTCCACCGCGGGCTGCTCGACCGCGGCTACATGCTCGCCCCGTCCGCGTTCGAGGTCGGCTTCCTGTCGCTCGCCCACGACGAAGACGCGCTTGCCGGCTTCGCCGGCGCGGTCGGCGAAGCGCTGGCGGAGATCCCGGCGCCGTGACGTCCCAGCCGCCGGCGGGGCAGCCGAGCGCCGAAACCGTCGCCACCTACTTCCGGGAGCTCCAGGACCGCATCTGCGACGCCCTGGTCGAGGTCGATGGCGGCGCCTTCGACGCCCGCGAGTTGCGCGGCGAGCGTCGTGGCGTCGCCCGGCCGCGGGTGCTCACCGACGGCGAAGTGATCGAAAAGGCGGCGGTGAACTTCAGCCACTCCCGGGGCGACTCGCTGCCGCTGGCGGCGACCGAACGGCGGCCGGAGCTCGCGGGCCGGAGCTTCGAGGCGACCTCGATCTCCCTGATCGTCCATCCGCGCAACCCCTACGCCCCGACCAGCCACGCGAACATCCGCTTCTTCATCGCCCATTCGCCGGAAGGCCGTTCGCCAGAAGAAACGGGCGACGAAGAGGAAGAAGGCTGGTGGTTCGGCGGCGGCTTCGACCTGACCCCGTACTACGGCTTCGAGGAGGACGCGGTTCACTGGCACCGGACGGCGGCCGAGGCCTGCGCGCCGTTCGGCGACGGTCTCTACAGCCGCTACAAGGCCGCCTGCGACGACTACTTCTACCTTCCCCACCGCCAGGAGATGCGCGGCGTCGGCGGCCTCTTCTTCGACGACCTGAACCGCCTCGAACAGCCCTCCGGGCTCGACCCGTTCGGACGCTGCTACGCCTTCGCGCGCAGCATCGGCGATCACTTCCTGCCCGCCTACCTGCCCATCCTCGAACGCCGGAAAGACCTGCAATACGGCGAGCGGGAGCGCTGTTTCCAGCTCTACCGCAGAGGGCGCTACGTGGAGTTCAACCTGGTGTACGACCGCGGCACGCGCTACGGACTGCAGGCGAGGGCCCGCACCGAGTCCATCCTCGCTTCCCTGCCACCGCTGGCGGCCTGGCGCTACGACTACGCCCCCGAACCCGGAACTCCCGAAGCCCGCCTCGCCTCCGACTTCCTGGTCCGTCGCGACTGGATCTGACCGGCAACGCATGACCAGCGGCACATCTCTCTACGAACCGGAACCGCGCGTCGAAGCCTCCGTGGACCGCCGCGCCATCGGCGTCCTGCTCGCCAACGTCGGCACGCCGGCGGCCCCGACGCCGAAGGCCCTGCGCCGCTACCTTCGGCAGTTCCTGAGCGACACGCGCATCGCCGAGGTGCCGCGCTGGAAGTGGCTGCCGATCCTGTACCTGTTCGTCCTGACAACGCGGCCGCAGCGGGTCGCGAAGCTCTACGAGAAGATCTGGACGGACGAAGGCTCGCCGCTCCTCGCGATCGGCAAACGGCAGGTCGAGGGCATCGAACGACGGCTGCGGGAGGCTCAGGGAGCGGGCGAGCCGACCTTTCACGTCGCCATCGGGATGCGATACGGCACCCCCTCCATCCGAAGCGCGCTCGCCGAACTCCGCAACAGGGGATGCACGCGCCTCCTGTTCTTCCCGCTCTTCCCGCAGTACTCGGCGGCCACCACGGCGTCCACGGTCGACATGCTCGCCCGGCAACTCCGCCGCTGGCGCTGGGTGCCGGAACTGCGCACGATCAACAGCTACTACGACGACCCCGGCTTCCTGCGCGCCCTCGCCGCCAGCATCCGCGAGACCTGGGCCGACGGCGAGCCCGACCGGCTCGTCCTCTCCTACCACGGCGTCCCCAAGCGCTACATCGACAACGGCGATCCCTACCAGTGCCAGTGCCTGGAGACGACACGCCTGCTGGTGGAGGAACTGGGCATCGACGCGGAGCGGGTGATCAGCACGTTCCAGTCCCAGTTCGGCCGCGAACTCTGGATCGGCCCGAAGACGGATGCCACGATGCGCGAGCTGCCCCAGGCCGGCCTCGGGAACGTCGACGTCGCCTGCCCCGGCTTCTCCGCCGACTGCATCGAGACGCTCGAAGAGATCGAGGTCGAGAACCGCGGCTACTTCGAGGAGTCCGGCGGCGAGCGCCTCCGCTACATCCCCTGCCTCAACGACCGCCCCGACCACCTCGACGCGCTGACCGACCTGATCCTCCGCAACACCCGCGAGTGGCGAACACTGGGTGCGCCGGCGCCCCCGCCGGCATCAGACGCGCCGCCGCGTAGCGGCGTGCGCGAGAGTGGATCGTCGACGCCGACACAACCGTGACAATCCAGGCGTCTCACTAGGTCAGAATCGCCCGATGGACAACTGTTGTGTCGTTGCGGTGACCTGGCGGTATGCCAGCGCCGAAGAGATCGCGCAGTACACCATGCCGGATGAGCGGCGGGCCGCCGAGATGCGGCGGCTGAAGCAGCGGGTCGGTGCTCAGGGGCTGATCTACCTCGCCACTTGCAACCGGGTGGCGTTCGTTTTCTCGGCGGAGCCGGGAGCTACGTTGGCGTCATGCCGGCGGGAGCTGTTGCGGCTGGTGGCTGGCGCGGGGGCGGCACGGCGCGTGTTCCGGAGCTGGGAAGGGGAAGGGGCGGTCGAGCACCTGTACCTGGTAGCGGCCGGCCTCGACTCGGCCCAGCCTGGAGAGCGGGAGATCCGCGGGCAACTGCGCGACGCGCTCGACGAGGCGACGGCCAGCGGTACGGTCGACCCGGAGTTGCGGCGCGTGGTCGAATCGGCGCTTCGGGCCGGCAAGCGGGTCCACCGGGAGACTGGGGTCGGCGCCGGGCGCACGTCACTGTCGGAGATTGCCGCCGACCTGTTGACCGAGCGCGCCGCGGAGCATCCGGGGCCGGTGGCGCTGATCGGCGTGGCGGCGATGACCGAGACGTGTACGGAGCGGCTGCGCTCTCGCGGCATTCCTCTGGTCCTCGTCAACCGCACGCGCTCGAAGGCCGACGATCTTGCCGAAAGAACGGGGGGCGCGACCGGGGCGAACGGATCCGCAAAGGCGGTCGAAACGATGAGCCTCGACCGGTTCCGGTCCGAGCCGCCGCCGGTGACCGCAACACTGTTTTCGACCGGCGCCCCGGGGCCGGTGGTCGATCGGCGGTGCCTGTCGGTCCTGGCCGCGACCGGCGACGCCCGGTACGGCGCCTCACCGCTGGTGATCGACATGGCGATCCCGGCCGATGTCGCTCCAGCCGACGCCCGCGTCGCGGGTCTGAAGCGGATCGGCATGGACCAGATCAATGAACTGGCCCAGAAGACCCTCCGCGACCGGCGCGGGCGCACTGCCGAAGCCCGCGTGCTGATCGACGAGGAACTCGACGCCTACCGGGAAGCGATGGCCACCCGGTCGGTGGCCGGCGCCATCCGCGCGATCGGCGCCAAGTACCAGGATTCCCTGGGCGCGAACCTGGACCGCCTGCTGCAGGGCGATCTCGCGGGCCTCTCGGAGGCGGAACGGGAAACGCTCCGGGAGTGGACGGCCGTGATGGCGAAGCGTCTGAGCCACCTGCCGGTCGTGGGGCTGCGCGCGGTGGCGATCGAGATCGGCCAGGACGGCGTCGACGCCTTCCTTGCCGCCGCGGCGCCGGAGCTGCTCGAACAGCGGCGCGCCGACAGGCCCTCCGAGCCATCGACCCGCTGGACGGCCGGCAAGTGAACGGCCTGCCGACGACCGCGGCCGGGCCTGCTGCCGCCCCGGCCGCCGCCACCGTCCCGCCAGCCGAACCCCTGCTGCTGCGCGCCCTTCGATTCGAGGAAACGCCGCGGCGGCCGCTGTGGATGATGCGTCAGGCCGGACGCATCCTGCCCGAGTACCGGGCACTCAAGGAGCGCCACGGCTTCGCCGGCCTCGCGCGCGACCCTGAACTGGCGGCCGAAGTCACCCTGATGCCGCTCCGGCGCTTCCCGTTCGACGCCGCGATCACGTTCGCGGACATCATGTCGCCCATGCCGGCGCTCGGCGTCGACTTCCGCTTCGATCCGGGGCCCGTGATCGCCGAGCCGATCCGGAGCGCGCGGGACGTCGCCGCCCTGCCCGATCCCGACGACCTCGACGAAGCCGCGATCGCCCCGGAGGTCGCGGCCGCCCAGCGGATCGTGCGGTCCGAGCTCGTCCCGGAGACGGCGCTCCTCGGCTTCGCGGGCGCTCCGTTGACCCTCGCGGCCTACCTGGTCGAGGGTCGCGGCGTCCGCGACTTCCCGCGGCTGCGGGCGTTCGCCTACCAGGAGCCGGCGGCTTTCGACGCCCTGCTCGACCGCCTGGGACGGCTCTGCGCCCGCTATCTGATCGGGCAGCACCGGGCCGGCGCCGACGCGGTCCAGGTCTTCGACTCCTGGGCCGGCCTCTTCCCGCGCTCCGAATGGCGGCGGAGGATTCGGCCGCACCTCGATCGGCTGCTGCGGCGACTAGGCGACGCCGCCGTCCCCCGCATCCTCTTCCTCCACGCCGCGCCCCAGTTGGTGGACGACTACGCAGGTCTGCCCTGCGAAGCGCTCGGCGTCGACTGGCGTACCGACCTCGGCGCGCTGCGCCGGCGGCGGCCGGACCTTTGCCTGCAGGGCAACCTGGACCCCGCCGCGCTCCTGGCCGGCGAACGGGCGGTCCGGCGCGAGACCGGACTCCTGCTCGCCAGCCTCCCTCGCCGCGGCCACATCGTGAACCTGGGACACGGCGTGCTGCCGGAAACGCCGCTTCAGGCGGTGCAGGCCCTGGTCGAGGCCGTCCACGCCGAGGCGGAGGACGCTTGAGCGAACAGCCGGAGGCCTGCCGCCTGGTTGTCGTCGGCGGCGGGCCTTCCGGACTGGCCGCCGCCTGGAAAGCGTCGGTCGAAGCGGAGCGCGCCGGCCGCGAGATCGAGATCCTCGTGCTCGAGGCGGACGGCGAGGTCGGCGGCAAGGCCCGGACCGGACAGGCCGGCGGCTTCCTGATCGAGACCGGCCCCCAGGGTTTCCTCGACGATCAGCCGGTCGTGCGGGAGATGATCGCCGCCTGCGGCCTCGAGAGCGAGGTGCTGGCGCCGGAACCGGCGGCGAACCGACGCTACATCTACCGGGGCGGCAGGCTGCGGGAGTTGCGGCGCAGCCCGCTGGCCTTCGCCAGGAGCGGCATGCTGGGACCGCTCGGCCTGGCGCGGCTGGCGCTGGAACCCCTGGTGCGGAGTCGGCACGACGACGACGCGGAGGGCGGCGCCGGCGAAGACGAGTCGCTGTACGACTTCGCCGCCCGCCGCATGGGGCCGCAGGCGGCCCGGCGCCTCATCTCGCCCGTCGTCCTCGGCATCTTCGCCGGCGACGCGCGGAAGCTCTCGGCCGCGGCCGCGTTTCCGCGTCTGGTCGCGATGGAACGGGCCTACGGTTCCCTGTTCAAGGCGATGCGCGCCGGCCGCAGGCGCGGCGTTCCGCCGCCAGGGCACCGGACACTTCGCCACGGCATCCAGGCCTTTCCGCACGCCGTCGGCGCTCTTCCGGGAATCGAAGTCCGCTGCAACCGGCGGGTCACCGCGATCGAGCGGCGCGGCAGCGGCTTCAGGGTCGCTTCGTCCGGCGGCGAAGTCACTGGAGATGCAGTCGTCGTAGCGGCCGACCTGCCTTCGGCCGCGGATCTCGTCGACGGCGTCTCGGCAGAGGCCGCGGCCGAACTCCGGCAGATCGAGTCGCCGCCGATGGCCGTCGTCCATACCGCCTTCGACGCCGCGGCCGCTGCCCACATCGAGCCGGCCTACGGCTTCCTCGTCGCCCGCGGCGAAGGCATCCGCATGCTCGGCTGCCAGTACGAGACCGCTACCTTCCGAGGCCGCGGCCCGAATGGCACGTTCCTGACCCGCTCGATGTTCGGAGGCAGCGTGGACCCCGAGGCTGCCGACCTCGGCGACGCTCAGCTCGTCGACCTGACCCTCCGCGAGCTACGCCGGACGGCCGGCATCGACGCGGAACCGACCTACACGAGCGTCGCCCGCTGGCCGCACGCCATCCCGCAGTACGCCCCTGGCCACCTGCGGCGAGTGACCCGAATCGAGGCCGCCCTGGACCCGATCGACGGCTTCTACCTGGCCGGCAACGCGCTCCACGGCGTCGGCCTGAGCCGGGCGATCGCCGTCGGCGCCGAGTGCGGGGAGAAGGCCGCCCGCCTGCTGCTCCCGTAGCTGCCTCATCCGGGCTACACTCACCGGCCCAAGGAACCAACACACACGCGGAGAGAGTCCCATGAAGGAAGCGCTGCAGTTCTACATCAACGGTGAATGGGTCGACCCGGTGGCCCCGAAGACGATGGACGTGATCGATCCGTCGACGGAAGAAGCGGTCGGCCGGATCAGCCTCGGCAGCGCGGCGGACGTCGACAAGGCCGTCGCGGCGGCGCAGGCAGCCTTCGAGTCC
Organism: Thermoanaerobaculia bacterium; assembly: GCA_022823665.1. GTDB lineage: Bacteria > Acidobacteriota > Thermoanaerobaculia > Multivoradales > Multivoraceae > Multivorans. The sequence goes on along the minus strand of JAJEHN010000037.1, from coordinate 77,535 downwards.
TTCTCACAGACCAGCCAGGAAGAACGCGTGGAACTCCTCGGCCGCATCGTCGCCGGCTACCAGGCCCGGATCGGCGAGATGGCGGAGACGATCTCCATGGAGATGGGCGCCCCGGCCTGGCTCGCCAAGGCCGCCCAGGCGCCCTCCGGCCTCGGCCACTTCGCCGGCGCCCTGAACGTGCTGAAGGGCTACGAGTTCGTCGAGACGCGCGGCACGACGAACATCGTCAAGGAACCGGTCGGCGTCTGCGGCCTGATCACGCCCTGGAACTGGCCGATCAACCAGATCGCCTGCAAGGTGGCGCCGGCGCTCGCCGCGGGCTGCACGATGGTGCTCAAGCCGAGCGAGGTGGCGCCGCTCAACGCGATCCTCCTCGCCGAGATCCTCCACGACGCGGGCGTTCCGCCGGGCGTCTTCAACCTGATCAACGGGGAAGGCCCCGAGGTCGGCGCCGCGCTGTCGGGTCACCCGGGCATCGACATGATGTCCTTCACCGGCTCGACGCGCGCCGGCCGCGCCGTGGCCAAGGCCGCCGCCGACTCGATCAAGCGGGTCGCCCAGGAACTCGGCGGCAAGTCGCCGAACATCGTCCTCGAGGACGCGGACATCGACAAGGCGGTCAAGGCGGGCACCCGGCAGTGCTTCCTGAACAGCGGCCAGTCCTGCAACGCTCCCACGCGGATGCTCGTGCCGGCGGCCTCGCACGCCCGTGCGCTCGAGGTCGCCAAGGCGGCCGCCGAAGCGACCGCCGTCGGTCCGCCGGGACAGGAAGGCGTCGCCATCGGCCCCGTCGTCAGCAAGGTCCAGTACGACAAGATCCAGGGCCTCATCGCCAAGGGCATCGAGGAAGGCGCCGAGCTGGTCACCGGCGGCACCGACCGCCCCGAAGGCATGGACAGCGGCTACTACGTCCGCCCCACCGTCTTCGGCGGGGTCAGCAACGACATGACGATCGCCCAGGAGGAGATCTTCGGTCCCGTGCTCTCGATCCTCCCTTACGAGACGGAGGAAGAAGCGATCCGGATCGCCAACGACACCCCGTACGGCCTCTCCAGCTACGTCCAGTCCGGCGACCTCGACCACGCCCGCAGCGTCGCCTCGCGCATCCGCGCCGGCAACGTCCACATCAACGGCGCCCCTGCCGACTTCGGCGCCCCCTTCGGCGGCTACAAGCAGTCCGGCAACGGCCGCGAGTGGGGGGACTTCGGCTTCGAGGAGTTCCTTGAGGTCAAGGCCGTGATGGGAGCTTTGCCGAAGGCGAGCTGAGGAAAGGCCAACTGCCGGTGCGCCGGCCTTCTGGCCGGCACCCGGCGCGAAGCGCCGTCACACCGTCTCCCACAGCCGGCGGACAGGCACGGCGTGGAGACGGTCTCCGAAGCGTGCGGTCAGTTCGCCATCGTAGAGGACCACTCCGCCTGCGAAGCGACCACCGACGGTCGCGGCCAGCTTGCGGAGGCCACGGAAGTCGGACGGTCTGACCGTCGCGGACGCCTTGACTTCAACGCCCGCCACGGCGGCCGGTCCTTGCTCGATCACGATGTCGACCTCGAACCCATCCCGGTCGCGGAAGTGGAAGAAGCCGAAAGGCGTGTCGTGCCAGCCGGCCTGACGCCGAAGTTCCTGGTAGACGAAGGTCTCCAGTAGCTGCCCGAGCAGGGGGCGGTCCGCCATCAGACCGGCCGGACTCGTGCCCAGAAGCGTGGCGGCGACTCCCGTGTCCACGAAGTGGAGTTTCGGGCTCTTGACCAGCCGGCTCAGACGATTGCTGTGCCATGGGAGGAGCCGCTCAAACAGGAACAGGCGCTCGAGCAGCGCCACATAGTCGCGGATCGTCGGCCGGCTGAGCTGAAACGGCGCGGCCAGGTCCGTCAGGTTGAAGAGACGCGCGGTCTGGCCGGCAACGGCCGAAAGCAACCTCGGTAACACATCGAGAGACCGGATGTTCGCAAGGTCCCGCACGTCTCGGGCAACCAGCGCTTCGACATAGCTCCGATGCCAGTTCGCCCGGCGCCGGTGAGTGGGACGAAGGATCGCCGGTGCGAAGCCGCCGGCCGCGATGCGTTCCGGAAGCTCGGCGCCAAGCCGCTCCGAGCGACGGACGTCGAATCCGTCGCCGAAGAGAAGATCCAGGAACTCGCGGCGGGGCGCAACGCCCACCGGCTCTTTCGATGGCCCCGCAGTCTCCCGCTGCGCCAGCGGATGAAGCCGAACGATCTCCAGACGCCCCGCAAGCGACTCGGACAGCTTCGGCAGGAGCAGTACGTTCGTTGAACCCGTGAGCAGGAAACGACCGGGCGCCCGCCGGCGGTCCACGTCCAGCTTGATCGCCTCGAACAGCTCCGGCGCGCGCTGAACCTCGTCCAGAATGACCCGGTCCGGAAGCTCGCCGACGAATCCCGCCGGGTCCAACCGGGCACTGTCGCGGGCCACCGCGTCGTCCAGGCTGACGTAGGAATAGCCGAGCCGGTCAGGGCCGGCAGCCGCCATGCGGGCCAACGTCGTCTTGCCGCACTGCCGCGGACCATGGATGAGAACGGCCGGAGAGTCTTCCAGGGCCTCGACAAGTCGGCGCTCGATCAAGCGCGGGAACAGGATCGGTTCCGGCATCGGCTGATCGTAAGGTAACGTGTCAGCAGATTGCAAGGTTGAGCGCCGGCAGATTGAAAGTTCCGGCACTCGCAGATTGAAGATTCTGCCCGCGGTTGCTCGGGGTTGAACGCTCGGCAGCGCCGGGCCGGCCAGAGGCCGGCGCGCCGACGCTCTGGCGTGCGGAAGCGCTACAGCCGGCCGAAGCGGCCGGCCGGGTCGAGGGCTTGTTCGACGCGGCGTAGCAGCTCGCCGCCGGTGCGGTAGCCGAGGATCGGCTGGTTCGAAGCTTCGGCCGGTGCGCGCAGCGCGAGCGCCGTCAGCTTCGACTGTGCGAGGGCGCGGTCGAGGGACGGCATGTCGGCTGCGCGTTCGACGGGCCAGGCGACGAAAGCCTGCTGGACGCCAGCGCTGTAGACCCTGGCTACGTGGGAAGCGCCGAGGTCGGCCAGGACCTGTTCCAGGACGGCCGCCGTGGCCGGCGTCAGGGGGAGCTTGAGGACGGAGGCGTCCGGCGGAGCCCAGCCGAACTCGCGGCGGGTGCGCCAGTGCGTCGCGTCGGCGTCGCCCGAGAGAATGGTGACGTCCGTGTCGAGAAGATCGGCGGCGCGCTTGAGACGAGCGTCCAGGGCGAAGCTGCGACCGCCGATGCGGATCTCCAGGTCCCAGCCGGCCAGGCCGTGCATCAGGTCCAGGCACTCGAGCTCGACCGCGCCGGACCCGACGCGGCCGGCGGCCTCGAGGGCCTCGTCCAGCGCCATGCCGGCGACGCGCACGGTGGCGCAGCTTTCGGGATGCGGGAAGACCTTGAACGTGCACTCGGTGAGGACGCCCAGACGACCCAGGCTGCCGACCATGAGCTTCGGCACGTCGAAGCCGGCGGCGTTCTTGACCACCTTTGCGCCGCCGCGGACGATCTCGCCCCGGCCGTCGACGAAGGCCACCGCGAGCAGGAAGTCCCGCAGACCGCCGTAGCGCAACCGGCCGGGGCCATTCGCGCCCGCGGCAACCGCGCCGCCGACGGTGCTGCCGGCGTCGACCAGCAACGGATCGAACGGCAGGTACTGGCCCTCGGCCACAAGTCGAGCCTCGATATCGACGAGCGGCGTGCCGGCCAGGGCCGTCACCGTGTACTCGCTCGGCAGGTACTCGGTGATGCCGCTGAGCGCCGACACGTCGAGCAGGTCAGCGCCGCCGACCGACCACAGAGCAGGCTTCGTGCCGCCGCCCCGCGGCACGACCCGTTCCGCACCGCGAACGGCCTCGGCAACCTCGGCCGCCGAACCCGGCTGATGGACAACGCCGGTCACAAGTCTCCTGGCCTTCCGCTGTTGACCGCGCCGCCGCGCCTCATTCGCGCGAGATGACCCCCGCCACCTCCAGGGGGTGCGGACCGTGGCTGAGCAGCGCCGGCGCCTCGGCGTCCGGGAACATCTTGCCCCGGTTCGCCAGCTCGCCGGGGTCGATCGCCATACGGATGCGGCGCATCGCGTCCAGATCGACGTCGTCGAACATCTCGCCCAGGTACTGCCGCTTCTCCATCCCCACCCCGTGCTCGCCGGTGATCGAACCGCCGAGGTCGATGCAGAGTCGGAGGATCTCGCCCGCCAGCTCCTCGGCGCGCTCCAGTTCGCCTTCGACCCGGCCGTCGAAGAGGATCAGCGGGTGCAGGTTGCCGTCGCCGGCATGAAAGACGTTGGCGACCCGGATCCCGTGCTGTTCGCCGAGCCGCTGGATCTCCGTCAGTGCCTCGCCGAGGCGCGAGCGCGGCACCACCCCATCCTGGACGATGTAGTCGGGGCTCAGCCGCCCGACCGCGGAGAAAGCGCTCTTGCGGCCCTTCCAGATGCGCATCCGGTCATCCGGGTCGCTGGCGATGTGCTCGAGGTAGGGCTTCGATTGCCTGACGACTTCCAGCAGCAGTTCGCTCTCGGCGGCGACCTGCTGCTCCTCGCCTTCGAGTTCGACGATCAGAAGGCCCTCGGCATCGAGCGGATAGCCGGCGCCGACCGCCGCTTCGGCGGCCTCGATGGCCAGGTTGTCCATGATCTCCATCGCCCCTGGCAGGAGGCCCGAAGCGACGACGGCGGCCACCGCCTCACCCGCGGCCGCCAGCGAGTCGTAGGCGGCCAGCAGGGTGAAGTACGTCTCGGGCTTCGGCAGCAGGCGCAACGTGATCTTCGTCGCGATGCCGAACAGCCCCTCGGAGCCGACGAAGAGCCCGACCAGGTCGGGGCCGATGCCCTCCAGGCTGTCACCACCGATCTCGATCACCTCCCCGTCCGGGAGCACGACCTCCAGACCGAGCACGTGGTTGCTCGTCATGCCGTACTTCAGGCAGTGAGCGCCGCCCGAGTTGAAGGCCAGGTTGCCGCCGATCGTGCACACGGACTGGCTCGACGGGTCGGGCGAGTAGTAGAGGCCGTAGGGCTCCGCCGCGTCGGAAACGGCGAGGTTGACGACGCCGGGCTCGACGACCGCCGTCCGCCGCACCGGGTCGACTTCGAGGATCCGGTTCAGCCGGTTCATCGCGATGACGACGCCGTCGTCGACCGGCAGCGAGCCGCCGGACAGGCTCGTGCCGCTGCCGCGGGCGAGGAACGGAACTTCGGCCGCCGCGCATAGACGGACCACGTCGACGACTTCTTCCGCCGAATCGACCAGCACGACGGCGCGAGGCCGGGCCCGAAACGCGGTCAGCGCGTCCGACTCGTAGGCCGCCATCGGGGCCGCGCCGGTGAGGACACGGTCGGCGCCGAGGCGGTTGCTGAGCGCCTCGAGGAAGGTGGCGGCGTCGGCTGGAGCCATCAGCGGTCAGCCTACCAATGGCCGGAGGTCTCAGTCGCCGAGCGGCATCACGATCCAGAGCAGGATGTAGACGATGATCCCGGGAAAAGCGACCGAGAGGATCGAGATCAGGATGTAGAGCAGACGGACGCCCGTCGGGTTCCAGCCCAGCCAGGCGGCGATGCCTCCGCAGACGCCGCCGATCAGGCGGTCGGACCCGGAACGATGAAGGGGGCGGGACTGGGTGGCTGTCGCGGTCACGGTCGGTTCCTCCTCAAGAGAGACTGCTCACGTTCAACTACGGATTCTGCACGACCCGGGTTCCAGGTCACCGGCATCGTCGGATTCATAGACGATTACGCATAGGATGAGTCCGATGGCCGAGCAGGAGCAGGCGCCGGAACGGCTCGGAACGCTGCAGAGCCTCGCACAGGCAGTCCGCTCCTGGCGGACGCTGTCGGTCGTCCTCCTCTCGTTCTCGTCCGGCATGCCGCTGGGGCTGGTCTGGATCGCGATACCGGACTGGATGCGCGACGCCGGCATCGACATCCGGTTGGTCGGCCTCTTCACGCTGGCGCAAGCGCCGTGGACGTTCAACGTCGTCTGGGCGCCCCTCATGGACCGCTTCCCCCTGCCCTTCCTCGGTCGCCGCCGGGGCTGGGCGGCGGTCGCCCAGGTGTGCCTGCTGCTTGGCACGCTCTCTCTGGCAGGCGTCGGCGATCATCCGGACACTCCCTGGCTGGCTCTGGCTCTGACCCTGGCCATCGCCATGGCGGCCGCCTCCCAGGACATCGCGGTCGACGCCTACGCCGTGGACGTGCTCCGCAAGGAGGAACAGGGAGCGGCGGTCGGCGCCAGGATCGGGCTCTACCGGATGGCCATGCTCGTTGCCGGCGGGACCGCCATCACGGTCGCTGGCAGCATCTCGTGGCCGCTCGTCTGCGTCGGCCTGGCAGCTCTCTACCTGCCAATGCTCGCAGTGACCATCCTGGCGCCCGAGCCGAAGAACCTGCCGCCCGGCCCGAAGACGCTCCGGGACGCCGTCTGGCAGCCGTTTCTGGGCTTTCTCTCCCGCCACCGAGCGGTCGAGATTCTCGCCTTCGTCATTCTCTTCAAGTTCGGCGACAACCTGGCCCAGGGCCTGCTACGACCATTCCTGGTCGACATGGGCTACACCGAGTTCCACCGCGGTGTAGCCCTGGCGACCGTCGGCACGACGGCGACAATCGTCGGCTCCATCGTCGGTGGTCTCGGGACGAACGTGATCGGCCTCGGAAGGGCGCTGTGGATCTTCGGGTTCCTCCAGATCTTCTCCAACGTCGGGTACATCCTGCTCGCCAACCTGCCGATGCAGCCGGGCCTTCTCTACGGCGCCATGGGGTTCGAATCGCTGTGCCAGGGATTGGGGACGGGCGCCTTTTCCGTGCTGCTGCTGCGCATGACGCAGAAGCGCTTCTCGGCTACTCAGTACGCCCTGTTCTCGACCCTCTTCGGCATGGGACGGATCGTCTCCGGGCCCATCGCCGGCTTCATGGTGCACTCGGTGGGGTGGTCGAACTTCTTCCTCTTCACCATCCCGCTCGGCCTGCCCGGCCTCTACATGCTCAGCCGCTTCGTCAAGCCGAGCGAGCGCGAGCCGAAGTTCGAGGTTCGCCGCCAGGAGCCGCTGCCGCCGCGGTCGCCGGCGCAGCTCACCGCTCACGGCGTGACCTACGGTGCCCTTACTCTGGGCGGAGGCGCCCTCCTGCTCACAGGTCTGAGCGCGCTCGAGGCCGTGCGCGCCGGCGAGTTCGCCGACTTCGGCTTCGGATCCGCGCTACTCTCGATCGCCACGCCATCGGACATGTTCGGCTGGCTGCAACTCGTAGGTCTGATCACCTTCGGCGTCGCGATCGGCCTGTTCGCGGCCGCGGTGCAGGCCGCGCGGCACGGTGCGGGAACGACGCTGGCAGCGGGGACGGAACGGTAGCTCGCGGAGCCGGCGCCTCGCGCCGGATGCCGGCGAGGGCGCCGGCGCACCCAGTGGAGGACGCTACCGGGCGACCTGACCCATCCGTAGCGCCCGCTGCATCGTCGTCGGCTCGTCTGGATAGAGCTTCGAGACGTACTCGCCGTAGCCGTTGAAGATCGGTGTCTCGAACGGCTGGCTGTTGTGCAGCCAGTGAGATGTCGCCTGGCTCCAGCGCGGGTGCGGGATGTTCGGGTTCACGTTCGAGAGGTACCCGTACTCGTGCGGCTGGATCTGCCAGAAGATCTTCGGCTCCTCGGCCACGAACTCGATCTTCACGATCGACTTCGCGCTCTTGTAGCCGTACTTCCACGGGATCGCGAGCCGCAGCGGCGCACCGTGCTGCTTGACCAGAGGCTCTCCATAGATACCGGTGGCGACGAAAGCCAGCTCGTTCATCGCCTCATCCATGCGGAGGGCTTCGAAGTAAGGCCACTGGTACCAGTGGGCCTCCCTGACGCCCGGCATCTGGTCCCTCTTGAGAGCGGTGAAGAAACGGACATGCCTGGCTGACGACTTCGGTTGCGCCTTCTCGATCAGCTTGCTGAGGGGGAAGCCGCTCCAGGGCACGTTCATCGCCCAGCGCTCGACGCAGCGGAAGTGGTAGAGCCGCTCCTCGTGCTCGAAGCCGAAGATGTCGTCGAGATCGAGCGTCATCGGGTTGTCGCACAGGCCCGTGACCTCGACCTTCCACGGCTCGACGGTGAACTTGCCGGCGAACTTCCACACCGGGCCGCCACGACCGGGATAGAACTCGTAGAAGTTGTTGTGGCTGCCCGCCGCGTCGCGCGGCGTCAGTTCGCCGCCGATGCTTGCCGGCGGACTGGCGAACTTCACGTTGCGCTTGGGCCGCGCGCTGAGCTCGGCGCCGTAGACATCGGGCCTCTCGAGGGCCGGCTTCAGCTTGTCCTCAATCGGCGGCGCCGGAGGAGGCGCCGGTACCTGCTGGCGAAGGCGGAACTGGGCGGCCAGGGGCGACGCGGCGGCGATGCCGAGGCCGGCCGCCGCGACGAACTTGCGCCGGTCCATATAGACGTCCCGCGGCGTCGGCTCGCGGCTCGGCAGCGCGATCCCGGAGTCTGAGGGAAGGTAGCGGGCGGGGTCGTACTTCTTGATCCACATGGCATTGGATCCGAACGGGACGGGCAGAGTCGCTATTCCGTTCGGCCTTTCCTCCTGTTCTCCTGCGCTCGGCGGCCGGACGCTACGTTCAAGCCTACCAGCCGGACAGGGCGCGCCCCCACCACGTCTGGGGCTCAACCCTCCGTCCGCGGCCGCTCCGGCGGTCGAGCCAGAGGGCGAGCCGGCGCAGACGGGTCCCCGCCATCCACCGCCAGATTCGGCTGAAGCGCCTGGAGTAGTCCCGGTTGTAGGGGCAGACCCTGACGCAGATCGAGCAGTCGGTGTTCTGGTTCGACCAGAACCGGAAGCACTTCTCGGCGTCCGTCGTCCACTTTCTGACGCCGCGGATGTTGGAGATGTTGTAGATCCGGTCCGTCGGCGCGTCCATCGCGATGGCCTTCGGCGGGCAGGCATCCGAACACGCACGGCACACCTCGCAGGTCTCGCGCACACCGAAGCGCAGCGGACGGTCGTGCGCCAGGGGCATGTCGGTGAAGATCTTTCCGAGCCGCACCCTGGGGCCGAACTCCCTCGTGATCAGCAGACCGTGACGGCCGTACTCGCCCAGCCCCGCCTTGATCGCGAGCGGAATCGCCAGAGCCGTGTCGTTCATCGTCGGCACCGCGGAGTAGCCCATGTTCAGGATGTACTGGGCGATCGCGAGCAGCACCACCGTGTCGCTGCTGTAACCGACCCCCGTCGCCGTCCCGCTCAGGGCCGACGGCACGGTCTCCACCAGACCCCGGTCCATCGCCTGCGCGATGACGACGACGTTCCCGAGTTCGCCCGGAAGCTCCTGGGGTTTCTCCGTCTCGGTCTCCCGCGAGTACGCGTGGGTGTACACCCAACGGTCGTCGTTTGCGGTGATGCCGATCAGGTCGGCGCCCAACGCGCGGGCGGCCGTCTTGAGATCCGCCGCGAGTCGAGCGGCGAGGACCTCCTCCGGTTCATCGCTCTCGTCCGGCGGACCCGGACCGTCACGGAGCACCGTGTAGGGGTCGAGGAAGCCCTCGCGACGGTCGGCGTCTCCCCGGAACTCCGCAAACAGATCGGTGACGTGCCAGGAAGCGTTGCGCAGCGCGTAGTCGCGCCGCGTGAATCCGTCGACCGGGCGCCAGCGCAGCTCCGGCGTGCGGTACGTCTCGTAGAACATGTCCGAGCGGGAGGTCCTCACCTCGGGGTCCCAGAACGAACGGCAGAAGACGTCGTCCTTCTGCGAGAAGCGTTCGAAGCCCTCCCCTACCTCGAACCCCGCTTCGGCGTCGCTGACGGGCCGTGCCATGCGCGTCAGGCCAGCGCCTCGATGAACTGGGCGGCCCACTCGTGGACGGAGTGCCGCCGCACGACCTCGCGCATCGCCTTCATCCGTCGCGCCCCGTCCTCCGGGTCGAGGGTGATCGCCTGCTCGATCGTCGCCGCCATCGCGTTCACGTCGTGGGGATTGACCAGCAGGGCGTCCGGCAGCTCGGAGGCGGCGCCCGCGAACTCGGAGAGCACGAGCACACCGTCGTCCTCGAGCCGGGTGGCGACGTACTCCTTGGCCACCAGGTTCATGCCGTCGCAGAGCGGCGTCACGAGCATCACGTCGGCGACGAGGTAGAAGGCGATCAGCTCCTCGAACGGCAGGTTGCGCCGGAAGTACTGCACCGGCACGACGCCGAGTTCGCCGTACTCGCCGTTGATCTGACCAACGAGTTCCTCCACGTCGCGCCGCAGGATCTGGTACTCCGAGATGCGCTCGCGACTGGGCACGGCGACCTGGACCATCACCGCGTCCCGGATCGACCGGTCCTCGCGACCCAGCCATTCGAGGAACGCCTTGAGCCGCAGGTCGATGCCCTTCGTGTAGTCCAGGCGGTCGACGGAGAGGATGATCTTCCGCCCGCGACGAAGCTGCTGGAGTTGTTCGGCCCGCTCCCGGATCTCGGGCGCCAGCGCCGCGTTCGCGTAGCGGTCCGTGTCGATGGAGATCGGAAAGGCGCCGACCCGGATGTCGCGGCCCTGGTAGCGGATCGTCTCCCCCTGAGGCTCGGCCTCGATCAGCCGGTCGGCGAGCCGCGTGAAGTTGTAGGCGCCGGCAGGCGTCTGGAAGCCGATCACGTCGGCCCCGAGCAGCCCCTCGAGCACCCGCCGCCGCCAGGGCAGGCGCAGGAACAGTTCGATCGGGGGAAAGGGGATGTGCAGGAAGAAGCCCGAGCTGATGTCCGGCCGCAGCTCGCGCAGCATCCGCGGCACGAGCTGGAGGTGGTAGTCCTGGATCCACACCCTGCCGCCGGGCGCGGTGCGGCGAGCGGCCTCCTCGGCGAAGCGGCGGTTGACCGCGACGTAGGGGTTCCACCAGTGCCGGTGGTACTCGGGCGGCCGCACCGCGTCGTGGTAGAGCGGCCACAGGGTCGAGTTGCACATCCCCTGGTAGGAGCCGGCGACCTCGGCCTCCGACACCGGCACCGCGACGTTCAGGATGCCTTCGTGCCGGAACGGCTCGGGCGCGTCGTCGGCGCCGCCGGTCCAGCCGACCCAGCAGCCGCCCGCGTCGCGGACGATCGGCGACAGGGCGCTGACCAGGCCGCCGGGGCTCTGCGCCCAGCCCAGTTCCCCATCCACCTCCTCGCGACGCACGGGCAAGGTGTTGGCGACAATCACCAGTTCCGACTGCTGGGCAGCCGGCAGATCCTGAGGGGCCATCGGTTTCAGTATCGTAAGGGATCTCGGTGGGGGCCCGTGTGAACCAGAGAGCGCATCCGCCACGCACCGCCTGGACCCTCCTGGAAACCGGCTCCGCCGCGCCGCCGCCACACTCCTGGGCCCTGTTCCTGGACGTCGACGGCACCCTGATCGAGATCGCCGAGGCGCCCGACGCGGTCCACGTCGACGAAGGCGTCGCCAGCCTGCTGGCCCGCCTGAGCGAGAGCCTCGACGGCGCGCTGGCGCTCGCGAGCGGCCGGTCGCTCGACGTGCTCGACCGCTTCTTCGCGCCGCTTGCCCTTCCGGCGGCGGGGCTGCACGGCCTGGAGCGGCGGTCGGCGGGCGGCGCCGTCAGCCGGAGCGACGGCTCGGCCGCCCTCGAACCGGCGCGTCGCGACCTCGAGCGCTTCGTCGACGAGCATCCGGGCACGCTGCTGGAGGACAAGTCGGCGACCCTGGCGCTCCACTACCGCCGCGCGACCGCCGCGGAGGCCCCTGCCCGCGAGGCGATGGAGCGGGCGCGCGCCGCCCTCGGTTCGGGCTACCGGGTGCAGGAAGGCAAGATGGTGCTCGAACTCAAGCCGCACCGCCCGAACAAGCGCACGGTGGTCGAGGACTTCATGGCCGAAGCGCCGTTCCGCGGCCGGGCGCCCGTGTTCATCGGCGACGACATCACCGACGAGGAAGGGTTCGAAGCCGCCCAGAGTTGCGGCGGCGCCGCGATCGTCGTCGGCCTGGAGCCGGACGGCAGCCGTGAAAGCGCCGCCACGTACGGCCTGGGCGGCGTTCGGGAGCTGCACCGTTGGCTGGAGGCGCTGCGCGAGCGGCTGGCGGGTCCATGACGGGCGGTGACGCGCGTCCGCTCGACGGCGGCGTGATCGGCAATTGCGGGTTCGGAGCGCTGATCGACCCGCGCGGCCGGATCTGCTGGGCCTGTCTGCCCCACTTCGACGGCGACCCCGTCTTCCATTCCCTCCTCGGCGGCAACGGCGGGGACGACGGCGATCCCGAGGCCGGAGGCTTCTTCGACATCCTGCTCGAGGGGTTCCGCGAAAGCGAGCAGCAGTACCTCGAGAACACCGCGATCCTGGTGACGACGCTCCGCGACGGCAACGGCGCCGCGATCCGGATCACCGACTTCGCGCCCCGCTTCGAGCAGTTCGGCCGCTCCTTCCGGCCCACGATGATCGTCCGCACGATCGAGCGCCTCTCCGGCGAGCCGCGCATCCGCATTCGACTGCGGCCGCGGTTCGACTACGGCGCGCGTCGCCCCGAGGTAACCCGCGGCAGCAACCACGTCCGCTACGTCGGACCGGCCCTGACGCTTCGCCTGACCACCGATGCGCCGGTCTCCCTGATCAGCGACGAGATCTCCTTCGTCCTGGAGCAGCCGCTCACCCTGCTGCTCGGGCCGGACGAGAGTCTGACCGAGCCCGTGGACTCGGTGGCGCGGGAGTTCCGGAGCCGGACGGAGACCTGGTGGCGCGAGTTCGTGCGCCACCTTGCGGTGCCCTTCGAGTGGCAGGAGGCGGTGATCCGCGCCGCCATCACGCTCCAGCTCTGCAGCTTCGAGGAGACCGGGGCCGTGCTCGCGGCGATGACCACCTCGATCCCCGAAGCGCCGGACAGCGGCCGCAACTGGGACTACCGTTTCTGCTGGCTGCGTGACTCCCACTTCGTCGTCCAGGCGCTCAACCGCCTGGGCGCCACGCGGACGATGGAGGGCTATCTCGGCTACATCACGAACCTCGCCGCTGCCGCCGAGGGCGGCGTGCTGCAGCCGGTCTACGGCATCAAGTTCGAGCGGGAACTCACCGAGCGCACGGTCGACGGCCTGCCGGGCTACCGCGGCATGCCGCCGGTCCGGGTCGGCAACGACGCCTGGCGCCAACTCCAGAACGACAGCTACGGCAGCGCGATTCTCTCCGTCACCCAGAGCTTCTTCGACCGGCGGCTGGTCAAGCCCGGCAACCGCCGCGTGTTCGGCTGGCTGGAGCAGCTCGGCGACCAGGCCGTGGCCCTGTTCGACCAGCCCGACGCAGGCCTCTGGGAGTTCCGGCAGCGGAGCGCCGTCCACACCTTCTCGAGCGTCATGTGCTGGGCCGCCTGCGACCGCCTGGCCCGCATCGCGAGAGCGCTCGGCCTGGCCGATCGTCAGCGGCACTGGACGAACCAGGCCGAGGCGATCCGTTCGCACGTCCTCCGGCACGCGGAGACCGAAGGAGGCGGCCTTGCAGCCACGCTGAACGGCGACGGCATCGACGCCAGCCTCCTCCTGCTCCACGATCTGGGCTTCCTCGACGCCGACGACCCCTGCTTCGCGGCCACGGTCGAGTCCCTCGAGCCGCTGCGTTCCGGCAGCCACTTCTTCCGCTACCGGGAGGACGACTTCGGTTCCCCCGCCACCTCCTTCGCCGTTTGCAGCTTCTGGTACATCGACGCGATCAACGCACTCGGCCGCCGCGAGGAGGCCCGCGAACTGTTCCAGCAGATGCTCGAACGCCGCAACCCCGTAGGACTTCTCTCCGAGGACCTCGACCCGGAGACCGGCGAACTCTGGGGCAACTTCCCCCAGACGTACTCGATGGTCGGCCTGATCAACTCCGCCCTGCGCCTCAGCCGCCCCTGGAGCGAGGCCTTCTAGACTCAAGCGATGCGCGACACCCCCCTCCACCTCCACGAAGAACTGCTCCTCCTCGCGCTGCACGACACGAAGGGCACCCTGGGCGGCGCCCACACGAGCATCGGACTCGGCGGCGCGATCGCCGCCGAGCTCCTGCTCAGAGAGCGCATCCGCATCGACGAGTCGCGCCGCTGGCGCAAGCTGGTCGAGGTCCGCGAGATCCGCCGCACCGAAGACGCCATCCTCAACGAGTGCCTGAAGAGAATCCGGGACGCCAAACGGCGCGCCTCGATCCAGACCTGGATCACGCGCTTCTCCTCCATGAAGAAGCTCCACCACCGGGTCGCCGAACAGCTCTGCTCCCGGCGCATCCTGCGGGCGGATGAGCAGGAGATCCTCCTCATCTTCAGGCGACGCGTCTTCCCGGAAATCGACCCTGGCCCCGAACGGGAGATCATCGAGCGCCTGCGCACCGCGATCTTCAGCGACGACCGGGAAGTCGAGCCCCGGACGGTCGTCCTGGCCGCTCTGGCGCACGCGGTCGGCCTGCTCAACCCGACCTTCGGCCGCCGGGAACTGAGACCCCGCAAGCAGCGCATCAAGAGCCTCACCAAGGGAGACGTCATCGGCAAGGCCACGTCCAACGCCGTCCAGGCAGCGCAGGCCGCCATCACCGCGGCCGCCGTCATGCCCGCCATCATCGCCTCGTCGACCTCCTCGAACTCCGGCTGAATCCCCGCACTGGGTGCGCCGGCGCCCTCGCCGGCATCCGCGCGACGCCGCGAAGCGGCGAGCCCGTATCCTTCACGACTCATGCCCAAGCTCTACGCTGAGATCGCGCCCTGGTGGCCGCTGATCTCACCGCCCCACGAGTACGAGGAAGAAGCCGGCATCTACCTCCGGCACCTGCTCGAAGCCTCCGGCGACACCCCCGGAACCGCTCTCGAACTCGGCAGCGGCGGCGGCCACAACGCCTCCCATCTCAAGGCGCACTTCGAGATGACCCTCGTCGACCTGTCCCCGGAGATGCTGGCGATGAGCCGCCAGCTCAATCCCGAGTGCCAACACGTCGAGGGCGACATGCGAACGGTCCGTCTCGACCGGACGTTCGACTGCGTCTTCGTCCACGACGCGATCGACTACATGACGACGCTCGAGGACCTGCGCTCCGCCATCGAAACCGCCTGGGTCCACTGCCGGCCCGGCGGCGCCGCCCTCTTCGCGCCCGACCACCTGCGCGAGAACTTCCAGCCCAGCACGGACTGCGGCGGTTGCGACGGCGAGGACCGGAGCGCCCACTACCTCGAGAACACCTGGGATCCGGACCCCACGGACACGACGATCACGACGGACTACGCCTTCGTGCTGCGCGAGGCCGACGGCAGCGTCGAGGTTGTGCATGACCGCCACGTCACGGGCCTCTTCCGCCGTGCCGACTGGCTCGGGCTGCTGGGAGAGGTCGGTTTCGAGGCGAAGGCCGTGGACTGCGACCACTCGGAGATCGAGCCCGGCGAGTACGAGCTGTTCGTCTGCCGGCGACCGTAGGATCCCCGCGATGGCGCAACCGACGCGGTGGAAAGTGCCGGAGCCCCAGGCGACGGCCGAGGTCCGCATGGCGGACGGCAGCCGCATCGTTCTCCGGCGGCACGGCAACTCCAGCGGCCCGCGGCTCGTCGTCAGCCACTGCAACGGGTTCGCGGCCGACGCCTACTACCCGTTCTGGTCGCTGCTCACGGACCGGTTCGACGTCGTCCTCTTCGACCTCCGCAACCATGGCTGGAACCCGGTCGGCGAGGCCGAAGCCCACAGCGTCGCGACCTTCATCGACGATCACGGCCACATCGCGGAAGCGATCGACCGGCACTTCGGGGCCAGGCCGAAGATCGGCGTGTTCCACTCGGTGTCGGCGCAATCGGCGCTCATCCACGCCACGCGAAGTTCCGCCTACTCCGCCCTGCTCCTCTTCGACCCCGTCATCTGCCCGCCCGGCTGCCGGCCCGAGGACGTCGAGAAGGTGGAGACCATGCTCCGGCACCTGGGCGAAGCCGCCCTGAGGCGCCGCGAACGCTTCGCGAGCCCCGAGGAGTTCATGGAGCGCGTACTGCGCGCGCCCGGCTTCCAGCTTCTCTGCCCCGGCGCGCCCGAGCTCGTCGCACGCACCACGCTGCGGCAGGCCTCGAACGGCGACGGCTACGAACTGCGCTGCCCGAGGGAGTACGAAGCGGCGATCTCGCTGGAAGGCCCGCGATGGGCAAGGGCAGCGGACCTGAGCCGCGTTTCCTGTCCCGTGAAGATCATCGGCTCCGACCCCACGGTGCCTTTCTCGTTTCTGCCCACGGTGGATCTGAGGGAGATTCTGGCCCTCGACTACGACTTCGTTCCGGACACGACGCACCTCCTTCAGCTCGAGCAGCCGGCCGAGTGCGTCGAGGCGATGCTGCCGTTCGTAGAGAGTCAGATCGAGGCCTGATGCGTTCCCCGAACACCCGCTGCCGCGCAAGCCGTCCTGCGTTCACGAACAGCGAAGCCGCCCCGGCGGTCTCCTCCGTTCGTCGAGCTAACACCGGAGGTCACGCGGCCCCTAGAATCGGGGATGCACCACCACCGGTCGCGCTTCCTCAGGAGACAACCTCAAGATGTTCACGCCCCGGTCCGCTCGCGGACTGCTCTCCCTGATCCTCGCCGCCCCTGTCCTCGGGGCCGCCAGCATCGCAGGCGCCCAGGACGACGACCGCGGCTTCTACCTCGCCTTCGAGGCCGGCATGGTCGACGCCTCGACCCTGGAGGCCACCATCTCGGGCGCCGACCATCCGACGAGGTGCGACGTCCTGCTCTACGCCGATCCGGCCATGGCGCCGACCGGCGACCCCGCGTGCGGCGGACCCGGTTCGTCGCCCGAGGTCACCACTCCTTTCGACCTGGGTTCCCGGTTCACCGGCAGCCTGGGCATCGGCTACGACCTGGGCAGGCTGCGCCTCGAGGCGGAGCACACCGCCCGGCAGCACGACGGCGGCACGATCTACTTTCTGTCGCCGACCGGCGACCCGACCTTCGACGACAAGATGAGCGAGTGGAGCCCCGTCGATCCTCCCAGCGTGACCGTCTCGGACTTCGACTCCCGCGAACTCTTCGTCAACGCGTACTGGGACTTCGACAACGCCACGTCATGGACCCCCTTCGTCGGCGTGGGCCTGGGCCAGGCTCGCGTCAGCCTCCGCTACAGCACCCGCCTCCTGCGCAAGACCCTCGCGCAGGGCTACCAGGACGTCGACCCGCCGCTCACCCTCGCCGACCGTCCAGCCGCGGCAGCCGGCAGTCTCAGTCTCTTCGACAGCGAGTTCAGCGACACGCTCTCCGGCTACCAGGTCCTCGCCGGCGTGGACCACGCCCTCGGCGACAGCGCATCGTTCACGATCAAGGCGCGCTGGGCCCGGTTCGACGACTTCAGCGGAAGCGACCTGTGGAAGGTGCTCCGCAGCCATGAACCCGTCAAGGCGGACGGAACGACGCCGTTCACGAGCGACCTGGGGTTCGACGGGATCGGGTATGTGGGCGTGTCGGTGGGGTTGCGGTACCGGTTCTGAGGCCTCGAGCATGACGACGCACGAACTAGCCCAGCCCAGAAAACCGCAGACCCTGGCCGAACTCTTCAGCTCTCCGTGGGAAGAGCTCCTAGAAAGCCTGGTCGATGGGGATCTCGTCCCCCTGCTCAAGGGCAGGGGAATCGCCGTCGAGAGCACTCACCAGCGGCACAAGGGAAGACGAAACGGCGAGTACCTCGAGTTCGACCTCGTGGCCGTGAGCGAACTGGCCGTCGTGGTGGTCGAGGTCAGGCCGACCCTGCGGTCGGAGGACGTGACCGAGTTCCTCTCCAGGCTGCCGAGATTCACCGATCTGGCGCACGTGTATCAGGGCAGGCGGATCCTCGGTGCCGTGGCCTACGTGAAGAGCGACACCGCCGTGACCACCTACGCGGAGCGCAGGGGACTGTTCCTCATTCGGGCCACGGGCGGCAGCACCAGCATTCTCAATGCTGAGGACTTCGAGCCCAGGGCGTTCGCTTGACGGTGCGGCTAGCCAACGCGGCCGGCGCGAATCAGGCGGATCAGTCCATACGGGCAGAAAGTCGCCCGTCGCCTCGCCGTTGGCGCCGTACCCACGCCGCTGGATCGTCATCCCAGTCGTGGCCGGTGTCGGAGATTCCGCCGAGCGCTGCTTCGAGGTCGTCCCATCGCCGCTCGTCGTCGAGACTCCGCCTAATCAGCTCAGCGATGAAGACGCTTCGTTTTCGGCGACCGGCACGCCGGTCGATCTCGGCCACCAGATCGTCGTCCAAGGTGATGTGCAACCGCATCGGTCGAACTTAGCTCAGGCCGGATTCGGCCCGAACGCCGTCGGGCGAAGCTAGGATCCGTCGGTCCTCCACCAGGGCCACTCGGAGAAACAAGCACGGACCGGAGACACGGTGTCCTCCCCCGCCAGAAAGTACGACGACTCAGGGGCCTCAGCCCGATGACGAAGGAGAAGGGACTCGACGAGTCCAAGCCCGGGCCGCGATTCCTCGTGCTGATGGGGCTCCTCATCGCCGGCAGCGACAGCGGCCTCCTGAGCATCGAGGCGCTACGTACCTCGCCGGTGTCGATGGTCTATGCGGTCGCTCTGGCGACGGCGGCGGTTGCGACACTGGTCGCACTGCGCCGCGGTGCCCGGAGCGAGACCTCGCCCGAAGCGGAAACGCTGGGAACGGGTCCGGTCTGGCACGAGTCGACCGTGTTCACCGACCCCTGGTATCAGGTGCCCGCGATCTTCTGCGTGTTCGTCCTGTTCTCCCGGTTCGTCCTGGACCTGATGGCCACGCCGCCGATGACCGGCCGAGCCGTGTGGTTCCTGGCGACGTTGGCGATCGCGATTCTCGCCGTGGCTTTCGGTCTCATCGGAGCCACCGACTCGAAGAAGCGGGCGAAGAACGAGCAGGCGAGTCCACCGGGCGAAGCGGCGAACTCGGGCGAAGAGGAGTCGGTCGTCGACAGCGCGCTTCGTGATCCCTGGTTCAGTGTGCCCGCTAGTTCGATCGCCTTTCTGCACTTCGCCCGGGGCGGCCTGGAGAAGATCGAGGAGGATCCGGACTCGCCCTGGGCCACGGTGTGGCTGCTCATGCCCGTGGCGGGCTTGATCGTGGGTCTGGTCAGTACCGCGGTTTCCCGTGCCCGGCAGGGGCGGAAGCAGGAGCCGACGGCGCTACCAGAGTCGTGACACCTCGTCGTCGTACCCGGTCATCTCCCACCGGATGAGCGACCAGGGGATCTGGCCCGCCGCGTAGACCTCGTCCAGGAACTCCCGCAGGACGAAGTCGTCGCCGAGTTGATTGGCGCGGTCTCGCATCAGCTTCATGAACTGGACCTTCCCCAGGACCATCAGCATGTGGTGCCCCACGCCGCGCAGGGTCGTGTCCAGCTCGAACCAGAGGTGGTGGCTGCCCTCCAGCAGCTCGCCGTGCGGCGCGTTGTCGATGCAGAACTGCGTCGCTTCTTCCAGACTCCAGTCGCCGCTGTGCATGTAGATGTCGGAGAGTGCTCGCACGGTGCGGAAAGCCGCCTGTTCATAGGTGACTTCCCTGCCATGGGGATTCCGTCCGTCCAGGTAGCCCGCATGCATCAGCAGTTCCTCGAGGGCAAACGCCAGCCCCTCGTCGCGAGCCGTCGAGATCTTGTACGGCCGCTCTCCGCCGCGGATCGGGTGATCCTCCCGCTCTGCCCTGAGCATGTCGAAGTGGTGGCCGACCAGCTCATGCGTGTTCTCCATCACCGCTTCCCGGTGGGAGAAATTGAAGAAATAGTCGTGCGTCTCGGGCCAGGGATCCTCCAGGGCGTACCCTTTTCCGTAGAGCCGCGAGTCGAAGTAGTCATCCGGCACGAGGTAATCGTGCACAGTGAAGATCTCCTCGTCGCGCAGGAAACTCATCACGTGATCGACGGCTTCTTCGATGCCTTGCCTGTACTCGAGTTGTGACCCGACCGGCACGAGCGGTGGAACATCGCGATTGCGGTGCTCCTCCAGTCGTTGAAAGGTGATCACGCGATTGTCTTCCAGTTCGACGATCGTTCGGATCTCCTCCCAGGTGTAGGGAAACAGATAGACGTTCCTGAGCAGCCAGTTGTAGTTCTCCCTGCCCACACCCGTGGTGCCCGTCATCCGATCTTCGTTGGCCCGTATCCAGTCCTCGTAGTCGTCGATGGCGGCCAGCGCCGACTCGACGTCGGCCACGAGCTCCGGATGATGAACCCTCAGGCCCTGCGCCAGCGATTCGTAGGCTGACCTCGTATCTCCAATGGAGAGAATCGCCAGGGTGCCCAGATCGGCGGCGATCAGGGAGAAGTCTTCGAGATTCTCCTTCGCCTGTCGCACCACATCGGGTACGGATCCGAGCCTGGATTGCAGAGCCGCCACCTCGTTCCCCTGCAGAGGCGGTTCAGCTACCCAGGCGAACGTGGCGATCACGTCGTTGTAGAAGCCGGGATCCCTGGACCATGGGCTGAGCACCCGGTGCTGAAACTCATAGCCGTTCGTCTCCGCCCGGACAAGCTGGTAGTCGACCTGTTGCGGGATCGGCCAGCCCGTGGGATCGATCGCCTCCAAGCGCTCCTGAAACGCTCTCAGTTCGCCGTACTTCTCCGCCATCGCCGTGGCGGAGAAGTCGGGCGCGGTATCAAGGTCCGACAGGAACCAGCCGCTCTGCGAATAGGACTGGATGTTGCCGGAGCCGCCCTGCTGGAACGAACGAAAATCCTCGAAGAGCGCGACGAGATCCGCGTAGTCGGTGCTCGCGGCGGCCTGAGTCGCCCCGGTTTCAGCCGAGTCACTTCCCGAATCGTTCGACAGCAAGCGGTACAGGCCGAAGCCGGCGAGTATTACCGCCAGTACGACGACGAGGCTGCGGGTGCCGCGCATTGGAGTTCAGGAGTCTACACCCGGCACCTGGGGCCGCTCCCGGTTCTTTACTCGGCCAACAGCGATGCGCGGACGATCTCCCGGTCGTTGCGGTGCACGATGTGGCCGTTCGCGTAGGCGGGGTGCACCCAGAGGAGCTTGCCGAGCTCCCGGCGGATGCGGACGCTGCGGGTGGTCGGTTCGAGCAGGCGCGTCCGGTCGATCTCGTGGTAACCGTCGCGGCTCAGGCGGGCGATCATCAGTTCGCCGCGGTCGTTGCTGATGAAGTAGCGGTCGCCGTTCCGGACCAGGAACGCGGTGGCGATGCGGGCGTCCTCGCTCGGCTCGAAGGTCGCCCAGACCTCCCTGCCGGTGGCGCGGTCGATGGCGCGCAGCGCCCCCTGGCCGCCGATGCCGTAGATCATGTCGCCGTCGAAGGCAGGCGTGGAGTTGAAGGAGTGCAGGCCGTCGAGGTCCTCCTTGCTGGAACTCTTGCCCTTCCAGACGATCCGGGCTTCCGGCTTGGCCCCCGCGGCAGCGGCGACCTCGATCAGCGTCGAACCGTGCGACGCGGACGACACGAGGAGCTGGTTGCCGTCCTGGATCGGCGTCGCGATCGTCTGCCCGTACTCGACCTCGTAGGGGAACTGCCAGAACACCTCGCCGCCGTCCGGGTCGAGCCCCGCGATGCCCTTCGGATGCCAGATGACGAGATGCCGCCGGCCGCCAAGCTCGTAGATGACCGGCGGGTTGTACCCCGGTTCGTTGCCTACCTCCATCGAGCGCCAGAGCTCGTCGCCGGTTCCCCGGTCGAACGCCACGACCATGGCGTCGGGTTCGCCGCCGACGAGGGTGATGATCTGCCGGCCGTCGACGAGCGGCGCGCCGACGAAGCCCCAGGCCTGAACCGGCGCTTCGTAGTCCGCCACCAGGTCGTGCCGCCACAGCACACGGCCATCCTCGACCGAGAGCGCGGCGAGGTAGCCCGCCGAGCCGAGCACGTAGACGCGGTCGCCGTCGACCGTCGGGGTTGCCCGCGGGCCGTTGGCGTAGGCGGGCATGAGCCCTGCCATCCTGGTTTCCCAGGCGTGCTCCCAGAGCTGCTCGCCTGTGGCCTCGTCGAGCACGATCAGGCGCTCCCGGCCGCGGTTCCCGGGCAGCCGTTCGAAGTCGGTCGCGAACACGCGGCCGGCTGCCACTGCCGGGCCGCCGTAGCCCGCGCCGATCGGCACGCGCCAGGCGAAGCGGAGGCCGCCTTCGGGGAAGCGTTCGAGGATGCCGTCCTCGCGCCAGACGCCGCGGCGTTCGTCGCCCCGCCACTGCGGCCAGTCGTCGGCCTGGGCCGGGTATGGCGCGCAGGTAATCACCAATGCCACGACGAGAGCTGCCGCTTTCATGGCGTGAAGCATAGCCGTGGGTGTCGGCCGGAGGGCCGGCGCTCTGCGCCGGATGCCGGCGAGGGCGCCGGCGCACCCAGTTGCTGTCGCCGACACGTCAAGTGCGGTAGTTTGTGCGCCGCCATGCGCCGCGTGCTTCTACCGCTGATCGTCGCCGCACTGGCGCCCGTCTCGTGCGGCTCTCCGCCTCACGTCAGCGCCGACCTCGTCTACCGGCACAGCCTGGACTTCCCGTCGCCGCAGCGGCTGCGCCAGGGGTGGACCAGGGTCTGGGTCGGCCGGGAGCTGGAACGGGTGGATACGCTCATCCATCGCATCGTCGTGATTCCAGAGTTCGCGGGCGACCTGATGATCATGCCCGGTCGTCAACGGGAGCGCATGGTGGCGGAGATCGCCTGCCCGCCGTCAGACCATCCGGTCTGGGAGGAACTGACCCGCGGCCAGGACATCGAGATCGACCTGGAAACGGCGGACCGTGGCTGGTTCACGACCGTGTCGTGCCGCGGCGGGCTGGGGTAGCCGACCTCCTAGTCTTCCGGGCCGACCGGACCGCGGCGCCTCTTCGTCTCGCCGCGCCGGCGCTTGTCCTGAAGCCGCCTTTCCCTTGCGCCGGCAGAGGGCCGCGTGGGGCGGCGCGGCCGCGGCTCCTCACTAGCCTCTTCGATCATCGCTCCGAGCCGTGCGAGCGCCTCGGCCCGGTTGCGGGCCTGGGTGCGGTGGGTATCGGCGGAGACGACGATCTCGCCGGCCACGGTGAGGCGCTTCCCGGCCAACGCCTCCAGGCGACGCCGCAAAGGCCCCTCGATACCGGCCGCGTCGAGGTCGAGGCGGCACTGCGCGGCCGTTGCCACCTTGTTCACGTTCTGACCGCCGGGGCCCGAGGCGCGGACGAACTTGAAGCTCAGCGCCCGCTCGGGGATCGCCAGGCCGCCGATGTCGATCGTGGCCATAAGGCAATCGTGGCAGATTGGGCCGGCCTGCGGCCGGCGCGTTCTTCATGCCGCCTGCGGCGGCGGCGGGTCAGACGACCCGCGCACCCAGTGGTCAGTCCTCGGTGTACCGGATCTCCATGCGGCGGATGATCAGGGCGGTCACCGCGAGCACGACGGCGGCGAAGGCGAGCAGGCCGAGGACGGAGACGGCCGGCGGCGGCGGTTCGACGACCACGGCGAACGGACCGTCGGAAAGCGGCACCGGCAGCAGGCCCTTCAGATAGTGGATCACGCTGAGCTTCTTGAGCGCCGGCGGCAGCAGGAAGTGCAGCATCTCCCAGACATACAGGGCGCCGGCCGGGATGATGGGGTTCCGGAACACCATGCCGACCAGTGTGAACAGCGAGCCGTAGCCGATGCAGGCGAGCAGGGTCACCCCCAGGTAGGCCACCAGATGGCGGCCGCCCGGGCCGGCGGTCAGGTCCTCGATCGCACCGGAGACGCCCACGGGCAGGTAGATCAGCGCGTAGCTGAACACGGTGCTCGCCATGAACAGCACCGCCACCGCGGCGACCGCGGCCGCGTACTTCGCCGCCACGACGACTTCGCGGCGAAGCGGCGTCAGCAGCAGGTAGTGCAGGCTGCGCTCCAGGATCTCGCCCCGGAACAGGTTGAAGAAGACGTACAGGCAACCGAAGAACAGGATCGCGCCGAGGAAGACCGTCTCGAAGATCGTCTCGTAGACGATCCGGTTGCCGAAGCGTTCCAGCACCGTCTGGCCGCCGATCGGTATCGAGCCGACCAGGAGGACGATCCCCACGGGAATCGCCGACGCGAGCCCCAGGATCACCGCCCTGCGGGTCAGCAGCAGCCGGCGCAGTTCCAGCCGCACGAGTCCGCCGACCTGCCGGGCCAGGAGCGCCCAGTCGAGGCGCGGACGCGCCGCCGTCTCCTGGGCCACCGTCACGAGGGCTCCTCCTCTTCGTCAACCAGGTAGCGGTAGACGGCCTGCAGGTCGCTGTCCGCCGGGCCCACCGCTTCGACCTCCACGCCGCCCTCGGCGACCAGTTCGGCCACCAGGCGCAGAAAGCGGTCCGCGTCCCGCGTGCGCAGGTGGAGGCCGCCGCCGTCGTCGTGAAGCTGCACCTCGGTGACGTGGTCCAGCTCGAAGGCGCGGCCGGCGAGCCACTGCGGACGGTCGCAGCGCACGAAGACCTGGAGCGGCTGCTCGCGGACCTCCTCGACTTCCGCCCGCATGCCCGGCACCTCGCCTTCGGCGACGATGTAGCCGTTCGAGATCAGGATGACGCGGTCCGACAGCAGGTCGACCTCGTGCAGGATGTGGCTCGAGATGAGCACGTGCTGTCCCTCGCCGGCCAGTTGCCGGAAGAGTTCGATCGTCTCGGCGCGGACCATCGGATCGAGGCCGTTGAGCGGCTCATCGAGCACCATGACCTGCGGCCCGTGCGCGATCGCCTGCGCCAGCTTGATCCGTTGCCGCATGCCCTTGCTGTAGCCCGCGATCCGACGGTGCGCCGAGTCGACCAGGCCGACGCGCTCCAGGGCCCGGGCGGTCAGGCGTTCCGCCTCGCCGCGGTCCAGGCCGTGAAGCAGCAGGTAGGAGAAGACGAACTGCCAGCCGGTGGCGCCCCGCGGGAAGGAGTCGTACTGGGTGCAGTAGCCGAAACGGCGGAACAGATCCTGCGGCCGGGTCACCGGGAGGCCGAGAACGCTGATCTCGCCCCGGGTCGGCCGCAACAGGCCCGCTAGCAGGTTCATCAGCGTGCTCTTGCCGGAGCCGTTCGGGCCGACCAGGCTGGTGATGCCCGGCTCGATCTCCAGGTCGACCCGGTTGACGCCCAGCACGTCGCCGTAGAACTTCGAGACGTCGTGGATCACGATGTTGCGGTCGTCGCTCACTTGACGACCTCGAAGGCGCGCACGCGCCGGTAGAGCAGGGCCGCCGACAAGGAGGCCAGCGCGGCCGCCGCCAGCCAGGCGGCCGCCTCCGGCATCTGGACGGTCCCTTGGGTGCCGAAGACGGAGGCGGAGAGCGCGTCCGTCACGTCGAAGGCGACGACCAGGCTGCCGAGCCAGGAGTCGTAGAACTCCTTGTAGAACGAGCCGAAGGCCGTGCCCGTGAGGATCGCGCCCATGAAGACGATCCGGGCCCAGGGCTTCCACTTCACCCAGGCCGCGATCGCCAGCATCGGCAGCGACATGCAGAGAAGCCAGACGACCGACACGACGACCATCGACGGCGCGACCCGCCAGTGCTCCAGCAGCCACTCGCGGCCGCCGAGCGACGCCTGGATTGCGAACAGGAGCAGCCCCGGCGCCCAGGTGATCGCCGAGACGAGGACGCCGAGGACGACGAGCTTGCCGAGCACGTAGTCCGTCCGCGTGAGCGGCCGCGAGAGGTAGAGCGGCATCGCCCGGTTCCGCAGATCCGCCGAGACCAGCGACGGCCCGACGACGAGCACGACGATAAACGCCAGGTACAACTGGGCGCGCAGGAAGAGGTTCTGGAAGAACCAGGTGTTGACCTGGACGAACTCGAGCAGGTCGGCCGAATCGAGGTTGATCAGGGCCAGCGCCTCCGCGTTGTAGCGCAGGTACATGGCGCCGAGCAGCACCAGCGGCCAGGCGAAGCAGAAAGCGAAGAAGGCCAGGAACAGCCGCGACGCGAAGACGTCGCGCAGGCCGTAGCGGCTGATGACGAGGAAACGGCTCCGCGCCGGCATCAGGGGACCGTCGTAGCCCTTGTAGCCGTGGTCATAGACGGCCATCGTCGCCCTCCATCGCCTGGAGGAAGATGTCCTCCAGCGAAGTGCGCTTGTAGTCCAGGCGGCGAATCGTCACGTCCTGCTGGATCGCCGAAGCGTAGATGTGGCGCACCTCGACCCCCGGCGGCAGCACGGCCTTGATCCGGCGGCGGTTGACCACGGCGACCTCGCAGCCGAGCCCCTCGATCGCGGCCCGGAAGCCGCTCCCCGCGCCCTCGCGCTCCGCGGCGAGGTCGAGTTCGAGGAACCGGCGGTTGGCGCGGCGCTCCTCGGCGAGGTTGCAGTAGGTGGCGATCCGCCCCCGGTTCAGGACGAGCACCTCCTCGCAGCACTCCTCCACGTCCCGGAGCAGGTGCGACGAGACGACGATCCGGGCCTTGCCCGAGTCCCGGATCTCCCGGATCAGCCGCAGCATGCGCAGCCGTGCCGGCGGGTCGAGACCGTTCGTCGGCTCGTCGAGAAAGAGGAGGCTCGGACCGTGGGCGATCGCCTGCGCCAGCTTCAGCAACTGCTTCATGCCCAGCGAGTAGGTCTCCACGTTGCGGTAGCGCGCCTCGCCCAGGCCGACGTAGAAGAAGACCTCGTGGGCGCGTTCCAGCGCCGCCTCGGGCGGCAGCCCGGAAACCTCCGCCATCAGCCGCACGAAGCGGACGCCCGAGATGCCGGCGATGAAGGCGTCCCGCTCCGGCATGTAGCCGACCCGGCGCCGCAGTTCCCGACCCTGGGCGGTGATGTCCATGCCGAACAGGCGCGCCGTGCCGGCGGTCGGCCGGTAGAAGCCGAGCAGGGTGTTCAGCAGCGTCGTCTTGCCGGCGCCATTGGGCCCCAGGAGGCCGATCGCGCGGCCCGAAAAGGCGCCGCGCAGATCGTCGAGCACCTGGTGCCGGCCGAACCGAACCCCGAGACCGTCGAGGTCGATGACCGGCGGCGCCTCACTCATCAGGCGGCGGGCCTCAGGCCGCTGCTCGCCGATGGGGGCAGAATCCCGGCGACCTGATCGTCCGCCTCGGTTCCCGGCTCGGCCTCCGGCTC
The DNA here is from genome assembly GCA_022823665.1 of Thermoanaerobaculia bacterium. Lineage (GTDB taxonomy): Bacteria > Acidobacteriota > Thermoanaerobaculia > Multivoradales > Multivoraceae > Multivorans. The sequence continues at coordinate 50,650 of JAJEHN010000037.1, read as the reverse complement.
GGGCTCCGCCGCGTCATCCATCGCCTCCAGACCCTCCAGGAGAGCGGGCATACCGAGCAGCGGCCCCAATCCGGCGAAGGCCAGCAGGCTGGGACCGCTGGAGGTCACGACGATCTCGCTGCGACCCGCGTACACCGTGTAGAGGGACGCCCCCTGGCTGGTGATCGACTCCTCGATCGCCTGGACAACGGCCTGCTGGTCGTCGCCCACGACCTCCGTCGGCAGCAGGTCGAAGAGTTCGCTGGCCGTCTCGGCGAGGCGGTTGTAGACCATCGCGGAGAAGTCCGCGTAGCCGTTCTCGGGCAGCAGATCGAGGAACTGCTGGCTCGAGGTCAGCGAGGCGCCGCTGCCGCGATACCGGATCGCGGTGTCGATCGTTGCCACGCTGGACGCGCTCACCATGTACCCATCAAAGTACGTGTAGAAGATCTCGGGAGTTTCCACCAGGCTCTCGAGCACTCCCTCGAGAGAGTCGTCGTCGCCTTCGTCGGCCTCCCCGCCGTCGCCCTCCGCGTCGTCGATCTCGATCGAGAGACGGTAGACCGTGCGGCCGCCCGACTCCTGCTCGTCGATCGAGACCGCCGCGCCCACTCCCTCCGCCGCCAGCCGGTCGTTCGCCTTTCGGGCGAGGGTCTCGATCGAGTTCTGCAAGCCCTCCGCATCGTAGACGGACGCAACCGCCTTCCACGCCGGCGAGGGCAGGACCGGACCGTCGATGCCGGCGGCGTACTCACCACCCAGGTGCGCCAGGAAGTCCTCGCGAATCGACATGCCCAGTTCGCTCTCTATCTCCGCCGGCGGCCCGTCCATCTCCCCGCCCAGGTCGGCGAGGAAGTCGAGGAAGTCGTCGTAGATCGTCAGCGGATCCTCGATCACGCCGGCGGCGACGAAGGACGCCTCGGGAGAGAAGAAGTCGAGGGCGCCGTTGGTTCCCGGCTCGGACAGCCAGGAGACCATCCCCGACCGCTCGCCGTCGAAGCTCAGGGTCGCGGTGAGGTTCGCCCGGTCGCCGTCCTGGGTCCGCGAAGCGACCAGATCCTCGACGTGGTCGAGCCCGCTGAACGCGAAGCCGTTGGCGTCCGCCTCCTCGCCGTCCCCGAGTTCGGCCACCACGGCCGCCAGTTCGACCGCGGCCAGCAGCTCCGCGCCGGCGGCATAGCGTTCCGCGAGCCGGCCGTGCAGCCGCGAACCGACGAACGGGTTGGTCGCGCCTTCCCGGTTCGCCGCCACGGTGCGAAGCGCGGCGAGCGAAGGCGACGCCGCGGCGAGGTCGTCGGCGATCCAGACCAGGAGCGCGCCGTCCGACTCGGCCGCCGCATCGAGATCCTCGACGATGACCGGCGTGCCCTCCTCGCCCATCGCGTCGCCGAGTCCCTCCAGGTGTTCGTCGAGCGCTTCCCGCAGGGCGGTGGCGTCCGAGACTTCCGTGACGAGCAGGGGGCGGGCCGTGTTGTCGGCGATGCCGCCGGAGAGCGCGATGACCGTCTCGGCGCCCATCGTGTCCCCGAGTTCGCCCAGCAACGCGATCACTTCGTCGATCGTCCCGACCGCGCCGGAGGCTTCGAACTCGGTCCACCACTCGGCGAACAGGTCGCTCGTGCCGACGCGCGACCGCACGAGCTCGAACAGGTCGCTCAACGTGGCCGGCGCGTTCGGCATCGCCATGTAGACCTTCGTGTCGGCGGGCATCAGGTCGAGCAGCCGTGTCGAGTGGCGCGCCGGCGCCGCTTCCATCAACTGGTTCAGTTCGCTGCGCAGCGACTTGAACTCCTCGAGCAAGGCGAGGTAGCGATCCGCGTCCTGGCTCCAGCCGACTTCCTCCTGCAACGTCATCGCCACCAGTGTCGGACGGCTGCGAAACTGATCGCCGGCCAGCAGGCTGTGGCGCTCGCGGCCCTTCTCGACTTCGACCTCGCCCTCGATCACCGAGACGCGCGACCCCTTGACGCCGTGCGTGACGGCGAAGATCGTGCCCTTGACCGCCACCAGCATCTCCTCGGTCGACACGATCAGCGAACCGTTCTCCTGCTGGGCGGCCTGGACGATCACGCTGCCGCGGTCGACCCGCACACGATGACCGCTGCGCCGGGCGTCGACGCGGAACGTGGTCAGTCCGGCGGCCTCGACCCGGGAGCCATCGCCAAGTTCGAGCACCGCGCGGCTGCCCGCGCCGGTGCGGATCCGGTCACCGCCGTCGACCGCGTCGCCGGGGCCGAGCGGAACGAGGTCCGCCCCGCGGTCGTCGCCTGCCGTGAACATCCGGCCATCGACACTCCGCACCTGCACGATGCCGTCCTGGGGCGGCAGGAGCACCCGCTGGCTGAGCCACACGCCCGCCACGGCCACGCCGACCACTGCCGCGGCGGCCGCGTAGTAGCGGCCAACCCGAGCCGGCGCTGCCGGCCCGGCGACGTCGGCCACCGCGCGGCCGGCCCGCACCGCCTGCAGGTGCTTGCGGCAGGGGATGCACTCGCGGGTGTGGTCCTCCACCAGGAGGCGCTGGGCCTCCGGCAACGTGCCCGCGACCAGGGCCGGCATCCGCGCCTGGTAGTCGGTGCAGGATGTCAGCGTCGCGTTCGCGTCGATGTCGGCGTGGGGCGCGCCGGCCGCGGCGGCCAGCGCCTGCCGCACGCGTGCGGCCGCGGCGGCCTCGACTTCGGCCGGCGGCCGCTCCGCGGCGATCGCCTGCGCGGTTTCGATCAGAGTCTGGTTCATCTGGTTGCGGTCGCTCATCGCAGCTCCCTCCGCTCTTCTTCCCGGTCCTTCCGGTCTTCCGGTCCGTCCTGTTCCAATCCCGCGGCGTCCTCCTCGGCGAGCGCCGCACCCAGGCGTTTGCGCAGCCGGTGCAGCGTCACCGCCACGGTCATTCGCGAAGTGCCCATCATCGGCCCGATCTCCGAGTTCCGGTAACCCTCGAAGTAGCGCAGCACGAACATCTCGGCCGCCCGCGGGTTGACCTTGGCCAGCTCGCGTCGCAACCGGTCGCGGAGTTCCAGCGAGGCGAAGCGCCGCGCCGGATCGCTCTCCACGGCGGAAGACGGTCCCACTTCCTCGAGAACCTGCTGATCGAGTGCCACGAGGCGCGAGCGCTTGCGCGAACGGATCAGGTCGAGCGAGGCGTTGATCGCCGCCCGCCGCAGATAGCCGCCGGCCTTCGCCGTGTCCAGGGACCGCGGCGGCCGGTTCAGCAGCCGCAGGAAGATCGTCTGCAGCACGTCCTCCGCGTCGGAAGCGTTGCCCGTGACGCGGTAGGCCGTGTGGAACATCAACCGGTGGTGCTCCTCGAAGAGCCCCTGCAGCGCGTCCCCGGCAGAGTCCGGCGCGGCGGGAGGAACTGCGGGCGGCCCTTCGGTCATCGAAACGCTTGCGATCGTCAAACGGCGCCTCCTTGGCTCCGAGTGCGCCGGCTCCATGCCGGCGCCCCGGTGGGTTCAGTGGAGAAGACGCCGCAAAGGACGTTTGTTTAGCAGAGAGGAGCGCGCCCTACTCGTCCGCGGACCGCACGACCGTCGCGAGCAGCACGGTCGCCGCGGCTATGACCGCACCGCCGAGCCAGGTAAGCAGGTGCGGCTGCTCCCCGTGGAACCACATCGCCCAGACCGGAGTGAGCGCGGGTTCCAGCAGCAGAAGGAGCGCGACGACGGGGGCTTGCAGGACGCTGGCGGCCCGGGTCACGAAGACGTAGGCGAGAGCCACCTGGAACAGCCCGAGATACGCCACGACCAGTAAGTCGCCGGGAGCCGCGGCGGTGAGAGGCGCCATGACCGGCAGGCACGCGAGGCAGACCATCACGTTGCCGCAGGCAGCGGCCGCGATTCCGGGTGCGCGAGCGGCCTCGCCGGTCCCCGCAGAGAACGCTTCGCCGGGCGCACCGGCCGGTCGCACCGGCCGCGGCCGGCCGGCGGCACGCAGGCCGATCAGGGTCAGACCGTAAGCCAGACCGCAGAAGGTGGCGAGCACGTTGCCCGTCCGGGGGTCCGGGGCGGTGACGGCGGCATCGGCGCCGCCGAAGAACGCCATCACCAGGCCCGCGGCGAACAGGGGCACGAACAGAAGCTGCCGTCCGCTGGGCCTCTCCCGCAGGAGGATGGGCGCAAGCAGCAGCACGAACAGGGGCGCCGTCGACTGCAGGAAGATCGTCTCGGCCGCCGTCGTCCGCTTGGCCGCGTGGACGAACAGGACCAGGGTCAGGCAGTAACAGCAACCGGTCCCCAGGGTGAGGAGGAGGGCACGCCGCCGCGCCGGGCTGCGCCACCAGCGGGACGAGCTGGCCGCCTGACTCTTCCCGCCACCGCCGCCTGCCCACCGCCGCGCCGCGGGAAACGCGACCAGCAGCACCGCGGCCGCAATCAGGGAGCGCATCCCGGCCACCTGCCAGGCATCGAGCTGGGTCGCTTTGACGGCGGCACCGCCGGTCGAGAACAGGACACCGGCGACGACCGCCTGGAGCGCTGCGGCTGAACGGGAAGTCATCTGGAGCCACTTGCTGGAAGGTCTGTATCGTAATCGGCGTGAACAAGCCCGCCGCCAGCCCGGCAACCAATCACCCCGAGGCTAGCCCTGCCGCTCGGTGTGCAGCCGTCCCGGCACGAAAATTGCGTCACTGTCCGTCAGGATCGACCAACAGCCCCAAGTGGGACGTAGGGAGGCAACATGGCGACACGACCTGAGCGCAATCCGCGAACGGCGCCGGCCCTGGCATCGTTTCTGTGCCTCGCCCTGGCAGCGACCCTGGAAGCCCAACCCAGCCAGCCTTTCGTCGACTCGGTCGACGTCCAGGTGGTCGAAGTCGACGTCGCGGTGACCGACAGGAAGGGGCGCCCGGTCAAGGGGCTGGATCGCGAGGACTTCGAGCTGTACGTCGATGGTCAGCCGGTCGCGATCACGAACTTCTACGAGTCGGCGATCTTCGTGGACAGGCCGACCGGCAACCGCAAACGGGAACGCCCTGCCGTGCGCGCCGTGACACCATCCGGCAACGCCGACCCGGGTCCGCTCACCGTCGTCTTCTACCTGGACGACCCGAACATCTTCCCGTCTCACCGCACCCGCCTGTTGCGACGGCTGGAAGCCGCGGTCGAGCCGTGGCGGTCCATGGACGCAAGCTTCATGCTCGCCCGGTTCGTCAACCGGCTCGAGGTGCTCGTGCCGCCCACGCGCGACCTCGGCGGCATCCTGGAAGGGGCGACGAGCATCCCGAAGGGCTCCCCGCGGGCGATCCAGAACGGCCGCGGCGCCCGTCTCTTTGCGATTCGGAGCCTGATCGACAGCTACGAGGCCTGCAGATTGGCGCCGTACTGTCGCCCCTGCGAGGACAACTGGGGCGAGATGCTGGGGCTGGCGCGGCAGTACGCCGACAACCGGGCGACCAACACGGCGGTCGCGGCCGACGGCCTCGCCGATCTGGTGACCACCCTCGCCGGGGTGCCGGGCAGGAAGGCTGTGATCCACGTCACGGACGGCCTGCCCCAACGGCCCGGCATCTCCGTCCTCGACTACCTGGGCAGCGAACTCTGCCGGGACCTGCGCCCCAGCGCGAACTCGGAGACGATGGCGGAGATCGTCCAGTACGACGAGAGCCGCCGGTTCAACCGCATCTCGGCTCACGCCAACGCGAATCGCGTCACGTTCTACGGAGTCGATGCCGCCGGCGTGCGCGGTGCCAGCCCCGATATCTCACTCGACAACCCCCAGTTGTCGCCCTCGACCCGGAACGTCAGCCTGCGGGCGATGAACGCCCAGAGCGGCCTGCACCTGCTGGCCCACGAGACCGGCGGCAAGGCACTGATCAACGCCAACGACCTGTCGATCCTCCTTGACGACATGACCGGCCAGCTCGCCGCCTCGTACTCGCTGGGGTTCATTCCCGCGGAGGGGGAAACGGGCGAGGTGAGGCAGATCTCGGTCATGCTCGCGCCCGGCACCGACAAGGGCCGGCGGATTACCTACCGTCGCACCTTCCGGGACAAGCCACTGGACGAGCGGCTCGCCGAACGCCTCCTCTCCGTCGCCTACCTCGGCAACACGGAGAACCCGCTCGAAGCGAGCATCGAGTTCGGCGGCACGAGGCTGCTGGAGAAGAAGATCCATGAGTTGACGGTAGGCGTCAGCGTGCCGGCGGACTCCGTCCCGAGCCTGGCCGGCGGGAACGGCGCCTCGCCCGGCGCGAGCACCCGACTCCGCCTCTGGCTGGTCGCCGTCGAGGACGAGAAAGGCGCGCGAACTACCGTCCGGCAGAAAGCGATCGACGTCGGCGAGGCGGCGGGCGTCGCGGCCGATGACGGCAAGTACCGCGTCGAAGTGGCGATGAACCTGCCCGAAGGGGACTATCTGGTCGCGGCGGGAATCCGCGACGAGAGAACGGGGTTGACCTCCCTGATTCGCGAACCAGTATCCGTGCCGTCCGGGTAGACGGCCACCGAGGGAGGTCAGACGTTGCAGCAGAACGCACTCAAGCGCTTGACGAGCCATCTTCCACCTGCGGCGGCGGCAACGCTGCTCGTGCTTTCCGGCGCCGCCGCGGTTCAGGCGCAGCCCGACCAGACCTTCATCGACACCCTCGACGTGCAGGTCGTCGAAGTCGACGTCGTGGTCACGGACCGGAACGGCCGTCCCGTCCGGGGACTGACCCGCGACGACTTCGAGCTCTCGGTGGACGGCGAGCCGGTCGAGATCACGAACTTCTTCGAGTCGGAGCTTCTCGGGCAGCCGGCCGAGCCAGCCGACCGGGCTGCCCCGCCGGCTGCCGGGGCCGAGCCTGCCCAGGCCGAGGCCGCGGCCGACCCCGCCTCGCTCACCGTCGTCCTGTACATGGACGACGCGAACCTCTTCCCGCCCTACCGCTCGCGGCTGCTCCGGCGTCTGGAGAAGGCGGTCGAGTCGTGGCGTACCCTGAACGCGCGCTTCATGTACGCGCGTTTCGTCAACCGGCTGGAAGTCGTCGTGCCGCCGACCCGGGACCTCGACGCGATCCTCAAGGCCGCGTCCAAACGCCCCAAGGGGCTGGCCCGCGCCGTCCGGAACCAGCGTTCCCGGCAGTTCACTCTGGAGGAGATCAACGTGAACAGCCGGGGCTGTCAGAACACCGGCCAACTCATGGCGCTGGCCGACACGTACGCGGTCGAGCAGGCGAATCGCGCCGCGATCGCTGCCGACGGGCTCGCCGACCTGACCAGTACCCTGGCCGGAATCCCCGGGCGGAAGGCGATCGTGTACATGAGCGACGGACTGCCGCAGCAGCCCGGGCTCTCGGCTTTCGACTACATCGCCCAGGTTCTCTGCCCGAACGACCCGCGCATCGTCCCCGAGACGAACGCGGCGGCCCAGCGGCACGACGAAACCCGCCGTTTCCAGCAGCTCACGGCGCACGCCAACGCGAACCGGGTCACTCTCTTCACGCTGGACGCGGGCGGCATTCGCACCGGGCTCAGCCAGTCGATGTCGTTCGATGGCGTTGCGCCGTCGTACCAGAACGACCGGCTGCACTGGACGAACATCCAGGGCGGCCTCCAACAGCTCGCGTCCGAGACCGGCGGCAAGGCTCTCCTCAACTCGAACGACCTGGCCGACCTGCTCGAGGACGTGACGGAGCAGCTCGTCTCCACCTATTCCCTGGGCTTTTCCCCGGACGAGCGGCGGTCGGGCGAAGTACGCCGCCTGAAGGTCGAACTCGCACCCCACGCCGCTCAGGGCCGCAGCGTGGAGTACCGCCGGTCCTACCGCGACAAGACCCAGGATGAGCAACTCGCGGAGCGGCTGATCTCCGCGGCCTACCTCGGCAGCACCCCGAATCCGCTCGGCGTCGCGGTCGACCTGGGCGCGACGACCCCGCGGGAGAAGAAGGTGCACCGGCAACCGGTCAGCATCGTCGTACCCGAGGAGGCCGTCCTGCTGGTGCCCGGCGCCGGCGGACCAGGCGGCCGGCTCCGCCTTCTGCTGCTCGCGGTCGACGAGGAGAAACGCGGCCGAACGTCCGTGCGCCAGATGACGGTGCCGGTGGGACCCGCCGGTGACGTCCAGGCCACCGATGGCGCCTTCCGCTTCGAGGTGTCGGTCAGCCTGGCCGAGGGCGACTACCAGGTCGTCGTCGGCGTCCGGGACGAGACGACCAGCGAGATGTCACTGGTCCGCGACGGGGCGAGGGTGCCGTCGCGGTAGCGAGCGGCTACTCGCGGACCCGGCTCTCGCCCCAGGGGACGACCTCGACCCTGGTGCAGGCGCTGTCCTTCGGACAGTAGCTGTACGTACCGGGCGCCAGATCCCTGACGATCCCTTCGTCTCCGTCCTCCTGGACCTGGCCCCGGTCGTTGACGGAGGCAAGGGTGCCGACCCGAATGGTGGCGCCGCCCGGTGTCACGAGGCGGGCGTCATGGAAGAAGCTGGCGTTCCGGGATCCGGAACCGTCCTGCCAGCGCGGTACGCGGAGCGACCCACGTTCCGGCGCCAGCTCGAGGCCAAGCGGCTCGCCCTCCCGAATCTCGAATCGCCAGCCGACCATCCCGTGGCCCGTCGCCCGGACGACGACACCAACGGTCTCGGCCTCCAACGGCAGATGATGAGTGGCTTCACCCGCGCCGCCGGAGTAGCCGCTCGCCACGGCGGTGCCTGACCCAACCGGGTAGAGCACAAAGGTCTGCGCTCCGTCTACCGGCACTCCTCCGGAGCGAACGACTACCGTGACGCGCCGCTGATCGGCGAGCCGCAGTTCAACATCCTCGACTTGCTCGTCGCCCTGTAGATCGAGGCGCAACGGAGGCGACTGGAGTTCGCGTTCGTCCACGTACGCTTCGGCATGGACGCTGTAGCTCCACTCAGGCAGGCCGGTGACCTCGAAGGCCCCTGAAGCGTCGGTCCGACTACGCCAACTCCGCGGTTGCAGGGGGTCTTGTTCTTCGCCTGCAACTTCGCCCGCGGCCCAAACCCAGACCCGGGCCCCCGCCACCGGCTCGAGAAGGCCGCTCTCCACGTTGCCTCTCACGACTCGCCCACTGATCGCACCTGCCGCGAGGTCAATGTCGACCCTCGCGATGCCATCGGAGTCCGTCTCGATCTCGAAGACGCCGGCGTCGTTGACCTCGCGATCGTCGAAGTCACCCCAGCCATCCGTGTCCCACCCTCCTTCGCAGGGATCGCAGTCGGGGGCTGGCGTCACCTCGACGGGCCAGAAACCCTCCCTCGGCAGCAGGCCGCTGAAGCGGCCCTCCTCGCGGCTACGGAAGGAGATTCGTTCATGGCCCCACATGCCGCCGAACCAGACCATCGCGTCTTCGAGCGGCTCGCCTCCACGTTGGATCCTGCCGACCAGCGGCACGGCATCCAGGTCGACGTAGTGGTGGTCCTGGCCAAAGGCCTGGAGCACCTCGTGGCCCCACCGGTTGCCGCGGTCGTCCCAGATGGCGACCTCGTAGTCGCCCGGCGGCAGGCCTCGCCACAGGAAGGAGCCGTCGCTTCCGCGATCGTGGAACTCGAACCTGCGCTCGCGCCGTTCCACCTCGCCATCGGGCCCCAGCGTCACTAACGACACCGTCGGTCTCAGATCGATCTCCAGGACGCTCGGCGTCAGGAAGGAAACGGTCAGCAGGTTCCCGGCGGACGACACGAGCTGGCCCAGGTCGATCTGGTCGGACAGCGAGTCGATGCGTACCGTCCAACTGTCGCCGTCCGAGCCGGCGAGGCCGAGTTCGTACGCCGCCGGCGAAAGGCCCTCGAACGTGAAGGCGCCTCCGGCATCCGTCCAGGCAACCCAGCCAAGGGCCAGGTACCCATCCCGTTGCCGCAAGCGGAACTGGTGACTGGCGCCGTCCGGCGAGGCCAGGCTGGCGGTCACGCGCGCGCCCCTGACCGGCTCGATCAGTCCCAGGTCCGTGTCCGCCTCGACCGTCACCTCGGACCGCAGCAGGGGCAGGAACGGCCCCAGCCGTACCCGCAGTTCCACTTCCTCGTCCCGGGCGAACCGGCACGCGATCAGCACTTCGCGGCGGTCCGGTTCCCGGTCCACCTCGCAGGGACCGCCGTAGAGGCCGCGATCGAGCCGGACGCGACGCCTGTGGACTCGCCCGTCGATCCAGACCTTGCCGGTCTCCAGGAAGTCCACACCGGTATCCGTGCCGTCGACGGCAAACCGCACCATGCCTTCCGGCACAAGGGTCAGCGAGCCCTCCCGCTCGTCCCACGGGATGAAGGCGGCAGGACTCCACCAGCCCTCCGACCGTGCCCAGAGAAGCCAGCCGGATCGCGACTCGAGCGCCGGCACGGTGACCTGAACTGTCTGCTCCGGCGGTGCGGCCTGGACCACGTAGGAGGTCACCGCCTCCCGGGTGGCCGCGTCGACGAAGTGGATCGTCACGTCGCCGGCGGGGGCCTCGTCGGGCGTGGCGACCGCGGACAGACGGACGGCGAGTTCGATGTCGGCGGCGGGCTGGGCCGCCCGGACTGCCGGCGCCGGCAGCGCGGCGACAGCGGCGATCAGGGCCGGCAGCACTACTTGCAGAAGGCGCGGACGCAATCGACTGGATCGTGTCTTCTTCGTCCGCGGTTCCATCCCGAAGAGTCTATGACTCGGGACTACCGGCGCAGCGGCGCGGTCAGCTCGGTGACGCGGCGCTCCAGGCGCGCGGCCAGGTCCGCTTCGGCTGCGTTCTCCTCGACCAGGCGCACCAGGGAGCTGCCGACGACGACGCCGTGGGCGACCTGGGCCACTTCCTCGACCTGCTCGGGAGTCGAGATGCCGAAGCCGACGGCGACCGGCAGGCGCACCCGGCGGCGCACCCGCTTCACTTCGCGGGCCAGAGTGGGAATCAGGTCTTCCCGCTCGCCCGTGACGTCCGAGCGGGCGGTGTAGTAGACAAAGCCGTTCGACGCGGCGGCGGCGCGGTCGATGCGCTCGCGGGTACTGGTAGCGGCGATCAGGTAGATCGAGTCGACGCCCCGCTCCTCGAGCGCCGGCTGCAGCTCGCGCAGGCCCTCGTCGGGCGGCAGGTCGACGCAGAGGACGCCGTCGACGCCGCTAGCGGCGGCCTGGGCGGCGAAGTTCTCGACGCCTCGGGCGTGGACCGGGTTGTAGTAGGTGAAGAGGACGATCGGGACGCCGAGTTCCTCCCGGTGGCGTTCGACGATGCCGAGCACGGCGCTGAGCGAGGAGCCGGCGGCGAGCGCGCGATGCGAGGCGCGCTGGATCGTCGGCCCGTCGGCGATCGGGTCGCTGAAGGCGACGCCGAGCTCGATCACGTCGGCGCCGCCGGCGACGAGAGCGCGCAGCAGGTCGGGCGTGGCCTCGAGGGACGGATCGCCGGCGACGAGGAAGGGGATGAAGGCCGACCGGCGTTCCTTCGCGCAGGTCTTGAAGGCGGCGGCGATGGCGCCGTTGGAGCGGCGCTTGCGGCGGGGGCTCATTCGGCGTCTCCGGCGTCGTACTCGAGTACGGACTCGACGTCCTTGTCGCCGCGGCCCGACAGGTTGACGAGAATGACCTGATCGCCGTCCATCCCCGGCGCACGGCGTGTCACCTCGGCGATCGCGTGCGCGGACTCGAGTGCCGGCAGGATGCCCTCGGTCGCCGACAGGAGGTGAAACCCCTCGATCGCCTCCTGGTCGGTCGCCGAGGTGAACTCGATCTGCCCCTCATCGTGCAGGAAGACATGCTCGGGACCGACCGCCGGGTAGTCGAGCCCGGCCGACACGGAGTGGGTGCCGACGACCTGACCCTCCTCGTCCTGGAGCACCAGCGTCCGCGCGCCGTGAAGAACGCCGAGCGTGCCGCCCGAGAAGCGGGCCGCGTGATCCCCCAGCTCGGGTCCCCGGCCGCCGGCCTCGACGCCGACGAGCAGCACGTCCGGCCGGTCGAGGAAGGCGGAGAACAGACCCATCGCGTTGCTGCCGCCGCCGACGCAGGCAACCGCCACGTCGGGGTCCGGCGTGCCGGCGAGGCGCCGCAACTGACGCCGGGCCTCCGACCCGATCACGCTGTGGAACTGGCGGACCATCCGCGGATACGGCTCGGGCCCGGTCACCGTGCCGAGCACGTAGTGGGTGTCGGCGAAGCTCGCCACCCAGTCGCGGAACGCCTCGTTGATCGCGTCCTTGAGCGTCCGGCTGCCGGCGTCGACCGCAGCCACTTCGGCGCCGAGAAGCTGCATGCGATAGACGTTCAGGCGCTGGCGCCGCATGTCTTCCTCACCCATGTAGACGACGCAGTCGAGACCGAGGAGCGCCGCCGCCGTCGCGGTGGCGACGCCGTGCTGTCCGGCGCCGGTCTCGGCGATGATCCGCGTCTTGCCCATCTCCTTCGCCAGCAGGACCTGGCCCAGGGCGTTGTTGATCTTGTGCGCGCCGGTGTGGAGCAGATCCTCGCGCTTCAGGTAGATGCGGGCGCCGCCGAGGTGCTCGGTGAGCCGTTCCGCGAAGTAGAGCGGCGTCGGGCGGCCGACGTAGTGCTCCAGCAGGTGGTTGAGCCGGCGCTGGAAGGTCCGCTTCCGGCGCAGCTTGTCGTAGGCGCGGCTCAACTCCTCGAGCGGCGCCATCAGCGTCTCCGGGGCGTAGCGCCCGCCGTAGACGCCGTAGCGTCCGCCCTCGTCCGGCTCCAGCGCCGCGGCGGCGAGGGGTGTTCGTACCTTCATCGTGCTGCTCCCGCTCTGAGGTTGGCGAACAGTCGCTCCAGCTTGGTGCGATCCTTCCGGCCGGGCGCGGACTCGACGCCCGAACAGGTGTCGACGGCGTAGGCGCCAGGCACCGCCGACGCCACTTCGGCAACGTTGCCGGGGCGCACGCCGCCTGCGATGAACAGGCGTCGCGGCCCGCCGTCGCCGGCCGGCGTTCGGACGAGGTCGGCCGCGGCGGCGTAGTCCCAGCTCTCGCCGGAGCCGCCGTAGAGGCGATCGTGGGCGCGGTCGATCAGGACCGCCCAGCAATCCTCCTCAAGGACCGGGGCCGGGGCCGCCGCGCCGCCAACACGGCGGACACGGATGGCGCGGACGCTGTACTCGGCAACGAGTTCCGGGCTCTCGTCGCCGCTGAACTGAATGTAGTCGAGGCCGACCTTGCGGTCGATCGTCTCGAGTTCTTCGCGCGTGGGGTCGACGAAGATGCCGACGGCCCGGGCCCGGTTCCCGATCCGGCGGCGGATGTGGGCCGCCTCGTCGACGTCGATCCAGCGCGGGCTCGGACGGTAGAAGTTGAGGCCGATGAAGTCGGCGCCCAGGTCGACGGCGAGGCGGGCGTCGGCGGGTGTCGTGACGCCGCAGATCTTGACCTTCACGAGGTCACCTCGTGGGGCGCCGGCGCACCCAGTAGTTCAGCGAGTGCCGCCGCGGGGTCGCCGGAGAGCACGAGGCGTTCGCCGATCAGGAAAGCGTCGAAACCGGCTTGGCGCAGTTTCGCGACGTCGGCGCCGGTGTGGATGCCCGACTCGGCGACCTTGAGGGCCGACGACGGCAGGCAGCCGACGCGGCCGGCGCTGCGTTCCAGGTCGACCTCGAACGTGCGCAGGTCGCGGTTGTTGATGCCCACCAGTTCCCAACTGGAGTTCTTCCCGTCGCCGTCGTCCGGCGCCAGCGGACGGAGTTTCTCGAAGTCCGCGTCGTCGTGGGTCTCGATCAGCGGCACGAGCCCGAGGCCGCGGGCGACCCCTGCCAGACGGCGCAGTTCAGCCGCGTCGTGGAGGGCCGCGATCAGCAGCACGGCGGAGGCGCCCGCGTCCCGCGCCCACGCGAGCTGCACGTCGGAGACGACGAAGTCCTTCGCCACCGCCGGCAGCCCGGACGCGGCCGCGCACCCGGCCAGCAGTTCGTAGCTTCCGTGGAAGTGGTCCGGCTCGACCACGACGGACAGGCAGGCCGCCCCGGCATCGGCGTAGGTCGCGGCGCGCGCGACCGGATCGAAACGGCCGCGCAGGTCGCCCAGCTTGGGCGAACCCATCTTGATCTCGGCGATCACGGCCCGGCCGCGGCGCGCGGAGATCGCGTCGAGGAAGCGACCGCCCGGGGCCTCGGCGGGCAGACGCCCCGCCGGGGATACGCCCGCGTCGCCGGCAACCACGCGCCGGCGCCGCTGCTCGCAGATGCGCCGCAGGATGTCGGGTACTTCGGACACGACCGCCGGCCTCACTCCCCTCCGTCGTCCCAGCCGGTCCAGTTGACGAGCTCAGCGAGCTTCGCGGCGGCCGCGCCGGAAGCCTGGACCTCCGACGCCGCGGCGACGCCGGCCGCGAGACTGTCGGCCCTGCCCGCCACGTAGAGCGCCGCCCCGGAATTCAGGCAGGTGATGTCGGCCAGCGCCCCCTTCCCGCCGTCGAGCACGCCGCGCATCAGCTCGACGTTCCGCTCCGGGTCGCCGCCGAGCAGGTCCTCGGGCGACGCCGCGGCGATGCCGAAGTCGCCCGGCCGGACCTCGTACGTCTTGACCTCGCCGTCCCGGACTTCGGCAACCGCCGTCGCGCCCGTGGTCGTCATCTCGTCCAGGCCGTCGCCGTGAACGACCAGCGCGTGCTCGCTGCCGAGCTCGAGCAGGACCCGCGCGATCGGCTCGACGAGATCGGCCGAGAAGACGCCGATCAACTGCCGTTTCGCGCCCGCGGGGTTGGTCAGGGGCCCCAGCACGTTGAAGAGGGTGCGCACGCCGAGTTCCTGCCGCACCGGCATGACCTGGGCCATCGCAGGATGCAGCATCGGCGCGAAGAGGAACACGATGCCGACCTCGTCCAGGCAGCGCCCCAGCGCCTCCGTGTAGCCGGAGAGCCTCACGCCCAGCGCGGCCAGCACATCGGCCGAGCCGGACCGGCTCGAGACCGCGCGGTTGCCGTGCTTGGCGACGCGGGCGCCGCCCGCCGCCGCGACCAGCGCGGCCGCGGTCGAGATGTTGAACGTGCCCCGACCGTCGCCGCCGGTGCCGCAGGTGTCGATCACGCCGGAACTCCCGTGCTCGACGCGCGCCGCACGCGCGCGCATCGCCCGGGCGGCGCCGGCGATCTCGCCGACCGACTCTCCCTTCGCCGCCAGCGCGACGAGGAACGCGCTCTTCCAGACCTCCGAGAGTTCGCCGTCCATCAGGCGGCCGAACAGCTCCTCCACCGTCGCCGCCGGCAGATCCTCGCCGGCGATCGTCGTTCTCAGCAGGTTGGAAAGGTCGAGATCACTCATGCGCTGCCTCGCAATAGTCGAGAAAGTTCTGGAGTAGCTGCGGGCCCGTATCGGTAAGCACCGACTCGGGGTGGAACTGAACTCCCCAGTAGGGCAACTCCCGGTGGCGCATCGCCATCAGCGTCGCGTCCCCGGTCCAGGCCAGCGGTTCGAGCGACGGCGGCAGGCTACCTTCCTCCACTGCGAGCGAGTGGTAGCGGGTGGCGACGAAGGGCGACGGCAGCCCGTCCAGGAGGCCCACTCCCCGGTGCTCGACCTCGGACGTCTTGCCGTGCATCAGCGTCTTCGCCCGGCTGACCGTGGCGCCGAACGCCGAACCGAGCGCCTGGTGGCCGAGACAGACGCCGAGCAGGGGCGTCTTCGGCCGGGCCCGCAGCAACTCGATGCAGACGCCGGCGTCCTCGGGCCGGCCGGGCCCCGGCGACAGGACGATTCCGTCGGCGTCGCGCGCCAGCAGGTCCGGCACGCTCTCGACGTCGTTGCGCACCACCTCGAGTTCGGCGCCGAGACCGCCCAGCATCTGGACCAGGTTGTAGGTGAACGAGTCGTAGTTGTCGACGACGAGGATCATGTCCGGCCCTCGAGCTCGCGCGCCAGCGCCACCGCCCTCAGGAGGGCCGCGGCCTTGTCGCGGGTCTCCTGCGCCTCGCGCACCGGATCCGAGTCGGCGACGATGCCGCCCCCGGCGGTGATCGAGGCCTCGCCGTTGACGAGCGCCAGGGTGCGGATCGTGATGCAGGTGTCCATGTCGCCGCCGAACGAGAAGTAGCCCACCGAGCCGCCGTACATGCCGCGTGCCTCCGGCTCGAGCTCGTCGATGATCTCCACCGCGCGGATCTTCGGTGCCCCGGAGAGCGTGCCGGCCGGGAGGCATGCCAGGAGAGCGTCGAGGGCCGATCCGGCGCCGTTGCCGCCGCCCGCCGCCTGCTCCGCCTCGACCGAGCTGACGATGTGCATCACATCGCTGTAGTGCTCGATCACCATGAACTCCTCGACCGAGACCGCGCCGGGAGACGCCACCCGGCCCAGATCGTTGCGGCCGAGATCGACCAGCATCACGTGCTCGGCGCGCTCCTTCGGATCGGCCATCAGTTCCTCGGCCAGGGCCCGGTCCTCGACGGGGTTCCCGCCGCGAGGCCGCGTGCCGGCGATCGGCCGCATCTCGAGCCGCCGACCCGTCCGGCGCACCAGCATCTCGGGCGAGGCGCCGATCAGCGACACCTCCGGCGCCTCGAACAGCACCATGTAGGGCGACGGGTTGACCAGGCGCAACGCCCGGTAGACCGTCGTCAGCGGCACGTCGAGGTCGAGCGCCCACCGGCGGGCGAGCACGACCTGGAAGATGTCGCCGGCGGCGATGTACTCCTTGGCCTTGTTGACGACGCCGAAGTACTCCTCGTCGCTCAGGGTGGGGTCGGCCGTCTCCGCCTTGAGTCCCCGGTCCTCGACCCGTGCCGACATCGCCTCACCCCGGCTCTCGAGTACGGACTGCAGCTCGTCGAGACGAGCCTCCGCGTCGGCGGCAGTGCTCTCACCCTCGATCTCGTTCGCCACCGCGAGGATCCGCTGGTGGGCATGATCGAAGACCAGCACTTCGTCGTAGCGCGCGAGAATCGCGACCGGCAGGCCGAACGGGTCCCGCGGGCGGCCGGCCGCATGGTCGACCAGGCACGGCTCGGCGAGCCGGATCGCGTCGAAACCGAAGGCGCCGATCCAGCCGCCGGCGAACGGCAGCGGCGGCGCGGGATCGCCGGCCACGCCGTCGAGCAGGCGACGCAGCCGGACCAGGGGGTCGCCCGTCTCCACCTGTACGCCACGGCCGTTCCGGCAGTCCTCGATCTCGAGCCGGTCGAGGTAGACCCGGCAGACCTGGGACGGACCGGCGCCGAGGAAGCTGTAACGCGAAACGTGCTCGCCGCCGGTGACGCTCTCGAGGAGAAAGCGCCGGCCAGCGGCATCGCCGTCCGCGCGGGCCGCCAGCTTGCGGTAGACGCCGAGCGGCGTGGACGTGTCGGCCAGGAACTCGCGCGTGTGCGCGATCGCGGCGGCGGGGCGGCTCATGACGGCGACTTCCCGGAGTCCTGGTGCCGGCGGCCCAGTTCAGCGGCCACGTCGGCAAGTTCGACGCCGGTTGCTTGCAGCAGGACGAGCAGGTGGTAGACGAGGTCGGCGGCTTCAGCCGCGAGGTCGCCGCGACGCTCGGCGGACTTCGGTTCCGCGTCCGCGCGGACGCCGGCAATCACCGTCTCCCCCGCTTCCTCCGCGACCTTGCGGGCGATGCGGTCCACGCCCTGTTCGAGCAGGCGCGCGGTGTAGCTCTCCTCCGGCTGTGCTTCCGCCCGCTCGGCGAGCACCCGCCGGAGCCAGCCGAGCTCGAACTCGGCCACGTTCGGCTCGAAGCAGCTCCGCGTGTAGAGGTGGCAGGCCGGCCCGGCCGGCAGCGCCCGCACCAGCAGGGCGTCGTGGTCGCAGTCCTGGAGCACCTCGACGACCGCGAGGGTGTTGCCGGAGGTCGCGCCCTTGCGCCAGAGCTCCTGGCGCGAACGGCTGAAGAAGTGAGCCTGGCCCGTCGAGAGGGTCAGCTCCACCGCCTCCCGGTTGGCGTAGGCGAGCATCAGCACCGCGCCCGAGAGCACGTCCTGGACGACGACGGGCAGCAGGCCCCGGTCGTCGTAGGAGAGGGCGGCCGGGTCGATCGTCGTTGTCTGGGTCACCTGCTTTCTCCTGTCTGAATCCGCATCGGGTAGCGGCGGTCGAGGTACTCCTTGACCGCACCCACCGAGTAGGTCTCCTGGTGGAAGATCGAGGCGGCGAGAACCGCCGCGGCGCCCGTTTCCAGCGCGTCGGCGAGGTGCTCGAGGGTGCCGGCGCCGCCCGAGGCGATCACCGGTACCGGCGACAGCGCGGACGCCCGGCGCAGCAGTTCCAGGTCGTAGCCCTCCTTCGTGCCGTCGCTGTCGATGCTGGTGAGCAGGATCTCTCCGGCGCCGCGCTCGATTCCCTCCTCGATCCACTCCAGCGCATCGAGTCCCGTCGGCGTGCGGCCGCCGTGAGTGACGACCTCCCAGCTCTGGTCGCCGGCGCCGGCCGGCTCCCGGCGCTTCGCGTCGACGGAAAGCACCACGCACTGGCTCCCGAAGCGCTCGGCGAGCCGCGTGAGCAACTCCGGCTCCGCGACCGCGGCCGTGTTGATCCCCAGCTTGTCCGCGCCGGCCAGGAGCAGTTTACGGCCGTCGTCCACGCTGCGCACGCCGCCGCCGACGCTTAAGGGAATGAACACCTGCTCTGCGGTCCGGCGCACCCAGTCGAGGTCCGTGTCGCGGCGTTCGGGCGCGGCGGTGATGTCGAGGAAGACGATCTCGTCGGCGCCCTCTGCGGCGTAGCGGGCCGCCGCTTCGGTCGGATCGCCATGGTCCGTGAGGTTCTTGAACTGGACGCCCTTGACCACGCGGCCGGCCGCCACGTCCAGGCAGGGGATGATCCGGCGGGTCAAACCGGTCGGTTCGATCGTGGCTCTCATGAAGCGCTCCCGCAGGCGGCGATCGCCTCGTCCAGGCCGAGCGAACCGTCGTAGAGCGCCCGGCCGACGATGGCGGCTTCGATCTCCGGCCGCCGCGCCGCGGCTTCCAGATCCGCCGCCGAGCGCACACCGCCCGAGAGGATCGCCGGCGCGCCGGCCAGGTCGCCGATCCGGCAGGCGAGGTCGATGTTCGGGCCCTGCATCATCCCGTCGCGCGAGATGTCGGTCACCAGGATCGCGGCCACGGGCAGACCCGCGAGTTCGGCGCAGAGGGCGGCCGGCGAGCGATCGGCCGACTCGGTCCAGCCCGCGAGCCGGACCTCACCGCCGTCGATGTCGAGCGCCGCCACCATGCGGCCCGGGTACCGGCGGCAAAGGTCGGCGAAGACGTCGAAGTCGCGGACGATGAGCGAGGTCACGACGGCCCGCTCGCAGCCGGCAGCGAACGCCCATTCAACCGCCTCGCGGTCGCGCAGGCCGCCGCCGAGCTGGATGCCGCCGTTCGGCGCGTCCCGTGCCTGCCGCGCCAGTGCCTGGACGACGCCGCGCTGCGGCGCGCCGCCGAACGCCGCGTCCAGGTCGACGACGTGGATGCGGCCGACTCCGGCCTCGCGGTAGCGGCTGAGTGCGGCCGACGGATCGGCATCGTAGACGGTGCGCCGCCGGTCGTCGCCGCGCTCGAGGCGCACGACCTGGCCGCCTCGCAGATCAATGGCCGGCAGCAGTTGCACTGTCTCCTCCAACGGCCTCAGCGGCCAGGTCGCCGGCCCAGGCCAGGTAGTTGCTCAACAACCGGAGACCCGCGGCGCCGCTCTTCTCGGGGTGGAACTGGGTGCCGGCGATCCGACCGCGACCGGTGATCGCCGGGAAACTGCGGCCGTGCCGGCAGCGCCCGAGCACCCACTCCTCCGGCACGTCCTGGGGCGCGAAGGAGTGGACGAAGTAGTAGTGGTCGTCGTTGGTCGCGCCTGCCATCAGCGGGTGGTCCGCGACCGCGAAGACGCGGTTCCAGCCGATGTGCGGCAAGGGCACGCCGCCGGGCAGCTCGGTGACCCGCCCGCCGAGCAGGCCGAGGCCGTCCGTCGTCCCGAACTCCTCGCTGCTGTCGAACAGGAGCTGGTAGCCGATGCAGATGCCGAGCAGGGTGGCGCCGGCGTCGACAGCGGAGCGAATGGCCTCCTCGGGCGCGCCGCGCAGAACCTCCCGCGGCGGCCGGAAGGCGCCGACCCCCGGCAGCACCAGGCAGCGGGAAGCGCGAATCGTCGCCGGGTCGCAGGTGATCTCGACCTCGGCGCCCAGGTGCCGTAGCGCCCGCACCAGGTTCCCGATGTTGCCGACCCCGGCGTCGATCACGGTCGCTGTCACGGCGCCGTTCATGCGGTAAGGCTCCCCTTCGTGCTCGGCACATCGGCGGCCGCTCCGGCCCGGAGCGACACCGCGTCCCGCAAGGCAAGGGCCACCGCCTTGAAGGCGGCCTCGGCCACATGGTGCGGGTTGCGGCCGCAGAGCACGTCCAGGTGGAGGGTCAACCGGCCGCGATCGGCCAGGGCGCCGAAGAAGTCGCCGACCAGAGTGAGCGGGAACTCGGTCGTCACCCACGCCTGCTCCAGTTCCGCCGGCAGCCGGAAGTGGAAGGAGCCACGGCCCGAGAGGTCGACCACGGCGCGGGCCAGAGCCTCGTCGAGCGGCGCGAAGGCGTGTGCGAAGCGGCGCACCCCGGCACGGTCGCCGAGCGTTTCCCGGAGCGCGTCGCCGAGCACGATCCCGGTGTCCTCCACCGTGTGGTGGAGGTCGATGTCCGTGTCCCCGCGGGCCACGAGGTCGAGCCCCAGGCCGCCGTGGCGGGTCAGCGCGTCCAGCATGTGGCTGAAGAAACCGTTCGGCGTGTCGATCCGGCGCTCGCCGCCGTCGAGCGACAGGTCGGCGCGAATCTCCGTTTCGGACGTCTTCCGTTCGATCGACGCTGTTCTCATGACCTGCCTCCAGAGGTTGACGCCAGCATCCCGGCCAGAGCCTGCCGGGTCGTGCGCAGGGCCGGCCCGGAGCCGATCCCGATCCGCATGCAGTTCCTGAGGCCCGGGTAGCGGCTCACGTCCCGGACCAGCACGCCGGCCGCCGCCAGACCGTCGCGGATCTCGCTGCAGCGGGGGTGGCGAGCGAGCAGGAAGTTCGCTTCCGAGTCGAAGACCTCGAAACCGAACTCCCGGAGCATGGATGCCCACTGCTCCCGCCGCCCCCTGACGACCGCGACGCGACGCGGGAAACGGTCGGCATGTTCCACTACCACCTCGCCGATGGTGGCCGCCGCGTGGCCGACGTTGTAGACCAGCTTGACCTTGATCAACTGGGCCACGAGCTCCGGCGCCGCGAGCAGGTAGCCGAGGCGGACGCCGCCGAGGGACCAGGCCTTGGACAGGGTCCGGAACAGGATGACGTTCGGATTCGCACGCGCGAGCGGCCGGTAGTCGTGGCGGCAGAACTCGCCATAGGCATTGTCCAGCAGGAGTGCCGCGTCGAGCGAAGCGGCGACGCGCTCCACCGTCGCGGGATCGGCCGCCGCGCCGGTGGGGTTGTTCGGCGTACAGAGGATCGCCGGCCGCCGCGGGTCGCGTTCGATCTCGGCCAGAAGTTCATCCGTCTGGAGCCGCAGGCCGGGAAGGGGAGGAAGATGGAGCGGCACGCCGGCGGCACGGGCCACGAACATGCGGTACGGACTGAAGCTCGGATCGCAGATGAGCACTTCCTGGCCCGGCCGGACGACCGCCTCCAGCACGGTGGTCAGCAGTTCGCTGGAACCGTTGCTCACCAGGACGCCGTCCATCGGCCAGTCGTGGTGTTCGGCGATCAGCCGGCGCAGCCGGTCGGTGTGGAAGTCGGGGTACTCCGACCAGGTGAGATCGGCCAACCGGGCCAGCGCCTCTCGCTTGAGCGACCGGGGCAGGTCCCAGGGCGCCTCGTTCTGATCGAGCTTGAAGCGGGCATCTACCTTGTGCAGCGAGTAGAGCGAGAGCTCGCGCACCTCCGGCCGCACGAGGGCCGCCGCTCGCTCGGCGCGGCCGCTCACGGCACGGTCTCCCGGTCTTCGGACCCGCGGCGCAGCTTCGCCGCCGCGGCGTGGGCCGCCAGGCCTTCCGTGGTCGCCAGCGTCTCGGCGGCACCAGCCCAGGCCGCGGCGGCCTCGGCAGAGAAGCGGACGGTGTGGCTGCGCCGCAGGAAGTCGTCCGTGCCGAGGCCGGAGGCGAAGCGCGCGCTGCCCCCGGTGGGAAGAACATGGCTGGGGCCGGCGACGTAGTCCCCGAACACGACCGGCGACGACGCGCCGACGAACACCGCGCCGGCGTTGCGGCACTCGCCGGCCCGTCCCTCGGCCGCCTCGCCCATCAACTGCAGGTGCTCCGGGGCGATGCGCTCGGCGAGTGCGATCGCCTCGTCCGGGTCGGCGACGACGAAGGCCGCGCCGTGCTGCTCCAGCGCTGCCGCCGCCGTCTCCGCCGTCGGCAGCTCCGCGAGCCGCCGGTCGACTTCCGCAGCGACGCGACCGGCCAGATCGCCGCTGTCGGTGACGAGGACCGCGACCGCCAGCGGATCGTGCTCCGCCTGCGCCAGCAGGTCGGCGGCGACGCACTCCTCCGGAGCACCGGCGGACGCGACGATGACGACCTCGGACGGCCCGGCGTCCCGGTCGACGCCGACATCCGAGGCGACGTGCCGCTTGGCCGCCGCGACCCAGGCGTTGCCCGGCCCCGCGATCAGGTCGACGGGTCGGATCGACTCGGTGCCGTAGGCGAGCGCCGCGACCGCGTGGGCCCCGCCCATGCCCCACACTTCGTCCACGCCGACCAGGTCCAGAACATGCCGCAGCACCGGGCTGTCCCGGTACGCCTGGGGCGGCGTGGCGACGACGATCTCCTCCACGCCGGCGAGCCGGGCCGGCACCGCGGTCATCAGCACGGTCGACGGATAGGGGAAGCGGCCGCCCGGCACGTAGATGCCGACCCGGCGAACGGCGATGCGACGCTCCTCGATCCGGACGCCGTCCCGGTCGACTCGCTCGACTCCAGGCCCGCGCAGCAGGGCTGAGTGATACGCATCGATCGCGTCCCGGGCGCGTTCGATCGCCTCCGCCACGTGGGGGTCGACGGCGGGAGAGTCCGGCTCCGGGCCGGGAGCCAGTCGCAACGCATCGGCCGAGGACGCCTCGAAGCCGTCGAAGCGGCGCACCGCCTCCAGCAGGGCCGCGTCGCCGCCGGCCCGCACCCGATCCACGATCCCGGCCGCCGTCCGGCGGATCTCCGCTGCGACACCGCCACGGCCCCGCCGGTCGAGGAGTTCCAGACGTTCCCGCCCGGCGGAACTCCCGGCGGCGAGAACTCGAAGGGCACTGCCGCCGGCCTCAGTCACCGCCCGTCTCCGTCTCTTCGAGTGTGCCGAGCAACCCGCTCAGCCGGCGCCGGTGGGCGTGAAACGACGCCCGGTTGACGACGAAGGTCGGCGCGACCCGCGCCAGGACCTCCACCTCGTGCAGGTCGTGCGTGCGGAGCGTCGTGCCGGTCTGCACGATGTCCACCGCGACATCGGTCAGGTCGAGCAGCGGTCCAAGCTCGATCGAGCTGGTCAGGTGGATGACCTCGACGTGGAGGTTGCGCTTGGCAAGCAACCGCGCCGCCCAGGCCGGGTAGCGGGTCGCCGCCCGGAGCTGGCCGCTCCGCTTCGGCAGATCCGGAGTCTCGGCGATCAGGGACAGGCGGCTCCGGCCGTCTTTCAGTTGTAGCGGCCGGAAGACATCGGGCTGCGTTTCCTCGAGCACGTCCGAGCCGACGATCGCGCAGTCGACGATCCCGTGCTCCACGTAGAGCGGCAGGTCCCAGTCCTTGAGCAGCAGCACCTCGACCGGAGTTCCCAGCAGGTTCTGGTCCGGGAACCGCTGGCGCAGGCGCGAAGAATCGAGGCCGTCGAGGTTCAGTCCCGCAGCCGCGAGGGAAGCGCGGGCAGGGCCCAGGTTCCGCCCCTTGGGCAGGCCGAAGGTGATCATGGCAGCGCCTCCGCGGCGCCGAGTTCCAGCAGCAGGTCGAGACCGAGCGAGAAGCCGACAGCGGAGCAATCGCCGCTGAGCGA
The DNA here is from genome assembly GCA_022823665.1 of Thermoanaerobaculia bacterium. Lineage (GTDB taxonomy): Bacteria > Acidobacteriota > Thermoanaerobaculia > Multivoradales > Multivoraceae > Multivorans. The sequence goes on along the minus strand of JAJEHN010000037.1, from coordinate 26,884 downwards.
CCGGAACACCTTGTCGTAGCGACCGCCGACGCCGAGGGCCAGGGCCGTCCCGGGCGCGTAGGCGGCGAACATCAGGCCGTCGTAGTAGCCGCGTGGGCCCTCGCCGACACCGATGCGCGGGTCGAGAGCGGCGGCGGCGAACTCGGCGAGGTCGACCTCGACCTCGATGCCCAGGCCCCGGTACGCCGCGGCCAGGCGGTCGCGAAGCTCCAGGAGATCGGATACTGCCTCGGCGAAGCCGCCCAGTACCGAGAGGTCCGTCGGGTAGCCGCGCTCGACGACCTCGGCCAGACCGGCCCGGCGCGCCGCGGTCCGGTCGCGGCTGGCGATGCGCAGCGCAAGGTCGGAGGCTTCGCGATCGCCGGCAGCGGCCAGCAGGGCCTCGTCGAGCGCTCCGGCCACACCGAGCACGACGCGCAGGGCGTGCTCCTCGCCGTCGCCGGGTACGGGAGCCTCGCCGCGCGCCTTGAGCAGCAGGTCGAAGAACAGGGTCAACATCCGCTCGTCCGCTTCGGCCTCGTCGCCGCCGAGAAGCTCCGCGCCCAACTGGGAGTACTCGCGCATCCGGCCGGGACGCAAGGGCTGGTGACGCACGACATCGCCCCGGTAGTAGAGGCGCAGCGGCAGTTCCAGCTCGTCGAGGTGCGGCGCGAGCAGCCGCGCCAGCATCGGCGTGAAGTCGCCCCGGAGAACGAGCAGTTGACCGTCCCGGTCCACGAAGCGGTAGAGCTGCTCCAGCCGCCGACCGGTCAGCAGCGGCCGGTAAGGCTCGAAGTAGTCGAGAATGGGCAGCAGGACCTCGGCGAAACCGCGCTCCTCGAGCAGCGCGGAAAGGCGCGCCTCGAGCCGGCGGCGCCGCTTCGCGCTGTCGAACAGGGCAGCCGACACCCCCGTCGGCAGGCCGGCGGAGATCTTCATGGCTGCGCCCCCAGACCCAGGGCCGCGGCGCCGACTTCGAAGGGCAGGACCTTCCCGGTCATCGCCTCGAACTGCGAGAGCCCCTGATGCAGGAGCACCTCCCGGCCGCCGATGACCACGAGGCCCCTCGCCGCGAGCGTTCGGCTCCAGGGCGTCGGACCGCCGCCGTAGACCAGCTCGACCGCGGCAGCCGAGGCCCGAAGCGCCGCCGGGTCGCAGGGCAGCGGATCGTCGGCCCGGTGACCGAGAGACGTCGCGTTGACCACGACGTCGAATTCGCCGGGTTCCAGCTCTTCGAGCGGCACGAAGGCGACGCCGAGCGACTCGGCAGCCTCGCGCCCGCTCGGCCTCGTGCGGTTGGCGAGCGCCACCTCGGCGCCGGCAGCAGCGAGACCGGCGGCGGCGGCTCGCCCCGCCCCGCCGGCGCCGATCACGACGGCCGCGCGGCCCGCCAGATCGATGCCGCGACGGCGAAAAGGGCCCACGACCCCTTCCGGGTCCGTACTCTCTGCCCGCCACCGGGTGCGCGGGTCTTCTGACCCGCTGCCGCCGGAGGCGGCCAAGAAGTCGCGCCGCGAAGCGGCGACCTTCCTGCGCCGGGCTCCGGCGCCACTACCTTCCGGCAACAGGGTGTTCGCGCCCTGAGTCCCGCGCGCCAGCTCCCCCGCCTCGGAGGCCGCCGCGAGCGCCGCCGCCTTGTGCGGCGCGGTCACACTCAGGCCGCACAGCGGCAGGCCCGCCCGGTCGAAGAAGTCGGAGAGCGCGACCTCGCGCCAGAAGACCTCGAAGTCCGGCGCATCGAAGGCGACGTAGAGGGCCTCCTCGCCCCGGTCGCGGTAACCGGCGTTGTGGAGCCTGGGCGACAGGCTGTGCGCCGCCGGGTGGCCGACGACGCCGAAGAGCCGCGATGCCCGGCGGAGGTTCGGTAAACCGTAGTCCGCCCGCAACCGTTCAATGGACGGTTGGCCGGGCGCGGCGGCCATCGGCCCGGCGGCGCCGTAGATCCACGGCGCGCCGAGACGCGGCGCAACCAGCCGGGTCCAGGCGCCGACAGCGCCCATGGAGAAGGCGGCGAGGTCGTTCCGACGCGCGCCGAGCAGCAGTTCGAGCGGCACGAGTTCGTCGCCGGAGTTCTCCGCGGCGGTCACGAGCTTGCAGAGCCGCGCCTCGACCCCGGAAACCTGTCTCAGGCGGCCACGCAGAACCCTCAGGCTCCGCGCCCGGCCGTGCCACGACACGACACGACGCCGGGGCTCGACGGCTTCCAGGACGGTCCTGCCGAGATCGCGGTCCGCCTCGATGTCGACCAGGTCGTATCCCTGCGCCGCGGAGAGCAGCGCCGCCCGCCGCTCCGGCTCGACCGTGCCCCGGCCGCCTTCCGCTTCGCTTCGCAGCGTATAGAGGAGCTCGCCCGCGAAGCGTTCCCGCAGCCACTCGACGCCGACATCGCCGACCAGATCCGCACGCACCTCCAGACAGTCCGCCTGCTCGGAGAGCGCGCGCACCTCGTCGCCGGACGCGCTGGGCGCCTCGGTCAGCGACGCCACCAGGGTGGCGGTTCGGGGTTCGTCAGTTGTCGGGTTCAAAGCGGGAAGACCTCCTTCGATCCGGAAGGAGGTCTTCTTGCTTACCCTCGTCCCGGACCGTGCGTACCGGGACCTGGCCCGGGTTCAGCCCTTGCCGTGACCGTGAGCCCACCAGGACGTCGCCACGACCCCGGTCGCCGGAGCGACGGAGGCAGCGACGAACGCGGAAGTGCTGGCCGGTGAGTTCATGACACGGTGCGGGTGGAACGGGCCGGAATGGCTCCAGGACGCCGGATACTGCACCGGAAGGTGCGGACTGTCAAGCAGCTTCCGCTGCGCTGGCTCTCAGGCCTCCGACGTGAGTTCGCTTCTGCCCCGGTACATGCCCACCCCGATGATGGCGAAGAGGAGCGAACCCAACGCCAGCATACCGTTGTCGTTCAACAGGAGCACAGCGGCCTCGATCCCCGGAACGTGCTGCAGGACCAGGAAGTTGACCGCTCCCCCGGCCCCTACCAGGACGAATCCCCAGGAGGCCAGCTTGAAGATGCTCATCGAATCGAAGCGGGCGGCAAGGCCGAGGCCGACCAGGACGGATCCGATCGGATAGACGGAAACCAGCGCGATGACGATGCCGGCCATCGAGACGTACGTGCCCACGGCGAGGGACTCGAACATCGCCTGATCGTCGCCGGACTCCATGCCGCGCTGCATCAGGTGGACGCTGAAGTGCCTCATGCCCATCGCGACGACGTAGAGCGCCCATCCGAACATGCTCACGTAGGCCCCCAGCCGCAGACACGTACCGCCGGGCCCCTGCTCGGCCAAGCGGAGCCATGTGGACGCGGCGTACCCGTAGAGGAACATCCCGATGATCGACAGCATGGACGCCAGGTGCGCCAGGCTGGCGTTCGCCGCCGCGGCGTCCAGCGCGGCCGAGAAGTCGGTCTGGTCCACCGGGTTGAGCAGCACGCCCCCGGGCCAGAGGAACGCTGCCAGAACCAGCAGCACGACACCGACGATGAGGGCCAGGCCACCCTGCCTGGTGACGGGGTTCGTCGTCGAAGGGGCCATGTCCGTCTCCTTTCGGGCGCGCGGAAAGCGCTGAGATTGTCGGGAACCAGGAGACGCTATCACCTCCGGTCAAGCGCCCTCCTTCTCGAGACACTCGAGGACCTTGCGCACCGGCGTCCAGCCGGACCACACCGTCTCGCTTGTCTTCGCCTCCTTCACGGTGTAGGCCGTGGTCGGCTTCGCCGTCGCGCCCGCCCAGTCGGGAAGCTCCTTCTCGATCCGCTCCTGCTGGTAAGCGATGAGCACGCGGTACCAGTTCGCGCCGTAGTTCGGGGACCGGTTCCTGTTGGAGTCGTAGTAGTCCGAGACCTGTTTCCACTGGGCGTCGCTCACGCAGGCGGCCGGCGGCGGGTCGTCATCGTCATCCGTGGGTTCCCCGTCCTTCGTGGAGTCGCCGGGGCTGGTCGGGGCCACGTCGATGGCGCCCGTGCCCGCGAGGTTGTCGAGATGTTGCGTGTCGCCGTTCTCGTCCTCGTAGGACGGCGTCACCGTCACCGTGATCGTCATCGCCTCGGCGGCGTCGTGCTGGAAGGTCCAGCTCGTCTCCGTCCAGCCGAACGCGGCGCCCTGGACGTAGTTCCCTTCATCGGCCAGGGCGCTCGTGGTCTCGTACTCGACCAGATAGCTCGTGGCGTGCTCGACCGCGTCCCAGGTGACCTTCGCGTTGGCGGCGTCCGCTGCCGTCACCTGGACGTTGGACACGGCCTGCGACGGCGCGGGTGGCCCCTCGGCCCGCCGGGGACCGCCCGAGTCGCCCTTGATCGTGAAATCGATGCCCGGCGCGGACTCCAGCGAGTTGTAGGCGCCCGTCACCCCCATGTAGGAGGCCCGCCCCTCGTACTCGTAGGCGGGCGTTTCGGCAATGAACACCCGGAAGCGTTCGTCGCCTTCGTTCGCGCCGTCGCTCCGTATCGGAATGACCAGTTCGCCGGGCTTGCCGTAGCCGAGCACGCCCACGTTGTAATAGTCGATTCCCTTGTCTTCGTCGCGTCTCAGGAACCCGCCGATCGTATCGTGGCCGCGTTCGGCCCGGTCGAGGTCGTCGAAATCGGTGGTGAGGTTCTGCACGCCGATGGTGACGTTGTACCAGTCGTAGGGCCTGGATCCCGACGTCCGTTTCCGCCCCGCCTTGCCGTGCAGCAGCACCGTCACCGTGCTCCCTTCCTCGACCGTGCGGCTGGCGATCGGCCACCGCCCGCCCAGCACCTGCATGTAGGTGGTGCGATCGTTCAAGCTGTCGTTCACGAAGACCTTCGCGCTCGGCTCGCCCGACAGTCCCGCGCCGTCCACGCCGGAAACGCCCGTCAAACGGAAATCAGCCGTGCGGATTCCCGAGGCCCAACGGTCCACGGTGTGGTTCGCGGGGTAGAGGTAGAGGTCTACGTCCTCTGGTGCGCTCGGACCGGCAATCGTCAGCGTGCCGGTCGTGGCGCCGTCAATGTGGTTGAGCGACACGCCGTTGGTGTGGGACAGGCTCGCCCTGACGTTGAAGTCGACGCTGAAGTCGACCGTCAGGGACTCTCCCGAATCCAGGGAGCGCGACAGGCGCAATCGCATCCTCGCCGGGTCGACGCTGGCGCCTTCCGTGGCAATCGCATCCGCGGGGTGCAGGGTCACGGTCGGCGGCGCAGCCGGGAGCGTCAGGGAGACGACCGCGCTCGCCCGCGAACCATGCGAGTTCACCGCCAACACGCGGAAGTCGTAGGTGGCGCCGGCCACAAGTCCCGAGATCGCCGCCGTTTCCGCCCCCGCAGCCTCCGTGGCCGCCGTGGTCCAGGCGCCGCCGCCCGTCCGCTGCTCGACCCGGAAACCCGTCTCGTCGGAGGATCTGTCCGTCCAGAACACCGTGACCCCGGTCGCGCCGGCTGCCTCGACGGAGACGGCGCCCGGCGCCTCGGGCGCGCCGACCAGGTCGAACCGCGCCACGTTGCTTGGCGAGGACAGGCCGTTCACCTCGTGCCGCGCAAAGACACGGAACTCGTAGCCTGCGGTCGCCACGAGACCCGTCACGTCCAGCGTCGTTTCGTCCGCGGCGGCCTCCGCGGCGAACCGCGTCCAGGCGGACACGCCAACGGTGCGGTACTCGGCGGCGAAGCTCGTCTCGTCGGTCGACTCGTCCGTCCAGGAGAGCGCGACGCTGGTAGCGGCCTTGCGCCGGGCGGCAAGCCCGCTGGGCGGAGGAGGCGGCATGGTGAGCCGTACGGCTTCACTCGACACGGCGCCATCCGCCGTGACGGTCCGCACCCGGAACCGGTAGGCAGCGCCCGGGTAGAGACCGGAAACGCTTGTCTGCTCCGCGCCGGCGGCAAGGGTCGCCTCAGTGACCCAGCCCGACTCGGCGCCCCGGATCTGGACTTCGTAGCCCGTCTCCTCGGACGATTCGTCGACCCATTCGAGCGTCACCGACGTGGACCCCGCGGGCGCCACGACAAGTCCGGAGACGGCGCGCGGCTCGGCGAACGTGTCGAACTCGATCCACTTGCTGTCGTGGGCGCCTTTATCCTCGTGGTGCGCCAGCACCCGGGCGTAGTACTTCATGTTCGGTTCGATGCCGTGGAAGACGCCCAGCGTGCTGTCGGGATCCGACCGGGCGTAGGTCCAGGCGCCGTTCTCGGGCCGGATGACGGCGAAGTAGTCCGTCTCGTCGGTCGCCCGGTCCTGCCAGGTCAATCGGACCGTGACGGGGCTCGTGAGCTTCGCCTTCAGTTTGTTCGGCGGCGTGGGCGGTGCGCCCCTCAACAACGACAGCCTGTGGTTGGAGACCGTCGCGGCGCCGCTCCGACCCACCGCGTTGACGGCCCGGACCTCGAAGCTGTACGTGTCCGGCTTGAGGCCCGTCACCGTCGCGCTCTCCTGGCCGGCCGGATACACCGCGTACACCTTCGATGCAAAGTTGTTGCCGCTATAGCTCACCTCGTAGGCCGTCTCGTTCGTCGCGACGTCCGTCCAGGTGAGTTCCCGGCGCGTCTGGCCGACGAACCCCGCAGCCAGGTTCGTCGGCGCGGCCGGCACGGTGTCGATGCTGGTAGTCGCGGTGGCGACGGGGCTCCAGGAGACGCCCTTGCCGTTCTCGGCGCCGACCCGGAACTCGTAGGTCGTTTCCGCCGCCAGTCCCGTGACCGTCGCCTGGTTCGCGTCCTCCGCCGCGGTCAGGAACGTCGTCCAGGCCGCGCCGCCGCGGGCGACCCGGTAGTCCACCACGAAGCCCGTCTCGTCCGTCGATGCGTCCGTCCAGCCCACGACGACCGTCGATGCGCCCGAGGCCGTCGCGACAATCCCCGTGGGCGCCGCGGGCGCGCCGAACGGACCGACGGTGACCACCCGGCTGGGCGAGGACAGGCCGTTCGTCGCGTGCTTCGTGAACACGCGGAAGGCGTAGTTCCGCCGTCTGGAGAGGCCGGTCACCGCCAGCGACGTCACCCCGAGTTCGGCCGGCCAGACGGTCCACTCCCTGGCGTTGGCCGCCTTGTACTCGACGACGAAGGTCACGTGGAGGACCCGCTCCCGGTCGGCCCAGGACAGCTTGACCCGTGAGCCGCTCGTCCGGTTCGCCCGCGGGTCGCCCGGCGCCGGCGGCGGCGTGGTGAGAGCCACGGCGACGCTGGGCGTCGAGCCGTCCGCGTTCAGGGCAACGACGCGGAACTCGTAGGCCGTGCTCGTCTCCAGACCCGCGACAACGGCCCGGGTGACGCTCGCCCCGACCTCGGGGCCCACCGTCCAGCCGCCAGAGCCGCCGGAATCGACGCGGTACTGGACCTGGAAGCCGGTTTCGTCCGCCGCGTTGTCCGCCCAGGTGACGAGGACGCTGGTGGAGCCCGTCGACACCGCCGCCACCGCGGAGGCCGCGGCGGGCGCACCGCCCGAGCCCACCCGCGCCACGCCGCTGGGCGAGGAGCGGCCGTTCGCGCTCTCGGCGAAGACGCGGAACTCGTAGGTCGTGCCCGACGTCAGGCCGGTCACCGTGATGGACGTAGCGTCCGCCGCCGCTTTCGTTCCGAACGCCGTCCAGGCCGACCCGCCGGCCGACCGGTACTCGGCGACGAAACCCGTCTCGTCCGACGAGGCGTCCGTCCAGGTCAGGGTTACGCTGGTCGCCGTCGCCGTCGCCGTCGCCGTCGCCGCCAGCAGGCCGGTTGGAGCGGCCGGCGGCATGGTCAGCGACACGGGATCGCTCGGCACGGCGCCGTTCGCGTTGACGGCCGCCACCCGGATCGCGTACGTCGTGCTGGGCGAGAGCCCCGTGACGGTTGCTCTCTCGACGTCCGCATCGACTGAAGCCGCCGCAACCCAGTCGCCCAAGCCGACGCGGGTCTCCACGGTGAAGCCCGTCTCGTTCGTGGCGCCGTCCGTCCAGGTCACGAGGGCGCTCGTCGACCCGGAGGCTGAAGCACCAACGTTCGTCGGCGCCGGCGGGCCGCCGAGCATCACGATGGTCACGACGTTGCTCGGGCTCGACGGGCCGTTCGCCGCGTGCTTCGCGAACACCCGGAACTCGTAGGTCTTGCCGGGCGACAAACCCGTTACGACAAGCGAACTCGCGTTCGGAACCGCCTCGGTGACGAAGGTCGACCAGGTCTTTGCCTTGGCGATCCGGTACTCCGCGACAAACCCCGTCTCGTCGGTCGAGGCGTCGGTCCAGCTCAGCGTGACGCTCGAGGGGCTCGCCACTGTCGCGACAAGCCCTGTCGGCGGCGCCGGCGGCATGGTCAGGGAGACCACGTTGCTGGGAGAGCCCCCATGCTCGTTCCAGGCGAGCACCCGGAACTCGTAAGCCGTGCTGGCCGCAAGCCGCGGTACGGCGACCGTCGTCGTGTCCCGGTTGGCGAGCGCGGCCTCCGTCCACTCCGTCTCGCCCGCAAGCCGACGCTCCACCCTGAACACGGACTCGTTCGTCGAGTTGTCCGTCCAGGTGGCGGTGGCCGTGGTGGAACCGGCCGCCACGACGGCGAAGTCGGTCGGCGCGGCGGGCGCTCCCAGCGCCGTCAGGATCGCCACGTTGCTCGGGTCGGAGAGACTGCCGCCCGACCCCTTCGCCCGGACGCGGAACTGGTAGCCCACGCCCGCCGTCAGGCCGGTCACGGTAATCGTCGTGGCGTTGGCGGCGGCCGACGTGCCCCAGGTCGTCCAGGCATCGACGTCCAGGGCGCGGTACTCGATGGCGAAGCCCGTCTCGCCCGTCGAGGTGTCAGCCCAGGTCAGCGTCGCGCCGGTCGGGCCCGCTGCCGTCACGGTCAGCCCGCTGGGCGCCTCCGGCGGCAGGTGGACCGTCACCTCGCCGCTGCGCGCCACGCCGTTCGCGTTCCGGGCGGCGACCCGGAAGTCGTACGACTGACCCGCAGCGAGACCCGTGACGCCGGCGAAGTTCGTGTCCGCGCCCACCGTCACGACCGTGGTCCACGGATTCGACCCGCTCCGCTGCTCCACGTCGAACGCGACCTCGTCGGTGGAGTTGTCTACCCAGGTCAGGGCCACGCGGGTCGATCCCCGCGGCGTGACGACGAGGCCGGATGGCGCGGTCGGCGTGCCGAGCTGGTTCAGCGTTTCCGTTTCGCTGGGCGTGGAGAGTCCGTTCCGGCGGTGCCTGGCGTAGACCCGGAACTGGTAGGAGACGCCGACCGTCAGGCCCGTGACCACGGCCGACCGCGCATTCGCCGGCGCCTCGGGGCTCCAGGTGGTCCAGGCGGGCGCCGCCGACTGCCGATACTCGATGACGAAGCTCGTCTCGTCGGGCGAGAGATCCTGCCAGTAGACGCCGGCGCTCGTGCCGCTCTCGGCCGCGACGCCGGTGATCCGAGGCGCGGGAGGCGGCATGACGAGATGGACCCCCGCGGACGGGGTCGCGCCATGGGAGTTCGTGGCGGCTACCCGGAACTCGTAGCCCCGGCTCGCCGCAAGGCCCGTGACCCGTGCCGACTGCGTTCCGGCCGACACGCTCGACCCCGTCCTCCAAGCCACGGCGCCGCTCCGGTAGTCCACCCGGAAGCCCGTCTCGTTCGACGAGTTGTCCGTCCAGGACACGTTGACCGTGGTCGAACCGGCCGCCGCGGCGGACACTCCGGTCGGCGCCGCCGGCGCGCCGAGCATGCTGAGAGGCGCCGCGTTGCTGGGCGAGGACAGGCCGTTCGTTTCGTGATTCGCGTAGACGGTGAATACGTAGTCGGCGCCGGCCACAAGCCCCGTCACGGTGACCGATTCGGCGCCCGCCGCGAGTTGGGTCGGCCACACGGACCTCGTGCCGCCACCGTCCACGTAGTGGACGAAGAAGCCCGTCTCGTCCGTTGAAGCGTCCGTCCATTCGAGCAGCGCACTGGTCGAAGAGGCCGTGACCGCGCTCAGTTCCGTCGGCGGCGCGGGCGGCATCGTTAGCGCCGCGGCGTCGCTCGGCGTCGAGCCGGCCGGGCCTTGGGCGACGACTCTCAGGTCGTAGCCGGTGCTCGCCGCAAACCCCTCGAGCGCGGCCGCCTCGACATTCGGTTCGAGGTCCGCCACCTCGGCCCAGGCGCCGCCGCCGGTCCGCCGCTCGACGACAAAGCCCGTCTCGTCCGTCGATTCGTCCCGCCAGGTCAGGCTCACGCTGGTCGAATCCGTGGCGACGGCCCGCAGACCCGTTGGGCGCCTCGTGCCGTAGGTGGTGGCGGATGCGGCGTTGCTCGGGTCGGACCGGCCGTTCGTCTGGTGGACGGCCATGACCCGCAGCTCATAGTCCGTGCCGGAGCTGAGCCCCGTCACCGTGGCGGACTCGGCGCCCGCGGCCGGCGCCGTGCCGAAGGTGGTCCACGCCGCGTCCTCCGTCCGCCGATACTCGATGGCAAAGCCCGACTCGTCCGACGAGGCGTCCGTCCAGGAGAGGTCCACGGCGGTGGACGAGGCCGCCGACGCGGAAAGCCCGGTGGGCGCCGCGGGCGGCAAGGTGAGAGACGTGGCGGCGCCCGCGTTCGACCCGTTCGCGTTGACCGCCGTCACCTGGAAGTCGTAGGCCGTGCTGGGCGAAAGCCCCGTGACCGTCACGGATTCGGCGTCCACCGCCGTGGTGGCGGCCGTGACCCAACTGCCGCCGCCGGCGCGGTGCGCCACCTCGAACCCGGTCTCGTTCGTCGACCCGTCCGTCCAGGTCACGGTGACGCTGGTGGAGCCGGCGGCGTTGGCCGCAACGCCCGTCGGAGCCGGCGGCGGCGAAGGCGAACCGACGTGCGCCACGTTGCTCGGCGTCGAGTCGCCGTTCGCGTTCGTCGCCAGCACCCGAAACTCGTAGCTCTGGCCGGACGTCAGGCCGCTGACCGTGGCGGACACAGCACCCGCCCCGGCCCGCGGCCTGTCCACCCAGGCGCCGCCGTCGCTCGACTGCACCTTGAAGCCCGTCTCGTCGGACGAGTTGTCCGTCCAGGTGAGAGCGGCGCTCGTCGCCGTCGGCTGGGTCGCCGCGAGACCGCTCGGCGCCGCCGGCGGCATCGTGACCGTGACCACCTCGCCCGGCGTCGAGCCCTGCGCGTTCCGTGCGCTGACCCGGAAATCGAAGGCCGTGCTGGCTACAAGCCCCGTAGCGCCGACGGACGTCGTGTCCGCCTCGACGGATCCGGCTAGCGTCCAGGCAGTCGTTCCCCGGCGACGGTACTCGACGTCGAAGCCGCCCTCGTCGCCCGATGCATCCGTCCAGGTCAGAAGGACGCTGGTCGAGCCCGTCGGCGTGACGGCGAGGCCCGAGGGCGCCGCCGGCGGTCCAGGGGTCGTGTAGGGCACGACGTTGCTCGGGCTGGATTCGCCGTTCGCGTTGACCGCGCGAACCCGCCATTCGTAGCGCTCCCGCGGCGTAAGGTCGCTGATGTTCAGTGTCGTCCGGACCTGATTGCGGCTGTTCAGGCGAGCGACCGTTCCCAGGCTGGTCCACGGCTCGGCGCCGACCCGGCTCTCGACCTTGATGCCGGTGTAGTCCAGCGCGTTGTTCCGCCAGAAGATGTCCACTCCCTCCACGACCCGCTGCCTCGGCTCCAGCGTCAGGTTGGACGGCGCCGCCGGCGGCGACGTGACCTCCACCTGGAAGCTCGGCCGCGAGCCGTTCGCGTTCGTCGCCAGAACGCGGAAGCGGTACGCGCGGCTCGGCAGCAGGCCCGTCACCGTGGCAGTCTCCACATCCGAGCCTGTTGTGGCGCCCGACACCCAGGCGTCCCGGCCGAACAACCGGTACTGCACCTCGAAGGCCGTCTCGTCGGAGGAGTTGTCCGCCCACTCCACGCGAGCGGAATCCGAGCCGAGGAAGGTGACGACGACGTGCGAAGCCGGGGCGGACAGGCGCGGGAAGTTCGTCGCGGAAGCGACATTCGACGGCGAGGAGAGCCCGTGGTCTTCGTGCCGGGCAAACACGCGGAACTCGTAGTCCCGGTTCGGGATAAGGTCGGTCAAGGTGACCCCTGAGGCGTCCGCCGCCGGATCCGGCGCCCACAGGGTCCAGCCGGCTTCCGACTGGCCGCGGTACTCCACCTGGAACGAGGTTTCCGTGGACGCGTTGTCGGTCCAGGTCAGGGCCGCGGAGGTCGGGCCGGCAACGGAAACCAGAAGGTTCGTCGGCGCCGCGGGCGGCATGGTGAGACTCGCCTCGCCGCTCGGATTCGCGCCTGCGTCGTTCACGGCGACGACCCGGAAGTCGTAGCTTGCGCCCGGCGAGAGCCCCGTCGCCGTATGGGTCCTCGTGTTGGCGGAAAGAACGGAGCCCAGCGCCGCAAAGGCCGCCGACCCCTGCCGGGACTCGACCCGGAAGCCGGTCTCGTTCGATGCGTTGTCCGTCCAGGTCAGATCGACGGAAGTCGAGCCGTCGGCCCGCGCCTTCAGGTCGGACGGCGCCCGCGGGGTCGGGTGGAGGTCGAAGGTGACGACCTCGCTCTCGACCGCGCCGTTCGATGAGTGGGCCAGAACCCGGAAGTGGTAGAGCGTGTTCGGCGTGAGACCCGTCGCCGTGTGGGAGGTCGTATCCGCGGCGACATCGGTGTAGCTCCAGACGCCGTTGTCCGGGCGCGCGCCAACGCGGAAACCATCCTCGTCGGAGGAGTTGTCCATCCAGGTCAGGTCGACTTCCGTGGTCGCCGATCCATACGCGGCGGCGAGGCCGGAGGCAGGCGTCGGCGGCAGCGGATCGGGCACGGGCAGCGTGAAGCTTGCCGTGCTCGGGCTGATGGCCCAGGAGACGTTCGCAACGACCAGCTCCAGCGTGTAGCCGCCTGGACGGAGTCCTTCAAGCGTCGCCTGCGCCGTGTCCGCCGGGTAGACGCCATGGACAACCGGCGGCGCGCCGCTCCGGCGGAGCGTTACCTGGTACGAGACCTCGTCCGTCGCGTTGTCCGTCCAGGTGAAACGCACCGTTGTCGGCCCCGTCTGTTCCGCCGCCAGCCCGGAAGGCCGAAGTGGCGGCGCCGGGGTGGGGCCCACGACGAACCTGGGGCCGACCCGCTTGCCGCCGGCGTTCACCGCTTCCGCCCGGAAGGGCGTGTTGCCCGTGAGTGGGCGCGGGCGCGTCGTGTCGTAGCGGACCCACTCCGCATTCCGGAAGGTGGCCATGTCCACCGCGGCCCCGTTCGCCGGTTCGACGGAGATCTCGAAGCGGGGGACGATCCGGTCGCTGGCGTCCCGGTCGAGCGAGTACACGACCTCGGGGATCCCCGGCGGTTCGACCGTCAGATCGACCGACACCTCGCCGCTCAGGCCCTGGCCGCCCGGCGTCACGGAGGCGACGCGGAACACGAGGTGGCTGTTCTCCGGCAGACCCCCAACCACCGCCGTCTCCGTGTCCGGCGCCACGGACTTGACGACCGTCCACTCCTGGCCGGCGAACGGCCGCATATGGACGTCGAAGGCGGTCTCGTTGGCCGATTCGTCGTCGTCCTCCGACAGATCCTCCCAGGACAGCCGGACGGTGGTCGAACTCAGGCGCAAACCGACGAGGTCGCCCGGCGCCTCGGGCGGCACGGGCGGCTCGGTCCTCGCCGACACGATGCGGCTCCAGGCGGTGCCGTGGGTGTTGGTCGCCCCCACGCGGAACTCATAGACGACGTCGTTCAGGAGGTCCGACACCTCCGTCGTCGTGACGCCGGCCCCCAGCGAGGGGCCGTTCTCCCAGTCCGCGGCGCCCACCTCGCGGTACTGGACCTGGAACCCGGTCTCCGTCTCGGACCAGTCGCTCCAGGTGAGCCGCACCTTGCCCGCGATGTCCCGCGTGCCCGCGCCCCTGCGGACGACCTCGACCCGCAGTTCGCCGGGCGCGTTCGGCGGCCCGGCGCCCGGCGTGCGGACCGGCCACTCGTAGCTGTAGCTGGTGAAACCGACGGAGTTCGTCGCCGCGACGCGGAAGACGTAGCGCGTCCCGGGAGACAGGCCGGTCAGCGTCGTCGACTCGACGCCGGGAACGAGGTTCGCCCCGCTCAGCCAAGGGCCGTCGCCGAAAACGCGATAGCGAACGCCGTAGCTCACCTCGCGCGACGAGACGTCCTCCCAGGTGAGGGCGACATCGACCGTGGCGCCGTTCGGCGTCGCCGTGCCGGACAGATTGGCGGGCGGCGCCGCCAGCATGAAGTTGTCGAAGGTGGAGGTGGAATGGAGGAGATGGCGGATGGCCCGCTCATTCTCCCGCTCGTTCAGAATGCCGATGGGGACGGGGCCGGTGAGGGGAGAGCTGGATTCGGCCCGGTTCATGGCCTGGATGCGGACCGTCGAGTAGAACGGCTCGCGGGTGAAGGAATCGCCGTACTCGCGACAACCAAAGAAGCCTTGCCGCACACACCGCTGCGGCGTCCCGTAGCTCATGATCGTCGCCACGTTCAGCTCGTTGCCGCTGGCCATGTGGGTATGGCCGAAGGCATACGGGTAGATGGGAAGCCGCGGATCCGGACTGTGGTTCGCCGGATCGTGCATGGCTCCCAACAAGTGGCCGATCTCGTGAGCCATGATGGACCAGGTGCTCGCGCCCGCAATGTCGCAGTGGTAGTTGTAGAGACCGATGGCCGAGGGCGACATGGTCTCCGTCGTGTGCGTGTTGCCCCGGGCGAAGGCCACGCCGCAGGCGAGCCGCCCGGGAATCGTCGGCTCCCACGTCCACAGGATGACGATGTCCGCGTCGTGCGCCTCCCGCAGCCGAAGCGTGTCCGGGTCCGTCCGCATCGCGAAGATGTACTCCCTGGACCCCTGCTTGCGGTTGTCGTAGGCGGCCCGGGGCAGGGCGGCGACATGGGCGAGTCTCAGCCGGGCGGGAAAGGCGCCATTGCGCCAGACCATGTTCACGTAGTCGATCGCGCCCTGCGTCTCTGTCCCGATCGTGATCGACGGATCCCGCTGCGTGACCACCGCCATGGTGTCCGCCACGCTCGGCGTGTACAGGATCATCACGTCGACGACATGCTGATCGTCGTCCTCGATCACCACCTCCACCGGCGCCACGTCCGCCCCGGCCAGCGTGCCGCTCACCCGCACCGTTTCGTGCGGCTCGGGCGAGGCGTCGTCCGTCGGACTCAGCATGAAGGTCGCCGTGCCGCTCGTCTGGTTCGCCTGGAGCGTCAGCGGGAAGTCGGCGACGGCTGTGAAATCGACGCCGGACGTGGCGACGCCCTCCATCGCCGGAGCGCCGCCGACGCTGATCGTGATCGTCTGGTCGCTGCCGAAGACGTCGCCCGCGGCGACCGACGCCGTTACCGTGACCGTCGCCGGCGCGGAGGCGTTCTCCGCCACCGACAGGGGATCCGCGCTCAACGTCACGGCAACCACCGACTGCGCCGCCGCCAACCCCTCCGGTCCCGAGGCCGAACCGGCCGCACCGGCCTGCGAGATGGAACCCGCCTGCGAGAGCCCCTCCGACGACGAAGGCGCGGCAGGCGGCTCCGCCCCGAACCGCGCCGCTTCGACGGCCGCCCGCGAGGCGAACGCCTCCAGCACGGCGTCCGGCGCCTCCGGCATGGGCGCCATGGTCTCCGGGCACCACGGTTGTCCGTCCGGGTCCAGCTCGCCGGCGGCGTCGGCCTCGGACGCCACCGCGCCCAACCCGCTGGAGTCCGCGCGCAGGGCGAACTTCAACTTCCCCGGCGCCCCGTAGGCGCCGTGGACGTGGCCGTTGTGCAGCGTCAGCGAAATCGTGTCGTAAGCCGCGCCCGCCACCCGGCCGGACCAGAGCGCATCGCCGCCGCCGCGCTCCTCGAAGTGACTGAGCACTGCCTGAAACGTCTCCCCGTCGGGCGTCGCCAGTTCCAGCCGGGGCGCCCCGCGGCGCAGCAGGTCGAGATCGACCCTGACCCGGTGCTGGAGCACATCGGCCGAGAAGAAGGAGTGGACCTGATGGTCACGGTCATGGTGATCGTGGTGGTGATGCCCCGAAGCCCCCTCGGCCTCCGCCGCCTGCGCTTCGGCTACGGCGGCCGGCTGGAAGCTGAGTAACTCCTGGGCATCCGCCGGCGTCGCAGCCCCCACGACCCAAGGTCCGGCCACGAACAGCGCCGCGAACGACAGTCGCCAACTCACTTCACATATCCGGAGGGCGGGGGGATAGGGAGGGGCGCCCAGCCCGCCACTGAACTCGGGAGCAAACCTACACCAGAGGTCCTTCCCTCAGGAACGGCCGCGAACCTGATTCTGCCGGGACGAGAATCACACCGGGAGGTTACCGCGTCATGAACGAACCATGACCAGAGCGCCATTCGTGCCGCCGAAACCGAAGGAGTTCGTCAACGCCACGTCGACCTTCGCCTCGCGCGGCTCGTGCGGCACGAAGTCCAGGTCGCACTCCTCGCCGGGCTCGTCGAGATTCAGCGTCGCCGGCAGCACCTGCCGGTCGACCGTCAGCGCCAGGATGCCGGCCTCGACGCCGCCCGCGGCGCCCAGCAGGTGACCCGTGGAGGACTTCGTCGAGGACACGGCCAGACGGTAGGCGTGGTCGTTGAACACACGCTTGATCGCACGGACCTCGGCGATGTCGCCGAGCGGCGTCGAGGTGCCGTGGGCGTTGACGTAGTCGACCGTCTCCGGCGCGAGCCCGGCGTCGTCGAGGGCGGCGCGCATGACGCGCGCGGCGCCGTCGCCTTGCGGTTCCGGCGCCGAGACGTGGTAGGCGTCGGAACTCATGCCATAACCGACGATCTCGGCGTAGACGTAGGCGCCGCGCTCGAGCGCCGCCTCACGCTCTTCCAGGATGAGGATCCCCGCTCCCTCCCCGAGCACGAAGCCGTCGCGGCCCCGGTCCCAGGGACGGGACGCCTTCTCCGGCTCGTCGTTGCGCACCGACAGCGCCTTCATCGCGCCGAAGCCGGCCAGCGCCAGATCGGACGTCGTGGCCTCGGCGCCGCCGGCGAACGCCGCGTCGGCGTAGCCGTGCTGGATCATCCGGAACGCATCGCCGACCCCGTGCAGGCCGGTCGTGCAGGCGGTCGTCGGGCAGGTGTTCGGCCCGCGCGCGCCGAAACGGATCGAGATCTGGCCGGAAGCCATGTTCGCGATCAGGCCGGGGATGAAGAACGGCGACACCCGGCGCGGGCCGCGGTCGCGCCAGATGCCGTGCATGTGCTCGATCAGGGGCAGGCCGCCCATACCGGAACCGACGACGGTGGCGACCCGGTCCCTGTTGCCGTCGTCGATCTCGAGACCCGCGTCCTCGTGGGCAAGCGTCGCGGCGGCGAGAGCGAACTGGATGAAGAGGTCGACCCGGCGGATCTCCTTGCGGCCCATGAACCGCTCGGCGTCGAAGTCCCGCACTTCCGCGGCGATCTTCGTCGTGTAGAGGTCGGCGTCGACGCGCGTCAGCGGACCGACACCGCTTCGCCCCTCCATCAGGCCGGACCACGTCGCCTCCGTGCCCACGCCAAGCGGAGACACCAGCCCCACGCCGGTAACGACGACGCGTCTACGGTCGCTCATGGTCCTCCAGAGTAGCGCCGGCCTGACGGCCGGCACGTTCTTCCGGCCGCCTGCGGCGGCAGCGGGTCAGAAGACCCGCGCACCCAGCGGATGCTAGTTCGAGGATCCGTGGGCCTGAATGTAGTCGATGGCCTCCTTGACCGAGCCGATCTTCTCGGCGTCCTCGTCCGGAATCTCGATGCCGAACTCCTCCTCGAAGGCCATGACCAACTCGACGATGTCGAGCGAGTCTGCACCGAGGTCGTCAGTGAAGCTGGCCTCCGGAGTGACTTCGTCGGCATCGACTCCGAGCTGCTCGACGATGATGCTGTTGACCTTTTCGACTACGGACATTCTGGTTCCTCTCTGGGGGAGTTAGCGCGGGTTGGGCGTCCTGGACCCGCGGGCGGAACGAAGACTATGCCACCACCGGGGCCATCCGTCCAATGCCAACCGCGGCTACGTCATGCCTCCGCTGACGCTCAGCACCTCGCCCGTTACGTAGGAGGCCTCGTCGCTCGCCAGGTACAGCACCGCCGCCGCAATGTCCTCCACCGTGCCCAGGCGCACCAGGCCGTGCTGCTCCAGGAAGCGCTCGCCCGCACCATCCGGCAGGGCCGCGGTCATGTCCGTCTCGATGAAGCCCGGCGCCACCACGTTGACCGTGATCCCGCGGCTCAGGAGTTCCCGCGCGAGCGACTTGCTGAACCCGATCAGGCCGGCCTTGGAGGCGGCGTAATTCGCCTGGCCCGCGTTACCGACCACGCCCGCCACCGACGACACGGACACCACCCGGCCATGGCGGCGCCGCATCATGCCGCGGACCAGAGCCTTGGTCAGGACGAAGGCGCCGGTCAGGTTCACGTCCTGCACCCGCTGCCACTGCTCCAGGGTCATCCTCGCCAGCAGGTTGTCGGCCGTGATGCCCGCGTTGTTCACCAGGATGTCGACGGCCGCGAACTCCGAAGGCAGCCCCCGCACCGCGGCGGGAATCGACTCGTGATGGCCGAGATCGAGCGCCATCGGATGGGCCTCGCCGCCGCCCGCGCGCACCGCGCCGGCAACCTCGTCGAGGAGCTCCTCGTTGCGGGCCGCAAGGACGACGCGCGCGCCCTGCCGCGCAAGCAGCAGCGCCGCGGCGCGGCCGATGCCGCGCGAGGCGCCCGTGATCAGCGCGGTTCTGCCGGTCAGGTCGAAGACGGTCACGCGGCGAGATCCTCCGGTTCGGCGACGGCCTGGACCTTCAGACCGCGCTCGATGCGGCGCGCGAGCCCGGAAAGCACCTTGCCCGGACCGATCTCGACGAGTCGCCCGACGCCTCGGGAGGACATCAGCGCCACCGACTCCGACCAGCGCACGGCGCCGTCGATCTGCCGGACCAGCGCGTCCCGCGCCGCCGCCGCCGTCTTCACCTCTGCCGCGTCCACGTTGCAGACGACCGGCACTTCGGGGTCCGCCATCGGAACGTCCCGGATCAGGGGCTCCATCGCAACCCGCGCCGGCGCCATCAGGGCGCAGTGGAAGGGCGCCGACACGGGCAGCGGAATCGCCCGCCGGGCGCCCCGCTCATCCGCGAGCTCCACGGCCCGGCCGACCGCGCCGGCCGCGCCGGCGATCACGATCTGTCCGGGTGCGTTCAGGTTCGCGAGCTGGCAGACGCCGCCGATGTCGCTCGCCGCCTCCGCAGCCACCGCGGCCGTGTCCTCCAGGCTCAGCCCGAGGATCGCGGCCATGGCGCCCTCGCCGACCGGCACCGCCTGCTGCATCGCCTGCCCGCGGGCTCGCACCAGCCGCAGTGCGTCGGCGAGTTCGAGGGCGCCGGCCGCCACCAGGGCCGAGTACTCGCCCAGGCTGTGGCCGGCCACGAAGGCCGGCGGCTCAGGCCCAGGATCCCGCGCCAGGTAGCAGCGCAGCACCGCGACGGACATGGCGACGATCGCCGGCTGCGTGTTCGCGGTCAGTTGGAGCTCGTCCTCGGGACCCTCGAAGCAGAGCCGCGACAAGGAGAAGCCGAGGGTGTCGTCCGCCTCCTCGAACACCGCCCGCGCCTCGGGAAAGGCCGAGGCCAGCGCGCGGCCCATGCCGACCCGCTGCGAGCCCTGGCCCGGAAAGACGTACGCCACGCTGTTCGTCGCAAGGTCCATGGGAAACCGGGCAGTCGGAAGGTTCTGGAGTAGTCGGGGTCGTGCTTCGGCCGCGTCAGGGCGGCGACGCCGGCGCTGGCGACCCGCACGCGGCAATCCGCTTCAGTTCGATCCTGTCGAACCATGCGTCGCCAAGGTTAGCGCCCTCCCGGACCGCGCGGACGCGGACGGCCCCGACCGAGTCGGGGATGCACTTCGTGACCGCCCCGCACTCCCAGGTTCCGGTTCGGGTCGCCACGACGTGGGCGTCCGGGAAGTCCCCGTCGCGGCCCGCGCCGCCGTCGAAGTCCACGAACACGTTGTCGTGCGCGTTCTCCCGCAGCATGCAGGCCGAGAGCCGGTACGTGCCGCCCACCACCGGAATCCACTGCTCGGTGATCACGGAGTCGTCCGCTTCGTCGCCGCCGGCGTCGCTGCCGCGCAGCCGCAGCGCAAGGTCACCGGGAGCGCCTCCGTGTGTCGGTGCGCCGACGGACTGACCCGCGGCCGCGAGGCCGGCCGGAATCCGGTAAATCGTCGCGTCGCCCGAATCGGCCGACCAGCCCGGCGTTCCGGTCCCGGTCCCCATCGCAGTGGCCGTCTCCTCGCTTCCGGCACGCCCGGCCTGGACGCCGTTCCGGAACTCGAACGCGACGCCGGAAGACGGCGGCGGCGCCGATGCCGCCCCCTGCGCCGCGGCCGCCGCCACCGCGTTCTCGCGCACCGTGATCATGAAGGACAGCGTCGCCGTCCCGCCGTTCGTGTCCGTCGCCGTGTAGCTGTACTCCGTCTCCTCCGCCACCGACGTCGGCCGGCCCGAGATCGTCCGCCTGGACCCGTCGAACGTCACGCCGTCCGGCAACTCGGGCGTCAGCGAGTACGTGAACGGGCCGGCGGTCCCGTCCGCCTCATGCAGGAGCAACGTGGCGATGGCAGCGTCCTTCGCCCACCTCTGATCGCCGATCGCCGCGTCCCCGAACGACGGGTCCTCCACCTCGATGGTTCGGAGATCCGTCTTCCTCCCGAACCAGCCGTCCGCGCCCCGCACCATGCGCCAGCGGAACCCTTGCCGCCCGACCTCCGTCGGCGGCGTGACCGTGAAGGTGAAGTCCACCGTCGCGTCCGGCGGCACGTCAGCCGGCGGGGAAACCCGCTTGAGCCCCCAGCGCTCGTTGTCGTCCGGCCGCTGCGAGCCAAGCGCGTAGCCTGCCTCTGACGTCCAGGTCGTCGTGCCCGTGTTCCGCATCCGCACGGTGACCACCGCCTCCGAGCTCGCCGCCATCTTCTCCGGCACGGCCGTCTGGGAAACGAAGGCCGCATCGTCCAGCGCCAGGGCTTCCACCGTGATCCGGAACGACAACGTAGCCGTTCCGCCGTCCGTGTCCGTCGCCGTGTAGCTGTATTGCGTGGCCGCCTGGGCCGCTTCCGGCGTCCCGGAAACCGTGCGGGTCGCTTCGGCGAACGTCAAGCCGGCCGGCAGATCGGGCGAGAGCGCATAGCCGAACGGACCGGCCGTGCCGGCAGCCGCCGGCAGAACCAGAGCGTCCACCTCCTCGCCCTGCATCCACGTCTGGTCGGCCACCGTCTCGTCCCCGAACGACGGATCCTCCACCGTGACGGAGACGTCCGCCGTATGCGCGCCGAACCACCCGCCCGGGTCCCGCACCATCCGCCACGTGAAGGGATGGACGCCCGGCGTCTCCGGCGCCGTGACGTCGAACGTGAAGTCCGCCGTCTCGTTCGGGGCCACGCTCCCCGCCACGGCCGCCCGCCGAACGCCCCACCTGTCCTTGTCCGAGCGGTCCCAGGAGCCCAGACCGTAGCCGGCGGGCGACGACCAGGTCGTCGTGCCGGTGTTCGACATCGTGACGGTGACCGTCGCTTTCCCGCCGGCCGCCATCTTCGACGGCAGGCCCGTGACGGACACGACGGCCGCGTCGTCGATCACGCCTTCCTCCACGGCGATCTCGAAGGTCAGCTTCGCTTTCTTGCCGCCCGTGTCCGCGGCGACGTACCTGTACTCCGTCGCCTCCTGCACGGCTTCCGGCGTTCCCGCCAGCACCCGGGTTGCTTCCGTGAACGTGACGCCCTCCGGCAGGGCGGGCTTGAGCGAGTACGTCAACGCTCCGCCGGCGCCCCTGGCCTCCGGCAGCGTGAGCGACACGACGGTGTCGTTCTTCACCCACATCTGGTCCGCGATCTCCTGGCCCAGGAACGACGGGTTTTCCACCGCGATCGTCAGCAACTCCGTCTTTCCCCCGAACCAGCCGCTTGCGCCTCGCACCATCCGCCACCGGAACTTGTGGGCGCCCACCTCCTTGGGCGCCGTGATGGCGAAGGTCAGATCCACCGTCTCGTCCGGCGCCACGTCGGCAGGCAGCGCCACGCGGGCAAGCCCCCAGATCTCGTTGTCCCGCGGCCGCTGGGAGCCCAGCTTGTAGCTTGCCGATCTCCACGTCGTGGGGCCCGTGTTCCGCATCCGGATCGTCACCGTCGCCTTGTCGCCGGCAAGCATGGTTTCCGGCACGCCGGTGTGGGACACGAACGCGGCGTCGTCCAGGCCCTCGAGCCATACCTCGATCGTGAACGTGAGGGTGGCCGTGTCCGAAGCGTCCGTGTTCCCGTCCGCGTCCGTCGCCGTCCAGGTGTAGAGCGTCGGGTCCTGCGTCGCCGTCGGCGTGCCCGAGAGCGTCCGCGTCGCCGGGTCGAACGTCACGCTCGCCGGAGGTTCCGGCGACAGCGTGTAGGTCAGCTTCCCGTTGCCGCCTGAAGCCTCCGGAAGTGCGAACGGCTCGAGCACCCGGTTCGCTATCCACTCGATGTCGTCGACCTCGACGTTGAACGACGGGGCCGTGTCCGTCTCGTCGTCGTCCACCGTCACGTCCACCGTCGCCGTCTCGCCGTCGTAGCCGCCGCCCGTCGCGCTGAGCGTGATCTCCGTCATCTCGTCGTCGAAGTCCTCGTCCTGGGCGCCCTTGGCCGTCACCGTCCGGGGCGTGGCATGGTTCGCAGGCGTGAAGATCAGCTGACGCGGATCCGTCGTCACGATCTCCCTGTCCATCGCGAGCGACACGGTGACGTCCTCCGTCGGAGGCGACTCCAGCTTGACGGTGAGCGTCTGGTCCGTCTCGCCTTCCTTCAACTCGAGACGAGTCGTGCTCAGCACCAGGGCCACGCGCTTCACCGTGATCGTGAAGGTCTGCGACGCTGCGTCGCCGTCCGCCGTGTTGCGGTCGGCGTCCGCCGCCTTCCAGGTGTACTCCGTTGCGTCCTGGGGAGACTTCGGCGTGCCGGCGAGAGTGCGCGTCCCGGGGTCGAACACGACGCCTTCGGGCGGGTCGGGCGAGAGCGTGTAGGTCAGTTCGCCGTTGCCGCCGGTCGCTTCGGGCAGCGTGACCGTCGTGATCGGCCGACCCGCTGTCCACTCCCGGTCCTGGGCCTCCTCGCTGAACGACGGCGCCGTGTCCGTCTCGTCGTCCTCCACCGTCACGGCGACGGTCGGCACCACGCCGTCGTAGCCGCCTCCGGCAGCGGTCAGGGTGATGTCCACCGCCTCGTCGTCGGGGTCGTCGTCCTGGACGGCGGTCACCGTCACCGTCCGCGCCGTCGCATGGGTCGCCGTCGTGAACGTCAGGCTCGGTGGACTCACCGTGACCGCGTCGGCGTCGGCGCTTGCCAGAGTCACCGTCACGTCGCTCGTCGGCCGCGCCGCCAGCCTGACGGTGAACGTCCCGTCGACGCCGCCCTCCTGAAGGGCCAGGCTCGCCTCGCTCAGCACGAGGGCCGGCTGCCTCACCGCGATCGTGAACTCCGCCGTCGCCGAGTCCTCGTCCGATTCGTTCTCGTCCGAGTCCGTCACCGTGAACGTGTACGTCGTGGCTTCCTGAGGCGTCGTCGGCACGCCCGACAGCCGCTGCGCCAGCTCGTAGCCCGGCCTGTGGTACGACACGCCGTCCGGCGGATCGGGCGACAGCGAGTACTTCATCGGCCGGTTGCCGTAGATCGTCACCGGCAGCACCAGCGGCTCGATGGCCTGGCCCACCAGCCACTCCTGATCCGGAATCGGGTCGATCGTCGGAACGATATCCGTGTCGTCGTCCGTCACCTTGACGGCCACGCGGGCCTTCACCCTGTCGTAACCGCCGCGCTGCCCGGAGATGAACACGGTCGCGTCCTCGTCCTCGAAACCGGGATCGTGCACGCCATGGACCGCCACCTGCTGAGGCTCGCCGTAGTTGTCCGGCGTGAACGTCAGCCTCCACGGTCTCGTCTCCATCGACTCGGCCCCGCCCTGGTGCGCCGTCACCCATACGTCGGCCGAAGGCCGCGTACCCAGCCTCACGGTGAAGAACGCCGGATCGCCTTCCTCGACGATCGACAGTTGCGTCTCGCTCACCACGAAGTGCGGGCCCTTGACGGAGATGGTGAAGGACTGCGTGGCCGTGTCGGAGGCGTCCGTGTTGTCGTCAGAGTCCGTCGCCGTGTACGTGTACGTCGTCGCGGCCTGCTTCTCCGTCGGCGCGCCGGAGAGGGTACGCGTCGCCGGGTCAAACGTGACGCCGCCGGGCGGCTTCGGCGACAGCGCGTAGGTCAGGTCCCCGTTGCCGCCGGTTGCCGCCGGCAGAACGACGGACCCGATCGACTCGTTCTTCGCCCACGCCAGGTCCGGCGCCTGCGCCTCGAACGCCGGCGCCGTGTCCGGCTCGGCTACCGTGATGGTGAAGGATTGACTGGCCGTATCGTTCGCCGCCGTGTTCCCGTCCGCGTCGGTCGCCGTGTACGTGTAGGTCACGGCATCCCGCGTGCCCGTCGGCGCACCGGCAAGCGTCCGCGTCAACGGGTCGAAGCTCACGCCGTCGGGCGGCTCCGGCGTGAGCTTGTAGGTCAGGTTTCCGTTGCCGCCGGCGGCGTCCGGCAGCACCACCGCGCCGGTCGGTTGGTCCTTTTCCCAGACCAGGTCCTCCGCCTGCTTCGTGAACGCCGGCGCCGTGTCCTCGGCGTGCACCGTGATGTCGAAAGAAAGCGTGGCTTCGTCGCTGGTTGCCGTGTTGGCGTCCGCGTCGCCGGCCGTGTACGTGTAGGTCACGGCGCCCTGCGTACCCATCGGCGAGCCGGCCAGAGTCCGCGTCAGCGGGTCGAAGGTCACGCCATCGGGCGGCCGCGGCGTGAGCCTGTACGTCAGGTCGCCGTTGCCCCCGGTAGCCGGAGGCAGAACGACTGATCCCGTCGGTTGGTCCTTGAACCAGTGCAGATCCGGCGCCGACTCGGCGAAGGCCGGCGCCGCGTCGGGACCGGGCGGCTCGGCCACCGTGATCGTGAACGACTGCGTGGCCGTGTCGCCGGCGGACGTGTCCTCGTCCGCGTCCGACGCGGTGTACGTGTAGGTCGTCGCGGCCTGTGTCCCGGCCGGCGTGCCGGACAGCAGCCGCGTCGATTGACTGAACGTCACGCCGGCGGGCGGCTTCGGCGACAGGTGGTAGCTCAGGGCGCCCTCGCCGCCGGTCGCCTCCGGCAGCGTCACGGACACCGGCTTGTCCTTCGTCCACTTCTGGGGCGGAACCTTGCCGCTGAAGACTGGCGGCGTGTTCGGGTCGGGGTCGGGGTCGGGATCGGGGTCGGGGTCGGGATCGGGATCGGGGTCGGGATCGGGGTCGGGGTCCGGCTCAGGTTCCGGCTCCACCACTTCGATGGTGAACGTCCGCGTGTCCGTGTCGCTGGCCGTGTTGTTGCTGTCCGAGTCCGCGACCACGTACGTGTACGTCCTCCCCTGCCGCGCAATGGTCGGCGTGCCGGACAGCACGCGCGTCGATCCGTTGAACCTCACGCCGGCCGGCGGATCCGGCGACAGCGCGTACTCCAGCTTCCAGTTGCCACCCGTCGCCGGCGGCAGCGTGACCGATACCGGCTCGCCCCGTACCCACTTCTGTCTACCGGCCGCCCGGCTGAACCGCGGAACCGTGTCCGTGTCGTCGTCGTCCACCGCCACGTTCACCGTCTTCGTCTTGTTCTCGTAGCCGCCGCCGGCCGCGCTCAGATCGATAGTCGTGTCCTCGTCGGCGAAGTCCCGGTCGTGGACGCCCGTGACGGTCACCGTCTGCGTCTGGTCGAAGGCACCGGCGTGAAACGTCAGCCTCGTCAGGTTCACCGTCGCCGCGCCAGTGTCCCGGCTCGACAACGACACCGTCACGCTCGCCGTCGGCTTCGCCGTCAGGTGCACGGTGAAGGTCTTGGACGCGCCCTCGGCGATCGTCAGGCTCGGCGGGTCGACCACAAGGTCCGGTTCGACCGCTTCGTCAGGGTCCGTCACGGTTACCTCGACCGTTGCCGCCTTGTCGCCGTAGTCGGCGCCGCTCGCGTCGGCGTGAACCGTGACTTTCCCGCCCTCCGTGTCCTCGTCTTTGTCGGCCGTCACCGTCACCGGCTGCGGCTTGGCCCAGGTGGCAGGCGTGAAGGCCAAGCGCGTATGACTCAGGGTCAGCGGGGCCGTTGCCGTGGCGCTCGTCATGGTCATGGTCACCGCCACGTTTGCCGTCGGCTGCGTCTTCAACCTGACCGTGAACTGCTTCGTATCGCCTTCATCGAGCGCCAGGGTCGTCGGGTCCACGATCACACCCGGGACATCATCGTCCTCCACGCTTACGGCCACCGAGGCCGTCGTACTGCCATAGCCGCCGCCGCTTCCGCTCAGGTTGATCGTCGTGGTCTCGTTGGATGCGTCGTCGTCATCCTTCGCCGTCACCGTCACGGTCTGCGCATCACGGAACTTCGCCGGGCTGAAGGTCAGGCGCGCTGGATCCACCGTCACTGCCTTGTCGTCCCAGCCCGCCAACGAAACCGTCACCGTGCTCAGCGGCTTGCCGTCCAGCTTCACGGTGAAGTCCTTCTTGGCGTTCTCCTCGATGGTGAGGTTCTTCGGGTTCACCACGAAAGCCGCCCGCCGGGCCCTGATCATGAACTTCAGCTTTGCCGCGTCGCTGTCGGCCGTGTTGCCGTCGGAGTCCGTCGCCTTCCAGGTGCACTCCGTCGGGCCCCACCTCGTTCGAGGCGTCCCGCTGACTCGCCTGCCCGACCGACTGACGCCGCCGGGCAGGTGACACGCCAGGGAGTACGACAAGGTCCCGTTGCCGCCCGTGGCCTTGGGCAGGTCGAGCGGCTCGATCGGGTGGCCCGTCAGCCAGTCCTGATACGGGATCGTCTGGGCGCCGAACGACGGCGGCACGTCCTTCTCTTCCTCCACCACGATCGTCACCCTGT
The DNA here is from genome assembly GCA_022823665.1 of Thermoanaerobaculia bacterium. Lineage (GTDB taxonomy): Bacteria > Acidobacteriota > Thermoanaerobaculia > Multivoradales > Multivoraceae > Multivorans. The sequence goes on along the minus strand of JAJEHN010000037.1, from coordinate 132 downwards.
CGGTGTATGCCCCGAAGCCGTCGTCCGACCTCGCCGGGATGACCGGCCTGTCGATGACGATGGTCCTGCCGTCCATTCGCCAGCGGAAGACGTAGCTGCCGGGACTTGCCGGCGCCGTGATCCTGAAGCGAA
>JAJEHN010000004.1 GCA_022823665.1 Thermoanaerobaculia bacterium | reverse complement strand
AACGCGAAAATCCAGAAAATCAAGCGAAAGGCCAACGGCTATCGAAACCCAGAACACTTCCGGCTCGCCATCTACTTCCACCTCGGAGGCCTCCACATGGCGCCAGAATCGATCCGTACCCACACAATAGCCTGAAGCGCCTCTTGAAGTCGAGAGTCTCGCTTTCGCCTCGGTACAGAAGCTGTTCGAGATACGAGGAATCTACGGTCGACATTCTGCAAGTCTTTAGTCTTGTGGCTGGTCGAGTCTGTTCCCTGCGGCCGTGGTGACGATGAAGTGCGGAAGGGATTGGGGAGTGTGCTGGCCTACAACCTCCCAGTAGCCCTCGCCCTCTCCAACACCGGCTCATAGATCCGCAACGTAGCCGCATCCACCAACTGCCCGCCCTTGCCTCCGGCCCCGGCCCCCTTCGCCACGGACTCGTTGTAGAGATCGACCATCTTCTGGGCCTGCTCGATCTCCCTGGGCGAGGGCGCGAAGACGTCGTTTGCCAGCGGAATCTGGTTGGGATGGATGCACCACTTGCCGACGGCGCCGAGACTGGCGGACCAGGTGGCCTGCTTGAGGTAGGCCTTGTCGTTCCTGAAGTCGCCGAAGGGGCCGTCGATGGCGTCGATGCCGGCGGCGCGGCAGGCGGCGATCATGCGGACGCGGTGGGCGGACCACATGTCGCCGGGGTAGCGGAAGTCCTCGTCGAGCTCGTGGCCGAAGCGCATGCCCATGCTGGCGGAGAGGTCGCCGAAGCCGAGGATGAGGGCTTCGAGGCGGGGTGAGCAGGTGGCGATGGCCTCGACGTTGGCGAGGCCTTCGGCTTCTTCGATCAGCGCTTCGAGGCCGATTTGGCGCTCGAGACCCAGCTTCTGTTCGAGGCCGTCGAGCATCGTTTCGAAGAACCAGACGTCGCGGGGCTGCTTGACCTTGGGCAGGATGATGACGTCGATGTTCTCGCCCGCGCCTTCGACCATGCTGATCATGTCGTCGACGGCCCAGCGGGTGGTGTGGTCGTTGACGCGCACGGAGCGCACCTTGCTGCCCCAGTCGAGTTCGTTCAGGCCGTCGATGGCGATCTGGCGGGCGCCTTCCTTCCTGTCGGGGGCGACGGCGTCCTCCAGGTCCAGGAAGACGAGGTCGGCGTCGCTCTGCGCCGACTTCTCGACCATCCGCGGGTTGCTGGCGGGCACGGCCAGTTCGGAACGTCTGAGTCGCATGTGTCCTTACTCCTTGATCTCAGGCGTTGATCCCGAATTGGGCGAGAATCTCGTCGCGGTGCTCGTCGAGCAGGGGCGCCCGCCGGCGCACGCCGGTCTTCGTTTCGGTGTACTTGATCGGGCTGCCGACGATCTTGACCGGCGCGTTGTCGCCCGGGAGCTCGACCTCGGCGACCATCTCGCGGACCGCGGTGTGGGGGCTCTCGAAGATGTCGGCCGCGGTCTGCACGGGGCCGCAGGGGACCCGGCCGGCCAGCGCGTCGACGACCTCGGCGCGGGTGAGCGAGCCGGTCCATCCGGCGACGACGCCTTCGACGAAGTCCCGGTTGGCGCGGCGGGCGGCGAAGTCGCTGGTGCGTTCGTCGTCCACCAGGTCGGGCCGTCCCATCTCCCGGCACAGGATCTCCCACTGCGCCGGCAGGGGCGCGGCGATGGCCACGCCGCCGTCCTTCGCGTCGTAGATGCCGAACGGGCACAGGCTGTGGTGGTGCTTGCCGCGCGGCGGGAGCTGGTGGCGCCTGGCGGAGCCGTAGTTCGCGAACACGGACTCGCACAGGAGGTTGACGCCGTCGATCATGGCGACGTCCATGAACTGGCCCTTGCCGGTCCGCCGCGCGTGGTGCACGCCGGCGACGACGCCGAGCGCCATCAGCGCCCCGGGGAACAGGTCGCCGACGGAGGCGCCGCCGGGGTAGCCGCCGCCGGGACGGTCGCCGTCGCCCCGGGGGCCGTTGACGTGGGCGAAGCCGCCCATCGCCTGGGCCACGATGTCGAAGGCGGGCCAGTCGGCGTAGGGGCTCTCGCCGGTGCGCGGGTCGCCGAAGCCGCGGAGCGCCGCGTAGACGATTCGCGCGTTGCGCTCGCGGATGACCTCGTAGCTCAGCCCGAGCCGGTCCATCACGCCGGCGCGCATGTTCTCGAGCACGGCGTCGGCCTGCTCGCACAGGCGGAGGAAGGTCTCGCGGTCGGCTTCGTCCTTCAGGTTGAGGGCGATGCTGCGCTTGTTGCGGTTGATGCTGCCGAAGTAGCCGCCGAAGTCGCAGCCCCCGTCGACGCCGGCCTTGCCCTGGGCGGGGTGGATGAAGTCCTCGGGGATCGGCGGGGACGGCCGCGACATGTCGCCCGTCGGCGGCTCGACCTTGATCACGTCGGCCCCGAGGTCGGCGAGGATGGCCGAGCCGAAGGGCCCGGCGAGCGCCATCGTGCAGTCGATGATGACGATGTCGGAGAGGGGGCCTGTGGCTGGGTCCACTACGACCCCCAGTGCGAGCGGCGCTTGATCAGGACCTCGCGCTCGCCTTCGAAGACGATCGTGCCGTCCTGCTTCGTGCCCCAGTGCTTGAAGCGGACGACGCCGGCGTCGTCGCGGTCGGCGTCGCGGACCTCGAGCACCTCGGTGTAGGCGGTCAGCGAGTCGCCGAGGAAGACCGGCGCGCGGAAGCGCATCCTGTCGAGGCCGAGCTCGGCGAGTGCGTTCTCGGCCGTGTCCTGGGTCGCCAGACCGATGACGGTGGAGCCGGTGACGAGGCCGAAGACGAGGCGCTGGCCGAAGGGGGAGGCCTTCATCTTGTGCTCGTCGAAGTGGCCGTCGGCGGTGTTCATGACGAGCTTGGTGAGGAGCTGGCTTTCGACTTCTTCGATGGTGGTGCTGCGGGCGTGGCGCATCTTCTGGCCGGCGGTGAAGTCTTCGAAGTAGGTGGAGGTGGAGGTGAGGGCCGTCATGAGGCGGGCTCCCGTCGCTTGGCGACGAGGTTGGTGCGCTGGTAGCTGACGACGACGTTGCCGTGCTGGTTGAGGGCCTCGGTCTCCCAGGTGACGATGCCGAAGGCGGGTCGCGAGCCGGACTCGCGGCGGCCGACGACGCGGCTCGTGGCGGTGATCGTGTCGCCGGGGTAGACCGGCCGGTGGAACTTCACCTGGTTGACGCCGAGGAAGGGCCCGCCGCCCTCGGAGAGGTCCTCGACGGACATGCCGACCACGGTGCAGAGCACGAGCAGCGGGTCGATGACGACCGAGTCGTGCCCGTGGGCGCGCGCGTACTCGGCGTTGAAGTAGAGCGGCGTGAACCGCATCGTCGACGTGGCGAACAGGGCGTTGTCCGCCTCGGTGAGGGTGCGGCCCCAGTGGTGCTGGAAGGTGCGGCCTTCCTCGAAGTCCTGGTAGCGGTTGCCCTTCTTCTTGAGGGGGAAGGTGGAGAAGTCCGGGTCGGGCATGCGGCGAAGTTTCTACCACGCGGCGCGGCGATCGCCCCTCCGCTGGGTGCCTCTGCTGGGTGCGCGGGTCTTCTGACCCGCTGCCGCCGCAGGCGGCGGTGAAACGCCGGCCGAAGGCCGACCTTCCTCCGGGCGGCTTCAGTATCGTCGCCGGCTTCGCCGGCGGCAGTTTCCTCCGGGCTCCGCCGCTCCGCGGCTTCACCCGGGGCGGGTCAGAAGACCCGCGCACCCAGCGGACGAAGACGCGCGCATTTGGCTAGTCCTCCAGAGGCGTCTCGTCGGGCTCCACGACCTCATAGCCTCTCTGCCTGAGCCACGACAGGGGCCCGTCGGCCCGAAGCAGGGCGCCGAGAGGCAGGACGGCGAACGTGGATTCGTTGTCGCGCAAGGCGCGATCGACGTTCTCGAGCCAGAGCGCCCAAACGCGCGACTCGATCTGGCTCAGCACCTGCGGGTCGAAGGGGAGCGTGGAGGAATCGCAGACCCCGGTGGCCGAATCGCCTGAATGGGTCCTGATCGAGGCAAGATCGCCTACGGCCCAAGCAGCCGCAAGACGTGCGTGCGCCTCGAGCTGGGCGTCGAGCTCCTGAAGAAGTGTCTGGAGACAGGTTTGCTCCGCATCGGCGGACACTTCCCGGATCGAATCGAAGAGAGGCGAGTCCTTGTAGCGCTCGGACAGGCGCGCTGGCACCTTCTTGACGTTGTACTTCCTGGCTCTCTTCTCGATTGCGCGATGAATCGTGCGACCCGACTCCAGGCCGGCCGACTGCGCCGCCGAATCGAACAGCTCCTCGGCCGCGACGCTAGGCCGCCATTCTTCGAGGCTGTCCCGCTTCGGTGCGTATCCGAGTCTGGTCTCCGAGAAGAGCCGGTACTGGTCCTCCGGCAGAACGTCCTCCAGGGTTCCCCGGTCCGGGATCCGTCGTATGAGCTTGATCAGCCGCCGTGCTCTCACCGGGTTGATCACTGAGACGCGCAGGGACGGTGACGGCAGGTACTCGCTGGAGCGGGTCAGCGCGTTTTCGATGGAGTCCGATTGCCAGACAAGACCGTCCGGCACGAGTTCGGGAACACCGAGGATCCACAGGACATGGTCATCCTTGGTGATCTTCCAGAGCGGCGGCCCAGGAAGCTCTCCCACGACCTGGATCTCCTCCTCGACGACGTCCACTGGGGCCGGCTGGGGTTCGTCGTTCTCCTGGGCGATCGCTCCCGGCACAGCCGCCGAGGCGGCGAGTAGCAAGGCTCTCCAGATCACAGGGGTCTCCTTTCGGGTTGCGTGTAGGCCAAACGCTCGACCGGCTCCTTTGATTCCACTCTGCTGGGTGCGCGGGTCTTCTGACCCGCTGCCGCCACAGGCGGCTTCGAAGTCGTCGCCGGCTTCGCCGGCGGCAGTTTCCTCCGGGCTCCGCCGCTTCGCGGCTCCGCCCGGGGCGGGTCAGAAGACCCGCGTACCCAGCAAGAAGGAGACCCCGCGCCCAGCTACTTCTGCCTCGGTCTCCCAGTACGATTCGCCCCCCTCGAACGGACACAGCGGAGGATCCGTCTTGGAAGAGATGAAGCCCGCACCAGTGAAGCCCGCCATCGACATCGGTGTCGTCAATCAGGTGGATGCCCGCGTCGGCACGATCGAGAGCGTCAGCGAGGTGGAAGGATCGACCAGTCTCGTACGACTCGAGGTCGATTTCGGCGACCACAAGCGGACGATCCTCGCGGGGATGAAACAGGAGCGCGAGGACCCGGCCGAGATCGAAGGTCGGCAGGCGTTGTTCATCGTCAACCTGGAGCCGAGGAAGATGATGGGGACCATCTCGCAGGGGATGCTGTTCGATGTCGGCTACGAGGACGGCCTTCTTCCGGTGCTACTGACTCCCGAGCGCCCGGTCCCGAACGGCGCCCGCGCCGGCTGAGAAGTTCTGCGCGCTACGATTCCGGGATGATTCCCTGGAACAACCTGAAATCGACCCTGGAACAGGATCCCGAGTTCCGGTACACGATCCGGCACTGGACGGCGAGCCTGCGGCTGAGCGTGGGCGACACGCACCACGCGATTCGCTTCGAGGACGGCGCCGTCGCCGCGCTCGAGCCGTGCGAGGCGGACACGCCGTCCGACGTCTTCCTGGCCGGCCCGGAGGAGGAGTGGCGCGAACTCCTGCGCGAGGTGCCGCGGCCGTTCTACCAGGACCCGTTCTTCGCGAGCGTGCATCACGGCATCGAGATGAACCACGATCAGCTCGCGTATGCCGCGTACTACCCGGCGCTGCGCCGGCTGGTGCAGGTGATGCGCGACGTCACCAACCCAACCGAGGGAGCTTCCGCATGAACCTGTTTCGTCTGTTTCTCGGCGTCCTCTGTGGCGTGGTCACGGTCTACACGGTCGCCGTCGCCATCGAACACGGCCTGGGCCTGCTCCCGATCTTCTTCGGCGACATCGCCGCGATGACCTGGAACGGTCAGTTCAACCTCGACTTCCTGGGGTTCCTCACGATGTCGGCGGCGTGGGTCGCGTGGCGCAACGGTTTCTCGCCGGGCGGCCTCCTGCTCGCCGTCGTCGCCTTCTTCTTCGGCGTGCCGTTCCTGACGCTCTACCTCTTCATCCTGAGCCAGCGGACGAACGGCGACGTGAAGCGGATGTTCCTCGGCGACCAGCGGGCGGCGGCCTGATGCCTACGTTCGCGAAGCGGGTCGGCCGCTACCTGGACCTCGAAGTCCAGGGCGTTGGCTACCAGGTCTACTTCGAGTCGGCCGGGAACCCGGACGGCATTCCGCTGGTCCTGCAGCACACGGCCGGTTCCGATGGCCGCCAGTGGCGTCACCAGCTCGAGGACGAGCGGATCGGCCGGCATTACCACCTGTTGGCCTACGACCTGCCCTACCACGCCAAGTCCGTGCCGCCCACCGGCGTCGAGTGGTGGAAGCAGGAGTACAGGCTGACGAAGAGCTTCTTGCTCGACTTCGTCGCCGGCTTCGTCGGCGAGCTCCAGCTCGAAGACCCCGTCTACATGGGCAGCTCGATCGGCGGCCACCTGGCCCTCGACCTGGCGCTGCACCGCCCGGGCCTGTTCCGGGCCGTCATCGGACTGGAGGCGGCGATCAAGTCGGACCCCGGCAACATCGACCTGCTCGACCACCCCGAGATCAACAACGGCTACAAGAGCGACCTGATGATCGGGATCACCTCGCCCAAGGCGCCCGAGGCCTTCCGCCGCGAGGTCGGCTGGTGCTACAGCCAGGGCGCGCCGCGGGTGTTCCGGGGGGACCTCTTCTACTGGGGTACCGACCACGACCTGGGTGACCGGGCGTCGGAGATCGACACCTCGCAGACCCGCGTGTTCCTGCTGACCGGCGAGTACGACGCCGCCACGCCGCCCGAGGCGTCCGAAGCGGTTGCGAGCCAGATCAAGGGCGCGACGTACCAGACGATGAAGGGGCTAGGCCACTTCCCGATGTCGGAGGACCCGGAGCGGTTCTACGGGTACATCGAGCCGGTGCTGGCGGAGATTGTGGGCGATCAGACGCGGCTGGGTTCGCCGGCCTTTTCGCCGGCTGCTGCAGCTGGCCGCTAGCGAGGCGCTCCGGACTGGGTGCGCCGGCGTCCCCGCCGGCTGCCGCCGAAGGCGGCCAGAGAGACGCGCCGGCCTGAAGGCCGGCTTCCGCCATGGCTGCCAGGTGCTCCTTTCAGCGGGCGGACAACGCAGCCAGTTCCGCCATCGCCGTCTCCAGGGGCGCGGCCGTCGTCGAAGCCGACAGGGGAAACTCCTCGGCACCCGAGTACACCACGAACCGTCGGGCCGCGGCGAGGTCGTTCGCGGCCAGTTCGAAGCCGCGGCTCGTTCGCGGCGCCGTCGTTCTCTTGATCTCGATCGCCCATAGTTGCTGGTCCGGTAACTGCAACAGCAGGTCGATCTCGGCACCGGCCGTGGTCCGGTAGAACCACGGGACCGTCCCGAAGGGCGCCGCGGCAATGAGATTCTCGATCGCGAAGCCTTCCCAGCTTGGTCCGACGACGGGGTGCGAAAGAACGTCGTCCAGCGTGGCGAGGCCGAGGAGCGTGTGCAGGACGCCGCTGTCCCGGATGTACACCTTCGGCGCTTTGACCAGCCGCTTGCCGACGTTGGCGAAGAACGGGGGCAACCTGCGTACGAGCATGAGGTCGACCAGGAGGTCGACGTAGCGCTTGATGGCCGGCGCCGAGACGTCCATGCTGGCCGCAAGTCGAGAGGCGTTGAGCAGACCGCCCTGCCGGTGGGCGAGCATGGTCCAGAAGCGCCTCAGCGTCTCGGCCGGAACCCTCACGCCGAACTGCGGGATGTCCCGCTCGAGGTACGTGCGGATGAAGCTGAGCCGCCAGCGCGCGGCGGCCTCGTCGCTCTCGGCCAGGAACGGGTCCGGGAACCCGCCCCGGATCCAGAGGCGGTCCCGGTCCGCGGGCGCCTCCAGGGCGTCCAGGACGGGGAGTTCGTCGTAGATCAACCGGCCCGCCAGCGATTCCGCGGACTGCCGGAGCAGGGTCTGCGAGGCCGAACCGAGCAGCAGGAACTGGTGCGTTCGACGCCCTTCGCGGCGCCGTCGGTCGATCTGGCCCCGCAGGACCTCGAACAGACCCGGCATGCGCTGAATCTCGTCCAGGATCACGAGCCGTTCGGCCTGCCGTTCCAGGTAGAGAGTCGGTTCGGTCAGCCGGGCGGCATGGTCGCGGTCCTCCAGGTCGAGGTAGACGCTGCCGGTAACCTGGTCCGCGATGGCGCGGGCGAGGGTCGTCTTGCCGACCTGACGCGGTCCCAGGAGCGCGACGGCCGGCGCCTCGCTCAGGCTGCGGAGGACTCGCTGCTCTGCACGGCGGCGGATCATCCTTGCTAATCTAACGTCTGCCGTTCAAAAAGCAAGGGTCGGAGGCGGACTCCAGCCGTCATCCTCTCCGATGTCACAGCTAGTGTCACAGCTCCGGCCTCTTCCGCGTCGGCTAGGCTCGCCGACTCCCGCCCCGCGCCACGAACGACCCTCGCAGACCCCGGTTGAACCACCGCATGAACGACGTCGCATCAACCCAGACCGTCGGCTACATGACCCCGGAGCGCGAGATGCTCCGCCGGATCGCGCGGGACTTCACGGACAAGGAGGTCCTCCCGGTCGCCAACGAGCTCGATCCGAAGAAGGAGACGATCCCGCAGTCGCTGATCGACAAGATGGGCGAGCTGGGTTTCTTCGGCATCGTGATCCCGGAGGAGTACGGCGGCGCCGGGCTGGGCGCTTTCGAGTACTGCCTGGTGGCCGAGGAGTTGGCGCGGGGCTGGATGAGCGTGGCGAGCATCATTGCGCGCGGCAACGGGTTCTACCGCTCGATCCCCTTCGAGGGCGAGGAGCGCCTGAAGCGGATCCGGCTGATGGCCGAGGGCAAGTACCTCGGCGCGCTGGCGATGTCGGAGCCGGAGGTCGGGTCGGACATCTCGTCGATCACCTGCCGGGCGCGGATGGAGGACGACGACTGGGTGATCACCGGCAACAAGTACTGGTGCACGTTCGCGGACGGCGCGAACTTCATCCAGGTCATCGCGCGGACGGAGGGCGATCCGTCGAAGCGCCACGCGGCGCTGACCGGGATCGGGATCGAGAAGCCGCCCGGCGAGCTGCCGGAGGGCGTCACCGGCTCGCCGATCCCGAAGATCGGCTACCACGGCTGGAAGACCTGGGAGCTCCACTTCGAGAACGTCCGCGTGCCGATCACGAAGCAGCAGCGAGAGTCCAAGGGCCAGGCGTTCTACGGCATGACGCGCGGCCTGCAGTCGGCCCGGGCCCACACGGCGGCACGGTCGATCGGCCTCGCCCAGGGCGCGCTGGAGCAGGCGATCGCGTACTCGAAGGAGCGCATCCAGTTCCGGCGGCCGATCGCGGACTTCCAGGCGATCCGCTTCAAGATCGCGAACATGGCGGCCGAGGTCGAGGCGGCCCGGCAGTTGAACTACTCGGTGTGCGCCAAGATCGACACGGGCGTGTCCTGCGCCAAGGAGGCGGCGATGGTCAAGTACTACGCCGCCGAGATGTCGGAGCGCGTGTGTTCGGACGCGCTGCAGGTGCTGGCGGGCGCCGGCTACACGACGGACTACCCGGTGGAGCGCTACTGGCGCGATGCGCGGCTGACGAAGATCTTCGAGGGGACGTCGGAGATCATGCTGAAGATCGTGTCTGACGAGTTGCTCGGGAAGCCGTCGAGGAGGGGCTGAGGGGCGCGACCATTCAGAGGGTTGTCGTGGAATGGTCTTGACTATTCCACGATAGTGGGAAGAATGGTCGCGTGGACTCGGAATCGCCGCGCATCTATGACCCGATCCTGAGGGAGCATCTCGGCCGGAATCGGCAGATGGCCTTCGTCAGCGGCCCGCGGCAAGTCGGCAAGACGACCACCTGTCGCGCCAGGGCCGATGCAACCCTCAACTGGGACGATCTCGACCATCGGGAACTCGTGCTCGCCGGTCCCCGGCGAGTTGTCGAGGCGTTGGAGCTGGACCGCCTGTCCGAGACTCCGCCCGTCGTGCTGTTCGACGAGCTGCACAAGTTCGCGCGCTGGAAGTCCTTCCTCAAGGGGCTCTTCGACAGCTACGGGGACCGGATGAAGATTCTGGTCACTGGCAGCAGTCGGCTGGATGTCTACCGGCGCGGTGGCGACAGCCTGATGGGGCGCTACTTCCTCTACCGGATGCACCCCTTTTCGGTAGCTGAGGTTGCGCTGCGTGATGTGGCCGAGCCGCCCGGCCTGTTGGGTCCGCCCCGGGAGATTGACGACGGCGACTTTGAGGCGCTCTGGGAGCACGGCGGTTTTCCCGAGCCGTACCTGAGGCGCGACATCCGCTTCACCCGTCGGTGGCGGACTCTCCGGTTCGCGCAACTGGTCCGCGAGGAGGTGCGAGACCTGACCCGAATCCAGCAACTGGACCAGTTGGAGGTCCTGGTGCGTCTGCTCTCCGACCGCTCCGGACAGCAGATCGTCTACGACAATCTCGCTAGGCAGGTCCGGGTGGCGGCCGACACCGTGCGCCGCTGGGTTGCCACTCTGGTTGACCTTCACCTGGGTTTCCTGGTGCGCCCCTGGTTTCGCAACCTCTCTCGGTCGCTGCGCAAGGAGCCCAAGTGGTACCTGCGGGACTGGTCGGGCGTCGAGGACACTGGCCAGCGCTCCGAGACCTTCGTTGCCTGTCACCTCGCCAAGGCCGTCGACGGCTGGAACGATCTCGGCCTGGGCGACTTCGAACTCGCCTACGTGCGAGACAAGGAGAAGCGCGAAGTCGATCTGCTCGTCGTGCGGGATGGCGACCCCTGGATCCTCGTAGAAGTCAAGCACGGCGGCGACTCGCTGCGCCCTCACCTCCGCTACTACCAGGATCGGCTGGGGGCGCCCTTCGCCTTCCAGGTCTCAGTAGCGGCTGACTACGTCGGCCGGAGCTGCTTCGAGGATCCCGGAAGACCCTTGATCGTACCGGTGCGAACGTTGCTGTCGCAGCTCTTGTGACCGGGCGATCCCGCCGTGAATTGCCGGTGACCTACACTTCGGAGGCGCAGCGCCGGCTCTCGCCGGGATCCGGAGGCTGCGGGGAGGCCGGAAAGTGGAGGAGACACGATGAGACTTGCCAACCATCTCTGGGATCGCTTCGGCGGCCTGACCCTGGACGAGATTCCCGAGTCGGCCCGTACCGTGGCGGGCCAGTGCGTACTCGACTGGTTCGGCTGCGCGCTGGTTGGGAGCCGCGAGCCGCTGTCCGGGATCCTGCGCGATGAGCTGGGCGGCCAGGCCGGACCGTGCTCCATCGTGGGTACGGATCTGCACTGCGCGCCCGGCGTCGCCGCGCTCGTCAACGGCGCGGCCGGTCACGCGCTCGACTTCGACGACACCCACAGCATGATGGGCGGGCATCCGACGGTTCCGGTGTTCCCGGCCGCGCTGGCGCAGGCCCAGGAGATGGGCGCGAGCGGCGAGCGGCTGCTGGTCGCGTTCGTGGTCAGCATCGAGGTGGAGTCGCGGGTCGGTGCGCTCATCGGAGGCGCTGCTTACAGGAAGGGCTGGCACTCGACCTCGACGATCGGCGTCCACGGTGCTGCGGCCGCGGCATGCCACTTGATGGGCGCGAGCAACGAGCAGTTCGCGCACGCGCTTGGGCTCGCGGCGTCGCAGGCGAGCGGCCTCAAGGCGAACTTCGGCACGATGACAAAGCCGTTCCATGCCGGTCACGCCGCCGAGCGCGGTCTGCTGTCGGCGCGGCTGGCGATGCGGGGCTTCACCTCGAACCCCGAGGCCGTCGACGGGCGGCAGGGCTACGCGGACGCGGCGGCTTCAGGCCACGCGGAGGTCAACTGGGAGCGGCTGGAGGAGCAGGATGGGCGCTTCCTCATCGAGGACACGTTGTTCAAGTACCACGCTGCCTGCTACCTGACGCATGCGGCGATCGAGTCGGTTGGTCGGCTACGGCCGCGGTTGGCGGCCGAGGGGGTCGCGGCGGGGGACGTGGAGAAGGCGGTCGTCACGGTGCATCCGGGGCTGCTGGATGTTTGCGGCATCCCGGAGCCCAGGACGGGTCTCGAGGCGAAGTTCAGTCTGGTGGCCACGACGTCGCTGGCGATGCTGGGGATCGACACGACGGATACCGGGACGTTTGTCGATGAGACTCTCGACAACCCGGATGTCGCGCGGATGATCGACAGGGTCGAGGTGCGGACGGATCGCGGGCTTGGTCACACGCAGGCCAGGGTCGAGCTGCGGGCGAACGGGCACAGCCTGGAGGAGTTCCATGACACAGGGATTCCGGCGACGGACCTGGAAGCGCAGGGGGCGAAGCTGGCGGCGAAGATGACCGGGCTCACGGCGCCGCTGCTGGACGCGGAGGCGAGTGATCGGTTGCGGGAGGTGTCGTTGCGGCTGGAGACGGTCGCCGATGTTCGCGACCTCGCCGGCCTCATCGCCGGTTCGCGGCAGGCGGCTTGAGGGTCGGCCTTCGGCCGGCGTGTTCTCTGGCCGCCTTCGGCGGCGAGCGGGTCAGAAGACCCGCGCACCCAGAGATAGGGCGTGGGTGCGGGCGCGGTTCTGTTCTGGAACCGTCAGGGCGTCACCTCGAACTGTGTGTTTGCAGTAGAGATGTTGGCTTTGGGAAGGCTGTGCTCTGGGTGCGCGGGTCTTCCGACCCGCTTCGGGCGAAGTCGCGAAGCGACGTAGCCCGAGGCAAACAGCCACCGGCCGCAGGCCGGTGACCTTCCTCCCCTACCCCTCAATCCCCCCGATACACATGTACTTGATCTCCAGGTAGTCGTCGAGCCCGTACTTCGACCCTTCGCGGCCGTGCCCGGATTCCTTCATGCCGCCGAAGGGGGCCATTTCGTTGGAGATGATGCCTTCGTTGATGCCGACGATGCCGTACTCCAGCGCTTCGCTGACCCGCCAGATGCGGCCGACGTCGCGGGCGTAGAAGTAGCTGGCCAGGCCGAACTCGGTGTCGTTGGCCATGGCGATCGCTTCCTCTTCCGTGCTGAACTTCAAGAGCGGCGCGATGGGTCCGAAGATCTCCTCGCGGAAGACGCGCATGTCGTCCGTCACGCCGGTGAGGATCGTGGGCTGGACGAAGCAGTCGCCGAGATCGGACGGGCCGCCGCCGATCTCGACGGTGGCGCCCCGGTCCACCGCGTCGGTGACGCGGCTCGTCACGTTCGCGACGGCCTCGGTGCTGATCAGCGGGCCCACGGTGACGCCCTCCTCGGTGCCGTCGCCCATCTTGATTCCGGCCACCGCCGCGGCGAGCTTCTCGGCGAACTCGTCGTAGACGCCTTCCTGGACCAGGATGCGGTTGGCGCAGACGCAGGTCTGGCCCGCGTTGCGGAACTTGCAGATCATCGCGCCGGCCACGGCCGCGTCCAGGTCGGCGTCGTCGAACACGATGAAGGGCGCGTTGCCGCCCAGTTCCATCGACATCCGCTTCATCGTGCCCGCGCATTGGGTCATCAGCAGCTTGCCCACCGCCGTCGAGCCGGTGAAGGTGAGCTTGCGAACGGTCGGGTTGGACGTCAGTTCCTTGCCGATCTCCTCGGTCTGGCCGCAGAGGATGTTGATCACGCCGGCCGGGATGCCCGCCCGCTCCGCCAGCTCGGCCAGTGCGTTGGCCGACAGGGGCGTCTCGTTGGCAGGCTTGCAGACCACGGTGCAGCCGGCCGCGAGGGCCGGTGCGATCTTGCGCGCGAGCATGGCGTTGGGGAAGTTCCAGGGCGTGATGCAGGCCACCACTCCCACCGGCTGCTTGATGCAGACGACCCGCTTGTCGTTGGAAGGCTGGGGGATCGTGTCGCCGTAGACCCGCTTGGCCTCTTCGGCGAACCACTCGACGTAGCTGGCGCCGTAGGCGATCTCCCCGCGGGCCTCGAAGAGGGGCTTGCCCTGTTCGGCCGTCATCATCTGCGCCAGGTCTTCCTGGCTCTCCATCATCAGGTCGAACCAGCGTCGCAGCAGCGCGGCGCGCTCCTTGGCCGTGGTGTGCCGCCACTGCTCGAAGGCCGTTGCGGCGGCCTCGATGGCGCGACTCGTTTCGGCGCCGCCGCAGCAGGCGACCTCGGCCAGGGTCTCGCCCGTGGCCGGGTTCTCGACGGCGAAGGTCTCGCCGGAGTCCGCGTCGACCCACCGGCCGTCGATGTAGGCCTGGGCTCGGAGCAGACCGGGGTCGTCCAGGTCGATGCGGGCGGCCGGGACTCGGGTGGCTACGGAGGCGGCAATGCTCATGGACGTCACTCCCTGCTGGTCGGTGGCGTAGCCGGATCACTTGGCTCTGTGGATCAGTCCTAAGATGTATCAGCCCCCCGGCGGGGTCGCAAGGAAACCGATGGTCCGTTTGTCCGACATGCCCGAGGTCGAAGCCGCCCACGTGGTGGCGAAGGAGTGCGTACCGTTCGCGACGCGGCCCTGGATGGAGGGTCCGCCGCTTTCCGAGCGCCGGGTGGCGCTCGTGACTTCGGCCGGCCTGCACCGGGTGGGCGACCGGGCCTTTTCGACGGTCGACCTGAGCTACCGGGTGATCCCCGGCTCGATCTCGACCAGCGACCTGACGATGACCCACTCCTCCGTCCACTTCGACCGGACCGGCTTCCGCGAGGACGTGAACGTGGTCTTCCCGCTCGATCGCCTGCGCGAGCTGGAGAGCGAGGGGGAGATCGGCTCGGTGGCCGATTTCCACTACTCGTTGATGGGCGCCGGCTGGCCGCCCGAGGCGATCGAACCGACGGTGCGCGAACTCGCCGCGCGGCTAAGGGAGGACGAGGTGGAGGCGGTCTGCCTCTGTCCCGTGTGACCGAACTGCACCCGCGCCGTGGGCGCGGTGAGTCACTTCCTGGAAGACGAAGGCATCGCGACGACGGGCATCAGCCTGGTGCGGGTCAACACGGAGCGGATGGAACTGCCCCGGTTCCTGTGGGTGCCGTTCGAGCTGGGACGGCCGTTCGGCGCGCCTCACGAACCGGACTTCCAGCGCCGCGTCCTGCGCGCGGCGCTCGGCTTGCTGGAGCGCCGGGACGGTCCGGTCGTCCTCGAGGACTTTCCGGACGATGCGCCCGCCGTTGCTGGCGCCGATGACGACGACGGCCCCGGCTGGTCCTGCCCGGTCTCGTTTTCCGGGGCCGCCGGGAACGATGCGGGGCTGGCAGGCGAGGTCCTCGCGGAACTGCGCCGTCTCGCTCCCTGGCAGGAGGTCTACGCGGCGCGCCGCGGCCGGTCCGCGCCCGCGGCGAGCGGCCTGAACCATGAGCAGATCATCCGCGGACTGAGCGAACTGGCGGGCGGCGCGAACGACCCGTCGGTCGCCACGAACCTGCCGTTGCCGGAGTGGGTGCGGCTCGGCTGCGACGACCTGCGCACCTGGTACATGGAGGCAGCCCAGGGCCGCCCCGGCCGGGCCACTTCGCTCGAGCTGCGGGACTGGTTCTGGCGCGAGACGGCCCTGGCGCGGCTGATCGGCGCCTCCGCGGTCCGACTCGCCGGATCGGAGCACCGGGCGCTCGGCATGTTCGGCCGCCGCGCCATGGTCCCCCGCGTCTACATGGATGACCTGATGCCCGGCGTCGAGCCGTACAGCTAGCATCGGCGACATGTCGCGGCTTCGCGGTAGGGAGACACTCTGAGTCAGCTCCTGCAGGTTCTCGTCAATGGTCTGGCGGTCGGCTGTATCTACGGCCTGATCGCTCTCGGCTTCGTCCTGGTCTACAAGGCGACTGAGATGGTGAACTTCGCCCAGGGCGACCTGATGATGCTGGGCGCCTTCATGGCGGTGACCCTGATCGGCGACGTCGGCATGCCCTGGGTGCTGGGGCTGTTCCTGTCCGTCCTGGCGCTGGCGGTCTTCGGCTATCTGCTCGACGCCTTCGTGCTGCGCCGCGTTCTGGGCGAACCGCAGTTCGCCATCGTGATGCTGACGATCGGGCTGGGCTTCATCTTCCGCGCCGTGGCGGGACTCGTGTGGGGCTACGACCCGCGGAGCTTTCCCACGCCGTACACCGGCGAGTCGCTGCGTGTCGGCGGAGTCGTCGTGAGCTACGAGAACCTCGCGATCCTGCTGGGCACCCTCATCCTCTGCGTGGTGCTGTTCCTCTTCTTCCGCCACACGCGGCTCGGCATCGGCATGCAGGCCACCTCGCAGAACCAGCTCGCGGCCTACTACGTCGGCATCCCGGTCAAGCGGGTCTTCTCCCTCGTGTGGGCGATCTCCGCTGGCGTCGCCGCCGTGGCCGGGATCCTCCTGGCGCCCGTCTCGCTCGTCCAGCCCGGGATGGGGTTCATCGGGATCAAGGCCTTCGCGGCCGCGGTGATCGGCGGCTTCGGCTCGATCCCCGGCGCGCTGCTCGGCGGCTGGATCATCGGCGTCTCCGAGCAGTTCGCGGGGGTCTACCTGCCCGCCGGCTTCCAGGAGATGGCCGCCTACGGCATTCTCATCCTGGCCCTGATCCTGCGGCCCGAAGGCCTGTTCGCGCAGATTCAGCGCAAGAAAGTCTGACGGCCGGCGAGCATCATGCGGTTCCTCTTCAAGACCCACTACAACCAGGACATCGACCACCTGAAGCACGGTGGCGACCGGTTCTGGTACGGCCTGCTCCTCGTGCTGGTCGTCGCGGCGCCGGCGGCGCTCGGCACCTTCTACCTGGGCGAGCTCAACCTGGTGATGATCTACGCGATCGCCGGCGTCGGTCTGATGCTGCTCGTGGGCTACACCGGCCAGGTGAGCCTGGGCCACGCGGCGTTCCTGGCGATCGGCGCCTACACCCACTCGCTCCTTCTGGGCGCCGGCGTCCCGTTTCTCCTCTCGCTCCTCGCGGCGGTCCTGGTCTCGGCGCTCGTCGGCGCCGGCGTGGGGTGGATCGCGCTCCGGATGACGGGCATCTATCTCGCCATCGCCACCCTGGCCTTCGCCATGCTCACCGAGCAGACGATCTCGCGCGCCGAGTGGCTCACCGGGGGTTTTCGCGGCCTCGCCGTGCCGCAGCCGAGCCTCTTCGGGATGCCGCTCACCGAAGGCTGGCAGCGCTACTACCTGACGCTCGCGCTCCTCGTCGTCACGCTGCTCATGGCGCTCAACATCCTGCGGTCCTCGACGGGAAGAGCCATGGTCGCCATCCGCGACTCGGAGATCTCGGCGGAGAGCGTCGGCATCAACCTGGCCGTCTACAAGACCCTCGCCTTCGCTCTCAGCGCCGGCATCACCGGCCTCGCCGGCGCTCTCTTCGCGCATCGCCTCGGCTACCTCTCGCCCGACGCCTTCACGTTCCTCATCTCGCTGCAGCTCCTGCTGATGGTGGTGGTCGGCGGGGTCGGTTCGATGCGGGGCGTCATCTACGGCGCGCTCTTCATCGGCTTCCTGCCTCAGCTTCTCGCCATCGCCCGCGACACGCTGCCGCCGCAGATCGCCCAGGCGCCCGGCCTGGAGCCGGGCATCTTCGGCCTCATCCTCGTGCTGGTCATCCTCTTCGAGCCCCAGGGCATCTTCGGCCGCTGGCTCAAGATCAAGAGCTACTTCCAGTTGTTCCCGCTCTACCGCCGGGCGACGCACCGGCGCCAGAAGACCTACCTGCGCACGGAGCGATTGAGGTGAGCTACCTCGCCGTCGAGGATCTGTCGATCAGCTTCGGGGGCATTCGTGCCGTCGACGACGTGAGCTTCGAGGTCGAGGAGGGCGAGGTCTTCGCCATCATCGGACCGAACGGAGCCGGCAAGACGACGCTCTTCAACCTGGTGAGCGGCATCTACTTCCCCGACGGCGGGAGCGTCCGGTTCGCGGGCCGCGACATCACCTCGCTGCCGGCGCATCGCATCGCGCCGCTCGGCCTCGCGCGCACCTTCCAGAACATCGAGCTCTTCGAGCACGCCACCGTTCTGCAGAACCTCCTGATCGGCCGTCACGTCCACCGGCGCTCGACGGCGCTGTCCCACCTCCTGTTCCTCCCCTCGGTGAGGCGGGAGGAGCTCGAGCACCGGCGCCGCGTGGAAGACGTCATCGACCTCCTCGAGCTAGCCCACTACCGCGAGCAGAGGATCGCGAACCTGCCCTACGGGGTGCGCAAGGTCGTGGAGGTGGGCCGCGCTCTCTGCCTGGAGCCGAAGCTGCTGCTCCTCGACGAGCCGACCTCGGGGCTCAACCCCGAGGAGAGCGAGGACATGGGATTCTGGATCGAGGACATCAACCGCGACCTCGGCGTCACGGTCGTCATGGTGGCGCACGACATGGGTCTCGTGAGCCGGGTCGCGGGGCGGGTGCTCGCGCTCAACGAAGGTCGCGTGATCGCGGAGGGCAGCCCCGCGGAGGTGCAGAAGAACCCCGCCGTCGTCGACGCCTACCTGGGAGCGGACTGAAGTGCTGCTGGAGCTCAAGAACGTCGAGACCTACTACGGTCCGATCATGGCGATCCGCGGCGTCAGCCTCGCGGTGCCCGAAGGCCGGATCGTCGCCGTGCTGGGCGCCAACGGCGCGGGCAAGACGACCATCCTCCGGACGATCTCCGGCGTGATGGATCCCCAGAAGGGCGAGATCCTCTTCGCCGGCGAGGACATAGCGCGTCGCGATCCCGACGCCGTCATGCGCCTCGGCCTGAGCCACGTGCCGGAGGGCCGGGAGGTCTTTCCCTTCCTCTCGGTGAACGAGAACCTGCGCATGGGCGCCTTCAGCCGCCGCGACCGCGCCGGCATCGCCGGCGATCTCGAGCGCGTCTACGACTACTTCCCGGCGCTCGCCGACCGGGGCTCGCAACCGGCGAGCCAGCTCTCCGGCGGCGAGCAGCAGATGCTCGCCATCGGACGCGCCCTGATGGCGCATCCGAAGATGCTGCTGCTCGACGAGCCGTCGCTCGGCCTGTCTCCGATCCTGGTCCACCAGATCTTCGAGATCATCAGGCGCATCAACGAGGAGGCGGGCATGACGATCCTCGTCGTCGAGCAGAACGCCCACGTCGCGCTGCGGCACTCGCACTACGGCTACGTGCTCGAGAACGGAAGGGTGGTCATGGACGACACCTGCGAGAAGCTCGAGAGTTCGCCGGACATCCAGGAGTTCTACCTCGGCATGAAGGACCAGATGCCGAGGGGGGTCCGCCGGTGGAAGAAGCGCAAGACCTGGAGGTGAGCATGGGCGGCCCCGAATCGAATCCGGACCTCGTGCGTGAGACGCGCAGGGCCGACGACGGCCGCGAGCTCGAGATCTGGCGCGACACGAGCTTCGCCGGCACCGTGCCGACGATGTTCTGGAGCCGCGTCGAGAAGTACGGCGACCGCATCGCGATGCGGGAGAAGGACTTCGGCATCTGGCAGGACGTCTCCTGGCGCACCTTCGGCGAGAAGGCGCGCCACACGGGGCTGGGGCTGCGGTCGCTCGGCTTCGGCAAGGGCGACGTCGCCTGCATCCTCTCCAACACGATCGTCGAGTGGATGTTCGCCGACATGGGGGTGCTCGGCGTCGGCGGCGTGTGCGCGGGGATCTACCCGACGGATGCGGCCGAGCAGGTGGACTACCTGGTCAACGACTCGGGCTGCAAGGTGATGTTCGTCGAAGACGAGGAGCAGCTCGACAAGGTGCTCGACGTGCGCGAAAAGTGCCCCACGCTGGAGCAGATCGTCATCTTCGACATGGAGGGCCTGCGGGACTTCGAGGATCCGCGGGCCATGAGCTACGACGACCTGCTCGCGCTCGGTCGCGAACAGGACGAGCTCCACCCCGGGGCCTGGGCCGAGTGCCTGGAGCTGGCGAAGCCCGAAGACCTCGCGATCCTCGTCTACACCTCCGGCACCACCGGGCCTCCGAAGGGGGCGATGATCAGCCACCACAACCTCGTCTTCCAGTGCGTCAACGCCCCGCACGTCCTCTCGCAGGGCGAGGACGACGAGCGCATGGCCTTCCTGCCGCTGTGCCACATCGCAGAGCGCATCTTCGTCTACGGCTCCCTCTATACCGGCACGAAGCTCAACTTCGTCGAGAACCCGGAAACGGTGCCCGAGAACGCCCAGGAGATCCAGCCGACGCTGTTCTTCTCGGTGCCGCGCGTGTGGGAGAAGTTCTACTCGGCCATCAGCATCGCCCTCTCCGACGCCACCTTCCTGCAGCGATGGGCGTATGGCAAGGCGATAGGGATCGGCTTCAAACGAGCGGACAGACGCCTCGCGGGCAGGAAGCCGGGGGCGCTCCTGGAGCTCGCCTACCGCGTCGGCGACGCGCTCGTGCTGCGCAACATCCGCAGGTTCCTGGGCCTCGACCGCTGTCGCTGGATCGGCACCGGCGCCGCGCCGATCTCACCCGATCTGATCCGCTGGTATCTCGCGCTCGGCATCGACATGGTGGAGGGCTATGGCCAGACCGAGAACACCGGCATCGCCTCCATCCTTCGGCCGGACGACATCAAGCCCGGCACCGTCGGCCGCTCCGTGCCCTACGGCGAAGTGAAGATCTCCGGGGAGGGCGAGATCCTGATCCGCGGAGAGTTCGTCTTCATGGGTTACCTCAACCAGCCGGAGAAGACGGCCGAGACGATTCGCGACGGCTGGCTCCACACCGGCGACGTCGGCGAGATCGACGACGAGGGCTTCCTGAGGATCACCGACCGGATGAAGGACATCATCATCACGGCCGGCGGCAAGAACATCACGCCGAGCGAGATCGAGAACCAGCTCAAGTTCTCGCCCTACATCGCCGACGCGGTGGTGATCGGCGACAAGCGCAAGTACCTGACCTGCCTCGTGATGATCGATCACGACAACGTCGTCAAGTACGCTCAGGATCATCATGTGCCCTTCACCAACTACCAGAGCCTGTGTGCCGCGGAGAAGATCGTCGAGCTGATCCACGGTCAGGTGGAGGCCGTCAACGCGAAGTTCGCGCGCGTCGAACAGGTCAAGAAGTTCCGCCTCATCGACCAGGAACTGACCCCCGAGGACGACGAGCTCACGCCGACGATGAAGCTCAAGCGCAAGTTCGTGAACGAGAAGTACCGCCCCCTGATCGATTCGATGTACGGAGGACAGCAGGCATGACCGACAGACACCGTTTCCTCACCCTCGCTTGCCTGGTTGTCGCCGCCGTCCTGGCGGGATGCGGGAGTTCCGATCCCGAGACTTCGGACGCGCCCGGGGAGATCGTGCTCGGCACCTACACCGACCTGTCCGGTCCGGCCGCGGCCATCGGCGTCGGCAGCGTCAACTCGGCGCGAATGATCTTCGATCAGGCGAACGAGGAAGGCGGCATCCACGGCCGCCAGATCCGCTTCGTCGTCGAGGACGGTCAGTACCAGGTGCCTCGCGCGGTCCAGGCGGCCAACAAGCTGATCCACCGCGACAACATCTTCGCCATGGTGGGCGCCCTCGGGACGCCGATGAACAACGCCGTCATGAGCAGCCAGTTCGAGGCGGGCGTTCCCAACATCTTCCCGCTGTCGGGCGCGCGTTCGATGGCGGAACCGCTGCATCCGCTGAAGTTCGCCGGCATCTCCACCTACTACGAACAGATACGGGCCGCCACGAAGTACTTCATCGAGGAGAGGGGCAAGGAGCGCATCTGCACCATGGCCCAGGACACCGACTTCGGAACGGAGCTGACCGACGCGGCGAACGATCAGCTCGGCGAGATGGGACGGGAGGTCACCGATTCGACCGCCCACAGGCCTCTCGACACCGATTTCAGCGCGGCGATCCTCAAGCTCCGGCAGGCCGACTGCGACCTGATCCTGCTCGGAACGATCATCGGCGACACGATCCTGGCGATCTCGGCGGCACGGGGGATCGACTGGGACGTCGACTTCGTCGGCACGATCGCGGCGTTCGAATCCGAGGTCGCGGAGGCCGAGGGCGGTGTGACCAACGGCTTCTACGCGATGACGTCGTTCGAGTTTCCCTACCCCGATCATCCCCGCCAGGAGGTCCGCGACTTCGTCGCCGCTTACGACGAACGCTACGGCCAGGAGCCCAACACCGGCTCGCTCTTCGGCTGGGTGCTCGCCGACTTCACGGTCCGTGCGCTGCGCGACGCCGGGCCGGACCTCACGGTCGACGGGCTGGTCGCGGCGATCGAGTCGGTCGACGACTACCAGGACATCTTCGGCGGCCCGGTCCTGAGCTTCGGGCCGGAGAAACACCTCGGCACGAACGAGTCCTTCCTCTCTCAGGTGCAGGACGGACGGTGGGTCCGCGTGACGGAGAACCTGTCCTACTGACGCGGCCCTGCCGGGTGCGCGGGTCCTCTGACCCGCTTCTGGCGCTCCGCCTATTCCCCGCCGGTCGTCTCGATCACGCCGGGCAGGCGCGCCCTGGGCGGCTCCTCGTCGTTGTACACGCAGGAGATGAAGCCCATCAGCATCTCGTCGGTCGACTCCGGCCCGAACGTCACGACGCGGTCCGGGTTGAAGCCCCAGCGTTCCGCCTCCTCGGGCGAGTTGTCGAACCACATGTCGATCCGCAGGGTGCTGCCCGCGGGCAGTACCTTCGGCTCGTCGTACCAGTAGATCTCCTGCCAGTCGAAGTCCCAGTCCGGGACGTGGAGGATCTGCTCCTCGCGGCCGTCCGGGTAGAGGACGGTGTACTTCGCCTCGCGGCCGCGCATGTGCATGTGGGGGAGCATGCCGAGGATCGTCACGTCGCGTTCGAATGTCCGTTCGGCGGTGTCGTGCCAGTAGTCGTGGTTGGCCGGAATCTCGAACTCGAAGTTGCTGATCGGGAAGAAGTGGATCGGGTGCTCGACCGGCTTCGTCGCGAACTTGAGCGCGATGGACGACTGGTCCCAGCCGCCGCTGCCGGGGCCCGGCTCCTTGTGGTAGTGCAGGTCGAAGGTCAGCGTGTCGCCGGTCCGCAGCAGCGAGCCGTAGCCCTCCGGCCACACGTGCGGCGGCGAACCGGAGGTGGCGCCGCCGAGGTAGTTCCCGTCGCCGCGGGTCTCCTCGTCGTCCGGACTCTTGACGAAGATGTTGAAGTGGTGGACGAGCTCGCTGCCGCGGCGGAACTCGATCTCCTGCACCCACTTGTCCTCGGGCAGGAGGTCCGGAGTCAGGACCAGGCGGTGCTTCGTGTAGACGTCCTTGATGTCGTCCTCGACGTAGTAGGGCTCGGGCATCTTGAGCACGAGGTCGGGATCGGTGAACACCCAGCCGTCGTCGTCGGGCCACTCGATCGGCGCGGGGCCGTCCTCGGGACGGCCGGACTGCGCGCCCGCCTCGACCCAGCGCTTCAGCGTTGCGATCTCCCCGTCGGTCAGGCCGCGCTCGTTCCGGAACACGCCGTCGAAGTGCTCGGAGGCGTCCCACGGCGGCATCTCCTTCGACGCCGTCATGCGGACGATCGAGCGCGCCCAGGGCCGGGCCTCCTCGTAGGTCGTGAGCGACATCGGCACGCCGCCCCGGTAGATCTTGCTGCCCGACGGCCGGTGACACTCCTGGCAGTTCTGCTGCAGGATGGGCAGGACATCCTCATAGAATGTCGGCCCTTCCGCGTCAGCAGCGCCGTGGGCCGCCGCGGCAAAGACCAGGCAAAGCGCAAAACCAACCAGGCGTCGACTCGTCATCGCTACCCTCCCGCAAGTGTCCGGATCCGCGCGAGCTTACCGCAGCCGCTGGGCTTGCGGAGTTCTCGCACCGGCTCTGGTCCTCGGTCTGGCGGCTGGCAGCGCCGGCGCCCAGAAGGCGGCCGGTCCGGACGCGGACGACTACCAGGCCGCGGCGGCGCTGGTCGAAGGCAACCTGCTGGCGCTGCTGCGCAACGCGGAGATCACGCCGCACTGGCTCGCCGCGGACGCGGGGCCGGCGGGCTTCTGGTACGGCCGCGACGGCGAAGCGGGCCCCGAAGTCGTCGTGTTCGACCTGGAGGCGCGGTCGCGGCGGCTTGCCTTCGACCATGCCCGGATGGCCGCGTCGATCGCCGAGGCCCTGGCGGCCGCCGGCGCGGGCGAGGGTGTGGGCGCGGGCGAGGAGGGCGACGAGGCAGGCGAGGGAAGTCCCCCGAGCCTGGACGGGCTCCTCGGACTCTCGCTCTCGGACGACCTGGCGACGCTGACCGCACGACGCGGCGCCCATCGCGTCACCTGCTCGGTGGCCGACTTCCAATGCAAGGCGGAGGCGATCAAGCCGCCCGAGCGCGGCCTGCTGCCGTCGCCGGACGGAACCCGCGCGGCCTTCACCCGCGACGACAACCTGTTCGTGCGCCATCTCGAGACCGGCGAGGAAACCCGCCTCACGCACGACGGCAAGTCCTACTTCTCCTACGGCAAGTGGCCCGACTCCTCGCTGCTGACGGTGGCCGCCAGGAAGACGGGCTTGCGCCAGCCGCCCTACCTGTCGAGCTGGTCGCCGGACAGCCGCTTCCTGCTCGCGCCGCGCATGGACGAGCGGTTGCTCGAGGCCGTGCCGTTCGTCGAGTGGGTGCCGACCGACGGCAGCCGCCGGCCGGCCGTCCACCTGCTGCGCGAACCGATCGCGGGCGACGAAGACGAGATGGATGTGGACTGGTTCCTCTTCGACACGAAGAAGGGCGAGAGGGTCATGGTCGACTTCGAGGGTGCTTTGCTGCCCGACGAGACCGACAGGCCCGGGCTTGGCGCCGTCATCGGCTGGGACCTGGAGCGGAACCGGGTCTACCTGCGGGCCGGGGGCTACGCCGGCAAGAGCGGCGCCCTGGTCGCGATCGACGTCGAATCCGGCAAGGCGACGCCGGTGATCTGGGAGACGAACGAGACGCGGGTGGAGTCGAACACCCACATGTACAACCGGCCCAACATCCGGCTCGTGCGCGGACCGGACGACGAGCGGCGGGTGCTCTGGTACTCGGACCGCAGCGGTTGGGGGCATCTCTACGTCTACGAGCTGGCCGGCGACGACTCGGCCGATCTCGTCGGCACGGTGACGTCGGGCGACTGGACGGTGCTCGACATCATCCACGTCGACGAGGCCGGCCAGCAGGTCTACTTCACGGGCGGTGGCCGCGAGCCCGGCCGCGACCCGTACCTGCGCCATCTCTACCGGGCGTCGTTCGATCCCGCATCGCCTCGGGCAGGCGAAGTCGTGCTGCTGACCGCGAACGATGCCGACCACCACTTCGAGCCAGCGCCGGTGCCGATGATGGAGGCCCTGTTCGGCCTCGCCCCGCCGCCGCCCCGGATCCGGCCCGACCTCGGCGTCTTCCTCGACACCTGGTCGACCGTGGATCGCCCGCCGGTCACCGTGCTGCGCTCGACGGAAGACGGAAAGGTGCTGGCCGAGGTCGAGCAGGCGGACGCCTCGGCGCTGTTCGAGGCCGGATTCGTCGCGCCGGAGCGCCGGGCCTTCCTCGCCGCCGACGGCGAGACGGAGGTGTACTCCGTCTACTTCGCGCCGCGGCGCGAGGTCGAGGGCGGCCGGCACCCGGTGATCGACGCGGTCTACGGCGGCCCGCAGGTGTACGTGGCGCCGCGGAACTTCGTGCAGGCCGTGGGCGCGCGCAACCCGTCGGCCGAACCGGCGCTGGCGCGCCTGGGCTTCGCGGTCGTCGTCACGGACGGCCGCGGCACCCCGGGCCGCTCCAGCGCGTTTCGCGACGCGGGTTACCCGGAGTTCACGCAGGTCGGCGTGGAGGATCACGTGGCCGTGATTCGCCAGTGGGCGGAGCTCAAGCCCGAGATGGACCCGGAGCGGGTCGGCATCTACGGCTGGTCCTGGGGCGGGACGTTCACCGCCCAGGCCATCCTCAGCCGGCCGGACTTCTACGACGTGGCCGTCTCCGGCGCCGGCGTCTACGACTACGCCGCGATCTACCCCGGCTTCGAGGCGTTCACGGGACCCGCGGTCTACTCCGACGGCGGCCGGACCCGGACGCGGCCGGACGAGGCCCCGAAGAGCTGGGAGGCGCTCGACATCACGGCGATGGCCGGGAATCTGAAGGGCCGCCTGCTGCTCGTCTACGGCGACATGGACGAGAACGTGCCGCCGGCCCAGGCCTTCCGGATGGTCGACGCGCTGATCAAGGCGAACAAGCCCTACGACCTGCTCTACCTGCCGAACCGCAACCACGGCGGCGGCGCCGAGCCGTACGCCCTGCTTCGTACCTGGGACTACTTCGTCGAGCACCTGCTCGGCGTCGAGCCGCCGCGCGACGTGACCTTCGAGGTCAAGCCGGCGGCGACCGTTTTCTGATCTCGAGCGTGGTCCGCCAGGACATCAGCGCACTCAGTGTACGGCCTCTTCTGCTCCTGCTGCTGACCGCCCTGGTCCTCGCCTGCGCCCCCTCGGGCGACGGCGATGCCGACCTGATCCTGACCCATGGCCGCGTCTACACGCTCGACGACGCCCGGCCCTGGGCGGAGGCGGTCGCGATCGCCGCCGGCGAGTTCACGTTCGTCGGCTCGACCGCCGGCGCGCTCGAGCACCGCGGCCCGAACACCGAGGTGCGCGACCTCGAAGGCCGGATGGCGATGCCGGGCATCTACGACGTCCACGTCCATCCGGTGCTGGGCGGGACCGAGGTGTTGCTCCAGTGCCTGTTCCCGCCGACCGCCGGACCAACGGAGATCGAGGAGACGCTCTCCGCCTGCGTCGCCGCCGATCCGGACGCGGCCTGGATCGAGGGCGGACGCTGGACGAGCAACTTCTTCGTCGACCACGAGATCGGCTCGCCGCGCGAGTGGCTGGACCGGTTCTCGGGCGGCGTGGCGATCAGCCTCGCGGACGACACGGGCCACAACCGCTGGGTGAACAGCAGGGCGCTCGAGCTGGCCGGCATCGCCGGCGCCACCGTCGTCGAAGGCGGCGAGGTCGTGCTGGACGAGACGACCGGCGAGCCGAACGGCCTGCTGCTCGAAGCGGCGATGTACCCGGTGTTTCAGGCGATCCCCGAGAAGACGGCGGAGCAGTTCCTGCGCGCCGCCCGCGAGTCGATCCGGACGGCGAACGGCTTCGGCATCGTCGGCATCAAGGAGGCGGGCGACGAGGGCACGGGCGTCGCCGCCTACAAGGCGCTGGTGGACGAGGGCGTGCTGACCGTCCACATGGCCGCCTCGATCGCGATTCCGCTGGTTGCCGGCACGCTCGGCCTGGACGTCGACGCCCTGGAGCGGCTGCGCGAGGAGAACCGGGCCGCCAACCTGGACGCCGACCACGTGAAGATCTTCCTCGACGGCGTGCCGTCCATCGCGCGGACGGCGGCGATGCTCGACGACTACGAGCCGGAGGTGCCGGGCGGCCCGAGCCACAACGGCGAACTGCTGGTGCCGCCGGAAGCGCTGAACGCCTGGCTGCGGCAGCTCGACGCGCTCGGCGTCACGGTGAACATCCACACCGCGGGCGACCGGGCCGTCCGCGTCGCGCTCGATGCGATCGAGTACGCGCGTGAGGAGAACGGCGACTCCGGGCTGATGCACCAGCTCGCCCATGCCGGCTTCGTTTCGCCGGACGACGTGCCGCGCTTCGCCGAGCTCGGCGCCATCGCCGACATGTCGCCGGCGATCTGGTACCCGTCGCTGATCTCCGACTCCATCCGCGCCGCCATCGGGGACCGCGCCGACCGTTCCTGGCCGGTGCGGGAACTGCTCGACGCCGGCGCCCACGTCATCGTCGGCTCGGACTGGCCGGCCGTGATCCCGGACATGAACCCCTGGCCCGGCGTGGAGGCGCTGGTCACCCGCGCCGACCCCTGGGGCGGGTATCCCGGCACCCTGGCGCCGGAGCAGGCCGTGACTCCGGAAGAGGCGATCGAGCTCTACACGCTGGCGGGCGCTCGCCTTCTGGGCGTCGAGTCGCGGGCCGGAACGATTGCCGCCGGCAAGTCCGCCGACCTGATCGTCCTCGACCGCAACCTCTTCGATGTGCCGATCGAGGACGTCAGCGACACGACCGTCGAGTTGACTCTTTACCAAGGAGAGAGCGTCCATGAGAAGTAGGTTCGCCACGCTGGTCCTCGCCGCGATCGTCTCCCAACCCGCCCTCGCCCAGTTCCAGGCCGGCGAACCGGCGCCGTCGCGCAACGACCCGGCCGACACGATCCTCGACGGCGGCCAGGTCTACACGCCCGGCGGCTGGGCGGAGTCGATCGCGATCCGCGACGGCGTCATCGTCGCGGTCGGCGGCAGCGCCTCCGTCGCCGCGTTCCGCACCGACTCGACGGACGTGATCGACTTGGCGGGCCGGACCGTCTTCCCCGGCTTCCACGATGTCCACGTCCATCCGCTAATCGCGGGCATGCAGAGGTTCTCCTGCCGCCTGCCTCCGGGGGCGCCGCCGGACATCATCGCGGAGTCGGTCGGCGACTGCGCCTCCCGGGCCGAGCCGGGAGAGTGGATCAACGGCGGCAACTGGGTGGCGGCGGTGTTCGAGCCTGGCCAGCAGACCAGGCAGTTCCTGGACGCGGTGGCGCCGGACAACCCGGTCTTCCTGTACGACGAGTCCCACCACAGCGTCTGGGTCAACACGAAGGCCCTGGAAGTCGCCGGCATCGACCGCGACACGCCGGATCCGGAGGGCGGCATCATCGAGCGCGGCCCGGACGGCAAGCCGAACGGCCTGCTGCGCGAGACGGCGAACGCCATGGTGGCGTCCGTGATCCCTCCCGCCTCGGACGCGCGGAAGATGGAGGGCATGAAGATCGCGACCGACGAGATGCTGGCCCACGGCATCACGTCGTTCACCGTCGCGTACGCGAACTCGTGGCAGCTCGGCGCGCTGGCCCGACTGGCGCGCGAGGGCACGTTGAAGCAGCGGGTGCGGGCCTGCGTCGCCTGGTCGCACGACCCGGCGCTGGCCTACGCGGCCGAGTCCCAGCTCGCGATCCGGGCAACCTACGAGAGCGAGCGCCTGAAGGTCGACTGCGTGAAGATCATGCTGGACGGGGTGCCCACGGAGAGCCACACGGCGTCGATGCTCGCGCCCTACGAGGACACGACGGGCGAGGACGATCCGCGGCCCAGGCTCGGGCTGCTCCTGGTTCCGCAGGAAGCGCTGAACGATGCCGTGACGGCGTTCGACCGCCAGGGATTGCACGTGAAGATGCACGCCGCCGGCGACGGCGCGGTGCGGGCCGCGATCGACGCGGTTGCGGCCGCCCGGGAACGGAACGGCTTCGGCGGCCCGATGCACGACGTCGGCCACAGCACCTTCGTCGACCCGGCCGACATTCCCAGGCCGCGCGAACTCGGCATGGCCTGGGAGTTCTCGCCCTACATCTGGTTCCCCACGCCGATGGCGGCGATCGACATCCGCAAGGCGGTCGGCGACGAGCGGATGAAGCGCTGGGTGCCGATCCGGGAGGCCCTCGAAACCGGCGCCCTGGTCGCGGCCGGCTCGGACTGGCCGGTCGTGCCCCTGGTCGACCCGTGGCTCGCGGTCGAGACGATGGTGACCCGCCAGGTCCCCGGCGGCAGCGAGGACACCCTAGGCCTGCAGGAGCAGGTGACGCTGGAGGACGCGCTGCGCATCCTGACCTGGAACGGCGCCCGGCTGATGGGCCAGGGCGACAAGGTGGGCACGATCGAGGTCGGCAAGGAGGCCGATCTCGTCGTCACGTCGCAGAACCCGTTCGACGTCGAGCCGACGGAGGTCCACCGGACGAAGGTGGAGATGACGTTCATCGCGGGTGAGAGGGTGTACACCGCCGGTGCGAACTAGGCCAACCACTGGGTGCGCGGGTCTTCTGACCCGCTTCCGCCGAAGGCGGCCGGGAGACTGCGCCGGCCAACGGCCGGCGACCTTGCTCCTTCTCGTCGGGCTCGCCGCGCCCGTCGCGGCCGCCGAACCCGATGCGCGCGCCTTGTACCGCCTCCACTGCGGCGGCTGCCACGGGCAGGCGCTCGAGGGCGGACTCGCGGAGCCGCTGATCAAGTCGGACTGGCGCTTCGGCCGGGACGGCTTCTCCGTCGAGAGCAACATCCGCCACGGCATCCCGGGCACCGACATGCCGGGCTACCTCGGCGAGCTCTCGGACGAGGAGATGTCGGCCCTGGTCGAGCTGATCTACAGCCTGCAGACGGACCCGATCTGGATCGCCAGGCCGCTGCCGTCCACGGTGGAGACGGAGCACTACACCCTGCGGGTCGAGTACCTGGCCACCGACGAACTGGAGAACCCCTGGGGCATCGAGTTCACCGGGCCGTCGGAGGGGCTGATCTCGGAGGACGCGGGCTACCTGCTTCGGTACCGGGACGGCAGGGTCGACCCGGAGCGGATCACCGGACTGCCGCCGGTCGACCTCGCGACCTCGACCGGCGGGCTGATGGACATCGCGCTCCACCCGGAGTACGCAACGAACGGATGGGTCTACGCGGCGATCAGCCACTCGGAAGACCCGAACGACCGCTACGCCCCGGGGCTGACCCGGATCATCCGCGGCCGCGTCGACGGCAATCGCTGGCTGGACACGGAGTACCTGTTCCGGCTGGGTTCCGAGTACCACCTGCCCGACAGCAAGCACTGGGGCGGCCGCCTGCTCTTCGACCGCGAAGGCCTCCTGTACTTCTCGATCGGCGACATGAGCGCGGCGATGAACTCGCAGGACGCCGCCATGCCCTCGGGCAAGGTCTTTCGCATCCGCCCGGACGGCGGCATCCCGGCGGACAACCCCTTCGCCGGCGAGGACGGAGCGCTCGGCGCGGTGTTCACGCTCGGCAACCGGAACGTCCAGGGCATGGCCCAGCACCCGGAGACCGGCGCGATCTGGGCCGCCGAGCACGGCCCGCGCGGCGGCGATGAGCTGAACCTCCTCGCTCCGGGCGGGAACTACGGCTGGCCGGTCGTCACGTTCGGCGTCAACTACGACGGCTCGACGATCAGCGACCGGACGCACGCCGACGGCATCGTGCCGCCGGTCGTCGAGTGGACGCCGGCGCTCGCCGTCGGCCCGATCGAGTTCGTGTCGAGCCCCGGCTTCGAGCACTGGCGGGGCGACCTGCTGGTGGGGTCGCTTTCTTTCGAGGAACTCCGCCGCCTCGAGATCGACGGTGACCGCGTCACCCGCCAGGAACTCCTGTTCAAGGGCCACGGCCGCGTCCGCGACATCAAGACGGGCCCGGACGGCGCGATCTACCTGCTGCTGAACAACCCGGGCGCCCTGGTACGGCTCACCGCCGTAGGATCGGCGGCCAGATGACCAACGAAGGATCGCTGCGCTCCGGCGCGCTCGGCCTCTGGGGCATCGTGTTCCTGGTCGTCGGCTCGGCGGCGCCGCTGACGTCGATGATGGGCGCGGTGCCGCCGCCGTTGTCGATCGGCAACGGCATCGGCGCGCCCGGCGCCTGGGTGCTGACCGGTCTCGTGCTGACCCTGTTCGCGGTCGGCTACGCGACGATGAGCCGCTTCGTGACGAACGCCGGCGCGTTCTACGCCTACATCGCGCGCGGCCTGGGGCGGCCGGCAGGCCTGGGCGGCGCGATGGTCGCGGTCCTTTCCTACAACACGATCCAGTGCGCGCTGTGGGGGCTGTTCGGCTTCTTCTCCGTGAACATCCTGAACCCGAAGCTGGGCGTCGACATCTCCTGGTACTTGTGGTCCTTCGCGCTGATGGCGATCACCGCGGTGCTCGGCTACTTCGGGATCGAGCTCTCGGCCAGGGTCCTGGGCGTTCTGCTGATCCTCGAGGTCCTGGTCCTCGTCGTGCTCGACGTCGCCATCGTGTTCACCGGCGGCTCGAGCGGCCTCCAGCTCAACTCCTTCAACCCGGCCGAGATCTTCTCGGGAGCGCCGGGGGTGACCTTCGTCTTCGCTTTCGCCACCTTCGTCGGCTTCGAGGCGACCGCGATCTACGGCGAGGAGACCCGGGATCCGAAGCGCACCGTGCCGCGGGCGACCTACGTCGCGGTGGCGATCATCACCGTCTTCTACGCGCTGACCTCCTGGTCGATCGTCCAGGCCTACGGCGAGGACGAGGTCGTCGCTGCGGCGACCGGGAACCCGGACGGCCTGTTCCTGGACGCGAGCGCGAGCTACGTCCACCCGCTGTCGGCGAGCGTGATGGAGTGGCTGATCCTCACCTCGATCTTCGCCGCGCTGCTCGCCTTCCACAACGCGGCCGCGCGCTACTTCTTCGCGATGGCCCGCGAGGGACTGCTGCCGCGCGCGATCGCCCGCACTCACCCGCGCTACGGCTCGCCTTACCTCGCCGGCATCCTGCAGGCCGGGGTCGCCTTCGTCATCACCCTCGTGTTCGTGCTTGCGGGCCTCGATCCGTACGCCGGCCTGTTCGCCTGGCTGAGCGGCATCGCGGCGCTGGGGATCATCGGCCTGCAGTGCCTGACCTCGCTCTCCGTCATCGCGTTCTTCCGGCGGACGGGCCTGGACGCGCGGCCGTGGCAAACGAAGGTGGCGCCGGGGCTGGGCGCGCTCGGTCTGGCGGCGGCGATGGTGTTCGTCGTCGTCAACTGGGACGCGCTGACGGGCGCGAGCACGGGCCTGGTCGGCTCGTTGTGGGCCGCGGTGCCGCTCTTCTTCGCGTGCGGCGTCGTGTGGGCAGGCGCCATCCGCCGGCGCGACGCCGAGGCCTACGAACGCCTGGGCCACTTCATCGACGAATCAACGGACGCGGCGTAGGGAGCCGCGACGTCAACAGGGGTCGAACATGAGCGACATCGAACGGCTGACGGAGCAGGGCGCCAGGACGCTACGGGTGATGTACCCCGATCTCCACGGCATCGCCCGCGGCAAGGACCTGGTGCTTGCCGACGCCGGCCACGAGATCGAGGACGGGGTCGCCTTCTGCTCGGCGATCATGACGACCGACCTCGCCCATACGCCGGTGATGGGCGGCGAGATCGGCTACCCGGACTTCTTCGCCCGGCCCGACCTCTCGACCGCCGCGGTGCTCCCCTGGGCGCCGGAAATCGCCGCCTGCCTGGTCGACCTGGTCGACGAGGAGGGCAATCCCCATCCGTTCGACCCG
Organism: Thermoanaerobaculia bacterium; assembly: GCA_022823665.1. Lineage (GTDB taxonomy): Bacteria > Acidobacteriota > Thermoanaerobaculia > Multivoradales > Multivoraceae > Multivorans. Next base: position 43,227 of record JAJEHN010000004.1, on the reverse strand, counting down.
CGCGGCGCGGTGCGGCGGGCCGCGGACGGTCTGGCGGAACTCGGCCTGGCGCCGATCGTGGGCCCGGAGCTCGAGTTCTTCCTGTTCAAGCCGGACGACGACGCGCCGGAAGGCGCCGTCCGCTACGTCGACACGCTGTCGCGGGTCTACACCGTCGGCGCCGAGAGCGATCCGGGCGGCATCTCGGGCCGGATGCTCCACGCCTGCGCGGGGATGGGTCTGGGCGCCTACGCCGCGAACCACGAGTTCATGAACTCGCAGTACGAGATCAACCTCCGCCACGGTCCCGCCCTGGACGCGGCCGATCGGGCCTTCCGCCTCAAGGCGACGGTCAAGGAGATGGCGGTGCTGGAGGACATGCGGGCCACTTTCATGGGCCGGCCTTTCAACGACCAGGGCGGCTCGGGGCTTCACGTCCATGTGTCGCTTCAGGACGGCGAGGGCGCCAACAGGATCGGCGATCCGGCGGGTCCGAACGGCCTGAGTGCCGCGGCGCTGTCCTTCATCGCCGGAGTCCTCGAGCACGCCGGGGCGCTGATGGCGTTTCTCAATCCGACGGTCAACGCGTTCAAGCGGATCGCGCCCGACTCGCTGGCGCCGATCAACGTGTCCTGGGGGCTGGACAACCGGACGACCTTCGTCCGCGTGCCGCCCGAGCGCGGCAAGGCCGCCCGCCTGGAGATCCGCGTTGGCGACGGCACGGCGAACTGCCACCTGGCGATCGCCGCCCTGCTTCAGGCCGGCCTCGACGGCGTGCGCCGGCAGCTCGAAGCCCCCGAGCCGACTGCGGGCGACGCCTACCGGCGGGAGGATCTCCCGCCGTTGCCGGGTTCCCTCGACCAGGCCCTCGACGCCCTGGAGGCCGACGAACTGCTGTGCGACGGCGTCGGCCGCGAGATCGTCGACGCCTTCCTGACTCTCAAGCGCTTCGAGCTCGAGCGTTACCACGGTTGGGTGACCGACTGGGAGCGCAACGAGTACCGGATTCAACTGTAGGAGTCGGCGGGCCCGTGGCGCACGCAGCCAACCTCCCTGCCGTGGCCGGGATCGACCTCTGCGATCACGACCGGTTCGCGCGGGGCGTGCCGCACGAGTGGTTCGCCCGGCTGCGGGCGGAGGCGCCGGTGTACTGGCAACCCGAGCCGAAGGGGCCGGGCTTCTGGTCGATCACGCGGCACGAGGACGTCGTCCGCGTCTCGAAGGATCCGAAGCGGTTCTCGTCCGAGGTCGGCGGCACGTCGCTCGAGGACCTGGATCCGGAGCACGTCGAGGCACGGAAGTCGATGATCGACATGGATCCGCCGCGCCACTACAAGCTGCGCGCCCTGATCAACAAGCGCTTCCTGCCGCGGGCGCTGAAGGCCTTCTCGGACCACATCCGGCAACTGTTCCGGGGCATCCTCGAGTCGGCGATCGCCCGGGGCGACTTCGACTTCGTCGACGACGTGGCGGTCGAACTGCCGATGCGAGTGTTCGCCGAGATGCTGGGCGCGCCCCAGGAGGACCGGCGCCTCATCGTCGACATCGGCAACCGCATCCTCGGCGCGACCGACCCGGAGTACGTCGACGACTACGAGACGGAGCGGGAGCGCTTCAAGCACCTGCCGTTCTCGAGCCCGGCCAGCCTGGAGATGTTCGAGTACGGCCGCAAGCTGGCGGCCGCGCGTCGCGCCGAACCGCGCGACGACATCGTGACCGACCTGGTGTTCGCCGAGGTCGACGGCGAGCCGCTCACGCCGCACGAGTTCGACCTCTACTTCCTGCTGCTGGCGGCGGCCGGCAACGAGACGACGCGCCACTCGCTGTCTGGCGGCATGCACGAGCTGCTGCGCCATCCCGACCAGGCGCAGCGCGTCGTCGCCGGCGACGAGGACCTGGCGACCACGGCCGCCGACGAGATCCTGCGGATGGTGACGGCGGTTCACCACTTCCGGCGCACGGCGACCGAGGACGTCGAGATGCGCGGCGAGGTCATCCGCGCCGGCGACAAGGTCGCGATGTGGTACACGAGCGCCAACCGGGACGAGGACGTGTTCGAGGATCCCCACCGTTTCGATGTCGGCCGCAAGCCGAACCGCCACCTGACCTTCGGCATCGGGCCGCACTTCTGCCTCGGCGCGTACCTGGCGAGGCTCGAGATCAGGATCGCGCTGGAAGAGCTGCGGCCGCATCTCGGCCGGCTCGAACTGGTCTCCGAGCCGGAGCGCCTGCGCTCGAACTTCTTCAACGGTATCAAGCACATGGGGGTTCGCTACCGGTGAGCGGAGGCGCTGCGGACAACTTGGGGCGGGGCCGGCGGCCGCGGATCGGCATCGTCGGCGACGTCCGGGACGCGATCATCGGTCCGTGGGACGAGGTCGTCTCGATGGTCCCGCACGACTACGTGTCGGCCATTGCCGCCGCCGGCGGCGCGCCGGTCATCATCCCGAGCGTCGAGCCGTACGACGAGGACCCCGAGGCTGCGCTCGCGGGCCTCGACGGCATCGTCTTCATGGGCGGCAAGGACTTCGATGCGAAGATCTATGGCGCGGAGCCGCACCCGGAGAACGACGAGCACGACGAGATGCGCGACCGGGTCGAGCTGGCGATCGGCCGCGCCGCGCTCGAGCGCCGGATGCCGATCCTGGGGATTTGCCGGGGCTTCCAGCTCCTGAACCTCCTCTACGGCGGCGACCTGGAACAGCACCTCGGCGACCGGCTCGACATGAAGCCGCACCGCGACATTCTGGGCGAGTTCACGCGGCACATGGTGACGATCGAGCCGGGGACGAACCTGGCGGCCGCGATGGAGGCGGGCAGGCAGCGCCTGCAGGAGGGCGACGTCGAGATCGCTTCGCACCACCACCAGGGCGCGGGCCGGCTGGGTGAGGGCCTGCGGGTGGCCGCCACCGCGCCGGACGGCGTGATCGAGGCGCTCGAGGATCCCCGGCTCCCGTTCTGTCTCGGCGTGCAGTGGCACCCGGAGGTCACCGCGCCGGAGGACGGCGGCCGGCTGTTCCGCGCCCTCGTCGACTTCTGCTCATCCCATCCATCAACGGCCTGAGAGCACGACCGGGAGCAACTGCGATGAGACACGAGCGCCGAGCCGGCGACGGCGCCTGGCTTCCTCCGATCGATCCGCCGTCGAAGATCATCGGCGTCCACCTGAGCTACCGCTCGCGCTGCGTGGAGTACGAGATGGAGCGCATCCCGGAGGTGCCGTCCTACTTCATGAAGCCGACTTCCTCGCTGAGCGCCCACGAGGCGCCGGTGGCGCGGCCGCGCGGCTGCCGCTTCCTGAACTACGAAGGGGAGATCGCGGTGGTCATCGGCCGGCGGGCGACCGGCGTGCCGATCGAGGAGGCGCTCGACTACGTGCGCGGCTACACGCTCGTCAACGACTTCGGCATCCACGACTTCCGGCACGCCGACCGCGGCTCGATGCTGCGGGTCAAGGGCCAGGACGGCTTCGGGCCGATGGGGCCGGCGCTGGTCGATGCCGGCGACGTCGACCCGAACGACCTGACCCTGCGCACCCTGGTCAACGGCGAGGTGGTGCAGGAGGGGAACACCGGGGAGGACCTCCTGTTCTCGTTCGCCTACCAGGTTGCCGACCTGAGCCGGCTGATCACGCTCGAACCCGGCGACGTCATCATGACCGGCACGCCGGCGAACTCGCGGCCGGTCGGGCCGGGCGACGTGGTCGAGGTGCATTGCGACGAGATCGGCACGCTGCGCAACCCGATCGTCGAGCTGGACCGGGACCTGCAGCCGGTCGGCGAGCAGCCCGAGGTGACCGGCAACGCGCTGCATGTAGCGCTCTGCGTGCCGGAGGACGAGGCCGAGGTGATGGCGGCGGCGGAGGCGGCGGGTTCGTGACGGCCGACCCGGCACTGGGTGCGCCGGCCTTCCGGCCGGCATCTGGCGTTTCGGCGGCGCGCGTGGATGTCGAAGGCGTCGCCGTACCGACGGGCCACCTGATCGGCGGCCGGCGGGCCGGCGCCGGGGCCGCCTTCGAGGTCCGTTCGCCGATCGACTGGGACTGGAAGCTGGCCGAGTTGCCCGAGGCGGGGGCGTCGGAGGTCGACGCCGCCGTCGCGGCGGCACGCGGCGCGTTCCCGGACTGGGCGGCGCTGGGACCGGAGGGCCGGGCGCCGTACCTGCTGCGCCTGGCCGCCGAGGTCGAGCGGAGGGCGGCCGAGATCGCCCAGGTCGAGACGGTCGACAACGGTTCCCTGCTGGAGGCGATGCGCGAGCGGGTGATCCCGCGCGGCGGGATGAACTTCCGTTTCTTCGCCGAGTACGCGGTGTCGCGCCTGGCCGAGCCGGCCCGCACGCTGCACGGCGGCGAACGGAATACGGTCCGGCATGATCCGGCCGGAGTCGTCGCCGTGTCGACGCCCTGGAACGCGCCCTTCATGCTGGCGACCTGGCGGGTCGGCCCGGCGCTCGCGGCCGGCGACACGGTCGTCCTCAAGCCTCCGGAGTGGGCGCCGCTGACCTGCTCGCTGCTCGGCGACCTGGCCGAGGAGGCCGGGCTGCCTCCCGGCGTGCTGAACATCGTCCACGGCGGGCCGGAGACAGGGGCTCTCCTGACCGGCCACGCCGGCGTCGACAGGATCGCCTTCACCGGCTCGCCGGCGACCGCCCGCACGGTCGGGGCCGCGGCCGCGGCGGAGCTCACTCCGGTCTCCTTCGAACTCGGCGGCAAGTCGCCGTTCCTCGTCTTCGCCGACGCCGACATGGAGGCCGCCGCGCGCACCGCGGCGTACCAGTACGACAACTCGGGTCAGGTCTGCCTGGCCGGCACCAGGCTGCTGATCGAGCGGAGCTGCCTCGAGGCCTTCATGGAGCGGTTCCTGGCGGAAGTCGAGGCGATCCGCGTCGGCGACCCGCGGGAAGCCGCGACGACCTACGGGCCGCTGATCCATCCTCGTGCGCTGGCGCGCGTCGAAAGCCACGTCGAGAAGGCGCTCGCCCAGGGAGCGGCGCTCCGTTTCGGCGGGAAGAGCAGCGGCGGGCTCTACTACCCGCCGACCCTGTTCGCCGACGTGCCGCCCGGTGCCGACGTCCTCCGCGAGGAGGTGTTCGGGCCGGTGCTCACCCTGCAGACGTTCGACGGCGACGAGGAAGCGATCGCGCTCGCCGAGTCGACCGACTACGGGCTTGCGGCCATGGTCTTCACCGGCGACGAGGCCCGCGCCGACCGTCTCTCGCGGCGGATCAGCGCCGGCACGATCTGGGTCAACTGCTTCTACGTCCGCGACCTGGAGACGCCGTTCGGCGGCACGAAGCACTCCGGCATCGGCCGCGAGGGCGGCCGCCATTCGTTCGACTTCTACTGCGACGTGAAGACGGTCTGCGAACGGACCTCCGCGTTCGCGGCTACCGCGACAGGAGACAGCCCGTGATCGGCGGCATCCACCACGCAGGCCTCACCGTCACTGACCTCGCCGAGGCCTCGGCCCGCTGGCAGCGCCTGTTGGGCCTCAGCCCGGCCACGGATGACGGCGCGCTGCTCCGCTGCGCCTACGAGGACTTCTGCGTCCGGCTCTCCCCAGGCGACCGCGGTTGCGTCGACTACATCGCCTACGAACTCGAACCCGGCGTGACGCTGGCCGAGGCCGGCGACCGGCTGTCCGACGCCGGGACGCTCGCCGTGCCGATCGAGCTGCCGTCCGGCCGGTTCGGGCTGCGCAGCGCCGACCCGGACGGCAACGGCGTGGTCGTCGTCGAGCACACGGCACCCGACGACCCGCGGCCCGACGTCTGCAAGCAGTCGGACACCCTGCCCGGCTTCCATCCGCGGCGGCTCCAGCACGTGAACTACCTCACCGGCGATACCCCGCGCGCCGTCAGGTGGTACGTCGAAGCGCTCGGCCTCAAGATCACCGACTGGATCGGCGACGACGCCTGCTGGCTCCACGCCGACCGCGACCATCACGTGCTCGCCTTCCTCGACAAGGGATACGCCCACATCCACCACGTCGCCTTCGAGCTGACCGACTGGGGCGAGATGCGGGTCGGCCTGGACCACCTGGCCGCCCACCGGCGGCCGATCGTCTGGGGTCCGGGCCGCCACGGCATGGCCCAGAACCTGTTCGCCTACTGGCGGATGCCCGAGGAGGACACCTTCATCGAGTTCTTCGCCGACATGGAAGTCCTCGGCCCGAACCACCAGGTCCGCCACTTCCCCGACGACGCCTTCGCCTCGAACACCTGGGGCCAACTGCCCCCGCGGTCCTACTTCCGCTTCGACGAAGAAGCGATCCGCGCCGAGTGGGACCAGTCGCAGCAGCTAGGCGCGCCGCTGGAAAGAGGGTAGTCGCGGAGACGGCCGCGGGCTGGTCAGGTTGTACCGAGCGCTTAGCCCGAGAAGTAGACCATCACCGCGGCGACGATCAGCACCAGGACGACCGACAGCGTCCGGTCCAGCCGGCGCTTGGCCGGGTCGGATTCGGCGAGAAGCTCGGCGTTGCCGGCCCGGCTCCAGGTCAGGCCGGCGACGCGCTGCTCGGAGGGTGGCGGGAACCAGAGGCTGACCGCGACCAGCACGGCGGCGCAGATCAGGAACAGGAAGATCGCCACGTGCATGAAGTTGATGTCGGCGAACGTGTAGAGGAAGCCGCTCAGGCTGTCCTTGTTGAGCTCCGCCACCAGCCGGCCCATTCCCAGGACGAAGCCGACGGCCAGTGACGCGATGGCGCCCTGGGCGTTGAGGCGCTTCCAGAAGAGCCCGAGCAGGAACACCGCGGTGATCGGCGGCGAGATGTAGCCCTGGACACTCTGGAGGTACTGGTAGAGCGTGCCGGAGATGTTCTGCATCAGCGGGATCCAGAGCAGTCCCAGGCCCACCAGGCCGATCGTGGACGTCTGCCCGACCAGAACCAGGCGCCGCTCCGAGACGTCGGGGTGGAGCTTCTTGTAGATGTCGATCGTGATCAGCGTCGAACAGGAGTTGAAGACGGAGGAGAGGCTGCTCATCAGCGCCGCCAGCAGGCCGGCGACGACGAGGCCCCGGAAGCCGGCCGGCAGGAGCGCCACGACCAGGGCCGGCAGCGCCTGGTCGGAGGAGGCGAGTTCGAGCTTCCCGGACTGGGCCAGGCAGTAGGCGATCACGCCGGGCACGACGAACAGGAAGAGCGGCAACTGCTTGAGGAAGCCGGCCAGGATCGTGCCGCGCCGGGCGTCGTCGATGCCGCGGGCCGACAGCGCCCGCTGGACGATGAACTGGTCGGTGCACCAGTACCAGACCGCGATGATCGGCGCGCCGAAGGCGATGCCGGTCCACGGGAAGTCGGGGTCGGACATCGGCTTCCACATGTCGAAGAAGCCGGGACCGGCGGTCTCGACCATGACGCGCCAGCCGCCGAGTTCGGCGAGGCCGAGGATCGTCACCGTGGAGGCGCCGACGATCAGGACGATGGCCTGCAGCAGGTCGGTGTAGACGACGGCGCGAAGGCCGCCGAGCACCGTGTAGACCCCGGTGATGACGACGACCACCAGGGCGCCGGTCCAGAAGTTGATGCCCATCAGGGTCTCGAAGACGACGCCGCCCGCGTAGATCGTCACCGAGATCTTGGTCAGGACGTAGCCGATGACCGAGATCACCGAGAGGTACCAGCGGGCCGCGGGCGAGTAGCGCCGCTCGAGGAACTCGGGCATCGTGAAGATGCCGCTCTTGACGTAGAACGGCACGAAAAGCCAGCCGAGGATGAGCAGGATGAGCGAGGCCTGGAGTTCGAACTGGCCGAGAACGAGGCCGCTCTGGGCGCCGGTGCCGGCCAGGCCGACGAGGTGCTCCGAACCGATGTTCGAGGCGAAGAGGGAGGCGCCGACGACGAACCAGCCGACGTTGCGGCCGGCCAGGAAGTAGCGCGAAGACGTGCGTTCGCCGCTCTGGACGCGCCGGATGGCCCAGAGCGCGATGGCGAAGACGCCGGCGAAGTAGAGAGCGACGACGGTCCAGTCGAGGGTCGTGATCTTCGCCGTCAGCATGGCGTGTTCTCCTCGCTCAGCAACCGGCCGTCAGCGCGGCGGGATCGGCGGGCGCGATCGCGATGCGCGAGAAACGAAGCGTGAAGGGCCCGTCGGTCGTGATCAGGAAGGGCGTGTCGATACGGTCCATCTCGGCGCCGGAGGCCTCGAAGCAGCGGAGGGGAATCTGGAGAGTGTCCCATGCTCCTTCGGGAACGCCCGCGAAGACGGGCGTGACGAGGAGACCGCCGGTACACGGGAAGCCGCAATCCATCCGCATCTGGACTCTCCCGGCGGGCGCCTGCTCCACCAGGAAGTCGATCTCCAGAGTCATGCCGGCAGCCGTTTCCGCGCGAAGGTCGATCGGACTCGACTGGAGGTAGATCTGGGCCTCGTTGCGGCCTCGCCACTCCGCCTTCCTCGCATCTTCCTGGACGTTGCGGTCGACGGCCGAGAGCACGACGCCGGACACGCGGCGACGGGTCTGGCCGCGGCCGTCGGGGGCCGAGACCCGCCAGTCGGCCTCGTCGCCCACGTAGAACTGCCACCCTTCCGCCGTCCGTCCTTCGAAGAGTACGAGGTCGGTCGCGCCGCCGGCCGTGGCGTCCGTCGTGCGGACCGGCGACGATCCGGCCGGCCGCGTCTCGTCCAGCTCGGGGAGGTCGCCCTCGTCGGCGTAGGTCAGGCCGTAGCCGTAGGGGAAGAGCGGGTCGTAATCCGCGTCGCCGACGTTGAGGACCGTCTGGTCGAGCGAGCGCGGCCAGGAGAAGGAGAGCTTGCCCCGGAAGTCGTGGGCGACTCCGCCGCCGGCCGCGCCGAAGATGACGTCGGCGACGCCGACGCCCTCGGAGCCCGGCAGCCAGGCGGCCACGAAGGCGTCGGATGCGTTGATCTCCGGGTTCGTCCACAGCGGGCGCCCGGACAGGAAGATCGTGACGACCGGGATGCCGGCGGCCCGGAGCCGGCCCATCAGCTCGACGTCGGACTTGTCGGCCGGGCTGAACTCGAGGCTCGCCACGTCGCCCTGGCCCTCGGCGTAGGGCGTCTCGCCGGTCACGTAGATGGCCGCGTCGGGCAGTTCGCCGCTGTACGCGCACCCCTGGCAGAGGACGGCCCGGCCGCCGGCCGTCTCGACGGCCCGCTCGATGCCGGTCCAGATGGAGGTGGCGCCCGGGAAGTCGGCGTTCGTGTTCTCCGTGCCCTGCCAGGTCAGCGTCCAGCCGCCGCTCTGCCGGCCGATGTCGTCGGCCGCCGGCCCGGCGACCAGCACGAGTGAAGTCGGAGGTAGCGGCAGGAGGCCGTCGTCGTTCTTCAGCAGGACGAGGGACTCGCGCACCGCCTGTCGGGCCACTTCGCGATGCTCGGGAGCGCCCAGCAGCTCGAACCGTCCGCCGAGGGCCCGTTCCGACGGCGGGCCGGTGTCGAACAGGCCGGCGCGGAGCTTCACCCTCAGGATGCGCCGCACGGCGTCGTCGAGCCGCTCCTCGGAGATCGCGCCGGAACGCACCTGCCGGAGCGTGTTCCTGTGGAGCGCCCTCCAGTCTTCCGGGACCATGAACAGATCGAGGCCGGCCTGAATCGTGTCGGCGCAGTCGTCGTTGCTGCAGCCGGGCAACTGGCCGTGACCGTTCCAGTCGCCGACGACGAGTCCGTCGAACGCCATCCGGCCCTTGAGCACGTCGGTCAGGAGGCCGGCGTGGCCGTGCATCTTCCGGCCGTGCCAACTGCTGAACGAGGCCATGACCGCCTGGGCGCCGGCGTCGAGCGCGGCGACGTAGGGCGGGTTGTGGGTGTCGCGGAGCTCCTCCTCGCTTGCTCGCGTGTCTCCCTGATCGATCCCCTCGAAGGTGCCGCCGTCACCGAGGAAGTGCTTCGCCGTGGCGATCACCCGCTCCTCGCCCAGGAAGTCCGGGCTGCCGACCGCGCCCTGGAGGCCTTCGACCAGCGCGCGGGCGTACAGGGTGACGATCTCGGGGTCTTCGGAGTAGCTCTCGTAGGTGCGGCCCCAGCGATCATCCCGGGCCACCGCGACGGTCGGCCCGAAGTTCCAGTCCAGGCCGGTGGCGCGCACCTCGCGGGCCGTGACCTCGCCGATGCGGCGGATCAGGTCCGGATTCCGGGCCGCGCCGAGCCCGATGTTGTGGGGGAAGATCGTCGCGCCGATCACGTTGTTGTGGCCGTGCACCGCGTCGACGCCCCAGATCACGGGAACGCCGACTCCGCCATCGGAGGTGTCGGTGGAGGCTTCGTGGAAGGCGTCGGCCAGAGCCAGCCAGTCCTCCGGCGCGGCGTGCTTGTCGTTGCCGGGAAACGAGCCGCCGCCGTTCAGCACGGAGCCCAGGTCGAACCGCCGAACGTCCCGCGGCGTGACGGAGCGGATCTCCGCCTGGATGATCTGGCCCACCTTCTCGCGGACGGTCATCCGCTCGAGCAGATCGTCGACTCGCGCTTCGAGTTCCGGATCGGCCGGAAGCGGCGGCGTCAGTTCGGGCCAGACATCGGCGCGGACATCCGGGACCTGCTGCGCCGATCCGGGAACGGCGCAGCAGGTCGCCAGAGAGAGCGCGAGCAGAGCAGCCGGCGCGGCGCGTAGGCGTCGGACCACGTTCGGCTGCTCTGCGTTGGCGGTGAAGTTGTTCCTAGAACAACAGCTTGAAGCCGAGCTGAATCTGCCTCGGATCGCGGGCCGCCTGGGCCTGCCCGAAGTTGTTCGGCAGGGTGTAGCCGGTGATCGTCCGCCGCTCGGTGGCGACGTCGCTGTCGTAGCTGACGCTGCTCGGGTTCATCACCGTGTTGATGCCCACGAAGTTGTCGCGGTTCGTCACGTTGAAGACCTCGAACCGGAACTGGCCGGTCATGCGGTCGGTGATGCGGATGTTCTTGGTCAGGGAAAAGTCGACCTGGAAGAAGTCCGCCCCTTCGCACACGCCGGGCCGGGTAGCGCTCAGCGTGCCGAGCTGCCAGCCGACCAGCGTGAAGGCGTCCGGGTTGATCACCTGCAGTCCGCTGCCGCCGCAGGAGGCTCCCGTGAGGAGCGGCCGCATGTTCTCCGTGTAGCCGGTGCCGCCTGCGCCGTTGACGCCCGTCAGGCTGCCGGTCCGCACGGTCAGGGCCTGTCCCGAGGAGTACTGGACGATGCCTCCGAACTGCCAGGCGCCGAACAGGGCGCGGACGAAGCCGCCCTGGTTCTCGAGCGTCGGCAGGTTGTGGAGCACATTCGCGTTGAACACGTGGTCCCGATGCAGGCCGGCGTAGCCGAAATCGAGATCCGGGTTCTCACGGTCCGTGATCTGGCCGGCGAAGGCGCCGGCGCCCGCGTCGTTCAGCGGATCGTTCGCCTTGAAGCTCGAGAGCGTGTACGAGGCCTGGAACTGGGAGCCCGTGCCGTAGCGGTGCACGAACTGCATCTGGAGACCGTCGTACTCGGAGATGCCGTTCGATTCCCAGAACAGGATGTTGCCGTCCCCGAAGACCGAGTACGGTCGCAGGGCGCCGCGAACGCCGGCGCCGCCGTCACCCTCCGGGGCGGTGACGTACTCGAGCCGGTCGGGGATGCCGTTGCCGTTGTTGTCGCCCGAAGCCACCTGGTTGATGTCGGAGCGCCGCGTGATGTGGCGCCCGCGGGTGCCGACGTAGGCGATCTCGATCGTGCTGCTCCGGCCGAGCCGCTGCTCCCAGGCCACGTTGAACTGCAGGTTGTACGGCGTCTGGAAGTTCGGGTCGATGCCCGTCTGCGGTCTTCCGAGGCCGCAATCGAGGCACGGCTGCGGCGCTTCGTCCAGCTTGCGGATGCCGTTCAGGCTGGAGCGGAAGGGCGGGTTGCCCGCGAACTCGAGCTGGATGTTCACCCGGTCGCGCTGGAAGAACTGGCCGAAGCCGGCCCGGACCACGCTCCGGCCGTTGCCGAAGAGGTCGTAGGCCAGGCCGAGGCGCGGCGCGAAGTTGTCCGTGTCGCTGTCCACCAGTCCGCGGCCCGGACCGGTAGAGCCGCCCATCAGGCCCGCGTCGCCGCAGGGGTCCGTTCCCGGCACCTGGAGCAGACCGTTGCACGGGTCGCCGCCCAGGGCGGGATCGAACGTTCTCGGATCGAATGCCGTGAGCAGGTTGTCGCTGGCGTAGGGCCACTTGTAGTTCGAGTAGCGGACCCCGTAGTCGATGTTGAGGCGGGGGTTCGCCTGCCAGGAGTCGGCAACGTAGAACTCGATGTCCTCCCAGTTCAACTCAGGCGTCGGCTGGTGCGAGTTCTCCGCGTAACCGAAGGTCATGTCCTGGAGCAGGAAGTCGGCCAGGATGTTGCCGGTGTTGGCGCCCCAGCCGTTGTGGCCGGTGCTCGGACCCCAGAACTGAGGCGTCTCGGAAGCCGAACTGCCGCCGATGTACTCCTTCTTCTTGTTCTCGCTGTAGAGGGCGCCCACCTTGAGCCAGTGCTTGCCGAAGACCTGCGAGTAGTCGTCCTTGAGCACCATCAGGTCCTGCTCGTTTTCCCAGGGCGCGATGTTCCACAGCGCCCCGTAACCGGCGGCGCCCCAGAACACCGGGTGGCTTCGGTCCGCGCCGCCCGTCTTGCCGTCGAAGATCGCGGGGATCGCCGCGTTGATCTGGCTGTTCAGTCCGGGGTTGGTGCCGCCCCGGTTCAGGCTGATCTCGTTGCCCGAGTAGGAGAAGGTGACCGTGTTGACGCTGTCGTCGCCGATCGTCTGGCTGAGCTGCGCCACCAGGGAGTGGCCGGGCTGATCCCAGTTCGTGTCGACGGCGGGATACGGGTCGTCGCCCCACAGGCCGTTCGCTTCACCGGCGTTCGGAGCGCCGTTCACCCAGTTGTCGCGGGTGTAGCGGAGCATCAGCCGGGTGCGGTCGGTGGCGTCGTAGTCGAGCCGCATGTTCGCCTGGTCCCAGTCGATCGGCGTGACCACGGCCTCGACCCAGTTGTTGCAACTGCCGCCCGTGGGCGTCACGTTGGGAAGGGGGTAGAGATTCAGCATGCCCTGGCCGCCGGCGTTGATCCGGTCCGAGGGAATCACGTTGCCCGGAAAGGGCTGGCCGGTGGTCGGGTCGGTCGGGATCGCCGGGGTGCACCCTGGAATCGACGGACCGCTGAAGTCGCCCCCCCGCTCGGCCGCGGTGGGGACGAAGCCCGTGCGGGCGATGCCGCGCTCTTCCTGGTTCCACTCGCCGGAGAGGAAGAAGTGCAGCTTGTCCTGCTGGATCGGGCCGCCGAGGGTGAAGCCGTAGTCCTGGCGGTCGAGCGGCTCGGTGTCGAGTCCGGCCTGCTCCAGGAAGTAGTTCGTCTCGTTCCAGGAGTCGTCGCGCATGAACGTGTAGGCGCTGCCGCGGAAGTCGTTCGTGCCGCCGCGCGTCACGATGTTGATCTGGCCGCCGGCGGCGCCGCCGAACTCGGGGCTGTAGCTGTTCCGGTGGATCTTGAACTCCTCGATGGCGTCGACCGAGGGGTAGATGAGGATCGTGCGGTTCGAACCGACGTCGTTGTTGTTCGCGCCGTCGATCGTCCAGAGGTTGCCGGTCGTGCCGCTGCCGCTGATCGACAGGTCGACGCCGGCCAGCAGGCCCTTGTTCTTCGTGTCGAAGCCTTCGGGCGAGCTCACGCCCGGCTGCAGGAGAGTCAACTGGACGAAGTTGCGGCCGTTGAGCGGCAGCTCGCGGATCTGCTCGCCGGTCATCAGACCGGAGACCTCGCCGCTCATCGTTTCGACGGGGATGGCCTCGGCTTCGACCGTGATCGTGTCCGAGACGTCGCCAAGTTCGAGCGCCGCGTTCACCTCGCGGACGTCGGCGACGTTCAGTTCGAGGGCGCTGACCACGGAGGACTTGAAGCCGTCGAGCGTGAACGTGACTTCGTAGGCGCCGACCGGCAGGTCGCCGAAGGTGTAGATGCCGGCCGCGTTCGTGAACGTGGTCCGGTTGAGACCGGTTTCGGTCCCTTCCAGGTTCACGGTGGCGCCGGGCAGGGCGTCGCCGTTCGGGTCGGTGACGGTGCCGCGGATGCTGGCGGTGAAGCGCTGCGCCGCGAGGGGCGCCGCGAGCAGCGCGAGGATGAGGATGAGGGAGAGTCTTCGTGCCATGGCTTCGTGCCTCCTTGACGGGTAAACCGATTTAGCCGGTAGCCGTACAAAACGCCCGGCATCCTGCCGCTGCAGACGGAAGGGTCGGGCTAAATCGTTTTAGCATGCTAGCCTGAGTCTGCACACGCCGCGTAGGGTTGTCAAGAACCTGTGAATGGCGTCACTTTTTTGGATCCGGCCGTGAGGAAGATGAGCCCTGCCAGAGGAACCAGCCCCCCTCGGGACGAGCCCAACTCCGGTAAACCCGTCAGACTCAAGGACGTTGCGGCCCATCTGGGCCTGTCGCCGACCACCGTTTCCCTGGTGATGAACCGCTCGCCGGCCGCCAAGGGGATTCCTCCGGAAACCCAGGAAAGGGTCCGCGCGGCGGCGGAAGAGCTCGGCTACCGCCCGAACTTCATCGCGCGCTCGCTTCGGCGGCAGCGCACGTTCGCCGTCGGCGTCCTCCTGCCGGAGATCAGCGAGGGCTACGCCGCCGGCGTCCTCGGCGGCATCGAGGACCAGCTCCTGCAGGAGGGTTACTTCTACCTGGTCGCCGGCCACCACTCGAAGCCCGACCTCTTCGACGACTACCTGCAGCTCCTCACGGAGCGCTCGGTCGAGGGGCTGATCCTGGTCAACACGCCGATCGAGCAGGCCCTTTCCCTGCCGGCGGTCGTCGTGGCCGGGCACCGCGAACTGGCGGGCGTCACGAACGTCGTCATCGACCACCAGTCCGCCGCGCGACTGGCATTGGCGCATCTCGCCGAACTCGGGCACAGGCGGATCGCCTTCTTCAAGGGTCACGCGCACTCGGCGGACACCGAGTCGCGGTGGCAGGCGATCGTCGGCGCCTCGGCCGACCTTGGTCTTGAGATCGACCCCCGGTTGACCATCCAGCTTTCCGGAGAACCGGCCGGGGAGGAGTTCTCGCCGGAGGAGGGCTATCGGGAAGGGCACGTCTTCGGCCGGAAGCTGCTTGAGGCGGGCGCGCCGTTCACAGCGCTCTTCGCGTTCAACGACATTTCGGCGATCGGCGCGATGCGCGCGTTCAGCGAGAGCGGCCTGCGCATTCCCGACGACGTCTCGGTCGTCGGCTTCGACGACATCCTGAGCGCGGCCTTCCAGAACCCCAGCCTGACCACCGTGCGGCAGCCGCTGCACGAGATGGGACGTCGGGCGGCCGCCGAGCTGCTGCGCAAGCTGGCCGCTCCGGGCGAGGAGTCGCCCCCCGCGATCACGATCGAACCGGAGCTGGTCGTTCGGGATTCGACCGGTCCGGCACGGGGCGGTGGCTGAAGTCAGGGCCGGGTCGACCCGCCCGGGGGTGGCTGCCGGGCGCAGCGTGCCGCTCTACGTGGGCTTCTTCGCCACCGGAGTGGCCACGGTGCTGCTGGGCCCGCTGCTGCCCGAACTGGCCGGAGAGTGGCGCCTGCCGGTCGAGGAGCTCAGGTCGCTCTTCGTAGCCCAGTTCCTGGCCAGTGCCGTTGGCTCGCTCGTCTCGAGCTACCGGCTCGGCCTCAGCCTGTTGGTCGGCTACCTGCTGATCGCTCTCGGGCTGGCGCTGCTGGCGATCGCCGACTGGCCGGTCGCCCTGGTCCCGGTGGCCGCGATGGGCCTGGGCCTGGGGCTGGCGATTCCTTCCACCAACCTGTGGGTCGCCCACGCCCAGCCGGCCCGGCGCGGCGCGGCGCTGTCGTCGCTCAACCTGGTCTGGGGCGTCGGCGCGGTCACGTGCCCCCTGCTCTTCGCCGCGCGGCCTCGGGGAATGTCGAGCGACGCGGTGCTGGTTGTCCTGGCGGTGTTCGCCGGAGTGATCCTGCTGTCTCTCGCGGCCACGCGGGGCGAGGCGCCGGGCAGGGACGCCTCTGCCGAAGCCCCCGGGTCCCGGCGGTCGGCCGGCCGGCGACGGCTGGCCGCCCTCTTCGCGATCGCCGGGATCATGTTCCTCTACGTCGGCATCGAGACATCGGTCGGCGGCTGGCTGGTCAGCCTGGCCGATCAGATCCAGGACTCGCCCGCCGCCTCGTCCCTCTTGATCGGATCGGGGTTCTGGGCGGCGCTGCTGGCCAGCCGGGCACTGGCGCCGCTCCTGCTTCGCCGGATGACCGAACCCACCCTGTTCGCGGCCGGCATTCTCCTGGCGGCCGCCGGGCTGATCGGACTCATGGTGGCCCGGACGGCTGCCGGGATCGCGGTTTCCGCCGCCGCAACCGGCGCCGGACTGGCGCCTCTCTTTCCCCTGGCCCTGTCGTTCCTCGCCGAGCTCACCGCCGCGACACGCTCCCGCGGCACCGGCTGGGTGTTCGCCCTCGCCGGCACCGGAGGCGCCGTGCTGCCCTGGCTGACGGCGCAACTCGCCGGCGGGCCGGACCGGCTGGCCGCCGGCTTCGTCGTTCCGGTCGGCGGCCTCGTTCTCCTGGCTCTCTGCTTCGGCCTGTTCCGCCGCTTCGAGGACACGCAGCCGAACCGCTACTCACCTGACAGCGAAAGTAGACTGACGTGATGATGTTGAGAAGTTCAGGCCGCGCTCCTGCCGCCCTTCCGCGCGCCTGTGCCGCGCGGACGCGACGCCGACCCCCGGGTTTCTGGTACGCGTGGCCGGCGATGGCGTTCTCGGTGCTGGGGCCGGCTTTCGCCCACGCCCAGGCGCAGGAGTCCGAGCCACCCTCTTTCAGCGAAGTCGTCGACGTTCAGCTCGTGAACGTCGAAGTCTGGGTCAGCGACAGGCGCGGCCGTCCGGTGACGGGCCTGGGTCCGGAAGACTTCGAGGTGCGCGAGGACGGCGAACCGGTGACGATCGACTTCTTCAGCGAGGTCACGGATGCCGTGTCCGCCAGTCCGGTTGGAGAGCCTGGCGAGCCGGCGGCCGAACCGGAAGCAACCGGAGCCGGGGCCGCGGCGGAACCCGCGCATCTCGTTCTCTACTTCGACGAGCTCCATCTCGGCCCCGCCAGCCGCAAGCAGGCGATCGAGGACCTGAGAGCCTTCCTCGACGAGGAGAGGTTCCCGGCCGAACGCGTTCTCATCTTCCGTCAGGACCGCGACCTCGTCACCGAGGCCTACTTCGGCTCCAGCCGCGAGGACCTGGACGCGGCGCTCGAGCGCATCGCGGCCTCGCCGGGAATGGGCGGCCAGTCGCAGCAGGCGAAGCGGCTCGCGATACGGCGGTTGAACCAGCTCTGGCAGGACGCGAGGACGCTCGCTTCCGCGGGCAGCAGCCGCCGGAACTCGGCGCCGGCGCCCTGCGGAACGTTCGTGCGCCAGGCGATGCCCGAGGTCGAGAACGCCGCCCACATCGGCCGCGACCGGATCGGCGCGACGCTCGATCACCTGACGACGACCGTCCGCTTCCTGGCCGCGCTGCCGGGCGTCAAGACGCTGCTCTACATCAGCGACTCCCTCGAACGGACTCCGGGCAGCGACCTGCGGGATTTCATCACCGGCCTGTGTCCCGCCGGCGACCGGTTCCGCTCCATGTCGCCGGTGGCGGAACTGTCGGGCGGCTTCCACGAGCTCACCCGTCACGCCAACGCGAACCGCGTGACGGTCTACTCGCTCCAGACCAGCGGCCTCCGCCCCGCGTTCCTGAGCGCGGCGGAGCAGTCCTCGATCGACTTCCAGGGGGCGAACCCCTTCAACAGCTCGGTTCGCGAAGCCGAACGCGACGGCATGGCCGTTCTCGCCGACGAGACCGGCGGCCGCGCCATCTTCAACCGCAACCAGTTCGGCGGCGAACTCGAACAGATCGCCAGCGAGATGGCGAGCTACTACTCGCTCGCCTACCGCCCGCCCCATGGCGGCGACCGCGGGGAACACCAGATCCGCGTGCGGGTCCGGGGCCGGAACGTGCAGGTCCGCCACCGTCGCGGCTACCGCGACAAGAGTTCCGACCAGCGAATGAGCGAGCAGCTCGACGGCGCGCTCTATCTCGGTCTGGTCGAGAACCCGCTGGGCGTGCGGCTGGGCGCGGGCCGCGTTCGCGCGGCCGGCGGCGGCAAGCGGCGGCTGCCCCTCCACGTCATGGTGCCGGCCGCGCAGGTCGCCTTCCTGCCGTTCGAGGACAAGGAGATGGCGCAGATCAGGGTGGAGGTCGCGAGCCGCCACGCCCAGACCTCGAGGGTGGTGAGGGACGAGAAGACCTTCCTGGTGGAAGCGCCCCCGGATCGCGACACGCGCCTTCTCGACCTCGTCTTCAACATCGACATTCCGGACGGCCTGAACCTGGTCGCGGTCGGCGTCCGGGACGACGCCACGCGCGAGACCGCGTTCGTCTCGACCACCCTGGCCGTGGGCGAGGGGGCCGGGAACTGACGTTGCTCCGGGTGCGCGGGTCTGCTCTCGGCCTGGTCATGGTTGCAGGGCTGGCTGCGGCCCAGGAAGAGCCACCCGA
Source organism: Thermoanaerobaculia bacterium (assembly GCA_022823665.1). Taxonomy (GTDB): domain Bacteria; phylum Acidobacteriota; class Thermoanaerobaculia; order Multivoradales; family Multivoraceae; genus Multivorans. Next base: position 24,819 of record JAJEHN010000004.1, on the reverse strand, counting down.
CGCCGCGATGCAGCGCGCCCTGTCGGAGGCGGAGAACATGCTCCGCCGCGACGAACCGCAGGCGGCCGAGAGCTGGTACCGCGAGGCGCTGCTCGAAGGCTGGCTGCTGCTCGGTGACCTGCACCGCGCCAACGGCGCCCCGGCCGAGGCCGAGACCGCCTACGAACGCGCCCTCGTCTCGGCCCTCGAAGCGCGGCGCCCGCTGCTCGCCCTCGCCGAACTCGCGCTCGAGCGCGGAGATCCCGATGGCGCGGCGGACCACCTCCGGCGTCTGCTCGCGCGCAGCTCGGGAGACGGCCGCGCCGTGCGGCTCCTCGCCCGGGCCTTCAACGCGAGCGGCCAGCCGGAGATGGCGGTGCAGCAGTTGGAACGGGCCGTCGAGTCCACGCCGGAAGACGTCGAGACCCGCTTCGCCCTCGCCAGCGGCTACCTCCGTCTGGAGCGTCCCGAGGCCGCCGAGAAACTCTTCCGGGATGTGGCCGAGGAGCGTCCGATTCCGCAGACCTGGATTCTGATCGGCAGGACCTACCGCGACTACGGCGAGTACGGGAAGGCCCGCGAGGCGCTCGAACGCGCCGTCGAGGAAGAACCTCGGGTGCCGCGGGCCCGCTTCTACCTGGGGACCGTGGAACTGCTGGACCGGGGCCGCGGCGCCGTCGAGGAGGCGATCGACCGGTTCAAGGAGGAACGCCGCATCTCTCCCGAGGATCCGGTGAACCACCTCTACCTGGGAATGGTGCTGGTCGATGCCCGGCGCTTCGAGGAGGCGCTGGCTTCCCTGGAGATCGCGGCCGAGTCGACGTCCACCCGGCCCAACGCGCTCCATCATCTGGGTCGGGCCCTGCTCGGACTCGACCGGCCGGGGGAAGCGGCGGCCGCGCTCGAGAGCGCCATCGATCTGGCGGAAGGCGGGTACGGGAGCTCGTTCAACGCCAACCAGATGGAGAGCCTCCACTACCAGCTCGCCCTGGCGTTGCGCCGCACCGGCGACGAGGCGCGGGCGCTGCCTCACTTCGAGGCCGCCGAGCGCTTCTCGGTGGCCCTGGCCCAGACGTCGCGCGATCGCATGTCGAACTACCTGGACGGCCATGGCAAGGAACCGTCGGCCGGGGTCGTCGGCCTGTCCGTCTTCAGCGAGACGCCGGTCTCCGGCCTCTCGCCGGAGGTTCGCGGGCAGCTCGCTCGGACGGCTCGAACGACACTGGCCCGCGCCTCGTTCAATCTCGGCGTGATGGCGACGCAGGCCCGGCGCTTCACCCGGGCCGCGGGTCACTTCGAGCAGGCCGCCTCGGTCGATCCGGGCTTCCCGAGGGTCCAGTACTCGCTGGGCGTCGCCCGGTTCAACGCCGGACAGTTCGAACAGGCGACGACGCCCCTGTCGACGGCGCTGGAGCGGCAGCCAGACGACCTCGCGCTACGGCGGATGCTCGCTCTGGCCTGGCTCAACGCCGAGGTCTACGACCGCGCGGCGGAGCTGCTGGCCACCGATCCGGCACGCGCCGCCGACCGTTCGCTCCAGTACGCCTACGGCCTGGCCCTGGTCCGGAGCGGTCGGACGATCGAGGCGCAGCCGATCTTCGACCGCTTGCTCGCCGAGCACGCCGACTGGCCCGAACTCAACGTGCTGCTCGGCCAGGCGGCAGCCCAGGAAGGCGACTTCGACGCGGCGGTGGAGCACCTCGAACGCGCCATCGAACTGCGGCCCAGCGTGGCCGAGGCGCAGGCCACGCTCGGCAACATCTATCTCCGCCAGGGCCGCCTCGAGGAGGCCGGCGCCGCGCTGCGCGCTGAAGTCGCCTCGCATCCCGCAGACCACCAGTCGCGCTACGTCCTGGCCACCGTGCTGGAACTCGACAACCAGCCGCAGGCCGCGCTGCGCGAAGTGGAACTCGTGCTCGACGCGGAACCCGACTTCGCCGACGCCCGCTACCTCCGCGGCAAGATCCTGCTCGAGGACGGCCGCGTCGACGAGGCGGCCGCGCAGTTGCTCGCGGCCGCGGAACTGGCGCCGGAAGATCCCAACATCCGCAACCAGCTCGGCCTGGCCTACCAGAAGCTCGGCGACCGCGAGAAGGCCCGAGAGCAATTCGAGATCTTCCAGCGACTCAAGGGAAGGTCCGACCAGTGACCCTCCGCTGGGTGCGCGGGTCCTCTGACCCGCTGCCGCCGAAGGCGGCCAGGAAACGCGCCGGCCGCAGGCCGTCTCCTCTTTTCTGCTCGGCGCTCTTCCTGCTCCTCGTTGCGACAACAGCTCTCGGTGCCCAGCCCGAAGCCGCGCCGACCGAGTCCGTCCGCTCCCTCCTCGACCAGGCCCGCGCTCTCGCCGGCCGCAACCAACCCGAAGCCGCCGCCGACGCACTCGGCCGCGCCATCACCCTGGCGCCCAACTCCGAGGACGTCCTCAACGCTTACGCCCGCTTCTCCCTCGGCCGGAGCAACCCGATCCAGGCGATCCTGGCTCTCGAACCGCTCGCCCGGATGCACCCCGGGGAGGCGGAGTACGCCTACTTGCTCGGCGTGGCCCGCATGCAGGTAGGCGAGATGGCGCAAGCAGCCGAAGTGCTCCAGGATGCGGCGGCGCTGGATCCGGGTCGGGCCCTGACCCAGATCGGGCTCGGTCTCGCGCTCAATCGCGTGGACCGGTTCGACGAGGCCCGGGAAGCGCTGGCCGCGGCGCTGCGGCTGGAGCCCGGCAACGTGGAGGCGCTGGCCGCCATGTCCGAGGCCGTCGAGGGGCTCGGCAACCTGGACGAAGCGACCCGACTCGCGGAGCGGGCGCTCGCGGTGAATCCCGATCACCCGACGGCGCTGGTGACGATCGGAACGGCTCGCGTGAAGGAGGGTCGTTTCGAGGAGGCCCGGGAAGCGCTCACGCGAGCGGTGGCCGCCGAAACCCAGTCGATCAAGGGGCACTACCAACTCAGCCTCGCCCTCGCCCGCCTCGGCGACCGCGAGGGAGCGGAGCGCCACCTGCAGTTCTCCCGCGAGGCACAGGCCGCGATCGAACAGCACATCGAGCGCCTGCGCGCCCAGCCGCCGCTCGGCTCGAGGACCGAGCCTTGACTCGGCCGGCAGCCACTGGGTGCGCCGGCGCCCCCGCCGGCACCCGGCGCGTTAGCGCCGGCCTCCGGAATCCCGCCGCGGCAGCCATGACCGTGCTCCTTGTCTGGCCTGTATCCACACTGGCCCAGCCCATCGGCGACGCGCCCCTCTTCCGCGACATCACCGAGTCCACCGGCATCACCTTCCGCCACAACTCCGCGCCCGAGAAGAAGTACATCGTCGAGTCGATGAGCGGCGGCGTCGGGCTCTTCGACTACGACCGCGACGGCCTGCTCGACATCTACTTCGTCAACTCCCTCACCGTCGACACCGCGAACGACCCGCAGTCGTCGCACAGCGCCCTCTACCGCAACCTCGGCGACGGCACGTTCCGGGACGTCGCTGCGGAGGCTGGCGTAGCCCACCCCGGCTGGGGAATGGGCCTCTGCATCGCCGACGTCGACGGTGACGGCTGGCAGGACCTCTACGTGACCGGCATCGGCCGGAACCGGCTCTACCGCAACTCGGGCGAAGGCGCGTTCACCGACGTGGCGGCGGAGCTCGGCGTCGCGGCCTCGGGCTGGTCGGCGGGCTGCGGCTTCGCCGACTACGACCGCGACGGCGATCTCGACTTGTTCGTGAGCCGCTACGTCGAGTTCGATCTCGACAACCTGCCGGAGTTCGGCAGCGGCAAGACCTGCGAGTACCGCGGCGTCGCCGTGCAGTGCGGACCGCGCGGCTTGCCGGGCACCTCCGACCTCCTGTTCCGCCAGGAAGAGGACGGCGCTTTCACCGAGGTCGGCGAGGAGGCGGGAGTTCGCGACCCGGACGGCTACTTCGGCCTCGGCATCGCCTGGGTCGACGTGGACGACGACGGCTGGCTCGACCTCTACGTCGCGAACGACTCGACGCCCAACTACCTCTACATGAACCGCAAGGACGGGACCTTCGAAGAGTCGGGCTTCTTCATGGGCGTCGCGGTGAGCGAGGACGGCGGCGAGCAGGGAGGCATGGGCGTCGCCGTCGGCGACTACGACGGCAGCGGCCGGCTGAGCCTGTTCGTCAGCAACTTCGCCGAGGAGTACAACGCGCTCTACCGCAATGAAGGCGAGTACTCGAGCGACGCCTCCTTCCGCTCGAGGACGGGTGCGTCGAGCCTGCCCTACGTCGGCTGGGGTACCGCGTTCTTCGACTACGACAACGACGGCTGGGAGGACCTGGTCGTGGTGAACGGGCACGTGTACCCCCAGCTCGACGGGGCCCGTCTCGGCGCTTCGGCCGGCTACCGCCAGCGCAAGCTGCTCTACCGCAACCTGGGCGACGGCACCTTCGAAGAGGTGGCCGAGCGCGGGGGTCCCGCGTTCCTCGAACAGCGGGTCAGCCGCGGCCTCGCGATGGGCGATCTCGACAACGACGGCCGGGTGGACCTGGTGATCAACGACCTCGACGGCTCACCAACGGTCTTGAAGAACGAGGCCGGCGGCGGCCGCTGGCTGCAGGTCAGGCTGGAGGGCGCCGGCAGGAACACGGACGCGATCGGCGCGGTCGTGCGAGTCACGGCCGGCGGCCGCGGCCAGATCCGCAACGTCCGCAGCGGCACGAGCTACCTGTCCCAGGACGACTTCCGCCAGCACTTCGGCCTCGGCGAAGCGGCGACGGTCGATTCGGTCGTCGTGACCTGGCCGGACGGCTCGACGACGGAGCGCGAGAACGTGGCGGCCGACCAGTTGTTGGTCGTCGAGCAGGAGTAGCACGGCCCCACACTGGGTGCGCCGGCGCCCCCGCCGGCTTCTGAGGAATACGCGCCGCGAAAGCGGCGACCTATCCGCGGCCCTACTTCTCCGGCTCCGTCATCCAGCGCTTGCCCGAGCTGTGCGGGGCGCTCTCAAGGCCGCGGTTGAAGCCCTTCGACGCGTGCGGATAGTCGGGCCCCACGACGCCGCCGGCACATTCGCCGGCCGGCGGAATCACCCAGTCGCAACCGGGCGTGTTCTCCGGGCCGTCCTCCCAGCATTGCCGGAGCGCCTCGAGGTCCGCGGCCAGTGAGCCCGGATCGTGCGGCGGCATGTGCTCGTTGGGGTCCCAGAAGTCGCCGGTGAACTCCTCCAGCGTCTCCATGGCCATCCGGTGGCAGCCGAGGCAGCCGTTGCCCTCGATGTGGATCGTGCGCATGTCCCAATCCGGGGCGCCGACGACGTAGTAGGGCGGGTTCGGGCCGGGCAGGACGGGGACGACGGGCTGGCGCGGGTTCTCGGGAAGCCGCGCGGACTTGATCCACGGGTTGTGGATGAACGGGTCCGCCTGGTGGCAGCGCACGCACTGGATGTCTCCGGCCGGCATGTACGCGTCGTCGAACCCCGGGTCGTCCGGGCCGGGTAGCACGCCGAGCAGGCGGTTCTTCTCGCCGACGGAGGTCCACGGGCTGTTGTCGCCGGACTCGAAGAAGCAGGTGGCGCCGGTCTCGTAGTTGTAGCCGATCAACTGGACCGAGTCGCCGATGTCGACGTTGAAGACGTCGTCACGCCCGTCGTGGCGGCAGAAGCTCACCCAGACGACCTCGGGACGCGGCGAGCCGTCGGCGTTCCTGCCCGCGTGGCGCTGGAGGCTCGAGCCCGGCATGCAGTCGCCGATCTGGAGACTGCCGTCGTCGCATTGGTGCAGCCCCGGGTCCTCGAAGATCTCCTCGCCGTCCTGCCGGATACGGATGCGCGCCCCCTGGCCGCAGTCGACGGTCGGCGCCACGCCCACGTGCGGCTCGCACATCGCCGCGTAGGCCCGGGCGCTCTTCGGCATGGGCGGGTTCGCGCCCTCGGGAACGCACTGCTCCACGGACTGGCCCTGCGCTAGGCCCGGGCCAACGATGAGAAGCAGGGCGGTGAGTGCTCGCACGCCCTACATCTCCAGCGCGACTTCCTTCTTCGCGTTCGACTCCAGCGACTGGACCTTGCGCTTCAGGTACTTGTTGAGCTGCCGGTCGTAGCGGCTCGTCGCTCCGGCGTGGCGGGCGCGCACGTAGGGCTCCCAGCGGGCTTCGCCGGCCGCCTCGACCTGGTCGCCCATCACGGTGACGCGCTGGATGATGCGCTCCTCGTTGAAGTCGTTCAAGACGAAGTGCTGCGTGCAGCGGTTGTCCCACATGGCCAGCGTGCCCTGCCGCCAGCGGTAGCGGACGGTGAAGCGCGTGTTCGTCGCCCAGCGCGTGAGATAGCCGAGCAGGTGGTCGCTCTCCTCGTGGCTGAGCTCGACGATGCGGCGCGTGAAGTGCTCGTTGACGAACAGCGACTTCCGCCCGGTCTCCGGGTGGACGCGGACCACCGGGTGGATCGTCATCTTCTCCGGCTTGCCGTGCGGCGTCGCGTCGTGCAGTGCGGTGAGCCCCTCGCAGAGTTCCTGCAGCGGCGCCGACAGCTCCTCGTAGGCCCTGTACATGTTGGCCCACATCGTGTCGCCGCCGACCTCGGGACACTTCACCATGTTGAGGATCGCCATGACCGAGGGACTCTCCTGGAAGCTGATGTCGCTGTGCCACTCGTCCGCGACGCCGCCGCGGGTCGCGACCAGCTCGAAGACCTCGGGGTGATCCAGGAAGGGGTTGTTCAGGTGCGGGTGCCCCTCCAGCTCGCCGAAGTGCCGCCCGAAGGCGACGTGCTGCGCCACGTCCAGGTGCTGGTCCGGAAAGAAGAGGACCTGATGGTCCAGCAGCAGCCCGCGGATCGTTGCGGCCTCCTCGGGGCCGGCCTCGGCCAGGGGCAGATCGTGGACCTCGGCGCCGAGGGACCCGGAGAGACGGACGACTCGATGGCTCATGGGAGTTCTCCTGCGGTGTGGAGGAACGAGGCTATCTCTAACGTCGGTCCTCGTACGCGACCCACCCTGGCGCGGCGGATGGCGCCAATCACTGCAAGAGAGTGAACCGCGCCATCATGGCGACCAGCAGGGCCATGGCCGCCATCATCGAGCGGATGGACCACTTCATCGCCGAGTACTCGGCGGCTCGGGCCCTCTCCTGTTGCTCCAGTCGGCTGAGCAGCAGCTCCTTGAGGCTTGCGCTCTCGGCTTGAAGCTGCCGGGTCCGATCGTCGATCCTGTGTTCCAGCAGCTCCCTGGTTGCGTCGAGTCTCTCCGAGTCCCTTCGGTCCAGTCCGTCGATCTTCTCCGAGAGGGTGTCTCGCAAGCCGGCGATTTCGGCGGAGAGTCCTGTCGACACGCCCTGAATCCGCTCCATGAGCTCTGCCCCGAGGCTGGCGAATTCGCGCTCGATTCGCTTGGAGAGCTGCCGGTCGAGCCGATCGAGATCCGCCTTCTCGGCCGGCGTCGCAAGCGGCGTCAGAGGTTCTTCGGTCTCGGCGCTCACGCGGCGGGCCGTTCCTGGATCCCGTCGGGCGCGGTTCTCCGTCCGTTCATCGTCGCTCGATTCTACTGGTTCCATGGCCTTCCCGTCCCCCGGCACGTCGGTGGATCTTGCGGTGTCTTCCCTGTTGACCAGGACGGATAACGAGGCCGGAACCGCGGTCGCGGACGGAGTTCGGCGGAGATACCAGTGCGCCAGCGGCCGGCGCCTTGCGCCTAGACTGTCCGTCATGCGCAACCAACTCGGCCTTGTCGCCGCCGCCCTTGCCGTGGGCGTCCTGTCCTGCTCGGAGCCCGCGGAGCAGGACGAACGTCCCCGCGTGGAGGCCGACGGTACCGTTCATGTTCCAGCGTTCGACCTGCCGGAGACCTCCTACCTAAGCGACGAGTCGCGGGCGGCGATGAAGCACTTCCGTGACGTGTACGGACCGGAGTTCGGCACCTTCTCCCAGGGCTGCGCGAGCCTGAACGACGTCGCCGATGACCTGGAGGCTGTGCGTGCCGCGCGCCAGTGCGTCGCCGAGGGCTACTACCAGACCGCCATCTACCAGGACACCGTCGCCAAGCACCCGGTGGAGATCACCGCGGAGACGATCGCTGGCGTGTACACCGAGGTGTTCGTTCCCGAGCGCGGCGTCGCCGAGGAGAACGCGAACCGGCTGCTGATCAGCATCCACGGCGGCGGCTTCCGGGTCGGCGCCCGCTACTTCAGCCATACCGAGGCGATGCAGGTCGCCGACATGGGCGGATACAGGGTGATCAGCCCCGACTACCGGATGGCGCCGGAACACACGCACCCGGCCGGCGTCGAGGACGTCATCGCCGTCTACAAGGCGATGCTCGAGGACTACGACGCCGCGGCCATCGGCATCTACGGCTGCTCGGCCGGCGCCATGCTGACGGCGCAGACGGTCGCCTACATGCTCGAGAACGACCTGCCGCTGCCGGGCGGCATCGGCCTCTTCTGCGCCGGGATACCGACGACCGACGGCGACATTCCGGGCGTGTTCAAGATGGGCCGCAGCGAGAGCGCTTTCCTGGTGTCAGCCATCAACGGCTTTCCGCGCCCGGTCGAGCCCGCGGAGCCGCCCCAGCCGAGCGGTTACTTCCGCGGCGTGGAGGCCGGCGACCCGGTGGTCGCTCCAGGCGACCACGACGACCTGCTGGCCCGCTTCCCGCCGGCGCTACTGATCAGCGGCACTCGCGACTTCGCCCTGGGCGGCGTGCTGGCCAGCCACAACAAGCTGGTCAGCCTCGGCGTGGAGGCCGACCTGCACGTCTGGGAGGGTCTCGGGCACGCGACCTTCGCGTTCAATCCGGGTCTCCCCGAGTCGGACGAAGTGCATCGCGTGATCGTGCGGTTCTTCGACCGGCATCTGTCGCGGTAGAAGAGGTCAGTTGTACCAGTAGATGAACTCGTCGTCCGGCGCGTCCGGCTCGAGCAGCGTCTTGTCGATGTTGATCGGGCTTCGGGTGGCCCACGGCCAGATCGGCGTCGCCTGCTCCTTGTTGTGCTCGGCGAGGAGCTTCCTGAGCGCCGCGACCCGCTCCGGCTCGGCCTCGGCGAGGTTGTGCTGCTCGGTCGGGTCCTTCTCCATGTTGAAGAGCCACACCTTCCCGGGCGGCTCGCTGACCTGGAGCTTCCAGCCGTCGGCGAGGACGACCTCGTAGCCGCCGGTGCGCCAGAAGAGACGGTCGTGGGGCGCGCCTTCGGCCTCGCCCAGGACGTGCGGCACCAGGTCGACGCCGTCGATCGTCCGGTCGCCGGGCAGATCGACTCCCGCCGCGGCCGCCGCGGTCGAGAAGATGTCGAAGCCGTGCACCGGGGCTTCGTAGGTCTGGCCGCCGTCGAGACGGGCCGGCCACTTCAGGAGGTACGGCACGTGGATGCCTCCCTCGAAGAAGCTGATCTTCCAGCCCCGGAAGGGCTCGTTGACACGCGGCAGGCCGATGTACGCCGGCGCCCCGTTGTCCGAGGTGAAGAAGACGAGCGTGTTCTCTTCCAGGCCGTTCTCGCGCAGCGCCTCGAGCACCCGGCCGACGCTGCGGTCGAGCGAGCGCACCATCGCGGCGTAGACCCGCAGGCGATGCTCCTCGATGTGCGACAGCGCCTCGTAGTCGGCGCGGAGCGCCTGGAGCGGCGTATGCACCGCCCAGTGCGCCAGGTAGAGGAGGAAGGGTCGGTCCTTGTTGGCCTCGATCACCTGTACCGCCTGGTCGGTGTAGTAGTCCGTCAGATAGCCGCCGGGCTCGAAGGCGGGACTGTCGTTGAACGAGGCCTCGAAGCGCGAGAAGCGCCACAGGAAGCGGTCGATCCCGTCGAACTCCTGCTTCGAGTTGACGACGTTCGGGTCGTCCTCGGGAAGGTAGAGGCCGCTCCTCATGAGCAGGCTCTCGTCGAAGCCCTGCTCGTGGGCTCGCATGCCTTCGCCCGTGCCGAGGTGCCACTTGCCGATGTGGACGGTGTGGTAGCCGGCCGGCTTCAGCAGTTCGGCGAGCGTGATCTCCGACGGCGGCATGCCCTTCTCGTCGAGGGGAACCGAAGACGCTTCCTCGTTGGCGCTCGTCTGCCGGAGCCTGCCTTCCTGGCTCGACAGCCGGGGCACCATCGTGGCGAACCCCGGCGGCGTGGGCGTGAACTCGAACCCGAAGCGGGTGCCGTAGCGGCCCGTCATCAGCGCGGCCCGCGACGGCGCGCAGGTGCCGTTCGCGGAGTAGCCGTTGGCGAAGTGGACGCCGTCCCGTGCCAGCGAGTCGATGTTCGGGGTCGGCACCGTGCCGCCCGCGACGCCGCCACCGAGCCAGCTCAGGTCGTTCCAGCCCAGGTCGTCGGCGAGGATGACGACGATGTTGGGCGGCCTCTCCCCGGCGGGCCGCGCCAACGGATCGGCGCCCGACTGCCAGTCGATCGTCCGGGTCGGACCGATCGCGCGCTGCTGCTGGGCGGGCTGGGCTGTACCCTGCCGATAGGCAGCCGCGCCCGCGGCGCCTGCTGCGAGGGCAATCGCGAGACCGAGACCGACCAGACCGCGTCTAGTCGTGCCGGAGGGTCGCTTCATGGTGCCTTTCCTTTCAGGTGGTACGAAGGGCGTATCCTACGCGTTGCAGCAGGCGGCCGGTTGATGCTCCAGGGCATGGCTGGTACGGTCGCTCACCGCGAAACCTGTACGCGCAACCACAGCCAGAGGGAGCGTTCGACCGATGAAGACAGGCCGATTCGCCTTGCTCGCCCTTGTCCCGCTGCTCTTCGCCGTTCCGGCCTTCGCCCAGGACGGCGCCGGGAACGAGAATGAGAGAGTGAAGGGCGCTCACGAGAACCAGTCGCCGGAGGCACGGCAGGACGACCTCGGCATCACGGTGCCCATCCCGACGAGCCACCCGGGACGGCGCTACCCGGCGGAGCACGACTTCCCGACCGGTCCCGCGATCGGCGAGCGCCTGCCCGAGTTCGAACTGCCGAACCAGGACGGCGAACTCGTCGACTTCCACGCGGACCGGGGCGACTCGAAGGCCATCGTCGTCTTCTACCGCTCCGCCGTCTGGTGACCGTACTGCCGCACGCAGCTGGTCGAGCTGCAAGAGAACATCGCGCTCTTCGACGCCGAGGGCATCAAGGTTTATGGCGTCAGCTACGACTCGGAGCAGCACCTGAAGGCCTTCGCCGACAGCAAGGACATCTCCTATGACCTGCTCTCCGACTACGACTCGGAAGTCATCAAGCGCTTCGGCATCCTGAACACGACGATCGATCCCGACGCGGATGTCTTCAACCGCGCCACCGAGCGGGGGTTCTACGGCATTCCCTTCCCGGGCGTCTACGTCACCGACCGTGACGGCCGGGTGACGGAGAAGTTCTTCCACCGCCACTACGCGACGCGCACGTCGGCGGGGACGATTCGCGACAGCGCGATCGGCCGCATCCTCGCCAGGCACGAGGCGCCGACCGCCGAACTGGGCGACGAGCACGTCGAGGTCTCCGTCTTCCTCGCCGACGAGGCGCTGAAGTTCGAGTACGCGAGCACCCTCCATGTGCGCTTCGACGTCGCCGAGGGGTACCACATCTACGCCGACCCCCTGCCCGACGGCTTCATCGCATCGACGGCGACCGTCGTGCCCACGAAGGGCGTGCGGCTCGGCGAGCCGGTCTACCCGCCGACCCGTAAGCGCGAGTTCCCCCAGCTCGACGTGACGCTCAACGTCTACGAGGAAGGCGCGACCGACATCGCCATCCCGATCGCGCTGAACGCCGAGATTCTCAACTGGCCGATTCAGGACAAGCCGACCTCGATCGAGATTCCGGTCGACGTCGTCTACCAGGCCTGCAGCGAGACGGTCTGCTACGTGCCGAAGGAAGAGACGGTCACGATCGAGGTGCCGATCGAACCGCTCGTGATGCCGGGTCGCTAGGCGTCGCCAGGATGGGTCTCATCCTCTACGGAGCTCCGCTCTCTCCTTTCGTTCGAAAGGCGGATGCCTTGCTGCGCGAGAAGGGTGCGCCCTTCGAACTCGAGAGCGTGAACATCATGCCGATGCCCGACTGGTTCAAGGAGATCAGTCCGGCGCGTCGCATTCCGGTGTTGCGCGACACGGACGTCGGTGAGGAAGGCCCGCCCGGCACGATCCCTGATTCGTCGGCGATCTGCGCCTACGTCGAGCAGAAGTTCCCGGAGCCCGCCTTCTATCCGGCGGACCCCTACGAACGCGGCCGGGCGGTCTGGCTGGAGGAGTACTGCGACACCGAGCTGGCGATGGCAGTCGGCCTCGGGATCTTCCGCCCGATCCAGTTCAAACGCTTCATGGGCGAGGAGCCCGATGTCGACGCGGCCAGGAAGACGTACGCGGAGCGGCTTCCACGGCGCCTCGACTATCTCGAGGGTGAAGTCGGCGACGGGCCGTTCCTGGTGGGAGACGCGCTCACGATCGCGGACATCTCGCTCGCGTGCCAGATCGCGCAGTTCGAGTTCGTCGCCGGTCCGCTCGACGCGTCGCGGTGGCCCGGGGTGGCCGGCCTCGTCGAGCGTCTGACAGGGCGGGACAGCTTTCAGCCGTGCGTCACGATCTGCCGGAAGATCGTGAAGCAGGAGCCCATCGACCTGACGGCTGGTTGATGACCGACAACCGGGTCTTCCCGGTGGGAGTTCAGATGCCGGCGCCAGCCCGACCGGGCGCGCTTGGCTCTGACCGCTGTCAGGCCGACCGTTGCGGCTGGCGGAGAGTCCGCCGCGTCGAGGGGCGGCGATTCGTGGTCTTGAAACGGCCCGCGAACAGCAGGTCCGCGTCGCAGTCGTCCGCGAAGGGGTGGCCGTCGCCGTAGACGCAGCGGCGATACAGGTAGTCGGGCGCGATGTCGTAGGCAGTCATCGGATCGTTCGGGTCGGTCCTCGGCCAGGCGAGCGTTCCCTGCTCGCGGTCTATGCGGACTTGGCGGAACATCTCCGGTTTCCTCAGCGCTCTGATGATCGGGCCGTTCAGTCGGGTCATCGTCAGAGTCAGGTCCAAGGCGCCTTCCGCGCCGTCGGTGAACTTCACCCACAGCTTGTAGCCGCCCAGATGCTCCACCGCCACCGGCGTTGGCTGCGAATCCGGCCATTCCGGCAGATCCGCTGACTTCAACGGCAGGTACTCGGTGGTCGCGACACCCATCTCCTTCACCTCAAGTGCGCTCTCGTTCGCGTTGTGCTCTTCTGAGCGCCAGCCATTGATCCAGGAGGCGATCTTCGTGTTCGCGAATCCAGCGGCGGACGCTGCGTAGTTGCCGTACGGTCAGGTTCGTGGTGCCCAGGACCTCGCCGGACGCGATGCTGACCTTGCTGAACCTGCGATTGTAGCGCGGATGAACGTGGGGATCCGGGCCGTGGTCGTTGGCGAACATGTGCAGCGTTGTCTTGCCTGTACGGCCGACGAGAGGCATTTCTTGACGGAGACCGGGCAGCCCTTCATGGACTAGGACGAGTTCCGGTCCTCGTTCCTCGCGGCCGGGGCGGCTGGTCAAGGACTGCTGAGCTCGCGAACCGGAACGTCCGTTGATGCGCGGAAGCACGAGCGGGTACGATCGATCTCCGCGCAGCCCGGCACGCGAAGCACGAAGAGGGAGCGCCCGACCCATGACGGAACGCCGGATCGTCCAGGCCGAAACCCCCTGCGGGACAACACCCGGGTACATGCCCGGGTTCGGCAACGACTTCGAGACGGAGGCGCTGCCGGGGGCGTTGCCGCAGGGCCAGAACAGTCCGCAGCGCTGCGCCTATGGCCTGTATGCGGAACAGCTCTCGGGCACACCCTTCACCGCGCCGCAGGGCGAGAACGAGCGCACCTGGTGCTACCGGATCCGTCCGTCGGTCAGGCACACGTCGCGCTTCCGGAGCATCGACCTGCCCTACTGGCGGACGGCTCCGCACATCGTCGACGACGTCATCTCCCTGGGTCAGTACCGCTGGGATCCGGTGCCCCATACGACCGAGGCGCTGACCTTCCTGACCGGCATGCGCACGATGACGACCGCCGGCGACGTCAACACCCAGGTGGGGATGGCCGCCCACGTCTACCTCGCCACCGAGAGCATGGTCGACGAGTACTTCTACTCGGCGGACTCGGAACTGCTCGTCGTGCCCCAGGACGGCCGGCTCGTCTTCTGGACGGAGCTCGGCCGGATCGACCTCGAGCCGCGGGAGGTCGCGATCCTGCCGCGCGGCATGGTCTTTCGCGTGGAGGTCGTCGAGGGCCCGGCCCGGGGCTTCGTGTGCGAGAACTACGGCGCGAAGTTCGGCCTGCCCAACCGCGGGCCGATCGGCGCCAACTGCCTCGCCAATCCCCGCGACTTCAAGACCCCAGTGGCGGCGTTCGAGGACCGCGAGGTCCCGTCACGGCTGGTGGTCAAGTGGTGCGGCCGCTTTCACGCGACGGACATCGGCCAGTCTCCGCTCGACATCGTCGCCTGGCATGGCAACTACGCGCCCTCGAAGTACGACCTGGAGGCCTTCGCGCCGGTCGGCGCCGTCCTTTTCGACCACCCCGACCCGTCGATCTTCACGGTCCTGACCGCGCCGTCGGGGGTGCCGGGGACCGCCAACATCGACTTCGTGCTCTTCCGCGATCGCTGGAGCGTCGCCGAGCACACCTTCCGGCCGCCGTGGTACCACAAGAACATCATGTCCGAGCTGATGGGCAACATTTACGGCATCTACGACGCCAAGCCCGAGGGCTTCGTGCCGGGCGGTCTGTCGCTGCACAACATGATGCTGCCCCACGGCCCGGACGCCGACGCCTTCGAGGCCGCGACCTCCGCCGAACTCGCGCCCAGGAAGCTGGAGAACACGATGAGCTTCATGTTCGAGACCCGCTTTCCGCAGCACCTGACCGAGTTCGCGGCCCGGGAGGCGCCGCTCCAGGACGACTACACGGACTGCTGGACGGGGCTCGAGAAGCGCTTCGATCCCGCGGACGGGGATTGACGGGATGACGGCAAGGGCATTCGCATCGGCGGGGGACCTCGCCGAGAAGCAGATCAGCTTCACCGAGGTCGGCGAGGGGCTGTGGGCCTTCACGGCGGAAGGCGACCCCAACTCCGGAGTGATCATCGGCGACGACTGCGTCATGGTGGTCGAGGCGCAGGCGACGCCGCTGCTCGCGAACAAGGTGATCGAGAAGGTGCGCTCGGTGACCGACAAGCCGATCACGCACCTGGTCCTCACTCACTACCACGCGGTGCGGGTGCTCGGGGCGTCGGCCTTCGACGCGCGGCAGGTCATCATGTCGGACGTCGCCCGCTCGATGGTCGCCGAGCGCGGCCAGGAGGACTGGGACAGCGAATTCCAGCGCATGCCGCGGCTGTTCGAGGGCCACGAGTCGATCCCGGGCCTGACCTGGCCGACCACGACCTTCTCGGGCCGCATGACGGTCTACCTCGGCAACCGCCGGGTCGACATCCTGCAGGTGGGCCGCGCCCACACCGCCGGCGACGCCGTCATCCGGGTGCCGGACGAACAGGTGCTCTTCACCGGCGACATCGTCGAGTACCGCTCGGCCTGCTACTGCGGCGACGGCCACTTCCTCGACTGGGGCGGGACGCTCGACCGGATCGCCTCCTTCCGGCCGAGTGCGATCGCGCCGGGCCGGGGCGACGCGCTGGTCGGAGAGGAGATGGTCGCCGAGGCCATCGAGAGCACGCGCGACTTCGTCGATTCGACCTACGAGCCGACGGCGCGCGTCGCCGCTCGGGGCGGCACGCTGAAGGAGGCCTTCGAAGCCACCCGGGCCGTGTGCGATCCGAAGTTCTCCGACTACGCCATCTACGAGCACTGCCTGCCCTTCAACGTCGCGCGGGCGTACGACGAGGCGCGGGGGATCGACACGCCGCGCATCTGGACCGCGCAGCGCGACCTCGAGATGTGGGCGGCGCTGCAGGATTGAGGGTCTTCGAGACTCCGCTCTATCCGTACGAGCGGAGCCCCGACCAGGACGCCTCTACGCCGGCGCGCCACCCGGTGGTCGTGGTCGGAGCGGGGCCTGTCGGCCTGGCGGCGGCCATCGACCTGGCGCGCCGCGACATCCCCGTGGTCCTGCTCGACGACAACGACCGGGTCAGCCACGGCTCGCGCGCCATCTGCTTCGCGAAGAGGGCGCTGGAGATCTTCGACCGCCTCGGCTGCGGCGACGGGATCGTCGACCACGGCGTGACCTGGAGCCGCGGCAAGGTCTTCTTCCGCGACCGGCGCATCTACGACTTCGATCTCCTGGCGGAGGAGGGTCACCGGCGGCCGGCCTTCATCAACCTGCAGCAGTACCGGCTCGAGGAGCTCCTGGTGAGCCGCCTCCGTGATCTTCGGTCGGACGGCCGGCCCGTCGAGCTCCGGGGCGGCAGCCGGGTGACGAGGGTCGAGCCCGGCGCGGGCAGCGTGCTCCTGACCGTCGAGACCCGGGACGGTCCGTACCGGCTCGAGGCCGAGTGGCTCGTGGCCTGCGACGGCGCCGGCTCGACGGTACGCCGCGAACTCGGACTCGACTTCGCCGGCCGCGTCTTCGAGGACAACTTCCTCATCGCCGACGTGACGATGAAGGCCGACTTCCCGACCGAGCGCTGGTTCTGGTTCGATCCGCCGTTCAATCGGGGTCAGTCGGCGCTGCTCCACAGGCAGCCGGAGGGAGTCTGGCGGATCGACCTGCAGCTCGGGCCGGGAATCGACAGGGAGGAGGAGCAGCGCCCCGAGAAGGTCGTTCCGCGGCTGCGCCAGATGCTCGGCGAAGACGTCGAGTTCGAGCTGGAGTGGATCTCGGTCTACACCTTTCAGTGCGCGCGGATCGAGCGCTTTCGCCACGGCCGGGTGCTCTTCGCCGGCGATGCGGCCCACCAGGTCTCGCCGTTCGGCGCGCGAGGAGCCAACAGCGGCCTCCAGGACGTCGACAACCTGGTGTGGAAGCTCGAACGCGTGCTGCGCGGCCGCTCGCCGGATTCGCTCCTCGACAGCTACGACGCCGAGCGCGTTCCGGCTGCCGACGAGAACATCCTGAACTCGACGCGCTCGACCGACTTCATCACTCCGAAGTCCGACGCGAGCCGGCTGTTCCGGGATGCCGTGCTGGATCTCGCGGAGACGCAGCCCATGGCGCGGCCCCTGGTGAACTCGGGACGGTTGTCGCTGCCCCATGTGTACGTCGACTCGCCGCTCCATAGCGCGGACAGGAGTGATCTTCCGGCGCGGACCCGGCCGGGCTCGCCCGCCGTCGACGCGCCGATCGACGACGGCTGGCTGCTGGGGCGGTTGGGCGACCGCTTCCAGCTGCTGGCCCTGGGCATCGACGTTCCGGGGGAGGAACCGGGCCTGGAAGTCATCAGCCTGCCTGCCGGACAGCACCCGTTGCTCGACGAGCGGTACCTGGGCGAAGCTCCCGGCGCTCTCTATCTTCTGCGCCCCGACCAGCACGTCGCCGCGCGCTTCACCGGCTACGACCCCGATCGGATCGCCGCCGCCTTCCGGCGGGCGAGCGGTCAGGAGACCGATGCCTCATGACCCGACTCCGGACCGAACCCAACATCCCCGGCGGCGACGGCTTCTACCAGGAGCTCCTGGAGCTGCATCAGGGCCGATCGAAGGAAGAGAGCGAGGCGCTCAACGC
This sequence comes from Thermoanaerobaculia bacterium, assembly GCA_022823665.1. Taxonomy (GTDB): domain Bacteria; phylum Acidobacteriota; class Thermoanaerobaculia; order Multivoradales; family Multivoraceae; genus Multivorans. The sequence continues at coordinate 7,314 of JAJEHN010000004.1, read as the reverse complement.
CCGCCTCATCCTGCTGCTCGCCAACCACATCGGCGATCGCGAAGTGCTACGCGAGGCGATGCAGGCCGCGGCGCGCACGGACCGCTAGCTTCGACTGGCGCTACTCGCCGCCGGCGGGCGACGTCTTCGCCACCTGTTCGAACAGCCACGGGCAATCGATGAAGGGCGGAGACTGGACGCCGCGCGAGGCGAGATCGATCCGGAAGTTGCGCGCCATCGTCCTGGCGTCGTCCGGCAGGTCGACCCAGTCGTGGCCCCAGAGGCTCGGACCGTCGAACAGCTCGACGGGCTGCCAGGTCTCCGGGTCGATGATCCGGCCGCCCCAGCCGTTCTCGACGAAGAAGCCGGAGGGCGTCCGGGCGTAGAAGGAGGTCATGAAGTCGTTGGTGTGCCGGCCGAGGGTGAAGCCCACCCGGTCTTCCGCCGCCCCGGCCAGGTCGTAGCCTTGTCCGACGTCGTCGAGGGACTGGAACTCGACCATGAAGTGGTGGAAGCCCTTCTGCCCGGAGGCGATCATGGCCAGGCTGTGGTGGCGGCCGTTGACGTGCAGGAAGTGGATGGGGACGAGCGGCATGTTGCCGAAGTCGGTGAGTTCGAAGCCCAGGAGGTCGCGGTAGAAGGCCAGTTGCTTCTCGATGTCGGTGACGTGCAGGACCGCATGCCCCATGCCGAGCGGACCAGTCTTGAAGCCCGAGATCGTCCTGCCCGGCACGAACGGTTCGCTCGTGCGCATCGGCTTCCAGGCCAGCTCGACGCGATTGCCGTCGGGATCGTGACAGACGATAAGCCGCTCGACGAAGCGCCGGTCGGCGAGTTCCGAGTTTCCCCACTCCACCTCGACGCCGGCCGCGTCCAGCTTCGTGGCGGAGCTTTCGAGATCGTCCTCGCCGGCAACCTCCCAGCCCATGAAGGAGAGCGTGTCGCCCGGTTCGCCGGAGACCAGCAGGCGCTGCTCGAAGTCGTCCATCCGGTAGGAGAGGGACTTGCCCCCGCGGTCGACCTGCTGCATGCCGAGCAGGTTGCAGGCGAAGTCGTTCCAGTCTTCCAGCTTGTCCGAGCGGACACCGAGGTAAGCGAGGGAGGCGGTGCTCATCGTTGGCTCTCCTTGTGGAAGGGGGGCCTGCATTCTTGTAGCGTGGGTGCTTTTTCGCAAGGGAAAGCAGGAGGGAACGGGCTAAGGTGATGAGGACGGAACACGGGATCCTGCTCGCGACGGTTATCGTCCTGCTCGGCTGTGCGCCGGCCGAGGAGGCCGGGGAACCGGGAGCGCAGCGACCGCCCAACGTCGTGCTCATCGTCGCCGACGACCTCGGCTGGCGCGACGTCAGCTTCAACGGCGGCGACATCGCCACCCCCCACATCGACCGCATCGCCGCGGAGGGCGTCAGGCTCGACCGCTTCTACGTGGCGCCGATCTGCTCGCCGACCCGCGCCGGCCTGATGACCGGCCGGCATCCGATCCGGTACGGGATGATGCGCGGCGTCGTCATGGGGTACCACGACTATGGTCTCGATCCCGAAGCGACGATCGTGCCGCAGGTGCTCGCCGAGGCGGGCTACGAGCAGCGTGGCCTCGTCGGCAAGTGGCATCTGGGTCTGTCGCGCAGGGAGTACCACCCCCTCGAGCGCGGCTTCACGCGCTTCGTCGGCCACCTCGGCTGGGGCTTCGACTACTTCACGCACGAGCGGTACGGCGAAGTCGACTGGTTCCACGACGAGGAGTCGGTCGACGAGCCGGGCTACAGCACGGATCTGATCTCCGAGCACGCGGTGCGCTTCGTCCGCGAGCACGCCGGCGGCGACGCGCCCTTCTTCCTGTTCGTGCCCTACAACGCGCCCCACTCACCCTTCCAGGCGAAGGAAGAGGATCTGCCGCAGTATGCGGACCTCGAGCCGGTGCCGATCGAGGCGGTCGTCGGCCTGGGCGTGCCGCCCGAGGAGTACGAGTGGTTCGGCGGTCATGCGATGAGCCGGGCGCGCCTCGAGGACGTGGAAGGCCGGCTCCGCAACCGCCGGATCACTGGCGCGATGGTGCACGCGATGGACGCCGGCATCGGCCGCATCCTCGATGCCCTCGACGAGGCCGGCGTGGCGGACGACACCCTCGTGTGGTTTTTCTCGGACAACGGCGGCGACACGGGCATCGGCGACAACCGGCCGTTCCGCGGCTCCAAGGGCAACGTCTTCGAAGGCGGCATCCGCGTCGCGGCGGCGGCGCGCTGGCCTGCCGGCGGGGTGAGCGGCGGCGGCTCGATCGACGCGCCGCTCAACTATCTCGACGTCATGCCGACGCTGATGGAAGCCGCGGCCGCCTCCGACCGTCCCGATCTCGAACTGGACGGCCGCGATGCCCTGCCGGCGCTTCGGGGCGGCGAAGTCGCCGGCGACCGCGACTTCTACTCCTGGTGCGCCCAGTTGAGCAACGAGCGCGAGCAGCTCATGGCGATGGAAGGGGACTGGAAGCTGATCGTCATCGGCCCCGAGCCGCTCGACCGCGCGGCGCTCGCCGAATCGCAGACCATGCTCTTCCACCTCGGAGACGATCCCGGCGAGCAGAACGACCTGTCGGCCGAGCACCCGGAGATCGCCGAGCGTCTGACCGAGAAGGCGCTTGCCTTCCGGGCGCTGCAGCCGGAGGAGCATGTGCCGATCTTCTGGGAAGGCCGTGACGGTTTCGTGGCGCCGCCGAGGTGGCGGCTCGCGGAGTAACGTCCACGTCTGGCCGGGCGCCCTGACCGCGGGCACGCTGTGCTAAATTGCGCGGCCCCGCGCACGCGTGGCCCGTTCGTCTAGGGGTCTAGGACGCTGGCCTCTCACGCCAGTAACACGGGTTCGAATCCCGTACGGGCTACCAGCGCGTGTACCTGGTTTGCCCCGGCGGGCCCGGAATCAGGCCTTGCCGCGGTGGTGTTAGGTTGCCGTAGTGTCTCTCCGACGCGGCATCCCCTGGTGTGCCTCCGGACTGCTGGCAGCGGCCCTGGGGCTCTCGCTGCTCGCGCCGGCGTCGGCGCAGAGGGACGACGAGCCGGAGACGGTCATTCTCTCCCACGAGGCGGGGACGATCGTCGTCGGCCGTGACTCCGAGCCACTTCCCTGGGCCCGCTCTTCCTCCGGGCCGCTCGTCGCGCTGGGTCCCGTCGTCGAGGCGCTGGGAGGGGACCTCGAAATCGGTCCGCTCGGCGAGGCGCACACGGTTCGCGTAGCGGGGCGGGAGGTCGTGCTCGGACCCCTGAGCCGGACGGTCACGGTCGACGGCGAGGTCCAGAACCTGTCGATCAGGCCCTGGATCGAACCGGAACCGGTGTACCCCGACGAAGAGGAGGACGACGACGGTGAAGCGGCGGAGCCGGAGGACGATGGGGAAGAGGACGAGCCCGAGCTGCCCCCTGAGCCAGTCGAGCCGCGCAAGCTGTTCGTGCCGGTCGACGCGCTGGCGCGGGCGTACCCGGAGACGCTCGGTTACCGCTTCGACTTCGACCGGCGGCGGGGCCTGCTTCGCGTCGACAGGACGGGCGAGCGCCGTCTCGACGTGGAGGTTGACCGCGTTCACGACCTCGGCGCCACCACGCTCGTCGTGACCTTCTCCGGCCGGCCCCGCTTCCAGGTCGACCGGTATCGCGCCGGGGTGCGCCTGCGGCTGCTGAGCGAGGTCATGGAGCCGCGCCGCCGGGTGCGCCTGAACGATCCCCTCGTGCGCTGGATCGAAGTGCGGGAGCGTTCGGTCGACATCGGTCTGGCGCCTCGCGCCGAGGCGTCCGAGCCGTACCTCCTGGGCCGTCCGCCGCGGGTCCAGCTCGTCCTCGACATCACGCGGGGCCGGCCGGGACTTCAGCCGCGCGCGACGTCGCGGCCGGAGGAGGAACGGCGGGAGTTCCGGATCGTCCTCGATCCGGGTCACGGCGGGACGGACAACGGCGTGCGGGCGCCGTTCGGCCAGAGCGAAAAGAACCTCGCACTCGGGATCGCCGAGGCGCTCGGGTCGCACCTGGAATCCGAGCTGGGGGCGCGCGTGGTGCTCACCCGCAGCGGCGACAGCACGGTCACGCTCGAGAACCGGACTTCCCTGGCCAACCAGTACGAGGCCGACCTCTTCGTGTCGCTGCACGTGAGCGGCGACGCGGCGCTCCTGCCGGGAAGCGCGTTCCAGACGTGGGTTCTCGATCCGCCTCCGGCGCCGCTCGAACCGGAGGGGGACGAGTCGGAAGCCGACTTGGAAGTGGACCCGGAGGCCGACGCGGCTCTCGAGGCCGCCGTGGACGAAGGGATGGCGCCGGAGGCACTCGAGGACGAGGAACTCGACGACCTGGAGTCGGAACCGGAGGAAGAAGAGCCTCCGGTGGTGATCCCGCCGCTCGAACCGTGGGACCGGGTGCAGGACGGCCAGCTCGAGCGCAGCGCGCTGCTCGCCCGGCTGATCCAGACCCAAGTCGGCGACGCGCTCGGACTGCCGAACCGGGGCTTCCGGCGCGCGCCCCTGCGGGTGTTGACCGGGGCGTCGATGCCGGCGGTCCTGATCGAGTTCGGGTACGAGGAGGTCGAGGACGGTGAGGGCGAGAAGACCCCGGTCTTCGACGGCCCGCGCGGCCGCGAGGTGTTCGAGGCGATCGGCCGGGCGATCCGGCTCTACCGGGGCGTCATGACGGGCGCCGTGGAGACGGCGGCCGAGGGCGCGCGATCGTGAACCGGCCGCGTTCGAGCCTCTGGCCCCTCGCCGCCGTCATGTTGCCCGCGCTGCTCGTGGTGCTTGGGGCATGCGGCGACGGCGACGTGGACGGCGAGCTTGACGGCGAGGTGGAACTCGTCGCGGAGGGTGAGGACTTCTTCGCGACCCTCTGCTTCCCGGCGTCCGACGGACTGCTCCGTTGCGAGCCGCGTGCGATCCCGGCCGCCGGCAGCGTCGAGGAGACGGCGGCGGTGATCGTCCAGGCGCTGATCGATGGTCCCGGTCCGACCGCTCGGACGCACGCCGGCGACGACCCGCCGCTGCCGGACGAGGAGATGTTCCCCGTCCTCCCCCCGGAGGTCGGCTTGCAGGCGTTCGACCTGGTCAACGGCGTCGCCTACGTCGACCTGACCGTCGCGCGGACCGGCGCCGCGCTGCGCTTCGAGCGGCCGGCGATGGGCTTGCGCGAGGAACTGCTCGCCGTCTACAGCCTGGTGAACAGCCTGACCGCGAGCAACCTGGGCATCGAGCGCGTCGTGCTGATGTGGAACGGCGAGCAGCGCCTGACCTTCGCCGGCCATGTCGACACGAGCCGGCCGCTGCTGCCCGATCTCGACCGGAACGCTGAGCCTTCCGCGGACCTCTGAGCGATGTGCGGAGCGCAGCCCCTGATCGGCGTCTTCGACTCGGGCGTCGGCGGCCTGACCGTGGTCGCCGCGCTTCGGCGCCGGCTGCCCGGCGCCTCCATTCTCTACCTCGGCGACACCGCCCGCCTGCCCTACGGCACGAAGTCGCGGCGGACCGTGCTCCGTTACTCCCAGGCGAACGTCGACTTCCTGGAGCGCCGGGGCGTCGACGCCCTGGTCGTGGCCTGCAACACGGCCTCGGCCATGGCGCTCGACGACCTCGTCGTGCGGGCGCCGCACTGGGGCGTGCTGGAGCCGGGCGCCTCGGCGGCGGTGGCGTCGGCGCGCCGGCATGTCGGCGTCATCGCCACCGAATCGACGGTGCGGTCGGGGGCCTACGAAGAGGCGATCCGCCGCCTCGACCCGCGGCTCCGCGTCAGTCAGCGGGCCTGCCCGCTGCTTGTTCCGCTCGTCGAGGAGGGCTGGGAGGAGGACGAGATCACCGGACGCATCGTGGCCCGGTATCTCGAACCGCTGCTGGCCGAGGGGATCGACACGCTGCTGCTCGGCTGCACCCACTACCCGATGCTGCGCGGCGTGCTGGAGCGGTTCTGCGGCCCGGAGGTCACCTTGGTCGACTCGGCCGAGTCGACCGGCGCGCTGGTGGAACAGGAGCTTCGCGGCAGGGGATGGACGGACGGCGCTGGTCCCGGATCGGCGAGTGTGAGACTCTTCGCCACCGACGCCGGTCCGCGGTTTGCCAGACTGGCCGAGCGGATCCTCGGCGAGCCGGCAACGCTCGAGTGGATCGACGTGGACGAGTCGGAAACCGGAGGAACCCTGAGGGCAGGGGAGGAGGTCGGGACATCGTGACGAATCGAGGTGGCGGCTTCTCCCGGAGCGGCGGCAGGTCGCCTTCCGACCTGCGCCCGGTGACGATCGAGCTGGACGCGATGAAGTTCGCCGAGGGTTCGGCGCTGATCGGGTGCGGCGACACCCGCGTGCTCTGCTCCGCCAGCATCGAGCGGCGCGTGCCGCCCTTCCTGGTCGGCAAGGGGCAGGGCTGGCTGACCGCCGAGTACGCCATGCTGCCGCGGGCGACCCTGACCCGTTCGCGGAGGGAGGTGTCCCGCGGGCGGCCCTCGGGGCGGACGGCGGAGATCCAGCGGCTGATCGGCCGATCGTTACGGTCGGCGGTCAACCTGAAGAAACTCCCGGAAGTCACGATCGCGGTCGACTGCGACGTCATCCAGGCCGACGGCGGCACGCGCACGGCCTCCATCACCGGCGCCTACGTGGCCCTGGCCTGCGCCCTCGCGGGGTGGGCGGACCGGAAGACCGTCCCCGAGCGCCTGCTCAAGGACAGCGTGGCCGCGGTCAGCGTCGGGGTGGTGGACGGAGAGGCGGTGCTGGATCTGAACGCGGCGGAGGACAACGGCGCCGAGGTGGACATGAACTTCGTGATGACCGGGTCGGGGCGGTTCGTGGAAGTGCAGGGGACGGCCGAGAAGCAGCCCTTCAGCGCGGAGCAGCTCAGCCGTTTGATCGGCCTGGCGCAGACCGGGATCGAACGCATTCTCGAAATTCAGCAGCGGGTGCTGCGGGAGTGGCGCGCGCCTTCCTAGGGCAGTCCGCCCGTGCCGCGGACCCCTCGATTTCCGGCGGCGCCCGCCCGCGGGCTTGATATCGCCGCGTCATGAGGTAGAATCAAGGATTCGTGACGGGGCGTGGCGCAGCCAGGTAGCGCACCTGCCTTGGGAGCAGGGGGTCGGCCGTTCAAATCGGCTCGCCCCGACCATGCGGGCAAGGGTCGAGACCGTTCACGGAGGGCGGGCTGCCGGAACCGAAACAAGGCGCTTGCCCGGAGAGGGGTCTTGAAGGTACGGTTCGACGCGCCAGTAGCTCAGGTGGATAGAGCAACGGCCTTCTAAGCCGTGGGTCAGGGGTTCGAGTCCCTTCTGGCGCGCCAGAGTTTCGAGAGCAGAGGTGTTCTGGTGAGTGTAGCTCAATTGGTTAGAGCACTGG
>JAJEHN010000028.1 GCA_022823665.1 Thermoanaerobaculia bacterium | reverse complement strand
GCCGCCGCCGCCGCCGCCCGGACGACCCCGTCGACCTCGGCCGCCAGGACCGCCACGTCCGCCGCGGCCGCCCGGGCCGCCACGCCCGCCGCGTCCGCCAGGACCGCCGCGTCCGCCCCTGCGGTCGCGTCCCCGGTCACGGTCGCCGCCGGCCGGCGCCGGCACGCCCATGCCCTCGTAGTCCTTCGGGTCGAAGTCGGGGTCGTCCATGATGACGGCCTTGCGGGAGAGGCGGACCTTGCCGGAGGGGTCGATGTCGATCACCTTGACCGTCATCTCGTCGCCTTCGGTGACCAGGTCGCCGATCTCGCCGACCCGGTAGGGAGCGAGTTCGCTGATGTGAACGAGCCCATCCGTGCCGGGGAGAATCTCGACGAAGGCGCCGAACGGCTCCACCCGGCGGACCTGGCCGGTGTAGACCTTGTCCACCTCGGGCACCTCCGTGAGGCGCTCGATCATCGCGATCGCCCTGTCCGCCGCGGTGGAGTTGGGCGACGCGACAACGACGCGACCGTCGTCCTCGATGTCGATCTGGCAGCCGGTCTCCTCCGTGATGCCACGGATCGTCTTGCCGCCCGGTCCGATCACGTCGCGGATCCGGTCGCGGGCGACCATCATCACGTGCAGGCGCGGAGCGTAGTCGGACATCTCCTCGCGCGGCTCCTCGATCTCGGAGGCCATGTGGTCGAGGATGTGCAGCCGGCCCGCCCGTGCCTGGGTCAGGGCCTGGCCCATGATCTCCCGGGTAACGCCGGTGATCTTGATGTCCATCTGCAGCGCCGTGATCCCGCCGCGGGTGCCGGCGACCTTGAAGTCCATGTCGCCGTGGTGGTCTTCCTGGCCCGCGATGTCGGTCAGCACGGCGAAGTCGTCGCCATCCTTGACGAGGCCCATCGCCACGCCGGCGACCGGCGCGAGCATCGGCACGCCGGCGTCGAACAGGGCCAGCGAACCGGAACAGACGGTGGCCATCGACGAGGAGCCGTTGGACTCGAGGATCTCGGACACGACCCGTACCGTGTACGGGAAGTCGTCCTCGTGGGGAAGCACGGGTATCAGCGCCCGGCGCGCCAGCACGCCGTGGCCGATCTCGCGGCGGCTCGAGCCGCGGAGGAAGCGGACCTCACCCACCGAGAACGGCGGGAAGTTGTAGTGGAGGAGGAACTTCTGGTGGGTTTCCCCCTCGTACTCCTCGATGATCTGGGCGTCGCGCCGCGTACCGAGAGTGACGGAAGCGAGTGCCTGGGTCTCGCCGCGGGTGAACAGCGCCGAGCCGTGGACGCGCGGCAGGAGTCCAGTCTCGGTGTCCAGTGCCCGGACCTCGTCCGTCGCGCGGTTGTCGAAGCGCTTGCCCTGCTTCATCACGATCTCGCGGAGCGCCTTGTCCTCGAGTTCGCTGACGATCTTGCGGACCTGGTCCCGGCGCTCGTCGTCCTCGGGAAGGCGGTCGGTGAAGCCGTTGACGACCGCCTTGACGGCGTCGCGGCGCTCGAACTTGCCGGGCGTGTTCAGCGCGGCCGTGAAGTCGTCCCAGATGGCGTTCTCGACTTCGGCCCGGAACTCGGGTGTGTAGGCCTCGGGGGCCTCCCAGTCGGGCTTCTCCAGGTCCATCTCGCGGAACAGATCCTGCTGCGCCCGCACGATCTTCTGGAGCTCCTGGTGGCCGGCGAAGATGCAGTCGAGGATCACGCTCTCGTCGAGCTGGTTCGCGCCGGCCTCGACCATCGTCACGGCGTCCTCGGTACCCACGACGATCAGGTCCAGGTCGGAAACGTCGCGCTCCGCGCCGGTCGGGTTGAACACGATCTCGTCATCGATCAGGCCGACCCGAACGGCTCCTACCGGATGGTAGAACGGGATGTCGGAGAGCACGAGAGCCGTCGACGCGCCGTTGATGGCGAGAATGTCGGGGTCGTTCTCCTGGTCGGCCGACAGCACGAGGCTGATGATCTGGGTCTCGTAGAAGTAGCCCGACGGGAAGAGAGGCCGCAGGGGCCGGTCGGTCAGGCGGCAGGTGATGATCTCCTTCTCGGAGGGTCGTCCCTCGCGCTTGAAGAAGCCGCCCGGAATCCGCCCGGCCGCCGAGGTGTACTCGCGGTAGTCGACGGTGAGGGGCAGAAAGCCGCGGGGTGTGCTGTCGGGCGCCATGCAGGCGGTCGTGAGCACGATCGTCTCGCCGAGTTGCACGGTGCAGGAGCCGTTCGCCTGTCTGGCCAAGCGGCCGGATTCGAGAGTGATGGTGCCGTTCCCGATCGGGATGTCCTTGGTGAACTTCATGTTGATCTCTGTACTTCCTTCTCTTTGTTTGCTGCGCCCGGCTGTGAGCGGGCGGGTAGGTGCCTTCCTTGCGAAGGCAGGCTTACGCGTGAATCGCGTGGAGTCCGGTCCGCCGGATCGGCGGCCAAGCCGGTCGTCTTCCGGGTTGCGGAGCCGGCAGGGCCCCGCTTCCGTCGCAGGGACTACCTGCGGAGGCCGAGACGCTCGATCGTCGTCCGGTAGCGGTCGAAGCTCTGGTCGCGCAGGTAGCCGAGCAAACGCCGGCGGCGGCCGACCAGCTTCAACAGGCCGCGCCGGCCGTGGTGGTCTTGCTTGTGGACCTTGAAGTGCTCGGTGAGCTCGTTGATGCGGTTCGTCAGCAGCGCGACCTGGACCTCGGGCGAACCCGTGTCCGTCTCGTGGAGACGGAAGTCACGGATGATCTGGTCCTTCACTTCGGTTGTCTGTGGCACGCTCTGATTCCTCGCTGACTCTGCTTGTTCCGTTCTGCTGGTTCTTTCTCGTGTCGCCTTCTTGCGGTTTCCTTCGTCGTTCCCAGGTTCTTTCGCGGCGCGGAGTGTAGCACGGCGGATGTCAGATCCGGGCCAGGGATACCGCTACTGCTTCCCGCACGCGGCGAGCCGCGTCAGCTCGATCCTGTTGAACCAGGCGTCGCCCACATTCGCGCCCTCCCGCACCGCCCGCACGCGCACGGCGCCGACGGATTCGGGGATGCACTTCGTCACCGCGCCGCACTCCCAGACGCCGGTCTCCGTCGCAACGATGTGCGCGTCCAGGAACTCCCCGTCGCGGCCGGCGCCGCCGTCGAAGTCCACGAACACGTTGTCGGCCGCGTTCTCCCGCAGCATGCAGGCCGAGAGCCGCCAGGTGCCGCCCTCGACCGGAATCCACCGTTCGGTGACCGCGGCGTCGGGCGCCGCGTCGCCGCCGCCGTCGCTGCCGCGAAGCTGCATTGCCGGGCCGGCGGGCGAGGGGACGCCCTCCGTACAGCCCGGGGTTGCGGGCGAGCCGCCGGCGCCGCGCCCGCATTCGAGGCCCGCGGGCGCGAGACCGTCGGGCGGCGGGCCGATCGCGGCGTCGCCCGAGTCGGCCGACCAGCCCGGCGTCCGTGAACTTCCGGCGCGCCCGTCCTGGACTACTGCCTGGAAGCTGAACGCGACGGTGGGCGGCGGCGGAAGCGCCGCGGCCGACTGTGCCGACGCGGCCGCCGCCTGTTCGCTCACCGTGATCATGAACGTGAGCGTAGCCGTCCCGCCGTTCGCGTCCGTCGCCGTGTAGGCGTACTCGGTTTCCTCCAGCACCACCGTCGGTCTGCCCGAGATCGTTCGCGCGGACGAATCGAACGTCACGCCGTCCGGCAACTCCGGCGTCAGGGAGTAGGTGAACGGCCCGGCCGTCCCGTCCGCCCCGTGCAGGAGCAGGGGGGCGATGGCGGCGTCCTTCGCCCACTTCTGATCGCCGATCGCCGCGTCGCCGAACGACGGGTCCTCCACCTCGATGGTTCGGAGCTCCGTCTTCCTCCCGAACCAGCCGTCGGCGCCTCGCACCATCCGCCAGCGGAACCCGGGCCGCCCGACCTCCGTCGGCGCCGTGATGGTGAAGGCGAAGTCCACCGTCGCGTCCGGCGCCACGTCCGCCGGCGGGGAGACCCGCTTGAGCCCCCAGCGCTCGTTGTCGTTCGGCCGCTGCGAGCCCAATGCGTAGCCCGAAGCCTTCGTCCAGGTCGTCGTGCCCGTGTTCCGCATCCGCACGGTGACCACCGCCTCGGAGCCCGCCGCCATCTTCTCCGGCACGGCCGTCTGGGAAACGAAGGCCGCGTCGTCCATCGCCAGGGCTTCCACGGTGATGCCGAACGACAACGTGGCCGTACCGCCGTCCGTGTCCGTCGCCGTGTAGCTGTACCGCGTGGCCGCCTGGGCCGCTTCCGGCGTTCCGGAGACCGTGCGGGTCGATTCGGCGAACGTCACGCCGTCCGGCAGGTCGGGCGAGATCGCATAGCTGAACGGACCCGCCGTCCCGCCGGCCGCCGGCAGGACCAGTTCGTCCAGCGCCTCGCCCTGCATCCACGCCCGGTCGGCCACCGTCTCGTCCCCGAACGAGGGATCCTCCACCGTGACGGAGACGTCCGCAGTATGCGAGCCGAACCACCCGCCCGGGTCCCGCACCATGCGCCACGTGAAGGGATGAACGCCCGGCGTCTCCGGCGCCGTGACTTCGAACGTGAAGTCCGCCGTCTCGTTCGGGGCCACGCTCGCCGCCACGGCTGCCCGCCGAACGCCCCACCTGTCCTTGTCCGAGCGATCCCAGGAGCCCAGGTTGTAGCCGGCGGGCGACGACCAGGTCGTCGTGCCGGTGTTCGTCATCGCGACCGTGACCGTCGTCTTGCCGCCTGCCGCCATCTTCGACGGCAGGCCCGTGACGGACGCGAGAGCAGCGTCGTCGATCCGGCCTTCCTCCACGGCGATCTCGAACGTGAGCTTCGCCTTGCCGCCGCTCGTGTCCGTGGCGACGTACCTGTACTCCGTGGCATCCAGCAAGGCGGTCGGCGTCCCGGCCAGCACGCGCGTTGCCTCCGTGAAGGTCACGCCGTCGGGCAGGGCGGGCTTGAGCGAGTACGTCAACGCCCCGCCGGCGCCGCGTGCCTCGGGCAGCGTGAGCGACACGACGGTCTCGTCCTTCACCCACATCTGGTCCGCGATCGCCCGGCCCAGGAACGACGGGTCTTCCACCGTAATCGTCAGAAGCTCCGTCTTCCTCCCGAACCAGCCGCTTGCCCCTCGCACCATCCGCCACCGGAACTTGTGATCGCCCACCTCCGCCGGCGCCGTGATGGCGAAGGTCAGGTCCACCGTCTCGTCCGGCGCCACGTCGGCCGGCAGCGCCACGCGGGCAAGCCCCCAGATCTCGTTGTCCAGTGGCCGCTGGGAACCCAGCTTGTAGCTTTCCGAGCTCCACGTCGTGGCGCCCGTGTTCCGCATCCGCACCGTCACCGTCGCCTTGTCGCCGGCAAGCATCGTTTCCGGCACGCCGGTGTACGAGACGAACGCGGTGTCGTCCAGGCCCTCGAGCCATACCTCGATCGTGAACCGCAGCGTCGCGGCGTCCGTCGCGTCCGTGTTCCCGTCCGCGTCCGTCGCCATGTAGGTGTACAGCGTCGGCTCCCGCGTCGCCGTCGGCGTGCCCGAGAGCGTCCGCGTCGCCGGGTCGAACGTCACGCTCGCCGGAGGTTCGGGCGACAGCGTGTAGGTAAGCTTCCCGTTGCCGCCGGTAGCCTCGGGCAGGGCGAACGGCTCGAGCACCCGGTTCGCCACCCACTCGATGTCGTCGATCTCGACGTTGAACGACGGGGCCGTGTCCGTCTCGTCGTCCTTCACCGTCACGTCCACCGTCGCCGTCTCGCCGTCGTAGCCGCCGCCCGTCGCGCTGAGCGTGATCTCCGTCGTCTCGTCGTCGAAGTCCTCGTCCTGGGCGCCCATGGCCGTCACCGTCCGGGGCGTGGCATGGTTCGTGGGCGTGAAGATGAGCTGACGCGGATCCGTCGTCACGATCTCCCTGTCCATCGCGAGCGACACGGTGACGTCCTCCGTCGGAGGCGACCCCAGCTTGACGGTGAGCGTCTGGTCCGTTTCGCCTTCCTTCAACTCGAGACGAGTCGTGCTCAGCACGAGGGCCAGGCGCTTCACCGCGATCGTGAAGGTCTGCGACGCCGCGTCGCCGTCCGCCGTGTTCCGGTCCGCGTCCGTTGCCTTCCAGGTGTACTCCGTTGGGTCCTGGGGAGACTTCGGCGTGCCGGAGAGCGTGCGCGTCCCGGGGTCGAACGTGACGCCCTCGGGCGGGTCGGGCGAGAAGGTGTAGGTCAGCTCGCCGTTGCCGCCGGTCGCTTCGGGCAGCGTGACCGTCGTGACCGGCCGACCCGCTGTCCACTCCCGGTCCGGCGCCTGGGCGTCGAATGACGGCGCCGTGTCCGTCTCGTCGTCGCCCACCGTCACGTCCACCGTCGCCGCCACGCCGTCGTAGCCGCCGCCGGTCGCGGTGAGCGTGATCTCCGTCGTCTCGTCGTCGAAGTCGTCGTCCTCGACGGCCTTGACCGTCACCGTCCGCGCCACGTTGTGGTTGGCCGTGGTAAACGTCAGGCTCGCCGGATTCATCGATGCCGCGCCAGCATCGCCGCTCTTGAGCGACACCTTCACGTCGGCCTTCGGCAGCGCCGCCAGCTTCACCGTGAACGTCCCGCCGGCGCCGCCCTCCTCCAGGGCCAGGCTCGCCTTGTTCGACACGAGGGCCGGCTGCTTCACCGTGATCGTGAACTCCGCCGTCGCCGCGTCGCCTGCCTCCGTGTTCTCGTCCGAGTCCGCCGCCGTGTAGGTGTAGGTCGTGGCGGCCACCGGCGCCGCCGGCGTGCCCGACAGGGTCCGCGTGGAGGAGTCGAACGTCACGCCGTCCGGCGGGTCCGGCGACAGCGAGTATCTCAACGGCGCGTTGCCTCCCGTCCCCGCGGGCAGCACGACCGGGTCGATCGCGCGGCCCGCGAGCCACTCCAGGGCGTCGAACTCTCCGGCGAGCTCCGGGACCGTGTCGACGTCGTCGTCATCCACCGTCACCGTCACCACCCTCAGCACGCCGTCGTAACCGCCGCCGATCGCGCGCAGGCCGACCTTCGTCGTCTCGTCCTCGAAGCCGGGGTCCGGCACGCCCGTGACCGTCACCGGCCGCGGCTCGCCGTAGTCGGCCGCCGTGAACGTCAGCCTCGCCGGAGTCGCCTCCACCGCCCCGGGATCGGAACTCGCCACCTCCACCGTCACCCCGGCCGTCGGCTGCGACGCCAGCTTCACCGTGAAGGCCGAGCCGCCGACGCCCTCGTCCACCGCCAGTTCCGTCTCGCTCAGCAACAGGCCGGCCCGCCGCACCGCGATCGTGAACTCGTCCGTATCCGCGTCGCTGGCCGTGGTGTTCTCGTCCGAGTCCGTCACCGTGTACGTGTACAGCGTCGCGGCCCGCGTCCCGGTCGGAGTGCCCGACAGCGTCCGCGTCGAGGGGTTGAAGCTCACTCCGTCCGGCGGATCCGGCGACAGCGAGTAGGTCAACTCCCCGTTGCCGCCCGTCGCCGCGGGCAGCGTGAGCGGAGTGATCCGCTGGCCCGCCACCCACTGCTGATCCGGGACAGCCCCGAGGAGCGCCGGCGCCGTGTCCGGCGGCGTCACCTCGATCGTGAACGTCTGCGCCACCCGGTCGCCGTCCGCGTCCGTCGCGGCGTACGTGTACGTCTTCGCGACCTGCGTCGCCGTCGGCGTGCCCGACAACTCCCGCGTCGAAGAGTTGAACCTCACGCCGGACGGCGGCTCGGGCGACAGCGCGTAGGTCAAGGCGCCGTCGCCGCCGGTCGCCGCGGGAAGCTCCACCGGCGGCGAGAGCGCCTTGTCCTGCTCCCACTGCTGGCTGGGGGCCGTTCCGGTGAAGTACGGCCGCTCGTTCGGCTCCACCACTTCGATCGTGAACGTCTGCGTGTCCCTGTCGCCGGACCCGCGGTTGCCGTCCGAGTCCGTCACTGTGTACGTGACTTCCGTCGCCGTCTGCGTCGCCGCCGGCGTGCCCGAAAGCACCCGCGTCGAGGAGTTGAACGTCACGCCGGCGGGCCACGGCCGCGACAGCGCGTATCTCAACGTCCCGTTGCCGCCGGTCGCCACGGGCAGCGTGACCGACACCCGCTCGCCTCTTGCCCACAGCCGATTCGGGGCCTGCCCGCTAAACGACGGCGCCCTGTCGATCGTCACCTTCACGGATCCCGCGATGCCGGCGTAGTCCCCGCCCTTCGCACTCAGCTTGATCGTCGTCATCTCGCTGGGTGCGTTCCGCTTGCCATCGACCGTTACCGTCTGTTCCTTGCCGTACGTGGTCGTGGAGAAGGACAGGCTCCCCTTTTCCACCGACGCCACTCCGGCATTCGCACTCGTCACCGACACCGTCACCGCGGCCGTCGGCTGCGTCTTCAACTTCACCGTGAACGAGCCGGTGCTGCCCTCCTTGATCGTCAGGCTCGTCGGGGCAACGACCAGGGCCGGTTGGACCGGTTCTTCATCGTCGTCTACCTTCACGACCACCGTGGCCGTGACGCCGTTGTAGCCGCCGCCGCTCGCGTTCAGATCGATGATCGTGCTCTCGTCGGATGCGTCAAGATCCTGCACGCCGTCGACTCTCACCGTCTGCGTCTGGCTGTAGTTCGTGTCGGTGAAGGTCAGGCTCGCCGACTCCGGCGCCACGGACACCGCCCCGCTGTCCCTGCTCGTCACCGACACGGTCACGTTGCCCGTCGGCTTCGCCGCCAGCTTCACGTCGAACGTGCCGGATCCGCCCTCCTTGATGGTCGAGCTCGTCGGGGTCACCACCAGAGCCGCGACGCCGATCGTGAACGTGCGCGAGGCCGTGGCTTTGGCCGAGTCCGTCACGGTGTACGTGTACCTGGTCGCATCCTGCGCGTTCGTCGGCGTGCCGGAGAGGACGCGTGTCGACTGGTTGAACGTCACGCCGGCGGGCGGTTTCGGCGACAGCTCGTACCCATAGCCCCCGCTGCCGCCGGTTGCCGCGGGCAGAGTCTCCGAAACCCGCTGGCCCTTTGGCCAGACGAAGTTCCCGACCGGTGGCAACGTCGGCCCGGGAGGCTCGACCACCTCGATCGTGAACTTCTGCGTGGCCGAGTCGCTGGCCGCGGTGTTGCTGTCGGAGTCCGTCACCGTGTAGGTGTAGGTCTTCGCCGGCTCCGCCTTCGGCGTGCCCGACAGCACCCGCGTCACGTCATTGAACGTCACGCCGGCCGGCGGGTCCGGCGACAGCGCGTAGTGCAACTTCCCGTTGCCGCCTGTCGCCTTAGGCAGCGTGACCGGTTTTATCGCCTTGCCCCGAACCCACTTCTGACTCTTGGCATGGCCGCTCAACACCGGCGCCGTGTCCCGCTCCACGTGGATCGTGATGGCGTCCGTGCTCGCGCCGAACCCCTCGCCGGGCTTCGCGGGGATGATGGGCCGCTCGGTGACAACGGTGCTGCGCGCCATCCGCCAGCGGAAGGTATAGCTGCCTGCCTTGGTCGGCGCCGTGATCTGGAACCGGAAGTCGTACGGCGCGTTCGGCGCCACGCTGCCGGAAACCACTTTGCCCTTGACGCCCCAGTCGTCGCCGACCGAATCCAGGGAGAACGAGGTCCTGGTCGTCGTCTTGGTCGCACCGTCGGTTGTCTCGACGACCGACGTCCGCCAAGTGGTCGTGCCGGTGTTCCGCATGGTCACCGTGACCATCTTCTTCTCGCCGGTAAGCATCAGCAACGGCACGTCGACATGGCGTACGTACGCCGCGTCGTCTCCGCCACTCGCCGCGCCGGCCGTGAACGTGAGGGCGAGGAACAGTCCCGCCGTCATCCCGCACCGGAGCGCACCGCGGCCCCATCCTCCCGTCTTCACGATCTCACGCGCTCTCCCCTCTCGCCAACCAGCCCGGAGTGCGCCGTTCGCTACCGAGCCGCCGCGTCCACGACGCAGGGCGCCGAGAAGGCGTCGGTATCCACGATCGCCGGCGCCGGCCGGCCGGGCTCGTTGGTGTATGTCCGTGATTTCTCGGTAGTCGTGTCGGTCACCGTGATCACGTACCCCAGATCGGTCGTCGATGCGCCCAGTACCCACACGTGACCGTTGTTCGAGCAACCGTCCAGCACCTTGATCAGCACTTCCCAGTTCGAGGAATCGAAGAACCGGAACAGACCGGAGTCGCCCGTCCCTTCCGGGACGACCAGCCCGGCGCCGGACGCGCCGTCAGCCTGCCGCCAGTGCGCCTTCACCTCGAATCGCGAGCCCTGAAGGCAGAGCGTTTCCCCATCCGCCCGGCAGGGGCCGGGAACCCGCGTCGGCGCGACCAGCACGTGCCGAGTCACCGAGTCCTGGCCCCTCCGATTGCTCACCGTCAGGGTGACGGTGTAACGGCCGGGCGAAGACCAGGAGTGCGTCGGGGAGCGCAGGGTCGACGTGGCGCCGTCGCCGAAGTTCCAGCGCCTCTCCTCAACGATGCCATGGCTCGTGTCCACCAACGACACGGGCCTGCCGGAGAACGTCCTGCAGAACTGCTCGTCGCACGGAGTGTCGAACTCGAAGGCAGCCTTCGGACGCCGGAGCGGCTGCTCCACGCCGAGCTCGCTGCTGACTGAGTAACCGCGCTCGTTGAACGCGAAGACACGGAAATCGTGTCCTCCTGCCCAAAAGGCTAACTCGTCATAGGCTACCGATTCCACGTCCGCGGGGACCGTGACCAGTCTCCTCCACGAGTACCGGTGGTGCTTCAGCTTCTCCTGAACCTCGAAGCCCATTTCGTCGCTCGAGTTGTCCTTCCAACTCACGAACGTCCGCCTACCCTCGCTAACGAAGGCGACGTTCGAAGGTGCCCGCGGACCCTCGCCGCGCGCCCCCAGCGTCAGATAGACCCGGGAGCGCGTAGCTTCACCGCCGGGCCCTGAGGGAATGACCTCGAACCTGTAGCGGCCGCCGCGAGCCAGGTTCTCGAAGTCGACATGGGCCCGCCCGCGGGCATCCCTCGACCCATCCCATTCCCGGGAGTGGAGCCAGCCTCGAAGGCTCGCGTAAACGTCGTAACTCATCGGCGGCTCGGCCCTCCAGGCGACGCGTATCGTGGTCGGCCCGATCGGCGACGCGGAAAGGTCCGCGGGCGGCTGCCCATTCAGCGGATGGTCCCACCGGAAGGTCACCGTCTCGCTGCTCTCGGAGCAGACATAGTAACTGCAGGCGAACACGCGCGCTCCGTAAACGTCGCGGCCTGGGAACTTCCCCCCCCACCTGCCGAACTCGGAACGCTCGCTGTCTGCCGGGACCCCGTGTCGCTCGACCGGCTCGCCGTCAAGTAGCAGTTGAACGTCGAAGACCTCTTCGTTGGTCGAGTTGTCCGTCCAGCGGATCTCGGGCGAACCCAGAGCCGCGTTGACCGTCACGGAAACGCCCGACGGCGCCGCGATCGGGCCGTCAGGTATGGTGAGGTACACGATGTTGCTGCGCAGAGACCGTACGCCGTTCTTCGTCGCTCTCACCATGTACTGGGCGTTCTGTACAACGATGTCGCCGGTGACGGTCGCCTCGGTGCGGCCTTCGAGCATCAGGAACTCTCCGTCGGATTCCAGTTCGTATCCGTCCGCGTCCGGCGCATTGTCTCGCCAGGAGAGGTGCAGGCTGCCGCCCTCGTAAGAAATCCGAAGATCGGTTGGCGGCGCCGGAGCTCCCTCGAGCGACCGCAGATAGTCGCTGAACTGAACGCCGATGTGAACGGTCTCTTGCAACAACCGCTCGTTGTCCTGTTCGTCCGCGATGCCGAGCACCGCGCCCCAGGGGCGGATCCGGGGCGTTGAGAAGAACGGCTCGACCTGGCCCCGGTAGCTCATCGCGGTGCCGACGCTCGGCATGACGTCGTAGTCGGCATGGCCCGTGGCGTACGCCCGGAACAGATAATCCGGCGCGCTGACGTTGGCCGGATCGTGATCGGCGCCCAGGACGTGCCCGATCTCGTGTACGAAAACGACGGCGTAGTCGGGACATCCATGCGGGTGGTTCGTGCTCCAGCCTGTGGCTTGCACCTCCCGGGCCGTAACGCCCTTGCTCAGTCCTGCAGCGCCGCCGCAGGCGTACAACAGGGACGCGGGCTCGCCCGTGAACAGATACACCACGTCGGCCCGATGCTCGTGACGCAGGTGCAGCAGATCTGCATCCACGATTCGGACGTCCGCCAGGAAGTGCGCCCGGCTTGGGTCGCCATATCCCGCGAACACATCCCCGCTCCCGTCTCTCGCCGCTCGATCGAAAGCGGCCGGCGCCTGCGCCGTGTGGACGATGTGCGGCACGACCTCGATCCGGTTGTTCCGAAACACCATCTTCAGGTAGTCGCCGGCGTGCCGGATTGCCGCATGGGGGCCGCCCATCGCGGCCCAGTTCTCGGCCGCCGTCGCCGTGTACGCCACCAGGATGTCGAGCCGGTCATGGCTCTGGGGATTGCTCACCCGGCGGGGAGGGGCCATCGCGTGAGCGCCCGCCGCGACGTGCGCGGCCGCGTGATCGACCTCCTCCGCGTCCTCGTGCACCGCGCACAGCGGCACGGGCGAGTCCGGGTCCGGCGCCGCGATCGGCGCGATGCCGCCACGGCCCGCACGGTTCGCGTGAATCCGGTACGCCCCGCCGCCCGCCGCGGCGAACCGGCCCACCAGGCGGCCGCCCTCCACGGTGAGCACTACCGTGTCGTAGCCCGCGCCGGGCTGGCCGCCGGACCACATCAGGTCGCCGTCGCCCCGGTCCTCGAACACGCTCCGCTCCGCCGACAGCACGTCGCCGTCGGGCGTCGGCACTTCCAGCCACGACGGATCGCCGCGGAGCAGTTCCAGGTCCACCTGCACCGCCGTGGGCAGCGGGCCGATGGTCGGGCCCGGATCGTCCGTGGACGACGCCGCGCCCACGCCCGGCACGAGCGTCAGCAGACGCTGCGCCTGGGCGGCCGAGGCCGTCAGCAGCAGCCCCGCCAGAGCCAGCACCGCTGCCGCGCGTCGACACTTGACCGAGCCGCAACCAACCCACATGTAGCCCCCGAGGGGCGAAACCAGCAAACCTGCTCTCCCGCCTCCCGCCAACATCAGGAGGCCGTCATCAGCACGGAGCACCGTGTCGCGCCAGTATAGCGCGGCCTGGGACGGCACGGTTTCAGCGAGTCGTCGGTGTCGGGGGTCATCGGAACACGATCTTCGGTTGCACGACCGCCAGGCCCCGGTCGCCGATCCGTTCGGCCACCGTCGCCACGGCGAGGAACCGTCCACGACCGTCCGCGAGCTGGACCCAGTCTCCCTCGCCAGCATCGATGCCGGGCGCCAGCACCGTCTGGCCGTGCGTGATGCGCCGTTCCTGGGTGGCGTCCATCGCGACGGTCGGGAACGGCAGCGGGATCTCGTCGAACGGCACCCAGGCGGAGCCCAGTTCGTCCACCTCCAGCGGCTCGGCGCCGCGAGCGACGCCCTCGAGGCGCTCCGAGTCCACCGCCGCCTCGACCTCGAACGAGCCGACCCGAAGCCGCCGGAGCGTCGCCAGGTGGCCGCCGCAGCCGAGGCGCTCGCCGAGGTCGTGAGCGAGCGACCGGGCGTAGGCGCCGGTTGAGCAGCCCAGCCGGAATGCGACCCGGTCCGGACCGGGGTCGCCGAACGCGCCGGCTGGCGCGAATTCGTGGATCTCGACGTCCTTGCCCTGGCGCTCGAAGTCCTGGCCCTGGCGCGCGAGTTCGTAGTACTTCCGACCGCCGATCTTCTTGGCGGAGTAGGGAGGCGGCAACTGGTGCAGCGACCCTTCGAACTCCTTCATCGCGCTGGCGACGTCGTCCGCCGTAAGGTCGGCGGTCGAGCCCTCGAACGTGACTTTGCCGGCGGCGTCGTAGGTGTCGGTGGCCGCGCCGAGCTGGATCTCGCCCTCGTAGACCTTTGGCGCCTGGATCAGGAAGCGGGTAAGCCGCGTGCCCCGACCGGCGGTCAGGAGGAGCAGGCCGGTGGCGTTGGGGTCGAGGGTGCCGCAGTGCCCTATCTTGCGCTGACCGAGCGCCCGCCGCGCGATGCGGACGACGTCATGGGACGTGCCGCCGGGCCGCTTGTCGACGAGAAGCAGACCGTGGCGTTCGCTACTGGAGGTCACGGCGCCGTCTCGTTCCCGGACTGGCTCCGGTCGTCCGCGGTCGCCGCTTCCACGGCGGTGGCGAGTTCGTCCATCAGGGCCTGCTCGTCCTTCCGGTCCTCGACTAGGCAACCGGCGGCGTTGCGGTGGCCGCCACCGCCCCGCCGCGACGCGATGGCTCCCACGTCGATCCGGCCACGGCTCCTGAGCGACACCTTGACGTCGCCTTCCGGCCGTTCACGGAAGAGTGCGACGGCCTCGACGTCGCGGATCGAGCGCGGATGGTCGATCAGGCCCTCGGAATCCGTCTGGCAGGCGCCGGCGCGCTCGAACATCGAGAGCTCCAGGCGCACACTGGCGACCCGTTCGTCGCAGTGGAGTTCCAGCGTGCCGAGCATCTCCGCCAGCAGCCGCACGGCGCCGGGCGACCGGGACTCGTAGACCCAGCCCGCGACCCGCTCGGGCCGCGCGCCGTAACGGACGAGTTCGGCCGCCGCCTCGAAGGCGCGGGACGTCGCGTTCGAGAAGCGGAAGCTGCCCGTGTCGGTCGACAGGCCGAGATACAGCGCAGTGGCCGTCCTTTCGTCGATCTCGAGATCGAGGGCCTGCGCGAGGCGCAGGACCATTTCGGCCACGGCCGGCGCTGCGGTGTCGACCCAGTTGGCCCGGCCGTAGAGCTGGTTGCCCAGGTGGTGGTCGATGTTCAGGATCGGCAGGAGCCTCAGGGCGTCCTCCAGGTCGGTACGGTCGAGTCGCGGACATTCGAGCGGAACGGCGAAGTCGAACTCGTCCGGGAAACCGGCCGGCGGCGTCCGGCCGACGTGGATCGGCACGTCCGCGGTCACGGCGGAACAGGTGTCCGGGGCCGGGTCCGCGTTCCAGATCGTGGCGGAACGACCCCAGCCGCGCAGGAGGCGGGCGAGCGCCACCTCGGAGCCGATCGCGTCGCCGTCCGGGTGGGCGTGGCTCGAGAGCAGGAAGCGTTCGCCGGAGCGGAACGCCTCGAGCAGGTCGGAGGGGACGGTGCCGCGCGCTGAGTTCACAGTTCGCTCAGGAGTTGGTCGATGCGCTCGGCGTGTTCAGCGCCCCGGTAGAGCTCGAAGTGGAGTTCCGGGGTGCGCCGGAGGCGCAGGCGGCGACCCAGGCGGCCGCGGATGAAGCCGGCCGCCCGCCGGACCGCCCGGATCGCGGCCTGGCGCTCCTGGTCGTCGCCGAGCACGGAAAGCCGGACGTGCGCGTGGGAGCGGTCGGCGCTGAGGGTGAGATCGGCGATGCTCGCGAGCGCCGCCCTGGGATCCTGCACCTCCCGGCGCAGTATGTCCGTCAACTCCCGGCGCAGCAGGTCGCGTGCGCGGGCCTGGGATACGGATGTCACCGGGTTCTAGAGCGTCGGCTCGACGGCTTCGTGGTCGAAGGCCTCGATCAGGTCGCCGGGCTTGACGTCCTGGTAGCGGTCGATGCCGATGCCGCAGTCGAAGCCGCTTCGCACTTCCGCCGTGTCGTCCTTGAAGCGGCGCAGCGAACCGATCCGACCCTCGTGAACGACGACGCTGTCCCGGACCAGACGGATCTGGGAGTTGCGTGCGATGACGCCGTTGATCACGTGGCAACCGGCGATCATGCCGACCTTCGGCACCTTGAAGATCTCGCGCACCTCGGCGCGTCCGCGCGACACTTCCCGGTAGGTGGGTTCGAGCAGTCCGGTCATCGCCGCGATCAACTCGTCCGTCAGCTCGTAGATGACCGTGTGCAGCCGCACGTCGACCTCTTCCTTGCCGGCGAGTTCCGTCGCGCTGCGTTCGGGTCGAACGTTGAAGCCATAGATGATCGCGCCGGAGGCGGAAGCCAGAAGGACATCGTGAGTGGTCACGGCGCCGACGGCGGAGCGGATCACCCGAACCTTGACCTTGTCGGTGGAGAGTTTCTGCAGGGTCTCGCGCAGCACCTCGACCGAGCCCTGCACGTCCGCCTTCAGGATGACGGGCAGTTCCTTGACCTCGCCCTCCTTCAGGCTCGCGAACAGACTCTCGAGGGAGACGCCGCCGGTGGCCGGCGCCAGGTCCATGCGCCGCTTCTCCTCACTTCGGAACTCGGCGATGGACCGCGCCCGCGCCTCCTGTGCCGTCGCCTGGAAGGGATCGCCGGCTTCAGGCAGCTCGTTGAACCCCGAGACCTCCACCGGCGTGGAGGGAGGCGCGTCGGTCACACGCTTGCCCATATCGTTCATCAGCGACCGGACGCGACCCCACGTCGAACCGCAGACGAAGACGTCGCCGACGTGCAGCGTTCCGTCCTGGACGAGCACCGTGGCGACCGAGCCGCGACCGGTCTCCTTGCTCGCTTCGATCACCACTCCCTGGCCCTGAAGTTCCGGGCTGGAGCGGAGTTCGGCGACTTCGGCCGTGAGGTTGATCATCTCGAGCAGCTCGTCGATTCCGTCTCCCTTGATCGCGGAGACGGGGACGGCGATCACGTCGCCGCCCCAGTCCTCCACGACGAGGTCGCGATCCGCCAGTTGCTGCTTGACCCGGTCCACGTTGGCGTTCGGGCGGTCGATCTTGTTGATGGCGACCAGGATCGGCACGGCCGCTGCCCGGGCGTGGTCGAGCGCTTCGAGAGTCTGCGGCATCACGCCGTCGTCCGCCGCGACGACGAGAATGACGATGTCCGTGACCTTCGCTCCGCGGGCCCGGAGCTGGGTGAACGCCTCGTGTCCGGGGGTATCCAGGAACGTGATCCGGCCGTCGTTGTGCGCGACCTGGTAGGCCGCGATGTGCTGCGTGATGCCGCCGAACTCGCCCTCGGTGAGGCGGGACTTGCGGATCGCGTCGAGCAGTGAGGTCTTGCCGTGATCGACGTGGCCCATGATCGTGACGATCGGTGGACGTTCGACCCGGGTCGGTCCATCCGCCTCGGCACGGCTCGCTTCCAGTTCTTCTTCCTGCTCGAGCTGGATCTCCTCCTCGAACGAGACGATCAGGGCTTCGAAGCCCATCTGTTCCGCCAGTTCCACGGCGAGTTCCGGCTCCAGGAGATGGTTCACGGTCGCCATCAGGCCCCGGTCGAACAGCATCTTCAGCAGGTCCTTCGCCTTGACGCCCATCTTCTCGGCCAGGTCGCGGACCTGCAGCCCCTCCGAGATCGTGATCGTGCCCCGCTGGCCGGGGTCCTCGATCGCGACTTCGGCGGCCTTCTGCCGGTCTTCCTGGCGTTCGCGGCGGGTGCGCAGGTCCACCTGGGGTGACGTGGGCTCCGGTTGGGCGCGGGTCTCGATCGCGGGCGGCGTCGCCGCGGCAGGCGGCGGCTGGACGGTCTCCACTGCCGCAGTGGAGGCGGGATCGGACTTCGGCGTTCCGGGCGGAGCCGCTGTTGCGGGGGGTGCTTCGGCGGGCTGGGCGGGCGCCCGCGCCGCCGCGGCGGCTTCCTCGGCGGCGATCTCCTTCGCCGCGATTTCCTCCGGGGTAGGCGGTTTCGGCTTCGACTCGGTGGGCGTCAGGGTGCGGATCGTCTGCTTGTGGACGATCGAGCGGCGGCGGTTCGGACGCATCGGACCCGGCGGCGGCCGGAGGCTCGAGATGGGACGCCGGCGGGGCGCCGCCGGCGGAGCCGCGCGATCACGGAGGATGACCTCGCGCTGCGGGCCGGCGATCTTCTTGCCCTCGAGCAGGGCCTTGATGATGTCCGTGTCGATCATCGCGTCTTCACCCTCGACGCGCACACCGATCGAACGGAACTTGAACAGCAAGTCCTGTTCGGCCACGTTCATCCGCTTGGCCAGATCCTGCAGCCGGATTTTGCCCATGAAGTCTTCGGTCCCCCGGTTCTCTGTTTAGTCGCTCGTCCTGACCCTGCGCGCCGCTAGGTTTCGCCGTTCTCCGAATCGTCGCTGCCGGCCTGCGCCTCTGGCGCGGTTTCGTCCCCGGCGGCGCCGGACTCTTCCTCGAACACGCGGGTGAGCGCCGCCATGAAGTCCTCTTCGTCCATCGCGGGGCCTTCGCTCTCCGATGCCGCGACGGCGTCCTCGGGCGCGGCCTGTGCCGTAGCCCACTCGACGATCGAAGCGGCCACCGCTTCGTCGACCCCGGGCACCATCCTGAGAGCTTCCGCGCCGGCGCCCTGCAGGGCTTCGAGATCGCCGAAGCCGGCCCCTTCGAGCGCCGCGGCCACGTCCTCGTCGACCCCGTCGATCTCGGTGAGGTCGAGGCTGTCTCCGCCGATGTCGACGTTCAGCATCCTGGCCAGCGCGTCCGCGACCTCGTCCTTGACGTCCGACTCGCTCTTGATGTCGATGCGCGCTCCGATCAGCTCGCTGGCGAGGCGCACGTTCTGACCCCGCTTGCCGATCGCCAGGGAAAGTTGTTCGTCCTCGACGATCACGTCCAGGTGCGGCGTTGCGCCCTCGTGGGTCACCGAGACGCGGGTGATCCGGGCCGGCGCCAGGGCGCTCTGTGCGAACGTGACCTGGTCCTCCGAGAACTCGATGATGTCGATCTTCTCGCCCCGGAGTTCGCGAATGATCGACTGCACGCGGGAGCCCTTCATGCCGACGCAGGCGCCCACCGGGTCGACGTCCCGCTCGCGGCTGAGCACAGCTACCTTCGCGCGCTCGCCCGGGGCGCGGACAGCGGTCTTGATGACCACGGTGCCGTCGTAGATCTCCGGCACCTCCATCTCGAACAGCTTGACCAGGAGGCGGGGATCGGTTCGGGACATGACGACCTGCGGTCCCTTGGGTTGCTTGTGGACCTCGACGATCACGCCGCGGATGCGCTCTCCCTGGCTGTAGCGCTCGTGACGCGACTGCTCGCTGCGGGGAACGATCGCCTCGGTCCGGCCGAGGTCGACGATGATGTCGCCTCGCTCGAACCGCCGGACGGTGCCGTTGACGACTTCGCCGACCCGGTGCTCGAACTCGTTGAAGATCTTCTCGCGCTCCGCTTCGCGGATGCGCTGGTAGAGCACCTGCTTGGCCGACTGGGCCGCGATCCGGCCCAGGCCCTCGGTCGAAATGGGGAACTCGATCTCCTCGCCCAGCTCGGCGTCCTCCTTGTGCTCGCGAGCTTCGTCCAGGGTCCACTCGGCGAAGGGGTCCTCGACCTCGTCGACCACTGTTCGATAACTGAAGGCGCTGAACTGGCCGGTCTCCCGGTCCATGTAGGAGCGGACGGGTTCCTTGATGTGGTGCTGCTTCTTGGCCGCCGATGCGACCGCGTCCTCCAGGGCAACGATCCACTTGTCCAGGTCGATGTCCTTCTCGTGCGCGACCTGCCTGAGAACCTCGTTGATGTTCACTTCGGGAGTGTGTGTCTGAGCCATTTGCGGATCCCCGGCGTCAGAGTTCGACCAGAAGTCTGGCCTTGTGGATGCTGTCGATGGTGAGGCGCAGCGTGTCGCCGCTGTCGTCCTCGCGGATGAGTGCGATGCCCGGGTCGTCCGGACTCAGACCCAGAAGCTCTCCCCGCACCGTGCGACGGCGGGCCGTACCTGCGTCGGTGAACGTCACCCGGACGCGGCTCCCGCCGAACCGCTCGTAGTCGCGGACACCGTAGAGCTCCCGATCGAGACCGGGGGAACTGACCTCGAGCACGTAGCCCGCGGCAGGCCCGAAGTCCTCCGCGTCCAGGAGGACGGATGCCTCCCTGGACACGTTGGCACAGAGTTCGTGCGTGACGCCTTCACGATGGTCGACCACCAGGCGCAGACGGTCGCCCCGGAACGCCGCCTCCAGCAGCTCGCAGCCGTGGCTCCCGGCCAGGCGCTCGAGCCGGCGGAGAAGGTCGGTGTCGATGGAATTGCCCACGTCGCGTCGCGCCCCGTGCGATGACCCGGCAGTCGCCGGCCGGGCCGGCGCCCGGAACTCGCGAACAGGCTCGAGAGAGGTCATGTGGCGGCAGAGTCGGTTCTTTGCTGGAATTCGTGATCTCTTAGAACAAAAAAGAGCGGGCCGAACACCCACTCTCAGCAGCCGACAGCCGGTATTCGGCGTTTCGCTCTCGGGTGGAGAAGCGCCGGCGGTCGGACGGGAACTATACAACGGCCGGATCGGCCCGGCAAGCCGTTCCCGGGTGCTCGCGCCAGAATGGCGCGCCTTCGACGGCCGACGTGACTCTGCCGGCGGAATGCGGCGAAAGGGCGGGGACTTCGTGCCGGGAAGTCGGCGGCATGTTAACGGCCGCCCGCGTTGGCAGGCGACTTGCACGCTCTGGTGTCGAGGCGTCGGAGAGGCCGGCGCTCTACGGTTGTATGCTTCAGGCGCCGCCGCGTAGCGGCACCTGCTTCCCTACCTGAACTGGAACTTGCGAACGATGAACACGAAGAAGCAGATCCTCTTTACCGCCCTGATGGTCGCCGGCGCCCTGGTGTTCGGCATGATCATCGCCGGCGGGCTGAACCTCACCGAACCGACGCGCGCCGAGGAAACGGCCCTGCCTGCCGTGGCAGGGGAGAAGGATGCGCGGGACGAGCAGGCGAGACGGGTCGAGCGCCACGCGAGGACCGCGATCGACAGTTTCGCCGATCTGGCGGAGGCGGTTCTGCCGGCGGTCGTGACGGTCAAGGTCGTGCGGATCGAGGAGGCGCCGGAGCTCCGGGGCTTCCAGGACTTCTTCCGGCGCGTTCCGGGACAGCCGCAACCGGAGCAGGAGGAGCAGCGCTTCCCCGGCGCCGGGAGCGGCTTCCTGATCTCCGCCGACGGCTGGATCGTGACGAACAACCACGTAGTCGAGCGGGCGGAGAGAATCCAGGTCGGCATGGGCGGCCGCGACTATCCTGCCGAAGTCAGGGGCCGGGACCGCGAGACGGATCTGGCGCTGCTCAAGATCGACGCCGGCGAGGAGCTTCCGTACCTGCCGCTTGGCGACTCGGACGCGCTCCGGGTAGGGGACTGGGTCATGGCGGTCGGCAACCCGCTGAGCTTCGAGGCGTCGGTGACCGTGGGCGTGGTCAGCGCCATGGGACGATCGATCGCGATCGAGAACAACCGCGCCGACTTCGCCAACTACATCCAGACCGACGCCGCGATCAACCTCGGCAACTCCGGCGGTCCCCTGGTCAACACCGCCGGCGAGGTGGTCGGGATCGCGACCGGCAAGGCGTTCGCCGAGAACATCGGTTTCGCGGTGCCCGTGGACGTGCTCGAAGGGGTGCTTCCCCAGCTACGGGACACGGGCCGGGTCCGGCGAGGCTATCTGGGCGTCAACATTCGCGACCTGGAGCACATCGAGGCCCGTTACTACGGGCTGGAGGAGCCGGATGGAGCGTTCGTCTCGAACGTTCAGGCGGACACGCCGGCGGAGAAGGCGGGAGTCGAGGCCGGCGACGTCATCCTCAGTGTGGACGAGCATGAAGTGGAAGGGACGCGCGACCTGATCGACTACGTGGCCGCGCTGCCGCCGGGTCGCGACGTTCAACTGCAGGTGCTGCGCGACTCCGAACGCATCCGACTCGACGTCAGGCTCGAGGAGCGGCCGTCCCTTATCGCGGAGCGGGAGGAACCGACGCCGGCCGCGCCGCCTCGCGAGGAGAGCATGGACTGGCTCGGCCTGGAACTCCGGCCGCTGACGCGGACCCTGCGCGAGCGTGCCCAGTTGGACCGCCGCCAGCGCGGCGTCTTCGTATCCGGCGTCTCCGCTCGCAGCGTGTTCGCGGAAAAGGGCTTCCAGGAAGGGCTGGTGATCGTCGGCATCAACGACGCTGCGATCGAGAGTCTCGGCGATCTGGAGAAGGCAGTGGCCGACCTCGAGTCCGGCGATCTCGTCCGCGTGGAAGCGCTTCTCCCGGGCGGCCAGCGCTTCTTCTCGGTGATCGAAGTACCCTGACGTTTCCGCGGAGGTCTTTCCCTTGACGCGGCCCACAGGCCCGCGGGTGCTCGTGGTCGACGACGAGGAGTCGATTCGGGCGTCGCTCCGGATGATCCTCGAGTTCGAGCGCTACCGCGTCGACGAGGCGGCGAACGGCCGGGAAGCGCTGAGGCGAGTGATGACGAGGCCTCCGGCCGCCGTCCTGCTCGACATCAAGATGCCCGAGATGGACGGTCTGTCGACGCTGTCGGGCTTGCGGGAGCGGGGCCACGACATGCCGGTCGTCATGATCAGCGGCCACGGAGACATCGCCGCGGCCGTCGAGGCGACACGCCTGGGGGCGTACGACTTCCTGGAGAAGCCATTGGAGCGCGACCGGGTGCTGCTGGCGCTTCGGAACGCCGTCGAACGGCAACGGCTCCGGGACGAGAACCGGGAACTCAGGCGGGCTCCCTCCGAGCTGGTCGGAGAGTCCCCGGCGATGAAGGACCTCCGGGGCACGATCGAGCGCGCCGCACCGACTCCGGCCACCGTGCTGATCACGGGCGAGAGCGGAGTCGGCAAGGAGCTCGTCGCGCGTGCGATTCACGCCGGCAGCCAGCGCAGCGAAATGCCCTTGGTCCAGGTCAACTGCGCCGCCATTCCGGACGAGTTGATCGAGTCCGAGCTGTTCGGTCATGAGAAGGGCGCCTTTACCGGCGCGGTGCGACGCCAGGTGGGGAAGTTCACGGCCGCCGACGGCGGCACGATCTTTCTGGACGAGATCGGCGACATGTCCGCCCGGACCCAGGCGAAGGTGCTGCGCGCCCTCCAGAGCGGCGAGATCGAACCGGTCGGGGCCAGGATGGCGACGACGGTCGATGTCCGTGTCGTGGCCGCGACACACCGCGATCTTCCGGCGGAGATCGAGGCCGGACGCTTTCGCGAGGATCTCTTCTACCGTCTGAACGTCGTGCCGGTACACGCGCCGCCGCTGCGCGAGCGGCTTGAGGATCTCCCGTTGCTGGTGGAGCACTTCATCGAGCGTTTTGCGATCGAGAACAACTACCGCCAGAAGAGCCTGACCCCGGGTGCGATACGGCAGTTGCAGGCGATGCCGTGGCGCGGCAACGTCCGGGAACTGAAGAACCTGCTGGAGCGCGTGCTGATCCTGAGCCCGGGCGACAGGATCGACCGGGCAGCCGTCCTCGGTCTTGCGGGTTCCGTGCGTGGCGGCCTCTCGGAGGCTATTCTCGCGCTTCCCACCCTGCGCGAGTTCAGGGAGAGTTCGGAACGAATGTACCTGGCGAAGAAGCTCGAGGAGCACGGCTGGAACGTGACCCGTACCGCGAAGGCCATCGGGACGCCGAGGAGCAACCTGTACAAGAAGATGGAGCAGTACGGGCTACGCCGGGAGGCGGCGCCTTGATCGCCGAGCGGCCTGGAGCCCTGGCTCCGCACCGGATCCTTGTCGCCAAGCCCGGGCTGGACGGCCACGACCGTGGCGCCAAGGTGGTCGCGCGCGCCCTGCGCGACGCGGGATTCGAGGTGATCTACACCGGTCTTCGGAAGACGCCGGAGCAGATCGTCGCCGCGGCCGTGCAGGAAGACGTGCGGGCCGTCGGTCTGTCGATCCTCTCCGGCGCCCACAACACCCTGCTGCCGGAGGTGGTGGAGGGTCTGCACGCCGCCGGGGCCGACGACGTGCTCGTGTTTGCCGGGGGCATCGTTCCCGACGCGGACATCGCGGAGCTCAAGGCCGCCGGCGTGGACGAGGTCTTTCCGCCTGGCTCCAGCACGGCCGCGATCGTCGAGTACCTGAACCGCCGGCTGGCGGCCGCGGGGCCGGCCGGCGGGGCCGGTCGCTGATGGCGGGCGGCGGACCCTCCGCCAACGCGCAAGCGCAGACACCAGCGATGGAGAAGCGCTTCGAGCCTGCCTCCTACGAAGGCAAGTGGCAGGCGTGGTGGGACGAACAGGACCTGTACCGCTGTGCTGCCGATCCGGAAGGCAAGGGGCCGAAGCCCTACTGCATCCTCATACCGCCGCCGAACGTCACCGGCAAGCTGCACATGGGGCATGCCCTGCAGAGCACCCTGCAGGATCTGGTCACGCGCTGGCGGCGGATGCGAGGGGACAACGCGCTGTGGCTGCCCGGAACGGATCACGCCGGCATCGCGACCCAGCTCATGGTCGAGCGGCACCTGGAAGAGCAGGGCTCCAGCCGGATCGAGCTCGGCAGGGAGAAGTTCGTCGAGCGGGTCTGGCAGTGGAAGCACGAGTACCACGCGAACATCCGCGGTCAGTTGCAGCGTCTGGGTGCTTCCTGCGACTGGTCCCGCGAGCGGTTCACGCTGGACGACGGTCTGGCGCGCGCGGTGCGCACCGCCTTCGTGCGCCTTCACGAAGAGGGCCTGATCTACCGCGGCGAGCACATGGTCAACTGGTCGCCGGTGCTGAGGACGGCGGTTTCCGACCTCGAGGTGGAGAACCGCGAGGTCGAGGGCCGCCTCTACCACCTCGCTTACTCCCTGGAGCCGCTCGCGGAAAGCTCCACGGCCGAGGAGCCGCTGGTCGTGGCCACTACGCGGCCGGAGACGATGCTCGGGGATACTGCCGTCGCCTTTCACCCGGAGGACGAGCGCTACCGCCGCCTCGCCGGCCGCACGGCCAGGCTGCCCCTCCTCGGCCGGCGGCTCCGGCTGGTCGCGGACGAGCACGTCGACCCCGAGTTCGGCACCGGGCTGGTCAAGGTGACGCCCTTCCACGATCCGAACGACTACGAAATCGGCCGCCGCCATGACCTGCCGGGGGTGCGCGTGATCGACTTCGACGGTCGGATGACCGCCGAGGCGGGTGCCGATTTCGAAGGCCTGGACCGCTTCGAGGCCCGGCGCCGCGTGGCGGAACGGCTGGAGGCCGAGGGGCGGCTGGTCAAGGTCGAGCCCCACGTCCACAGCGTCGGCCATTCCCAGCGGAGCGGCGAGCCGGTCGAGCCGATGCTGTCGCCGCAGTGGTTCGCGGACGTTTCCGGCATGGCGCAGGAAGCCCTCGCGTCGGTCGAGAACGGGGACATCAGGCTGGTTCCTTCCTCCTGGGACCGGACCTGGGAGCATTGGCTCAGGAACATCCGGCCGTGGGTGATCTCACGCCAGCTCTGGTGGGGGCACCGCATTCCGGCCTGGTACGACGCGGACGGCGCGTGCTACGTGGCGATGGATCGAGCCGCGGCCGAGGAACAGGCGGGCACGACCGAGCTGACGCGGGACCCGGACGTTCTGGACACCTGGTTCTCGTCCGGCCTGTGGCCGATCTCCACGCTGGGCTGGCCGGACGAGGAGGCGGCCGACCTCGGCACCTGGTACCCGACCGAGGTCCTGATCACCGGCTTCGACATCCTGTTCTTCTGGGTGGCGCGCATGGTCATGCTGTCGCAGCACCTCTACGGCGACGTGCCCTTCCGGATGGTTCACCTGACCGGACTCGTTCGGGACGCGGACGGCGAGAAGATGTCGAAGACCAAGGGCAACACGGTCGACCCGATGGACCTGATCGAGGAGTACGGGGCGGACGCGATGCGCTTCACCCTGGCGGTTCTCGACGTGCCGGGGCGCGACGTTCCGCTCGACCTGGAGCGGATGGCCGGCTACCGGGCCTTCGGCAACAAGATCTGGAACGCGGTCCGGTTCGCTCTGGCGCGCACCGAGGGGGCGAGCGTTCCGGGTTCCACCGCCGAGTTGCTCGGCGACGATCTGGCGGCGCCCGAACGTTGGATCCTCTCCCGCCTGTCGGCCACCGCGGCCACGGTCGACGAGGCGCTCGAGGAGTTTCGTTTCGACCGGGCCTGCAACGCGCTCTACCACTTCTTCTGGCACGAGCTCTGCGACTGGTACATCGAGTTCGCGAAGCCGGCCCTGTCGGGAAAGGCGCCGCGGCCGCGGGCCGCTGAGACCGTTCTGTTCACGCTCGAAGCGAGCCTGCGGCTGCTGCATCCGGTGATGCCGCACCTGACCGAGGAGCTCTGGCAGCGCCTGCCGCGCGCTTCGGCTGCCGGCTCCGGGGACCCGGAGAGCATCGCGCTTCAGGCTTACCCGCTGAGCGACGACGACCTGATTTCGGACGAAGTCGAGCGGGGCATGGACGCCGTGATCGCCGTGGTCCAGGCGGTCCGGAGTCTGCGGCGCGAGCGGAACCTCGCCGGGGCCGCGAAGATGTCCGTCTTCGTGGAGGACGGCGACCGGGACCTCATCGCCTTCGTCGTCGAACAGGAATCCCTGCTGGGCGCCGTTGCCGGTGTCGCCCAGGTGACCGCCGGTCACGGACCGGCCGGGTCGGTCCGTGATCGCGCCGGCGGCGTGAACCTCGCGTTCGAGGTCGAGGCGCCCGAGATGAGCGAGTCCGAGCGCGCCAGGGTCGCCAGCGATCTGCAGAAGATCGACGCCGAGATCGCCGGCGCCCGGGGCCGTCTCTCGAACCCCGGGTTTCTCGAGAAGGCACCGGCCCACGTGGTCGAGGGCAACCGCAGCCGGCTCGCCGAACTGGAGGAACGTCGCCAGCGGATGGCCGAAGCGCTCGACGCCTAGCTGCTACCCTTCGCGCCCCTATGGCGGATCGCTCCGAGGCATTCGACCAGTTCACCGGGGAGCTGCTGGCCTGGACGCCGCGCCTGCCGGGCAACCTGGTGCTGATCGACACGGTCGATTCGACGAACCGCTTCGTCAAGGCACTGGCCGAGCGGTTCTTCGAAGAGGAGTCGACGCCGCCGACCGCCCTGGTCGTGGCGTTCGAACAGACGGCGGGCCGGGGTCGACAGGGCCGCTCCTGGGTCAGCACCGCGGGACGCGGTCTCTACTGCACCTGGCTGCAGCCGTTGCCGATCGCCGGGGCGGGTGGTTCCCTGGAGGATCAGCTCGGGGCTTTGCCGCTTCTGGCCGGCATCGGCGTGTGCCGCGCGTTGGCCGGCTTCGTCGATGGAAGCGCGGGCCTGAAGTGGCCGAACGACGTGCTCGTCGACGGCCGAAAGATCGCCGGCATCCTGATCGAGACGGTGGTCGGCAACGGCGGCGAGACGGTGGCCCTGATCGGTTTCGGCGTGAACTACGACTTCGGCGAAGCAGGCGATCTGCCGACGCCGGTCGCGACGTCGATCGCGCTCGAAGCCGGGAGCCGGCCTTCGCAGGCGGCCGTCGCCGCACGGCTCGCCACGTCGCTGGAAGCCGAGTTGGGTCGTGCGGGAGACGTGGAGTACACGCTGGATGCCTACCGTCGCTGCACCGTCCATCGCGAGGGAGACGAAGTGAGCTGCCGGATCGGCGGCGAGACGGTTGCCGGCCGGTTCGCGGGCTTCGATGACGGTGGACGCTTTCGGCTGCGGACCTCCGCCGGCCTGCGCACGATCGCCTCGGGCGAGGTCATCGAGGCGTGACGTCCGGAGCGGATCCCGGCAGCGGGGACCGCGGCTACTTCGAGGCGATCGAGGAGGAGTTCATCCGGCTGCGGGGAGCGCCCCTGCTCCTGAGTCCCGCCGACTGGCGACTGGCGGACGGCTGGCGGCAGCAGGGCGTCCCGCTTCATCTCGTGCTCGAGAGCATCCGGAGAGTCTTCGAGCGGCGCGCTGAACGGCAGGCGGCCTCGCCGGAGTTGAAGCAGAGGAACGTCAGCAGCCTGCGTTACTGCCGTCCGGCGGTGGAGAAGGCATGGGCGGAGTATCGGGAACTCGGGGCGGCACCGCCGGTGCGGCGGCAACCATCAGCGATCGACGTGCCGGGGCGGCTTGGAGCGCTGGCTTCCGCACTGCCGCCGACCCTGGCGGATGTCGAGCTCTGGCGGAGCAGGTTGATGAAGGTCGGCGGCACGGCCCCGGAGGTCGAGGCCCGGTTGGCCGAACTCGATCTCGAACTGGTCGCGGGGGCGTTCGACGGCCTCGCGCCGGCGGACCGCGAGGCCGTCCTGGCGGGGGCCGACGAGGCCCTGCGAGGAACGGCGGGACGGGTGGACGAGGAGAGGCTGCCGGAACTTCGTCAGCGCCTGGTGCGCCGCCTGGTGCGCGAGCGGCTCGGGCTTCCCCTGCTGTCGCTCTTTGCCGAGACGGCGACGTCGCCGGGGGAGAGCTGACTCAGCCGTTCCGCTCCCGGCGCTTCCGGCGCCAGCGGTCGGCGCAGCGGTCGTAGAGCACGACGCCGACCGTCATGCCGAGGTTCAGCGAGACCGCGGTGGGAACGCGAAGGAGGTGGTCGCTCCGCTTCAGGATGCGCTCGGAAACCGAACCGCTCTCCGGTCCGAACACGTAGCAGGCCCGCTCCGGGTGAACGAAATCGGGAAGCGCGATCGCGTCCGGGACGATTTCGACCGCGACCACGGCCGTGTCGCGGGGAGCCGCCTCGAGCAGATCCTCCACCTCGATCACCGGGACGTGCCGGTAGGCGCGGGTCGGATCGGTCGGCAGCCGCCGGATGTCGATGTCTTCGGATGGCTGGCCCAGGATGATCATGCGGGCCTCGAAGCAGAGCGCCGCCCGCAGGACGTGGCCGACGTTGACGGGATCGGCGGGGCGGTCGAGCGCCACGCAGGCGAAACCGCGGCCGCCCGCCAGATCCGCGCGGCGCTGAACCGGGCGCTCGATTTTCTTCGCCACTCAGGTCGCCTCCGGACCGTACTGTTCGAAGATGCGCTCGATCAGGAGCTGGAGCGGGAACCGGTTCAGCCTGCCGGTCCCGGCGGCGCGCTCGCCGTAGCTGGTCACGTCGTCCGGCGTGATTCCGTCGCCCCAGATCAGCACCGGCACCGGATCGGCGCCGTGAGCGCCCAGTTCGGAGAGGGTGGCGTGATCGGCCGTCACCGCGACCCGGACGGGTTGCTTCAGGCGGTCGAGCAGGGTCGCGAGCTCACGGTCGAGGCGTTCCAGGAAGGCGACCTTCAGATCGGGACGGCGATCGTGGGCGGCGATGTCGGCGCCCTTGACGTGGACCATCACCAGGTCGTGCTCCTCGAGCGCCTCCAGGGCGCAGTCGAACTTGAGCGAGAGGTCCGTGTCCACGTTCGCGGTCATGCCGCGGCGGCGGATCACCGAAGCGCCGAGTGCTGAGGCGATGCCCATCACGGTCCGGTCGCCGCCGATGCAGGCCGCGTTGAGCGGCAGGCCGCCCGGCTCGAGCGGCAGCAACCGGTGGACCCGGCCCACTCCCCGGGTCAGGACGGCGTTCGCCGGGAGGTCGCCGCCCTGCCGCCGCTCCTCGTTCACCGGGTGCCGCTCCAGCACGCGCCGCGCTTCCTGCTCGAACAGGGCCAGGACGCGGGCCGTGTGCTCGGCGCTGTCGTCGTTCGGATCGAGCGGCCTCGGGACCAGCGGACGTCCCGACGGCGCGCCGTCGCCGGGGTCGGAGCCCTCGATGGCCGACGTCAGCCCCTCTCCGCGCAGGGTGATCGCGAGCCGATGCTCGGTCGTCGCCCGTACGCGGACCTTGACCCGTTCCGAGGCGGGCAGATCCAGGCGGTCGATCGCCTTGGCCAGTTTCTTGGCGCCCTCGCGGATGCGGCCGGCGCGGCGGTCGACGACGAAGCCGCGCTCGTCCAGGGTGGCGAAGTTGCCGCGGACGGCGATCGTCCCCGTCTTGAGCTTGAGGCCGGCGCCGAGCGCCTCGATCGGCCCCCGGGTCATCACTCGCGGGGATTGCGCGAAGAGGGCGAGATTCCCCGACGCGGTATCCGGAACCACGTCGGGCGCGATCGGGTCGGCCAGGCCGCAGGCGCCTTCCCGGGCCAGCCGGTCGAGCGTGGGCGTCCGTGCGGCTTCGAGCGGAGTCCGCGCGCCGAGCGAGCGCAGGGGCCGGTCGGGGAGTCCGTCGATGACCAGAAGGAGAGCCGGGGTTCGTCTCTCGCTGAGAGACTCCGCCGATGCCTGGGTGAGCCACGGCAGGCGCTGGGAGAGGCTCTGGCCGAGCAGTGCGATGGCGGTCGGAAGCAGCTCCTCGCGATCCGTCGTGTCGAGGACGGGAACGCCTGCCTCCTTCGCCAGACGCAGCAGGTGCCGCTGCTGTCCGCGAATGACCCGGAAGTGGTCGAGCTGCCGGTTCGGTCGCCTGCCGGCGAAGGACTCGCGGGCCAGGAAGTGGCTGCGGTGGATCTCCTCGTCCGGCGTCGAGAGCACCGTGAAGAACTGGTAGGCCTCCCCTTCGAGGTCGTTGAAGGGCACCATGCCCGGCAGCAGGTGGACGCCCTCGACGACCAGGCTCAGGTTCTCGGCGATCGCCCGTTCGACCACCGCCCGAACGCCGACGCATACCCTGGCGGCCTGTTCTCCCAGGGTCGCCACCTGGGGGTTGGCGGCGCCCGCCCCGTACTCGCTGGAGGGGTCCGCCGGCGTCTCGTAGCTCGAGACGTGGAGCGCCGGCAGGATCGCCGGCGCGAACACCATCCGCATCACCTGGCGCACGGTGTCGGTGGCGTTGATCCGGTAGATGCGGAGTTGCGGCGCCAGGTCGAGGGCCAGCGTCGACTTGCCGGTGCCTCCGGCGCCGCCGATGTAGAGGATCAGCGGCTTCGGGAGCCTCCGCAGGCGCCGGATCAGCCGGTAGCGACCGGCCGTATCGGCGCCCTCTTCCGACTCGAGGAGCTCGGCGATCCGCCGGGCCAAGCGCCGCTTCTCGAGGCTGGTCGTGCCTTCGTGCTGCAACTGTCGCTGCAGTTGCTCCACCCGGCGGTAGGCCCGGTCGAAGTCGAGCCCGGCCGCGTAAAGGCTGCGGGCGAGCAACCCGCGGGAAAACGGCTGCGATTCGCCGTGGTGAGTGATCTGGATCGGGCGCTCGGCCACGCCCTCGGTGACGATCAGGTTTCCTCCCGCGCGCGGCGCAGCGGGCAGTTGGAGCAGTTGAGAGGCTCACCGTCCGGGCCGAGCACGTCAGGACCGCCGCAGGAGCCGCGCAGGCAGCGGCCGCTGAGGAGAACCCCGACGGACATGAGGATCACCGAAACGGCGATGACGGTGATTGTGAGAAACAGGATCGCCATGGCTCGCAGGAGTCTACCGGTCGCGGTGCTGGAGGAGGTCGAGGCGGCACCCGCCGGTCCGGGGCTCCGTGGGGGGGAGGGTCCCGGCGGCCGTGCGCGCTTTCGGGGAGGATGGGAGGTCTGCGCGCACTCCGCTCCGCTCGCTCCGGTTGGTCGTCGCTTGATGCAGGGGCGCCGGGCGTCGCTCGCTTCGAGTCCGCCGGGACCCTCCCCCCCACGGAGCCCCGGACCGGCTGGAGGGCGTCGCTGCCGGCTAGTCGGCGTTCCCGAACCGGGTGCGGAAGGCAGCACTGGAGACTTCTTCCAGCGAGTTTCCACGGTAGGCGAGAAGCAAGGCCGCGATGCCGTTCTGGTCCGCCCAGCGCAGGCCTTCCTCCGGACCGAGGACCATCAGGGCAGTGGCATAGGCGTCGGCGAGGGCGCAGCTCGTGTGGAATACGCTGGCTGAGGCGAGAGCGTGTTGGACGGGTCGGCCGGTGCGGGGATCGATCGTGTGGGAGTAGCGCACGCCGTCGCGTTCCCAGTAGTTGCGGTAGTCGCCGGAGGTTGCCAGGGCGCCGTCGTTGATCGGTAGAACCTGGTGTAGCGCGGGTGGTGCGCCGGTGCCCGGCGCATCGGGGAGTGGACCTGAGTCCGAATCGGCCGGTCTGGGCGGCGGTTGCTCGATCGCGATTCGCCACCGATCGCCCGTTGGGCTGTGGCCGCTGGTCCTGATCTCGCCGCCGACCTCGACGAGGTGATTCGTGTAGCTCTCCTCGGTTAGGGCCTCGGAGACACGATCGATGGCCCAACCCTTGGCGATCGCCGACAGGTCGAGGGCTGCTCCGTTCTCGACCTTGAGCACAGCGCGGTCCTCATATGCCAGTTCGACGGCGCCGACCGCCCGGCGGAGCTCTGCCAGGCGACTGTCGAGTGGAGCAGTTGGCTCCGCACCGCGTCCGGGCGCACCGAAGCCCCAGGCGTCGACCAGCGGCCCCACCGTCGGATCGAATGCGCCATCGCTCTCCTCGCGCACCCGCCAGGCGAGTTCCAGAACCGCCCAGGTTTCCACCGAGAACACCAGGGACTCGCCGGCTCCAAGACGGTTGAAACGAGAGATCTCCGAGTCCTGTCGATAAGTCGACATCGCCCGGTCCACCGCATCCAGCCGTTCCTCGACGAGACCCCGGATCGCCTCCCGATCGCCAGCCTCCGCCACAACGCGAACCCGGTAGTAGGTACCCATCGTGGGCCCCTGGAGCAGAACTTCTTCAGGTACCTGTGCGCAGCCCGGGACCAAGCCAACCAACGCCAGCACAGGCATCCACTTCCGCCCCCGACAGGACCACCGAACCAGCCCTTCGCAGGAAGCGGCCGCTGGATGGCCCGACACCCTCCAGTCTGGTGGGGGTCCGGGGGAGGGGTCCCAGGTGGCTCGGAGCGAGCGACGGCCGACGCCCCTTCGGAATCCGATTCCCAACCGGAGCGAGCGGAGTGCAGTGAGCACACCCCCTTCCATTCTCCGAGTGAGTGCGAACGGCACCTGGGACCCCTCCCCCGGACCCCCGCCAGACGGGTGGCACCTCGGCCTAGCCGAAGTCGTCGAAGGCGATGTTCTCAGGCTCGACTCCCAGGTCGTCGAGCATCTTCATGCAGGCCTGGAGCATCAGGGGCGGGCCGCAGAGGTAGTACTCGCAGTCCTCCGGGGCTGGGTGGTCCTTCAGGTAGTTGTCGTAGAGGACCTGGTGGATGAAGCCGGTGTAGCCGTCCCAGTTGTCTTCCTCGAGCGGGTCGGAGAGGGCCAGGTGCCAGGTGAAGTTCGGGTTCTCTTCCGCGATCCGGTCGAAGTGGTCGGTGTAGAAGGCCTCGCGGTAGGAGCGGGCGCCGTACCAGAAGGACACCTTGCGGTCCGTGTGGATGCGGCGGAACTGGTCGAAGATGTGGGAGCGCATCGGCGCCATGCCGGCGCCGCCGCCGACGAAGACCATCTCGGCGTCCGTGTCCTTGGCGAAGAACTCGCCGAAGGGGCCGGCGATCGTCACGTCGTCGCCGGGCTTCAGGTTGAAGATGTAGGACGACATCTGGCCGGGCGGCAGGTCCATCTCGCGGGGCGGCGGCGTCGCCACGCGGACGTTCAGCATGATGACGCCCTTCTCCTCCGGGTAGTTCGCCATCGAGTAGGCGCGCACCACGGTCTCGTCGACCCTGGAGACGAGGTTCCAGAGCTTGAAGCGGTCCCAGTCCTCGTGGTACTCGTCCTCCACCGTGAAGTCGCTGTAGTTCACGACGTGCGGCGGGCACTCGATCTGGATGTAGCCGCCGGCGCGGAAGGGGACCTCCTCGCCCTCGGGCAGTTCCAGCACGAGCTCCTTGATGAA
This sequence comes from Thermoanaerobaculia bacterium, assembly GCA_022823665.1. Lineage (GTDB taxonomy): Bacteria > Acidobacteriota > Thermoanaerobaculia > Multivoradales > Multivoraceae > Multivorans. The sequence goes on along the minus strand of JAJEHN010000028.1, from coordinate 50,818 downwards.
GGTCGCGACGTTCTCGTTCGAGCGGACCTTGCACTGCCACTTCTTGACCCCGAAGACCTCGGCCGGGATGCCGATCTTCATGTCCTCCTTGATCTTGACCTGGCAGCTCAGCCGGCAGCCGTCGCGGGCCTCGCGGCGGCTGATGTGCGTCTTCTCGGTCGGCAGCATCGCGCCGCCGCCCTCGAACACATCGACGGTGCAGACGCCGCAGGTGCCCTGGCCGCCGCAGGCCGAGGGAATGAAGATCTGGTGCTCCGCCAGGGTGCCGAGCAGGGTTCCGCCGGTGGACGCCGCGAGGGTCTTCTCGTCGTTGATCAGGATCGAGACCTCGCCGCCGGCGACGAGCCGGGCCTTGGCCTGCATCAGGACCGTGACCAGGGCGAGGATGACGACGGTGAACATCGTCACCCCGAGGACGACGGTGATCACAGCTGGATGCCCCCGAAGGCCATGAAGCCGAAGGCCATCAGTCCGGTGATGACGAAGGTCATGCCCAGGCCGCGCAGACCGTGGGGCACGTTGCTGTACCGCAGGCGCTCACGGATGGAGGCCAGGGCGACGACAGCCAGGAACCAGCCGATGCCGCTGCCCAGACCGAAGACGACGCTCTCGCCGAAGTCGTAGTCCCGCTCGACCATGAACAGGGAACCGCCCAGGATCGCGCAGTTCACGGCGATCAGCGGCAGGAAGATGCCCAGCGTCGCGTGAAGCGCCGGGAAGAAACGGTCGGTCGTCATCTCCACGAGCTGGACCATCGCGGCGATCGTGCCGATGAAGCAGAGCAGGTTCAGGAAGGTCAGATCGACGCCGGCGAACTCCGGGCTGATCCAGGCGAGCGCCCCTTCGTTCAGCAGGTGGGTCTGGATCAGGTTGTTCGCCGGCACGGTGACGGTGAGCACGAAGATGACCGCCAGGCCGAGGCCGACCGCGGTCTCCACCTTCTTCGACACGGCCAGGAAGGAGCACATGCCCAGGAAGAAGGTCAGCGCCATGTTCTCGATGAAGATGGCCTTCACGGCAAGGTTCAGGTATTCCTCGAACATCGTCCCGGCCTCCCTCTAGCCGTCCATCTCGACCTGGGCGGGCTTGTACACCCGCAACGCCCAGATCAATCCGCCGATGATGAAGAAGGCCGCGGGAGACAGCAGCATCAGGCCGTTCGGCAGGTACCAGCCGCCTTCCGAGACCGTGGGCAGAATGCTGTAGCCGTAGAGCTTCCCGGAACCGAACAGCTCGCGCAGGACCGCCGTGACCATCAGGATCGCGCTGTAGCCGATGCCGTTGCCGATGCCGTCGAGGATGGCCAGGGACGGCGGGTTCTGCATCGCGAACGCCTCTGCCCGGCCCATGATGATGCAGTTCGTGATGATCAGCCCGACGAACACGGATAGCTGCTTGCTGATCTCGAACACGTAGGCCTTGAGAATCTGGTCGGTGACGATGACCAGCGACGCGATGACCGTCAACTGGACGATGATCCGGATGCTGTTCGGGATCTGGTGCCGGAGAATGCTGATCGTCAGATTGGAGACGGTCAGCACGCCGATGACGGCCGCGCACATGACGACCGAGGTTTCCATCTTCGTGGTCACCGCCAGCGCCGAGCAGATGCCGAGCACCTGGAGCGCGATCGGATTGTTGTTGAAGAGGGGGTCGAGCGCCGCTTCGCTCTTCTTCACAGCCATCAGTTGGCCTCCGCGCGGATCCGGTTGAGGTAGGGCTCGAAGCCGTTTTCGCCGAGCCAGAACTCGAGCATGTTCGTCACTCCGTTGCTGGTGATCGTCGCGCCCGCGAGGCCGTCGACGCGGTGGGGATCCTGCTCGGGACCGTCGGCAAACCCCTTGATCACCGCGAGGCTGACCTTGCCCTCGTCATCGAAGGCCTTGCGCCCGGGCCAGCGGTCCTTCCAGCGCGGGTTGTCCACCTCGCCGCCCAGGCCCGCCGTCTCCTTGTGCTGGTAGTAGGTGATGCCGCGGACGGTCGTCGTGTCCGCGTCGAGCGCCAGGAAGCCGTACAGGGTTCCCCAGAGTCCGAGGCCCTCGATCGGCAGCACGACCATCTCGAGTTCGCCGCCGTCGCCGCGCACCTCGTAGAGCAGAGCCCGATCGGGAATGCGCTTGACCTTCGCCAGGTTGTCGGGAGCTTCGGCGCTGGTCGCGGGATCACGGGCGCGCCGCTGCTGGTCGAAGGTCGCGGTCTCGCCGTCCACCGCCTCGCCGGAGGCGAGCTCGATCAGCACCGGTTCGATCGGCGCGAAGCGCTCGGCGACCTGCGCCTCGTCGATCGGCTCGCCGGGCTGGAGCAGGCCCACGGCCTCGAGCACCCGCTTCTGCTTGTCGAGGGCGATGTTCTCGTCCTGGAGGTCCTCCAGGCTGACCGCGAAGGAGGACACGAGGATCCCGCACACGATGCAGATCGCGGTCGCGAACAGGAGGGTGTAGCCGGTGGCCTGTCGGTTTGCCATGAGGAGTTCCGCCGGTCGGGGGAGAGTCTATTGCGCTATCTCGCTATTGCGCGTAGCGCGCCTGGCGGCGCTTGATGTTCGCCTTCAGCACGTAGTGGTCGATCAGGGGCGCGAACAGGTTCATGAACAGGATGCCGAGCATCACGCCTTCCGGGAAGGCGGGGTTCACGGTGCGGATCAGGATGGCCAGCACGCCGACGAGGAAACCGTAGATGTAGCGCCCCCGGTTCGTCTGCGCGGCGCTCACCGGATCCGTCGCCATGAAGACGATGCCGAAGGCCCACCCGCCGAGCACGACGTGCCAGTGGAAGGGGACCGAGAGCATCGCGTTCGTGTTCGAAGCGATGAGGTTGAGCAACAGGGAGATCGCCGCCGTGCCGGCCGTTGCTGCGACCATGATCCGCCAGGAGCCGATGCCGGTGGCGATCAGGATCGCCGCGCCGATCAGGCAGGCCAGCGCGGAGGTCTCGCCCATCGATCCCGGAATGTCGCCGAGGAAGGCCTGCATCCAGGAGACCTTGCCCTCGATCGCGGTCAGTCCGTTCAGCGGGGCTTCGGAACCCTCGGCGGCCTCGAGCACCGCGATGTCGCCGAGCGCGGTGGCGCCGCTGTAGCCGTCGGCCGACGTGCCGGCCGCGATCCACACGGCGTCGCCGGAAATCTGGGCCGGATAGGCGAAGAACAGGAAGACGCGCGCCGTAAGCGCCGGGTTCAGGACGTTGTAACCCGTACCGCCGAAGATCTCCTTCCCGACGACGACGCCGAAGGTGATGCCGATCGCCACCTGCCAGAGCGGAATCGTCGGCGGCAGCACGAGCGGGAAGAGCATGCCGGTGACCAGGAAGCCCTCGTTCACGTCGTGCCGCCGGACGACAGCGAACAGTCCCTCCCAGAGGCCGCCCACCGCGAACGTCACGACGAGAACGGGGAGGTAGTAGAGCGCGCCGTGGGCCGTGTTCGCGAGCAGGCTGGACGCGTCGAACGGCAGCCCCAGCATCTCCATCGCGTCGGTGCGCCAGTTCGGCAGGGCCGTCGCGCCGCCGGCGATCGCCAGGTGGATCTGCCGGCCGGTGTTCCACATCGCCATGAGGACGCAGGGCACGAGCGCCACGACGACCGTCATCATCAGGCGCTTCAGGTCCAGCGCGTCCCGCACGTGCGCGGCGCCGGCGGTCGTCTTGCCCGGTGTGTACAGGAACGTGTCGGGCGCCTCGTACAAGGGGTAGAAGCGCTCGAACCGGCCCCCGGGCTCGAAGTGGCGGGCCTGCCTGTCGAGAATGCGGCGCAGGAGTTTCATCCGGCGGCTCTAGCCTTCCTTCTCGATCAGTTCGAGCGCGTCGCGCAGGTACGGCCCGTACTCCGTCTTGCCCGGACAGACGAAGGTGCAGAGCGCCAGGTCCTCCTCCAGCAGCTCCAGGCAGCCGAGTTCCTCGGCCCGCTCGATGTCGCCGGCCACCAGGGACTTGAGCAGGAAGGTCGGCTGCAGGTCCCAGGGGAAGACGCTCTCGTAGAGGCCGATCGGCACGATCGCCCGCGGCGAGCCGTAGGTGGTCGTCGTCATCGCGAAGGACTTGCGCGGCAGCAGGGAGGAGGCGAAGGCGCGGGCGCGGGAGAAGGCGCCGAAACCGGGGGTGAGCCAGCCCAGGAAACGGCGGTCGTGGTCGTCCTCGAGCACCGAGACGACCTCGTGGAAGCGGCCCAGGTAACCGTGGAGATCGGCCGGCGCGTTCTCGCCGATCGCGGTCCGGCCGGCGAGCGGCGAGCCGGTGACGACCCGCACGGCGCCGTCGGGGACGGCTTCCGCCCCCGTGCCGATCTCGCCCCTCGTCACGTCGGCGAGCGCGGCGCCGAGTCGCGTGCGCAGGAGCCTGGGCCGGCGCACCGGCGGACCCGCCAGGGCGACGATGCGCTGGACATCCGGCGTCCCCGTCTCGAACAGGCGGCCAATCGCCAGCGTGTCCTGCAGCCCGATCTGCCACACCAGCTTGTTGCGGTTGACCGGGTCGAGCGTGTGGATGTGCATCCCCGCGGCGCCGGCGGGGTGGGGGCCCGTGAACTCCTCGACCCGGACCGGTTCGCTCGTTTCGACACCGGCGAGCGTGCCGGGAGCGCGGCAGAGAAACACCGGTCCGTCCGTCAGCCGTGTCAGCGCGGCGAGACCCCGCTCGAGATCGCCCGTGCGCCCCTCGACGATCCGGTCCGCGGCGGGCGCGAACGGTTCCGTGTTCATCGCGGTGACGAAGATCGACTTCGGCACCGAATCGACGGCGGCGCTGCGTCCGAAGGGGCGCGCGCGCAGGGCGACCCAGTCCCCGGACTCCACGAGCAACGCCTGGACCTCCGCACGCGAGAGTGCGCTCGGGTGTCTTCCGGTGTAGCTGGCGAAGCCGACTCCGGCGCCGCTGGAGCTCGCCTGGTCGGAAGGATCCACCCGCACGACGACCGAGATCAATGCCCGCTTGGCGCCGCGATTCACTGCCGTCACGGTTCCCGCGGCGGGAGACGTGAAGCGAACGCCCGGCTGCTTGCGGTCCTCGAACAGGAGCTGACCACGTTGCACGGCATCGCCCGGCCCGACGTGCATCGCCGGCTTCATGCCCGGGTAGTCGGCCGCGCTGACGGCGACCGTACCCGGCGCCGCGGCGTCATCGAGCGTCTGCTCGGGAGACCCCGCGATCGGCAGGCTCAGTCCCCGCCTGAAACGGTGCGTGCCCATCGGATCCTGACGTCGGTAGTCGGGGTGTTCCGGCGAGCGAAGGCGAACTGGAACGCGTCGCTCAACCAGCCGGGACTATTCCACAACCGCCGGGCTGGGGCAACAGGAAGCGGCCTCTCCGGCGGTCGTGCTTACGGGCAGGCCGCCACGTCGCTACGGCGCGTAGTACGGGTTCGTGCCGGCGGCGTGATCCGTCGTGTCGAGGACGCGCTGGACGGTCGGCACGGCTTCCACGATGGCCTGCTCGACGCCCTGCTTGAGCGTGTAGTCGGCCATGCCGCAGCCCTGGCAACCGCCGCCCATCGTGATGTAGGCGGTCTCGTCCTTGACTTCGAGGAGGGTGACGAAGCCACCGTGGGCGGCGATCTGCGGGTTGATCTGTTCATCGAGGACGCGCTGAACGTCGGCGGCCACGCCCTCGCCCCAGGGGGAGTTGGGGTTGTCGAATTTGAAGCCGCTCTCGGAGAGCCGGGTCACGAAGTCGATGGTGGCGCCGGCGAGGTCCGGCGCGCTCTCGGAGTCCACGTACACGTTGAAGGCGTCGAGTTCGACGACCTCGTCGTCGGGCCTCGTTTCGTCCAGGCCGACCAGGTCCATCTGGTAGCGGAAGCCGCCGCCGCTGCGGCCGGTGATCGCGATCCGTAGCGCCAGGTCGTCGCGCTCTTCGGACTTGATCGCTTCCGTCACCTGTTTCTGCGCCAGTTCGGTGATCGTTAGCATGCGCCGCATTCTAGCTTGAAGGAGAGCACGTTTCATGAGCTTCGAACACCTCCTGCTGTCCCACGAAGGGCCGATCACGCGGCTCACCCTGAACGTCCCGGACCAGTTGAACGCGATGACCCCGGCGATGGGCGCGGAGATCAGGGACGCCGTTCCGTTGATCAACGAGCGCGCCGAGACGCGCGTGGTCATCGTCCGCGGGGCCGGCCGGGCCTTCAGCGCCGGCGGCAGCCTCAGGAGCATCCAGGAGGAGGTGAGTGAGGACGCCAACGCCGGCCCGGGCTTGGGCGGCGGCGCGAACTTCTACCGCCTGTACCTCTCGGTGCGCGACCTCGCGGCGCCATCCATTGCCGCGATCAACGGCCACGCCATCGGTGCCGGCCTGTGCTTCGCCCTGGGTTGCGACATGCGCGTGATCCGTACCGGCGCCCGGGTCGGCATGACCTTCGTCAAGCTGGGGATCCACCCCGGGATGGCCGCTACCTGGACCCTGCCGCGCCTGATCGGCCCCGCCCGCGCCGCGGAACTCCTCTACAGCGGGCGGCTCATCGACGCCGCGACGGCGGTCGAGTGGGGGATCGCCAGCCGTGAGGCGGATGAGGACTTCGACCGGGTGGTCGAGGACCTGGCCCTGGAGATCGCGGCGGCCGGTCCGATCGCGGTCAGGGCGACCAAGCGCACGGTGCGCGGGACCTTCGAACGGTCGATCGGCGAGGCGCTCGACCTGGAGAGCGCGGAGCAGGAGGTGACCTTCCGCACCGCCGACGCCCGCGAGGGGGTGCAAGCCTTGACCGAGCGCCGGTCGCCGCGATTCGAGGGCCGCTGACGAGTAAGCTACCGCGATGCCGACGGCAGGTGCGCTGATCATCGGGAACGAGATCCTCAGCGGCAAGGTCGAGGAAGCGAACCTGAGCCTCCTGGCCAGGGAGCTGTTCGACCTCGGGATCGAGCTCCAGAGAGTGGTCGTCTGCCCGGACGACGTCGCCGATATCGCGACCGATATCCGCCGTCTGCGCCACCGGTTCGACTACCTGATCACGAGCGGCGGCGTCGGGCCGACCCACGACGACGTGACGCTCAAGGCGGTCGCCGAAGCCTTCGAGCGCCGGCTGGTCCGTTCTCCCGAACTGGTCGCGAAGATCCGCGAGATGGTGGGGGACCGCTGCACCGAGGGCCACCTGCGCATGGCCGACGTGCCGGAAGGCGCGGAACTCGTCAGCACGCCGGACGTGCCCTGGCCGTCCGTCGTCATGGAGAACGTGTACGTGTTGCCGGGCGTGCCCCGGATCTTCCGCATGAAGCTGCCGATGCTGCGCGCCCGCCTGGCGGCCGGCCGCCGGTTCTACTGCCGGGCGGTCTACACGTCGTGCCGCGAGACGGACATCGCGGAACTGCTCGACCGCGTCGTCGACGCCCACGAGGACGTCGACATCGGCAGCTATCCGGTGATGGACGGCGACTACCGGGTCAAGCTGACCGTCGACAGCCGTAGCCGTAACGCCGCGGACCGCGCCCTGGAAGCGCTGGTCGAAGCGTTGCCGGCCGGGGCAGTCGTGCGAGTGGACGGCGGCGCCCGTGTCGCCGGCAGCCGCTGAGCGCCCCACCAAACGAAGGAGAAGCGTCGATGATCGAGCGAAGAGACGGCCGGTCGCATTCGTACCCTGCTGGTCTGCTCGCCGCCGCGGCGGCTCTGTTCGCCGGCCTGATCGCGGCCGGCGTCCGCGCCCAGGACGCGGCCGCCGGTGACGACGAGTCGCCACCCGAATGGACCTACGAACTGGACGAGGTCCTGCCCGAGGATCCGGCCGTGCTCACCGGAGAACTCGAGAACGGTCTTCGCTACTACGTGAGAAAGAACGGCCGGCCCGAGAACCGGGCCTTTCTGCGGCTCGTCGTCCGCGCCGGCTCGGTGCTCGAGGACGACGACCAGCGCGGTCTTGCCCACTTCGTCGAGCACATGGCGTTCAACGGCACGAAGAACTTCGAGAAGACGGAACTGCTGGACTACCTGCAGGGCATCGGCATGCGCTTCGGGCCCGACGTCAACGCGTACACGGGCTTCGATGAGACCGTCTACATGCTGGAGGTGCCGACCGACGACCCGGACATACTGGACAGGGCGCTTCTGGTGCTCGAGGACTGGGCCTCCGCCGTCACCTTCGACGACGAGGAGATCGAACGCGAGCGCGGCGTCGTGATCGAGGAGTGGAGGGGCGACCGGGGCGCCGGAGCGAGGCTCCGCGACGCCGAGATCCCCTATCGCTTCCACGGCTCGCGCTATGCCGAGCGGCTGCCGATCGGGGATCCGGAGATGGTTCGGGAAGCGCCGCCGGACCGTCTGCGGGACTTCTACCGCGACTGGTACCGGCCGGACCTGATGGCCGTCATCGCGGTCGGCGACTTCGACGCGGCCTCGATCCAGGACGAGATCCGTGAACGTTTCGGACCCTTGCAGGGGCCCGCCGAGCCGCGCGAGCGCATCGAGGCCGAGATTCCTCCTCACGAGGAGACCCTGGTGTCGGTGTTCACCGACCCGGAATTGCCGGGCACCTCCGTCTCGGTCGCCTTCAAGGGGCCGCCAGACGAGCAGGGCACGGTCGGCGACTACCGCCAGCAACTGATCCGCGGTCTCTACAACGGGATGCTGAACAACCGCCTGGCGGAGCGGGCCGAAGAGGCCGATCCGCCGTTCATCGGCGCCTCCAGTGGACGTGGCACCCTGGCGCGGAAGCGCAGCCTGTACCGGCTCGCGGCCAGGGCCCCCGAGGGCGGCGCCGTCGAGGCGCTCGAGGCCGTGCTCACCGAGTCGGAACGCGCCCGCCGGCACGGTTTCGAGGAGAGCGAACTGGAACGGGCCAGGGTGAACACGCTGCGCTCCGTGGACCGCGCCTACGACGAACGGGACAAGACGCACTCGGGGGCCTACGCCGCGGAGTACCAGCGGAACTTCCTCACCGGCGAGCCGTTCCCCGGCATCGCCTACGAGCGGGAGATCGTCCGGCGCTACGTGCCGGAGATCACGCTGGCCGAGGTCAACTCGGTCGCCGACGGCTGGATTCGCGACGAGGACCGGGTGATCCTCGCGAGCGGGCCGGAGAAGGAGGGACTGGAGCCGCTCGACGAGGCGGAGCTCCTGGCGGTGTTCGACCGGGTGGGCCAGGTGGAAGTCGCAGCCTACGAGGACGACGTGGGCGTTGGCGCCCTGGTGCCGGTGCGGCCCGTGCCCGGCGAGATCGTGGAGCGGAAGACGATCGAGGAACTCGGGGTGACGGAGTGGCTGCTGTCGAACGGCGTGCGCGTCGTCCTGCGTCCCAGCGACTTCAAGAACGACGAGATCCTGTTCGCGTCCTTCAGTCCCGGCGGTGCTTCGCTGGTGTCGGACGAGGACTGGCCGGACGTCAACGTGGCGACGCAGGTGGCCCAGCTCTCCGGTTTCGGGAACTTCAGCCTGACTCAACTCAACAAGGCCATGGCGGGCAAGGTGGCGCGGTCGACGCCGATCATCGGCCCCCTGTTCGAGGGCATCAACGGACGCGGGTCGCCGAAGGACCTGGAGGCGCTGTTCGAACTGATCTACCTGAACGCGACGGCGCCGAGGCGCGACCAGGAGGCCTTCGATTCCTTCGTGACCCGTCAGGGAGCGTTGCTTCGCAACCAGAGCGCCATGCCGATGTTCGCCTGGGCCAGGACTCTCCAGGAGGTCCTGACCCAGGAGCACCCGCGCCGGCGGTTCCTCACCGAGGAGCTCCTGGCGGAAGCCGACCTGGACAGCGTGTTCGCGATCTACGAGGATCGCTTTCGGGACTTCTCCGACTTCACGTTCTTCTTCGCCGGGAGCTTCGAACTGGAGGCCATCGAGCCGCTGGTGGAACGCTGGCTGGGCGGTCTGCCGTCCACCGGCCGGGAGGAGTCCTGGCGGGATGTCGGCGTGCGGACGCCGGAGGGGCGAATCGAGCGGACGGTGTACCGGGGCCTCGAGGATCAGAGCCAGGTGGCGCTGGTCTACAGCGGTGCCTTCGAGCAGACCCAGTTGAATCGGTACCGGCTGAACTCGATGGTGTCCCTCTTGCGGGACCGGCTGCGGGAGCGCCTGCGGGAAGAGCTCGGCGGCACCTACAGCGCCAACGTCGGTGGGGGCGCGGACCGGATTCCGGTTTCGGTGTTCGCCATTCAGATCGTCTTCGGCTGTGCCCCGGACCGCGTCGAGGAGATGCTGGGGGCGGTCGAGGAGGAAATCGAGCGCGTACGGACGGAGCTGGCCGACGAAGACGAGATCGCCCAGATTCGCGAGCAGCAACGCCGCGGCCGCGAGACGGCCAAGGAGACGAACGGTTTCTGGCTGGGGGCGCTGCAGGCCGTCTACCAGTTCGACGAGGATCCGCTCAGCATCCTGGCCTACGAGGAACTGTTCGAAGAAGTCGACGCGGAGATGATCCGCGGCGCCGCGGTGGACTACCTCGGCGGCGAGAACCGGGTCCAGGTGCTGCTGCTGCCGGAGGCGGCCGAAGCACCCAATGACAGCGCCGGCGAGGAAACCGCTGAGCCGGCGGCCGCAAGGGAGGCAGCGTGAACCGAACGAGAATGGAATCCGGACGCCACAAGGGGCGCGTCGTGCTGAGGGCCGCGATCTGGTGCCTCCTGACGGCGGTGTCATGCGTACTGCCGGCGAGCGAGCCGGAGTGGCCGAACTGGCGAGGACCCGAGCGGAACGGCTACAGCGCGCACACCGGACTGCCCACCGAATGGGGGCACGACGGCGACACGGAGCGGAACATCCTCTGGAAGCTGGCGCTTCCGGACCGTTCCGGATCGACCCCGATCGTGGTCGGCGACATCGTGTTCCTGAACGTCGCCGAGGGCGACGACCTGTCCCTGTGGCGTGTCGACGGCGGTTCGGGCGATGTCGTGTGGCAGCGGCCGATCGGCGGCGGCAACCGCTTCCAGCGCAAGCACAACATGTCGTCGCCGTCTCCGATCACCGACGGCGAGCGGGTCTGGGTCCTGACCGGAACCGGCGCGCTGCAGGCCTACGACTTCGACGGCAACCAGCTCTGGGGGCGGGAACTCGAACAGGACTACGGCGCCTTCGGCCTGAACCACGGCTACGGTTCATCCGCCCTGCTCTGGCGGGATGTGCTCTACGTGCCGGTGCTGCACGGCATGAAGACGGACGACCCCTCCTACCTCCTGGCCATCGAAGCCGGCTCGGGCGAGACGATCTGGCGGCAGGAGCGGCCGACGAACGCCCGGATGGAGTCGCCGGACGCCTACATCACGCCCGCCCTCGTCGAGAGCGGCGACGGCCACGTCCTCGTGCTGAACGGGGGCGACGTCGCCACCGGCCACGATCCGGAAGACGGCCGCGAGCTCTGGCGCGTGGAAGGCTTCAACCCGAGGAACAGCCCGATGTACCGGGTCGTCGCGTCGCCGGTGGCCGCGGGCGACCTTGTCTTCGTTCCCACCCGCGTCAGTCCCATGAAGGCGCTGCGGCTCGGAGACGGCGGCGATCCGGAGATCCTCTGGGAGACGGACCGCGGACCCGACGTGCCGACGCCCGCGACGGACGGCGAGACGCTCTACCTGCTCCGCGACAACGGCCTCCTGTCGCGGCTTGACGCCGAAACCGGTGCGGCGGACTGGGAGAACCAGCGTCTCGAACCGGGCACCTACAGCGCCTCTCTCCTGGTCGCCGACGGCAAGGTCTACGCGACCAGCGAGGACGGAGTGACCACGGTGGTCCGGGACGGGCCCGAGTTCGAGATCCTCGCGAGGAACCAGGTTCAGGGCTTCACGCTGTCGTCGCTGGGCGTGGCCGAGGGTCGGCTCTATCTGCGGACCGACAGCTTCCTCTACTGCATCGTCGAACCGTAGAGGGGAGGCGCGGGGCGGCGAGTTATGATCGCCTGCCGCGGCCGTCCGGTGCGCCAACCTTCCGTCAACGAGGTCCCGTCGATGAAGAACCGCCTGCTCATTCTCCCGTCGGTACTCGTCCTGCCGGCACTCGTCCTGTCGCTTGCCTGCGCCGGCGGAGACGGAGCGGTCGGCGGCGCCGGCAACCCGCGGTTTCTCAGCATGGGGACGGCGCCGGTCGGCGGCGCCTTCCCGGTCGTCGGCGGCGCGATCGCCGAAGTGCTGAACGACAACCGCGGAGAGAACAACTGGCGGGTCCAGCCGCGCGGGACGAAAGGGTCGCAGGAGAACATCCGCCGGCTCGCGCGCGGCGAGCTGGAACTCGCCATGTCGAACTCGGCCATCAGCTACTTCGCGGTCCTGGGGGAGTCGGGTTGGGAGCAGAGCTACGAGATCCGCGCGGTCGCCACGCTGGCGCCGAACATCGCGACGTTCATCGCCAAGGCCGACTCGGGCCTCGCCGCCATGAGTGACCTGGCGGGCAAGCGGGCGATGGTCGGCGTGGCAGGCGCCGGCTTCGAGATGTTCGTCGAACCCCTCCTGGCGGCGCATGGCGTGACCTACGACGACTTCACCCAGGTCTACGGCACCCAGAGCGGTGCGGTCGACATGCTGGGCGACGGCTCGATCGACGCCGCCTTTCTCGGCGGCGCGGTGCCGACCGGCGCCGTGACCCAGGCCAGCAGCACGCACGACATCGTGTTCCTGCCGTTCGACGAGGAGAAGCGGCAGGAGCTCGCGCGTGACTATCCCTTCTTCCAGCTTGCTGTGATTCCCGCCGACGCCTATTCCGATCTCACCGAGGACTACCCGGGCCTCAACGTCGGCTCGATGCACCTGATCACCTACGCCGATGCTGACGAGGAACTCGTCTACCAGGTCACGAAGACCATGTGGGAGAACCGCCAGGCGATCGCCGAGAAGCACCCCGCGGGGCGGGCGATCAACGAGGCGAACGTCGCTCGCAACACCGGCACGCCGTTCCATCCGGGGGCGGAGCGCTACTACCGCGAGATCGGTATCTGGCCCGAAGCGGGCGGTTGAGCGAAGCGGCCGAGCGCACGCGCCGGGGGCTGATCGGGGCACTCGGCGTCGCCCTGTGCTTCTTCGTTCTGCTCGAGGTGAACTTCGGGCTGCTGCTGCCGCAGTCCTCCCTGGCCGTGTTCGTCGGCCTCGGACTGCTGCTCTGCTTTCTCGCCTTTCCGGTTCATCCGAAGCTCGGATCGAACCCCTGGCTGCGGGGCCTGGATCTGCTGTGCGGTCTGATGGCGCTGGCGGTCTGCGCCTACGTCGTCGTCCAGACGGAGCCGGCGTTCGAGCACGTCTGGTCGGGCGGCAGATCCCTCGGCAACCGGGCCGGCATCGAGACCACGGCGGACATCGGCCTCGGCCTGATCGGCCTCCTGCTCGTGCTCGAGGCGGCCCGCCGGAGCATCGGCTGGATCGTTCCCGCCCTCGGCCTGGCCTTCGTCGCCCACACTCTCTACTGCTACTTCAGCCTGCAGAACGGCTGGGCGCTCCTGCCGGACTGGCTGTTTCCCCACGCCGGCCAGAGCCCCCGCGACGTGGTCGGCACGACGTTCCTGCAGAGCCTGGGCGTGTTCGGACCGGCGGCGTCGGTCATGTTCCGCTACGTCTTCCTGTTCGTCGTGTTCGGCGCCTTCCTCGAGATGTCCGGCGCGACCCAGTTCATCATGCGCTTCGCGGAGCGGGTGTTCGGTACCAGGCCGGGCGGACCCGCGAAGGTGGCGGTGCTGAGCAGCGGACTGCTGGGCTCCCTTTCCGGCAGCGCGGTGGCGAACGCCGTGACGACCGGCGCCTTCACCATTCCCATGATGAGGAGCAACGGCTTCCGGCGGCACGTGGCGGCGGCGGTCGAAGCGGCGGCCGCGTCCGGAGGCGCTCTGGTGCCGCCGGTCATGGGCGCCGGCGCCTACATGATGCTCGAGATCGTCGAGCCCCAGGTCACCTTCCTGCAGATCGTGCAGGCGGCGCTGCTGCCGGCCATCCTCTTCTACCTCTCGCTCTTCCTGATCGTCCACTTCTACTCGCGGCGCGTCGGTACGCCGGAGCGCGAAGGCGAGCCGCCTCCGGTGAGGCGCTTCGACGCGCTCGTCTTCATCGCCGGCCTGGCCACCCTGATCCTGCTCCTGTTGCTGAGGTTCTCGCCGTTCCGCGCGGTGACCGGGGCGCTGATCGTGATTCTTGTGCTGGCGGTGCTGCGACCGGAGATCGACCTGCCGCGCCGGCTGCGCCACCTGGCCCTCGGCTGTTTCGCCGGCGTGGCTCTTCTGCACCAGGTGATCTGGGGCGAACTACCGGCGGACCCGTCGTTCCGGCAGGTCTTCGAGTCCTGGCTCTCGTCCGGCATCGTGGCGATGTTCGGGCTGATGGCGTTCGGCCTGGTACACCGGGTTTTCCGGCCCCGCATCCTCGGCGCCCTGACCCAGGCGGCGCGCAACGGGATTCCGCTGGTCGCCGCCAGCGCCTGCGTCGGCGTGGTCATCGGCATCGTCCAGCAGACGGGCATCGCGGCGGACTTCTCGGCCGCGATCAAGGGCGTCGTGGCGACGAACCTGTTCCTGGCCCTGCTCGGCATCATGGTCACGTCGCTCGTGCTGGGCATGGGGGTGCCTTCCGTCGTCTGCTACCTGCTGATGGCGACCCTGATGGGCTCGCTCCTCTCGCAACTCGGGGTCATTCCCCTGGCTGCGCACCTGTTCATCTTCTACTTCGGGATGATGTCCATGGTGACGCCGCCGGTCGCGCTCGCGGCCTACGCGGCTTCGAGCCTCGCCCAGGCGCCGGTCATGCCGACCGCGCTGGCGGCGTTCCGCTTCGCCCTGGTCGGCTTCACCCTGCCCTTCATGTTCGTCTACCGGCCCGCGCTGCTGCTGATGGACGAGGGCGGGGCGAGTCTCTTCGCGTCCGGAGCAGCGGGCCTGCCGCCTCTGGTGCTGGCGCTCGGCGCCGCCGTCGTCGGCATCGTGGCCCTGGCGTCCGGGATCGGCGGCTACCTGCGATCCGAGCTCACCCTGCCGCTGCGGGTCCTCATGCTGGTGGCGGCCGCCCTGCTCCTGGTTCCCGATCTCGGCGGTCCGACCCTCGGGCTCGTCGTCAACGGCGTTGGCGCCCTGCTGTTCGCGGCGCTCCTGATAGCGAACCGGCCGGCGGCCGCCGCCGTCAGTCCAGGAAGGTGAAGCGGTTCGCCTTGAGCTCGTAGCGGGGCAGGGAGCCGGCGTCCACGATCCGCACCGGGACGCGCAGGCTGAGCCGCCGCTCGAACAGCTCCTGTAGCCGTGACCTGAGGTTTCCGGCGTCGGTGCCCTGATCGGGCTCGACCTCCAGTTCGACTTCCGCCATCCGGCGGCGCTGCCGCACGGTGGCTCGGTACTCGACGACACCGCCGGTCTCCCGTATCAGCGCATCGACGGCGCTCGGATAGACGTTGATGCCGCGGACGATGAACATGTCGTCGGCGCGGGCCAGCACGCCCCCGTCCAGGTACATCGTCGGCCGGCCGCAGGGACAGCCGACGGCGCAAAGGCGTCCGACGTCGCCGGTACGGTAACGAACGACCGGACTGCCGATCCGCCCCAGGTTGGTCAGCACGAGCTCGCCGAGGACCGGCTCGGCGGCCTCGCTCGCCGCGGGATCGACCGGGTCGAGCGGCTCGCCCGTCGCCCGGTCGAACCACTCGACGACGAACTCCTCCTCGAAGATGTGCAGGTGCTCGCCGACACCGCACGGATAGCCCCAGGCGCCGACCTCGGTGGCGCCTGCGTGGTCGAAGACCCGGGCGCCGTAGCCTGCGGAGAGCTGGCGCTTGACCGCCGGCACGCCGGCGCCCGGTTCGCCGCCGTGAATCGTGCGTTCGATACCGCTGCCGGCGAGGTCGACGCCGAGCCGGTCCGCCACTTCCAGCAGTCTGAGGCCGTAGGTCGGCGTCGCCACGAGCGCCGTCGCGCCGTCGTCGAGCATCACGCGCAGACGTTGCTCGGTGCTCAGATGCCCGGCCGGCATGACCAGGCAGCCGAGCTGCTGCGCCGCCTCGAACGCGGTCCAGAATCCGACGAAGGGGCCGAAGCCGAACGCGACGAAGACCCGGTCGGACGCTTCGACGCCGGCGCCCCGGTAGGTCTCCAGCCAGCAGTCCAGGAACCACTGCCAGCTCGCCGGCGTGTCGAGCCAGCGGAGCGGCCTGCCGGTGGTCCCGGAGGTGCGGTGAACCCGGACATAGCGGTCGAGGGGGAAAGTGAGGTTCGTGCCCCAGGGCGCGTTCTCCTCCTGGTCGCGGGCGAGTTCCTCCTTGGTCGTGAAGGGCAGGTCAGCCAGGTCGTCCAGCGTGGGCGGCGACTCGAAGCCGGCGGCCCGCCACTTCGCCCCGTAGAACGGGTTGTGGTGATGGACCTGCTCGGCCATGCGGCCGAAGCGGTCCGCCTGCCGTGCCCTGAGTCGGTGGCGCTTGCGCGCCAGACGATCGCTCAATCCCGTGCGCCTTCGGTGACCGGCGGCCCGGCTTCGACCGCGGCTTCCAGGTCGACCTCATCGCGGAAACGCACCTCGATCCGGTAGGCCTCCACGTCCTCGCCGAATTGGGAGAGCAGGAAGGTGCGCACGAAGTCCGCCGTCCGACGCCGGCCGAGCTCGCGCACGAGGGCAATGTTCTCGCCCGCGCGGGCGGCCAACTGGTCCGTGATGCGGAGTCGGAGCTGCTCCAGGACCGCTTCCTCGTCGCGCAGGATCGAATCTCCCTGAACGCGGTACTCGATCGCCGAGGCGTCCACGGCCGGCCGGTTGGCCCGTACGCCGGGCGCCAGGACGTGGACCGTCGTTCCCTCGAGCGTCAGCGACCACTCGTCCTCCAGGTCGAGGTAGTAGGTGTAGCGGACCGGGACCCGCGCCTCGACGACCACATCGGGCAGCCTGAGGCGGCCCCAGAGCAGGCTGGCCGAGTCCGTGCGCTCCAGCACTTCGGTCTGGTCGAGGGAGGCGAACTGGAGGAATGCGCTGCCCGAAACCTCGGTGGCGTAGCTCACGAAGGACGTCTGGACGCTGCCGGTCCGGAATGCCCGTGCGATGCGCTCGACGCTCTCCACCGCGGCGCGGCCGATCTCCCGGCCGCTCTCGACCATGTCGCCGGGCACCTGGGTCAGCCGGATGATCACGTAGCCGACGACGATGACCACGACCATGCCCAGGATCAGCGTGATGAAGCCGAGCCGCCACAGCATCTGGCTGCGCGGATTGCGAGGGCCTCGGCCAGGAGGACCGCCCTGCTCTCGGGGTGTCTCGACCATCGGAGCGCAGTCTATGTCCGACCTGCCGGCGACCTGCTAGCCTCGCGCGCGTTTCGCTCCCTCGAACCCCGACGGAACCTCAAGACCCTGGAGACCGGACCATGGAACTAGGACTGCTCGCCGGCGCCTTCGGCAGCCAGATCACCATCGACATCGATCGCATCCGGCAGGCGGAAAGCGCCGGCTTCACCTCGGTCTGGACCGCGGAGGCCTACGGCTCCGATGCCGTGAGCACGGCGTCCTGGATCCTGGCCCAGACGGAGAAGATCAAGGTCGGCACGGCGATCATGCAGATGCCGGCGCGCAGTCCGGCGATGACGGCGATGACCGCCATGACGCTGAACCAGCTCTCGGGCGGCCGCTTCCTGGTCGGCCTCGGTCCGTCCGGCCCGCAGGTCATCGAAGGCTGGCACGGCGTCGCCTACGGCCGGCCGTTGACGCGGACGAAGGAGTACATAGAGATCATGCGCAAGGTCTTCGCCCGCGAGGAGCCGGTGACCCACGAGGGCTACCATTACCAGTTGCCCTACCGCGGCGAGGACGGAGCGGGTCTCGGCAAGCCGCTCAGGAGCATTCTGGCGGCCGACACCTCGATCCCGATCTACACGGCCTCGATCAGCCCGAACGGGCTCGCCTGCAGCGCCGAGGTCGCGGACGGCGTCTTCCCGATCTGGATGAACCCCGAACGATACGACCTGATCGAGGACGCCCTCGAACGCGGCTTCGCGGCCGCCGGCAACGGCAAGAGTCTGGACGACTTCAAGGTCATGCCCTTCGTCACCGTCGTCATGGGCAACGACGTGGAGCAGTGCCGCACGCCCGTCAAGCAGAGCATGGCCCTGTACATCGGCGGCATGGGCGCCCGGGACAAGAACTTCTACAACGACTACGCCAAGCGCCTGGGCTACCCGGACGACGCGAGGCGGATCCAGGACAACTTCCTCGGCGGCAAGAAGAGCGAGGCCGTCGGCGCCGTCCCCGACGCCCTGGTCGACGATGTGGCCCTGGTCGGTCCGAAGGAACGGATCGTCGACCGGCTCGCGGCCTGGAAGGAAGCCGCCGGCAACGGCCAGGTCGCATCGATGGTGCTCGGCTGCCGGCAGCCGGAGGCGCTGGAGGCGATCGCGGAGGCGGTGCTGTAGGCGCGGCGTCCGTTCTCAGCCGGGCTTGCGGCCCACGATGACCGTGATCCCGACTTCGTGCCAGACGCACTCTGCCGCGAAGCCGGCCGACGCGACGGCTGCCAGCTCCTCCTCCAGCGGGAAGTAGGTGTCCTCCTCCGACCACTCCTCGAAGTGCTCGAAGGCGCGCCGTTCTTCGATGCCGTGGGCTACGAGGTGGTCGGCCCAGCCGCGCCAGGTCGCTTCCCGGGCGGCGGGCTCCCCGGGCATGGTGGCGTCCGCGTTGACGAAGAGGCCGCCGGGTTCGAGGGCACCGAACACGCGGCGGTAGAGCGCTCTCTTGTCGTCCATCGTCGGGATGTGATGCAGGGCGAGTGAGGCGGCGGCGCCGCGGCAGCGGGGCAGGGGGTCCAGGAAGGAGGCCCTGGTGAAGTGGGCCCGGTCGCCGAACCGGGTGAGGCGCGTTCGTGCCTGGTCGAGCATCTCACCGTCGACGTCGATGAGCTCGACGACGGCCGCCGCGGACGATTCGAGGATCGCCTCCGAAAGAGCGCCGGTGCCCGCCCCCAGGTCGATGATCAGGCCGGGCGCCGATGGCGCCAGCGCACGGGCGGCAACGGCAAGCATCTCCTCGTAACCGGGGATGAACCGGCGAATCGCCGCGTCGTACTCGTCGACGGCGATGCGCAGGTGGCGGCGAACGGAGTGCGACCCGTCGTTCATGCGCCGCTGAGGCCGGGGCTGGCGTCCGCCGGCCGGGTCAGGAACCGTCCAGGCCCGGGCGGACGAGGCGCAACGGTCCGTCGCGCTCATAGCGGTGGGCCGGGTTGTTCAGCACCGCGGCCAGCTCCGCGGCCTGGAAAGATGCCTCGACGCGCTCGGGCGGCGGCGTGCCGTAAGGGGTCGTCCGCTGCCTGGGGACGCGGCCGGCGTCGCGGATGAGTTGCTCCATCTCCGCGGGAGACAGTTCCTGGCCGTGAGCGGCGCCGGCGGCCCGGGTGATGCTCTCGTTCATCAGGGTGCCGCCCAGGTCGTTCACCCCCGCATCGAGGCAGGCCTGAACGCCCTGCGGTCCCATCTTGACCCAGGAGGCCTGGACGTTCCTGAACCACGGATGGAGCGCCAGCCGGGCGACCGCGTGCATGAGAACCGCCTCGCGGAAGGTCGGTCCCTTGCGGGCGCGGCCCTTGAGATAGAGAGGCGCCTCCATGTGGACGAAGGGAAGCGGCACGAACTCGGTGAAGCCGCCGGTCCGTTTCTGCAGGTCGCGCAGCCGGAGCAGGTGGCGGGCCCAGTTCCCGGGACCTTCGACATGGCCGTACATGATCGTCGCCGTCGTCCGGTAGCCGACCCCGTGGGCGGTCTCCATGACCTCGAGCCACTGGTCCGTGTTCAGCTTGTCGGGACAGATGACGGCGCGGATCTCGTCGTCCAGGATCTCGGCGGCGGTCCCCGGCAGGGTGCCGAGCCCGGCGTCCCGGAGGCGGAGCAGGTAGTCGCGGAGCGGCATGTCGAGCGTCGCCGCGCCCTGCCAGACCTCCAGCGGCGAGAAGGCGTGGACGTGGATCTCGGGCACGGCTTCCTTCACCGCGCGGCAGATACCCAGGTAGGTCTCGCCGGTGTAGTCGGGGTGGATGCCGCCCTGCATGCAGACTTCCGTCGCGCCCCGCTGCCAGGCCTCGACGGTGCGCCGCATGACCTCTTCGAGTTCCAGGTCGTAGGGCTTGCCGCGCAGGTTCTCGCTCAGCTTGCCCTTGGAGAAGGCGCAGAACTGGCACTTGAAGTAGCAGACGTTCGTGTAGTTGATGTTCCGGTTGACGACGTAGGTCACCGTGTCGCCGTTCACTTCGCGGCGGATCGCGTCGGCGGCGGCGCAGACGGCGGAGAAGTCCGGGCCGCGAGCGGCGAACAGGCGCGCGATCTCGCCCTCGGAGAGGTCTTCGCCGGCCTGAGCGCGCTCGAGAATCGGGCCGATTCCGGCGGTGCCCGGCACTCTCGTGCCGTTGCCGTTCCGGGCGGCGGAACTCGCCACCGCGGCGAGAACCTCGGCCGGCGGCGGTGTCTCCTCGCCCGGGGACCAGTCGTCGGTGCGGGCGAGGCCGGTGGCGTCGACCCGCTGCAGCACCGCCGTGCGGACGCCGCCCAGCCGGCGAATCTCCCGGCTCTGGCCGCGGCCGTCATCGAGCCAGCGCTCCCGGTCGAGCGCCCACTCGGGGTACACCGTCAGCCGCTCGACCAGCGTCTTGCCGGCGGCGGCCGTCTCTTCCGCGAGGCGTTCCAGGTGCGGCCAGGGCGCCTCCGGGTTGACGAAGTCGGGAGTCACCGGCGATACCCCGCCCCAGTCGTCGATTCCGGCATCGACGAGCCGCGGCAGCACGCCGGGGCTCAGGTTGGGGGGCGCCTGGATGTGCATCTCCGGGCCCAACACCAGCCTCGCCGCGGCGATCGTCCAGAGCAGGTCCTCCAGGGTCGGCTCGGGCGCATCGGCCATCCGGGTCTCCGGCTTGGCGCGGAAGTTCTGGACGATGACTTCCTGGATGTGGCCGTATTCGTCGTGCAGGGCACGCATGGCGAGCAGGGCGTCGATCCGTTCTTCGCGGGTCTCGCCGATCCCGATCAGAATGCCCGAAGTGAAGGGCACGCGCGCTTCGCCGGCGAGCCGCAGCGTCTCGAGCCGGCGTTCGGGCACCTTGTCCGGGCAGCCGTAGTGGGCCTGGCCCTTCTCGTGCAGGCGCGTGGAGACGCTCTCCAGCATGATGCCCATGGACGGTCCCACGGGGCGCAAACGCTCGATGTCTTCAGCGGTCATCAACCCCGGGTTGAGGTGGGGCAGGAGGCCCGTCTCGAGCAGGACCCGCTCCGCCGCCTCGCGCAGGTAGGAAAGCGTCGACTCGTGGCCGAGTTCGGCCAGGCCGTCGCGGGCCGCCTTGTACCGCAGTTCCGGCTTGTCGCCGAGGGTGAACAGCGCTTCCTTGCAACCGGCTTGGGCGGCAAGGCGGGCCTGGCTCAGCACGGCGTCGAGCGGCATATAGGCCGCCTCGCCCTTCTTCGGCGGTTGGGCGAAGACGCAGTAGTGGCAGATGTCCCGGCACAGGTGCGTCAGCGGCAGGAAGACCTTGCGGGAGTAGGAAACGAGGTCGCCGTGTCCGCGGTCCCGCAACTCGCCGGCTGTCTCGACGAGCCGTTCGAGGCCGGGCCCCGGCTCGATGCGGGCAAGCGCACGGGCCTCGTCAGGGGTCGGACGACGGTCCAGAAAGGCGCTGAGTGGTGGGGACATGGGGATGACGGCGGCAGGCGCTGAACCCGCCGCCATTGGGGATAGAGAACGGTATCAGTCCCGCTTCCGCCGGCTCTGGAGCCGGTCAGGCACGCCGAGTCCCCGCAGGAGACGGCCGGTCCGGCCCTCCCGGCCGGCCCGCTCGAGCCGCAGGAGCTCGGCCAGGTCGTCCGGATGGTCCACGTCGAGTCCGAGGTTCGTCAGCGCGATGCTGGAGTGAGCCGCTCCCGCCCGTTCGGCTTCGCGCAGATGGGCATGGAAGCTGCCGTCGCCGAAGCGGAACGGGATGCAGCCCGGCGGCGAACAGACGAGAGCGTTCGTCCCCGATCGGAAGCGGTCGGGGGCGACGGTCACCGCCGTTCCCGGCGCCTCCCCGCCCTTCTGGCTGCTCCGGTCCTCAAGGTGTCGGGCGCGGAGTTCCTCCAGGTCCGCCGCCGTCACCAGGGGCAGGTCGATCGGCAGCACCAGCATCGTCGCCTCGCCTCTGCGGCCGAGCTCTTCGGCGGCCGTGCCGAGCGCCCGATTCAGGCCTCGCCTGGACTCGGACAGAACCTCGCATCCGGCATCCTCGAGGTACGTCGCCGCAACACGGTCCGCGGTCACGGCGAGGGTGCCCGCAACGCAGGGGACGCCCGCGACCGCGCTGAGCACGTCGTCGAGCATCGAGCGGGCCAGTTCCTCCCGCTCCCCGGCGCTCAGGACGGGCGACAGCCTCCGTTTGGCCTCGGACCAGGCCTTGACCGGCAGGACCGCCCAGAGGCCGCCGGCGGTCACGCGGACCGTTCCGGCGGCGCGGCTTCCGCCCTGTCGCGTTGCCTGGAGTCGATGCCGCGGGCGAAGTCGATCGTTTCCGTGGCCAGGCGTTCGCGGTCGGCCAGCGTTTCCATCACCGTGCCGGTCACCAGGGTGGGAAGGCCGAGATCCTCGATCTCCGCCGCCTGACCGGCATCGGCGTCATCGATCACGAAGCCGTCAAGCAGATCCCGTTCCCGGTAGTGCCGGGCGACGCCGGCCGCGGTGACCGGCATCCCGAGTTCCGCCATCATCTTGGCGGCGGGGCCCTTGATCGCAGCGCCGCCGACGATCGGCGAGACCGCGACGACGGGCGCGGCCGCTCGGCGAAGCGCCTCCTCGACGCCGTCGAGGGCGAGAACGGGGTCGACGCTGACGAAGGGGTTCGAGGGGCAGACGAGCGTCGCCGCGGTCGCGTCGTCCTCCAGCGCCTGCAGGAAGGCGGGCGACGGCCGGGCCGCGTCGATCCCGGCGAAGCGAAACCCGGAGACGGTCGGGGCGCAGCCCTCGCGAACGAAGTAGTGCTGGAAGCTGAGCTCGCCGGTCTCTGTCAGCACGACCGTTCGCACCGGATCGTCGCTCATCGGCAGTACCCGGGTGGCGATCCCGAGCGCCCGGCAAAGGACGGCGGTCACTTCGGTCAGGGACTCACCCCCGCGAAGGCGTTGCGTTCGCTCCACATGAGTGGCCAGATCCCGGTCGCCCAGCCGGAACCAGGTCTCGCCGCCGAGGTGGGAGAGCGCCTCCAGGAAGGACCACGTCTCGTGGGCCTGGCCCCAGCCGGTGACGCGGTTCGAGATCCCGGCCAGCGTGTACATCACCGTGTCGAGGTCCGGGCAGATGCGGAGGCCCAGGTGGTCGAAGTCGTCCGCGGTGTTGCAGACGACGGTCAGCGCGTCCCCGGGAAGCACGCGCGACAGTCCGAGCGCCAGCTTGGCGCCGCCGACGCCGCCGGACAGGGCGACGCAGTCCGTTGGGGGCGCATCCTTCACCGGAACAGATCCTGGTCGCGCGGTCTCAGCAGATCGCGGGCGGTCTGGTCCGGTCCGAGCCGAGTGAGGCCGCGGACGCGGACCACCGGGGTACCCTCGGCGCCCTCGCCCTGGACGATCTGGGCTGCGCTCGCGATCTGGTCGGCGATTCCGGTTTCCGAGACCTGGAGTTCGCGGCCGAACAGGTCGCGGTCGCCCCGCAGGTCCCACAGGGCGGTCATGCCGGCTACGCCGATCGCCAGCCCGACGGTGCCGAGACGCCAGGCGCGCCCCACGCTGTCGTTGATGATCACGCCAAGGTCCTCGATTCCGAATTGCGCCGCGAGGGCTTCACGCAGGGCCGCTGCCGAGGCGTCCGGGTCCTCCGGCAGGAGCAGCGCGTGGCCGTGGTCGTCGCCGGGGCGCAGGTTCGACTGGTCGATCCCCGCGTTCGCCAGCACGAGACCGAGCCGGTGCTCGACGATGATGACTCCCGGGACGGTGCGCAGCACTTCGGTCGATTCCCGCAGCACGAGCTCGACCAGTCGCGGATCCTTGTCGCATTCCGCCGCCAGCCGCAGGGCCTCGCCACGGGGTTCGACCGTCGCGAGTTCGACGATTCGACCTTCCGCCTTGGAGACGACCTTCTGCGCGACCACGAGTACATCGCCGGCGCGCAACTTCAGGCGCGCCTGGCGCATCATCTCCGCGATCAGGAGGGCCAGGTCGTCGCCCGGTTGGATGTCGGGCAGGCCGGGTACCGACTTGAGATTCAGCATGGTCGACGACAACGAGGCCGGCGAAGCTCAGGGCGTGCGGGTCACCTCGCCGGTGATCCGGAGCCCCGCGCCGGCGATCCCGTACTTTCGGTTCAACTGGATCAGTATGGAGGTCAGGGCCTCGGCCGCGGCGGCATTGTCGAGCGGGCCGGCGTGCCACCCGCGCATCCCGAGCGCCTCGATCAGTTCGATGACTTCGGCGCGTGCGGCGGGGTCGTCACCGGTTACCAGGACGTCGCAGTCCACCGCGTCGTCCTCGCGCAGATGGGCGGCGCCGACGTTCTGGAAGGCGGAAACGACTCGCACATCCGGGCCGACGGCCTGCTGGGCGATGACCGCGGCACAGCCCTCGTCGGGAAGCTGCACGCGGGCGACCTTCGGCGGCACGAGCGGCACCGTGCAGTCGACCAGGATCTTCCCCTGGAGCGCCTCGCGCACCGCCTCCAGTGTGGCCCGCTGGAAAGCGTACGGCACGGTCAGCACGACGAGGTCGCCCTCCTGGGCCGCGGTCAGGTTGTCCGTACCGCGTACGGTCGCCGGCAGGCCCAGACCCCGAAGCTGGTCGTTCACGTCCTCGGCCGACCCGGCGCCCTTCTCGCGCGAACGCGAACCGATGACGATCGGGTAGCCGGCCGCCGCCCAGCGCCGGGCGAGACCGCCGCCGAGGTCGCCGGTCGCGCCGAGCATGGCGAGGGTGGGTAGGGAGTTGGTGCCTGGCTGATTGTCTGACATGACGGTTCCCGTGAGTTGCCGTGGCGCTCCTCGCCTCGTGCAAGACCTGCGATGTGAGGGCGGCGATCGTACACCGCCCGGATCCGGCGCCGCCCGCGTCTATCTGTGCCGGCGGTGGAGCGCCACGGTGTCCACCTCCCGCTTGCGCTCCCACCAGTTCTGGTAGAGGTCGAGCGCGAACATCAGCAGCAGGATGAAGATGACGATCCACTGCGGGATGTACGGAGTGGGGGCGCCGTTGACGACCATGTGGGCGCTGTGGCCCGCCTCGAGGATCAGCACGAAGCCGATCAGCAGCAGGACGAACAGGCCGAGGATCTCGAACTCCGGGTTGGAGCTGAGGAAGCGCGAAATCGGGCCGGCGAAGACGAGCATGAGAGCCACCGAGATCAGCACCGAGCCGACCATGACGGCGAAGATGTCCGTCATGCCGACCACGGTGAGGATCGAGTCGACCGAGAAGATGAGGTTCATGCCGACGATCAGGGCGACGACCTCGGCGAAGCGGTTCGCCTTCGCGACTTCGTGCTCAACCGCCTTCAGCTTGACGCGGAGTTCCTTCACGCCCTTCCAGATCAGGAACAGGCCTCCGATCACCAGCACCAGGGACTTGCCGTCGACGCTGCCGGCCATCTCCACGCCGAGGAACGAGCCGTCGAAGCTCCAGAGTTCGGCCGTGGCCGCCCCGAGCACCAGGCTGAGGAGCAGGAGGAGCACGATGCGGAGCGCCATCGCCAGCAGCAGGCCCAGCTTGATCGCCTGCTGGCGCCTCGCCTCCGGCAGCTTGTTCGCGATGATCGTGATGATGATCAGGTTGTCGGCGCCGAGCGCGATCTGGATCAGCGTGACCGAGAAGAGGGCCGCCCAGAAGGACGGTTGTGCCAGTAGATCCATCACGAAGGGCACACCCGCGACGTTGCGTTCCTGCGGCGCAAGCTCCTAGACTCTGCGCCCATCGTCTTCCAAGCCTTGACCATCAGCAGCCGACCTCCAGGAGATGTCCTGAGCCATGAAGCTACATGAAGCCGCCACCGCCCCCAACTGCCGCCGCGTCCGCATCTTCCTGGCCGAGAAAGGCATCGAGGTTCCGGTTGTGCCCGTCGACCTGGGCAAGGCCGAAAACCGGGGGGAGCCCTTCCGGCAGAAGAACCCGATGGGCCGCGTGCCGGTGCTCGAGCTCGACGACGGCACGTTCATCGCCGAATCGGTCGCGATCTGCCGCTACTTCGAGCAGTTACAGCCCGAGCCCGTTCTGATGGGCGGCAGCGACCCGGAAGAGGCGGCCCGCATCGAGATGTGGCAGCGGCGGATGGAACTCGAGATCGCCCTGCCGATCATGCAGGTCTTCCGCAACACCCACCCGTACTTCGCCGACCGCATCGACCAGTACGCGGACTACGGCGAGGGTCAGCGCAGCCACGCCACCAAGCGCCTCGAGTGGCTGGACAGGGAGCTTGCCGACCGGGAGTTCGTCGCCGGCGATGCGTACTCGATCGCCGACATCACGGCCCAGATCGGCATCGACTTCGGCCGCGTGACCAAGTTCAAGGTCACGGAGGAGACGCCGAACCTCCTGCGCTGGCACCAGGCCGTGTCGGCCCGGCCGAGCGCGAAGGCGTAGGGGCCGCCGGCTACCGACGGAGTTGCGCCGCCTGGGCCTCCAACTCCTCGCGGAACTCGGGCGCGGCGATCCGGATCAGCCGCCGCGCTCGCTCGAGGAGGTCGAGCCCGCGGACCTCGGCGACGCCGTACTCGGTGACGAACAGGTCCGCGTCGGTGCGCAGCGCCGTGGCGGCGTGCTCGGGCGACAGCGCCGGGACGATGCGGGAGAAGCGGCCACCGCCCGCCGTCGCCTCGAGGGCAACGATCGAACGTCCGCCGGCCGACATCCGGGCGCCCCGCATGAAGTCGACGGCGCCGCCGGTGCCGCTGATCTGGCGGCCGCGGACCATCTCCGAGTTCACCTGGCCGAAGAGGTCCACCTCGACCGCGGAGTTCAGGGCCACGAAGTTGTCCAGCCTGGCGATCACCCGCACGTCGTGGGTGTAGTCGACGGTGCGAAGGTCGATCAGATCGCAGCGGCTCGCCCAGTCGTAGAGCGCGGGTGAACCGAGGACCATGGCCGCGACGAGACGTCCCCGGTCGATCGTCTTGCGGGCGCCCGTGAGAGCGCCCGCTTCCACGAGGCCCTTCACGCCGTCCGACAGCAGGCCGGAGTGGAAGCCCAGGTCACGGTGTCCGTGCAGGGCCGCCAGCACCGCGCCCGGGATCGCGCCGACGCCGGTTTCGATGCAGTCGCCGTCGCGGATCAGTTCCGCGACCAGGGCGCCGATGCGCTCCGCCACGGGACTGGCGCGACTGGCCAGCATGGCCGGTTCGACGTCGGTCTCGACCACGTAGTCGAAGCGGTCCGCCGGCACCGTCGGAGCGCCCGGCAGGCGGGGCAGGGCGCGGTTCCACTCCGCGACGAAAGGAATCTCCGAGCGCCCCAGCAGAACCGGCAGAAACCCGGCGCCGATGCCGAGCGAGCAGTCGCCGTTCCCGTCAGGCGGCGTGAACTGGGCGATCGCCAGGTCGAAAGGCGCCGCCACGAGATCGTCCCAGACGTGCCGGTACTGCATCGGCACGAAGCGGACGGAACCGGCCTCGAAGCCTGCGCGCATCTCCGGCGTGACGAAGAAGCTCCGCACCGTCGAGCCGGCCCAGGGTGCGAGCGTCGGCGAGGAGATGCCGGGAATGCGGGTGACCGTGAACTCCACGCCGGCGGTCGCCTCGGGCTGGGCATGCAGCGCCGCGGCGATTCCGCGAGGTTCGTTGCAGCCGCCCAGGACGGCGACCTTCATGCCTGGGCGGAGCAGCGCGCCGACCCGGTCCGGGGCGAGTTTCTTCATGTCGCGCCGTAGCGTAGCGGCACGCGCGACGGGCGCCCTCTCCCGCTCGGGGCGTTGATACTCTGCCGCCGCCATGACCACGACCGATACAGCACACAACGGCCTCCCGGCCATCTCGCTCGCCGCGGTGCCCGGGCGTCGCCGGCTCACCCTCGATCTGGCGCGGGAGATCGAACGCCGCGGTTTCAGCGGTATCTACTGCCCGAGCATGGGCGACGGCCTGGCGCTCTGCGAGGCGATCGCGCTCTGCACCGAGCGCATCCACTTCGGTACCTCGATCGTCAACATCTACACGCGGCACGTGACCGAGTTTGCCCACACGGCCTCGTTCATCCACGAGGTGTCCCAGGGGCGGTTCTGGTTCGGCGTGGGCGTCAGCCACGCGCCGGCGCATGCGCGGCTCGGCGTTACCGTCGGCAAGCCGCTGGGCGACATTCGCGCCTTTGTCGACGAACTGAAGGCGGTGCGGGGCGCCGGGGAACTGCCGCCGATCGTCCTCGCCACGCTGCGCGACCGGATGATCGCCACCGCCGCCGAGATCGGCGACGGCATGGTCTTCGCCAACGGGGCCCGTTCCCGCATGGACCATTCCCTGGCGGCGGCGGGGGAGAAGGCGACCGATCCGGCCTTCTTCGTCGGCAACATGATCCCGACCGTCATCTCCGAGGACCGCGATCTGGCGGCGGCGCGCAACCGGAAGACGCTCTCCCGCTACGCCCTGCTGCCCAACTACCGCAACTACTGGAAGGCGGCCGGCTACGTCGAGGAGATGGAGGCGGTGGAGAAGGCCGTCGAGCAGGGCGAGATGGATCGGATTCCCAGCCTGCTCTCCGACCGCTGGCTGGCCGACTGCACGCTGTTCGGAACCGCCGCGGAGGTCCGCGAAGGCGTCGAACGGTGGTTCGACGCCGGCATCCGCACGCCGATTCTGGTGCCGTCGTCGGCGGCGGGCAACCAGATCAAGGCGTTCGAGGAACTGTTCGCCGCCTTCGACGGGAGCTGACGGGATGACGGCAGGCCATCTCAACGACGCTTGAACCGCCGCTCCAGGTCGCGGTCCGTGAGTTCCAGCACGACCGGACGACCGTGCGGGCAGGTGTAGGGATGCTCGCAGGCGAAGAGCTCCGCGATCAGGCTTTCCATCTTCTCCGCCGAGAGCGCCTCGTGCATCTTGACCGCGGCCCGGCAGGCCCGGCTGGCCGCCAACTGCGTCAGGAGGTACTCGCCCAGCGCCTCCCCCTCGTTCGGCAGCTCATCCCCGCCGGCGACCTGCGTCGCGATCCGCAGCACCAGGCTCTCCGCTTCCCTGTCCGGCAGCACGGCGGGGATGGCCGTGATCGCGGCGCTGCCGCCCGAGAAGCTGCTGACCAGGTAGCCGCATCGCTCCAGCCCGGCGGAGCATTCCGCGAGCGCCGCGTTCTCGGCCGCGGAGAGTTCCAGTACCCGCGGCACGAGCAGGGTCTGGCTGGCCGGCTGCTGCTCGGCGAGACTGTGGCGGAACCGCTCGTAGAGAATCCGCTCGTGGGCCACGTGCTGGTCCACGACCAGCAACGACTCCGGCCCCTCGAGCAGGATCATCGTGCCCTTGTACTGTCCGATCAGCCGGAGCGACTCCCGGGCCTTGCCCGACAGACGCACCGGGCGCGACGGCTGCGGCCGGTAGGCGACCTCCGCCAGCTTTCCTGCGGGTCCCGGCTGGGCGCCGCCATAGCGGGCGGCAAGCTCGGCCGCCCAGCCGGGCGCCTCCGGCGCCGGGGTCCCTTCTTCCCGGTGGTCTTCCCCTGCCGCGCCGGACCGCCGCCACGCCGCCGCGGCCCCGGTCTCGCGCAGTTGTCCGGCACCGGTCCAGGCGGGCGGCGCCACCGGTCCTCCCAACTCACGCAGCGGCGCCGGTTCCTCCCCCTTGGCGGCCTCGAGTCCCCTGCGCAGGGCGCTGCCGACGCGGCCGAGCAGCGCCGCGTCGCGGAACCGGACCTCCGCTTTCTGCGGGTGAACGTTGACGTCGACGGACTCGGGCGGGATGTCGAGGAACAGGAAGAGAGCGGGCGGCCGCTCTCCCTTCATCAGGTCCCGCACCGCCTTGTAGTAGATGCTAAGCACGGCTCGGTCCCTCAGCAGCCGGCCGTTCACGAACAGGAACAGGCGTCGGCCCTTCGTCGTCTCCCGGTCGCCGACGAAGCCGGAGATCCCCTGCTCCCTCCTGGCCTCGGGCAGAGGCGTGAGGTGGCTCACGAGGTCTTCGCCGAACAACTGCGAGATGCGGTCGAGCCGGCCGGCCGCGTCGACTCCGGTCGCCTGGGCCCGCAGCAGCTCCCGCCCCGGTGACTCGGCGTCGGGGGCGTGGCGCAGTACGAAGGTCACGTCCGGCCGCGCCAGCGCGTATCCCTGGACCACGGCCAGGGCGTGACGAAGCTCCGTCGCGGGACGCTTCAGGAACTGCTTGCGGGCCGGTACGTTGTAGAACAGGGACTCGACCGTCACCGTCGTGCCGCGGGGACGGCTCACCGGTTCGTCGACGGCCAGGCGGCCGCCTTCGACCACCAGCCGATGTCCGTCTCCGGCCGACTGTGCGGTCAGAAGCTCGCACTTCGACACCGCGGCGATGGACGCCAGGGCCTCTCCGCGAAAGCCCAGGGTCGCCACCTCCAGCAGGTCTTCGAAGGAGCCGATCTTGCTGGTCGCATGACGTTCGAGTGCGAGGAGCGCGTCCTCGGCGGCGATCCCGCTGCCGTCGTCGGCCACCGAGATGAGGTCGCGGCCGCCGTTCCCAACTTCGATCTCGATGCGGCCGGCGCCGGCGTCGAGCGCGTTCTCCACGAGTTCCTTGACCACGGAAGACGGCCGCTCCACCACCTCGCCCGCCGCGATCTTGGAGATCAGCGCGTCGGGAAGCCGCTGGAGGCCGGGGGATTCCGGGCCGGATCCGGCCATCAGGGCGCCATGTCCCGCAGGGTCCGCTGCATCACGCCGTAGCTCTTCAGTTCCCGGCCCAGGAAGGCGCGGCGCACCTCGCGCGTCAACGACTCGACCGACCTGAGCGTTGCCTCGTCGACCTGTCCGTTCGCCTGCAGGCTCGCGAGATCCGAGCCGCCGATCCGGCGCAGGAAGTCCAGGGGTTCAGCCCCCACCCTTCGGTTGGCGCCCGCGCCGCCACCGCAGGAAGGACACAGGAGGCCGGCCGCGTCGACTGCCAGGAAAGCCTCGTCGGCGATCGCCTTGCCGCAGGCGGGACAGCGGCGGGGCGCAGGGAACACGCCGCTCAGGCGCAGGGTCCAGCATTCCAGGTAGCGCGCGGCGAGCCAGCGGTCGCAACCGTCGAGCAGCGCCTGGACGGTCGTGTCCAGGAGGCGGTAGAGGTGGTTCTCCGGCTCGTCCTCCTGCGCGAAGACCTGCATGTGTTCCGCCAGGTAGGACGAAACGAGAATCCCTTCCAGGTCCTCGTGCAGGGATCGCGCGCTGCGGATCATCTCCGCCTCGCCGAGCCGAACGAGTTCGCGCTCCGGCTTCTCGAACCACGTCAGGTGGACCTTGGCGAGCTGCTGCAGCTCGCCGCCGAAACGGCTGAAGCGCGTCCGCGCGCTGCGGGCCGCTCCACGTTTCAGTCCCCGATCGCGACTGAGGAAGACGACGATGCGGTCCCGTTCGTGCAGGTCCGTCGTCTGGAGCAGCAGCGCCTCGCCGCTGTGCTGCTTCATACCCGGAACCCGCCGCCGTTCAGCGGACCAGCCAGTCGATCATCAGGGTCGCCAGCCCGAAGTAGACGAGGATGCCGGTGATGTCGCTGCTGGTCGTGACCATGGGGCCGGAAGCGATCGCCGGATCGATCCCGATCCGCTCGAACGCCATGGGCAGCAGCGAGCCGATCAGGGAGGCGAGCACGATGGCCAGGAACAGCGAACTGGCAACGACCGCGCTGTACGCCGGGTTCTGCTCCAGGAAGGCCGCCACCGCCGCCGCGACGGCGGCGCAGACGAGCGCCACCACGAGCCCGATGCGGATCTGCTGGAACAGAAACCGGCGCATCCGGCCGCCGCCTTCGCCGATCCGGCCCGTCGCCAGGCCGCGCACGGTCAGCGTCATCGTCTGGCTGCCGATGTTGCCGCCCATGCCCATGACGACCGGCGCGAAGGCAAGGAGGAACGCCTCGTTGAGCCGGAGCTGAAACTGCTTCATCAGCACGCCGGTCAGGGTCAGGCCGATGAGGTTGACCAGGAGCCAGGGCAAGCGGATGCCGGCGACCCGCCAGGCCCGCTCCCGGTACAGCAACTCGTCGTCGGAGGTGCCGACCATCTTGTAGAAGTCCTCTTCGGCCTCCTCCTGGACGATGTCGATCACGTCGTCGACGGTCACCAGCCCCAGCAGGCGGCGGCCTTCGTCCACTACCGGAATCGCCAGGAAGTCGTAGCGCGAGGCGAGCTGCGCCACCTCCTCCTGGTCCGTGTCCGTCCTCGCCGTCACCAGGCCGCGGTTCATGATCTCGTTCAGGGTGCGGCTCGGAACGGAGAGCAGGAGCTCGCGCAGCGACAGGACGCCGACCAGGCGCCCCTCCGGATCGACGACGTAGAGGTAGAAGATCATCTCCACTTCGCCGTGTTCGCGAATCTTGGCGATCGCATCGCCGACCGAGGTGTTCTCCGGCAGGGAGAAGAACTCGGTGTTCATGATCCGCCCGGCCGTGTCCTCCTCGTAGGCGAACTGTGTCTGCAGCTCGTCGCGGTCCGGCCGGTCGAGCAGCGCCAGGACGGCCTCCCGCAGCTCGTCCTCCAGACCGTCGACGATCTCGACGCTGTCGTCGACCGCCAGGGGCGACAGCAGGCCGGCGATCTCGGACGGAGCGAGCTCTTCAAGCAGCGGCCGCCGTTCGCCCGGTTCGAGCTCCAGCAGCACCTCGCCGGCCGAGTCCGGGTAGTCCTCGAGGGCGAGGCGGACGACGAACAACTGCTCGGTCGGCACCAGTTTCCTGAGCGCGGCGGCGACATCGCCCGGCCGCACCTTGCTGAGTACCCGGGACAGGTTCCGGCGAGCGCCGCGGCGGGCCAGCCGGCGCATCGTGTCGCCCAGAATCTCGACTCGCTGGGTGGACATGACGCGCTGTCAGCCTTTCAGTCGACCTCGAAGACGGCGTCGATCTCGACCGGCACGTTGAAGGGCAGCTTGTTCGTCCCCACCGCGAAGCGGGCGTGCCGCCCCTTCTCGCCGAACACGTCGACCATCAGGTCCGAGGCGCCGTTGATCACCGCCGGGTGGTTCTCGAAATCGTCGCTGCAGTTGACGAAGCCGCCCAGCTTCACGCAGCGCTTCACCCGCTCCAGGTCACCTTCGCAGGCGGCCCCCACGACCGCGACGATGTTGATGCCGACGAGGCGGGCCGCCTCCTGCGCTTCCTCGAGGGAGTAGTCGACGCCGACCTTGCCGCGGTAGGCCAGTTTCCCGTCCCTGACCGGCACCTGGCCGGAAACGAAGACGAGGGAGCTGGTGCGCACGAACGGATCGTAGTTGGCGGCCGGCGCCGCCGGTTCCGGCAGTTCGATGCCCAGTGCTTCCAGCCGCTCCCTGGCCGTGGTTTCGCGCGTCATTCCCTTGGAGTTCCTTCGAGCAACGCCGAACCCTAGCAGCCGGAAATCAACGCCGTGTGCCATGTCTTACGGCGGCTGGCCGGTCCTTCCCCTGACGCCAGGCTCGGACGTTACTGGAAGAGAGTGAAGCGAGCCATCATCGCGACAAGCAAAGCCATGGCCGCCATCATGGAGCGGATGGACCACTTTGTCGCCGCGTACTCGGCCGCTCGGACTTTCTCCTGTTGCTCCAGGCGGCCCAGGAGCAGATCCTTGAGGCCTTTGATCTCGGACCGGAGTGCTTTCGTCTCGTGAGCGAGCCTGGCTTCTGTCCCGTCCTTGACTGCGCTGATCTCCGTTCGGAGGGATTCGGTCTCGTGAACGAGCCTGGCTTCTGTCCCGTCCCTGACTGCGCTGATCTCCGTTCGGAGGGATCCGGTCTCGTGAACGAGCCTGGCTTCCAGCGATTTGAAGTCCGCTCGAAGCAGCCTGGTCTGGTCGTTGATTCTCTGATCCAGAAGCTCCCGGACACCGGCGATCCTCTCCGAGAGAACGGCGCTCACATGCGCGCACTCGTTCTCGATTCTCTCGGAGAGTTCGGCCCGGAGACGTACGAAGTCGCCCTCCTCGGCATGGGGCTTCGACTGCGCCGTGGGTCCTGCTGTTCCCGCAGTCATCCGTCCGGTCCTTCCGCGATCTCGTCGTCGCGTCTGCTGATCGGAACCTTCATCATCGCGTTCGGAGTTTACTCGCTCCATCGGTATCTTCCGTCCTTTCGGGCCCCGGGGCTGACACCGACAAGGACGGAAAGCAGCCACCAGAACCGAGAACGAATCGTCTCGCCGGGCCGGGAGTTTACGGGTCGTGGGCCAACTCCATCCCGGCCAGTGCCCGGGCGGCGGCACGACGCTCGGCTTCCTTCTTGGAGTGGCCCGACGCCGCGGCCACGGCGCGACCGCCGACCCAGCACTCGACGTGGAAGACGGGATCATGATCCGGCCCGTCACGGCCGACGTGGCGGTAGGACGGGGGTTCGAGACCCCGACCCTGGAGCGATTCCTGCAGGTCCGACTTCGCATCCAGGGCGTCCATCGCCTCCGCGGCCTCCGGGTCGATCCACGGTTCGACCAGGCGGCGGGCCGCCTGGAGGCCGCCGTCGACGTACACGGCCCCGATGACGGCTTCGAGGGCGTCCGCCAGGAGCGATTGCTTCCCGCGGCCTCCCGACTGGTCTTCGCCGTGGCCGAGCCGAAGCGCCGGGCCGAGATCCAGCTCCCGGGCGCGCCGGGCCAGGGCCTCGGCGCTGACGACATGGGATCGGGTTCGCGACAGCACGCCTTCCGGCGCCGGCGGATCACACCGGAAGAGCCAGGCCGCCACGACCAGTCCGAGGACCGAATCGCCCAGAAACTCCAGCCGCTCGTTGTCGTGTTCCAGACCCCGTTCGTTCGCGAACGAGCTGTGCGTCAGGGCCTGCTCCAGCAAGGCGCGGTTCCCGAACCGGTGGCCGAGGCGCGCCTCGAGATCCTCGACCGGGTCCGTCAGGGGTAGATCCGGTCCATCGTTCGCGGATAGGGGATCGTCTCCCTGAGGTGGGGCACGCCGGCCATCCAGGCGACGAAGCGCTCCACCCCCATCCCGAAGCCGCTGTGCTCGAAGGTGCCGTAGCGGCGGATGTCGAGGTACCACTGGAAGGCGTCCAGCGGCAGGTCGTGTTCCTTGAGCCGCGCGAGCAGAAGATCGTGGTCGTGGATGCGCTGGCTGCCGCCGATGATCTCCCCGTAGCCCTCCGGAGCGATCACGTCGAGCGCCAGAGCGAGCGACGGATCGTCCGGGTCGGGCTCCATGTAGAAGGCCTTGAGCGAGGCCGGGTAGTGGGTGATCATGACCGGACGGTCGAACTCCCGGGTGATCGATGTCTCCTCGGGGGCGCCGAAGTCCTCGCCGAACTCGATCCCGGAACCCTGCCGGCGCAGGAGGTCGATCGCCTCCCGGTAACGGAGACGCGGGAAGGGGCTCTGGATGGCTTCGAGCTTCGAGGTGTCGCGCTCCAGGATCGCCAGCGGTTCGGCGCAGTTCTCCAGCACTCGGCCCGCGAGGTAGACGAGAAAGTCCTCGGCCAGGCCGCAGAGCCCCTCGAAGTCGAGAAAGGCTGCCTCCGGCTCGACCATCCAGAACTCCATCAGGTGTCGGCGAGTCTTCGACTTCTCGGCCCGGAACGTCGGGCCGAAGCAGTAGACCTTGCCTAGGGCGGCCGCCGCGGGCTCCAGGTAGAGCTGGCCGGACTGGCTGAGATAGGCGTTGCCGTGGTCGAAGTACGGGGTCTCGAACAGCGTCGAAGTGCCCTCGCATGCCGCGGGCGTCAGGATCGGCGAGTCGACCAGGTAGTAGCCGCGCTCGCGGTGGAAGTCGTGGATCGCCTGGCAGACCTCGCTGCGAATTCGCAGTACCGCGCGCTGGCGGCTGGAGCGCAGCCAGAGGTGGCGATGGTCCATCAGAAAGGCGGTGCCGTGCTCCTTCGGCGTGATCGGGTAGCCGTCCGCTCCGTGGACCAGGGCCAGGGACGAGACCTGGACCTCGACTCCGCCCGGTGAGCGCGGGTCCGCGGCGGCGGTGCCGGTCACGGCGACCGTCGACTCCTGGGTGGCGTGCTGGAGCACCTCCCAGGAGGCCTCGTCGACCTCCTTGCGGCTGACGACGAGTTGAACGGTGGCGCCCGAATCCCGGAGCTGGATGAAGCCGATCCGCCCGCTGGAGCGGCGGCCGTCAACCCAGCCGCGCAGCCTCACCTCCTGACCGATCAGGCCCCCGAGCTCGGGAATCGAGTTCCACTCCGTCACCGATCGAGCCCCACGGCAGTGATCATACCGATGCCGCCGTGGCGGCCGACGGAGACGAATCGCTACACTAGCGCCCGATGCTTCGCTGGCGTCTCGGGCTTTCGACCCGAAACGTTTCTGCCGGGTCTTCCGGGAGGCCCGGCCGGGAGCGCGTCAGGCTGTTCGCGCTCGTGACGCCAGGCCGGGCCACCGCGGCCGTCGCCGCGGGGTGCTGTCTGGCGATCGGAGTGGTCGTGGCGGCGCCGCTTGTCGCCGCCTCCGGCGGTCGGGCGGCCACGTTTCTCTACGAGGTCTTCGCCCCGGTCTGCCATCAGATCGTCGAGCGCAGCTTCCACCTGGCGGGCCATCCCTTGGCCGTCTGTCATCGCTGCTTCGGTTTCTACGTCGGCTTCACGCTGGGGCTGGGCGTGCTGCCTCTTCTTCGTCCAGTACGCGACTGGCTGCTTGACCGACCCCGGCGGATCCTCCTGTTCCTTGCGCCGACCGCGATCGACTGGCTACTGCCGCTCAACACGCCGATGAGCCGCTTCGGAACGGCGGTCCTCGCCGCGGCGCCGATCGCCTTGCTGATCTGGGCGGCGCTCGGCCAGATCGTCAACCAAGAGCCCCACCCAACACTCGAGGAGAGTCCATGACACCGAAGAAACTGAAAGCGGCCGCCATCGGCGGCGGCGCGGCCGGGATCGCCTCCAGTATTCCGCTCGTCAACTTGGCCAACTGTGCTTGCTGCGCGCTCGTCGTGGGCGGCGGGATGCTGGCGGTCTACCTCGCGATGCGTGGCGAACCCGCCGCTGAGAAGGCGCCGCTCGGGGAAGGCGCGATGATCGGCGTTCTGGCCGGCGTCGCGGCGGCCGTGGTCGGCGCGATCCTGGCGATCCCGCTGGCGGCGCTCGTTGGCGATCCGATGGAGCAGATGCGCTCGATCATGGAAGGGATCGACGGCATTCCGCCCGAGGTCCTCGAGGCCCTGGGCGGCGAGGATGGAGATGTAGGGGCCGCGCTCGGTTTGATCGGATTCCTGTTCAACCTCGTCACCAGCGTCATCTTCTCGGGCATCGGCGGCGTCATCGGCGCCGCGGTGTTCCACAAGAAGCCCATGCTCGAGACCGGAGCGTAGGAGGTGTCATCGTGACGGGAAAGAAGGTCGGAGCGGCAGCGATCGGTGGGGGAGCGGGCGCCGTCGCCTCGCAGATCCCGGGCCTCCAGATACTCAACATTGCCTGTTGCGCCCTGGTTGTGGGCGGAGGCATCCTGGCCGTCTACCTGGCTTTGAAGGACGATCCGCCCGCCGCCACCGCGCCCTACGGCGAAGGGATGAAGATAGGAGCGCTGGCCGGGGTCTTCGGCTCCGCCCTGAGCATCCTGATCGGACTCCTCATCCTGGGCGGTCTCACGGGCGCGATGGGAATCGGTGCTCTCGTTTCGGAATCCGTCGAGGACTTCGAGGCCTTCAGCCTCTTCAGCACGATAGCCGGCCTGGGCATCATCGCGATCGTCATCTTCTCGCTGGTCATCAACGTCGTCTTCTCGACGGTCGGCGGCGTGATCGGGGCGGCCATCGTGCACAGGAAGGCGCCCGCGGCGGAGTAGCCCCTCGCGGCGGGAGTCAGCGGCTGAGGATGGTGCCTGGACGGTAGTAGCGCTGGTGCCAGATGCCGGCCTGGTCCTCGTCGTCCACCGGCATCCGCCAGGTGCGGACGGACGCCTGGGCGAGAGGCAGGCGGTAGAGGCCGCGCGGCTGGTCGATCGTCGCCTGGATGTAGTCCTCGGCTGCGTCCTCCGGGACGTAGCGGCAGGCGATGCGGCGGTAGCGGTCGCGCCAGAGGTCGTCGACGCCGATGTCGTGGACGAGTTCCGCCCTGCCCTCGACGAGGACCTTGCGGTAGGGGAGGTTCTGCTCGTCGATGGCCAGACAGGTCCGGGGGTCGCGGCGCAGGTTGGCGAACCAGACGGAGTTCTCGCGCGGCGTGAACCAGATCGCCTCTTCCTCGAAGATGAACCAGATGGGCGTCACCAGGGGCCGGCCGTCGTCGCAGACCGTGCCGATCCGCATCAGGATGCCGGGCTCGGCGAGGAAGGCGTCGCGTTCGCTGTCGGTCATCGTCGGCATGGGTTCCTAGTCCTCCCCGGGGGCGCCGAGAGTCCGCGCCGCCGCGATGTCGGCGGAGTAGTCGCGGAGCTTCGTCGGCATCAGGGTCATTTCCTCGATCACGGTCCGTTCCGGCAACGCCGCGGCCGTCAGGATCGCTTCGGCGATGTCCTCGGAGGCCATCATGCCGGCCCGCTCGTCGGCTGAGGGCGGCCGCGGCCGGTTGTCGAGGATCGGCGTGTCGACTTCGCCGGGCAGGACGCTGGTCGCCCGGATGCCGAGCTGCCGGAGTTCCGCGCCGAGGCCGAAGATGTAGTTCCGGGAGGCCGCCTTCGCGGCGCCGTAGGCGGTCCCCGCCATCACGCCGGGGCGCAGAGCCGCCATCGACGAAACCATGATGACCGTGGCGCCGCCGTGGTCGAGCATCGCCGGCAGCAGCGCCTTGGTGAGCATGGCCGGCCCCGTCGCGTTGACCGCGATCACGCTGTCCCACTCTTCCTGGGAGATGTAGCGCGTGCTCCGCACCTTCGAACTGTGACCGGCGTTGTGGACCAGGACATCGACCGTGTCGTGACGTTCCAGGGTCGCCGCGGCCAGCCCCTGGACGGCCTCCGGGTCCTCCATGTCGGCGGAATGGGCCCAGGCGCTGCCGCCGGCTGCCTCGATCTCGGCGACGACCGCCTCGAGCGGTTCGAGCCGCCGGCCGGAAACGATGATCGACGCGCCTTCGCGGGCGAAGAGCAGCGCGGTCGCCCGGCCGATGCCGGTGCCGCCGCCCGTGACCAGAGCCGTCTTGCCTTCCAGTTTGCCCATCTCAGTACCTTCCTCCCCCCGGTGCTCCCGAACCGATCAAGCGGCGCGCGGCCAGACCGAGAGTCACGGTCCGCGCCGCCATCAGACCGACCATGCTGAGCCACAGCAGGTTGTTGTCGTCAAAGTGAACCGCGGCCCAGAGCAACGGCGCGAAGCCCAGGCCGCAACTGATTGCCATCGAACGGCTGAGCAGTCTACCTTCGGTGAGGCCGAGGTAGAAGCCGTCCAGGGCGTAGGCCAGGGCGGCGAAGAGGAGCACGGGCAGCAGCCAGAGGTTGCTCGCCGCGGCCAGGTCCACGATGTCCGGATGATCCGCCAGCAGGCCGTAGATCGTCTCCGGCAGCAGCAGGACGGGGAGCAGGAAGGCGACCGCGCAGAGTTCGGCGACGAGCACCGTGAGAAACAGCACGCGCCGCAGTTCCGCGCGGTCGCCGGCCCCGAAGGCGGTCCCGGCCAGCGTCTCGCCGGCGAACGCCGCGCCGTCGATGAGGTAGGACGCCACGCCCAGCAGCCGCAGGATGAGGCCGTTGGCGGCGAGCCTGGCGGTGCCGAAGAGGGCGCTTACGTTCGTGAACGCGGCGAACGCCGTGATGAGGAACAGCGTCCGGACCACAAGGTGCCCGTTCAGAGCGACGATGCGGCGCAGCTCGACGGGTTCCAGGAGCCGACGCACGGAGACGGCCGGAAGCCGGCTGGAAACGGCCAGAGCCAGGCCGATGCCCGCCGCCAGCCACTGCGCGGCGGCCGTGGCGACGCCGGCTCCGTACGCCGCCCAGCCGAGGTGGATGATGAACCACCAGTTGAGCGCCACGTTGGCGAGGTTCGCCGCTGCGACGACGGCCAGGGCGCGGCCGGCCTCCGCGCGGCCGAGGAACCACCCCGTCAGAGCGAGGTTGGCGAGGGTCGCCGGCGCTCCCCAGATGCGTGCGTCGAAGTAGCTGCGGCCCGCCTCCTCGACCGCGGGCTCGCCGGACAGGAGCCCGAAGCCGAGATCACCCATCGGTTCCCGGAGCAGCAGGAAGAGGGCGCCCAGAAGGGCTGCCAGGAGCAGCGCGCGGTAGAGGTGGGCGGCGATCTCCAACGGGTTTCCCCGGCCCCGCGACTGGGCGGTCATTCCGGTCGTGCTCATGCGCAGGAACGCGCAGCCGAAGTAGAGGTAGTCGAAGATCAGCGCCGCCAGGATGACGCCGGCCAGGAAACGCACGTCGTCGAGCCGTCCGAGCATCACCGTGTCGGCCAGGCCGGCGAGCGGCACAGTGAGGTTCGAGGCGGCGTTGAGCGCCGTCAGGCGCGCGAACCGGCGGGGAAGGCTGGCCTCCCTGGCGCCCATCACGGCCGGAGCGCCGGTGGTAGCCTGCGCGCGCTCATGGCGTCAGCACCAACCCCTGGCGGCTTCCTGGCACGTTTCGTTGCCTGGACCGATCGTCTCAATTCGCGTATCGGCGTCGCGGTCTCCTGGCTGACGCTGGCCATGGTCGCGGTCGGAGCGTACAACGCGGTCGTGCGCTACCTGGGCCGCTTCACCGGCTGGAACCTGAGTTCGAACGCCTACCTCGAACTCCAGTGGTACATGTTCAGCCTGGTCTTCCTGCTGGGCGCCGCGTACGCGCTGTTGACGGGCGCCCACGTTCGCGTCGACGTGATCTTCAGCCGGCTGCCGGAGCGCTGGCGGCGGCGGATCGACCTCTGGGGATCGCTGCTGTTCCTGATCCCGTTCGCGGTCTTCGGACTCGTCATGTCCTGGCCGGCCGTACGGAACTCCTGGGCGGTGCTGGAAGTGTCCTCCGATCCGGGCGGCCTGCCGCGGTATCCGATCAAGAGCGTGCTGCTCGTGGCGTTCACGCTTCTCGCCCTGCAGGGACTCGCGGAGGCGGCGCGGAATTGGCTGCGCCTGCGCGCCCTCAGGGCCGGCGCGGAAGAAGAGGATCTGCAGCAGGAGGGGCTGTTGTGAGCGGCGACATCCTCGGCCCGCTGATGTTCGTGGTCGTCTTCCTGTTCATCTTCGCGGGCTACCCGGTCGCCTTCTCGCTCGGCGGCACGGCCCTGATCTTCGCCTTCATCGGCATCGAGCTCGGCCTCTTCTCGTGGAACCTGCTCTACGCGTTCCCCGAGCGGGTCTTCGGCGTCATGTCGAACGGCGTTCTGCTCGCCGTGCCCTTCTTCATCTTCATGGGCACGATGCTCGAGAAGTCGCAGCTCGCGGAGGATCTGCTGCGCACGATCGGCATGCTGTTCGGCCGCCTCCGCGGCGGGCTGGCGCTGGCGGTCGTCGTCGTGGGCGCCATGCTCGCAGCCGCCACCGGCGTCGTCGGCGCTTCGGTGGTCGCGATGGGCCTGATTTCGCTGCCGGTCATGCTGCGCTACGACTACTCGCCGATGCTCGCCACGGGCGTGATCAGCGCCGCCGGCACTCTCGGCCAGATCATTCCGCCCAGCGTCGTGCTCGTCGTGCTGGCCGACCAGCTCGGCATCTCGGTCGGCGACCTGTTCATCGGCTCCCTGATTCCGGGCCTGATGCTGGCGGGTTTCTACGCCGTGTACGTCACCGGGGTCGCGATCGCCAAACCGGCCGCCGCGCCGGCGTTGCCGGCCGAGGAGCGGACGCTGGGAGGCGCCGCGCTGGCCCGGCAGGTGGCCGTCGTCATGTTGCCGCCCATGGTGCTGATCCTGGTCGTCCTGGGCAGCATCTTCGCCGGCATCGCGACCCCTACCGAGGCGGGGGCACTGGGCGCGGTCGGCGCCATCGCGCTGGCGCTGTCGCGCGGGCGCCTGACGATGAAGGCCGTGAAGGAGACGATGGACGCGACGGCGAAGCTGACCACGATGGTCATCTTCCTGCTGATCGGTTCGACGGCCTTCGCGCTCGTCTTCCGGGGTCTCTACGGCGACATCTGGATCGAGGACCTGTTGACCGGACTGCCCGGAGGGAAGATCGGCCTGCTGATCGTCGCGAATCTCGCGATCTTCATCCTCGGCTTCTTCATCGACTTCTTCGAGATCGCCTTCATCGTCATTCCGCTGATCGCCCCGGCGGCGCGGATCCTCGACGTCGACATGGTGTGGTTCGGCGTGATGATCGGGATGAACCTGCAGACGTCGTTCCTGACGCCGCCCTTCGGCTTCGCGATCTTCTACCTGCGTGGCGTGGCCCCGCGGCGGATCACGACGGTTCAGATGTACCGGGGCGTGATCCCCTTCATCGTCATTCAGCTCATCGGGCTGGCGCTGATCTGCCTGTATCCCGAGCTGGTGACGGCCCTCCTCTAGCGGCGGCCGTCCGGCGGGTTTCTCAGCCGCCGCCGAACGAGAAGCGCGCGTAGGCCTGTTCGGCGGTGCTGAACCAGCGGAAGGACGACTTGCGGACCTCGTCCCAGGAGTCGAAGATCTTCCGGTAGCCGGGGTCCGCGGCGGCGTTCTCGTTCATCAATTCGAACGCGGCGTCGCGTGACGCGGTGAGGATCTCGTCGGAGAACGGCCGGAGCGTGACGCCGCCGTCGACCAGGCGTCTGAGAGCACCGGGGTTCAACGCGTCGTAGCGGGAGATCATGTCGATGTTCGCCTCCGCGGCGGCGGACTGGAAGATCTCCTGGTACTCGGAGGGCAGGGATTCCCACGCCGTCCGGTTGACGTACGCGGAAAGCGTCGGGCCCGGCTCCCACCAGCCGGGATAGTAGTAGTTCTTCGCCACCCGCTGGAAGCCCAGCTTCTCGTCGTCGTAGGGTCCGACCCACTCGGCGGCGTCGACGACGCCGCGCTCGAGGGCGGGGTAGATCTCGCCGCCCGGGATGGTCTGGACGGTGACGCCCAGTCGACTCAGGACCTCCGCGCCGAGCCCGGGGATGCGCATCTTCAGACCGCGCAGCTCGTCCAGCGTGCTGACCTCGCGGCGGAACCAGCCGCCCATCTGGCCGCCCGTGTTGCCCGCCGGGAAGTTCACGATGCTGAAGTCCGCGAACACCTCGCGCATCAGTTCCAGGCCGCCGCCGTGGTAGAGCCAGGCGTTCTGTTGCCGGGTGTTCAGGCCGAACGGCATCGCGGTGTCGAAGGCTACGGCCGGGTTCTTGCCGGTGTAGTAGTAGCTGGCCGTGTGGCCGAGTTCGACCGTGCCCTGCTGGACCGCGTCCAGCACGCCGAGGCCGGGCACCAGTTCGCCGGCGGGGTAGGCGCGGATGCGGAACCGGCCTTCGGACAGACTCTCTACCCGCTCCGCGAGCACTTCCGCGCCGCCGAAGATCGTGTCGAGTCCGCGCGGGAAGCTGGAGGCCAGGCGCCAGTTCAGGCGGGGCTTCGTGACGACGGCGGGAGCGCCCTCCGGTCCCGCCGCCGGGCCACCGCAGGCGGCGACGGCGCCGGCTCCGGCCGTGGCGACAACCGCCTTGCCGAGGAAGTCCCTGCGTCTCAGTTTGGTCATCCGCGCACCGTCCTTGTCTCGCGTTGTGGCCGGTCAGTCTACTTCGGAGAGCCAGCGCTCCGCGTCGATCGCCGCCTGGCAACCGGTGCCGGCCGCGGTGACCGCCTGCCGGTAGATCGGGTCCATCACGTCGCCGCAGGCGAAGACTCCCTCGACGTCCGTTGCCGTGCCCGGATGGCGGACCCTGAGGTAGCCGACATCGTCCATCGGCAGCTTGCCCTCGAACAGCCCGGTGTTCGGGTTGTGGCCGATCGCCGTGAAGACACCCTGGCAGGAGAAGTCCGATTCGTCTCCGGAACGGGGATCGCGCAGGCGGACGCCGCGAACGCCCTCGGCCTGGGTTCCGTAGATCTCCTCCACGGTGGCGTGAAAGCGCCACTCGATCTTCTCGTTCGCGGCCGCGCGCTCGCGCATGATGATCGAGGCCCGCAGCTCGCCGCGGCGATGCACGATCGTTACCTTGCTCGCGAACTTCGTCAGGAACGTGGCTTCCTCCATCGCCGTGTCGCCGCCTCCGACCACGACGAGTTCCTTGTCGCGGAAGAAGAAGCCGTCGCAGGTGGCGCAGGCCGAGACGCCGTAGCCCATCAGCTCGGCTTCCGAAGGCAGTCCCAACTGGCGCGCGGAGGCGCCGGTGGCGATGATCAGGGCGTCGGTGGAGTATTCGCCGCCGTCCGTCTCGAGCCGGAACGGGCGCCCACTCAAATCCACCGAGACACCCGTCTCGAAGCGGGTATCGGCCCCGAAACGCTGCGCCTGGGCCCGCATCTGATCGATCAGCTCGGGCCCCATGATCCCCTTCGGGAAGCCCGGGTAGTTCTCGACATCCGTCGTGATCGTCAGTTGCCCGCCGGGCTGGCCGCCCTCGAGAACCAGCGGCGAGAGATCGGCGCGCGCCGCGTACAGGGCCGCGGTGAGTCCCGCGGGTCCTGATCCGAGGATGGTCAGCCGGTGGTGGTCTGGAGAGGCGGACGGAGCGGTCGTCATCGGCCGCGGAGCGTAGCAGCGCGAAGACGGATCGCCCGGCGGCGTCTGAGGCGGCGAGCGAGCCAGGCGGTCGGTCCGGAAAGCGCGTAGCTGGCCGCGCCGACCAGGAAGAAGACACCGATATGGATCAGCGCCAGCACGGCGATCGAGGCGATGACGAGAACCACCCGGAAACTCCGGCGGCGCCGGAAGTCGATTTCCTTGAAGCTGACGTAGCGGAAGGTGGAGACGGCGAGCAGGCCGACAACGACCAGCGCGGACAGAACGACGATCTGGAACAGAAAGGAGTCGCCCCGGGTGTCGACGAAGAAGAGAATCGAGCCGATCGCCCCCGCGGCGGCGGGCGCCGGCAGCCCGATGAAGTAGGCGGGGTCGGCCGTGCGGCGGCTGACGTTGAAGCGGGCCAGGCGG
The DNA here is from genome assembly GCA_022823665.1 of Thermoanaerobaculia bacterium. Lineage (GTDB taxonomy): Bacteria > Acidobacteriota > Thermoanaerobaculia > Multivoradales > Multivoraceae > Multivorans. The sequence goes on along the minus strand of JAJEHN010000028.1, from coordinate 6,039 downwards.
GCGGCGTTGCAGAGCAGGTAGACGGCCGGCGCCGCGAAGCCCACGCGCCCGAGCTCGTGAAGGCCCCAGAGGTAGCAGAGCAATGCCGGGGCCAGGCCGAAGGAGACCAGGTCGGCCAGCGAGTCGTACTCCCTGCCGAAGGGGCTCGCGGTACCGGTCAGGCGGGCTATCCGGCCGTCCAGCGTGTCAAGGCAGGCCGCGGCGAAGAGCATCAGCACGGCGGCCTGGAACTGCCCCTCGAGACCTGCCAGCAGAGCGTAGAAGCCGAGCAGCATGTTCGCGGTCGTGAACAGGCTGGGGATCACGTAGGCCCCGGCTCGCAACGGTCTCGGTTTGCGCGGCTTCCAGTTCATGATTCGTCTCCGGATCGGACGGCGGGTCGCCGGACCGGAAGGTCTTCCGGCGGCGGGGTGGACGGGTCCGTGGGCATGGCGAGCGGCGTCTCGCCGGAGATCACGCGCTGGCCCTTCTCGACCAGGGGGTCGTAAGAAAGCGGCACGAACACGTCGACGCGGGAGCCGAACTTGATCAGGCCAAGGGGCTCGCCCTGGATCACCCGCTGGCCGGCCTGGACATGGGCAACCACGCGTCGGGCCACGAGACCGGCGATCTGGCGCACCGCGATGAGATCGCCCTGGGGCCGGCGCAGCAGTGTGAGGTGGTTCTCGTTCACGTCGCCGGCCTCCTTGCGGAAGGCGGGGAGTTTCTTCCCGGGCGTCGCGATGCTGCCGATCACAACGCCCTCGACCGGCGTCTTCTGGGTATGGACGTTGAAGACGGAAAGGAAGATCGAGATGCGCCGCCAGGCCTCGTCCCCGAGGGCGCTGTCGGTGATCACCTCCACGGCCATCACCGTTCCTTCGGCGGGAGAAAGGACGACGTCGGGCGGCCCCTCGTAGTTTCGCGTGGGGTCGCGGAAGAAGAGGAGGACCAGAACACCGAGGACGGCCACCGTGCCCGCGGCTACGTGCCAGCCAAGGGGCCAGAAGACCGCCGCCGCGGCCAGGAACGGCAGCACGAACGGCCAGGCCTCCCGAGCGAATCTCATCCGTTCAACCGGGATGGGGGCCAGGGGCCAAACGAGCAGCCCGCGACGGGTTCGACGTTCCTAGCTGGCTGCCTGAAGGGCGTGGGACCGGATGATCGACTCCATGCGGTCCTTGAGAGCGAGCTTGTGGAGCTTGATGCGCTTGGCCTCGGACTGATCCGTCGGCGAGAGGACGGGGCGGCCGACCAGTTCTTCGAGTTGACTCTCACAGGCCTGATGCTCTTCGTAGAGTTTCTTGAACTCGCCCTCCTGCGCCAGAAGTTCTTCCTTGACTGCGTCATCGCTCATTCGGTACGCGCCTCCCTTCGTGGTCGTTCGGTGGCTTTCCGAGGGGCCTGCTTCGAGCGTACCAGCTTGGGCGGGCTCGTCGCGGGCGGGCGCAGGTAGAGAGGTTCGACGAGCGTTGACGGATCCCAGGGAAAGTCACCGCCTTGCATCAGGCGCAGCATGCTCGGGGCAAGCTCCGTCGCTTCGATCGCACCGGCCGGAACCTCCAGCGCGGATGCGCCGTGGCCGACGAGAGGAAGAGCGCTCCGGTTGAGATCGGTCCGACTCCTGATCTCAGCCGGTCCGTCGGCCTGGGGCCCGCCGTCTGCTGTCAGCAGCACACGCTGGACGAACCAGCGGTCCCGATGCGCATCGACGACCGCCAGCACCTCTGGCTCCGGCGTGGCCGCGCGCTCGGCGTAGTGGCCGGCCAGGACCTCGAACGTCGAAGCCGCGCCCGCGCGCACTCCGGAGGCCTGGTGCAGGCCGATCGCGGTGGCCAGTCCAACCCGCAGGCCGGTAAAGCTGCCCGGTCCCCTGGCTGCCCCGATCCCGGCCAGGTCCCGGGCTTCCAGACCCGCGCGGGCCAGCAACTCGTCGATCATCGCGATGAGTTCGCGCGACGAACGGCCCTGAGGCGTGGCGAGCGTGTCGACCCGGTCGGGTAGAGCGAGCGCCACGCTGACGACGGCCGAACCGGTGTCGAACGCGAGCAGCGGCCCGGAAGCCATGGCCGCTCACTATACTGGCGGCCGTCCGTGGACGGGAGCGCTGCAGAGAACGCGGGAGATTCACGGACACCCGCCGGTCGATCGGCTGGGCCGGCCCGGGACGTAGCCACCCTCACGCCGATGCTCCGGCACTACCTGACGGTCAAGGCCGACTACCCGGACGCGATTCTGCTGTACCGGATGGGCGACTTCTTCGAGCTGTTCTTCGAGGACGCCACGACCGCCGCACCGGTACTCGATGTCGCCCTCACCGCGCGGCAGAAGGGAACCGCCAGCGAGGCGCCGATGTGCGGGGTGCCCCACCACGCGGTTGACTCCTACATCGCCAGGCTGCTCGACGCGGGCTACAAGGTCGCCGTGTGCGATCAGGTCGAGGATCCGGCGCAGGCCCGGGGGCTGGTACGCCGGGAGGTCACGCGGATCGTGACGCCGGGAACGATCAGCGACCTGGAGATGCTCGATCAGAACCGGCCGAACTACCTTGCCGGGATCCGCTTCAACGGCGGGGCGGGCGCCGGTGCGTTCCTGGACGTCTCGACCGGCGAGTTCTTCGTGCGCCGCTGGCCGGACGCTGCGTTCGCGGTGGACGATCTCGAACGGCTCGGGCCGCGCGAGGTTCTCACCTGCGGCGCGGACTTCGAAAAGGGTGGCGCCGACCCGGCCGGCCAGCTTCCGGCCTGGATCGACCGTGCCGGAGTTCCGCACACGGCGGTCGACAGCTCCGAGGCGCCGCGCTCAGCCTCCGCCGAGCGCGCCCTGCGCCGGCAGTTCCAGGTCGACAACCTGCGGGGCTTCGGTCTGGTCGAGGGTGAGGCCGCGGTTGCAGCGGCCGCCCTCGTGCTGGAGTACGCGCGCCGCGCCGCCAGATCGGACATCGATCACGTAACGGGTCTCGAGGTTCAGCACGACGACCGTTGCGTGGTGGTGGATGACACGACGCTGCGTAACCTGGAGATCTTTCGGCACCTCCAGCACCAGGGCGGACGGACTCTCGTCGACGTGCTCGACCTCACGCTCACGGGGCCCGGCGCCCGCGCCCTGCGGCGCTGGCTGAGCCGGCCGCTCCGGGATGCGGGCGCCCTGGAGGAGCGCCACGACGCGGTCGACGTGCTGCTCCGGAACATCCCGCTGCGGGAGTCCCTCCGCTCACGGTTCAGGGGCATGGCGGACCTGGAGCGGCTGACGTCGAGGTTGGTTCTGGGCCGGATCACTCCCCGCGAGGCGGCGGCCCTGCGGGAAACCCTGCGCGACGCTCCTTCCACACTGGCGGCCGTGGCGGGGCTGGATGCCGACCTTCTCGCACGCGTGGCAACGACGGACGCGCTGCCCGGGCTGCGAGCGAGGTTCGACGCGACACTCGCGGAGGCGCCGGGCTCGCTGAGCGACGGTGGCGTGATCGCGGCCGGCGTCGACGCGGAACTCGACCGACTCCGGTCTCTGGCGCGGGACGGCAAGGGGCACATGGCGGCGCTCGAGGCCGGGGAGCGGGAGGCGACGGGAATCCCTACGCTGAAGGTCGGCTACAACCGGGTCTTCGGCTACTACCTGGAGGTCCGCAAGACCCAGCAGGAGCGGGTTCCCGACCACTACGTCCGCCGGCAGACCCTGACCAACGCCGAACGCTATGTCACGGAGGATCTGAAGACGCTGGAACAGCAGATCCTGGGCGCCGAGAGCGGCCAGCTTGCGCTGGAACAGGAGATCTTCGAGTCACTCCGGGCCGAGGCCGCCCGGGAAGCCCCGCGCCTGCTCACCCTGGCGGCAGCGCTGGCCCGGCTCGACTGTCTCACCGCACTGGCGGAGGCTGCGGGCCGCTACGACTACGTCCGACCGCGGATGCTGGCGGCGCCCGGCAGGATCGAGATCCGCGAGGGACGCCATCCCGTCGTGGAACGGTCGACGGCGGCCATCCGCGGCGCTTCCGGCTTCGTGCCGAACGACGTGCGGCTCGACCGGGATCGGGAGCAGATCATCCTGCTGACCGGTCCCAACATGGGCGGCAAGTCGACCTATCTCCGGCAGACCGCGCTGATCGTGTTGATGGCTCACGCGGGGTGCTTCGTTCCCGCCGGGAGCGCCGAGATCGGCCTGGTCGACCGGGTCTTCACCCGTGTCGGCGCCAGTGATGACCTGGCTCGCGGCGAATCGACGTTCATGGTCGAGATGGTCGAGACCGCGAACATCCTGCGTCACGCGACGCCCGACAGCCTGGTCGTCCTGGATGAGGTCGGCCGGGGCACCTCGACCTACGACGGTCTCTCCCTGGCGTGGGCCATCATCGAACGTCTGCACGAGCACAACGGCTCGCTCGCGCTTTTCGCCACCCACTACCACGAACTCACCGGCCTGCCGGCGACTCTTGCGCGGGTCAGGAACTCGCGGATGGCGGTGAAAGAGTGGCAGGACCGGATCCTGTTCCTGCACAGGGTCGCGGAAGGCCGCGCCGACAAGTCCTACGGTCTGCACGTGGCGCGTCTGGCCGGTGTGCCTCGGGAGGTCGTCGAGCGCGCCGCCGCCGTGCTCTCGAACATCGAGTCCCAGCAGTACGGCTTCTCCGGCAGGCCCCGGGTCGTCGACGGCGCTTCCGGAGCGCCGCCGAGTCCCGGCGCGGACCAGCTCGCGTTGTGGGGTGGCGAGGACGAGGCCGTGATCGAGGCGCTGCGGGCGGTCGACGTGGACCAGTTGACGCCGGTGGCCGCCCTGAACCTCCTCCAGACCCTGCAGAGCCGGCTTGGCGTGAAGTAGCAGGCCGCTGGTGCGCGGGCAGCCGCCCAGAAGGCCGGCGCACCGACAACGGAGCTAGAACGGGATGTCGTCGTCCTGTTCGCCGGCGTCGAAGCCCTGGTCCTGCGGCGCCGGTTGGGGCTGTTCGCGACGGCTCTGGCCCCCGTAGCCCGGCTGCCCCCCCTGGTTGTCGCCGCGGCTGCCCAGCATCTGGAAGTTGTCGCAGACGATCTCGGTCATGAAACGCTTCTGGCCGGTCTGCTGATCGTCCCAGGAGCGGGTCTGCAGCCGCCCCTCGACGGAGACGAGCTTGCCTCGGTTGAGGTATTGGCCCGCCACCTCTGCCTGCCGTCCCCAGCAAACGATGCGATGCCATTCCGTTTCTTCCTGGCGATTGCCATCGCGGTCGCGCCACCGGCGGTTCGTGGCGACGTTGAAGGTGGCCAGCGTCTGGCCGGACTGGGTGGTCCGGATTTCAGGATCGTTGCCGAGACGGCCGATCAGGATCACTTTGTTGAGCATGCTCTGGTTCTTCCTCTCTCATTCGCGTTCAAAGCGTGGTGCGTCGTAGCGCCGGGGGCGTCCCCTGGACGGGCTGGCGGAACTCCATTGTAGGCGCATCTGGCGGCACGGTTGCCGCTGATCCCGTGGTCCGCCGGATGTGCGGTTCCGAGCTTGGCGTAGTGTCCCCTGGATGCGGCTGGTGGTTCAGCGAGTGGCGCGAGCCGAGGTCTCGGTCGAGGGCCGGACCGTGGGGAGGACAGGCGCCGGCATGGTGGTCCTGGCCGGCGTGGAAACCGGCGACGGACAGGATCAGGTGGAAGCGGCCGCGGCCAAGCTCGTCAGGCTCCGGTTCTTCGACGACGAGCGGGGGCGGATGAACCTCGACGTGCGCCAGTCAGGCGGAGCGGTTCTCCTCGTGTCCCAGTTCACGCTGGCCGCGTCGACGCGCAAGGGGAGGCGGCCGTCGTTCGACCGGGCGGCGTTGCCGGAAGTGGCCGAGCCGCTGCTCGAGACGCTGCGCCTCCGGCTGGAGGCGGCCGGCGTGCAGGTGGAGTGCGGCCGTTTCGGAGAGCGAATGCGGGTGGACCTGGTCAACGATGGACCGGTCACCTTCGTGCTGGACTTCTAGCTAGTTCTCGTCCAGAAACGCGGAAGTGCTTGATTTTATTGGGCTCGATGGGCTCGGTGTAGCTTCGATTTCACAGATCGGAGTGAGGAGGCAAGCATGCGAGCGAGACGCACGGCACAGGTTGGTCTGTTGGATTG
>JAJEHN010000012.1 GCA_022823665.1 Thermoanaerobaculia bacterium | reverse complement strand
AGGACGAGATCGCGCGCAGCCGCTCGATAGCACGCCCGCTGTTGAGTTGCCAGCTTCTCCGCGGGGTGCGCCGGACCGTCATCGCTTGCGACCCTCCCTTCAAGGCCCTGCAGCCCTTCCAGCCCGAAGCCTTTCCTGACCTCCTCAAGCAACTCCTTGCCACGGCGACTGAAGCAGAACACGTAGCTCTCATCGAGCCACGACACTCCCGTTTTGCGCGCGTAGGGTTGCCGCAGTATGCGTCCCACAAGTTGCGTGATTCCGGTCCTTGACATCGGGTTGGAGAGGATCGTGAGGATGTAGGCGAACGAGCAGTCCCAGCCCTCCTGCAGCGCCTGTTTGGTGATGATGAAGCGGATCGGGCAGTTGCGGGACATCAGGCCGCCAACGTCATCCACATCCTTGAGCTCGTCCGTTGTACTGGTCTTGACCGCGATATGTTCCTGGGCGATTCCCGGATGCTGGAGCAGATAGTCGCGCACATCGTCGGTATGAACGTAGCCTGGTTTCCTCTGCTGCTTGCCCGTTCTCTCCACCTGAATCACGCAGATGGGCCGGATCCAGGTTCCGGTTTCCGCTTCGTGACGCAGCGCCTCGGCTTCGAGAAGTTCACGATGCTCGACCGAAGCCAACAGGGTGTCGCGCCAATCGCCGCTTGCCTTGTTGCGGATGTGCAGGTCGAGCTTGATCATCTCCTCGGCGTTGAGCTCGCGGCCCAGTATCTCGACCAGCACGTTCGCGGTCCTGGCTGGAGTGGCCGACAGTTCAACGATCATGCACGGGTTGAACCCTTCGAGCGTCGCCTTCGCATTGACGCTGTACGCCTTGTGCCCCTCGTCGAGAATGATCAACGGTCGCAGAAGGCGCAACGTGTTGCCCAGGGAAGTCTTGATGTAGCGGCCCCAGAAGCCGGTCGTTTCTTCGAAGGTGTCCAGATTCGGGGTGTCTTCAAGCGTTTCCGCGTGCGCGGCCGGATTGTCGTCCTGCGGAAAGAACCCGTCGAAGCCGCCGCTGTCGCGGAACATCCGGAGCGTGTCTTTCGTCTGCCGGTTGGCCGACGGCAGCATGAGCAGGAGAATGCAGAGGTTCTCGGCGATGTCGCGAGGGCCAAACGCAGAGGTCTTTTCGAAAATGCGCGTGCGTTGACCGGAAGAGAGGTCGAGCTGCTGCCGGTACGGGTGGTCGCGGTCCTTGAGGGCACGGAGAGTCTGGTTGTAGATTTGCGTCGTCGGCACGATCCAGAGCACCAAGCCGCGGCGACTGTGCTTGTAGTGCGCGTTGACCAGATCGATCACCCGTGTCGCGAGCAGCGTCTTGCCGCCCCCGGTCGGTATCTTGAGACAGAAAGCGGGCAGATGCTCGCCGAGCCCGTTGCGGCGCGGCAGGTACGGCAGTTCGGGTACCGTCTTGCCCCACGCCCGTTTTACCCAGTCGAAGCCCCACTCGGGATTCTGGCTTCGCGCCGCGCGGTCCTGGTCCCGCGAATCCGCGAGTTGATCGAGAAAGCCGCGTACCGTCTCGAGCGTTCGCTCCTGGTATTCCTTCAGGATCACTGTTGCAGCCTTTCGATCGCGGCGTAGATCTGGAAGGGCAGTTGCTGGAAGTCGATCCGGTAAGTGTGCAGGAACTCGCGATCGAGGTACTTGGTGGGCGCGAAAACGAGTTTCCTCCTCGACCCGGCATCGGGCAGGCCGCGAGCCACGGTCAGCGTAAGCGCGAGGTTCTTGAGCTTGTCGACCTCGGGTTCGTAGACGAGGAACACGTCGTGGGATGCCGTGCGCCCGATGAACCCGGTTTCGCGGTCGGTATCGGCCGGATCGAATTCCTGGCCGGTCGCGGTGAAGAAAATGTAGGAGGCAAGTTTCTCCCACGGCGGCAAGTGCGAGCCGTCGAGGAGCGACTCCTGGCGCATCGGGCGCCCAAGCTCGAAATAGCTGAAGGCGCCGCCGAGGCCGGTCCTGAGGGCCTCGTCCCGTGCGTTCGCAACGCCCTTGACGACGCGCCGGACGCGTTCGGCAGTGACGCTGTCGGCGTAGTCCTCGCATTCGACGAGGATGAAACGCCGATTGCCGCCGTCGTCCCTGTTCTGGGCGAGGACCGCGTGAGCCGTGGCGCCTGAGCCAGCAAAGGAGTCAAGGATGATCGAGTCCTTGTCCGTTGCATACCGAAGCAGATCTCCGATCAGTGTGGATGGCTTGGGGTTCTTGAAGATGAGACGGTTCTCCGGAAAGATGTCGCCGATCTCGTTGGCTCCGCGACGCGAATCGATACCGTCAACGATGCTACTGAGCTTCGCCCTGTAGTCATCGACATATACCTTCAGTTCGATGATCTTCGACTCGTCCTTTCCGAATATGATGCGATCGTCTGCAAGCAGTCGTTCCATGGTGGATGGCGGAAAGCGGTAGCCCATCAGGGGCTCTTTGCACGGCTTGCCCGTCACCGGATGGAGTACGTCATAGCGGTAGCCTTCGCGGCCCGGATTGTGGACGCTTTGGCTACCTGTGAACACCCCCGCATCGTCGATGAACTTGTAGCGATCCAGAGGCTTGAGTTGCGCTCGATGTTCCTTTAGCCAGCGCGAATATTCGCGCTGCCGCTCCGCCAGTTCGGGATGCTGATCCAAAAGCTCGGCTCCAACGCGCTGAAGCGCCGCCTTCGGCCCAAAGTACGCCGATTTCCACTCATCCTCCAGTTCGTTCTTGTTGGCGGCGTAGCAGACAATGTACTCGTGCTCGCTGGCGATGTTCGTCGGGTTGTTGTCAGTCGAGCCGTGCCAGATGATCTGTCCGACACAGTTGTGCTCCCCGAATACCTCGTCCATCAGGCAGCGCAGGTGGTGCACCTCGTTGTCATCGATGGACACGAAGATCGCTCCGTCGTCGCGAAGCAGCTCCCGCAGCAGCTTCAGGCGCGGCAGCATCATGCAGCACCACTTGTCGTGCCGGGTCAGATCCTCCCGGTCGACCGCCTTGCCCAGCCAGTCCCGCATCATCGGCGAGTTCACGTTGTCGTTGTAGACCCAGTCCTCGTTGCCCGTGTTGTACGGCGGGTCGATGTAGATGCACTTGATCTGCCGATACAGCGTCGGCTGTAGCGCCTTCAGCGCAGCGAGGTTGTCCCCGTGGACGACGAGGTTGTCGTGGAGGCTGGGAGTCTCAGACAGCCCTTGGTCTGGGACGGCGCGCAGCTCGTGGAAGGGCACGGTGAGATGGTGGTTCTCGACCAGGCTGCGGCCCTTGAAGTGGAGGCGCGGCATTGCTCCTAGAGAATCGTCGTTCCGGGCGACGGCGTCAAGGCCCTGCGGAGGATCCTGACGTTGCGGCTTCGGAGCCGAGGCCAACTGTGACTCTGCCTGTCCCGCCGGGCTTCGTGAAGAGGAGGCCGGCGCTTGGCGGCGCAACGCCCGGTTGCCCCCGTCGGAAGTCCCTCGCCCAGGGGAACGTGTGCCGAGACCTAGCGCTTGAGCAGTCCAAGAAACCTCTCGGTGCTGATCTCCGCCCGACGCAGAACTTCCTTGAGCGTTCCCTTCGGCATGTCCTTGCCGTGCATGGGGACCGGAACGGGGAATCTCATCCCAGGCTTCTTCATGATGGCGTGAGATCCCTTCCGCCTCCACTCTTCCCAGCCGTCCTTCTCCAGGGCGCGCTTGACGTTCCTCGGCCTAGTGGATGGGAGCTTGGGGCGCGACGGCACTGGCGAGGCGGGGCGGCAACGTGTTGATCGGAAGTCTCTCCCATTCGGGAACTTGGTCTGTTGAGGAGGTGCCTCCCATAGCGGTCTCCGCCACCGGGAAAGCGCTTATCACGCCGGGTTCCTCGATGGCATCCTGGAACGTCCCCGTCTCGGCGCAGCACTCGAAGAAGCCGGTAAGCGCCTCGCGCAGCATCGCCCGGGCCTCCGCTTCCGTCTTGCCGTGGCTGCCGACATGGAGGCCGGGACAGGCGGCGAGCCAGACGTCGCCTTCCTTGCGCACTTCCACCTCGACGGTCACTACCCACTCGAAGTCGTTGGCCTTCATTCTCCTGCTCCTTCCGAAGTCCTCCAGTGGACCTTTCCCCGTAACCGGCAGCGCTCCAGGGCGCCGCCGCTCTTCATGTGGGCCGTCAGGCTGCTTGACACGACGCGTTCAGGGTCCTTCGACGCAGTGTGCCAGCCGCCGCCGACTAGAGCTGTAGCGATTTCCCCAAGCGTTCTCCATCCCCCTGCACGGCGAAGATAGCTCAAGCACGACTCGAGCATCGGAACGTCCTTGTAGATCGGATACGGGACGGAATGCCATCTCGCGTCGAGGTCCAGTTCCCAGTGGATCGTCGTGTTGTACTTCGCCACCGCCCGCCAATCCACACCGAGGTAGTCCAGCACTCGTAGCTTCAGAATGGCCCGCGCCCTTCTGACGAGTCTGGATGTACTGTCGGGGCTTTCGTCCGCGGGAACGCCGCCGTGACTCCACGGATGGCGCAGCCGGAGCAGTCCGGCGGACACTTCGCACTCCTCCTTCCCGGTAAGGCCCATCACTTCGCGTTCAATGGGGTCGAAGGTGCCGCGCACCTTCGACCCGGTCGATTTCTTGTCGAGCGGTCCCAGCAGATCCTCGATCCGGCGCCCGTACGATTCCGCCCAACCGTTTTCGTCTAGGAGACGCGTTATGCTCTCCCTGACGACTGCAGGCGGCGGATCGATCGGGGGTGGGCCGCCACCGTCTTCATCGCCTAGTACCTGCGCGTACCAGAGTTCCGCGGCGCCACAAGCAGAGACGGCCTGACTGTCCACGAACTGGTCGTTCCGCATCAGGCCGTGGAGACGAATCAACGTGCCATGCGCTGCGCGGGGAAGCTCCAACCACCTTCGGAGCACGTTGCCGGGGTCTCCGACCACGCCCCCCTCCTTCGGATTCGCCGTGAACAGCGCATCGAACCAGACTTGGCCAGGTCTGTAGGGCGCTTCGCCTCCGGCCCGCATCCCTCGCTCGACCACCTCCACGCTTCGGCCGTCGCCCTCGACTATGAGTTGCTTGATGGCGCAAAGCCGATCGAGAGCGAAACGTAGAAAGCGGTGAGTGTGGTAGACGCCCTCGCTTGCTCTGTCCCACGAAACCTGCCGGTCGAGCGCTAGCGCGGCGTAGCCGGATTCCCTTATCTCGTATGTGTTTCCCTTTTCCCGACTGAATCCTCCAAGCAGCCCCATCGTGACTTCGGCCTTGCCCAGCCCCTCGATCCTGGCCCGCGCCTTGACGGAAGTCTGTGGAGGACGAAGGCTCTTGTTCCCGGCAGCCGTAGGACCAGCCGGATTCAGCCAGCCCTCGATGCCTTCGGCGATCCAGCGCGCCTTGCTGCACTGAAGTTCCTCAGCGGACTGCAGAGCGATTCCTATGTAGGCCCGGTTGACGATGAAGGCGATGTGCCGCGGCTGTGTCAGCCATCCGGATGTCAAGAGATGGCAATCGTCGAGAGTGATCTCCGTATCCGTGACGGTGCGGCCAGAGGCGGTCCTGCCCGAGACGACTCCTGCCAGTCGACCGTGCTTTCCGCCGAGGTGCCACGAGCGTGCGCCGTGGATCGGCATGCGAGTCATCCTCGCCATCTCGACCTCGCTGTCCAGCGAGTCGACCTGGTTGATGACCTCAAGTGTCATCTCGCCGCTGGGCTTCGCCACCAGCCTTCCGGGGAGCTTTTCCGAGGAAGCCTCGGGAGACCAGAACCATCCGACCAGCGTCTCCGTGCCGGCGTCGCTCTCTACCATCGCGGAACTGCGCTCTTGATTCGTGTCGTGGCCAGGCTTTTGGGAGGTGCTTCCGGAACTGGGGAGAAGCCGGGTTGAGGCGGTCCGTGGAGGCCATGTGCCTGAATGCCTGCGGCGGAACAGTCCCCCCTCGGATCATCGCCTCCGGCAGGAGAGTACTACGGTGCCTGTCCCGGACACGAGGAAACTGACGCGAGGGTCTACCGGGCGTGCGGCGTCACGAGGTACTTCTCACCGGTTGCCTGCTTCGCGTAGACCGCGATGGACCCCGGATCGAGCGCATCCCGCAGGGTAACGGTCTTTGCGTAGCCTGACGCGAACGTCGTCCTGATCTCGGCGGCGACCCGCTGCCGGAGCTGTTCCGAGGCCTCGTAGCCAATTCGCTGCAGGAAGTGGGGCAGCAGCCAGCCGCCGAGCCCCCAGGCCATGCCGAAGTTGCGTGTCAGGACGGTCTGGCTGCGGTCGAGGCCGCCGTAGATGTAGACCTGCTTGAGGGTCGCCGAGCCGTAGCGGTTGTACTCGGGGGCGTTGGCGGAGAGCGCTGCCTCCATCGCGGTCAGGATCTGGCCCGCCAGCTTGCCGCCGCCGGTGGCGTCGAAGCCGAGCGTGGCGCCGGTGTCCGCGAGGGCGGCGATCAGGTCGGCCATGAAGCTCTCGGAACTCGAGTTGACGACGTGGGTGGCGCCGATGCCGCGCAGCAGTTCGTCGTGTTCCTTTCGGCGCACGATGTTGACCAGCGGTACGCCGTCCGCGGTGCAGATCTTCTGGAGCATCTGGCCGAGGTTCGAGGCGGCGGCGGTGTGGACCAGGGCCGTGTGGCCCTCGAGCCGCATCGTCTCGACCATGCCGAGGGCGGTCAGGGGGTTGACGAAGCAGGACGCGCCTTCTGCCGGCGCCGTGCCCTCGGGCAGCGCCAGGCAGCGCCTGGCCTCGGCCAGGCGGTACTCCGCGTACATCGAGCCGCCGAGGACGGCGACCGTGCGGCCGATCAGGGCCTGGGCGTCCGCCGACGAACCGGCGGCGACGACCACGCCGGCGCCCTCGTTGCCCGTGGGGATCGTCCGGTCGAGGCGGCCGGCGACCTGCCGCGCGAACCCCCTGGGGATGTCGGCCACGGCCACGGGGCCGTGCTCGCCGTCAGAAGCGCGAACTGTGGAGACGTCCGCGGGGCCGAACAGGACGCCCAGGTCTGAGGGGTTGATCGGCGACGCCTCGACCCGGATGACGACCTCGTCCGGTCCCGGCTGGGGCACCGGGACCCGGAGCAGCGCGAGTTCGACGGTGCCGCCGCCGGTGTCGTTCGCGCGGATCGTGGAGTGAAGAGCGAGGCCGTCGGCGGGGAGTTCGGTCATGGGTTCCTTCCTCGTTGGTGGGCGGCAACTCTATGCTCCACGGGTGCCGGATCCCGTCCTGTCGTTCGAGGAGTCCTGCCGGTGTCCGTGTGATGTCCAACGGCTGCTCGAGTTCTTCGCCGTTCGCGCCCTGCCGGGGGTCGAGGCGGTCGATCCGGAGCGCCTGCTGTATCGGCGGACGATCGACTTGCCGGCGGTGCCGGTCGAGGCGGGCGACGGCGTCGCCTCCCGCCATGCGGTCCTGCAGGTCGCCTTCGGCGCGGAGGGTCGCGTCAGGGGCCGGGCGCATGCCGCCGATGGCCTGACGATGGGCCGGGCGGACAGGAGGGCGATCTCCCGCCGGGTCCGCCGGCTGTTCGACCTGGACGCCAACCCGGATGCCATCGCTTCGAGCCTCGGCGGTGTACCGGAGCTGGCGACAGACGGCCGGACCGCCGCCGGCGTACGGATTCCAGGCGCCTGGAGCGGCTTCGAGACCGCGGTGCGGGCGGTGCTGGGCCAGCAGATCTCCGTGGCCGGCGCCCGCACGCTGGCCGGCCGCCTGGTCGCGGCGCTGGGTGCGGAACTCCCGGCCGTGTTGCGGGTGGACGGGCTGGAGCGGACGTTCCCGAACCCGGGTCGGGTCGCATCGTTCGACCTGCGCGCGATCGGCCTGCCCGCGTCCCGGGCGCGGGCGCTCGGGGACCTGGCGTCCCTGGTCGCCAGCGGCGAACTGCGCTTCGACGCCGGTCCACGGGAGGTCAGGCGGCAATTGCTCGCGGTCAAGGGCATCGGACCCTGGACCGCCGAGTACGTCGCGATGCGCGCCCTCGGCGACCGCGATGCCTTCCCCGCGAGCGATCTCGGACTGCGCAAGGCGATCGACAGGGAGGAGCCGCCCGGCGCGGCCGAACTGGAGGCGATGGCGGAGGCCTGGCGTCCGTTTCGCGCGTATGCGGCGATCCTGTTGTGGCGCGGCGGCAGCGGAGGGTAGATTCGTGTCTCAACGTAGACGGCCCCGAACTCGAACGGAGACCCCCGCAGATGACCGCCACCTACCACGACCTTGACACTCCAATCGGCACACTCCGTCTGATCGGCGGAAAGGACTCGATCGACCGCATCGACCTGCCGAACCGGGCGGCCGAGCCGCCGGACCCGGCTTGGGAACGCTCGAACGGCGCGCTGCCCGCGGCGTTGGCGGAGGCGAAGCTGCAACTGGAGGAGTACTTTGCCGGCGACAGGCGGGAGTTCGACCTGCCGCTCGCGGCTCGGGGCACGGAGTTCCAGCGCCGGGTGTGGGCGGAGCTGCGGCGCATCCCGTTCGGTGAGACGATCTCCTACGGCGAACTCGCGACCAGGATCGGCAAGCCGACGGCGTCCCGCGCGGTGGGTGCCGCCAACGGCCGCAACCCGCTGCCGGTGGTCGTGCCCTGCCACCGGGTGATCGGAAGCGACGGGCGGTTGACCGGCTTCGGAGGCGGCCTGCCGACGAAGCAGGCTCTGCTCGACCTGGAGCGGCGGACGCCGGTGCTAAGCTGACGCGCGCTCTCGAACGCACCGTTTCGCCATAGCCACCTCCGCCTGGAGACTCCCATGCGCACACCTCGACTCGTGCTCGCGGCTACGGCCGCCGCTCTCCTCTTCGCCGGCGCTTCCCTGGCCGCGCCCCCTGCCTCCGAGAACTGGCCGGCCTTCCGCGGGCCGGACGCGATGAGCGTCGCCGACGACGATCCCCGCCTGCCGGAGACCTGGAGCACGACGGAGAACGTGGCCTGGGCCACCGAGGTTCCAGGGCTCGGGTGGTCGTCGCCGATCGTGCAGGGCGACCGGGTCTTCGTGACTTCGGTGTGGAGCGAGGGCGAGGTGGAGGAGCCGAAGAAGGGCCTCTACCTGGGCGGCAACCGCATGCAGCCGTCCGTCGACGAGCATCACTGGTCGGTCTTCTGCTTCGAGGTGGAGACCGGCGAGAAGTGCTGGGAGCGCGAGGTGCTGGTCGGGGCGCCGGACTTTCCGCGACACCTGAAGAACACGTACGCATCGGAGACCCCGGTCACCGATGGCGAGCGGATCTACGCGTACTTCGGCAACGTCGGCGTCTTCGCCTTCACGCTGGACGGCGAGCCGGTCTGGGAGCGGCGCTTCGAGGTGGTCCGGACGCGCTTCGGTTGGGGGACGGCGGCATCGCCGGTCGTACACAACGGACAGCTCTACGTCGTGAACGACAACGAGGACCAGTCCTTCCTGATGGCCCTCGACGCCGCGACCGGCGAGGAGCTTTGGCGGGACGCCCGCGAGGAGGGCAGCAACTGGGCGACTCCCTTCGTGTGGGAGAACGAACTGCGCACGGAGGTGATCACGCCGGGCACCGACCAGGTGCGCTCGTACGACGAGGAGGGGAACCTCCTGTGGCACTTCGGCGGCATGTCGTCCATCGCGATTCCGCAGCCGTTCTCGAAGTACGGCCTGCTCTACGTGTCGTCGGGTTACATCGGCGACCAGGTTCGCCCGGTCTACGCGATCAAGCCGGGCGCCGAAGGCGACATCACGCTGGAGAAGGACCAGCAGAGCAATCGCTGGGTGGTCTGGTACCAGCCCCAGGCCGGCGCCTACAACCCGACGCCGCTGATCTACCGTGACCGCTTCTACACCCTGCTCGATCGGGGCTTCTTCACCGCGCACGATCCGAAGACCGGCGCGGAGGTCTACGGCAAGCAGCGGATCGAACGCGGTTCGGGCGCCTTCACGGCCTCTCCCTGGGCCTACAACGGCAAGGTCTTCGTGCTGAGCGAGGACGGCGACACGTTCGTGATCGAGGCCGGCGACGAGTTCCAGGTCGTCGGCAAGAACTCGCTCGACGAGATGAGCATGTCGACGCCGGCGATCGCCGACGGCAGCCTCTACATCCGCACCCGGAGCAAGCTGTACCGGATCACGAATCAGGCGGGCGCCGCGAGCGGCCCCTGAACGCCGGGCCCGGTTCGGCCGCGCTCTGGTTCGGCCTGACGGCGCTTACCCAGCCGGCGGCCGCGGTCGATTTCGACGCGGTAGCGGAGGTGTTCCGCAGCCGTTGCGGCGGTTGTCACACGGAGGGCGGCCCGGCGCCGTTCGCGCTGCGGACGTTCGAGCAGGCGCGCGCCTGGTCGTCCTCGATTCGCCGGGCGGTCGCCTCCGGAGCGATGCCTCCATGGCACGCGGATCCGCGCTACGGCGCGTTCTCGAACGACCGCCGTCTGCCGGCGTCGGAGAAGGCGAAGCTGCTCGCCTGGATCGATGGCGGCAGCCTGCCCGGGTCGGCGCCGCGGGAGGCGGTGTCGGTTGAACGGCCCGCGTCTTCCGGGGGAATCGACTGGAGCATCCGCGTTCCCGATCTCGTTTTCGAGTTGCCGGAAGAGGTGACCGTACCCGCGGCCGGGGATGTTCCGTACCACGGCTACCGGGTGGAGACGGGTCTGGCCGAGGACGTGTGGATCCAGGCGGCAGAGACACGGCCCGGCAACTCCGCCGTGGTCCATCACATCATCGTGCAGGCGTTCTCCGGTGCGGGCGCGGTCCGGGCAAGCCCCGGCGGCGACCCGCGTACGGCGGGCGACCTCGGCGGCTACGCGCCGGGAACCGGGCCCCTCGTCATGCCGCCGGGCGTCGGCCGCCGGCTCCCCGCCGGCGCCGTGCTCGACTTCCAGATGCACTACACGCCGACCGGAAAGGACGAAACGGACCGCAGCCGGATCGGCCTGATCCTGGCGGCGGAGCCGCCCCGCCACGAGTCCCGCACGGCGCTCTGCTCGACGCCCTTCCTGTGGATTCCGGCGGGCGAGCGGGACGTCCGGTTCGAGGCCGACCTGACCTTCCCGCGCGCCACCCGCCTGCTGTCGCTCAGGCCGCACATGCACCTGCGCGGCGACACGTTCGAGTTCCGGGCGGAGTATCCGGACGGACGCTCCGAGATTCTGCTCCTCGTCACCGGCTACGACTTCAACTGGCAGACGACCTACCGGTTCGCCGAGCCCAGGCCGCTTCCCGCCGGGACGCGGCTTCGCTGCACGGCGACCTACGACAACAGCGGCGGCAATCCGCTGAACCCCGATCCGGGCCGGGATGTCTCCTGGGGACGCGAGACGACGGACGAGATGATGATCGGTTTCGTCGACTACTACGAAGTGGACGAGTAGGACTCAGCCCTCAGGCGGGGTTCCACTCGCCGCGGGCGACCGCGGGGACGAACTCGTCGAGGCCTTCGGGCGGATAGTCGACGGCCCGGCCGAGTTCGGCGCTCATGTAGGCGGCCATCAGCAGGCGGGTGACTTCCAGGCCGTCCTCGAAGGTCTCCCGCGGCCGTTCGCCGCGCCGGAAGCTCTCCACCATGTGCCGGTTCTCGGCGTCGTAGCCGTAGGCGGCCGGTTCGTTCGGGAGCACCGGCATGAGGCCCATCTCGGCGTTCTGCTTCTCGACCAGGTCCTCGCCGCTCCGCTGCTCGAGGTCACGGCTGAAGAAGAGCTCGAGCTCCGTGTCGAGGCTGTTCGCCCGCATGGAGTACTCCGGTCCGAGCAGCTCCATGGACAGGCGCAGACCGGCCCCCACGTAGCTCCACGAGGTCGTCGCCTCGACGACGAGGGGCGTCCCGTTCTCGTCTTCGTACTCGACCATCGCCCGGGCAAAGTCCTCGGCCGGCCGCCGCGCGTAGTCGACGGCGTCTCCGAACTGGTCGCGCAGCTTGCGGGCGTACTCCGGACGCTGCCACTTGAGGCAGTGAATCTGGGCGTGGACGCGCTTCGGGGTCAGGCTGTTTCGCGGCTTGCCGGGTTCGGTCAGCAGGAAGCGCGCCGCCTCGACCGAGTGGCACATCATGTCGTTCAGCACCCCGCCGCCCTGGAGTTCGCCCTGCCAGAACCAGGCGTTGTGCGGGCCGGAGTGTTCCTCGGCGGCGCGGGCCAGGTACGGGCGGCCGGCTGCCCGGGCGCCGCGCTCCCATGCCAGTTCGCGGCCGCGAACCACGGAGGGGCTGAACACCTGGTTCTCGAGGTAGCCGTCCAGGACGCCGATCTCGCGCACGAGTTCGACCATCCGAAGCGCTTCGCCCGCGTTGCGGGCGAGCGGCTTCTCGCAGGCGATGCCGACCAGGCGGCCGTTGCCGCTGGCAAGGGTCCCGGCAATCTCCTCCATGTTGGCGATCCGATGGTCGTTGCGGCCGCAGATCCAGATCGCGTCGATGGCTTCATCCGCGACCATGTCCGCGATCGACCCGTAGGCCCTGGCGTCCCCGACGTCGAGCTCGGTCGCGAGCGCCGCCGCGGACTCGGCGCTCTCGCGGTTCGGGCTCCACACGCCCCGTACGTCGGCGCCCCGGACCGCGGTCCAGGAGCGGATGTGGAAGCGGGCGATGAAGCCGCTGCCGACGAAGCCGATGCCGAGAGGCCGCTGGGGAGGCACCGCGTGCGCGGCCCTAGTCGGCCGCCTCCTTCAGCTCCTTCGCCGTCGCGATCCAGCGTTCGACCATCGACGCCGACGGCGCACGGCGGCTCAGCTTCTTCCGGGCCTTGACGGCGCTCATCTTGAGCGCGAGATTCAGGGGCCGTCGGCGGCTCAGGTCACGCACCGTGCGGACGCCCGAGGCGACGAGCAGTTCCGCGAAGTCGCCGCCGACTCCCCGAATGCGCATCAGGTCGGCCCGGTTGACGAACCTCTGGATCTGGCGCTCCGGCAGTCCGGTTCGTTCCGACAGGAGCCGGCGCTCGCGACGGTCGCGGCAGGCGGCCAGGAGACCATCCGTGGTCCGAATTCCGGCCTTCGCCAGTTTGGCGGCTACTGCGGGACCGACGCCTCCGATCTTCCGGACGCCGTAGGGCATCAACCTACGGAGTGGAAGGTCTTCGCCACCTACTCGCTGCCTTCGAAGGTGAGGTTCAGACCCTCGACGTCGGCCGTGACTTCGACCTCAACGATCTGTTCGCCGAGTTTCTCGTGCCAGAACACGAGTTCGTAGGAACCGGCGGGAAGCGCGTCGATCCGGTACTTGCCGTCGCTGCCGGTCGTGGAGTGGAAGGAGTGCTCCATGACGAAGACATAAGCGGACATCCAGGGATGGACGTCGCACTTCACCTGAATCGGCTTCTCGGGCGCGCGGAAGGACTTCGTCCTCGTGCCGCGCGAAGGCTGGCCGATGTTGAACGGCCGGTTCGCCTTGGCCAGGGCGCGGACGTTGTGGAGAGTGGGGTCGTCGTTGACGATCTCGATGTCCTGCTGGACGCGGACGCCGATGATCCGGGGCGTGTAGAGGCAGCCGCGCTGTTCCAGCCGGACGGCCTCCTCCGGCTGGTCGCCGGCTGCGCCCTCGGGCGCTTCCCGGAGGTAGACGAAGACGTTTTCGACCGCGCCGTCGTCGGCGACCAGGCTGTCGCGCGAGAGGACGCGCTTCCCGTCGTACATCGCCGCGCAGTTCGGGTCGGCGTCCATGCGCAACGGGTAGCGCCTGAGCGGTTCACCTTCGTAGGTGACCGTACCGCTGATGCTGAAGTCCGCTGCGGCCGCGGGAGCGCTGCCGGAGACCAGGACGACGGCGGCCAGAGCCCAGGCGGCGACGACGGGGCCCGAGCGGCGGGCGCGCAGGTGGAGCATCGATCGTCGTCTCTTCGCCGTCAGCGGGAGTAGAACTCGATGACCAGCGGCACTTCGCAGACGATCGGGACTTCGTCCCGAACCGGCGTGCTGCGCAGGGTCGCCTGATAGCCGGTTTCGTCCGTCTCCACGTACGTGGGGACCGTCACGCCGCGCGGCTCGTTGAAGCAGCGGAGCTTCCGGCTCTTCTCCCGCACCTCGACGACGTCGCCTTCCTTTACGCCGTAGGACGGGATGTTGACCCGGCGGCCGTTGACCAGGATGTGGCCATGGCCGACGAACTGGCGCGCGGCGAACACGCTGGGCGCGAAGGCCC
The DNA here is from genome assembly GCA_022823665.1 of Thermoanaerobaculia bacterium. Taxonomy (GTDB): domain Bacteria; phylum Acidobacteriota; class Thermoanaerobaculia; order Multivoradales; family Multivoraceae; genus Multivorans. Next base: position 192,420 of record JAJEHN010000012.1, on the reverse strand, counting down.
GATGGACGACGGAGTCGAGACGGGTCTCGAGCAGGCCGACCAGATTGTCGCCGGTCACGCCCTTCATCCGTGTCGCCCGCTTGTAGTAGTTGCGGAGCTGGCGCTCACTGACGTTGTACTGATAGCGCAGCCGCTGCTTCTCGAGCAACTGCCGCCCGTAGTTGCTCTGGCGCCGCCGCCGCTTGAGGCCGTGCATCCCCGGAGGGTGGCCCTTCTTTTCCATGTACCGCGCGGCCTTGGCGGTCAGGGGAATGCCCAGCTTGCGCGAGAGCTTGACCTTGGGCCCGTTGAACTTCACCTTCTGTATCTCCGAGTGTCCTGTGCCGGGTTTTCTGGGGTTCTGCGCCGCTCGATCCGCGCGCGGGCACCAGGCCGATCTCTTGTCCCGATGTGTCGGTTTGACCGGCGTCGTGGCCCCTGGTTGCTTCGCCGGGGCTGGCTGGCGCCTGCAGCGGAGCGCGGATTGTAGCAGCGAGTCGTCGCCGGCCCAAGCCCCCGGGCGGTCCGGTTTCGTTTCAGGGATGCGTCTCCGGCTCGGCCGCTTCGTCGAAGAGACTCCGCTGGTCCGTGCGACGCCGGAACGCCGCCGTCGAGGGTTTGCCGGTGCGCCCGTTTCGACCGCCGGCGAGCCCGACGCGGCGGCGCACCGTCTCGAACAGCCTGCCGATCTGTTCCGCGTACTCCCCGCCGCCTTTCATGCGGTGGTGGAAGCGGGGATCGTTCAGGTTCCCGTCGCGCGCTTCCCGCAGCCGGTTCAGCACCCGATCGCGGCGATCCGGGAAGTGGGTTGCCAGCCATTCGGAGAAGAGCTCCCGAAGGCCGTGGGGCAGGCGCACCAGAATGTAGCCCGCCCGGCTCGCCCCGGCTTCGGCTGCCGCTTCCAGAATCGCGGGGATCTGCTCGTCGTTCAGGCCCGGGATGATCGGCGCGGCCATCACCCCGCACGGGATGCCGGCGGCGCTCAGTTCACGCAGCGCTTCGAACCGCCGCCGCGGGGTCGAGGCCCGCGGCTCCATTCGCGCCGACAGCGAGGCTGAGACCGAGGTGATCGAGAGGTAGACGCCGCAGGCCTGGAATCGGTTGAGCTCCCCGAGCAGGTCGAGGTCGCGGGTGACCAGGTGGTTCTTCGTGATGATCGCAACCGGGTTGCGGAACTCGGCCAGGACCTCCAGACAGCGCCGCGTGATCCGGAGCTTTCGTTCGATCGGCTGGTACGGGTCGGTGACGCCGGAGAGCACGATGACCTGGGGTTTCCAGCGCGGGCTGAGGAGCGCCTTTCGCAGCAACTCCGGCGCACGGTCCTTGACGACTATCCGGCTCTCGAAGTCCAGTCCGGCGGAGAAGCCGAGGTACTCGTGGGTGGGACGGGCGTAGCAGTAGATGCAGCCGTGCTCGCAGCCGCGGTAGGGGTTCAGGCTGTATTCGAAGCCGATGTCCGGGGAGTCGTTGCGAGACAGGACGGTCTTCGAGTGATCCCGAAACAACTCCGTCACGGGAGAGGCGCCGCGCTCGGCGAGGCTCTCGCCCGGTTCGAAGTCGATGTCGAGCCGTTCGAAGCGGTTGCGGGGGTTGGCGGCCGCGCCTCGGCCGCGCACTGCGCCCGGGGGAGTCTTCCGGGGGTTCGACCGGCGGCCGGAGGCACTGTCGGGGACCTTCACGAGGAGGGCAGCCTAGCACGACTTACGCCCTGTTTGCGGTCTCTGGCCGGCCTCGGAGCCGCGACGGTCGCGGGCCAGGGAGTCAGCGCAGAACCAGCCGCGGGCTACCGGAACCTGCCGCCCGGGCGCGAGCGATCACCGAGGCCGTGTCGAGGTTCCGGGCGTTGAGCGCGCGGATCAGGCCGTCGGCCTGCTTCGGAGCAACCGCGAGCACCAGCCCGCCGGCGGTCTGGGGGTCGAAGGTCAACTCCAGGTGCGGCCCCGGCGCGGCAAGCCGCTCGACCGCGACCGGCAGCCGCGTGTTCTGATCGTGGCTCGTGCTGCGCTCGCCGCGGTCCAGGAGCTCGAGCGCGCCCGGTAGCGCGGGCAGGGCGCCGACGAAGATCTCGATATCCAGGCCGCTCGCCTGTGCCATTTCACCCAGGTGACCGGCCAGACCGAAACCGCTGACGTCGGTCGCGGCGGCCACGCCGGCTCGTCTGGCAACCTCCATCGCGGCCCGGTTGCTCATCTGCATCGAGGCGAGGCATGTCCGCAACCAGCGGCCGGGACAGAGGCCCATCCGGTCGGCGGCCAGCAGCACGCCGCTGCCGAGCGGCTTGGTCAGAACGAGGGCGTCGCCGGAGCGGACCCGGCTCTTGAGCAGCAGGTCGCAGCCGTTCTCGGAAACGCCCTCCACGTGGAAGCCGACGACGAGTTCGGGGCCGGTGTTCGTATGGCCGCCCAGGAGCAGAACGCCTTCCGGGTCGAGCGCCGCACGGGCGCCTGCCAGTACCTGGATCAGAAGTTCCTCGGCCGTTGCGCCGCCGGCCGCCTGGGGCAGAGTGACCAGAGCCTGGGCGAAACGGGGCGTTACGCCGGTGGCGTGGAGATCGGAACAGGCGTTGACAGCGGCTACGCGGCCCACGAGCCAGGGGTCGTCCGTGAAGGCGGGGAAGGCGTCCAGCGAGGCGACGACCCGGTCTCCGGCCGGCGTCCGGTAGGCGACCGCGTCGTCCGGCGTCACCGTGTCCAGGATCACCTGCTCGCCGGTCTCCGGGCGAGCGTTCAGACCTGCCCGCGCCAGAGCTCTGCCCAGCCGGTCGGGTCCGACCTTTGCCGCGCAGCCGCCGCAGAACATGGGAGTCGACTCGGGCTCTCCGTCCGCACCATGCGCCGCCGGGCCGGCCTTCATGGTTCCGAACGCGGGCAGCGGCGCGCCGTCCGGGTCGAGCGCCTGGAAGCGTTCCATGAACCGGCGATCGATCCGGTCCTTGAGCCGCATGACCCAGCGACCTTCGAAGGCGGCGCCCCACTTGGCGCCGGCGGCGCTGCCGTCGCCGAGGTTGAGCAGAGTCAGGAAGTCGCCCTGCGGCCGGTACCGCCGGAGTCGCTGGCCCGTGTTCAGGCGTTCCAGATTCTCGATCAGGTAGGGCCCCATGCGCACCGCGTAGACGCCGGCGCGAGGCCGGTCCGGCTGGTCGATCAGGGTCGCGCAGTCGCCGACGGCGAAGATGTGGTCGTGGCCCTCCACCTGCAGAGTGGAGCGGGTGCGTGCGAAGCCACGATCGCAGAGGGGCAGGTCGGAGCCCCGGAAGATCGGCAGCGCGGCGGCGCCGGTTACCCAGAAGGTCAAATCCGAGTCGAGGCTTCCGCCGTCTTCGAGCCGCACGGCGCGCGCCTCGACCGCGGCGACCGGCGCCTCGGTCAGCGTCAGGAGCCCGCGCTCGCGGGCCGCCGCCTCGATTCGCCGGGCCAGCGCCGGATGGTAGCCGGGCAGGATGCGGTCGCCCGCCTCTACGATCGTTACATAGGGTTCGAGTCCCAGACCGCGCAGCCGGGCGTCGATGCAGAACGCGATTTCGATGCCGCCGGCGCCGCTGCCGACGATGGCCACGCTCGGCCGCTGGCTGGTCAGAGCCTCGACCCGGCCGGAGATCGCCCCCGCCAGCCGGTTGATCGGCCGGGTGGGGACCGCGTGCTCGCGGACGCCGGGCAGCTCCAGGCCGGCCACGGTCGATCCAACGTCGAAGGAGGCGACGTCGAACGGGATCGGCTCGCGGCCCTCGACCAGCAAACGCCGGTTCGCGGCTTCGACGCCGGTGCAGGGCGCGAGGACGACCCGGACGCCCGCGCGGCGCGCCAGCGGCACCGCGTCGATCTCCAGTTCATGCCGTTCGTACTGGCCGGCCACCAGTCCGGGCGCCATGCCGGAGTAGACGGCGATCGGCGTGTCGACGACGAGGGTCGCCTCGACGGTCGGGTCCGGGTGCATCATCCAGTGGCGGAGGACCTGGATGTGGGTGTGCCCGGCCCCGACCAGGACGACCTGCGGCATCAGTGCCCGTCTGCTGTGTCCGCGGCCCGCACCGCCCCGGACGCTTCGAGACCGGCGATCCGCTCCGTGCCGTAGCCCAACTCCGCGAGCACTTCGCCCGTGTGCTCGCCGAGACGAGGGGCGGGTCTTCGGATGGTCCCCGGCGTTTGCGAGAAACGCCAGGGTACGCCGGCCATGCGCAGGTTGCCGAGTTGGGGGTGCCTGACGACCTGGCTCATCGCCATCGCCTCGACCTGGGGATCGTCGAAGAACTCCTCGGCCGAGCGGACGGCGGCGCAGGGAACGCCGACCGCGACCAGCTCGGCCTCCAGTTCGCGTGCCGGTCTTCGTGCCACGATCGGATCGATCTCGTCGCTCAACGCGGCGGCGTTGGTGACCCGCTGGGGGTTCGTCTCGTAGCGCGGGTCACAGGCGAGGTCGTCGCGGCCGATGGCTTCGCAGAAGAGCCGCCAGAACTTGTCCGTGCCGGCGGCGATGAAGATCGGCCCGTCCGCGGCGGCGAACATCCGGTAGGGGAAGATGCCGGGCGGGCCGGTGATTTCGGCGTCCAGCGGCTGAAGGTAGGACTGCGCCTGGGCGCTCATGATCGCCTGAAGCAGCGAGGTCTCGATCCGCTGGCCTTCGCCGGTGCGTTCGCGGTGGAGAAGTGCGGCGTTGATCGAACAGACCGTGAGCACGGCGGCCATGTAGTCGGAAACCGCCACCGGACAGATCGCGGCGACGCCGTTCATCAGTTGCTGCAGGTGGGCGGCGCCGGCCATCGACTGGAGCACCGGGTCGTAGCCGGGTCGCTGGGCGTACGGCCCGCTGCCGCCGAAGGCGCTGGACGAGGCATAGACCAGTCCCGGGTTGTGGCGGCTCAGGGCGTCGTAGCCGATGCCGAGCCTGGCCGCGACGCCGGGGCGGAAGTTCTCCATCGCGACGTCGGCGGTCCGGGCGAGGTCGTAGACCACCTGCCGGCCCTGCTCCGTCTTGAGGTTGACGGAGATACCTCGCTTGTTCCGGTTCCACGCCTGGAACATCCGGCTCTCGCCTTCGATGAAAGGTCCCCAGTGCCGGGCGTTGTCGCCGCCAGGCGATTCGATCTTCAGGACATCGGCGCCCATGTCGCCGAGCAGCATGGCGCCGTAGGAACCGGCGATGAAGCTCGTGAAGTCGAGGACCCGGATGCCGTTGAGCGGGCCGCCCGAGCCGGACCCGGGCGAAGGCGTCTCAGACATTCGGCGATTGTAGCCCCGCCGGACCTCCCCGCGCCTACTCCACCAGCTCGACGTTGTCGATCTCGAGCCAGAAGGGGCCGAGATCGGTGGGGCCGCCGATGAAGAACGCCCAGGCGCCCGAGGGGTCGAGACCGCGGAAGGACGACAGCGGGATCTCGACGCGGCCCCAGTCCTCTCCGGCCCCGAAGGGGGCGGCGGCCGGCCGCATTCCGAGGCTCTCGCCGAACGCCATCGCCTGGTAGGTCGCGCCCTCTCCGCGGGCGTCGAAGGCAAGGGCGCGGATGTCGCCCGCGTCGACCGGGTCATTGAACTGGGAACCAAGCAGGACCATGACCCCGGACCACGGGAAGGGGAAGCCTTCCTTGATTTCGCCCTCGATCCGCAGCGCGGTGCCGCCCTCGTCGCGGGGCGCCGCGGCGCTCGTCACGGTCGACTTGCCGCCTGCGAAGGCGTCCGTGGAGTGCGACCACTTGGGGGGCAGCGTACTTCCGCTGAGGTCCTCGAAGTCGCCGAGCATGGTGGGTTCGAGGCGGGGCCGACCGGTCGTGGGTTCGGCCTTTCGGCGCTCGAAGCTCGTCCCGTCCTTCCAGATCGCCGCGATGTCGCGGGTGGCGAGCACGTCCTCCGTCGCGTCCCCGCGGACCAGGATCAGGTCGGCCTTGAGGCCGGCAGCTATCCGCCCGCGGTCGCCCAGGCCGAATGCGTCGACGGCCGCGGCGGTGGCCGCCCGCAGGGCCTCGACCGGGGTCAGGCCCGCGCGGACCAGCAGTTCGAGTTCCCGGTGGATGCTCGCGCCGTGGGTCGTTCCAGGATTCGGTGCGTCGGACCCGGCCAGAATCGGCACCCCGGCGGTGTGCAGGGCGCCGACGCCGGCGAGTATCTGCGCCATCAACTCGGGATCCGGCGCCCGTCCGAAGTCCTGCCCGAGACCGCCTCGTTGCTCGGGCGTGAGGAAGGGAGCGATTCGCGGATCGGCGGCGAGTTCCACGCCGCCCCCGGTCCCGGCGATCGTCTCGAGCACGGCGAGGGTCGGGACGATGAAGATCCCCGCCTCGTGGGCCGCTTCGACGAACTCCGGGCCTCCCGTGCCGTCGAAGTACATGTGGACCAGGCCGTCGGCGCCCGCGGCGATGACCTCCCGAGCCGCTTCCGCGGTGCTGATGTGGAAGACGGCAAGCCGGTCGTGATCGTGCGCGGCGGTGACGATCTGCGGCAGGGTCGAGGCAGCGAACGTGGGAAGTGGACGCCCGGCCGATCCGGCTTCGTAGATCACCTTGATGAAGTCGGCGCCGGCGGCCACGCGGTCGGCGATGAAGGCGTCCGTCTTCTCCGGGTCGTCCAGCGTAGCGAGGGCGACGCCGAACTGCGTGCCGTGTCCGCCCGCGACGGTGACGGGGCCGCCGGCGAAGACGTCGGCCCGGCTCGGAACCGCTCCCGCTGCCTGCTCCCGTCGCCACTGCGCCGCCATGGCCTCCGCGGTAAGCATGTCCAGCACGGTCGTGACGCCGAAGTTCAGCGCCTGCTCGAGCGCCGGCCCGAAGTTGTGCGTATGGCTGTCGATCAGCCCCGGCAGCAGGGTCATGCCGGCGCCGTCGACGACCGTCGCCTCGGCTCCGGCGGCCGCCGGAATGTCGTCGCCGGGCGTGACCGACTCGATTGTCGGGCCGCGGATCACTACGGTGGTGTTCGGGAGCACTTCGTCGCCCGTGAACACGCGCGCGCCCTGGATGACCGTGGGCTGCGCGAGGGCTGAGCCGGCAAGAGCGGGCAGACCACAGACCGCGACGATCGCGACCCGGAGCAAGCGGAACGGCAGTCGTTTCATCGTCGCCTCCGTGTGCGTTGGAATCGGCTGTGACGGCTATCTCGACCCGCGTATGCTACGAGTTTGCGCCGTAGAACGCCGCGACGAAGGGAGCACCCGTGAAGATCAAGCTCGACATCGACTGCACGCCCGAAGAGGCGCGCGCCTTTCTCGGCCTCCCCGACCTGGCGGGGATCCAGAACGAGATGCTGGAGAAGTTCCGGGATCGCATGGCCGCCAACCTGAAGTACGCCGATCCTCAGGAGATGTTCAAGCTCTGGTTCGGCGGTCTGGGGACCGGCTTGCGGCCTCCAGCCAAGGCGAACAGGGCGAACAGCGACGCCGACTGATCCGTCGGCGGAGCTCTACGCTCCGGCTCCCGCTTCCAGCCCGGTCACGTCGTACGACATGAGGATCAGGTCGTGCGTGGCGTCGTTCGGGTCGATGACCCAGTCGGCCAGCAGAGCCTCCACGGAGAAGCCCAGGTTCTGGAACATCTGGCGGGCGCCGCGCTGCTCGCGGGCCATCTGGGCGACGATCTTGGTCAGCCCGATCTGCTGGGCCAGGTGGAACACGTCGTGCGCCAGGTGGCCGCCGAGTCCTACCTGGCGGACTTCGGGCAACACCATGATCCGGATCTCGCCCAGGTGCCGCATCCAGGACGACTCGCGCCGGTTCAGGCTGCCGTAGCCGACCACACGGTCGTCGAGATGGGCGAGCACGGCGACGCGGGTTCCGGCCAGCGCGCCCTCGACCCAGTTGTCGACGACCTTCGGATCCGTCATGTCGACGCGCAGGAAGCGGAGGTCCTCTTCCGGCAGGGCGCGCGCAAAGGCGAGCACGTCATCGCGGTCTTCCTGCCTCAGAAGACTGAACCTGAAGGACTGGTTCTTGAGGCGGACCGTCCGTGGGTACTGGGTCGCCATGTCGTTCACTCGACTGCCTCCTCTTGGGCTTCTTGCGTGGATGGGGTCTGGGCGGTCGCCTCGTTGTCGTCGCTACCGCCGGCCAGCCGATCGAGATAGGCCGTCACGGCATCGAACGAGCCGTCGACCGTGCTCTTGAACTGACGCTGACCGTCCTCGGCGGCGCCCCGCCAGGTCCGGATCAGTTCGCGCGCCTCGTCCGGAAGGTTGGGTACCTGGTTCATCATCCGGTCGGCGAGTTCGAGTTGACGCTCCTGGAGAGCGACGATCGCATCGTAGCCGTTCTCGAAGGCGGCTCGCTGGAACTCGAGGACCTGCTTCTGGAAGTCGAGCACCTGTCTCGGGATGTTGGTACGGGTCATGGTGTCTCCGGGTTATGAAACTGCCGTCGGTTGGGCCTGGAACGGAGTCTTGCGCCGACGCCGGGGAACGCTTCCGGCCGCCTCATGGAGTTCGGCGAACGACTCCGCGAGCAGGTCCGGCAGCGTCTCGGCGTCGGGGCAGCCCCGTTCGTCCACGGTTAGACCGACGTGCAGTGACTGGTTGTAGGCGAAGAACGCGCAGGAGAGGCCCTGACCGAAGCCGAGGGGCCAGGAAGGCGTGTAGCTGGAAAGAGGTCGGCCGGCCAGGAACTGCGGGATCTGGGGGCCGTTGGCGTTGGCTACCGTGAGATGGAAGGGCGGCCGGACGGAGGAAGTCATCGCGAGCGCGGCGGCCGCCAGGGGACCCGCGGCCTGTTGCATGCCGGTGAGGCGGGACAGCACGTCCGCTACCCGTGCAGCTCGCAGCAGCCGTGCGAGCTGATGCACCGAGCGCAGCCGGTCGGCGGCGCCGACCTCGAGGGGAACCTCGATGGGCAGCAGGCTTCGCCGCTTCCGTTCGTGTTCCGGAATGTCGGTTGCCAGCGCGACCCGGAGGCTGCGCCCGTGGATGGAGACCCCTCTGGCGGTGAGGTAGCGCTGCAGTGCGCCGCCGGCCAGGGCGACGACCAGATCCGAAAGCGTGCCCCCCAGCCGGGCGCGTATCGCACGGATGTCGCCGTAGGGGAAGGCAGTCCGGATCAGGCGTCGCCGCCCGCTCAACTGCCCGTTGAACGGCAGCGGCAGCGGCGGGAGCCCCAGGTCGGGCATCGTCTCGCTCAAGGTCAGGAAGGCGGTCCGTGTCTCCTCCGAGGAGAGTTCCTGGAGGCCCGCCATCAGGTCCTGGCCGGTCCGGGTCCAGTTCTCGAACCACTCGTTCGGTCGCGCTCCGGAGCGGACGCCATTGGCGGCCGGACCGGCGGCCTTCTTCTCGTCGACTTCCGTGCCGCTCGCGAAGAGCGCGTGGAAGAAGTCGCCAGTGGCCAGACCGTCGGCGGCGACCAGATGCGACTTGACCAGGAGGGCGTCGCCGGCGTCGTGGTAGCCGGGCGCCAGATGGAGCTCCCACAGTGGCCGGCCCGGGTCGAGCGGCTTGCCGAGGGCCTCGTCGAGCGCGGACACGGGGTCGCCGTTCGAGACGACGTGAAGGTGTTCCTCGAGCTCGAACCGCGCCGCGCGCCAGCGCGGCGGGCCGTAGCGCGACCCTTCGACGCGGAGGCCGAAGCGGGGGAGTCTGCGCAGCCGGGTCATCCAGTGGAGAAGCTCCTGCCGGTCGATCTCGCCGGAGGCCAGCGCGAGACCCGCGACGTGTAGTCCAGGATTGCGGCGCTCCAGGTTCCAGAGGACCGCCTGGTCAGGCGTCAGGAGGGCGTCGGCGACGCTCACGGGGCGGCCTCCCGATCCAGTGCGGGGCTCGGATGGCGCTTCAGGAAGCGGGCGAGGTGGTAGTAGGCGAGGGGATTGGCGGCCAGACCGGAGTGGGTGCCGGGGACTTCGCGGTTCCGTGCCGGGTCGTGGAGTCGGGTGTAGCGCCAGGCGACGACGCCGTCCCGCCGCGTGAAGATGGCGAGTTGCGGCACCTCCTCCGGGAAGGTGCTCTGAACCGCGCGGACGAGGTCGCAGCGGCAATCGCCGGAGAAGCAGGCGGGCTCCCGGGCGTCGTCCTGGTCGACGACGCGGCGGCGCACGGCCTCCGCCATGCGCATCACCAGGGGATGTGAGCGGACGCCGCGGATCGGCGAGCCCATCGTCGTGACGGACGCGATCAGGTCCGGACGCAGGCAGGCCACGCCGCGCGACAGCATGCCCCCCAGGCTGTGGCCGACCAGGTGAACCCGGCGGCCCGTCTTGCCGGCGGTCTCTTCGAGCGTTTCGACCAGCCGGCCGCCCAGGCGGTCGAGGCAGTCGGCGTTGTGCCCGATGCGGGAGGGATAGGCGCGGTAACCGATGCGGCGGAGCCAGCCGCGCATCGGCGCCAGGTAGCCGTCGGTAGCGGTGAAGCCGGGAACGACGATGACCGCTGCGCCGTCGCCGCGCGGCGCGCCGACGCCGTGAAAGATCGGTGTGAACGGCAGGAAGGAGAACTCCACGGCCGCGAACGCCTCGCGCCACAGCGGCAGGGCCGCCGGCACCGAGTCCCGCAGGAGACGCGGGTTCACGTTCCAGATCGGGCTGGGCCGCGGGCGTCGGGCCGATGCCGTCACTACGCGACGCCTCGCAGTGGATCCTCGGAGTCGGACGTGGCGTCCGGCCCGGAGCCGGTAAGGGGTTCGGGCGCGGCGGTCTCCTCGGGAGCCTCGGCCGCGGGCGCCGCGGAGGCGAAGCAGCGTGCGCCCAGCGGCTCCTCGTCCTCGACGCCCGCCGCCTCCCGGAGTTCGGCGTAGGACTCTTCCAGGCACTCGGCGAGTCGCCAGGCGTCGGGGATCAGCTTCGCGTCCACGGTCATTCCCAGGGTGATCCGCTGGTTGTAGCTCAGGATGGCCACGAACAGGCCGATGTTGTTCGAGACGATGCCCAGCGGCAGCCAGTCGACCAGCTTGTGGCGCCCGAAGTAGAGCGGGATCATCGGCCCGGGCACGTTCGTCGAAACCGTGTTGAACAGGGTCTGGGAGAAGGGCATCGTCGCGCCGATCGCGGCCATGAGCGGCGGCACCCGTTCGCCGAACTGGGTCATCTGGTAGAAGGCCTTCGCCTGTCCGGCTTCCTTCAGCCTGTTCATCGCGTCCCGTTCCTTGCCGAGGCGTTCGACGGGATCGTCGACGCCGACGAAGAGCGGTGCGATCATGTTCGAGACGAGGTTGCCGAGCTGGCCCCGTTCGTCCTCCTGGCGCATGCTGACGGGACACATGGCGCGCAGTTCGAGCCCCTTCGGATCCTGGCCGCGCTCCCGCAGGTAGCGGCCGATGCCGCCGGCGAGCACGGTGAGCACCACGTCGTTCACGGTGCCGCCGAGGGCCGACTTCACCGCGCGCATCGCCGGGAAGGAGAACTGGGCCCAGGCGAAGCCGCGCTCCTTGCTCACCGGGCGGTTGAACACCGTGCGCGGCGCCGGCGCGGCGGCCGGCAGGGTCGCGGTGGTGGCGGCCACCATCTCGCGCATGCGATCGGCCATCCGGTTGGGCCGCATGGCGTCGAAGGCGGCATCGTTCCAGGACCGGCTCACTTCGCCGAGACGATGCTGCATGGCCTCCTGAAGCAGGCTCAGGGAGTCGGGCAGCGGCTTCGGCGCCCAGGTCTCGGCCGGAGGCTCCGGCAACTCGTCCGTGGGCGAGAGGTCGCTCAGCACCATCGACAGATCAACGCCCGAGACGCCGTCGACCATCGCGTGGTGGATCTTCCAGACCAGGGCGGTGTGACCGGGCATGCCGCGCAGCAGAATCCCCTTCCAGAGCGGCTGGTTGCGGTCGAGCATGCCGCTGTACGCCTCGGCGGCCGCGCGGGCGAGCACCTGGTGGTCGGCGTCCTCCGGGATCCGGACTTCCTCGACGTGGTTCTCGAGGTTGAACGCCGGGTCGTCGACCCACACCGGATGGGAGACGAGGAAGGGCGGAAACAGCACCCTCTGGCGATAGCGGGGCAGCAGGTGCATGCGGGCGGCGAGCTGCTGGAGCACGTACTCCTTCGAGAAGTCGCCTTCGTAGACCATGCAGCCGCCGATGTGCATCGTCTCGTTGGGACGCTCGACGTAGAGGAAGGTGGCGTCGAGGGGGCTCAGGAATCGGTTCAGTTCCGTGGCCATGGTGGGTCTCCAGAACGGGCGGATCGCGGGGTGGGAGGGCTTTGCTGCACTGCATTGCTGCGGCGCAGCAGAAGCCTCGCACAGAAACGTGCCGTTGGCAAGGGTTGGCCTCTAGGCAGGCCGCCGCCAATGGAACACGGTGACGTCGATGACCTCGCGCGCCGGCTCGACCAGGATTCGGACCGGTGACTGCGGCGGTTCGAAACGCGGCGTCAGGCAGCGGCGCCGTTGCCTGCCTCTCTGGGTGTGGCGGCAGGGCATTGGATTGCCGGCGACCTCGATCGAGATCCGTACGTCGTCCCGGGTGGGTGTGCGCACGGCGATCTCCAGCGATACGAGGTGTCGGGCTGCTTCGGCGGCGCCGGCTTGCGGGTGGAGAGCAGCCGGCTCGATGTCGTAGAGCCCTTCCCCCGCCGCGGAGAAGGCGATCGGTGCGGCCGGTTCGACCGCGGCGAAGGAATGGCGGACAAGGACGACGGGCTCTCCGCGCAACCGGAACAGCTTCGGTTCGAAGCGCTGGACGCTCGCGCCGGGCTTCTCCGCGGCCAGGATCTGGTACACGGGGTCCTGGCCTGTTGCCAGGCGCGACGCCGGGAACAGCAGGACATCCGCGGTTTCCCGCTCGGCGGCGGTTTCGGCCGCGATGTTCTCCGTGCGGATCAGAGTGGTGACGAAGTTCCCGTCCCAGATCCGGGGGTCGAAGTCCTGGATACCGAGCGGCAGTTCGGACATGAATGTCCGTCCCCTGAGCGGTTTGGGCCTGCCCGCCGTGCGGGCCGCTTCCGCGGACGCCAGGGGGACGTTCACGTCGTACACCGTGGCGTGGACGAACCGGGCCTTGTCCAGACCGGCGAGTCCGGCGACGGTCGCGAGGATGGCGAGGGCGGCGACCGTGAACCGGGTCTCGGGCAGCGCGCGTGCGGCGCTTGCCAGCCTGCCGATGAACCAGGCGCCGGCCAGGGCCACGACCGGGGCCACGATCAACCAGTTCGGCGGCTTCGGATAGCGGGTGACGATCCACAGCGAGCCGACGTAGCCGCCGAAGAAGACGGCCAGGATCCAGGCGTCTCCGGCGGTTGCGTCTCCGGCCGCGCCCGGCAGAGGTCGACTGAACCCGCCCCGGGCGCGGATTGCGAGAACGAACATCCAGGCCAGGCCGAGGAGCCCGAATGCACCCAGTACGGGGCTGAAGTAGACGCTGCCGGCGAGGCTGGTCACCGCGTTCAGCGGTTGGTCGAAGAGGCCCGCGCCGACTTCGGCGAGCCGCTCCCGGTAGTGACTCACCGTGTTGCCGAGATGGCGCCGGTACATCTCGGGCGCCAGGACCAGCCAGGGATTGAGCAGGAGCAGTACTCCCGCGCCGCCGGCGGCCGCGGCCGCGGTGCGGCGAAACAGCAGGCCGATGTCGCGGACGCCGCCAAGGGCGATGGCGAGGAGCAGCGGCAACGCCAGCGCCGCGCCGTTCCACTTGGCGGCGGCCGTGGCGCCGACCATCGCGCCGGCGATCGCGTACGCCCGGAGACCCTCGCTTCGCCGCGCGGCGAGGATCGCGTAGAGGGTCAGCGCGGCGGTCAGGACCAGCATGATGTCGGGCTTGAACACCCCCGACTGGCGCAGGTGCCAGGGGGCGACGGCGAGCAGGGAGGCCGCGCCCAGGCCGACCCAGGGACCGAACAGCCGCCGCCCGATCAGGAACACGACGAACAGCGAGGCGGTGCCCAGCAGGGTCTGGATGATCCGGGAGTACCGCACGGCGATCCGGGTGAGATAAGGCCGTCCATCCGGCGCGATCCTGAACGTGGTCGGCAAGGAGGAGAGCCATGGCAGCGAGCGCGCCGTCTCGTACACCTTGAGGGTCGCCGCGTGAGGCAGGTAGGAGAGAGTCGGATAGTGGGTGCGCACCGGCCGCCAATGGTCGTGAGCCAGGATCGCGGCGACGTTGCCGGCGTTGTAGCGCTCGTCCCAGAGCCGGTTCATCGTGGGGTCCGGCCAACTGAAAAGCACGCGGACGGCCAGCGCCCACAGGAGCAGCAGGCCGAGCAGCCACTTCTGCAGCCTGGTCGTGGAGGGCGAAGCCCCTTCCGGCTCCAGGTGGCTCGCCGCCTCTGCCGCGTTCATCGCGTCAACGCAGGATGGGGTAACCGCTCACGGCGGTCAGCTCGCGGAACAGGGCCTGCAGCCGTTCGAGCATTGGCCGCTCGCTGCCGCCGATCGGACGGCCGTCGACGACCGTGACCGCCACGAGCTCGCCCATCGTGCCGGTGCAGAACGCCTCGTCGGCGCAGTAGAGCTCGGCCTGCGTGTAGTCGGTCACTTCGTGGGGGATGCCGTTCTCCCGGCAGAGTTCGAGCACGGTCGAGCGCGTCACGCCTTCCGGGCAGGCGTGGCAGTGGCTGGTCACCACGACGCCGCCACGCACGAGGAAGACATGGGTCGCGTTCGTTTCCGCGACGAAGCCCTGGCGGTCGAGCATCAGGGCGTCGTCGGCGCCGGCCGCGTTCGCCTCGATCTTGGCCATGATGGACTGGATCAGGTTGTTGTGGTGGATCTTCGGATCCATGCAGTCGGGCGGAAATCGGCGGATCGACGAGGTCATCAACCGGATCGGCTGCGAGCCGTACACCGGCGCCTTGTGCTCGGCGAGGACGATCAGGGTAGGGCCGGCGGTGTTGAGCCGCGGGTCCATGCCGGAGGTGATCTTGACGCCGCGGGTCAGGGTCAGGCGGATGTGGACGTTGTCCCGCATCCCGTTCGCCTCGAGGGTGCGGCGGATCTCGTCGATGATCTCCTGGTGCGACGGGATCTCGGCGAACGCCAGAGCCAGCGCCGAGTGGCGGAGGCGGTCCAGGTGCTGCTCGAGCTTGAAGATGCGGCCGTCGTACAGGCGAAGCCCCTCCCAGACGGCGTCGCCGCCCTGGACGGCGGAATCGAACGGGCTGATGCCCGCCTGGTCGCGGTGGATCAGCTCGCCGTTGATGTTGACGAGCAGGTCCCGGTTCCTGGGGTCAGCCTTCTGCAGCATGGGGGGTTCGCTGGTGGTTGGGGGACGGGATCAGAAGACGAGGCTCAGAAGAGGAGACGATGCGCGGCGAGGTGATCGTAGTGCTTTTGGCACTCTGCGAGCACGTCGTCCAGGAACTCCGGGACCGGCTCGTTCTTGGGCCGGTAGGGCGCGAAGCCCGTGCTCTTCTCGACCGCACCGTACCAGTGCGGCGCCCAGATGCCGTCCGTCTCCCGCCGCCCGGGCGGCCAGTTCATCATCGCCTCGTCGAACGCGGCGCCGACCGCGACGCAGAGGCTCTCGAGGCCCGCGCGGGGGTTCCGCAGCACGTCGGCCGAGTCGATGACCGCCGGCGCCCGGCCGAGCCGCTCGCATTCCAGGTCGAAGAGCTCCCGCTGCTGGGGCAGGCCGGTATCGGGCAGCTTCGGCCGCGGCAGGATGTGGATCAGCGACGTCAGCATCTCCGCCGGGTCGCGGATCAGGAAGACGTTGGTGAGCTTCGCCACCCAGGACCGGTCCGTTTCCGGCAGCAGGTGGTGCGCCATGTGCTTCTGGTAGAAGACCGGCCGACCCTCCGGTGCTTCCACGGTCAGCCACTTCGTGACCCGGTCCAGGTCGCTGTCGTGGTGGGCGAGGATCTCCTCCCGGCCGGGATGGTCGAAACCATGCTCCAGCAGGTAGTTCGCGTAGAGCGGCTCGTCGCACACGAAGGTGTCGTCGCGGTTCCCCCAGGCGCGCAGCATCGCGGTCGAGATGTTCCGAGGGCCGGACCACATCGCGATCCTCAGCACCTGTTGTTCGCCGGACATGCGTGTCGGCCTCCGGCTCAGGGCGCCGTTGCTGCGGCGGACTCTCCGTAGCGCGACCGCATCTGCGTGAACACGGCGGTCATGTCGTTGTGGGTCGCTTCGGTCAGGAACCGCTGGGTCCACATGATCCGCGGCCGGTCGGAGACGTTTGGCGCCGCTGCGTGCAACAGGCGCATGTCCATCAGGTACACGTCGCCTCGTTCCCCGGTCATTTCGACGACCTTGAGGTCGGCGCCGTCGTGCGGGACGGTTTCGCGCAGGAATCGACGGCGGTCGCCGGCCTGCTTCGACAGGAGCTCGCGGAAGTAGGGCTCGCGCCGCAGGCGGTGAGTGATCTGCCTGGAACCGAGCCACGGAATGTCGTACAGGAGCCGGTGACCGCCCTGGACGGCGACCGTGCCGCCGCCGCCCGCCTCGACCGTGTCGAGCAGGACGAATGCCTGCACGCCGGGGACGGTCCGGCGGTTCGGCAGTTTGGGCAGGTCGACATGCCAGATGTCGTGAGGAAGGGACCAGGCGCCCCGTTCCGGCAAGGTGAAGAGAAGCTGCGGCCACTTCATCATCGGCCTGATCGTTCCCCCGGCCGCCGACTCGACTTCGGCCTCCAGCTCCGGCGTGGCCACGTCGGCCAGCAGGCGCTCGTGCCTCATCTCCTCCAGCAGCTTCTTGCTCTGCCGGCGGGAAGGAATGTGGGCCATGCTCTCGATGCACCAGGCATCCTTGCGGCGCATGCCTGCCTGTTCCAGCTTCCGGTGGACCAGTCTCAGCACGGGAGCGGTCATCCGGTCCGGGAGCAACCCGGGCAGCTTGACCAGGCCCGTGGCCTCGAATTGTTCGCGATCGGTCCGGTTCATGGCGTCCTCGGATGGAGCATATGGCGTTCCCCCCGGTGATAGCTTGCGCCGATGAGCCGGCGGGCCGAGTTCGAGGCTGAACACCCGGAAGTTCACGTCCTGTCGGCCGACCAGGCGGGGCGCGTGGACCTGGTGATGGGCGCGGCCGGCTGGCTGGGCGACGAGGAGCAGGTGACGACCTGCGTATCGCTGGGCGGCGAGTCCAGCACCGTGATGCGGGTCGAACTCCAGGAACTGCGCGGGGGCTGGCGCACCGCGGTGCTGAAGCAGTCGCTGCCCTGGCTCCGGCGAGACGAGTCGGTCGCCATGCCGGCCGACCGCTGGCGCGGCGAGCACGCGTTCTATGCAGCGGTAGCGCGAGTGCCTGAGGCCGCCGCCCGCATGCCGCGCCTGATGGCCGCCAACGAAGCGAGGTGCCTGCTGCTGCTCGAGGACTTTCGCGGCGCTTCGAGCCTCACGTCGGTCTACGGGGGCGGTTCCGTTGGCGAGGGGGCGGCGGAGGCTCTGGGCGGGTTCCTTCGGGCGCTGCGGTACGGGACGCGCGGCGGACAGGATGCAGAGTTCGCGCACGGCGGCATGAAGACGCTGAGCCACCGCCTGTTGTTCGAGGCGCCGTTCGACTCGTCCGGGCAAGGCGGCAACGGCTTCGGCCCTGACGGTCCCGCGCCGGCCGGCGACGCCCTTGACGCGATCGAACCCGGGCTGGGCGATGCGGCCGCGACCCTGCGGTCGGATCGCACCTTCAGAGGGGCCCACTCCGAGTTGGGAAGCCGCTTCCTGGACGCTGGCGCCTGCCTGGTTCATGGCGCGTTCCATCCCGCCAACTGGCTGTTGCTGCCGAGCGGCGACGTCCGGGTCGTGGACCCGCAGTACGGCGGTTGGGGCGATCCGGAGTTCGATCTCGGCACCGCGCTCGCCCACCTGCTGCTCGCCCGGCAGCCGGAGGAGGTCGTCGCGACGTTCCTGTCGGCGGCCACCGGTGTCGAGGAGGCCGGGCCGGAAGGCCCGGCGGATGCCGAAGAGGTCGAGACCGGCGTCGACCGGCCCCTCGTGGCCCGCTACGCGGGAGCCGAGATCGTCCGCCGATTGCTCGGGGGCGCCCAACTGCCGCTCGAGGCGGAAGGCGGCTTTCGCCGTGGTCTGCTGGAGACGGCTCGAACGGCGGTCCTCTCGGGCCGCCTGGAGGTACTGGAGACATGAAGCGATCTCACGTGCGCCGGCTGATCGCGGCGCTCGGTCTGGTCACACTTGCCGCAGCGCCCGTCGCTGCCCAGGGCACGGACTTCGAACAGGGCCGCGTGCTCCACGGACCCGGCCACGTGCTCCCGCACCGGGACCGGGTCGAGCCCTTCAACCGCATGCTCGAGGAACGGCTCGACACGCTGCTGCCGCGGCTGATGAGGGAAACCGGGATCGACATGTGGTTGGTCATCAACCGGGAGTACAACGAGGACCCGGTGTTCTTCAGCCTGGTGCCGCGGCCGGTGTTCGCCGCACGCCGCACGACGATGCTCGTGTTCTTCGACCGCGGGCCGGACAAAGGGGGCGTCGAGCGCCTGACGGTCAATCGCTACCCGTACGGCGCGTTGTACGAGTCGGCCTGGGAGGGCGGCGACCTGGAGGAGCAGTGGCGGGGACTGGGTGAGGTGATCGCCGCTCGCGACCCGAAGCGGATCGGCGTCAACGTCTCGCGCCACTGGCCGGTCGCCGACGGTCTGTCGGAGGCGCTCCACGAACGACTGATGGAAGTGCTGACGCCCGGACTCAAGGAACGGGTGACCAGCGCCGAGGAGCTCGTCGTGCGCTGGATCGAGACCCGCAGTCCGCTGCAGATGGAGGCCTATCCGCAGATCGTCTCCCTGGCCCGCGGCGTGATCGCAGAGGCGTTCTCGGAACGGGTGATCACTCCCGGCGCCACGACGACGGACGACGTCGTCTGGTACATCGCCCAGCGGTTCGAGGACCTGGGCCTCGACATCTGGTTCCTGCCGTCGGTGAACGCCCAGCGCCGCGCGGCGGACGAAGACAGCGGCTGCGGCGCCGACGAGCCCTTCTGCGGCGGCAGCGGCGAGTTCGTGATCCAGCGTGGCGACGTCCTGCACACGGACGTTGGCATCTGCTACATCGGTCTCTGCACCGACACCCAGGAGATGGGCTACGTGCTACGCCTCGGCGAGAGCGAGGCGCCGGCCGGACTTCAGAGAGCGCTGGCGGCGGGCAACCGCTGGCAGGACATCCTGACCGGCGAGTTCAGGACCGGCCGCAGCGGCAACGAGATCCTGGCCGCGACGATCTCGGTCGCGACGGACGAAGGCCTGCGCTCCAGCACGTACACGCACCCGCTCGGCGTGTTCGGCCACGCTCCCGGGCCGACGATCGGCATGTGGGACAACCAGGGGCCGACGCCGATTCGCGGCGACTGGCCGCTGTACCCGGACACTGCCTACGCAATCGAGGGCAACGTCAAGGTCGAACTGGAGATGTGGGGCGGCCAGGACGTCCAGATCAAGCTCGAACAGAGCGCTGTCTATGACGGCGAGCAGGTCCTCTACCTGGCGGGCCGCCAGACGGAGTGGCACCTGGTCCGCTGACTAGAAGATCGCCCCTAACAGGCCGAACCCGGCGCAAACCGCCGCCACCAGGCCGCCGACGACCAGCAGCACGACGCCGACGGCGAGCGCGACCGGCAGCGCGATGACCGCGACCGGAATCAGGATGGCGGCCAGCAGGGTCGCGGCGATGAAGCCGATGATCTTGAACGGCAGAAGAACGAGCTTGAACGCGATCTTCGCGACGAAGGCCACGACGGCGAAAACGGCGAGCAGGCCGAGGGCGATCGCTCCGAGAGTCAGAATGGTCAGGACTTCCATGTCGAGTTGTACTCCTCCTGCTGACTACTACGCGATCCGGTTCGCCGAGGTTTCGCGGGCGCTACACTCCCGGCATCATGAAGACACCGAAGATCGACCGCAGACGTTTCCTCGAAGCCGGCGCCCTGCTGGGCGCCGCGGCCGCTACCGGATGCATGCCCGGCGATGCTCCCGAGGAGGAGGCCGCTGCCCCGGCCGAGGCCGAGCCGCTCTACCGCATCTCCCTGGCGGAGTGGTCCTACTTCCGCGAGCTGTTCGGACCGTCGCTGAGCGTACTGGCTGACGGCTCGTTCGGTGATGTTCTGCAGACCGACCCGCGCTCGCTCTACCAGGGCGAGCTCGATCACCTGGACTTCCCGGCGCGGGCCCGCGGCCTGGGGATCGAGGCCGTCGAGTACGTGAACACCTTCTTCTTCGACCGCGCCCGCGACCAGGACTACCTGGCGGAGCTCAAGTCGCGCTGCGACGGCGAAGGCGTGACCAGCCTGCTCATCATGTGCGACGCGGAGGGCGACATCGGCGCCCCGGACGCGGCGGACCGGTTACGTACGGTCGAGAACCACCACAAATGGGTCGAGGCGGCGGCGTTTCTCGGTTGCCACGCGGTGCGGGTCAACGCCGCCAGCGCCGGTTCCTTCGAGGAGCAGCAGAAACTGGCCGCGGACGGTCTGAGCCAGTTGTGCGAGTACGCCGACGGCCACGACGTCGACGTGCTGGTCGAGAACCACGGCGGCATCTCGAGCAACGGCGAGTGGCTGGCCGGCACGCTCGCCATGGTCGAGCATCCCCGCATCGGCTCGCTGCCCGACTTCGGCAACTTCCGGATCTCCTACGAGCCCGAGGAGTGGTACGACAGGTACCAGGGCGTCACGGAGCTGATGCCCTTCGCCCGCGCCGTCAGCGCCAAGAGCTACGACTTCGACGAGAACGGCGACGAGACCGCGACCGACTACGAGCGGATGATGCGAATCGTCCTCGACGCGGGCTACCGCGGCTGGGTCGGCATCGAGTTCGAGGGCCGGATGGCGGCCGACGAGGGGATCGTCAAGACGAAGGAGCTGCTTGAACGCCTGCGCGACGATCTCGCGCCCGAGTACGCCTGATTCCTAGGCGGGCAGCCGCACGCTGGCATCCGCGTGCGAGCCGGTCGGCGGAGCGCCCTCCGCCTCGAACACCCGCCCGGGGTTGAGGATGCCCCGCGGGTCGAGGGTCCGCTTGAGCGTCTTCATCAGGGCGATCTCCTCCGGGGTGCGGCTGCGTCCCAGGTGGGCCCGCTTCTCGAAGCCGATGCCGTGCTCCGCCGACACCGAGCCGGCGATCGGTTCGAGGCGGCCGTAGACGATGTCCTCGACCGCGCTCCGAGCCTCCGGCGAGCCGTCCCCGACGCCGACGACCACGTGCAGGTTGCCGTCGCCGAGGTGGCCGAAGACGACGCAGTCGCTTCCGGGCCAGCGCTCGCTCAGAGCGGCCTTGATCTCGCCCACGTAACCCTCCATGTCGGCGATCCGGAGGCTGACGTCGAACGTGAAGATGGGCGCCAGGTGGTTGAGCTGCTCGACGTCGTCGCGCAGCGCCCAGATCTCGTCCCGCTCGGCCTTCGACTTGCCGAGCACGGCGTCGCCGATCAGGCCGTCCTCCATGCAGTCGCCGAGCGCCTCCTCGAACTGCGCGGCGTCCTCCTCCTGGCGGGCGCCGAACGCCTCGACCAGCACGTAGTAGGGGTCGCCGTGCGGAACCGGGGGCGCCGTCCTTGCCTGCGGGCCGGTGACCAGCTCGTAGAACTCACGCCACATGACCTCGAACGCGCTCATCGAGCCGCCCAGCTCCTCCTCCAGCTTGCGCAACAGCGAGGTCACCTCCGTGAAGCCGGGCACCGCCAGCAGCGCGCAGTTGTGGCTCCGGGGACGCCGCTCCAGCCGCAGCACGACCCGGGTGACGATGCCGAGGGTGCCCTCGGAGCCCACGAACAGGTGCTTCAGGTCGTAGCCGGCGTTGTTCTTGACCATCTTGTTCAGGCTCGAGAGCACCGTGCCGTCGGCGAGCACGGCCTCCAGGCCGAGCACCGAATCGCGGGTCATGCCGTAGCGGATCGTCCGGTTGCCGCCGGCATTGGTTGCCACGTTGCCGCCGATCGTGCAGGAGCCGCGGGCGCCGAGGTCGAGCGGGAAGAGCAGTCCCTCGGCTTCGGCCGCCTCCTGGATGCTCTGCAGCGCGGCGCCGGCCTGAACCGTCATCGTCCGGCCCACCGGATCGATCTCCTCGATGTCGGTCATTCGCTCGAGCGTGACGGCGACTTCGAGATCGCCGGCGACGCCACCGCCGACGAGGCCGGTCAGTCCGCCCTGCGGCACCACCGGCTGGTTGGCGCCGTGGCAGGCCGCGAGCGCCGCCGAGAGCTGCTGCGTGGTGCGTGGCCGAAGCACCGCGCGGGCCGCGCATGGAACGGTGCCCGAACCGTCGCCGGCCCTCGCCGTCACCTCGTCGCCGACGAGGACGCCGTCATCCCCCAGAGCGTCGCGAAGTTCGGCGAGAAGGGTGTCGCTGGAGCGACGAGTGTGATCCGTCATGGCAGTCCAGGGGAGGGCGTGGAGCGCGGATCATAGCGAGCCGGCCACGACGCGCCAGCCGGTCGGGTGCGACCCTCACCCCGCGACGCTGTGCTCCCGCTCCCGCAGCCGGATCAGGCACTCCTGGCTCGCCGAGGCGACCAGCTCGCCGTCCTGGTTGAAGACGTGCCCGCGCACGAAGCCGCGGGCACGGGCGGCAGTCGGGCTCTCCTTGCTGAAGAGGAGCCACTCGTCGGCGCGGAAGGGGCGGTGGAACCAGAGCGCGTGGTCCAGGCTGGCGCCCTGGATGCGGTAGCCCTTCATCGATGGGCCGTGCGGCTGCATCGAGACGGCCATGAAGTCCAGATCGGACATGTAGGCGAGGAAGGAGAGGTGGACGATGCGGTCCTCCGGCAGGGATTCGCGGCAGCGCAGCCAGGTGTTCTTGCGCGGCTCGGTGGCCGGGCGGTCGCCGCGCGGGAGCATCTGGATGCCCTCGACCTGGCGGCTGTCGATCACCTCGAAGCGGTGCGCGAAACGCTCGTACGAGGGGTCGTCCTTCGCCATCTTCCGGTAGATGTCGCCGTCGGAGGGCAGCTCGTCGGGCGGTGGCACGTCCGGCATCTCGGACTGGTGCTCCAGACCGGCCTCCTCGACCTGGAAGGACGAGGACATGTTGAAGATGGCCCGGCCGTGCTGGATGCCGACGACGCGGCGCGTGGTGAAGCTCCTGCCGTCGCGGATGCGGTCGACGTCGAAGAGGATCGGCCGCTTCGGGTCGCCGCGGCGCAGGAAGTAGGCGTGGATCGAGTGCAGATGGCGGTTGTCGACCGTCTTCGAGGCGGCGACGATGGCCTGGCCCAGCACCTGGCCGCCGAAGACGTGGTTGCCCGGCCCGTTCTGCGCCCGGAACAGGTTCTCCTCGATCTGCTCCATCTGCAGCAGGTCGACCATCTCCTGGACGGCGCCGTTCATCGGAGCGGGATCGTACCCGTTGCGCGCCGTCGACGCCGGGGAGGAGTCAGAGCGTCCGGCGCAACCAGTCGAGCAGCTCTCCCAGGTCCGTGACGACGAGAGCGCCGGCAGCGGCGGACCTGGTCGACTGGTCGCTGTCGCCCGGCGGCCGGTCGAAAACCGCCAGCGGCCGGCCGTAGCGCAGGGCCAGCTCGATCTCGCTCCAGGTGCCGGCGCTTCCCGGCAGTGCAACGACGGCGTCGGCGGAGAGAACGTTGATGTGGTTGCGCGAGAAGGGGCCGGTGCCGGCCGCGCCGGACAGCGGCAGATGGGTGCGAATGGTGACCTCGACCCACGGGTTCGGGTAGCCGTCGGGCGAGCCGTCGCCGTCCTGCTGGCTTGGAACGACTCCCAGGCACAGTCCCTCCCGGTCATCGGTCTCGGCGAAGGCGCGGCTTGCGGCCGTCATCGTGCCGCGGCCTCCGCCGGTCAGCAGGTGCCAGCCGTTCTCGGCGATCGCGCGGCCCAGGGGCTCGGCCAGATCCTCGTGGCTTTCGGCGCCCGAACCCATCACGCCGACGATGGGACGCCGCGCGACTACTGTGACTTGCCCCGAGCGCTGATCGGCCACAGTTCCTCCACCCGGCCGTCCCGCACCGGGTAGTAGACGTCGTAGAGGTTGACCGTCGGGTCGCAGTGCGGAGTGATGCAGCGAATCCGGTCGCCCAGTCGGACCGGTCTGGTTGCATCGGCAAGGCGAAGGATGCCGTGCTCGTCGCCGCCCCAGCCGTAGACGACGCCGCCGATGTCGGCGAGTTGGGGTCGGTCGGCGTCCGACGCGAACGCCTTGTAGCCGCCGTCGGTCGTGATCAGCTCCGGCACCGGCTGGCTGATCGCCGTTACCTGGACGAAGAGCGAGGTCTCGAAGTCGTCGAAGATCTCGCCGTCGCGGCCGCCGATCCGCAGGTACTGCTCGTCCATGAACAGGTAGGAGCCGACCTGCAGGTCGGTCATCCCGTCGACCTCCGAGTCGATGTCCCACGTGCCCGTGCCGCCGCCGCTCAACACGCTGACCGCGATGCCGTCCGCCTCGATCAGCCGCCGCGTCTCGACCGCGGCGTCGAGCGCCTCGAGCGACCGGGCTTGGCGTTCGGCGTGGCCGTGGACGTGCATGAGGTGTCCGGCGTACGCCTGGAGGCCCCGCAGGTCGAGATTGGGCAGACGGTCGATCGTCCGCGCCAGTTCGAGCGCCGGTTCGCCGGTGGCGATGCCCGTGCGTCGGGTGCCGACGTCGAGATCGACCAGTACCCGCTGGGTGACGCCCTCGGCCACGGCCGCCTCGTGCAGCCGTTCGGCCGCGGCCCGGTGATCGACCACCAGGGTGACCTCCGGGCTTTGCTTCGAGAGAGCGACGACCCGCCCGATCTTGTCGACGGTGACGACCGGCGACGTGATCAGAACCTCGCCGATGCCTGCCTCGACCATGACCTCCGCCTCGCTGACCTTGGCGCAGCAGACGCCGACCGCGCCGAGTTCCATCTGGCGCTTCGCCAGGAGCGGGCACTTGTGGGTCTTCGTGTGGGGGCGCAGCGAGATGCCGTGTTCCTCGGCGTGGGCCGCCATCTTCGCCAGGTTCAGCTCCATCCGGGCGACGTCGATCAGCAGTGCCGGCGTCGGCACATCCTCCGCGGAGAGTGGCGTGTCGAGGGGAATCGGTTCGTGGCTCAACGCGGGCTCCGCGGTACGGACGGTTACACCGGAACTGCAGGCGACGGTTGCGCCGCCGGCCGCTCCGACCGCGCCCAGGAACGCGCGTCGCGTGGTGTGGTGCGCCATTCGAAGCTGCGACTATAGCCTCAGGGTCCATGCCCAGAACCGCCGCAGTCTTGCTGTTCGTCGCCGTGGCAACCGGTCTGTCTGCCCAGCCGCCGCCGGACCGGACGTTCACCGACGCGGTCGAGGTGACGGAGTCGTCGGTCGTCATCGAACTGCCGCGGCTGCGGAACGTGAAGCCGTCCGACTTCGAGTCTGGCGACTTCGTCGTGGAGGTCGCCGGCGAGCGGCGACGCGTGACCGGTGTGTCGGCGCTGGACCCGAAGGCGAATCCGCGGCCTGTCCTCGTCTACGTCGACGCGGTGCTGGCGAAGCCGGAGACGGTTCGCCTGGGTACGGAGGCGCTGGCGCGGCATGCGAGGCAGTTGGTGGCGTTGGGTCCGGTCGAGATCGTCCTGCACGACGGTGCGGTCAGCGGTTCGGAACAGCGGCTCACGGCGACGACGGCGCCACGAGCCGTCGAGGCGGCGCTTGAGCAGATCGCCGGCGAGCACCTGGGTCGCGACGCCTGGTTCGAGTCCGGGAACCGTCCGGTGGACCTGCCGACCTACGTCGACGTGGTGCGTGAATCGGCGGCCCGCCTTCTGGCCGAGACGACGCCGCGCTGCGGCGATCCGCCGTGCTTCCTGTTCTGGCTGAGCGACGGGTTTCCCGCCCTGGACGATGCCGGCGCACGAGCCGCCGGCGACCTGGAGGCGGGGCTGTCCGCGCATGGCTGGATCGTGATCGCGATGGCCCTCCACGAACCCACGCCCGATCCGGACTACGGTGGGCCGCGGCCGGTCAGCTATGAGCAATGGAAGGCGCTGACGCCGGGAGTCAAGATGGCGCCGTCGGCGGGCGAGGTCAGCCGTCTGCAGGGGCTCTCAGCCAGCAGCTTCGACCTCTACGTCGAGCCGCGGTACGAGCCGTTGCGGCGCGCGGCGAGCGCGTCCTGTGGAGCGGCGCTTCGTGTCGAGCACCAGCTCGCGGCGGAGTTCGAGCGGCTGGAGCGAAGGCTGCTGCTGCGCTTCGCGGCCGAGGCAGCCGGGGCGGACCAGGAGGCAGGGGCGGCGCGGAGGTTCCTGCCGGTGGAAGTCCGTCTGGCGGAGGTGTCGCGGTTCGCGGACCGACGGAAGTTCGCGCGCTGGCTGGGATTGGTGCCGAAGGAGGAGCGGCTGCACTTCGCGCGGTGGGTACTGGCTCGCCGCTTCGCGGCATCGCGCTAGGTGCCGGCCAGAGGGCCGGCGCACCGACCCTCGGTTGTCGCCTAGAAGTTCAGCAGTGTCACCAGGTCGCCGGCAACGAAGAACAGCGCCAGCGACAGCAGCGCCGTGAGCACGAGCGGCGCGACGCAGAGAAACGGCGCTTCGGCGATCGGCTTGCGGTCGCCGCCGGCGCTGCCGCTGGGGCCGGCCGAGGGCGATGCCGCGAAGAAGCCCCGAACAACCACCGGCATCAGGTAGAAGACGGCGAGCAGGGAGCTCAACATCAGCACGCCCAGAAACGCGGCCTGCCAGGCGAAGCCGGTCTCGAGCGCGCCGACCATCAGGTACCACTTGGCCCAGGAGCCGCCCAGGGGCGGGATGCCGATGATCGAGAGCGAGGCGAGGAAGAAGGCCGCGAAGGTCCAGGGCATCGTGCGGCCGAGACCGTCGAGCTCGCTCACCTTCTTCTTGTGGGTGGCGACCAGGATGGCGCCGGCACAGAAGAAGAGGGTGATCTTGCCCGCCGCGTGCATCGCGATCTGCATGCCGCCGGCGAGGACGCCCGTAGCCGTGGCCATCGCCGCGCCGAGGACGATGTAGGCGAGCTGGCTGATCGTCGAGTAGGCAAGCCGCGCCTTCAGGTTGTCCTGGCGGATCGCGATGACGGCCGCCATCAGCATCGTGAACGAGGCGATCGTCATCAGCGAGAGTGACGCGTTGCTGCCGGCGAGCAGGTCGAGGCCGAAGACGTAGACGACGATCTTGAGAATCGCGAACACGCCAGCCTTGACCACCGCCACCGCGTGCAGCAGCGCGCTGACCGGGGTCGGCGCCACCATCGCGTTCGGCAGCCAGCGGTGGAAGGGCATGAGCGCCGCCTTGCCGGCGCCGAAGGCGTAGAGCAGCAGCAGCACAGTGACCATCCCGGAACTCGTCTCGGCGCCGAGAATGCCGCCGGGCGTGAACTCGATCGTGCCGGTCAGCCGCCAGGTGACGAGGATGGCGAACAGCAGGAAGGAGATCGAGGTGAAGAGCAGGATGCCGAGGTAGATGCGCCCCGCGCGCCGCGCCTCGTCCGTGCCGTGGTGGGTGACGAGCGGGAAGGTGAGGAGAGTCAGCGCCTCGTAGAAGAGGAACAGCGTGAACAGGTTGCTGGCGAAGGCGATGCCCAGCGCGGCGAAGATGGAGAGGGCGAAGAAGGTGAAGAACCGCGTCTGGTTCTGCTCGTGGTGGCCGCGCATGTAGCCGACGGCGTAGATCGAGGTGACGATCCACAGGCCGCTCGCCACCAGGCCGTAGAGCAGCCCGAGCGGCTCGACCTGGAACGCGAGCTCCACGCCCGGCAGCACCTCGAACAGGACGAGTTCCGGCCGGCCGCCGGCCAGAACGTCGCCGGCGAGGCGCCAGACCGCGGCGAAGGTGCAGGCGCCGATCAGGGGTGTGGCGATGTCCCGCAGGTTGGGGCGGCCCAGGCCACCGCCCAGGAGCAGGCAGGAAACCGCCGCCAGCACCGGCAGCAGCAGGGCGACGAGAATCGTCGTTTCGGCACTCATCGTCGACTCAGATCCCGCCCGCGAGCAGCAGTTCGGCGGCTTCCCTGGCGACGCCGTAGGTCCAGTCCGTGGTCAGGCCGAAGAAGACGGCGGCCGCCGCGAGCACCCAGGCCGGCGCCAGCATCCCGAGCGGGGCTTCGCGCACGTGGTCGATCGGCTGGGTTTCGGCCGGCTTGCGGAAGTAGAGGACCTCGACGACCTTGCCGACGTAGACGAGAGCCAGCAGCGAGCTCAGCAGGATGAGCACGGCCGCCGCAGTCCAGCCTCGCTCCAGCACGCCGGACACCAGGTACCACTTGCTGACGAAGCCGACCGTGCCCGGCACGCCGATCAGGCTCAGGCCCCCGATGACGAGCGCGGCGGAAGTCAGCGGCATGCGGCGGCCGATGCCGGCGAGCGCGTCGATGTGGACCGAGCCGACCCGGTAGAGCAGGCAGGCGACGACGAGGAACAATCCCCCCTTCATCACCGCGTGGTTGAACAGGTGGACGAGGCCGCCGGCGAGCCCCGTCGCGTTCGCGGTCGAGAGCCCCAGGGTCATGTAACCGATCTGGGCGACGCTCGAGTAGGCCAGCAGCCGCCGCAGGTCGTTCTGGAAGATCGCGGCGCCGGAGGCCAGGAACATCGCCAGGATGGACAGCGGCAGAAGCACCGCCTGCAGGCGCAGTTCCTCGAACACGAAGGGCGCGCCGAAGATCGTGAACAGGACCATCGCCAGCAGGTAGAAGGAGACCTTCGTGGCCGTCGCGGCCAGGAAGGCGCTGACCTTGGGCGGCGCGAACGAGTAGGCGTTGGGCAGCCAGTGGTGCAGCGGAAAGACCGCCAGCTTGATCGAGATGCCGACGACCAGGAGCGCGAGCGCGAGCACGCTGCCGCGATCGTCGAGCGAGGGCTCCAGCCGCGCCGCGATGTCGCGCAGGTTCAGCGTGCCCGTCGCCTGGTAGAGCAGGCCGACGCCCAGCATGAAGAAGACGCCGCCGATCGTGCCCATGACCAGGTAGTAGAAGGCGGACATCACGGCCCGCCGGTGGCCGCCGAGGCTGACCAGGATGTAGGACGACAGCGACGAGATCTCGAGGAACACGAAGATGTTGAAGGCGTCGCCGGTGATCGCGATGCCGAGCAGGCCGGAGATGCAGAGCAGGAACACGGCGTAGTAGAGGTGCCGGCGCTGCTCCGGCACGCGCGGCGGGCCGCCCCGGGAGTCGAAGCTGAAGACCACCAGGGCCATCGAGGTGACCAGGGCGAGCAGGTAGGCGTTGACCGTCGAGACCCGGTACTCGATCCCCAGCGGCGGCGGCCAGCCGCCAAGCTGGTAGGAGATGACGCCGCCGCCGCGCACCTCGACCAGCAGGGCGACCGCGATAGCGAAGCAGGCCGCGACGACGCCGAGACTGAAGAGGCGGCAGAAGCGCGGATGGCGCACCAGCACGCAGACCGGCGCGGCGAGCAGCGGCAGGACGACTTCGAGGACGAGGATCTTCTCGATCACCGCCGGGTCCTCAGCCGTGCTCCATGTCGTAGACCACCGCCTCGTCCTCCTCGGACGTGCCGTAGTCGCCGTGGATGCGCACCGCCAGCGCCAGCGCCAGGGCGGTGGTGGCGACGCCGACGACGATCGCGGTCAGCATCAGCACGTGCGGCAGCGGGTTCGAGTAGACGATTTCGTGGCCGCCGTGTCCTCCGCCGTGATCCGCTCCGCCGGGAACGATCGGCGCCGTGCCGCCCTCCACCTTGGCCATCGTCACGTAGAAGAGGATCGCCGCCGCCTGGAAGATGTTGAGCCCCATCACCTTCTTGATCAGGTTGTCGCGGGCGATGACGATGTAGAGGCCGACCATCATCAGCGCGATGAGCAGCCAGTAGGCCCAGAGGCCGGACAGGGCTTCCGGCAGGTTCACGAGGCCTCTCCGCCGGCGCCCGTGTCCAGGGCCGGGTCCGCGTCCGTCCCGTCCTCGTCCGGGCGGCGGCCCACGAAGGCGTAGTAGACGCGCATGATGGTCGCCGCGACCGCGATGCCGACGCCCAGTTCGATGACGATGATGCCGAGGTGCTGGCCGTGGTGGCCGGTGGTCAGCGGATCGAGCGCCGAGTAGTTCAGGAACTCTCCGCCCAGGAACATCGCCACGACGCCGACCGCGCCGTAGAGCAGCACTCCCGCCGCCATCAGGCGCTCGGTCAGCACGACGGGAACGACCTGCCGCAGGGCCTCCCCGCCGAAGACCAGGGCGAAGATGATGAGCCCCGCGGCGAAGATGACGCCGGCCTGGAAGCCGCCGCCTGGGCCGAAGTCGCCGTGGAACTGCACGTAGAGGCCGAACAGGAGGATGACCGGCACCAGAGCCCGGGCGATCACCCGGAGGATCGGCATCTCGCGGACGCGGGACGGCGCCTTCACGACTGCTCCTCGCCGTCCGAATCCCGGCGCCGCAGGCCGAGTCCGCCCAGGAGCAGCGCGACCCCGACGCCGGCGGTGAAGATGACGACGACCTCACCGAACGTGTCGTAGCCGCGGAAGCTGGCCAGGATGGCGGTGACGATGTTCGGGATGTGGATCTTCTTCTCGGTCTCGGCGATCAGCTCCGGCGCCAGGTGGTGGTGGATGACGGCGTCCGGATCGCCGTAGGCCGGCATGTCCCAGGTGCCGTAGATCAGCGCCGCGCCCGTGGCGACGACGATCAGGATCGGCAGGATGCGCGTTCGTTCCTGCTTCTCGCGCCGCGAGGTCAGGCTGAGCGCTCCGAGGAAGAGCACGGTGCTGACGCCGGCGCCGACGGCGGCCTCGGTGAAGGCGACGTCCACGGCGTCCATCAGGACGAACAGGCCGGCCGCGAGCAGGCTGGCGATCCCGGTCAGCATGGCGGCGGCGAACAGGTCCTTGAGCCGCGCCACGACGACGACGGTGGCGAGCAGCAGCAGCATGAGGAGGAGTTCAACCGGCGGCATCGCCGTCCCTCCCCGGCTCGTCTTCAATCTCCAGTTCGAGCGCCAGCCCGTGGCCGTGAGCCGCCTTGACCAGCGCGTGCGCGATCGCCGGGCTGCTGAACAGGAGGAAGGCGAGCACCAGGACCAGCTTGACCGTCACCATGGACAGGCCGCCCTGGAGCATCAGGCCCAGGAGCATCAGGCCGGCGCCGGCGGTGTCCGTGACGCTGGCCGCGTGGGTGCGCTGGTAGAACTCGGAGAAGCGGTGCAGGCCGATACCGCCGACGACGCAGAACAGGCCGCCGGCAACCAGAAGGACCGCGGTCGCGATGTCCAGCACGCCGTTCATCGCTCGGACTGCCGCTTCATTGGTCGGCCTTCCGGTCGTCGCGGGCGAGGTTGCCGAAGCGCGCGAAGCGCAGCACGGCCAGGGTGCCGGTGAAGTTGACGAGGGTGTAGACGATCGCGAGATCGAGCCACTCGGGCCGTCCGGTGAGGAAGCCGGCGACCGCGATCAGCAGCACCGTCTTCGTCCCGAACATGTTGACGGCCAGGATGCGGTCGAAGACGGTCGGGCCGATCGCGGCGCGGGCGAGCGCCAGGAACATGGTCACCACGATCGCCGCCATCCCCGCCACGTACATCAGTCCGAGCCTCCCTCGATCCGCAGCACGTCGCGGTCCATCGAGCCATCCATCACGTCCGCCTCGCTTTCCGCGTCGAGGGCGTAGACCAGGAGTTCGTCGTCCCGGAGGTCCAGGGTGATCGTCCCGGGCGTGAGCGTGATGAAGTTCGCGTACAGAACCTGGCCGAACGACGTCTTCTGGCTCGCGGGCACGCGCCGGAGCCGGGGGTGGAGTTCGATCCTCGGCGACAGGATCAGCTTCGTCACGTGGAGGTTCGCCGCCGCGACCTTGACCGCGAAGGCGACCAGGAACCGCGGCAGCCTCAACCAGGCGGAGGCGCGGAAGAACTCGAAACCGCCTCCCGCGGCCCGTTCGAGGGCCAGGTAGAGGCGCCAGACGAAGGCGACCGAGACGATGCCGAAGGCGAAGATCAGCCACTCGTGCAGCGTGTATGGCCCGGAAAGGGCGAGCCACACGGCGGCCAGCAGCGCGAAGACGCCGAGCCTCATTGCGGCATCAGCCTCTAGCCGTCCGCATACGACTGTTTGCCTTTCAGGATGGTCAGGCTCCACTTGCCGGTTGCCCGGATTCGCAGCGTCTTGACGCCCGCTTCAGGGACGAAGAAGGTCGTGATCCCGGACCACTCCTCCGCGTTCTGCGAGATGTCGACGGGCGGCCCGACGGAGAACACGCCCCGGTTGCCCTCGACGCTGGCGGTGGCGGTGTGGTCGCCGCCGGCCATCTGGAACCGTACCGTGGCGTTGCCCTCGCCCTCGATGCAGCCGACGCCGCAGGGCTTCGGCGGCGGCGCCGGGGCGGGGGGCTTCCAGGACGGACGTTCGACTGCCGGTTCGGCGGCCTGGGCGGCGGGCTCGCCGCCGCCGTCCGCGCATCCGGCGAGGCCCAGCGTCAGGCATCCGGCGAGCATCCAGGTACTCGCCGCGTCGAGCGGGAACGGTCGCTTCACTCCCCGCCGCCCGTTGCCTCGGTTTCCGGTGTTTCGCCTTCCTCGTCCGCGTCATCATCGGCCTCAGCCCAGGGCAGCCAGGCGGCGTAGTCGATCTCGTGCGGCGGCGGCTCGCCGCCGGGGCCCTTGAGGTAGTGCTCCATCCAGCGCAGGGTGCGGAGCATGTAGTCGAGGCGGGCCGCCGAACGCCGGTTGCCGTGGCCCTCGCCGGGGTAGAGGACCAGCCGCACCGGCGCCTGGCCGAGCGACTTCAGGTGCCGGTGCAGCTCGAGCGACTGGCTGGGATGGACCCGGGGGTCCTCCTTGCCATGCAGGATCAGGGTCGGCGTGCGGTTGCGCTTGACGTAATAGATGGGGCTGCTCTTCTCGAAGTACTCCCAGTCGTCCCAGAGCGTCGTGCGGTGATGGACCAGCTCCATTTCCAGCGGGATGTCCGTCGTTCCCAGCTTGGAGATGTTGTTCGAGATGCCGACGAAGGGAATCGCCGCGGCGAAGCGGTCGGAGTAGTAGGTCGCGCCCCAGGCCGAGGCGTAGCCGCCGTAGGAGCCGCCCGTGATGCCGACCCGGTCCCGGTCGACGAGTCCGATCTCGATCAGGTGGTCGACCGCGACGATCAGGTCGTCGAACTCGGGGCCGGCGGCGGCGTGCTGGCCGAGCTTCGAGAAGT
Organism: Thermoanaerobaculia bacterium; assembly: GCA_022823665.1. Classification (GTDB taxonomy): domain Bacteria; phylum Acidobacteriota; class Thermoanaerobaculia; order Multivoradales; family Multivoraceae; genus Multivorans. The sequence continues at coordinate 159,605 of JAJEHN010000012.1, read as the reverse complement.
CGACGCCGCGTCCCGTGCTGCCGCGGTAGTTCGGGTAGAAGGAGGCGAAGCCTCGCGCCGCGGCGACCTGCGCGAAGTTCGAGTAGCTGGTCAGCCAGCCGTTGCTGTGGTGGCTCTCCGGGCCGCCGTGGACGAACAGGATCAGCGGATAGCGCCGGCCCTCCTCGTAGTCGAGCGGATAGATCAGCAGTCCCTCGAGGGCCAGACCGTCCGGCGCCTCGTGCCGGACGACCTCCTGGCGGGCCAGGTCGATGTCGTCGAGCCAGGGATTCGAGTTCGTCATCCGCACCGGCGGCGCCTGCGGCTCCGCCGGGTCGTAGCGGTAGATCTCCCTCGGGTGATCCGGGCTGTCCGCGACCAGCGCCGCCGCGCCGCCGCCGCGCGGCAGGCTGAAGCCGAGGCTGATCGGGCCGCCCGGTTCGATGAGCGTCTCGGCTTCCCCCGAAGTCGACACCCTGCCGAGGGTGCTCCAGACGCCGACGGAGGCCGCGTACAGGAGGTGCTCGTCGTCCTCCCAGGCGAACGAGGCGACGTGACCCTCCAGGTCCGCCAGCAGATCGCTGAAGCCGCCTTCGCCGCTCACGAGCATCAGCCTGCCGGCCGCCGGGTCGTGCTGATCGGCCGCCGAGACGGCGGCGACCTGCTCGCCGTCCGGGCTGAACTCGACCTGGCCGAGCTTGCCGATCGCCTGAACCTCCGAGACCACGGGGAAGCCGTCCGTCGACGCATCCACGACCACGACCGACTTGCTCGTGTAGGAGTCGTCGATCAGGGCGGTCGGCGTGGTGATCGCGGCGAGGCGTTCGCCGGTCGGGCTCCAGACGGCGGAGATGACGTGTCCGTCGACCGACTCGACCAGCACGGGCTTCGACTCGTCGTTGCTCCGGTCCGCATCGAGCGCGGGAACGTCCGCGACCCAGAGCCGCACAAGAGGCCGGTCCTCCTCGTAGATCTCCTGGTTGAACCCCTTCTCGCGGAGCGTCTCCAGTTCCTTGGCGGTTTCCTCGCGGGCCAGGAAGGCGACCCGGCTGCCGTCCGGCGACAGGACGTAGGAGCCGACGCCGTTCGCGTGTTCGACCAGCCTGCGGCTTTCGCCGCCGCCGACCGGAATGCCGTAGAGGGCGGAGGCCTTGTCCGAGCCGCGGCGGGACGTGAAGAGGATCTCGTCGTTGCCGCGGAAGGTGGGCCGCCCGACGTTCACCGAGCCGGCGATGAAGGGCCGCGAGGACCCGGGCTCGGCCATGTCGAGCACGTGCAGCTCGGTCCACGAGCCGCCGCTGTCCTCGTCCAGCGGCCGCCGCGGGACGCTCAGCAGGTAGGCGGCGAGACTGCCGTCCGGCGACACCTCGACCGTGCCGACGCTGCGCAGCGTGGTGATGTGATGCGGCTCGATGGGGCTCGTCTCCTGGCCGGCCACGGCGGCCGGCGCGGCCAGCGCGACGACGACGGCGGCGGCCAGTCCGACGCTGGGTGCGCGGGTCCTCTGACCCGCTGCCGCCGAAGGCGGCCGGGAAACGCGCCGGCCGGTGGCCGGCTCCATGTGGACGATGTTCCGGTTCATGGTCTCTCTCCTGTCAATGGGCCGCCACAGCCTGCCGCTCCTCGAGCGCCACCAGCCGTTCCCGGATGTCGGGCGACAGCTTGACGCCCAGGTGCGTGATCGTATCCGCCGCCATGGCGATGCCGACCTCGCAGCAGGTGCGGATCGGCAGGTCCCGAAGCAGGCCGTAGAGGAAACCGGCGGCGAAGCAGTCGCCGGCGCCGGTCGTGTCGACGACCTCGACCCGGTGGGCGGGCACGTGGTGCACTTCGTCGCCCCGGCGCACCCAGGCGCCGCGTACTCCGTCCTTGACCGCCACGACTTCAATCGTCCTGGCCAACTCGCGGGCCGCGGCCTCCGGCCCGAGACCGGTCATCATCCGCGCCTCTTCGGCGTTGGCGAACAGGATGTCGAAGCCGTGTTCCTTGTGCCGCATGAGGTGGTCGCGCGAGCGGCCGACCGCGAACGGATCGGCGAGATCGATGGCCAGCCTGGCGCCGGCGCGGCGGGCGACCGCGATCGCGTGTTCGATCGCGTCGATCTGGTTCGGGGTGTCCCAGATGTAACCGGTGGTGAAGAAGATCCGCGACCGCCGGATGTCGTCCTCGGGCACGTGTTCCGGGCGGTACTGCCGGCACACGCCCAGGTGCGTGTTCATCGTCCGTTCGCCGTCGGGAGTCACGAGAACGACCGACGTGCCGGTGACGCCGTCGATGTGGGCCAGCCGGTTCCGGACCCGGCTCGCGTTCAGACCGCGCTCGAACAGGCGGCCGGTGTCGTCGGCGGCGACCGCCGAGCTGTAGCTGGTGGCGACGCCGAGCAGGGACGCGGCGCGCAGCACGTTGGCGCAGGAGCCGCCGGCCTCGATCTCCGGCTGCAGGACTTCGCCGTCGCGGCTCAGCACGTGATCGAGGATCGCCTCCTGCTCTTCGGCGGTGACGAGCTTCATGATCCCCTTGTCGAGGCCCATCTCGTCCAGGTGCCGGTCCTCTACCCGGACCAGCAGGTCGAGGATCGCGTTTTCGATTCCGACCAGTTCCGGGTCGGCTGCCCGCGGCGGCTCCGCCACGGCGGGCTACTGGTCTCCCCAGCGGTCCTTGACCGCGGCGCGGTCGACGTGGTCACCGCTCCGCGGCAACTCGCTGGTGAAGATGACGTCGCGGGGCCGCTTGAACCGGGCGATCCGGGAACCGACGTGCTCGCGGACCGACTCCTGGTCGATACCGGCGTCGGCATCGGCCTCTACCACGGCGCGGATCGCCTCGCCCCAGCGGTCGTCGCTGACCCCGAAGACGCATGCCGCGCGCACCGTGTCGAGTTCGAGGATGGCGGCCTCGACCTCGGCGGGGTAGACGTTCTCGCCGCCGGGCTTGATCAGTTCCTTCTCCGGCTTGCGGGCGACGTAGAAGAGATTGCCTTCCTCGTCGAAGCGGCCGATGTCGCCGGTGTGGTGCCAGCCGCCGCGGAAAGTGTGGGCGGTCACGTCGGGCTGCCCGTCGTAGCCCAGGAAGACCAGCGGTCCGCGGACGACGATCTCGCCGTCCTCGCCGGCCGGCACCTCGCGTTCGTCGTCGTCGACCAGGCGGACGCTGCAGAGTTCGGCCGCCTTGCCGGCGCAGCCGAGCCGCTCGCGGGCGTTCTGGATCGTGACGAAACCGCTCGTCTCGCACTGCCCGAAGCCGGCCCAGAAGGTGGCGTCCGTCTCGTCGTGCAGCCGCTGCATCGTGTCCGGCGAGTCCAGGCCGGTCACGTGGCGCAGGCTGGGCAGGCGGCTCCCGGCTTCGGCCGCCGCGTCGAGCAGGGTCGTGAGCACCGGCGGGAAGTCGCTGATCATCGTGATCGCGTAGCGGTCGATCAGTTCGACGGCCTGGGCCGGGTCGTACTTCGCGGTGACGACGTTGGCGCCGCCGGCGTGGAAGACGCTCAGCAGGTGGCCGAGCGCCGCGATGTGGAAGAGCGGCAGCGCGACCAGGTTGCGGTCGGAGCCGTCCAGCCCGAGCGATGCGATCTCCTGCAGGTTGGCCCAGACCAGGTTCGAGTGGCTGAGCAGGGCGCCGCGCGGGATGACGTCGACGGCGGCGGTCGCGATGACCGCGAAGGGCTCGCCGGCGGAGACGTCCGGCCGTGGCAGGTCCGCCGCCTCGCCGGCGCCGGCGTAGAGCGAGTCCAGCGAGGCATATCCGTCCGCCGCATCGTCACCGAACTCGAACCAGTGGGGGATCGCCTCGTCGCCGGGGCCGCCCGGCACCGCGTCGAGGAAGTCCGCGCCGACCACGAAGGCCCGGGGCTTCGCCCGCTCGCGGACGAGCATCTCGATTTCACCGGGCTGCAGCCGCCAGTTGATCGGGTAGACGACGATGCCCTGGCGGGCGCAGGCGAGGTAGAGCTCCACGTAGGCTGCCGAGTTCTGGGCCAGGACGGCGAGACGGTCCCCGGCCGCGAGGCCGAGTCCGTCGAGCCCGGCCGCCAGCGCGTCGACGCGGTCGCGGAGTTCCGCGAAGTTCCGTTCCTCGCCATCCTCCGTGACGAGCGCGAGCCGGTCGCCGAACGCCGTCGCGTTGCGGACGAGAACGTCGTAGAGCGTGAAGTTCTGAACGCTGGACACGGTGGGCGGGGCTTCTGCGGAGGCGAACCGGCGCGGACTTTATCAACGCAGATCACTGGTTGCGCCGGCGCCCTTGGCGGCTACCGGAGCAACGGCGACCACTGGGTGCGCCGGCCTTCTGGCCGGCATCCGGCGAGCCAGCTCTCTGTACACTCCCAACCATGCGCTTTCGACAAGTCGTGTTGACTACGGCCGTTACGGGCCTCGCAGCCGTCGCACCAAGCCACGCCTGGAACGACTTCGGCCATGAACTCATCGCCCGGATCGCCTGGCAGGAACTGGAGCCGGAGGTCCGCAGCCGGGTCCTGGCGCTGTTCCGGCAGGCGCCTCGCGACAGCCTGATGCACTGCCTCGATCTGAACCAGGATCGCCGTCGTGGTTGCGGTCGCTTCGCGTATCGCCTGGGGGACGCCGGGAGCAGCGAAGTTGCCGACCGCATCCTCTTCGAACGCGCCGCCTACTGGCCCGACCTGGCGCGCCAGCTAGACAAGTACAACCGCCCGACCTGGCACTACATCGGCTGGACCTGGCGCCAGGGCGCGGACGGGACCGCTCACGACACCGATCTGCCCGTGGCCGAGCCGAACGCCGTGAGCCAGTTGGTCGAACTCGCCCGCTCCGTCGCCGATACCTCTGGCCGCGCGGACAAGCGCGCCATCCACCTGGCCTGGATCTTCCACCTCGTCGGCGACATTCACCAGCCGCTTCACGCCGCCTCGCGGGTCACGGAGCGCCGCGACGAGCGGGAAGGCGACCGCGGCGGCAACGGCTTCGGTCTGGACGAGTGGAACCGTAACCTGCACGCCTTCTGGGACGGCGCCCTCGACGGCCGGTTCCGGGCCGACTACAGGCAACAGGCGCTCACGACACTCACCTCGGACTCGAATCAGCCGCCACCGCCCGAGCAGTTCTGGGGGACCTTCGGAGAGCTTCGCGATAGCGAGTACGAAGCCCACAAGAACCGGGTAGCCGCCGAAGCCCGCTCTCGCCACCCCTTCGACGACGCCGTCCGCGCCAGCCTCAAGTCCGGCGACTTCGAAGCCTGGGCAACAGAGTCCAACCAGATCGTCCGCAACACGCTCTATCCCCCCGACCTCACCCGCGGCGAAGCCCCTCCCGCCGCCTACGCCGACCTCGCATACGACATCTCCCTGCAGCGCGCCGCCCTGGCCGGCTACCGCCTCGCCGACTTGCTTACCAACCTCCTGGGCGACTAGCGACCCCCAGTCCACCAAGTGGGCGCGAGCGTCCGTCCGGGACCCCCTCCCTTGGACCCACGCGGGCGGGTGCACGCCAAGAAACCTACGCCCGCGGCAGTCGCTCCATGAAGCCCCGGATCGACTCGACCAGCCGGTCCGGAGCGTCGTAGTGGACCATGTGGCCGGCGCCTTCGATCTCCTCGTGCCGGCCGCGGCGGAAGAGGGCGACGCGGCGCGCGATCTCTTCGGGTTCGGGGGTGGCGTGCTGGTCGTCGACGCCGCGGCGGCTGGTCCAGAACTCGTTGGCCAGGGCGGCGGTGAGGATGAGGGTGGGGCAGGTGACCCAGCTCCAGCGTTCCTCGGATGCTTCCGGCACGTTCGACATCCAGGTCGTCACCACCTGTGGATCCCACTTCCACTCCAGGCCGCCGCCGGGGAGGGGTCGCGTGCCCAGGTCGACGAACTCGCGGGCACGCTCCGGGTCGAGGCGGGGATGCACGCGCTTCAGGAGGTCCCAGGCGTGCTCCTTCGAGGCGACCAGCCGGTGCTGTCGCGGGTGGGTCAGCGCCTCGATTCCCGTCCTGGCCCGTTTCTGCTTGACGTCTTCGGGAAAGCGGTTCAGCGCGTAGGGCGGCCCGAGACCCTCGATCAGCACGATGGCCCGTGGCAGCTCCGCGAAGATGCCCGCCCACTGGGCCACGACCTGGCCGCCGAGGCTATGGCCGATGACGAACGGCCGCTCGACTTCGCAGTCGAGGAACACGGCGTGCAGGTCGGCGATGTGGTGGGCCATCGTGTAGATGCCGGGATGTGCGCTCTCGCCGTGGCCGCGCAGGTCGTAGGCGATCACCCGGTGGTCGGCGGCGAACGCCTCCGCGACCGGCGCGAGGGTCAGCGCGAAGTCCTGGATGCCGTGAGCCAGCAGGATCGCGGGACCATCGGCTGGGCCCCACTCGTAGACCTCTAGCTGGGTGCCGCTGGCCTCGATGCGGCGCCGGCGGAACGCAGCCGATTCAGGGCGACGCGGAAGGGAGGATGCGGCTACGGTCAACGAGTGTCCACCAGGGGGAAACCGCTGTCGGCGAGGGTCCGGTTCAGGTCCGCCAGCGGGCCGGCAAGAGTAGCGCCGAAACGGTTCTCCTGCTCGGCGAGCTGGCTGCTCAGCATCTCCCACACCGCCGCCTGCTGATCGGTCGGCCTGGCGTCGGCCTGGCCGACCGAGCGCGCCAGGTAGGTGAGTCGGGCGTAGAGCTTGCGCGGCCAGCGCAGGGCGTCCTGGCCGGTGCCGGTCATCCGAAGATCGAAGAACTCTCCCTCGATCGCCCGGAGTTCCTGCCGCAGCGAGCCGGCCTGGTTGGTCGCTTCGAAGACGTCGACGTCGCCCCCGCGTTCCGAGAGGCGATCTTCGAGTTGCCGCAGGTCGTGGCGGAGACGCTCGGCCTCGTTGATGAGGTAGGCGGCTCGTTCGATGCCGTCGCGGATCTCGACGAGCAGGGTTTGCTGCGCGGTCAGGTCGCCGGAGGAGGCGGTGGAGTCCGGGTCGAGGAGGATCTCCATGTCGACCGTCGAGATCGGTTCGCTTTCGTCCTCCGCGTCGCTGTCGCCGTCGCCCGCACGCACCAACTCGATCCGGTAGCCGCCGGGCGCCGCCAGCATCGAGAAGCGGCCGCCGTCGGGCAGGGGCCGCCAGCCAGCCTCCGGCATTTGCCAGTCCGGCCGTTCGTCGGGCCGGGTGCGCAGCCGCGCCTGGGTGGTCGCGTCGTGGCGCAGGTCCCAGGTCACCCGGTGAAGGCCAGGCGCCGCGGGCAGATCGTCCAGGGTGCGGACCAGATGGCCTTCGCCGTCCCGGATGCGGATTGCCGCGCTGCGGGTATCGCCTTCCGGCGACGTCTCGTTGCCCTCGGTCGGCTCCGGGATCCAGTAGTGGAGCAGTGCGCCATAGGGCGGGTTCGTGCCGGTCGCCGGCACGTCCGGCTGGGCCATCGGCGCGCCGCGGGTGCGGAAGCGGTACGTGATCCGCGGCGCCAGCAGCGTCGGGCCCCGGGTCGTCAGTCCGCGCGCAATCTCGCGAAGCGGCGTGAGGTCGTCCAGGATCCAGATGCCGCGGCCATAGGTGGCGACGACCAGGTCGTCGAAGTGTTCCTGCACCTCGATCCAGTGGACGGGCGCCGGAGCCAGGTTCGCGGCGCCGTCGCTGCGCCGCGAGAGGCTCCGCCAGTTCGCGCCATCGTCGAAGGAGACGTGGAGCGCGTTCTCGGTGCCCAGGAAGAGCAGCCCGGCCTGCTCCGGATCTTCGCGGATGGCGTGGACGTTCGCGAGCGGTCCGCGCGGCAGGCCGGCCGCGAGATCGGTCCACGTTTCGCCGTAGTCGCTCGTCCGGAACACGTAGGGCGTCGTGTCGCCCTCCTGGTGACGGTCGACCGCCACGTAGGCGGCGCCGGCGGCGAAGTCCGAGGGGTCGATGTTGCGCACGGTGCCGAGGGGCGGCAGGCCGGTGAGGTTCGCGGTCACGTTGGTCCACGTCTCGCCACCGTTCCGGGTCAACTGGACCTGGCCGTCGTTCGTGCCGGCCCAGATCAGCCCGGGCTCCAGCGGGCTCTCGGCGATCGCGAACACGACCGGCGCGATCGTCGGTCCGGCGTCGTCGAGGGTCAGACCGCCGGTGCGGCGCATGAGCGCCGGGTCGGCGGTGGTCAGATCGGGCGAGATCCGCTCCCAGCTCTGGCCGCGGTCGCGGCTCTGGTGGACGTACTGGCTGCCGGCGTAGACGGCCTCCGGATCGTGCGGCGAGGTGGCGAAGGGGGCAGTCCACTGGAAGCGGTACTCGAGTTCCGAGGCCGGCGAGCTCTCGATGGCCAGCGGCCAGACGCTGACGTCGCGGGACTGGCCCGAGCGCAGGTCGTAAAGCTCGAGTTGACCGTCGTAGCAGCCGGTCCAGACGAGGTCCGGGTCGGCGCGGTGGACCATCGAGAAGCCGACCTCGCAGCCACCGACGGAGTGCCACTCGCCGACCGGGATGCCCTGGGTGCGTCCTCCGTAGAGGACGCGGCTCGGTCCTCGCATCGAGGGTCCGTCCTGGCGGTTGCCGTAGACGAAGTAGGGCACGCGGTCGTCGGTCGAGACGTGGTACATCTGGGCGATCGGCAACTGCGGCCGGTACCAGGAGCGCCCGCGGTCGTTCGACACGCTGACGCCGCCGTCGTGGCCGACGATGCGGCGGTCGGGGTCGAGGGGGTCGATCCAGATGTCGTGGTGGTCCCAGCCCGGCTGTTCAAAGCCCTCGCTCTCGACCGTGCGGCCGCCGTCGAGCGAGACGGACTGGCGGGTCGCGACGAAAGTGACCTCGTCCGCGCGGTCGGGGGCCGCGGCCATCCGCGTGTAGTAGAGCGGCCGGGTGATCAGGTTCAGGTCGCGGCTGATCAGGCGCCAGGAGTCGCCGCGGTCGTCCGAGCGCCAGAGCACGCCGGCGAACGGATCGGAGGGGGCGAAGTCGCGGTTCGAACTCGTCTCGATCAGGGCGTAGACGCGGTCCGGATCGTCGGCCGACACGGCGAGCCCGATCTTGCCGAGCGGCGGTTCGGGCAGGCCCGCTCCCTCGAGACGCACCCAGGTGTCGCCGCCGTCCTTCGAGCGGTAGATGCCGCTGCCCGGGCCGCCGCTGGTGCGGCCGGAGGTGCGGATCTCGATCTGCCAGGCCGCGGCGTAGACGAAGCGCGGGTTGTCGGGCGCGAAGGCGAGGTCCACGGCGCCGGTGTCCGCGTCGACGAAGAGGACGTGCTCCCAGGTCGCGCCGCCGTCGATGGTGCGGAAGACACCGCGGGCCGTTTCGCCCTGCTCCTGCGGCCCGTAGGCGTGGCCGAGGGCGGCGACCAGGGCGGTGTCGGGATCGTCCGGGTGGACCAGGATGCGGCCGATCCTGCCGCTGGCTTCGAGTCCCAGGTGTTCGAAGCTGTCTCCGCGGTCGGTCGAACGGTAGATGCCGTTGCCGATCGAGATGTTGCTGCGGATGAAGCTCTCGCCGGTGCCGACCCAGACCACGTTCGGGTCGGAGGGGGCGACCGCGATCGCGCCAATCGAAGCCGCCTGCTGGCGGTCGAAGATCGCGTCCCAGCCGACGCCGCCGTCGTTGCTGCGCCAGAGCCCGCCCGACGCGGCGCCCGCGTACCAGGTCCGTGGATCGCCGAGGACGCCGGCGACCGCGGAAACGCGGTTGCCGATCGGTCCGATGTGGCGGAAGGCGAGGGCGTCGAGCAGCCCCGGCCACTCGTTGGCCGCCGGTTGGGCGGCCGCGGCGGCGGCGCAGAGCAGGAGGGCGAGGAGAGGTTCGGGGCGAGGGAGGATCAAGGCGTACGACTCGGGCTCGCCGCTTCGCGGCATCGCGTGAATGCCGGCGGGGGCGCCGGCGCACCCAGTGGTTTAGTAGCCGGCCTGCTTGTCGACCACGTTGCGCAGCGGCCTGCCGGTCGCGAAGCGCGTGATGTTGTCGCGCAGGAGCTGCGTTCGACGCTCTTCCAGCCGGTCGGAGATCGTCGCCAGGTGCGGGGTGATCGTCACGTTCGACATCGTCCACAGCGGATGACCGGTCGGCAGGGGTTCGGGATCGGTGACGTCGAGGCCGGCGGCGCGGACCTTGCCGCTCTCGAGGGCCGCGACCAGGGCGTCGGTGTCGACGATCTTGCCGCGCGAGATGTTGATGAAGTAGACGTCCTGCTTCATCAGGTCGAACTGGCGGGCACCGATCATGCCTTCCGTGGCCGGCGTGTGCGGCACGGAGGAGAAGACGACGTCGGCCCGCGGCAGCAGGTCGTCGAGCTCGTCGGGCTTGCCGACGTAGGCGACGTCGCGGTGGATCGGGATGTCCTTCGGATCGACGCCGATCACGGTCATGCCGAAGGCCGCGGCCCGCTGCGCGATCTGGGTGCCGATGCCGCCCAGGCCGATGACCAGGGCCGTCTTGCCCCGGAGTTCGATCATCGGCAGTGCCCGGTCCGTGTTCCAGCCTTCCGGCATCTGGGCGTTGAACGCCTTGATGTTGCGGGTGAAGTTGAGCAGCAGGGCGAAGGCGTGGTCCGCGATCTCCGGGCCCTGGATGATCTTCGCATTGGTCAGAGTGATGTCGCTGTCGCGCAGGTCGGGAATCTCGAGGAAGCCCTCGACCCCGGCGGAGTTGCTCTGAATCCAGCGCAGCTTGCTGTCGGCCGTCAGGAAGTTCTCGATGCCGCGGTAGCCCGCGATCAGGCCGTTGCAGACGTTGGGGTCCAGATCCTCGTCCAGGGCGACCAGGTCGAGGTTCTCGTGCTCGTCCTCGAGTCCCGCCAGCGCGTCCAGGAAGAACGCCGGCGTGCAGACGGTCACGGTCTGTCCGAGGGCGCCGGAGGCCGCGAACAGGAGGATGAGAACGGCGAACAGAGGCGGTCGGCGAACCAGCGCGGGACGGTGGAGCATGGACGTGTCTCCCTGAGCGATAGACGGTTGTAGCGGGCGGAAGATGGAGCGTAGCAGTGCCTGCCGCGGGCGGTTCCGCAGGTGTTACCATGCCGCCGCTCTCGGCCCCCGAGATTCACCCCAGGAACCCACAGGAAGCGAGCCAGATGACCACCGACGCCCTCCGCGAACGCGGCGATTCACTGGAGGATGCCTTCTTCCGCAACATGGACCGGAAGCTGATCGACGAACTCCGCGCGAAGAAGGAACGTGAGCAGCAACTCGACGAACTCGCCGCGGCTTCGGGCATCGCACACCGTGACGTTCTCGGCGCCCTGCTCGATGCGGGCATGCACGGCGAGGCGCTGGTGGCGGCGGGTCTCGTGCCGCTGATCGAGGTTGCCTGGTCGGACCACGCGATGGACGCCGCGGAGCGGGACGCCATCATGCAGGCCGCCAGGGATGCCGGAGTGACCCGCGGGTCGACTGCCGCCGAACTGCTCTCCGCCTGGCTGGAGCGGCGCCCGGGCGCGGAGCTGCTCGAGGCCTGGAAGGGCTATGCGGCCGCGCTGGTCGCCGAGCTCGACGAAGCCGACGCCGCGGCGGTGCGCGGCGACATCATGAGCCGGGCGCAGGCCGTCGCTGAAGCCGCCGGCGGCTTCCTCGGCCTCGGCAGCGTGTCCCGCGAGGAGCGGCGAATGCTCGCCGAGCTGGCCGCGGCGCTCGGGGGCTGAGGCCCTACCAGCTCGCCTTGATCACGCCCGGGAGCTCGCCCCTGAGGGCGAGGTCGCGCAGGGCGATCCGCGAGAGGCCGAACTTCCGGTAGTAGCCGCGGGGCCGGCCGCTGACGTTGCAGCGGTTGCGGACGCGGACCGGGCTGGAGTCGCGCGGGAGCTTGTTCAGCAGGCGCTGGGCCTCGAAGCGCTGGTCGGGCGGCAGACGCTCGTCCTTCGCCAGCGCGCGCAACTCGTCGCGGCGCTCCTTGTATCTCTCGACAATCTCTTTGCGGCGGTCGTTCTTGGCGACCGATGCCTTGGTGGCCATCTGTTCCGTGTTCCCCTAAGCTGATTCCGATGCCTGCGCGGCCTGTCCGGCGCGTCCGCTGCCGCGGCGCGCAGGGAGCGCGTACCTTAGCAGGTTTCCCCTGAGAGCGTCTGCGCTGGCGCCAGACGAGGCGGCTCGTCACGTTCGCGCAAACATTCGCTCAGGTTCGCTAACAAAAGCCCCTTGACCCTCACGGCGGACTCGGACAACGTGACGTTGACCATCTACGGGTATGGCGAGCATGTCGGGATCGGTACTTTGAGGGCTGGCGGCAGACCGATGAGTCTTCGGCGGCGAGCCCTGCGGCAACTGAGACGGGAGGTGTGGGTCATGGGTGGAGCGTGCAAATCGGGAAGCCTCGCAGCGAGGTGGATACCGGCTCCAGGGATCGGCAGATGGGTGGTGGCAGTGCTCCTGCTCGGCGCCCTGAGCGTCCCTTCAGTGGCCCAGACCTCCGACTGGCCGCAGTGGCGCGGGCCGAATCGCGACGGTCGGGCAGTCGGAGGCGCGCTTCCCGCGGAGCTGCCCGCGGCACTCGATCAACTCTGGAAGGTCCGCGTCGGCGGGGGGCAGTCCTCTCCCATCGTGGTCGGTGACCGCGTTTTCGTCCACGCGCGGCAGGGCGACGAGGAAGTCGTGCTTGGCCTCTCGGCTTCGACCGGCGAGGAGCTGTGGCGGCACAGCTATGCGGTTTCCTACACACCCAGAAACGCGGCCATCCAGTACGGCCCGGGTCCGAAGTCGACCATGCTTGCTGAAGGCGACTCGGTCTACAGCTTTGGCATCCGGGAGCGCCTCCTGGCTCTGGACGCCGACTCAGGCAAGGTGCGCTGGGAAAAGACCTTCGACCATCTCTACGAGGAGCCGTATCCGGTCTGGGGGACAGCCTCGTCGCCGCTGATCGAGGGCAGCCTGCTGATCGTCCCGATCGGCACCACGGGCAATGAGGAGCAGGGCGACGAGGGCGCGCTGGTCGCCTACGACAAGATGACCGGCGAGGAAGTGTGGCGCGTCGACGGGCCGCCGGCCTATGCCTCGCCCATGGCGTTCGACCACGGCGGGGTGCGCCAGATCGTGACGATGAGCGACGTGTCCTTCTTCGGAGTCGGGGCTACCGATGGCGATCCGCTGTGGTCGCTCGACTTCACGACGGCCTTCCAGCAGAACACGCCGACCACGGTTCGTTACGACGGCAACTTCATCCTCTCGGGTTACCAGTGGGGGATTGCCGCGATCAAGGTCGAACCGCCGGCCAAGGCAAAGGGTGGCTGGCCGGCGAGCGAGGTGTGGAAGACCACGGACGCGGAGCTCTACATGGACTCCGCGGTGATCGTCGGCGATCATCTCTACTTCCGTTCGAACAAGAGAGCGGGCACTTTCGTCTGTCTCGATCCCGCCACCGGAGAGATCGTCTGGCAGGGCCCCGGTCGGTGGGCTGCCTACGCGTCGGTGATCGCGGTCGACGATCGCCTCCTCGTGCTGACGGACGAAGCCGAACTCAAGGTGATCGCGGCGGATCCGTCGGGCTACCGGGAGCTGGCCTCCTGGGAGGTGGCCGACAGCACGACCTGGGCTCATCTGGCGCTCTCCGGGTCACACGTCTATGTGAAGGACGAGGAACACCTGGCCGCTTTCGATCTGGCTTCCACGCGAGTCACGGAGGCCGGTGACCGACCCGCCGCTACCACCTCCGCCACGGCTGATGCCCCCGGCGGGTCGGCAGAGGACACCGAAGCCGTCAAGGTCGCGGTTCGGGCCATGCTGAAGGCCATGGCGGCGGGCGACATGGACCTGATGTGGACCTACCTGGGTGAGGACTTCAGGTCCTACAGCGGCGCCGACAAGGATGTCTTCCGCGACTATCTCGGGTCGACCGCCGGTAGCGAGACTCCCAGCGACGAGATGGTGGTCGAGTGGGACGGCGCCACGGCCAAGGTCACCGGAACCCGGTGGATCACCTCCACCGGGCTGGATTTCGGACTTGAGATGCTCGTGAACAAGCGCGGCGGCAGGTGGCTCGTCACCTGGATGGACTTCGACTCCAGGCGCATCCATGGTCAGGAGTAGCGGTGGGCGGACGAGGTCGCCCACCGTCCCCAGGTCGCCTACGGGCGCCGCCGGACCACCATCGCCACTTCGGCAAGCGCGTCGAGAGTGAGCCCCTCGTCGCGGAGCTTCCGCAGCGCAACGGCGACGCCGTCACCGTGCTCTCCGGCGAGAACGTTGGGGAGCCGGTCGCGGAGATCGCGGTCGCACCAGCGGGCGGCGACCTCGAATCCGTGATTCTCGTAGACCGAAGCCGGGTGGCCGCCCATGAGTACACCCAGGGGACGAAAGGGTGGCAGAGCCTTGGCGACCGTCGCCTCGACGCCCGCGGCGTCGGCCCAGCGCAGGAACTGCTCGAGAAGCGCGACGCCGATGCCCCTCCCCTGGTAGCGGGGATCGCGGGCGTTGCCGCTGGTCAACTGGCCGACGTGGTAGCAGAACAGGTTCAGCGTCCGCGGTGGCAGGGCGGGGACGTTCGCCTGGCCGAAGTCGCCCCAGTAGGAGGGATCCATGATGCCGGCGGGGGAGCGTAGTGCCGGGTCGTAACGGCGGAACTGGAGCTGGCCTACGTGTTGTTCGCCGTCGAAGGCGAGGATCGCGCTCGCTCCAAGGTCGGCGATTCGGCTACGGATTCCGGCCTCCGGCCCCTGGCAGTCGATGGGGACGCTGCCGAGATCGGACATCGTCATCGGGCGGTAGTGAATCACTGCGGCCGAAGTTATCGTGCCGGCGGCGCTGCACGCGGTTGCCGGCATCACGACCAAACTGAGACCTGGCAGCCAGAGAAGGGAGCGCAGCGATGGACATCATGCAGGCAACCGAGGTTCACGCTCAGAAGTGGGCTGACGAAGTCGCCGACCTGGTGTATGAGACCGGTCCGACCACCTACGAGTACCAGTTCGGTGGCCGGGAGTTCTACGACGAGATCGTCAAGGCTTCGTGGCCCAGGGCGGGCACGCTGTTCGGCTACGACTGCACGACGATCGCGGTCGAGGGCGACGAGCTCCTGGCGATCGAGATCGGCTTCCGCGGTCCGGAGTTCGCCGCGCGCAAGAAGACGCTGGGGGCTCTATGGGCGCCGCTGATCGAGTCTGGCCGGGTCACGGGGGAGCAACTCGGCGAGATCGGCCGGGCCGCCTATCTGGCCAGCTACCTGAACGTCGCGATTCCGTCGGCGGTCTACTACGTTCACGCGCTCGCCGTCGTCGAGTCCCGGCGGGGTGAGGGGATCGGCAAGAAGCTGATGCAGCGGGCGATCGACCACTCGAAGAGCGAGGGTCTTCGCGGTCTGCACCTCGACGTCCTCTCGGGTACTCCGGCGGTCCACTTCTACAACTCCCTCGGGATGGAGTGCCTGACCGAAACGGTCGCGCCGATACCGCACCAGCACGGCATCCCGATGGAAATGCGGATGGCGCTGGACTACTAGGGGCGCTCCGGCCCGCTGCCGGGCGGGAAGAAGAGGGTCCCCAGCCCCCTCTCCAGTTCCGCACACGCCGCGGCCTCGCCCATGTTGCAGGCAGTGGAGAGGAGGTCCTGCGCCAGGGGGATGTCCTTCGGCACGCCGTGCCCGTGCGCGTGGGCGTAGCCCAGCAGGAAGCAGCTCATGCTCTCGCCGTCCTCGCAGCCGGCCGGGAGCTGTTCGATCGCGTCGGACACGCCGGCGGAGGTCATCGACACGTTGCCGTCGAAGACCGCCTGGATGACGACGTTCTGGCAGCCCTTGTGGAAGCCGCCGCGACAGGCCTGGTCGAAGTAGGAGACGCCCTCCAGCGGATCGAGCGGCATGATCTCTCCGCGGTTGTAGAGCACGCCCAGCATGTTGCACTCCTCGCCGCCGCCGTAGTTGCACGTGAGTTCGAGCTTCGTGACCAGATTCTCGCAGGCGAACCGCTTGCCCTCGTCGCAGGCGGTCTGCCAGTACTTGAAGTCGTCGCCCTCGTGCGCGCGGCCGACGAAGTTCGACGCCAGCATCCAGCCGAAGAGCCCGATCCAGACGGCCATGAAGGCGTAGTTCACGCGCCGCGGTTTCGTCGCCTGGAGCAATGCCGAGAGGCGGAAGCTCTCGACGCGGCGCGACTTTCCGAGCCGGTCGAGCAGCGGCACGCAGAGGTTGAGAACCGGGACGAACAGGAGCTTGTCGTAGAAGAGGGGGACATCGACCTGGCGCAGGAACTCGAACAGGCCGAAGACGCTCAAGCCGTAGAGGGCGCCGAACACCGCGCTTCCCAGCCTGCTGCGGGGCGACGTCGACGGATCGGTGACGAGGAGATGAAGACCCAGGAAGACCGCGATCGGAATGCTGGCGTCGACGAAGAAGTGGACGCCGGTGAAGCTCGAGTAGACGAGGTTGGCCACGACCAGGGCGGCCGCCGCGAACAGGGTCACGATCGTCACCGAGAAGAAGAACTGGACCACCAGGCCGGCCATGAAGATCGCGACGTACATGTGGGGCGCGTTGGCCAGGGTCGTCGCGATCTCGGCGCCCCAGGTGAGGTCCGTCGTTCCGGAGAGGATCAGCCCGAGCGAGAAGACGGAGAGAGCGAAGCCCGACGGGTTGAAGATGTGTCGCTTGCGGCCGTCGCGATTCCAGCGGAAGTACTCCTTGCCGAGGATGCCGACGGCGATCATCGCGAACTGCAGGTAGAACCACTCCTCCTTGAAGCAGAGGAAGAAGTTCGTGCTCAGAATGATCGGAAACTGCCCGAAGCCCAGGTGCCAGATCTTTCGTCTCGACCAGCCCACGAGCATGTCGAAGGCGTAGGCGAAGACGATCTGCGCCAGGATGAGCGCCGCCTGGTGGCGCATCTGCTCCCAGTAGAACGCCCAGTAGACGTAGATACAGGTCTGCACGAAGGCCTGCACGTAGTGCGATGGGATCAAGGAGACCTTCAGTCTCAGCTCGCGGCCGCCCTGGCCTGAGTCGGTCAGCAACCGCCCCTGCAGAAGAGCGAGCACGCCGCAGGCGCCCCAGAGCGACCAGGTCAACTCGGCGCTTGCGCGAAACTGCGGAAGCAGCGAGAACGCAAGCAGCAGGAGAGTGAAGGACGCGGGCAGCCACCAGACGGGCGGCAGCCGCTGGACTTCCTTGACGTGGGCCATTCGGGACCTCTTTCCCTTTGACACTATAGTCACGACCGGACCTCCGGCCTGGGTGTGTCCGAAGGAGAACGATGCGATCGAAGGCGAGACTGCGCCGGCGTCGTCCGTGGGCCCCCAGCGTGGCCCTCCTGCTGGTACTGCTCGTGGCCGGCGCGTTTCTGGCAAGCCGCCTGGTCCGCGACAGTTCCGCGGAGGCGGCTCTCGACAACGCCCTGGTGACGAGCCGGATCCCTGGCCGAACCGAAGAAACGAGGCGGCGCTTCGAAGGCCTGATCGAGGACTATCGCGGCAGCCGGGCGGCGTGGGCCGCGCACGGCTACCTGGCTGCACTGGAGGCCGCGAACGACAGGTCGGCGAAGGCCCGTGCGCTGTGGGAGAGGCTGGCCGAAGGGGGTCCGGGCGATCTGGCGGCGGACGCCGAAATGAGCCTGATTCACCTCGACCGCGAGGAGGGTCGGCTCGAGGAGCTGGCGGACAGGCTGAAGAACCTGATCGAGGACGGAGAGAGCAGCCTGCCGGAGGATGTCCTCCTGTTCGAACTTGCGCAGACGCTCGAGCAACTCGGGCGGCACGAGGAGGCTCGCCGGATCAAGCGTTTCGAAGAGGTGGTCCCCGAGCGACCTCGGGTTCAGCGCTGATGCGGGAGAACGCCGGCGGGACTAGGCGACCGCGCCCGGCGTCGCGACCCTGGGATCGTTGACGCCCATGCCGTCGAGCAGCTGGTGGAAGCGCGACTCGGAACGTAGCTCGTCGAACGCCGGATGGACCTTCGCCCACATGGCCACTCCGCGCTTGACCCTGATCGCTTCTTCCAGCCAGTGCAAGGCCGTGTCTTTCTCGCCAAGCCAGGCGTGCAGTATGGCCAGCGAGTCGTAGTGAGCATCCTGGTTGCGGGCCCGCTTCAGCAATCGGGCTGCGCTCCAACGGAGCACTCCCTGCTCGCCTTCCCTTTCGAGGATTCTCCCGATCGTGTCGGCGTCTTCCGGACGACCGGCGTTTCGCAGATGGACCTGCCGCTCACGGACCGCCTCGTCCGGGCGGTCCATGGCGCTGTAGCAGGCAGCCGCCAGCGATCGCGTCGCCGGGTACGTGCTGTCGATGGCGAGGGTCCGGCGAGCCTCGGCGAGCGCCTCCTCGTAACGGCGGGACAGGTAGTAGACGAAGCACAGACTTCGGCCCAGCATCGGTGCGAGGGGATCCAGGTGCGTGGCGGTCTTCAGTTCCTGCTCCGCTTCCTCCAGGCGGCCGACCGGCGCCAGGAAGTAGTGCCCGTAGGAGAAGCGGGCGTTGGGATTCCCGGGATCGAGTCGCAACGCGCGCAGGTAGGCGCGCTGTGCTGCGGACCAGTCCCACTGCAGCGCGGCCCGCAGAAGACCGCAGGCCCGGTACGCCGTGGCGGTCGTGTCGCTCAGGTCCAGCGCCGTCTGCACCGCTTCTTCCGCCTTTGACGCCGCTTCCCCGACGCGCAGGAAGCCGTCGACCGCGAGTGTTCCGTAGCACAGAGCGAGGACAGCATGACCTTGCGCGAAGTCCGGCTGCATCTCGAGCGCCCGGCCAAGCAGTTCGATGGCCTGCTTGACCCGATCGCCCTTCTGCGTGCCGAGGTGATACCGCGCCTCCAGGTAGAGCTGGTACACCTCCTGGCTCTGCGTCGGACGCTTGACGATCGGGCCGGGATGCGGCGCCAGGAGCTTCCTTCGAAGACGGTTGACGATCGCCCGCGCAATGTCCTCCTGGATCTCGAAGACGTCCCCGAGTTCCCGATCGTAGTGCTCGGACCAGAGCTGGGTGCCATCCGACGTACGGATCAGGTGCGCCGAGATCCGGAGGCGCTCTCCCGCTTTTCGCACGCTGCCTTCCAGGATGGCCGAGACGCCGAGTTTCTCGCCGACCTCCGGGCTACTCAGGTCTCTCAGCCGGCGGTCGAAGGACGAGGTTCTGCCGACGACCCGCAAGCCGTCGACGCTTGCCAGCGCATCGATGAGTTCCTCCGCCACCCCGTCGCAGAAGAACTGCTGCTCGGGGTCCGGGCTCAGATTGGAGAAGGGCCGGACCGCGACGGATCCCTCCAGGGGCGCTTCTACCGGTGCAATGAAGCGGTAGCCGCGACCCGGAAGCGTGACGATGTACTGTGCCTTGTCGTTCTTTCCCAGGCTCTTGCGCAGCACGGAGAGGTTGTGCGTGAGGTTGCTCTCGTCGACCGCGGTGTCCGGCCACACCATCGCCATCAACTCCTCCTTGTGGAGGACGCGACCGTGGTTCTCGACCAGTGCTCTCAGGGTGTCGAAGATCTTCGGCCGGAGGGGAACCGGCTTCCCATCCCGGAGGAGTCGGCGCTGCCCGAGATCGAGCAGGTACGGGCCGAAAAGGTAGGTGCGACGATCGGGAGGAAAAGACACGGCCGGACGGGAAGGTCGGCAGAGCCTACCAGCGGGGCTGGCGGCTTCGGCCGATCGCGATGTCCGGTGGCTCTAGTCCTGAGGTTGCTCGGAAAGCCCGGCGATGATCCGCCG
The DNA here is from genome assembly GCA_022823665.1 of Thermoanaerobaculia bacterium. Lineage (GTDB taxonomy): Bacteria > Acidobacteriota > Thermoanaerobaculia > Multivoradales > Multivoraceae > Multivorans. The sequence continues at coordinate 140,132 of JAJEHN010000012.1, read as the reverse complement.
CCGCACCTCGGTCGGGTTGGTGACCGGCTGACGGCGCAGTCGTCCGACCTCCGCTGCCTCGTAGGGCTTCAGATCCTTCGCGTTCTCCGGATCGAAACGCTGGACGATCCAGGTCATCAATCGCGCCAGGGCCTCGTCGTCGATCAGGGCCTGGGAGGCGCCGGGCACCTGGACGAGATAGTCCCGCCATTCGGGGCTGGCGATGTACTTGCCCACCTCGCCGGGCAGGGGGGGGACCGTGCCCTCCACGCCGGAGCCGTCGGCCATGTGGCAGCCCTGGCAGTGCAGCATGTAGTCGAGGTGAGCGAGACGGTAGGTGTCCGCGTCGTCCGCCTCGGCCCCTGCCGCGGCCGCGCCTGTGCACACCACGAGGATCGTGAGCAGGACGAGTGGGCGATGCACTTCGAAGTCCTATTCAGCGACCGAGAGGATGCGGGACATCGTGCAGTTGTAGCCGAAGGGGGTACCGCCGTTGCCGCACCACAGGACCGAGTTCGAACGCTGGGGGTGATAGCGCATGGTGTCGCCTTCGTTCGTGTTGCAGTAGCAGCGCTGGCAGGGGAAGGCGCCGCAGCAGTCATGGTAGGCGACGACGTAGCTCTTGCCGTCCGCCGGATTCAGGCAGGTGCCGGTCCAGGTGATGGGCGCGGCCTTGGACCCCGGCGGACAGGAACTCGTCGAACCGCCGCAGCATCCGCAGAGCCAGCCGTCGACCGAGCAGTACGCCCAGTAGTCGCATTGCATGGGATCCTGCATGGGTTCGGCCGCGTCGTCCCCGGCTTCCTGCGCGAACGTCCGGTCCACCGGCAGCAGCGGCAACAGAACGCCGCCGGCGATGGCGCTGCCGATGGAACCCAGCACAGATCGCCGGGAGGTCTTGTCGGCCAGACGAGTGGCCGCGCGAACCGAGATGTTGTCGAACCAGTTCATGGCAAACCTCACGATGGTTGTTGTGAACCCCCCGCAATGAGCACCCGGCCTTCTTCCTGGTGCTCGAGAAACTCCTGTATCGAACTGACGCCCAGCCTCTTCGCCTCGAACAGGCTCTCGACGTGCTCCCTGCTGTTCGTGAGCCCCTGGGCCGCGACGACCCCGTTCTCGTCGAGCAGGACGCCATACGGGAGCTTGCCGATCTCATAGGTCATGCCGAGCTCCGGCGAGAGCACGTAGGCGAAGTCGTCGAGCCGGCTCCTGGTTCGAAACTCGGCATGCTGCGCCGGATCACCGTCGCTCGCGAAAACGAGTCGCAGCCAGTCCGACTCTTTACGGGCGATGGATCGGAGGGCCGGAAGGAGCTGGGCGCACACCGGACACTTGGGTGTCAGGAACGTGATCAACGTGCTCTTGCCGTCCGGATCGGGAGCGCCCAGGACGATCGCTTCGCCGCCCAGGGCGTCCAGCCGGAACTCCGGCGACTTCTCGCCGACGCGCACCGTCTTGCTCAGCGCCAGCGCGCCGACCGGGCCGATCCGCTGGTGGATCACGCCCACCTGGCGGGCGAGCGCGAAGGTCACCACGGCCAGACCGAGAATCGCGAAGCCCATGATCGCGAACAGGATGCCGACGGAGGTCGTCAAGACGTCCCCTCCCGGAGCAAACCGTGGTTCGCGATGAGCACGTCCGCCGTAGCGTACATGGCGATGGCGAACAGGCCGAGCGAGAAGGCGCCCGCATAGTCGGCGAACTCGAGGGGCCGAGCGGCAGCCTGTGGCGCCAGCAGCAGGGCCACGGCGATCAGCACGAGATTCCTCAGCACCAGAGCCCATCCTGCCGGCTGCCCGGCGGTTCCGGCCCAGGAGCAGCCGCAGTCCTCGGGTGCGATGCCGCGCGCGATGCTCACGGACATGCCGAGCGCGTATACGCCGAGCAGTCCGGCAACCAGACCCGCAGCCGCCGCTCCCGAGGGGTAGACGGCGCAGAGTCCGGCGGCGACGAACTCGGCGGCAACCAGGACCGCGGTCACGAAGGCGGCGAGCACGGGCGAACGGGGCAGGCCGAAGCCCTGCAGGTAGCGGGACGTGATCGCCGAGGTGGTCCGCAGGTCGCGCAGCTTGTGCACGGCGGTGCCGAGAAACAGCAGCGTGAGCAGAACCCGCGCGGCGATCTGGAAGACCGGGTCGATGCCAAGGCTCATGGACGAGTCAGTCCCAGGGCTGCATCATGACGAGGACGCCCCTGACCTCCACGTCGGGGTTCAGGGTGCGGGTCACCTCGCCCGTGTTCGCGTCGTAGATGTCGACGTGGCTGTAGGTCGACACATAGAGGAGCGGCGCGTCGTCCTGGCTCACCGCGATCGCGGCCGCGGCCTTGTCCATCTTGTAGCGCGCCAGTCGTTCACGGCTCTCGATGTCGAACACCCAGGTCTCGAAGCCGAAGCCGCGGTGGAAGTCGTAACCGCCGGGCTTGCGCTCGAGATCCGGGACCACGGACATCAGCAGGAAGAGGCGGCCGGAGGCCTCGTGGATCGCCATGTGCTGGTTCGGCGCGGCGGGCACCCAGACCCCCGCGTCGTCCTCGTCACGGAACGTCCAGGGTTCCTGGAAGCTGATCCCGCCGCCGCTCGTGTCGACGGCGTGCATCACGCCGCGCACCGAGGCGAAGTACCAGACGTCCCCCGACCTGGCGCCGGTGGGGTGGAGGGGGTCCCCTTCAGCGTCGAAGAAGCCCGGGTGAGTTTCCCTTCCGCTCTCGGCGCCGTTCTCGTCCAGGTCGACGGTCAGCACGGATCCGTCGCCGCACAGCGACAGGAACCGGCGCGGGCCTGCCGCCATCGTGTGCGCGCAGCCGCCCGTCTCGATCTCGCCGACGTACTTCCGCTCCTGCAGGTCGACGACCCCGAAGCTCAGGGCGGGCGTGAAGAACGACTGGATGAGGAAGCGATCGTTGTCCGTCAGGGTCGTCAGGTTGGCGCTCGCCAGCCCCCGCATCGCCTTCGGCGGCTCGATCGGGATCTCCCCCTTGATCTCGAGCGTGTTGGCATCGAAGATCTCGACCACTTCGACGAGGTCGCCGTGGTAGCCGCGCGACATGTAGACGGCATGGTTGTAGATCTCGTCACCCGAGCCGGGGATCTGGGGCAGGAGGCCCTGGTAGCCGAGTTCGATCGTGCCGAGCAGGGTGCCGCTGTCGGCATCGATGAGATCAGCGTGCGCGTAGTTGGCGAAGGACGCGATCCAGACCCAGTGCGCGCCGTCCGGTTTGTCCGGCAGGGTCGCGGTCGTCAGGGGCTCCGGAAGGGAGGCCGGATCGATCTGCGCCCCGGCGGGAAGTCCGGCCAACCCGATCGAGGCGACGAGCGCCAGCGCGAAGAACGTCCTCTTCATACCTACTCCTTTCGGGTCCAGAACAGCTCGTACTCGGTTTCCCACGTGTCGCCGCCGTCGGTGGAGAGCACGGAGAGCTCGCGGAGCCGGCCATCGGGCAGCGTGAAGAAGCTGAAGCGGCCGATCGTCCCTTCGTCCAGGTCAGCCGTCTCGAAGCGGAACTCGTTGTCCGTCATGTTCCCGTTCTCGAACCGCATCCTCTGGCCACCCGGCTTTCCCGAAGCGGAGAGGTAGCTCCAGTTGTCCCGCGTATCGCTGTAGACCAGCACGCAGAAGAAGTCCCGTATGCCCTCCATGCGGGTCTTCCACTCCTCGACGAGGTAGCAGCCCTCCGGCCCCAGCTCCCAGACGACCTCGGCCATCAATGCGCCGTCACCGGTGTGTACCTGCCACTCGCCGACCAGGTGGTGAGCGGCCTTGCAGGCCGGGTTCGCCGCCTCCTCGGAGTCGGCGGCCGCGGCCGGGGCGGCAAGGAGCGTGACCGTTGCGCCTCCGCATGCGAGTAGTCGCACAAGACCCATGTCGTCCTCCTCCCGAAGGCGCGTTCCGACGGTGCCGGTGACCACCTTCTCGACGGTGTTCAGGTCGAATCACTGTGACGGAGAAGGTGCTGCAAGTCAAGGCAGATACGTGCATTTCAGGTTCGCTCAGATTCGCTAAGAAAAGTTCCTTGACTCGGGTGGGGAACGCAGCAAACCTTACGGTGTTTGAAACCGCGCCAAGGGAGGTCCGTATGTCGTCGTCTCCTCGTCTAGCCGCGAAGCTCGTCTTCGTCCTGGTTGTTCTGGCGCTTCTCGTGTCGGCTGCGGCTTACGCCCAGAACGTCGGCACGGTGCGCGGCACGGTCCGCTCGGCGGACGGCGAAGCGCTGCCGGGAGTCATGGTGCAGGCTACGGGCGATGTTGTGCGTGGCGAGCGCACGTCCGTATCCGGTGTCAACGGCGAATACCTGATCGCCGGGCTCCCTCCCGGTGTGGTGACGTTGACCGCGACGCTCGAGGGGCTGGAGCCGGAATCGGTGGAAGGCGTCCGGGTTTCGATCTCCGGCGTTGCCGTCGTGGACTTCTCGATGCGGGTCGCGGGAGTCGAGGAGGCGATCACGGTGACGTCCGAGGCGCCGCTCCTCGATGTGACGAGTTCCTCAGGGAGCGTCAGCTACTCCGAAGAGCTCATCGACGCGAAGCCGACAACCCAGCGCAACTTCCAGGAGCTCGCCCTGATGGCTCCCGGTATGAGCATGCCCGGTCGCCTCGGCAACGTCGGTGCCTATTCGGGGCACCCCTCGGGATACGGCCGCGATCAGGCCTCCGTGGCCTGGAACGTCGACGGACTCGACAGCAGCTTTCCGGACAGCGGCAACATCTTCGGCGGCTGGACCGACCCCGACACCATTGCGGAGATCCAGGTGCTCGGCGTAGGCGCCCCGGCGGAGTACGGCAACATGACCTCGGCCGCGGTCAACATCGTGACCAAGTCGGGAACCAACACCTTGCAGGGGCGGTTCGCCTACACCGGTGAGTTCGAGGGCACGACGGCTACCGGAGCCACGGCCGAGAACGCGGCCGGGGAAGAGCAGGGCTTCCTGAGAGACACCTTCGAGAACAACAGCCTGTGGGTGGGCGGGCCGTTGAAGAGGGACAAGCTGTTCTTCTTCGCCGCCGCCACGACCAAGGAAGACCTGCTGATCGAGCCGGGGGAGATCGCGGAGTTTGTCCGCAGCGACAAGGCCACGCACACCAGCCTGAAGCTCGACTGGTCGATCAATGACTCGAACACGCTGACCGCTCACGGCCGTTTCGAGGACCTGGAAATCCAGTCCGGCGGTTCCGGGACCTTCAAGACGAATCCAGGAGCCTTCAGCCGCGAGTACGAGGAGATCCCCTACTGGCGGATCGGCTTCCAGTCGGTGGTGGGCAGCAACACGGTGCTCGAGGGCAACTTCTACGACATCATCAACAAGGATCGCAACGTGTCGGCGACCGGCAGCCTGGAGCCGCCCCTCATCGACTACAACACGCCTGTTCCAACCCATAGCGGCGGTCCCACCTACCCCTACCTCTACCCAGTGTGGTGGCAGCGTGGCCACGCCAAGGTGACCCACTTCGCCGACGACCTGAACGGCAGCCACGAGTTCAAGTTCGGTTTCCAGTACAGCAATACCGGCGAGCAGGCTGGAGCCGTCTATCCCGGCTTCGGCGGCAAGTACTACTACAAGTTCGGGGCCAACTACTACATCTACACCCGCGCAGCGCACTACTACGGCGGCGACACGGAGTCTCTCGGGTTCTACGTGGACGACTCGTGGCGCATCAGCGACAGGCTGACGCTGAATCTCGGCGTGCGCGCCGACCAGGACAAGGGTGAGATCCCCTCCGAGCCGATCCTCGAGTCCTACCTTTGCAGTGAGCTCAACTGCGGCGTGACCACCGGAGAGTTCACGCCCCACTATCCCGACGTCATCGACTACTCGAGCGTGGACCCCCGACTCGGCCTCGCTTACCAGGTCGGCGAGGGGGACCGGCAGGGCGTACTGCGGGCCTCCATCGGCCGATACCACGAGATGAACGTCGTTTCCATGTGGAACCAGCCGCACCCCAACCGCCCGCCCGCTCACTTCGGTTACAGCGCCAACCGTCACGGCCCCTTCACTTACTTCAGGACGGTCGACAACGACGACTTCGATCTGCCGGTCAAGGGAATGAAGCGGCCGCAGACCGACCAGTTCGCCGTGGGCTATGAGCAGCAGGTCGGGGAGTACGCATTCGGCGCCCAGGTCGTCCTCAGCGAAACGACGGACCTGATCGGTTGGCAGATCCAGGGCGACGGCGAGTACGAGGATGTTCCCTACGTCAATCCCTTGACGGGCGAGACGATCATGCTCAAGAGCGTCGTCACAGAACCGACGCTACGCAAGGCAAACGACCCGGGCTCGGCGGCCAACGCCCCACCGGGAACGAAGTTCGAGCAGGACTACAAGGGCGTCTTTCTCACCTTCCGCAAGCGTCACACCGGCCGCTGGTCTCTCGACTCGTCGCTCGGCTGGTCGGAGTCGAAGGGAGTTCAGCCTCGCCCGCTCCAGCAGAACGGAAACGTCGCTTTCTACACGAGTTCGGAGGGTCGGGACCCCAACCATCATCTCTACCAGGGAGGCTTCTCGCAGAACGACCGGCCGTGGGTGTTCAGGGCTCAGGGAATGGTCGATCTGCCCTGGCAGCTCAAGGCGGTCGGCGCTCTCAACTATGAGCAAGGCCGCCCGTGGCGGCACGCGGCGCGCGTTCGTCTGAGCCAGGGCGTGGTGACGGTGCCCCTCGAGCCGTACACCGGCGACCGCCGGATGCCGGACAAGACCTTCATCGACCTCGCCTTGTCGCGGCAGTTCCCGCTCGGCGACCGTGTCAAGCTCGGCGTTGACCTGCAGCTTCTGAACGCCCTGAACGAGGACGGCTTCTACTACTGGTCGAACGCAAGTTTGGGGCGCTATCCAACGGAACCCGTACCCAGCCTCTACTACCTGCCTCGTCGGCTGGCGCTGCGGTTGAGTCTGGGGTTCTAGTCCGCACTGACCGAGAAAGGGAGCTCTGTTGACATGACGACCAAGCCCGAAACGCCACTGCCCTTCGATCGCCGAACTCTCCTGGCCGTGGCTCCGCTGGGCATCGTCGCGGCGGCCTGCGCTCCGGCGGAGGAAGCCGGGGCCGCAGAGGAGGAAGCCCCGGACGCGGCGGATCAGACCGCTTCCGCAAGTGACGACGCGGGTCTGACGGAGGCCGAGATCGCGCATCGGCAGACCGCCCGCGACTTCGTCAAGGCGCTCGAGACGAGTGACTGGGAGTCGTTCGCCAGCGTCGTGGCCGACGACGCCCGGTTCATCACTCACGCCGCAGAAGGAGCGTGGGCGCGGTCGATGACCGAAGGCGGCGAGGTGATCCTCGAGAACATGAAGCAGTTGATGGGCGGCCTGGCCGACCCCAACCTGATGATCACCCGGGAGCGGGTGCTCGGGCATCTCGTGATCCACGAGCGGGAGGAGAGCTTCACGACCGAGAACGGTCCCACGACCTCGAACATCACGGCCATGTACCTCGTCCACGACGGCAAGGTGCAGGTCTGGTTCGAGCTTGTGGGTGACCTGCCGGCCTAGCGCCGGGCCGTCTCGGCCTAGCCCCGGGCCTGCAGGCGCCGCCCGTTCTCTACCGCCTCCCTGGCTTCGGGCAGGCGTCCCTTCCGGTTGAGGATGTCGGCGAGCACGAAGTAGCCGAACGGCCCGGATCCGCCGTCCGGATCGCGGCGCAACCCCTCCCGGACCAGCAGTTCGGCGCGGTCCAGGTCGTCGCCGCGGTCCATGTGGAGCTTGGCGAGGTGGTAGTAGCCGAGAACGAACTCCGGGTTCGAGCGGATCGCCGCGCGCCACATCTCCAGGTGATCCTCGGGCCGGCCGAGCCGGCCGTACAGGTGTCCCAGGTTGAACTGGGCGCGGAAGTGGTAGGGCGCGTGCCTGATCGCCTGCTCGTAGGCAGCCGCTGCCCGCTCGGGACGGCCGGCCTCCTCGTGGGTCAGCGCGAGGTTGAACCAGGGCTGGCCGATCTCTGGATTCTTGGCGATCGCTGTCTCGAAGTGGACGGCCGATTCCCGGCTCCGCCCCAGGAGCGCCAGGAGTTCGCCATGCTGATTGTGGATCCACGCCGGCGCCACCTCTTCCGCCGCTGCCGCCTCGACGACGCGTAGCGCCTCGGGAAGGCGGTCCAGATCGGCGTAGATGTCGCTCATCGCGATCGCCGCGTTCGACTCGTAGGGCGCGAGTTCCACCAGCCGGTGAAAGCCCACGAGAGCCTCCTCGAGCCGGCCGAGCCGCCAGTAGCTCGTGGCGAGTCCGAGCAGCGACGCCTGGTGTTCCGGGTTCAGGGCGAGCGCTCGCTGGTAGAGCTCCAGGGCCTGACGGTTGAGTTCGGCGGAGGCCGGGTCGTCTCCGTTCCGCGAAGCCTCGTCGGCGCGGCGGCCGACGATGCCGCCCAGCATCTGATTCGCGTCGACGATGCTGGCCTCCAGTTCCAGAGCGGCACGCAGGTACTCCTCGGCGCCCTCCTCGTCGCCGCGGCCGATCAGGCTCTGCGCCTCCATGATCGCCCGGTGGACGGCGATCCTCTCCTTCGGATCCGTTCGCTCGACTCCATCGTCCTCGTCGATCCCGCCGCTGGCACGGCCGGCCAGATAGCCCAGGGCGCGCAGTTGGGCCAGCGTCTCGGTGTCCAGGTCGGGGCGGCCGCCCGGCCGCTCGCCCGATGACTTCAGGCCGCGGTAGTAGGCGAGCAGGCGGTCGCGCAGGGAGCGCGCCAGGTTCCGCTCCTGGAGCAGCACGTTGGTCTCTTCGTCGGCGTCCTCCCGCAGCAGGTAGAGCTCCGGGTTCGTCGTCTCGATGAACTTCTCGGACTCCGTGCGGATCGAGCGCAGGGGCGCCCAGTTGTAGTGGTAGAGGGAGTAGTAGGACTCCGTGTAGACCTCGCGTTCGGATTCCCGTTCCCGCCCCAGGATCAGCGGCAGCAGGTCGACGCCCTGCACCTCGGCCGGCACTTCCCGGCCGACGATCGAGAGGACGGTGGGCAGGATGTCGACGTGGCTGACGGCTTCGTCCACGACCCGCCCCTCGAACTCCCCGAACGGCAGGCGCAGAACGAGGGGAACGTGGACGGTCGAGTCGTAGATGAAGTAGCCGTGGAAGCCTTCGCCGTGCTGGCCCAGGCCCTCGCCGTGGTCGGAGGTCAGGACGAACACCGACTCGTCCATCACCCCTCGGCTCTCCAGGCCTTCGCGAAGCAGGCCGACGAGCGAGTCGGCGTAGGCCACCTCCGCGTCGTAGGGGCGGTCGGGATACTGCGACCGGTAGGGCTCGGGCGGCGTGTAGGGATCGTGAGGCTCGAACAGATGAACCCACAGGAAGAACGGCTGGTCGCGGGGCTCGTCGAGCCAGGCCAGGGCATGCTCGATCGTGTCCGGCCCGTCGTGCTGTACCTGGCCGACGTTGACGGAGGGCTTGTTCGGGTCGAGCTGGAAGTCGTCGCGGTAGTGATCGAAACCGCGGCCGATTCCCCAGCGCGAATCGAGGACGAAGGCGCTGACGAACCCCGCCGTGTCCCATCCGCCTGCGGACAGCTCTTCGGCGAGAGTGGGCAGCGTTTCGTCCAGGGAGTAGCCGACGTTTTCCCGGACGCCGTGGAAGGGCGGGTAGGTGCCGGTCATGATGGAGGAGTGCGCCGGCAGCGTGAACGGCACCGCCGTGGCGGCGTTCGAGAAACGCACCCCTTCCCCCGCGAGCCTGTCCATGTGGGGCGTCGAGACCTGCTCGGAGCCGTAGCTGGACAGCCGGTCCGCCCGTAGCGTGTCGATCGTGACCAGGACCACGTTCAGACGGTCGGTGGCAACGTCGGCGGCGAGTTCTTCCCAGGTGGGCGCCGGTTCCGCTACCGGCCTGGGCCCTGGTTCTGGTTCGGTCTCGGGAGCGCAGCCGAGCGGCAGCCCGAGGGCAAGAACCGCCGCCAGACGCCGTCCCCCGGTGGTCACGGGCTGATCAGATCCTCCAGCTCCCGGACGCCGCCGTCGAAACGCTCGAAGGCCCGCTGCGCGCGTGCCCGGTCGGCCAGGTCGCCGCTGCGGTCGAGTTCCGCGGCGCTCTGCATGACGCGTCCGATCGCCCGGCGCGCCTGTCCCCGCTCGCGCGCGCTTAAGCCGTCGAGCCGGTCGAGCAGCGCTTCGGCGAGGTCCCTCGCGTCGAAGGCGGGCACGTAGAGCGTGAGCCACTCGCCGTTCTCGATCTGGGACCGGACGCGGTCCCGTTTCAGCGCCATCAGGGCGGTGATCGCGACCGGATACTCGGGGATCGTCATCGGCGGCCGCTCATGGCTGTGCGGCCCGGCGCGGATCGCGCCGCCGCCGCGAGAGGCGCCGCCGGCCGGCTCCACCGTCGTCTCCTCGAAGTAGAAGTCGTAGCGCTGCTGTTCGCCGGCGAGCCAGACGTGGGCGAAAAACTCGGCGGGAAGTTCGCCGGGGATCTCCGAGATCAGGTACTCGCTGCCGATCGCCGGCGCCATCGGGTAGCGGGTCTCGTCCCAGTTCTCCGTCTCCTCGTTCCAGGCCTCGAAGACGACGTCGCCGCCGAAGTTCCGCGGATCGACCGGCTGCTTGAAGTCGTCGTAGATGTAGAGGCGGAACTCGCCCTCGTTCGGCAGAGCCCCTTCCAGGTGGTGGTAGTTGTTCGCCGCCATGAAGAACTGACCGCCGTGGAGCGGGTTGTGGTCCATGTGGGCGGCCGCGTTCGGGTCGGCGGGATTGGGTGCGAGCCCCGTCGCGCCGCCACCTTCGCCGTCGGCCGGCAGATCGCCGCCGCCGAACCCCGCGGCCAGCATGCCGCCGCGGGACTGGGGCTCGTCGCGCGGCACGAAGATCTCCGGTAGGACGAGGTGGTCGTCAAGCTCGTAGTCGACGTGGAGCGCGAAGGGCTGGACGACGGGGTTCTTCGCCCTGCCGACGTCGAACGACCCGATCAGTTCGACCCGGGTGCCGGGCGGCGCGTGGATCGCCTCCTCGAACAGGTAGCTGGCCGGAAACTCGGGGTCGTACTCGGGAACGTAGAGAACGGTCTGCACCCGCTGGTCCGGGAAGTGGACGCGGACCTCCATCGCCTCGAGCCGGTCGCCGACGTGCGGGTGGAGCCCGATCAGGCGGGCGCGCTCAGTGAGCGTCAGGCTGGCGGCTTGCGGCCGTGCGGCGCGGCGGCCCTTCAGCGTGACCTCGCCGCCCGCCCGCGCGCTCTCCACCCAGAGCTCGACCTCGTCCTCGGTCTGGGCCAGGAACAGGCCCAGGCTGGAGCGGTCGCGGACCTCGATCCGCGAGTCGTCGTTCGGACGTCGCCGATACTCGACGACGAGTTCGATCTTCGAGCCCGTTCTCAGCCGCTTGCCGGCGCCGTCCGGCAGCAGCACCGGGTCGTCGCCGCGCAGCCACTGGCCGAGGAAGTGCGGGCCGGGTGTCGCGGTGCGCATCCGGGTCGGCTCGGGTTCGTCCTCGTCGCGGAACGGGTCGTAGGGCACCTGGACCTCGACTTCGAGCTGCTCGGGCTCCGCGTCGTCGGGCTCGTGGACCCAGGCCGCCATCCGGTAGACGACGCCAGAGTGCTGGGGCCGGAATTCGTAGCCCGTGATCCAGGCGTCCTCCTCGAGCTCGACGGCGAGCACCTCGCGGTGCGAGGCGGTCTGCTGCCCGGGTTCGACCACCGTCTCGGCCGAGGGCTCGAGCACCACGTCGGGGTAGCCGAGCACCCACTCCTCCTCCGTGAACTCCAGCGGTGGCGGCAGGTTGCGCCGGGGCCCCTGAGGTCCGCCGCCCTGCACCCAGGCGACGACGATGTCGATCTCCTGCTGGCTCATCCGCCGGGAGTTCCGGAAGTGGTCGTAGCGGGCGTCGGCGGTCCACGGCGGCATGCGGCCGGTCATCAGTTCTTCTTCGATCGCCACCGCCCAGGCGCGGGCGCCGGGCTTCGCGTCGTTGCCGTAGGTCGTCAGGTCGATGTAGTCCGGCGCCGAGCCCTTCGGGTTGTGGCAGGGCATGCAGTAGCGGCGGAGGATCGGCCGGACGTCGTTGGCGAAGTTGATGTCGGTCGTGATCCGCACGTGGGCCGGGGCCGGGTCGGTGGCGATTCCGGTCAGGGTCAGCGCGGCGAGCGCGACGGTGGCCGCGGCGGCTGCGAAGCGCCTGCCGTGTCTCATCGTCCGTCTCCGGAGTAGAGCGTCAGGTCGCCCTCGTTGTCGGCCAGGAACAGCGGCCGGAAGTCGTAGCCGAGGCTCCGCAGGCGGTCGCCGCCGCCTTCCTGCCGGTCGACGACCGCGGACACCGCCGCGACTTCACAGCCTTCGGCCTCGACCGCTTCGATCGCGCGGATGATCGAGCCGGCCGACGTCACGACATCGTCGACCACGGCGACCCGGCGGCCCGCGACGATCAGCTTGCGTCCGTCCGGGTGGTACGAAGCGTCGATCCGGGCGCTGGTGCCGTGGCCCTTTGCCTTGTTGCGGACGAGGAAGCCGAAGAGCGGAGTTCCGTCGAGGTCGCTGGCCACCGATGCCGCCGTCGCCAGGTAGGCGCCGCCCACTTCGGGTCCGCCCACCGCGTCGACGCCGAAGGGCCGGAGCTGCTCGCAGATAGCCTCGCCGATCAGCCGCGAGCCCCGCGGCGACAGCACAGTCGCCTTCGTGTCGCAGTAGTAGTGCGAGCGCGCGCCCGAGGTCAAGACGAAGTCGCCCTTGGCGATGCTCCGCTCCTGGAGCAGGGCCTTCAGTTCGTGCAAACGGGGAGCGTTCTTCGAGTTCGGCACGGCCCGAGAGGGTATCAACGACGGGCCGCCGCCCGGCCTTTGCCGGACCGGGCTGGTGGTACTCTCGAGGCCCTTGCCCTGGGCACCCTGGGCACCCCCTTACCCGAATCAGGCAAGGGGCGAATCGATGGCCAGCAGAATAGACACACTCGCCACTCACAGGACCTTCACGGAGGCCGGCGTCGAACCGGCGCATGCCGAGGTGATCGTGGAAGCGATCAACCGTGCGGATGACAGGCTCGCCACGAGGGACGATCTGGCGATCGTGAGGTCCGAACTCGGTGGCGAGATTCGGGCCCTGAACTCGCAGTTGACGGCGATGAAGTGGTTCCTGGGAATCAACATGGCCATGACGACGGGGCTTGTGGTCCGTCTCTTCAGCGTCTTCTGAGGTGGTGGGTTCTTCGGGCGTTGCTGCCCGTATCGGCATCGTGACCGTCTCGGACCGCGCGTCCCGCGGGGTGTACGAGGACCGCGGCGGCCCGGCGATCCGCGAGTACCTGGCGGAGGTCCTGACCTCGCCCTGGGAACCGTGCGCGCGCGTCGTCGAGGACGAGGCCGAGCAGATCGCGGCTGCCCTTCGTGAACTCTGTGACGATGAAGGCTGCTGCCTGGTCGTGACGACCGGCGGCACCGGGCCGGCCGCGCGCGACGTGACCCCGGAGGCGACGCTGGCCGTGTCCGAGAAGGAGATGCCCGGCTTCGGAGAGTTGATGCGACAGGTGTCGCTCCTGGCGGTGCCGACGGCGATCCTGTCCCGCCAGACGGCGGGGATCCGCGGCTCGTCGCTGATCGTCAACCTGCCGGGGCAGCCGAAGGCGATCGGCGAGTGCCTGGACGCCGTGTTCCCGGCGATCCCGTACTGCGTCGACCTGATCGGCGGGCCGTACCTGACGACGAACGAGGAGCGGATCAAGGCGTTCCGGCCGAAGTCGGCGAAGAAGCCGGGGACTTGAGGAGGAGCAGCATGGGGAATGAAGCGGGGCCGCGGCTGGTTCAGCGTGCGCTCCTGGCGGTACCGCTGCTGGCGCTGGTCGCAGCCTGCGCACCGCCCGGCGGAGACGGCGAGGAAGCGACCGTCTACCGGGACACCTGGGGCGTCCCCCACATCTACGCCGAGTCCGCCGAAGCCGGGCTCTACGCCTCCGGCTGGGCGATGGCGGAGGACCGGCTGTCGCAACTGCTCGAGAACTACCTCTTCGGGCTCGGCGAGTACGCCGGCGCCTTCGGACCCGGCAACAACGACGCCTGGGTGCGGTCGGACCTCGAATCGCGGATGTGGGACCACTACGGCACCGCGAAGCGCCACTACGAGGCGAAGCTGAACCCGGAACTCCGCCGCCACCTGGCCGCGTTCATCGCCGGCATCAACGACTACCTCGACGCGCATCCCGACGAGGTGCCGGACTGGTGGGGCGACCGCCCGGTCGACGTCTTCATGCCGGTCGCCTTCAGCCGCCAGTTCATCTGGAGCTGGCCGGCGGGGCAGGCCCGCTCCGACCTGCGGGCCGTCGGCATCGAGCCGAGCTTCGACGTCGACCTGCGGGCATCCAACCAGATCGCGCTGGCGCCGGAGCAGACGACCTTCGGCGCTGCGGCCCTGATCATCGACCCGCACCTTTCCTGGCTCGGCCGCCACCGCTACTGGGAACTGCGGCTCCACGCCGGCGACATCCACATCAGCGGCTTCGCCACGTCCGGCTTTCCCTACGTCAACCTGGGCCACAACGAGCACGTCGCCTGGGCCCACACGACCGGCGGCCCGGACACGGCCGACGCCTACGAACTGACCCTCGACCCGGAGGATCCGGGCCGCTACCTCTACGACGGCGACTGGCGGCAGATGACGAGCCGGACGGTCGAGGTCTCCGTCGCCGGCGAGGCGGAGCCGCGCGAGGCGACCTTCTGGTATTCGCACCACGGCCCGATCGTGGCGCGACGCGGCGACCGGGCCTACGCGGCGGCTCTGGCCTACGAGGAGGAGATCGGCTACCTGGAGTCCAAGTACTGGTTCATGGTCGCGGAGGACTACGAAGGCGCCGCCGCGGCGCTGGACGTGCGCCAGATCATGCCGCAGAACGTGATGATCGCGGACACCGGCGGCAACATCTACTACCAGCGGACCGGTCGCGTGCCGATCCGCCCGGACGGCTACGACTGGAGCCGTCCCGTCGATGGATCGACCTCCGAGACCGAGTGGCTGGGCATTCACCCCGCGTCCGAGCTGATGTCCCTGCTCAACCCTGAGCGCGGCTACATGCAGAACAACAACATCGGCCCGGACACGATGCTGGTCGGCTCCCCGCTCGTGCCGGAGCGGTACCCGCCGTACCTCTACAACCAGCCGGCTCACTACACCCACCAGCGGGGTGCGGCCGCCGTTTCCCTGCTGGAAGCGAAGCGGGAAGCCGGTGGCAAGTGGAGCGAGGAGGAGATTGTCGAGCTGGCGCTCAACCGGTCCGTTTACCAGTACGAGCGCTGGGTCGAGGAACTGCTGCGGGCCGAGGCCGCGGTCCCCGGCAAGCGCTCCAGGGACCACGCCGAGGTCGTCCGCCGGATCGAGGAGTGGAACGGCGTCTCCGAGCCTGATTCCCAGGGCGCGCTCGCCTACTTCCGCTGGCGCGAGGCGCTGCGGGACCTGGTCGGAAACGAACGGATGCGGGACATGACCAGTCGGGTCAACGACTACCTGGAGTTGATCCGCGAGGCGCCGGAACCGCCCGGTCTCGAGGACGACGAGTTGCCGGCCCTGGTCGAGGCCATCGATGCTGCGGCGGAAGCCCTCCGCTCCGGCCCGGGCGGCTTCGACGCGGCCTTCGGCGACGTGTTCCGCGTCGGCCGCCAGGACTCGAACGACGAAGTGTCCTGGCCGGTCGGCGGCGGCTCGCTCAATGACGCCGGCATGGCGACCATGCGTTCCGTCGGCTTCAGCCCGCCGCGCGCCGACGGCCGGCGCTGGGGCAACCGTGGCCAGACCTCGACCGAAGTCGTCATCCTGAGCAACCCGATCCGCAGCTACACCCAGCCCCCGATCGGCCAGAGCGACCGCCCCGAATCGCCGCACTACCGCGACCAGGCCGAGAAGCTCTTCTCGCCCGGCGCCATGAAGCCGAGCTGGTTCGCCCGCGATGACCTGCTCGCCGACGGCGGCAAGAACGTCGTCTCCGAGATGGGATTGGTCTACCGGCCGGAGTAGAGGAGTCCCGATGCATCACCGTCGAAGTCTCTGCTTCACAGCCGCAATCGTGGCTGCGATTCTCGTGATGCCCTTGGCCCTCTCGGCCCAGTCAGGCCACAACCTGGAACGTCCCGAACACTGGAAAGTCCGCTACGAAGGTGCCGACGAGGCGGCCGAACGCAACTTCGTCGTCATGCGCCCCGGCTGGCACGTCTACGCCGGCCCCGGCGGCCTGCTCTGGGATCCAGGCCGCTACGCCTCGGGCAACTACGCCGTCAAGAGCACGATCTACCTGTTCCCCGAAGGCGACCCCGAACGATCCGGGTCGACTCGCGTCGACAGCCCCTTCGGCCTCTTCCTGGGCGGCCGCGACCTCGAAGGGGAGGCACCGACCTTTGTCACCTTCCAGATCGACAACTCCGGCCGCTTCCGCATAGCCCGGCACACCGGCGACGAGGTGCAGGACGTCGTACCGTGGACCGGCAACGACGCCGTCGCCGTGCTCGCCGATCCGGCCACATCGCCCGCCGAGAACGTGCTGGAAATCGACGTCCGTGGCGGACAGACGATCTTCTACATAGCCGGCGAGTCTGTCGCCGAGCTTCCGTCCGAAGACCTTGGTCTCGACGGCGCCATCGGTCTAAGGGCGGGCGAGGGCCTGAGCCTTCACATCACCGAGATTGCCATCGGCCCGAACCGCCGAGACGAGTAGCCCGACGAGGTTCAGCCGGTTCGGGGTCCGCGGGGGGTGAGGTCCCAGCGGACTCGAAGCGAGCGACGCCCGGCGACCCCACATCAAGCGAGGACCGACCGGAGCGAGCGTAGCGGAGCGAGCGCCGGCCTCTCATTCTCTACGTGAGCGCGAGCGGCCGCTGGGACCCCACCCCCCGCGGACCCCGGACCGGCGGGCGCTACTCGCCGCCGGTGCTGGCCGCCTTGCCGGCGCGCCAGTCGTCCTCGAGGATGCGCGCGCCGCGCAGCGTGCCGCCCATCGAGTAGTTGCCCTCGTGGCAGGCGTACTCGTAGACGCGTTCCTGGTCGCGCTTCCAGATGTACTCGCCGGACCAGGGCGCTTCCCAGGTGGCCGGGTCGTCCATCGTGAAGTGGTAGAGGATGTTGCCGTCCGGCTGCAGCGTCAGGCGCTCCGTGACGTGGAGGTCCTTCGTCGCGCCGCGCAGGAAGCCGTCGGGCCGGAAGTGCACCGAGTCGATGACGAGCGTGTCGCCTTCCCACCAGCCGACCGAGTCGCCCAGCCAGCGCCGCTCCTCGGGGCTCGGGTGCTCGTCGTTCAGGCGGATGATCCGGGCGTCGTGGACCATCTCGATCAGGATCATGATGTGGTCTTCGGTCTGCACGACCCGCTTGTAGTTGTTGTAGCCGCTCGGGAACGTCGGCGTGGCGCCGGTGAAGCCGAGGATGCAGCGCTCGCTGATCGGCAGCGACTCGGGGCCGTCGTAGGGGCCCGGCCCGTCGAGTTCCAGCCACCAGGCGACGCCCTCGTTCGGGCGGCGCAGCTTGGCGCGCTCCGCGAATCTCGCCTTCGCCGCATCGGTCGTCTCCGGCATGCGGCCGTTCGGCGGGTCGATGATGATCGAGGTCCGGAACTTCCCGTCCACCGCGAACGTGTCCGTGCCGCGGTCCAGCCAGAAGCTGTTGTAGCCGCCCACGTTGCCGGCCGCGCCGGGCGAGCCGTCACCGCCCTCGGGCGGCGCTTCGCGGTCCGGGTCGGAGACCTGGTGGCGGTCGGCCCGTGCCTTCGCCGCGTCGGTGGCAATCTTCTCCGCCTCCTCCGGCGTCAGGTACAGGTTCTCGCCGTACTCCTCCGGCCGCTGCAGCGGCGTCAGCGTGGCGGCATCGTAGGTGCCGGTCAGGTCCGGCTTGCCGTTCGCGGCGCGCTTGATCTCGCCTTCGGCCGCCAGGGCCGGCGCCGCGATCAGCAGCACGAGGATGGCGGCCAGGGTTGCGGTGAATCGGACTCTCATTCTGCGTCCTCCTGTTTCGACTGGATGGCGGGAGTGTAGCGGAGGGCCGACAGGTGGGCCGCCACCCGCGGCGTCCGATGTGGAGTTCACAAGTCGAGCTTGCGGAGAAGCTCCGGGACGTCCATTTCGTGGTGCCGCGCAACGCTCTTCAGAATGCTCGAGAGGGTCTTCACCTTGATCGAAGTGTGCAGCGGAATCACCTCGTGATGCTCTCCGTTGATCTGGGTCGTGATTCGTACGTGGGAGCCTCGCTGTCGCACGGCCGTATAGCCCAGCCGCCGCAGCGCCGCTTGCAGCGACGCGCCGCTCACGTCGCGGGGCAGCTTCAAGCCACGAGAACCTCGTCGCGAACGAAGTGCAGACGAATCAGCTTGGGCCGCGGCGTCGTGTCGTCGAAGTAGCAGTCGACGGCCTCCTTGACGTTCCTGCGGATCTCCTCCACGGTGTCGCCTTGGGTGTGGATGCCGTGTCCGAGCGCGCTGGCTGAGTACCCGCCATCGACCTCGTCTTCCGTGACTTCGAAGATGATCTCGGTCATGCGTCGTCTCCCGTCCGGTTCGCGGGCCTCAGTATAGGCGGCCGTGCGGCGCCCGATGCACGGGCACCGGCTTTCAGCCAGGCTGCGACTGGTGTCGCTAGTCCCCGCTGCCGCCGCCGGTACTCCCAGCTTCCGCCGCAGCCGCGTCAGCCTCGAGAATCCGCGCGCCGCGGAGCGTGTTGCCCATCGCGTAGTTGCCCTCGTGGCAGGCGTACTCGTAGACGAGTTCCGGGCGGTTCCTCCAGATGTACTCGCCGGACCAGGGGGTTTCCCAGGTGGCCGGATCGTCCATCGTGAAGTGGTAGAGGATGTCGCCGTTCGGCTGCAGGGTCAGGCGCTCGGTGACGTGAAGCTCCTGGGTCGAGCCGCGCAGGAACGTCCTGGGGTGGAAGTTGACCGAGTCGATGACCAGGGTGTCGCCTTCCCACCAGCCGACGGAGTCGCCCAGCCACTTGCGCTCTTCGGGGCTGGGGTGCTCGTCGTTCAGGCGGACGATGCGGGCGTCGTGGTTCATCTCGATCAGGATCATGATGTGGTCTTCGGTCTGAACCACGCGCTTGTAGTTGTTGTAGGCGCTCGGGAGGGTCGGCGTTGCGCCGGTGAAGCCGACGATGCAGCGCTCCGTGATCGGCAGCGACTCGGGGCCGTCGTAGGGGCCGGGGCCGTCGATGTCGAGCCACCAGGCGGAGCCGTCGTTCGGCCGGCGCAGCTTGTCGCGCGCCGCCCTTCTTGCCTTGGCAGCGGGGGTCGTCTCCGGCATGCGGCCGTTCGGCGGGTCGACGATGATCGACGTCCGGAATTTGCCGTCCACCGAGAAGGCCTCGGTGCCGATGTCGAGCCAGAAGAAGTTGTAGCCGCCGACGTTGCCGGCGCCGCCGCCTGAGCCGTCGCCGCCGACCGGCGGGGGTTCGCGGTCCGGGTTGCTGACCTGGTGGCGGTCGGCCCGGCGCTTGGCCGCGTCGTCCCTGATCTTCTCGGCAGCCTCCCGGGTGAGGTAGAGGTTCTCGCCGTACTCCTCGGGCCGCTGGAGCGGCGTCAGGGTGGCGGCGTCGTAGTTGCCGTGCAGGTCGGGCCGGCCGTCGGGCATGCGCTTGATCTCGTCCTGGGCTCCGGCCGCGGGCGCCACAAGCAGCAGCAGGGCGACGGCGGCCAGGGCCGCGGGGATTCCGTTTCTCATTCCGTGTCCTCCAGGGTTTCGATCAGTCGCCGCTGCCGGCGCCGGTGCTGGCGGCCTTGGCGGCCAGCGCGTCGGCCTCGAGCACCCGCGCGCCGCGCAGCGTGCCGCCCATCGAGTAGTTCCCTTCGTGGCAGGCGTACTCGTAGACGTCCACGGGGCTGCGCTTCCAGATGTACTCGCCGGACCAGGGGACGTCCCAGGTGGCCGGATCGTCGATCGTGAACCGGTAGAGGATGTTCCCGTCCGGCTGCAGCGTGAGGCGCTCCGTGACGTGGGATTCCTGGGTGGCGCCGCGCAGCACGGCCTTCGGGTGGAAGTTCCGCGAGTCGATGACGAGCGTGTCGCCCTCCCACCAGCCGATCGAGTGGCCGAGCCACTTGCGCTCTTCGGGGCTCGGGTGCTCCGCGTTCAGGCGGACGATGCGGGCGTCGTGGACCATCTCGATCAGGATCATGACGTGGTCCTCGGTCTGGACCACGCGCTTGAAGTTGTTGTAGAGGCTGGGGAAGGTCGGCGTCGCGCCGGTGAAGCCGACGATGCAGCGCTCGGTCACCGGCAGCGTCTCCGGGCCGTCGTACGGGCCGTGGCCGTCGATGTCGAGCCACCAGGCGGAGCCGTCGTTCGGACGGCGAAGCCGGCGGCGCTCGGCGGACCTCGCCTTGCCGGCCTCGGTCATCTCCGGGATGCGGCCGTTCGGAGGATCGAAGATGATCGAGGTGCGGAACTTGCCGTCGACGGCGAACGCCTCGGTCCCGGTCTCGACCCAGAACCGGTTGTAGCCGCCGACGTTGCCGGCGCCGCCCGTCGTCCCGTCGCCGCCGACTGGCGGCGGCTTGCGGTTCGGGTCGGAGACCTGGTGCCGGTCGGCGGCGTACTTGGCGGCGTCCGCCTCGATCTTCGCCGCGTCCTCGGGGCTCAGGAAGAGGTTGTCGCCGTACTTCTCGTCCCGCTGGAGCGGCGTCAGGGTGCCGGCGTCGAAGGTGCCGGTCAGGTCGGGCTTGCCGTTGGCGGCGCGCTTGACGTCGCTCTGGGCGACCAGCGCGGGGGCCGCGATCAGCAGGGCGAGGATGGCGATCAGCGCCGCGGGGACTCGGACCTTCATTGTGTGTCCTCCGGTGTTCGATTGGATGGCCGGAGTGTAACGGAGTCAGGAGCCTTCGATTCTCCGCCGCGGCAGCGGCCGCTCCGGCACGTCCTCCAGCAGACCGCCGTGGCCGAGCGACGTGATGTCGCGCCGCGTCAGCCGGTCGCCGACGAGGAGGCGGGGCAGCACCAGGTCGACGATGTTCCGTTTCGGGCTGCGGGCGCAGCCGGGGGCGCCGAGGACTGGCGTGCCTTCGAGTTCGGCGAGCAGCAGCAGGTTGCCGGGGTCGACGGGCGCGCCGTAGCAGATGACCGCGCCCCCGGCGGTCTCGATGGCGCTCGGGGCCAGGTCATGGCGGTCCTGGATGGCGGTCTCGCCGGCGAGGATCAGGAGGTCGACGTCCGGCGCGAGTTCGGCCGCGGCCGCCGCGAGTTCCTCGGTCCCCTGCTCCCGGTCGATCGGTACGAAGCGCACCCGGGCGAGCTCGGCGCCGAGACTGCCCAGCCGCTGCCGGAAGGCCTTCTCGAAGCCAGCGACCAGCCGTTCGCGTCCGGCGGAGCGGCCGGCGGCGACGGTCCCGGAGACGATCAGGCCGGCGGTGCTCGGCGGCAGCGGGTCGAGCCGGATCAGCGGGCTCGCGGCCACGCCCTCGGCGGCGGCCACCGTCTCTTCGGGCAGGGCGTAGGGGAGGATCTTCGTCGTCCCGACCATCTTGCCCTCTCGCGCCACGCTGTGGTTGGGCAGCGTGGCCAGGGTGACGCCGTCGCAGTCGTTGATGCGGTCGAGGGCGGCGGCGTCGACCCGCAGCACGCCTAGCGTCTGCGCGTGCAGGTTGACGCGGCCGGTCGTCGGCCCGCGCAGGTCGAGGCCCGTTCCGGCAACGGCTTCGCTGACTCTCCTGGCGGCCTCGTTCTCGTCGACGTCGCCGGGTTCGAGCCGCGCCGCGAAGACCCGGTCGCGGCCGAGACCGGCCAGCAGCTCCAGCTCCTCGTTCCCGAGGGCGCGGCCCTTGCGCAGCACGCGGCGACCCTCGTTGTCGTAGACGTTGTGGCCGAGGATCGCGCCCTGAGCCTCGCTGAGCGGCGTCGCTTCGAACTTCATCGCTGGGCGTGAAACTACACCGCCAACACGGTGTGCGCCGGCGCCCCCGCCGCGGCGATAAACTCCACCGCCGATGGCCTCAGACGACTACGGCCGGATCGACCGCTGGCGCGACGAGTTGACCGAGTGGCGGCGCGACTTCCACCGCCACCCGGAACTCGCCTTCGAGGAGGAGCGGACGTCGCAGATCGTGACGGAACGGCTGCGGTCGTTCGGCATCGAGGAGGTCCATCACGGGATCGCGAAGACCGGAGTCGTCGCGACGATCCGTTCCGGCAGTTCGGACCGCGCGGTGGCGCTGCGGGCCGACATGGACGCGCTGCCGATCCATGAACAGAACCAGTTCGGCCACTGCTCGACGAAGCCCGGGAAGATGCATGCCTGCGGACACGACGGGCACACCGCGATGCTGCTGGGCGCCGCCCGCTACCTCGCCGAGACCCGGAACTTCGACGGCACGGTCCAGTGCATCTTTCAGCCGGCGGAGGAGAAGGACGGCGGCGCCGGGGTCATGGTGCGGGAAGGGCTGTTCGAGCGCTTCCCGGCCGACAAGGTCTTCGGCCTGCACAACTTCCCCGGTGTGCCGACCGGCGCCTTCGCGACGAACAGCGGCCCCTTCATGGCCGCGATCGACCAGTTCGAGATCGAGATCCGGGGCCGCGGAACGCACGGCGCCTGGCCGCACAGCGGCATTGACCCGATTGTCGCCGCGTCCCAGGTCGTGATGGGGCTCCAGACGCTGGTGTCCCGCAACGTCGATCCCCGGCGCCGGGCCGTCGTGTCCGTGACGATGAGCCACGCCGGCGAGGCCTTCAACGTGATCCCCGAGACGGCTTACCTTGCCGGCGGCGTGCGTTCCTTCCTGCGCGAGGTGCAGGACACGCTCGAACTGGGGCTGGAACGCGTCGTCCATGGCGTCTGCGCCGCCCACGGCGCCTCGGCCAAGGTGGACTACGAGCGCTACTACCCGGCGACGGTCAACGCGCCGCGCGAGACGGAGGAGATGACGGCCGCGGCGCTCAGCATGGGCTGGCGGGTCGACACGGAGATGGAGCCGCTGATGGGCTCCGACGACTTCGCCTTCCTGGCCGAGGAGCGGCCGGGCTCCTTCATGATGATCGGCAACGGCGACAGCGAGATGCTGCATACGCCCCGGTACGACTTCAACGACGACCTGCTGACGATCGGCGCCAAGTACTGGGCTCGTCTGGCCGAGAGTCAACTTTCCTAGCGGCACGCGGAAACAAAGCCGGCGGCCGGGGCGTATTCCCTGTTGAAGGCGGGCGGCGGCCGGCAGTCAGTTCGGCCCCCCGGGTTCAGTTCGGTTCCCGTTCAACGGGTACTCCCTCCAAGAGTGACGAGCATTCCCTCGAAGTACGCCGACCGCCGCCTGCCGTGCCCCACAACGGCCCCAAAATGACGATTAGCGGATTCCAACCGATGAACATGAGTTCGATTCACCCGACGAAGGCCTCCTTGGCGGCGTCTTCGTCTTTCCTTCTTCTTGCCTGCGTCCTTCCGCTCCTGGCGGGTTGCGCCGCGGGCAGCGGCATCGCGGGCGAACCGCCCGCCGCCGCAGATGCGGCGGTGGCCGACGACGATGCGATTCCCGTCGCGGCGCTGCCCCTCTTCCGCGGCCGGATCGAGTCCGTGCTGCGGTTCTCGACCAACCTCGAAGCCGAGAACGTCGTCGACGTGCTGGCCGAGGCCGAGCGCCACGTGACCGACCTCCTGGTCGAGGAGGGCGATACCGTCCGCGCCGGTCAGACCATGCTGCTGCTCGAGGACGAGGCGCAGCGGACGGCGCTCAGGCGGGTCGAGAGCCAGCTCGGGCGTTCCCGCCTGGAGTACGAGCGCCAGCGGCGTCTCTTCGAGCAGGACCTGATCAGCGAGCAGGCCTACAACCAGGCGCGCTACGACATGGAGCAGCTCGAGCTCGCGCTCGAGGACGCCGAGCGGGAACTGGGCTACGCGACGGTCCAGGCGCCGATCTCCGGCGTCGTTACCGAACGGGTCGTCAACGTGGGCGACCACGTGGAGACCCACGCCAGGCTGTTCCAGATCGTCGACTTCGACTCGATCGTCGCCCGGGTGTTCGTGCCCGAGCGGCAGTTGAGCGGCCTGTTCGTCGGCCAGCCGGCTCGCGTGCTGGCGCAGTCGCTCACGGGTTCGCGGGAAGCCGCGATCGAGCGCATTTCGCCAGTCGTCGATCCCCAGAGCGGCACGGTCAAGGTCACGCTCGGCATCCCGGGCAACCAGGGCCTGCTGCCGGGCATGTACGTCGAGGTCGATCTGGTGGCCGCCGCCCTGGAGAACACGTTGCTGGCGCCGAAGCGGGCGCTGGTCTACGACCAGGAGCAGGTCTTCGTGTTCCGGGTCGCGCAGGACGACGACGGTCCCCGCGCCGAGCGGCTGCTGGTCCGGGTTCTCATCGAGAGTGAGGACGTCGTCCACCTGGAGGGCGGCCTGACGGACGGCGAGCGTCTGATCGTGGCCGGGCAGGCCGGGCTGAAGGACGGCGCCCGGATCCGGTTGCTCGACCCGGCCGAAGCCCTCGGCTCGGGGGCGGAACTGGGCGCGGCATCGACCCCGACCTACCAGCCCGCAAGCTGATCCGGCACACGACAGAGAGAGAAGGGAGCGCCGCATGAAGGCTGCGAAGTCGTTCCTTACCCATCGCCCGGTCGCGGTGTCGATGGTCTTCCTGGCGGCGGTCGTGTTCGGCCTGCTGTCCTACCAGGGCCTGCCCGTGACCCTGATGCCCGAGCTGTCCTACCCGACGCTCACCGTGCGCACGGAGTACCCGGGCGCGGCGCCGGAAGAGGTCGAGAACGACGTCTCGCGGCGGATCGAGGAGCAGCTTGGCGTGGTCGGCGGCCTGCGCCGGATGAGCAGCATCAGCCGCGCCGGCGTTTCCGACGTCGTGCTCGAGTTCGCGTGGGACACGCCGATGTCCGACGCGGTGCAGGAGACGCTGGAGAAGCTCGATCTCGTCCTCCTGCCCGACTCGGCGGAGCGGCCGCTCATCCTGCGCTTCGACCCGGGACTCGACCCGGTGCTCGAACTCTCCCTGTCGGGCGAGGACGAGCGCTTCGAGGGCGAGGAGGGCCTGCGCCGCCTGCGCCGGCTGGCGGAACTCCAGGTCAAGCGGGCGCTCGAGCCGATCGACGGCGTCGCCGCGGTTCGGGTCCGCGGCGGCCTGGAAGAAGAGATTCACGTGCTCCTCGACGCTCAGGCGCTGCAGCGCTCGCGGCTGTCGGTCCAGCAGGTGATCGACCGCCTGGGGCAGGAGAACATCAACGTCGCCGGCGGCACGCTCAAGGAGGGGCGCACCGAGTACATGGTGCGCACGGTCAACGAGTACGTGAACCTGGACCAGATCCGGGACACGGTCGTGGCCAGCGTGGAGGGCCGCGAGGTCCGGGTCGGCGATCTGGCCGACGTCCGCAGATCGCACCGGGACCGCGAGATCCTGACCCGCACCGACGGCGCCGAGAGCGTCCAGCTCGACGTCTACAAGGAGGCGGACGCGAACATGGTCGCGCTGGCCGACCGCGTGCGGGCGCGGGTCGGCGAGCTGGACCTCGAACTGGAGCGGGCCAGGGCTCGCGGCGAGACGGTGGAGCGGCCCCGGAACCTGCTGCAGCGGTTGACGGGCGGTGGCGGCGGCGGCGGGCGGCGCGGTCCCTCGCTCGGTGGCGCGACTCTCTCGGCCGATCTCTACCGTTCGGAGGGAGCCGTGCTGACGGTCGTCTCCGATCGCTCCGAGTTCATCGAGGGCAGCATCGCCGAGGTCCGCAACACGGCGGTCCTGGGCGGCATCCTGGCCGTCATCGTCCTCTACCTCTTCCTGCGCAACCTGGTCACGACGCTGTTCGTCGCCGTGTCCATCCCCATCTCGCTGTTGATCACCTTCGCGCCGCTCTCGGCCGCCTCCGTGTCGCTCAACATCATGTCCCTGGGCGGCCTGGCTCTCGGCATCGGCATGCTCGTCGACTCCTCGATCGTCGTGCTGGAGTCCATCTTCCGGTGCCGGGAGGAGGGCGACGACCTGGTCGCTTCGGCGATCCGCGGCGCGAAGGAGGTCCGTTCGGCGGTGATCGCCTCGATCCTGACCTCCATCGCCGTCTTCCTGCCGATGGTGTTCGTCGAGGGGATCGCCGGCCAGGCCTTCGGCGACCTGGGTCTTGCCGTCGTCATCTCGCTGCTGGCGTCGATGGCCGTTGCCCTGGCCTTCATCCCGATGCTCGCCAGCCGCCGCGGCTGGACGCTGCCGGAGCGCGGCGGCACGGCCGCCCGGTTGCGGCGCTACGCGGCGTGGGAGGCGTTCCGCCGGGATGCGGCGGCGCTGCTCGACTGGGCGCGATCGCGGAATCCCCTGGTCGGCTGGCCCGGTCTCGCGCTCGCGATCCTGTTCGTCAGCGTCCGGCTGGTCGTGGGCAGTGTGCTGGAGCTGGTCGCCAAGGCGATTCTGCTCCTGCTGGCCGGTCTGGCGTTCCTGGTCGTGCGCCTGATCGGGCCGGTCCTGGTCAAGGCGTTCACCTGGCTGAGCCGGGGGCCGCTGATCGTGGTGCGGCGCCTGCTCGACTGGCTCAGCGGCGTCTATCCGGCGCTCCTCGATCGCTCCCTGCGGTTCCCCGTCGCGGTCGTGGCGGTGGTGGCCGTCACCCTCTGGAGTTCCTGGTGGCTCCTGGGGCGCCTCGACAGCGAGCTGCTGCCCGAGGTTCGCCAGGGCGAGTTCACGATCGAGGTTTCGCTGCCGGTGGGAACACCGCTGGTGGAGACCGAGCGCACCCTGGCCGCGGTGGAGAGCGCGATCCTCGAGGAGGAGCGCCACATCGAGCGGTTGCTGGTGACCTACGGCTACGACGTGACGAACACCCAGCGTTCGGACGAGGGCGAGCACAGCGCGCGGTTCAAGGTGTTGCTCGGACCGGTTCAGGCGGGGGTCGAGGACGAGATCGTGGAGCGGCTGCGGCGGCGCTTCGAGTCGGTTCCGGATGCTTCCTCGCGCGTTTCGCGGCCGGTGCTGTTCAGCTTCAAGACGCCGATCGAGGTCGAGGTCCACGGCGAGGACCTGGACCGCCTCCAGGAGTACGGCGACCGCGTGCGCGACCTGATGGCGGCAATGCCCGAGCTCGCCGACGTCGAGACGACCTTGAAGCGCGGCGCGCCCGAAGTGCAGATCGTCTACGACCGGGCGATCCTCAACCGCTACGACCTCCAGACCTCGGTGGTCGCCCAGATGGTGCGCAACCAGATCGAGGGCTTCGAGGCGACCCTGTACAACCTGCGGGACCGGCGGATACCGATCGTGGTCCGCCTGGCCGAGGAGGACCGCCGCTCGACGGACCAGTTGAACGGCCTGGTCGTGAACCCGGGCGGCGAGCGCCCGATTCCGCTCCACGCGGTCGCCGACGTCGCCGTGGGCGAAGGCCCGTCGGAGGTGCGACGGATCGACGGCAAGCGGGTGGCCGTGATCGAGGCCAACCTGGGCGCCGCTTCGCTGGGGCGCGCCGTGGAGCGGATCGAGGAGGTGCTGGCCGCCGGAATCGAGTGGCCTGCGGACATGAGCTTCCTGGTCGGCGGCCAGAGCCAGGAGTGGCAGCGGTCGAGCGCCAGTCTCTGGCTGGCCCTGGGGCTGTCCGTCTTCCTCGTCTACGTGATCATGGCGGCCCAGTTCGAGTCCCTGCTGCACCCCCTCGTCATCATGTTCTCGATTCCGCTGGCGTTCTTCGGCACGCTGGTCACCCTCTACTTGCTGGACGTCAACCTCTCGATCGTCGTCTTCCTCGGCATGATCATGCTGGCGGGGATCGTCGTGAACAACGCGATCGTCCTCGTCGACTACATCAACCGGCTGCGCGCGCGCGGCCTGCCTCGCCGGCGGGCGATCGTCGGCGCCGGCCTGGTGCGGCTGCGGCCGATCCTGATGACCACGGCGACGACCACGCTCGGCCTGCTGCCGATGGCGCTCGGTCTCGGCCAGGGCGCCGAGATCCGCACGCCGATGGCGCTGGCCGTGATCGGCGGCCTGGTCGCCTCGACGGTGCTGACCCTGATCGTCGTGCCGACGATCTACGAGATCTTCGAGCGGCTGCGGGAGGCGCTGTCGTTCTCGCGTGCACGGGTCGCCCGCCCGGCGCCCGCCGCCGCCACGACCGAGGCGGCCGGACCGGCTGGAGCCGTGGCGCCGCAGGGTAGAGCCGCCAAACCTGTCGCAGGCTCCATGTTTGGCCCCAGCCCCCACCTCGCCGGGAGCTTGCGCCGAGAAACTCACGCGTCGCGTCCCTCGGCGCAAGCTCCCGCCCGTCCATGATCCCCGGCGGTCTCGGCAGGTCCCTGCCCCGGCTTTCCCTGGAGCGCCGCGTCGGCGTCCTCGTGGTGGTCGGCGCGGTCCTGGTCATGGGGCTGGTCGCGGCGCTCTCGCTGCCGATCGAGCTGATCCCCTCCGGCTACAGCTCGCCCTTCCTGCGGGTGACCGTCCCGTGGCGCGACGCGCCGCCTCAGGAGGTGCTGGACAAGGTCACGATCCCGCTGGAAGAGGAACTGGCGACCATCCGCGGCCTCGAGAACCAGTTCTCGTTCTGCGCCGTCGGCTTCAGCCAGGTGTTCCTGAGCTTCGCGCACGGCACGGACATGGACGTCGCCTACCGCGAGGTCCGGGACCGGATCGAGCGCGCCCGGGCGCGCCTGCCGGAGGACGTCCAGCAGGTCTTCATCCGCAAGGACGACGACACCGGGATGCCGGTGGCGATGGTCGGCGTCCTCGTCGACGAGGGGACGGCCGACACGTACAACCTGATCCAGAACGAGGTCATCCTCAAGCTGGAGCGGTTGCCCGGCGTGGCCTCGGTCGACGCCCAGGGCCTGATGGAGCGGGAAGTGCTGATCGAGCTCGACCGGCAGCGGGTCGAGGCGGCAGGCCTCAACATCTTCGAGATCGCCCAGGATCTGCAGTCGGACTACTTCACCCTGGCGTCGGGCAACGTCCGCGCCGGCGACCGCAAGTTGCTCCTGCGGTCGGTGGCGAGGTATCCGGCGCCCCAGAACGTCCGCGACATGTGGATCACCGACACGGTGCGGCTGGGCGACATCGCCTCCGTGCGCTACGACGTGCCCGACGACGAGTTCAGGGTGCGGGTGAACGGCCTGCCCGCGTACGCGATCAGGGTGCAGAAGGAAGGCGAGGCGAACGCGCTGGACGTGGCCCGCGAGGTCGAACGCGTGGTCGAGGAACTGGCGGCGAATCCGCGCCTTGGGGCAATCGAGGCGGACGTGATCATGAGCTCGGGCGAGATCATCCGCGACTCGATGGGAGTGCTCCTGTCGAGCGGCCGCATCGGCGCGATCTTCGCGGTGATCGTGCTCTTCTTCTTCCTCCGCCGGCTGCGGATGAGCCTGATCATCGCCTTCTCGATCCCGCTCTCCATGGTCGTGGCGGTGGTCGCGATGTACTTCTTCGGCGAGACCTTCAACGTGATCTCGCTGCTCGGGCTCATGATCTCGGTCGGGCTCCTGGTCGACAACTCGGTCGTGGTGGCCGAGAACATCCACCGCCTGCACCAGAGCGGCGTGCCGCGCCGCCAGGCGGCGCTTCAGGGGGCCGGAGAGATCGCGCTGGCGATCACCACCGCCACCCTGACCACCGTGATCGTCTTCCTGCCGGTCTCGCTGGTCGATGGCCAGGGTCAGTTCATGCTGCTGCGGCTCGTGATCCCGATCACCGTCTCCCTGCTCGCTTCCCTGGTGGTGGCGCTGGTCGTCGTTCCGCTGGCGGTCTACGTCACGTTGCCGTCGCGGGCGTCGGGGGAGACGGGCGCGTTGCGCCATGCTCGCAACGCTTCGAACGTCGTCCTGCGGGGGGCCTACGAGGCGACCTTCGGCCTCCTGAATCGCCTCTACAGAGGCATGCTGGCCTACGGGCTGCGCCGGCGGCTCGACGTCGTCCTCCTCCTCGTTGCGGCGATGGCGCTGACCCAGGTCGCCGCCAGCGGCCGGCTCGAGGTCGTTGCCATGTCGGAAGACGACCAGGCGTTCTTCAACGTCGAGGTCCGGTTGCCGCGCAACATGTCGTTCGACGAGACGATCGAGTACTTCGCGCGGGCCGAAGAGAAGATCGACGGCCTGCGCGACGAACTCGGCCTCGAGTACCTCGTCTTCTTCCACGAGCGCACCTGGGGCCAGATCCAGGGGATCATGGCGACCGGCTCCGACCTCAAGATGCGCGAGGTCACGGAGCGGGTGATCGACCTGATGCCCGAGATACCCGGCGTGCGCTTCCATACGGGCTTCGCTTCGGAGCAGGAGACGACCGACAAGGCGCTCGAGACGCTGACCCTCTTCGGCGAGGACGCCGAGGTCCTGGAAGAGGTGGCGACCGGCGTCGAGGACCGGCTGGCGCGCGTTCCGGGCGTGCTGGCGGTCAAGAAGTCGGCCGACGAGGCACCGAACGAGCTTGCGCTGGTCCTGGACAGGGACCTGGCGATGCGCCAGCAGGTCAACCCGCAAACACTGGCGGTGATGGTCGGCTATGCGCTGCGCGGCCAGGCGCTACCGCGGATCTACTACGGCGGCCGCGACATCCCCGTGCGCATCCGCTTCGAGGAGGAGGACCGCCAGAGCCTCGCCGAACTCCGGGACTTCTCGGTGCCGGCGGAGAGCGGCGAGGCGCTCGCCATCGGCACCCTCGTCGACGTGCGCCAGCAGCCGTCGGCGACCCGGATCTCGCGCCGCGACAAGCAGACCGCGCGGCGGATCACGGTCGAGCTCGAAGAGGGCCGGGAGAGCGAGGCGCGGCGGGCGGTGCGCGCCGTCGCCGCGCAGACCGACCTGCCCGAGGGTGTGGCCTGGGCGCGGCTGGTGCGCAACGTCGCCGCCGAGGAGACCCGGAACCTGATGATCGCGGCGCTCATGTCGATCGCCTTCGTCTACCTGCTGATGGGCTTCCTGTTCGAGAGCTTCGTGCTGCCCGTGGCGATCCTGGTCACCATTCCGCTTGCCAGCATGGGAGTGACCTGGATCCACCTGCTCGCCGGTCGCGACCTCGACTTCCTGGGCCTCGTGGGGCTCATCATCCTGATCGGGGTCGTCGTCAACAACGGGATCGTGCTGCTCGACTCGGTGAACCGGCTGCGGGCCGGGGGCATGGAACGGGCCGAGGCACTCCTGGAAGCCGCCAACCGGCGATTCCGGCCGATCATGATGACCGCGCTGACCACGATCGGCGGCATGGTGCCGCTGCTGTTCGGGCAACCGACCCAGATGGGCCTGAGCTACAAGAGCTTCGCGTTGACGCTGATCGGCGGCATGGCCGCCGCGACCCTGCTGACCCTGCTCGCCGTGCCGGTCTTCTACACTCTGATCGAGGACGGCCGGGCCTGGCTGGGGCGGACGCTGGCGGGTGCGCTCGCACCGAGGCGGAAGGCGCCGGTCGGTTCCCCCGGCGCGTAGCCGGCGACCGCTGGGTGCGCGGGTCTTCTGACCCGCTGCCGCCGGAGGCGGCTTCAAGACGCGCCGGCCGTCAGGCCGGCTCCGCTTTGGCTGCAACGCTGTTATAGTTCCTAGCCACACAGCGACAGGTAGCTCTCTCCGGTCAGGGCAAGCCGGGGTTCGGATGGTCCCGAAGGGCTCCGAAGCTCTTTGTTCATTCCGATTCCTCCGGCTTGGCCGCCCCGGGGAGTCGGATGAACCCTCACCCTTGGTGGCTGGCCAGCCAGTAAGGAAAGGAGGATCGGCTCATGAAACGTACCCTGGCTCTGTTCGGAACCCTCGTGCTGTTCGGCCTGGCGCCGCCCGTTGCCGCGGACAGTCCCGAAACCGGGATCGTCCTCGGCAGGACGGTGGACACGAACGGAGACCCCATGCCAGGGGTAACGGTGACGATCGTCGGCGACCGCGGCGAGAAGGTCGCGATCACCGGCGCCGAGGGCGGTTACCGTTTCGCTCTGCTGACGCCGGGGAGCTACACCGTCCGAGGGACGCTCGACAACTACGGCTCGGCCGAGACGAGTGTCAACGTGACGCCGGGCGCCCGTTCCGAGATCGTGTTGACCATGGCCCTCCAGGCGGCGGGAGAGATCACGGTCACGGCCGAGACGCCGCTGATCAACAAGTTCGAGGTCACCTCCGCCGGCTCCATCTCGTCGAATGTCGCGTCGAACGTCGTCGGCGTGAACTCGAACTACTTCTCCAACCTCCAGTTGATGCCGGGAGTCGTCTCGGACGGCGACCTGGCCGACGAGTACCCGGGCGTCAACGGTTCCCGGTGGCAGGAGGGCGCCGTCTTCGTGGACGGCGTGGACACGACCTATACCCGCCGCGGCGGGTCGCGGATGTTCCTGCCTCAGGTCGGGGTCAACGAAACCTCGTTGCAGTCGACCACGGGCAGCGCCGAGTACGGTCGGGCCACCGGCGGAGTCGTCAACGTGATCACCAAATCGGGCACGAACGTCATTCACGGTGAAGGTATGGTCTTCCGGCAGCAGGGGAGCTGGGTGTCCGAGTACCAGGATCACCCCGAACTGGCGGAGCGCCAGGGCTGCAGGTACCGCGCCGTGGTCAACCCACAGAACGTCCCGTTCGCTCCTTCCTGCAAGCCGGACTTCTTCAAGCGGGACGAGATGGAGAAGGACAACGCCGCCACCAACGTCCAGGCCTTCTTCGGTGGCCCGCTGGTGAGAAACAAGCTGTGGTTCGCGGCGTCGATCGCGGAAACGAACAGCTTCCAGACGCAGGAGCTGTTCAGCGGCGACATCGTGGACAACAGCGTCTACGTCCGGGGTCGTCTGTTGAAGTTCGACTACCAGCCCAACGCGTCGAACAGCCTGCAGTTGAACTACAACGCCTCGCCGCTCGACGTCACTTTCGTACTGGGCGACTTTCCGGCGGACCGCTACAGTGCTACGCCGCACGAGTTCGGCGGTGAGCTGATTACCGGAAGCTGGAACTGGAGCGCGAGCCAGGACGTCTTCATGGAGTTCAAGCTCTCCGCCCACGACTCGAGCGAGCACAAGCGTCTGAATGCCGGCACGGGCTTCGACTTCGAATCGGCTCTGGCGGAGAAGCAGCAGGATCCGAGGTATCCGGCGAACAACCTGGGCCCCCACAGTCCGGGCAACAACGTCCACGGCTACATCGGCTACCGGGGAGGCGAGTGGCATCTGTTCAATGGCTGGCTCCTGGACAACGGTTTCGGCCTGAACGACTATCCGCGGGATCAGGCCAACGTCAGGATGACGTGGTTCGCGAGCGAGAGCCACGAGGCACTGTTCGGCCTCGACTGGCAGGAGGTCGGTTGGGAACAGGACCTGCAGCGGAACAACGTCTACTTCGGACGGGAGTTCAACCCCGCCACACGCACCGGCTTCGATGACTGCGGACTGATCAACTGGCCGACGACGACCTACTACTGTCACTACGAGGACTACAACCCGCCCGATCTCGAGGGAGCGGAACGCCTCCGCGGCACCCGTTCCTCGAACTTCGCCGCCTTCGCGCGTGACCGGTTCACGGCCGGGGATCACTGGAGCTTCAACCTCGGTTTGCGGTGGGAGAACCAGATCCACAAGAACGACGTGCGGCGAACGGTCGTCGACTCGCAGAGCCTCTCACCGAGGCTGCTCGCGTCCTACGACATCAAGCGCGACGGCAGGATGGTGGTCCACTTCAACCTGGCGCGCGCCTACCAGCACCTGAACCAGGAACTTGTCAACAACTACCTCCTGGAGGGCTGGAACGGCACGAACGCCTACGACCGCATCGTCTACTGCGCGCCGATCGACGCCATCTACATCCAGGTCTGCAACGGTCCCGGGTACACCGGCTTGCTTGGCAAGCTGCGGCCGGGCGAGATGTACCGGCAGATCGACGCCGGGGCCATCCCCGCGGTGAACATCGAGCCGTACTACAAGGACGAGATGAACGTCAGTTACAGTTGGAACCTGGGAGCGCGGAGGCAGTGGTTCTTCCAGGCCAGCGCGATCCACTGGGAGTACAAGAACTCGATCGGGACCACCGAGCAGCGGTTGCCGAACGGCAACTACTTCCGGTTCACCGAGAACTACAAGGACTACGAGCGCGTGCTCGGCGCCCTGGGCGTGGTCGACCCGGCAGTCATGGCCAACTTCGAGGAAGGCAAGCGGACCTACCAGTCACTGCAACTCCAGTTGAACAAGGTGTTCCGCAACGGCTGGGCGTTGGGCAACAACTTCACCTACGCCGATGCCAAGGGACACTACTGGGGCGGCCTCTTCGACAACACGAACTCGGACTACGGCCGCAACCTCGATGTCGTCCTGAACGAGGGACACATCAGGAGCTGCGAAGGCCAGCAGTTGATCCGCAACGGCGGACAGCCCGTGATCGGCGCGGACGGTCAGGAACTGGTTCGGGAGTATCCGGTCGACTGCCAGGCGGCGCTCGGACGGTTCCTGGGCCAGCCTCTGTCGACAATCAACCGTTACGGCACGGTGCACGAGAACAACAAGTACATCTGGAACTCGTGGGGCTTCAAGACCTGGCAGTTCGGACAGAGCGGCCAAGGCTTCGTCCTTGGCGGGTCCTTGCAATGGAGGTCCGGCAAGCCGTGGCAGCGGGTCGAGGGAGCATCCCTTGGACAACCTTGCGACACGCAGTTCTGGGAACCGGGCTTCGAGCTCACCTGCGATCCCACCCAGTTCCTGGTCGACAGCGGAACGGGTCTCTATCTCGAACCGCGCGGCTCGCGAGACGCGTTCAACTCGACGTGGAGCGCGAACATGACCCTGATGTACTTCTTCCCGCTCGGATGGAGGGAGGACTTCAACGGCTACGTGCGGATCGACGGCACGAACATCACGGACAACCAGGAGCTGCTCCGGATCAACAACGGCGGCGAGGTCAGCGCCTCCCGCTACATCGGCTGGCAGCGCCCGCGTCGATTCGTGGCGACGGTCGGCCTGCGGTTCTAGGTTGACAACAGGCGTCCGGTCGCGGCGTTTCCAGGGCCCGCGACCGGACTGTCGTCACCTCGGCCCGACAGTGCCTCGCGTCGACAGCAGGTCGCCAGTCAGCGGGTCGTAGACCGCCGCCACGAAGCGGTGCTCCCGCGTGCGGATCGTGAGATCCGTCTCGAACACGTACAGGTCGCCGGGCATGGGTTCGTTCGGGATACGTACCTGGACCTTCGCCGCCGGTGGCGCCGCCTGGTCGCCCCACTTGTTCATCAGCCGGATCCTGAACTCCAGGTCGTTTGCCCACTGGCCGTCCACCGGCAGCAGTTCCACGTCGTCCAGGCGGACCGTCACCTTCATCGGCACGTCGAGCCGCCGGAAGCCCGCCTTCCTCGGCTCGCCGAAGCTCACCTCCAGCGACTCGGAGCCCGGGGAACCTCCGAGCAGCAGGGCGCCCTCGACCAGCATCGAGACTTCGGTCGCCCTGGACATGTCCAGGTAGTGCTCCCGCGTTCGGACGCGGAGGTCGGGATGCCCGGGCAGCCGCACCTCGATGTCGTGAAGGCGGTCGTCCTCGTTGCGGGGAGGTTCGAAGCCGAGCCAGTAGTAGGAGCGAGTGTCCTCGGCGGTTTCCGCTAGAGCCTTCTTGCTGAAGGAGTTGATCATCGGGAGTCCGCCGGTCTCGTGGGCCAGGAACTGGAGAACGTTGTGGAATCGCCGCTCGGGCATGCCCCACCACCTTGCGTAGCCTCCGATGGCGCCGGCGAAGGCTGGCGCAGCGTGTACCGTGCCGAAGCCGGCGATCGGAGGGCCCGGCGGACCCTGGAAGCCCGGCAGGTCGATCGGGTAGAGGCTGTAACCGACGAGGTTCGCGGCGTTCACGAGAGGACTGTAGAGCCGGTCCAGCGTTGCGCCGGCGGACGCCGCCGCGTACGCCGACCGGAAGCTCCAGGCGTCGCCCACGGTGGACCATCCTTCGATCAGCAGCAGCATGACCTTGCGGCCCGGCGCGTCGGCGAAGCTGCGCACGGCGCCGGCGGCGGCCATCACCGATCGCCGGGTCTTGTCGCCCCGCTCCGAACCCATGCCGTACCGGTACAGCAGACCGTACGGCTTGCGTTCCCTTGCCTCCAGCAGCGCCGCCTCGATGTCGGCGCGGTCGCCGGTCCAGTCCGTGATCAAGGCGAGTTCCCGGCCGTCGTGGGCCACCACCGCCACGCGATCGGCCGGGCCGAGCCGGGCCAGATCCTCTCCAAGGCGCTTCAGCACGCGGTCCCGGCGCTGCTTGATGGCGAACAGGTCGTCGATGAAGACGAGGTAGCTCGTGCCGACCGGCCCGTCGGCCGTCACCGAAGGCACGTTGCCGATGCGGTCGTCGGTGGAGGCCAGCGCGCGTCCCTCGTCGATCTCCGTGAAGTAGTCGATCGTCACCGGGTTGCGGTCCACGCGGAGCTCGAAGTCGCCCGGCTGGAGACCGCGGACGCGGTTCCCCTCCCGGTCCCTTACGACGACCTCGACATTGACCACGCGGACGTCGATGACGTCGGAGAAGAGGTCCGGCAGGGGCGATTCCTGAGCGGCGGCGGGAAGCGGGGCCAGGAGACAGGCGACGGCAACTGCGGTGCCGAGCCTTGGCGGGTTCGGGTTCATGCTTGTGAGGGTACCTCTCATTCGTCGGCCGGGTGATCGATCATGGTTGGCCAGCCCTGGGGCCGACAGTTCCACGAGCAGAGACCAGCATCCTGTCGGTGAGCGGATCGTAGACGGCTGCGACGTACCGGTACTCGCGCTTTCGCAGACGGAGATCCGTCCTGTACACGAAGGTGTCGCCCGACGCAGGCGCCTCGGACCTTGCCACCGGAACCTTGCGAACCAGGTTCGCGGACAGGATGTCCCATTTGTCCACGGCGCTGATTCGGAACTCGAACTCGTTCACCCACTGTCCATCCACGGGCAACAGGGCCAGGTCGTCGAGGGGAATGACGACCTCCACCGGCACGGAGATCCTGCGGAATCCGGCCTTTTGCGGCGTTCCGAGGCGTACGTCCAGGGTTTCGGCGCCGGGGGCGTCGCCGAAGAGCATCGAGGCCTCCAGGCGCATGGCGACTTCCGTGTCCTTCGACATGTCCAGGTAGTGCTCGCGGGACCGCACGCGGAGTTTCCCGTGTCCAGCCAGCCGCACCCTGATGTCGTGGAGCTCGTCGTCCCGGCTCTGGGGAGCGTCGAAGCCGAGCCAGTAGTAGGAGCGGGTGTCCGCCACGGTCTCGCTGAGCGCTTTGCTTCGGAACGCGTTGAGCATCGCTCGCCCTCCCGTTTCGTCGGCGAGGAAGCGAAGAACGTCGTGTTGCCGCTGCTCGTACGACCCGGCCATGACCGATTGCATCGACGGCCACGGGGGCGGGTAGATCGTGCTGCCGCGTGAGTCGCCCGTTCCGTATGCGTAGTAGCCGCCAGGAGGGCTCGGTGCGATTCGCCCGTAGGAGTCGGGCCTGTACTGCAGACCCGCCACGTCGACCGGAAAGAGGCTGTAGCCGAGCCGGTTGGCGGCATGAACCAGGGGGCTGTACAGGCTCTCGATGTTGGGCCGGGAGAGTCCCGACCCCAGGACCTCCCAGACCGCGCTCGGGGCGCTCCAGCTGTCCGCCAGCAGGAGCATCACGTTCCGGCCGGGTCCGCGGGCGACGCTTTGCATGGTGGCGGTGGCCGCCAGGACCGCGCGCCGGGTGGCTTCGCTGCCCCGGCGGCCGAACGCCGGCCGCATCTGGGCCTCGAGGAGTGCGCTGCGGAGCTGGTAGCGGGAGTTCGTCCAGTTCGTCAGCCGGGAGACGCCCTTTCCGTCGAACGCGACGATCGCCGCGCGGTCCGCCGGGTTGAGCAGGCGGAGGTCCTGGTCCAGGCGGCTGAGCACGCGGTTGCGGCGTCCCCGGATGGCCGACAGGTCGTCCACGAAGATCAGGTAGTTCGTGCCGACCTGCTCGTCGCGGGCCAGGGACTGCACGTTCGCGATGCCGTCGGCGCCAGCCGTCCTCGCGTAGCCCTCGTCGACCTCGGTGAAGTACGCGATGGGCACCGATTGACGGTCGACGAGGAGTTCGAAGTCGTCCGGCTGGAGACCGCGAATCCGGTTCCCTTTCCTGTCCGTGACGACCACCTCGACGTTGACGATCCGCACGTCGACCGAGTCCGAGAACAGCTCGGGTAGCGGACTGTCCTGTCCGGCGGCCGGCAACGTGGTGAGAACCAGCGCGGCAGTGACGGCTGTACCGAATCTCGATCGTGAGGTTTCCCTGGTCATGCCTACCTTGGCCCCACGGTCCCGCTGGCCGACAGGATCGTGCCGCTCACGGGGTCATGGACGGCCGTCACGATGCGGTGTTCTCCCTTGCGCAGCACAAGTTCCGTGGTGTACCACCAGTGTTGGCCCGGCTCCGGTTCCCTCGGGCCCGAGATGCGGACCGTTTCGACCGGTGTTTCGGAGCGGTCGCCGTGGTCGTTGATCACGGTGACGCGCAGCTCGACCTCGTTCATCCAGACGTCGCCCATCGGAAGGAGGGTGATGTCGTCCAGCGGAATCAGCACCTTCATCGGCACCAGGATCTTCCGCCCCCGGACGCGTTGCGGTTCACCGAACTCGACCGTAAGAGTTTCCTTTCCCGCCGCCCCGCCGAACAGCAGGGAACCCTCGACCATCATCGTCACTTCCGTGCTCTTCGACAGATCGAGATAGCTCCGGCGCGACCTCACGCGAAGGTCGGGACGGCCCACCAGTCGTACTTCGATGTCGTGGAGCTCGTCGTCCTCGTTGCGAGGCGGTTCGAATCCGAGCCAGTAGTAGGAGCGGGTGTCGGCCGCGGCTTCGGCCAGGGCGACGTCGCGGAAGGCGTTGATCATCGGCAACCCGCCGGTCTCGCGGGCGAGGTAGGCGAGCGACACCTCCTGGGACCACTCGCTGTAGAGGTCGGTCGGGAGGGCGGCGAGGTTCGGCTCCAGGTCCAGGCTCGGACTCGGGGTGTACGTCGCGGACGGGTCGCCGGTTCCGGCGGGGGCGTTCGTGAAGGCGGGATCGAAGCCTGGAAGGTCGACGGGGTAGAGCGTGTAGCCGACCAGGTTTGCGGCGTGGACGAGGGGGCCGTAGATGCTCTCGATGCTCGGAGGCCGCCAGTCGACCGAACCGAAGTTATCCCTGCTCCACTCGGGTACGCCCCAGCCGTCCGTCAGCACGAGCATGACCTTGCGGCCGGGCGGATCGGCGTAGCTCCTGAGGGTGGCCGTGGCGGCGAGAACGGACCGCTGGATCTCCCGCTCCCGTCGGCTCAGATTCAGCGTCGACATGGCTCGCTGGATACCTGCGCGGGATCGAACGAGGGCCTGCGATGACCGGTCCGCCAGGGTCGGTTCGACGACGGCCGGCTCGATGTCCACGATCCGCATGATGCCCTGCGCATCGCGCTGCCTGGCCTCGCCGAATGCGCCGCGCAGTACTTCCCGGGAGCTGGTCCAGTCCGTCAGTTGGGAGACGTTCTGCCCGTCGAACGCGACCAGGGCGACGCGATCGTGCGCACGGAGCTGTCCGAGGTCCTGCTCCAGTCGCTCGAGCACCCGGTCGCGGTCCCGCCTGACCGCGAAGTACTCGTCGATGAACACGAGGTAGTTCGTGGGCACGGGCTCGCCGGCGACGAGCGAGGATACGGCCCCGATCGCGTCCCCCTCTGCGTTCGCCCGGGCGATTCCCTCGTCGATCTCAGTGAAGTAGTCGATCGGCACCGAGTCGCCATCCACGCGGAACTCGAAGTCCGCCGCGTCCAGACCCCGGATCCGGTTACCCTCCCGGTCCGTTACGACGACCTCGACGTTGACCACGCGGACGTCGATCACCTCCGAGAACAGGTCCGGCAGGGGAGTTTCCTGCGCGGCGGCAGGCAGCGCTGCCAGGACCAGGAAGGCCATCGTGGCAAGGCGGTAGCTCACCTGGCGCCCCCCGCCGGGGCGCTCGTGTCCGTGCCCGTGTTCGGGCCGACCTCACCGCTCGCGGACAGGATCGCTCCGGAGAGTGGATGGTAGACGGCAGCAACGTAGCGGTGCATGCGCTTGCGCATCACGAGGTCCGTCTCGTAAACGAAGACCGCTCCGGGCGGCGGCGTGTCCGAGCCGACGATCGGGATCCTGCTCACCGGAGTGTCGGAGTGGTCGCCGAACTCGTCGATCACGGTGAACCGGAACTCCAGCTCGTTCATCATCCGTTCGTCGCCGATCGGGAGCATGGTCAGGCCGTCGAGGGGGATCCGAACCCCCATCGGTACGGCGATCTTCCTGAACCCGGCTTTCCTGGGGGCGCCGAAGCCGACTTCGAGCACGGGGGCGCCCGGGGCGCCGCCGAACAGCAGGGCCCCCTCGACCAGCATCGTCGTCTCCGTGCCCCTCGACATGTCCATGTAGTGCCGGCGCGACCGGACCTGAAGCCCGGGCCGGCCGATCACCCGCACTTCGATGTCGTGGAGTACGTCGTCCCCGGCGCGCTGGGGCTCGAAGCCGAGCCAGTAGTAGGAGCGCGTGTCTTCCGAAGTCTCGGCGAGCGCCCTGTTGCCCAGGAAGCTGATCATCGGCAGTCCGCCGGTCTCGTCGGCCAGGTACTGAAGGACGTCGCGCCATCTCTGCGGGTCCTCGGATTCATCGCCCCCTCCCCTCCAGGGTACCGCGAGGCCGGTGAGTCCGAACTCCTTGTGGTTGACTCTCGGGTCATTGGGACGCGCCGGTCCCGCGCCACCCATGTCGATCGGGTAGAGGCTGTAGCCGACCAGGTTCGCGGCGTGAACCAGGGGGCCGTACAGGTCGACCAGACTGGCTTCCGGGAGGCCGAGCACCCAGAGCACGCGGGGATTCCACAGATCGACCTGCGTGTCCCATCCTGCCGCCAGGAGCAGCATCACCTTGCGGCCGGGAGCGTCGGCGAAGCTGCGCACGGTGCCGGCGGCAGCCATCACCGACCGCCGGGTCTGAAACCCGAGGCCGAACTTGTTCTGCAGACCGAGCGCTGTCCGGTCGCGTGCCCGCGACAGGGCGTCTTCGATCTGGTCGCGGGAGCTCGTCCAGTCCGTGATCCGCGTGAGGCTGCGGCCATCGAAGGCCACGAGCGCAAGGCGGTCGGTCGGTCCCAGCCGGTCCAGGTCGTTCTCGATGTGTTGCAGGATCCGATCCCTGCTTTGGCGGATGGCGGACACTTCGTCGATGAAGATGAGGTAGTTCGTGCCGACGGACTCGTCCGCCGTCAGGCCGGGCGCCGCGGCAACGCGGTCGTCTGATGAGGCTCTTGCGCGACGGTCGTCGATCTCGGAGAAGTAGTCGAGCGGCACCGGGTCGCCGTCCACGTGGAGCTCGAAGTCCGACGCCTGCAGCCCGCGGATCCGGTTCCCCTGCCGGTCCGTCACCACGACCTCGATGTTGACGACCCGAACGTCGATCACGTCGGAGAACAGTTCCGGCAGGGGGTGGTCCTGGCCGGCAGCCGGCAACGCGGCGAGGAGCAGGCCGACGGTGGTCGAGCGAAGGAGGCTCACTTCGTGCCTCCGTTCGGCATGTCGGTCCCCGCGGCGGAGCCGATGTCGCCGCTGGTCGACAGGATCGCCCCCGACACGGGATCGTAGACGGCGGCGACGTAGCGGTGCGGTCGCTTGCGCATCACGAGGTCCGTTTCGTAGACGAAGAAATCGTCCGGCTGCGGTGGGGTGGGGCCCGTGACCGGGATCTTCCTGACCGGCGTTTCCGACCGACGGCCCTCTTCGTCGATCAGGGTGACGCGGAACTCCAGTTCGTTCATCCACTGGCCGGCCATGGGCATGAGCTGCACGTCGTCGAGAGGGATCGACACCTCGACCGGTACGGCGATCTTCCTGAATCCGGCCTTCCGGGGCGTGCCGAAGCGAGCGTCAAGGACCTCCTTGCCCGGGGACTCTTCGAACACCAGCGCACCTTCGACGAGCATCGTGACTTCGGTGCTCCGGGACATGTCCAGGTAGTGCTTCCGGGTGCGAACGCGCAGGCCGCGGCGTCCCGGCAGCCGCACGTCCGAAAGCCGCACCTTGATGTCGTGCAGCTCGTCATCCTGGCCACCTGGTGCTTCGAAGCCGAGCCAGTAGTAGGAGCGGGTGTCCGCCGAGGCTTCAGCGAGGGCCTGGTCGCGGTCCGAATCGAGCATTGGCTGTCCGCCAGTCTGGCTGGCCAGAAACCGGAGGTGGCTGTGCCCGTCTTCTCCCGAGCAGCCTCCGCCGGATCGGCCGGAGGCGCCCAGGGTCCAGCCGCGGCTGTCGTCGAAGGGGTCGGCCGAACGCCTGCGTACGCGCGGGGACGATGGGGACGAGCAGACTTTCGGGTCACTGAACCCGGGGAGGTCGACCGGATACAGGCTGAAGCCGACCTGATTCGCAGCATGGATCAGGGGTTTGTACAGGTTGCGCGTGTCTCCCCACGGAGGGCCGGACCCGGACTTCGTGATGTACAGGGCGTAGTCCGTCGTGCCCCAGCCCTGGGTCAGGAGAAGCGCCACCTTGCGACCGGGGGCGCCGGCGAGAGCCCGTATCACCCCGGTAGCGGCCATTACGGCTTTTCGCACCTGATTCTGTCGGGTCCCCCAGTCGCGTAGCCCCGCGCGTTTACGCGCTTTGCGCTGCTGCGCCAGAACCAGGGCCCGGCTGATCTCCTGGCGGGAGTTGGTCCAGTCCGTCAGCCGGGAGACGTCCCTGCCATCGAAGGAGACGACCGCGACTCGATCCGTCGGGTTCAGTAGAACGAGGTCCTGCTCCAGCCCCCTCAGAACCCGGTCGCGGTGCTGCCGGACGGCGAGGTCGTCGATGAAGATGAGGTAGCTCGTGCCCACCGGCTCGTCCGCGACCGCGGAGGGCATGCTGGCCACTTCGTCGTCGAGTGAGCCCCGCGCCACGCCTTCGTCGACTTCCGTGAAGTAGCTGATCGGTACCGGTTCCCGGTCCACCAGCAGTTCGAAGTCCGACGCCTGCAACCCGCGGATCCGGTTGCCCGCCCGGTCCGTTACCACGACCTCGACGTTCACGACCCGGACGTCGATCACCTCGGAGAACAGATCGGGCACGGGACTCTCCTGTCCCCGGACGGGGACGGCCGCGACGCAGAAGGTGACAGCGGCAGCGAAGCCGAGCCTCATCGAGGCTCTTCCTGTTCTGTTGGGGACCAAGACCGTGCGTTGAAGAGCAACACCCGTGCCAGAACTCGCGTTCAGCGAGGGACCTCCATGCGAACCTGGGCGAGACGCCGGCGGAGGCTGGCCGTTTCGGGGCTGCCCGCTTCGTCGGCGAGATCGAGCGCTTTCTCGAATTGCCCGGCGGCGGCGTCCGGCAGTCCGCTGCTCGCCATCGCCTCGCCGACGTTCGTGAGTAACTGGATCAGGCCGTCTCGCGTAGCGGAATCCTGGGGGCGCGCCTGGTAGGCACGGTCGAGGATTTCCACGGTGCGGCCGACGTCGCCCCGCTCCGCGCTGATCAGGGCGATGAGGAGCATCATGCTGACGTCGCCGGCGTTGAGTCGCAGGGCCTCTTCGGCCATGGCGAGGGCGGAGCCGAAGTCGCCGGTCTGGAAGAGCGCCCGGGCGAGAAAGGGAACGACGCCTTCGAGTTCCGGATGCAGTTCGTACGCGCGCCGGGCGGCGGCGAGCGAGCCTGGCTGGTCGCCCGAGGCCGCGAGCACCTCGGCGAGAACGAAGTGAAGTTCGGGCCGCGAGGGATCGAGTTCGATGCCGGCTCGCAACTCGCGCTCGGCGAGGTCGAGTTCGCCGTGGACGCGGTGGGCATTGGCCCGCCGCAGATGGCTGCGGGCGTCGAGCGCCAGGTCCTGAACGCTCGACCGGATCGGGTCGTTGCGGTAGTTGAGCCGGCCCAGCGACCGAGCGGCGGCGGCGAGCTGCTGCCCGCGCTGGCGGTCCCCGGCGCGGGCGTACGCCTGGGCCAGGGTGACCGCGAAGGAGCGGTTCTCGGGCGCGAGTTCGTGGGCTCGCGACAGGTGCCGAACGGCGGCGTCCGCGTCGCTCGCGGCGAGTGCAAGTCGCCCCAGTCCGGCGTGAGCGTGGGCGTTGGCCGCGTCGAGTCGGGCCGCCTGCGCGTACGCGCGGTTCGCGGCGTCGAACTGTCCCGTTCGTTCCAGCGCTTCGGCCAGGCGAACTCGGCCGGGCGCGTAGTCGGGATCGATGGCGAGGGCCGCGCGGTAGAGCGGCAGGCTGTCCGCGGCGGAGCGTTCGTCGACGAGGGCGGCGAGCAGGTAGGGCCAGCGGAACGTCGTCGGCGCGAGCTCGTGGGCCCGGCGGTAGGCGGCGATCGCCTCGTCGGTGAAGGTGTGCGCCTCGAGGACCATGCCGTACCGGCCCCAGGCGTCTCCGTTTCCCGGGTCGGCGCGGAGGTCGGCCTGGAGCGAGGCGAGGCGCTGGCGGACTGCCGGTTCGGCGCCGTCGAGTCGGGGAATGGGGATGTCCTGAGCGCCGAGGGCGGCGGCGCCGACCGCGAGCAGGACGATCGCGAAGGTCCTGGAGGTGGAGTAGAGACTCTCGCCGTCAGTACCGGCGTCTCTCTGGGTGCGCGGGTCTTCCGA
Organism: Thermoanaerobaculia bacterium; assembly: GCA_022823665.1. GTDB lineage: Bacteria > Acidobacteriota > Thermoanaerobaculia > Multivoradales > Multivoraceae > Multivorans. The sequence goes on along the minus strand of JAJEHN010000012.1, from coordinate 95,850 downwards.
CCCGCCCCCGGGCGAAGCCGCGAAGCGGCGAAGCCCGGCTGGTACTGCCGCCGGCCCCAGGCCGGCGACCGTCACTCGCGGTTCGCTCATCTGGCCTGTCCCTCGCCGCGGACGAGCTCGACGACCTGGTTGACGGCGGCGCCGTCGAAGCGCTCCGCCAGACCGTCGGGCCAGACGACCTCGAAGCTCTCGACCGACTCGGCCGTGCCCAGGCCGAGGTGGGCCGTGGCGGGTCCGGCGGAGAGGTAGCTGCCGGGCGGCAGTGCGTGCAGGAGCCGTGGACCGTCCGGCGTACGGACCGTGATCCGGGCGCCGATCGCCTCGCGGTCGAGGCGGGGGTCGAACGCGCGGACCTGTAACCAATTCGCGGTCGTCGGTCCGTCGCCGCCGGAGCCAGGTTCGATCGTCAGGTTGCGGAGAATCCTCGGCGCTCCGTCCAGGTTCGCGATCACCAGGTCGAGGTCGCCGTCCCCGTCCAGGTCGGCGGGTACGAGTGCCCGGCTGAGGGCGAGTTCGGTCCACGGCGGCTGGGCCGAGGCGTCGGCGAAGCGGCCTTCCTCGTTGACGAGGAGCAGATTCGGTTCGGCGTACTCGGACCAGAACGCCGGCGGGGCGCCGGCACCGCCGGGGGCGGCCAGCGCGGACGGCCGCCGCTTGACCGCCCCGTTCGCCACCGCGAGGTCGAGGTCGCCGTCGTTGTCGGCGTCGAAGAAGGCGGCGCCGAAGCCGGTCAGATCGAGGCTCGCCGCGCCCAGTTCCGCGTCGATCGTCGCGTCCTCGAAGCCGGGCAGCATGAGGTTGCGGTAGTAGGTGTTCGTCTCGGTGATCAGGTGAGTCACGAACAGGTCGAGGTCCAGGTCGAGGTCGGCGTCGCCGGCGGCGATGCCCATTCCCGCCTCGCTGTTGCCCCAGCGGTTGAACGCCGAGCCCTGGAGGATGCCGTCGTCCAGGAAGCGCCCGCCGCCCTGGTGAATCCACAGGTTGTTCGGGTCGGCGTCGTTCGCGACGTAGATGTCCACCTCGCCGTCGTGATCGAAGTCGGCGGCGACGACGCCGAGGCCGGCGTCTTCCACCGCGTTGATGCCGGCCGCGACGCTCACGTCTTCAAACCCGGTACCGCCCAGGTTGTGGAGCAGCACGTCGCTCAGGCCCTCGAACTCGGTCGGACCGCAGAAGTCCCTCCGCCCGCCGTGCTGGGAGCAGACCCGCGCCGGGTCGAAGGCGACGTAACGGGCAACGTAGAGGTCGAGGTAGCCGTCGCGGTCGTAGTCGAGCAGCGCGGCGGAGGAGGACCAGCCGGGAACGGCGGCGTTCCAGGCCGCGGAGCGGTCGGCGAACACGCCCTTGCCGTCGTTGAGGAAGAGGCGGTCGGCGCCCAAACGGGTCAGGTAGAGGTCGAGGTCGCCGTCGTTGTCCAGGTCACCGACGGCGCAGCCCATGCCGTCGCCCTCCAGACCGGCGGCCGCCGTGGCGTCGATGAAACCCCCGTCGTCCTGCTGGAGGTAGAAGCGGTTGCCGCCGGCCGCCGGGGCGACGACGTACAGGTCGAGATCGCCGTCGCCGTCGGCGTCGAACACCGCCAGGCCTCCGCCCATTACCGCCGGCATGGGATAGCTGGAGTCCGTACCGCTCGGCAGGACCTGGTCGATGCCGCTCTCGGTTGTCACGTCGACGAAGCGGACGACCGATGCGACCGCGGAGGCGGCTTCCGGCGCTTCCGCCGGTTCGCGGCCCTCGGGTGGCGCCGAGCAGGCAAGGCCGAGGCCCAGTGCCAGGGCCGACACCGTGCCCGGATGCGGGCGAGGCGCCCGCGTTCCCATGGACGTTACTGCCAGGCCCCCTGGATCGCACCGACCATCGCGAGGCCGAGCGTCATGTGCCCGGCGTTGATCAGCCAAAGCTTGAGGGACCGCTGCTCGAACAGGTACTGGACCCCCATCAGCACCGACGCGATGCCGAGGCCGAGCAGGAGGCCGACGTGTATCCCCACCATGTAGCCCCCGCCGCCCATGTCCATCATCACCATGCCGACGACGATGGCCGCGATCAACTCCAGGACGAACGAACCGCCCATCGTCTTGACCATGTTCGACTCAGGCGGGTTCTCCATGTCGATGCCCATCTCGGCGGCCCATGCCTTGCCGAAGAGGAAGGAGTACCAGACGGCGCCCAGGGCGAAGAAGGCAACGGCGGACACGACGACGGCAAGCCAGTTCAGGTCGGCTAGATGCATGCGAAGGCTCCTTCTCGGTGGTTGGGGACGTTGTCAGTGTAGCGCCCGGTCGGGCAGCGACAGGGCCGGTGTTACTCCTCGGGCGCGCCGAAGTGCTCGATCATGTAGCCGTCGTAGGGCCCGGCGAGGAACTTCAGGAAGATCTCGTTGACGAGCTTGACCGCCTTGTTCACGGCGTACTCGAAGTCCCCGTCCAGGCATTGCACATCGATCGACATCTTCCCCTTGCGGTTTCGGCAGCGGCAGCCCGCCTTCTTCGGGTCGATCCACCGGTGGGCAGGCAGCTCCTCGCCCGACCGTCCGGCGACGAAGACCCTGAGTGCCCGGTCCATCTCCGACGGGTAAGGCACCGCCGGCAGCAGATCGACGAAGACCAGCGCCCCCCGCCCCGGCTCGAACCGCAACCGATGCGGCTCCGGCGCATGCCAGAGGAAGCGGCACTCCAGGTTCCCGCTTCGGTCCACGCTTGTTCCGAATCCCCGGAAGATCCCTCGATCCGCATACTCGCGAAGGCAATCCAGCACGGTCTCGGACGGCGGACTCACTTCAGCCCATCACGTCGGAGCCGCTGCGCCCCAGTTCGGTCGCCGCTATGCGGCGCGGTCTTCCTGGCCGCCTTCGGCGGCAGCCGGCGAGGGCGCCGGCGCACCCAGTGTGTGGCTCGCGACCGCAGTCCGCCGAACTCCAGCTGGCGCGTGGACGGGGATGGAGGGTCCCAGCGGGCTGGAGCCAAGCGACTGTCCAGGACCGTCCATGAACCAGGAACCAGCCGGAGCGCAGGCGACCGAAGCGAGCGCCGGCCCCCCCATTCACCAAGCGGGCGCGAGCGTCCGCTGGGACCCTCCATCCCCGTCCACGCGCCAGCGGGTGCATGTCGTCGTCAGTGGTAGTACGCCATGCAGCCGGGTTCGACCTTGCGGGGCAGGCCGGGCGGGTACTCGTTGGTCCAGAACTCCTTGATCGCCTGGCAGTTGATGAGGGTGGAGACGCCGTCGTTGGCGGCCATCTCGTAGCTGCGGGGCAGGGCCTCGCGGAGTTGTTCGGGGGAGGTGACGTACTCGCCGCGGGCGCCGAGGCCTTCGGCGATCTTGTCGTAGCGCAGGTTCTCCTGGAAGAGGTACATGTGCATCGACCGCGTGGCCCGGCGGGCCGATCCGTAGACGCCCCAGGCGTTGTTGTTGTAGACGAGCATGACCGCCGGGATGCGGTACTTCGCCAGGGTCTCGAACTCCATGCCGGAGTAGGCGATGCCGCCGTCGCCGGTGACGCCGAACACGGGCGCTCCGCGATACGGCTCCTGGGGACCGACGCCGTTCATCACCGCGGCGCCGGCGCCGACCGTGTAGCCGACGTCGGGGCCGATCGCCCCGTACTGGTAGGCGCCGTTCAGGATCTGACCCGGCCGGTGGGCGCGCAGCCAGCGCCGCGTGTAGCGGGCGATGCCGTAGCCGCCCGAGACCACCGTCGTCTGCTCCTTCGGCAGGTCGCCGGAGTACAGGAAGTTCGAGAGTTCCTGGGCGATCACGGCCGGGTGAATCGTGTCGGTGGCCGCGCTGTGCTTCAGCCCGAGCTCGTACCACTCCGCGTTCTGCTTCTCGAACGCGTCGCGGGCGGCCGCCAGCTCGGCGCGCCAGGCGGGCCGCGACGCCTTGGGCAGCGCCTCCGCCAGGGCCTCCAGGCCGCCGCGGGCACTGGCGACGAGCCCCAGATCGACCGGCAGGTTGCGGCCGATGTCGGCGGCGTCCGGATCGATGCGGATGACCTTGGCGTCCGGGTCGAAGGCGACCTCGCCGACGTTCGGCATCGAGTACTGGCCGACGAAGATGACGAGGTCGGCGGAGAGCAGGGCGTCCGGTCCGGTGCTCACCGACAGCGGATGGCTGTCCGGGAAGTGGCCGCGCATCGGCCCGGATTCGACGACGGCGATGTCGGCGCGCTCGGCCACCGTGCGCAGGACGTCCCAGGCCCGATCGTAGAACACGCCGGTCGAGGCGACGATGATCGGTCGCTCGGCCTTCCCGATCATCTCGACGACCTTCCCGGTGTCCGCCCTCGACGGGTGCGGAAGGGACTCCGTCCGGTAGGTGCTCTTGTCGTGGTAGTAGAGCAGGTCGTCGGGGGCGTCGAACCGGGCCCGCGCGACCTCTCCGGTGAAGTCGAGGTGAACCGGCCTTGGCACGCCGGTGCGCAGGTGCCGGAAGGCGTAGGCGGCGTACTCGTAGACCCGGTTCGGGGTGATCAGCCGCTTGCCGTACTTCTTCATCCCCACGGTGGTCGGCTGCTGGTAGCCGCGCTGGATGCCGCGTTCCGTGTCGTCGCCGCCGACCGTCATGTTGCTGGCGAGCACGAGGAGCGGCGTACGGGCGGCGTTGGCGGCGCCGATGTTCATGATCATGTTCGTGAACCCCGGCCCCTCCGTGCCCGAGCAGGCGGCGGCCTCGCCGGTGACCCGGATGAAGCCGTCGGCGGCGGCGCACATGCTGCCCTCCGTGCGGCCGCCGTAGGTGGGGATGCCCTCGGCGGCGATCGCGTTGATCACCTGGTAGTTGCCGGGGGCGCAGAACAGCGCCTTGAGGCCCTCGTTGGCGCAGGCACGGGCGAACACCTGGGCGCCGTTCATCGGGAACTCGGCCGGGTCTGGGGCCTCGTTCCGGGTGTCGGGGATTTCGTCCGGAATGCTGATCGGCCGATCCTCGCGGTCGGCGGCGGCGGCCCGGGCTTGTTGCGCGAACAGGGCCGCCGCTCCCACTCCGGCGGCGCTCGTGGCGACGAAGCTGCGCCGCGAGAGGCCGGAGTCGTCCGCGGGAGTTTGTTCGGGAGAGGACGTGGGGGACGGGCGTTGCGGTTTGGTCATGGTCGATTCTCCGGTTCAGCCGCCGCGCGGTACTCCTCGGGGCCGATGCTGCGCAGGTAGTGGACGAGTTCCCAGATCTCCTCGTCGTCGAGTTCGGCTTCGAACGGCGGCATGTCGAGGCCGGCGCCGAACTTGGTGGAACGGAAGAGATCGCCGTCGGTGGCGCCGAACCGCCAGCGTTCGGGGTCGGTGAGGTCGGTGGCCTCGAAGTCGATGTTCTCGAGCGCGCGGCCGTCGAAGCCGTGGCAGATCTGGCAGTGCCGCAGGTAGTGGGTGCGACCCCTCTTCTCGGCGGCCTGCGTGTAGGGCGTCGGGTTGACGGCGGCCACCGTCGGATCGTCCGCCGGGCCGGCACTTCGGGACGCCTCGGACTGGCCGGCCGCGGCCGTGGCAAGGCCGAGCGACAGGAACGTCGCAACGCGCAGCGCTCTTGTGACAACTGTCATCGGGGTGGTCCGGACAGTGTAGCGGCGCTCTACTCCCCTGGAGCGGGAATCAGCTCGATCCGGGCTTCCGCGGCCTCGAGGATGGCGGGGCGGGTGTAGAGCAGGGGAAACGCCTGGTCGGCGGCCCAGGGTTCGAAGAGATCCCGGTAGTGCGGGCTCCTGGGATCGCCGGACTGTCCCGGGTTGTTCATCGCCACGGAAGCGTCCCAGTTGCCGACGTCGATGGCCATGCGGAAAGAGGCGCCGGAGCGCTGGTTGAAGTCGTCGCCGTAGCTCGTGTTGCCGACCGTGTCGCCTGAGCCGCCGCGCTCGGCCGGGCCGACGTCGGCGAGTCGCCGGATGTCGTCCGGGAGGTGCTTCGACAGCGGATGCCGCAGTTCGATCTGGTGCAGGTCGCCCCAGCGCCAGGCGACGGGATCCGGGCCGAGGCGCTCGGAGACGTCGGCCCAGGCGGCCCGCAGGCTGTCGAGGAGCGCCTCGTCGCGGGCCCGGCGGGGCGAGTCGCCGAGCCGCGGGTCGAGTTCCTCGAGTATCCGGAGCAGGTTCTCGTCCTGGACGGGCAAGGTGTCTTCGCCCGCCTCGAGCGCAGCCGCCATCCGCCGGCCGACCTCGCCCTCGAGATGCCGTCGCCACCAGACCTCGAAGAGCGCGGCCGCGGCGCTGTCCGCGGCGAGCTCCGCGTTCCAGCCGCCGAGAAGTTCGAGCGCCGGCCCGGCCTCGGGTACCGGCTTCGCGCGGCCCAGCAAGGCGTGCAGGCGGCGGGCCGGGATGGAGACGTAGTCGGTCTGCAGCCGTACCGCGCCCTCGACGGTCATCGCGTCGTTGGCGTTCAGCACTTCGTCGATCCGCTGGCGCCGGTAGGGGCCGGCCCACTCCCAGCCCAGCGGTACGTCGTAGCCGGGCGGCAGGTTCATCTCGTTGGCGGTCGCGACCCAGCCGCGCTCGGGGTTGAACTCGACCGGCAGTTCGTCCATGTCCCGGTAGCCGCTCCACTCGTAGCGGCCGTCGCCCGGCACCGGCAGCAGACCGTCCCAGTTGGGGCGGACCGGCGCGAGGCCGCCCGGCTTCCAGCCGATGTTGCCGCTCGTGTCCGCGTAGACCTGGTTCTCGGACGGCGTTCCCCAGCGGTTCATGGCCGCCAGGAACTGGTCCCAGTTGCGGGCGCGGATGTACTCGATCGACCCGAGGTAGGGCGCCATGCCGGGCTCCAGCCAGGCCGCGCGCAGACCGATCGCGAGGTTCCGGTCGGGATCCTGGTAGAGAACGGGGCCGTGACGGGTGAAACGGAGTTCCACGGTGCGGTCGTCGCCGCCGCGCACCCGAATCGTCTCCTCGATGGTCTCCATCGGCAGCCAGTTGCCCCGGTGCTCGTAGAAGCCGGGCTCGCCGGGCTTCGTCGTGTAGACGTAGAGGTCTTCCTGGTCGATGCTGAAGATGGTCAGCCCGAAGGCGATCGTGCCGTTGTGCCCGATCGAGATGCCGGGCAGGGCGGGCTCCCCGGCGCCGATCAGGTCGAGGTCCGGCGAGCTGAGGTGGACGATGTAGCGGAGCGAGGGCGCGGCCTGGGTGCGGTGCGGATCGTTCGCCAGCAGGGGCCGGCCGGTGGCGGTGCGGCGGGGCGAGATCGCCCAGTTGTTGCTGCCCTGGGATGCCGGATCGACCTCGTCCTGGAAGCCAGGCTCAAGATTGTTGAAGCGGGCGCCGCCCGTCCCCTGCCGGTAGACGGCGATCGCGCGGGAAATCGCCGCGAGCGAGCTGCGGTCGACACCCTCAGGCACCGAGAGCCGGTGAGCCGGCTCGTAGCGGTCACGAAGGGCGAGCGCTTCTTGTCCGTGTTCGTTCAGGAACGCGGCCCGCGTGAACTCGCTGGTGGCGTTCCGCAGCAGACCATGACTCCGGATCCGCGTCACCGCCTCCGGGGTCCAGTGCGACGGCTTGTAGCCCAAGGCCTCGAACTCGGGCGGCATCAACTCGGGACGCTCCAGCACCAGGTCGACGTAGGCGTTGACGCCGCGAGTCCAGGCGGTGACGATGCGCTTCGTGTCGGAGGCGTAGGCGAGCCACTCCGCGTGCATGTCGCCCCGGTAGAGCAGCAGCCGGGCGGCCCGGTCCTGCTCGACGAAGCGGGGCCCGAAGACCTCGGAGAGGGTTCCCTCCCCGCGCCGCCGCCAGAGGTCGATCTGCCACAAGCGGTCGCGAGCGGCGTTCCAGCCCTGGGCGAAGAACATGTCGTCCTGGCCGCCGGCGAAGACGTGGGCGACGCCCCAGCGGTCGACCAGGATCTCGACCGGCGCTTCGAGCCCCGGGACCTCGAAGCGGGTCGTCTCGATAGCCGGCAACAGGTCGCCGGTGCCGATCGCGACCAGCAGGGGGATCGCCGTGGCGATGCGCTTGAAGCGGGGCATGGAAGAGGCGACACGATACCAACGGCGCCAGGGACGAGGCCGCTCTCGACTAAGCTCACCCGATGCTCACCATGCACAGGGCGTGTCGGTGCGCCGGCCTTCCGGCCGGCTTCCGGGTCGGCTACGCCTGCGCCGCTTTGCTGCCCTTCGCGTTCGTTGCGGGGGCGGCGGGGCAGGATGCCGGAGAGCCGGCGGAGGACGGCGCGGAACGACCTGCGGCCCCGGCCGCCACCTACTACGAGACCGCGACCGTTCGCGCCCGATCGATCGACACGGCGACCGCTTCGGTCCAGATCATCGAGCGCGACGACCTCGCCGACCTGGCGGCGGCCGACGCGTCCGAGGCGCTGCGGCTGGTTCCCGGCGCGTTCGTGCTCGGCAACGACTCAAGCGCCGCGGTGGCCGGCGCGTCGCTCCGGGGCGGCGACGGGAACTTCACGCTGGTGCTGATCGACGGCGTGCCGGTCAACGACAGCACGGACCAGTACGGCGGGGCCTTTCCGCTCGGCAGCGTGGGCGCGGCGGAGGTCGAACGCCTGGAGGTGGTGCGGGGGCCGCTCTCGTCCTTCTACGGATCGAGTTCACTCGGCGGCGCGATCCAGTTGATCACGTCCGCGCCGCGCGGCAGCGCGCCGTTCCTCGGCTGGAACGCGGATGCCGGCAGCCACGATCACCGCAGCGGCCGCCTGTCCTGGGGCCGGGCCGGCGAGTCGTCGGCCGGCGGGATCGGCGCGGCGTTCCGGGAGGAGCAGGGCCGGGTGGGCGACGACCGTCTCGACCAGGCGTCGCTCAGTGGACGCTGGCAGCGGCAGTTCCGCGGGAACTCGGCGTTCCGGCTCACCGGCCGGACCGCCGACTGGCAGGCCGACGACTATCCGGACGGCTCGGGCGGTCCTGTGTTCGGCAGCGGCGACCTGCGCTGGTCCGACCATCGCGAGGTCGGGCTGGCCGCCACCGTTGACCTGAACGCCGGCGGCCGGTTCAGCCAGTTCCTGCGGTCGACCTGGTTCCAGCACCGGATGGAGCGCGACAGCCCGGCGATCGGATTCCAGGTGCCGCCGTGGACCGAGGACACGGACTTCCAGGATCTGCGCCTGTCCTGGATTGGAACGGTCGTGGCGGAGGGTGAGTCCGAGGTCAGTTTCGGCGCCGAAGCTCTCGCCGAGGAGGGGCGCAACACGAGCCTGCTGCTCCTGCCGGACTTCTTTGGCGGCCCTTTGGCCGGCGACTACGCGATCGACCGGGAGCGGGTGGGCGTGTTCGGCGACTGGCGCTGGTCGCGGGGCGGCCTGGTGGCTGAACTCGGTGTCCGCGCGGACCTGGTCGAGGGACCGGGCGCGGAGGGCGGCCGCGAGGAACTGAGCCCCCGCGCCGGCATTCGCTACGCGCCGGACGGCGGCCGCTGGTCGCTGCGCGCTTCGGCCGGTCGCGCGTTCAAGTTGCCCAGTTTCTTCGCTCTCGCGTCGCCCCGCGCCATCGGCGGCAACCCGGAACTCGACGCGGAGACCAGCGTGGGCGCCGACTTCGGCTTCGAGGGCCGTTCGGCCGACGGCTCCCTGCGCTGGGGCCTGACCGCTTTCGCCAACCGCTTCGAGGGGCTGATCGACTTCGACTTCGAAGCCTTCCTGAACGTCAACCGCAACGAGGTGAATGTCGAGGGGCTCGAGGGGATGCTCGTGTGGCGGCCGTCGTCGCGGGTCGCGCTCGACGTCGCCGTCACCGCGCAGGACACGGAGGACCGTGCCACCGGCTGGCCCCTGCGGCGCCGGCCGGATCTCTACGGCGGCGTCGGCCTGCGCGTCGACCTGAACGAGGCGGTGCGGCTGGGTATCGAGGCCCGGCACGCCGACTCCTACCTCGACGAGCAGATTCCGGCGCCGTTCCGGACCACCGTCGCCCCCCGTACCCTGGCGGGGCTGACTCTGGCCTGGCAGGCGTCCGAGCGTTGGCGGCTCACGCTGCGGGCCGACAACGCGCTCGACGAGTCCTACGAGACCCAGGTCGGCTTCCCCGGTCCCGAACGTTCGGTCCGGATCGGAGTGCGGTATGGCCGCTAGAAACTCAAGTGTCATGGAGGATGAACGGATGAAGACGATGTTGACGGTGGTCGTTGCGGTACTGCTGGCGCTCGGAGCGGTAGCCTGCGTGGAAGTCAAGGTGGGCGTTGGAGATGACGCCGAGACGGAAGAAGCGGCGGCCGATCCGCCCGCCGCCATCAACCAGCTCACGGCCGAGGAGGCCGAGGCCGGTTTCCAGTCCCTCTTCGACGGCGAATCGCTGGACCACTGGCGGGGCTTCAAACTCGACCACGTGCCGGCCGGCTGGGCGGTGGCGGACGGCGTGGTCCACTTCGTGCCGCCCGAGGGCGACGACGCCGGGCCGCGAGCCGATCTGATGACCCGGGAGCAGTACCGGTCATTCGAGTTCCGCTTCGACTGGGCCGTGACCCCTGGGGGAAATAGCGGCGTGATGTTCCACGTTTCGGAGGATGCCCCCGCGTCCTACTCGACGGGTCCCGAGTTCCAGATCCTGGACGACGGCGGGCACCGGGACGGTCAGCGGATGGAAACCTCGGCAGCCTCGAACTACGCACTCCACGCCCGGCAGGGCGGCGAGCTGGTGCCCCTGGGCGAGTTCAACACGAGCGCGCTACGGGTCGAGGGCGCCGCGGTCACGCACTGGCTGAACGGCGAGGAGGTGGTGGAGTACAACCTCTGGGACGACGAGTGGAAGGAACTCGTCGCGGCCAGCAAGTTCGCCTCGATGCCCGGCTACGGGATGATGGAGACGGGCCACATCGCGCTCCAGGACCACGGCAACGAGATCTGGTTCCGCAACCTGCGCATCCTCGTGCTGCCCGACTGATGGACGATCCCGGCCGCGCGTCCGACCTGGCCTGGTTCAGGGTCGCCGGCCTCGATGAGCTGGCCGAGAACCGGGTCAAGACGGTCGAGGCGGGCCGGCGCTCGATCTGCCTGACGCACCATGACGGGCAGTACGGCGCGCTGGACAACCGCTGTCCGCACCAGGGCGGCCCGCTGGGGGAGGGGTCGATCGAGAACGGCTGGCTGCGCTGCCTGTGGCACGGCTGGGACTACTGCCCGCTCACGGGCAAGTCGCCGGCGGGCTACGACGAGCGGGTGCCCACGTATGCGGTCGAAGTCCGTGCCGACGGCATCTATGTCGGTGTGGAGAAGGAGGTCGAGCGACCGCGCACGGTGAGCGACGCGATGGTCGAGACCTTCGTCAACTGGGGCCTGACCCACGTCTTCGGCATGGTCGGCCACTCGAACCTCGGACTGGCGGACGCGATTCGGGCGCAGTGCGAGGCCGGCGCTCTCCAGTACGTCGGCGTCCGCCACGAGGGCGCGGCGGCGTTCGCTGCTTCGGCCTACGGCAAGCTGACGGGCCGGCCCGCGGCCTGTCTGACGATCGCCGGGCCGGGCGCCACGAACCTGCTCACCGGGATGTGGGACGCGCGGATGGACCGGGCGCCGATCCTGGCGCTGACCGGCCAGGTGGACACCCAGGTGCTCGGTCCGGGGGCGTTTCAGGAGGTCGATCTCTCCGCTGCCTTTGCCGGCGTCGCCGCGATGAGCCACGCCGTCTACCGGGACAGCCGGCACGTGGAACTGGCGAACCTGGCGTGCAAGAACGCGATCCTCAAGCGGGACGTGGCGCACCTCGTCTTCCCGGACGAGGTCCAGACCCTGGCGTCGAGCGCCGAGGCCGGGTCGCCGGAGGGCCGGCTGACGCCACCCGGCATCACCCCGCCGCCCGAGGCCACGGAACGCGCCCTGGAGTTGATCCGCGGCGCCCGCAGGCCGGTCATCATCGTCGGCCACGGCGCCCGGTTCGAGATGGACGGCGTTGTGGCTCTCGCGGAGCGGCTGAACGCGCCTGTGGTCACGACCTTCAAGGCGAAGGGGCTGATCCCGGACGATCACCCGCTCGGCTGCGGCGTTCTCGGCCGCAGCGGCACGCCGGTCGCGAGCTGGCTCATGAACGAGAGCGACCTGCTGATCGTGTTCGGCGCCTCGTTCTCGAACCACACGGGGATCACGACCTTCAAGCCGGTGATCCAGGTCGACTTCGAGGCGATGGCGCTGGGCAAGTTCCACGCCGTCGACGTGCCGGTCTGGGGCGAGATCGGCGTCACCGCGCGGCTGTTCGCCGAGGCGCTCGGCGACGGCGCCACCAGCACCGTGGACCAGCGGCCGGAGGTCGCCGAGCGCTGGCGGATCTGGCGGCTGGAGAAGGAGCGCCGGCTCGCGGACGAGGGTGATGCGGGCGTGAGTTCCGCGGCCGTGTTCGCGTCGCTGAACCGGCGCCTGCCCGAGGACGCGATCATCGCCGTCGACGTCGGCAACAACACGTATTCGTTCGGCCGTTACTTCGAGTGCCGGCGGCAGGCCGTGCTGATGTCGGGCTATCTCGGCTCGATCGGCTTCGGCTACCCCGCGGCGATGGGCGCCTGGGCGGCGACCCGGACGGCCGACGAGCGCTTTGCCGGCCGGCCGGTGGTGGCGATCACCGGCGACGGCGGCTTCGGCCAGTACCTCGGGGAGGTGATGACCGCCGTCCACCATCGGATGAAAATCACCCACGTGCTGCTGAACAACAGCGAGCTCGGCAAGATCTCGAAGGAGCAGCGTGCGATCGAGTTGCCGGTCTGGATGACCGACCTGACGAATCCGAACTTCGCCGAACTCGTGACGAACTGCGGCGGTCTCGGCATCCGCGTCGAGGACGCCTCTGAACTGGATGGCGCGCTCGACCGGGCGCTGGCCCACGAGGGGCCGGCCACGGTCGAGGTCATCGCCGATCCGCTGCTGGTGTAGCGTTCGCACTTCTGCGTCAGTGTGCCGGTGCGGCGCCGTGGGATCGCCCACACTGGCCAAGCGCCATGCGCGGGAGCAGATCGGCGAGGATCCACTCGCGCCACCCGTGCGGCTCTGCTGTGACGGCCTACGTGTCCGCGCTGCGGTCCGCTTCGGGCCGCTTCTTCCAGAGCCTGACGAGGAACCGGTCGTCCGCGTCCAGGAGATCAGGCTCTGTCCCGTTGTGGGTCAGCATTCCGTCGATGATCCGATTGCGGACTCCCATGCCGTAGTGCTCGATGTAGCCGTAGTCGCGCAGAATCTCTTTGAGCAGTTCGTTACGCGCAACCCGAACGACACCCTCTCTCATCTTCGCAACGGTGACTCCGTTCGGAAGGCGACCGGGGGAGACCACCTCGAGCCGGTCGGCGTAGAGAAAGACCTCGATATCGGTGCCTTCCCGCGCGTAGTCGCGGTGCGCCACTGCGTTCACCACGGCTTCCCGGATTGCGGAAGCGGGAAAGGCCCTCTTGCGGCGGCGCCGGGCGCCCTCGAGCCAGGCGACAGTTCCCATGTTGCGCTTGACGAAGTCCACCGTGCGGTCGATCACGCCCTTGTCGAGTGGTGAACCGCGCCTCGATGCAAGCGGCGTCAGCGGCCCCCGGATTCTCTCCTCGTCGACCGTCTCGTACGCCTTGGCGTTGCCTTGAAACGCCACTGCCGTGACGCCAGCCTGGGGCAGGCGGCGATTCGGGTTCTGCCCGAACAACAGGAGACCCGCGACGGAAGTGCGAACGGAGTCCGCGGTGCCGACCAGCAGGTCCGAGTTGAGCAGAAGGCGACGCCAGCCCTCGGTGTCCGCGTTGCCGGGCGCTGGCCGGTTCAGGATCCTGCGGAAGTAGTTGGCGACCCGGTCAAGGTCTAGGCTCTCTAGTCCGGTGTCAGGAACGCCCTTGATTTCGTAACGAATCAGACGCGCAGACTGGTAGAGCCTTCCTTCCTCCTCGCGCGTCGCTTCTCGGGAGGTGCTGCCGATGCGAACGTACGTTGTCCAGGCAGATCCGCGTCTTGCCTTGTGGGGTTTCCCCGGGCTGTCAACGGGAAGTTCGACTACGCCGACGGCCTTACCGTCTCCATCACGATGGAAGTCCAGACGGGGATTGTCGCTGGCTCCAGGTTCTGCCGCGCGATGTTCATCACCCATTCTTCGGCTGCCGCCGTGCTCCGGGTCAAGCCGGAAATCCGTTTGTCATCTTCCACGCCGAGAAGGATGAAGCCGCCTTCAAGGTTCAGTAACGCCGCCATCTCCTTCGCGAGCTTCTCCGGCCGGCAGTGGTCACGCTTGAAATCGACCCGCGAGTCCTCGCCGCCGGCTATCAGTTCAAGCAGTTCCGTCCTGTTCATGGCCTCAGAATCCGTACTTTCGGCGGCGGGTCTCGAAGGCGTCCTTTCCTCCCTCAAGGATCTCCTCCACCAGTTCGCGGACGGGCTGCGAGTCGATCGATCCTCGATGCTCTGGCGCGATCCGAGCGCGTCCGCCCTCTGCTTCACCCGTGGCCGAGAGGCCGAGAATCAACTCGGCGTCTCCGAGTACCGGGATGTTCGCGTTGTGGGTAGAGAAGATGAACTGTCTCCGCTGTTTTTCGTCGCGCATGCGGGGCACGACGCCCTCGGTGATGAAGCGGTTGTCCAGATCGTCCTCCGGCTGATCCACAATGAGCGGTGCGTCTGACTCCAGGAGCAGCAGCAAAAGAACCGCGGTCGCCTTCTGACCGGTGGACAGGTCCTCCAGAGCCTGCCAGGATGGCGGTGCACCTTCGGGCGCCGTGTTCAGTCTTACTTCTGCGGTTGCGCCGAGGACCAATTCCTCGACTCGCATGAGAACTTCGGGATCGGCTTTGGCGAGTCGTTCCGCCTGAGGCAATGGGATCCGGAAAGTCCCGTTGACCGCGATCGCTCCGTCTCTACACGAGTCGACGAACTGAGTCAGGGAGAGTTCCGGTACGCTCTTCAGCCGGTCGATTGCTTCCTTCAGGCGGCCCCCGACGTTCTCCCGCAAGAGATTGAACAGTGGCTCGCGTTCGCCTCCTGCGTTGACGTCGACCTGGACACGGCCTTGGAGACTCCGACTGACCTTCTTGGCCGCCCGGTCAAGAGCTTGAAACTCACTCGCCTTCACGTCCTCCCACTCAGCGAGAAGAGTACGGCGCTGCTTGGAATGCTCCGCCTCGTGACGCTGCCGCGCCGTCAGGCGTTCCTGCAGCGGCCGTAGGTCCTCGATCTGACGGCGAAGTCGCATGAACTCTTCTCCATCCACGCTCGATCGCTGAAGATCGCGCAGGATTCGCTCATACGCAGCCTGAACCTGCTGCTGCCGCACTCGCCAATCTGCGCGCACGCTCTCGATGCCTTCGTCCGCCTGCTCCAAGGCCTCCTGCAGTTGCTTGGATATGCCCGCCAAGCACGTTTCCAAGGCTGCAAGCACCTCATTCGCGCGGGAGAGAACTGGCTTGCCGGGCAAGGCCTCTAGAGCCTTCTCCGACAAGAAGGTCCGGTCGATCGGCAGTTCACGCTGGAGAGTCTCGAGGGCCTCGCGGAACGGCGCGATACGGCGAGGCACGGAGTCAAGCACACGTTCCTCACGCACGAGCAGGCTTTGCTCTCGCAGGCGATCCTCCAGACCCGCCTCCTGGAAGCGCAGGAGCGTCTCCTCAAGGCTTGGAAGTGCGCTCAGGCGCTCTTCGATCGACACTATGTCAGCGCGCGCGTCGCTCAACGCTCGTCGGTTCTTCACGAGTTCGCGGCGCAGCGACTCCCTGCGCTTTCCCAGCGACTCGTCGGACTCAACGAAGCGATGGAGGAGACGGGTGCGTTTCTCGGGACTCTTCGATAGCTCTGAGATTTCGTGTTGGCCGTAGACCTCGACTTTCGGCAGGATGTCCAGAGGCGCCAGGTGGGAAACTTCACCGCTTGCCTCGCGAACCAACGGCGGATTGGGGAGTGTTCTCTCGACTCGGTACTCCCGCGGACCGGGCCGGCGAACCTGTACACGCAGCGAGATCTTTGTGCCGCTGCGCAACACCTGCCGTACGATCCCTTCGTGAGCCTTACGCGCGTCATTCCCGGTCGGTTCGAGACCCAGTGCACTGCGAATGCTCTCGATCACCGTGGACTTGCCGCTGCCGCGTCCGCCGATCAGCACGTTCAGGTTTGGGTTCAGATGCACGGTTTCACCGCCGAGAAAGCCCCCCTCCCATCCCAGTTCAAGGAGCTCCATGTGCTCATTCGCCTCGCTGTCTTGGCTGTCAGAGTGCAGGCGGATACGGGAGCCGGGGTCGAGAAAGGCCTGCCTGAGTCCTTCGATGCTGACTTCGTCCATCTTGATCCAGGAGGTGGCCGCCGCATTCTCCAGGTCCTCCGGCTTGGCCACGTCCTTCGCGTTAACGACCGCGACGGCGAGTCCTTTCCCGGGTGCGTGAGAGCGCCGATAGTCGGCATTGCTGTTCTTGACAATCGGGCGGATCTCCACTGGCAGATCGTCGACGGATCCAGGTATCTGGATTGCCAGGAGATCCTCGTCTTGCCACGCCCGGATTCGCGGTTGCCCTTTCAGAACCTTGAACAGACCGCTCTCGTTGGTCACATGGGCCGCGATCGTGATCCCGCCCTGACTGCGGACATGCGACAGCACGTCGCAAAGAATCTTGTCCGAAGGGGCGGAGGATGGTTCCGTGTCGCGGATAGCGAACTCTCCGAGGTACCGCTCAAGTTGATCGTTGCTTGTCTGAGGCGGGTACAGGCAGAGAACGTGAACACCCTCGTGCGACGTCAACTCGAATCCTGGCAGGATGTGAATCGGCTGACCCTCGGCAGCGGCCCGGAATGCCGGCACATCATTTACGCTGTTGTGGTCGGTGATTGCCAGAACTTCGATTCGCAGCTCGACGGCTTTGGCGATGACGGCCCTTGCATGCTCAGTCGGGCTTCCCTTCGATGGTTGACCTCGAAAGGTCGACCCGTAGTGATGGGGATTCACTTGCAGGGCGCAACGGTAGAACCGCGCACCGCGTTGGGCCGCGCCGTTCGCATCGTCGGGGATGCCACTCATGATTGCTCTTGGTTCTCATGCCGGCAGCCTGGCGCTACGTCGGGTGCTGACGTGGGTGGAACGGCTCGAAGCGGTCGCTGCGGGGAGGCCAGGTCGAGGATGCGGCGAGGGAGTTCGAGGTTCGCGTTAACGAGGGGAGCGCCGACGATCATCGGGAGACTCTACACGCCGATGCGCTGCGAGTTGGTGCGGTAGCCTGACCCCGATGACGATTGACGGCCACGAGGATCTGGAGGGCCTGCGCCGCGCGGGTCGGGTAGCGGCCCGGTGTCTGGCCAGGATGGGCGACGCGCTCGAGCCGGGCATGACGACCGCCGAGCTGGACCTGATCGGCCGGGAGTACATGGAAGCCCGGGGCGCGCGCTCGGCGCCCGAGTTCTGCTACGACTTTCCGGCGGCCACCTGCATCAGCGTCAACGAGGAAGTCGCGCACGGCATCGCCGGCGAGCGGCGGATCGAGGCTGGCGACCTGGTGCACGTCGACGTGTCGCTCGAACTCGACGGCTACTTCAGCGATACGGGCGCGGCGTACCCGGTGCCGCCAGTCAACGAAGTGCGGCGGCGGATGATCTCGGCCACCCGGCGGGCGCTGCGGGAGGCGATGCGGCAGGCCCGCCACGGTCGCCGCCTGCGCCACATCGGCCGCGCCATCGAGGAGACGGCGACCAGGGCCGGCTTCGGCCTGATCCGCAACCTGGGCTCGCACGGCATCGGCCGCTCGCTGCACGAGGAGCCGAAATTCGTACCGGGCTTCGACGACCCGAACGACGACCGCTTCCTGCATGACGGCATGGTGCTGACGATCGAGCCGTTTCTGACCAACGGCCGCGAGCAGGCGAAGACCGCGAGGGACGGCTGGACGCTGCTCAACAAGCGCGGAACGACCACGGTCCAGTTCGAGCACACGATCGTCGTGACCCGCAAGAAGCCCCTGGTGATGACGCTGCCGTAGCGGGTGGACCAGGGATGAGCGAGCGGCGGCGTGGCGCGATCGGCGCGGTTGTCGGCCTGAGCCTCGTCCTGGGGGCCGCCGTCTCCCCGGCTCAGGAGCCCGCCGTCCCTCAGGTCGGGGCGGACGATGTTGCCTACGTCGTGCTGAAGGCGGTCGCCTATCGCACGGTTTCGGCCGAGGTGACGCTCATGGCCAGGAACGCGGAGGGTCGTGAGCAGGAATTTCCCGTGGTCAGCGATCAGCCGTTTCAGGTCTTCCTGTTCGAGCCCGGACCCTGGAACGTCCGCCCTGCGTCCGGCAGCGGATTCTGGGGTCGTGAGGTCTACATCGACCCCGATCTGGAACCGGAGGATCCGGGCGGGCCGCAGCCGGAGGTCGACGGCAGCGAGAAGCCGGCCCCCGCGGTCGTGCCGGTTTTCGAGGTGCCTGTCTTTCCGGCGGTCCCCGTGTCGGGGCGCGTGGTCGGTCCCCGGCGGCCGGTGTCGGAAGTCTCGATTCTCCTCGGCGATGTTGATCCGGAAGGGATGGATCCGCGGTTCAGCCTGAAGGGAGCGAGGGTTCGCTGCCCGGTGGCGGCCGACGGTCGCTGGTCCTGCGACCTGCCGGGCACGCTGGCGCACATCGTCTTCTGGCTGCCCGGACACTCGCCGGAGTACCGCTGGGAGACGCCGTTGTTCGGCCGGCGGCAGCTTCGCATGGGCGATCAGAGGCTCGTCCCCGGGGCCAGCCTGGCCGGTTTCGTCGCGCCGGGGCCGGGCTTCAGGGAGTTGATCGAGCGCTGCGTCGTCCACGTGGCGAAGGCGGATCCCGCATTCTGGACGACCGGTCTGGAGGATGTCCTGGCGACGGTGGACGTGGCCCGGGACGGCTTCTTCCAGGCCCCGGGCCTCGGGCCCGGCCACCACTGGATTCAGGTGGATTGCGACGGCAGGGTGGCCGCGCGCGCGGGCCCCTACACGCTCCAGAGAAACGCCGAGACGTTCCCCCGGAAGCGACTCCCGCTCACTCGAAGTCACTTGCTGGAGGTCAACGTGCTTCCTGCCGATCCGCCCTACGACAGCGATTGGGTGGCGCGGCTGAAGCAGGTCGAGCCGGAAGACCGGGCCGGGTTCTGGCGCCAGTACCGCCCCGGAGAGTACTCCCAGCAGAGGGCGGTGGTCGAAAACGGCCGGGTTCAGTTCCACGTGCCGGGCAACGGCGCCTTCGGCGTGGAGATCACGGACGAGGCGGGTGGGCGGTTCGGCGGACTGGACTACCTCGAGATCGTGAACGATCTGACCGCGACGGTCGAGCTCGACCTCGTGCCCGTTGTGGGACGTCTCATGCTGGACGACGTGCCGGTGCCCGGACTCGTGTTCTTCGGCGGTCGCCAGACATCGCCGGAGCTGACGTTCCGGAGCGACAACGAGGGCTGGTTTCGCGGCGCGCTGCCGGGACGGGAAGGCTGGCGGGTCGACGTGGTCGCGCCGGAGTACGAAGCGATTCAGTTCTTCCACAACGTCGACCTGCCAGCCGACGAGCCTCTGATCCTGGAACTCGCCGACACCGTCGTCCAGGGCCGCGTCGTGAGCGCGTCCACGGGTCTACCGGCGGAACGCGCCATCGTCCGCTTCGAATCCGCGGACGGTCAGCTCGTTCACCAGGCGACCGCCGGCGAGGACGGTTCCTACTCCGCTCGCGGCGTTCCGCCCGGCTGGGTCAGCATCTCGGCCCGGCGCCTGACCCCCGACAGTTGGGAAGTGAGTGATTCGTTCGAGACGGTCCTGAGTCCCCGGCAGACCGTGACCGTGGACCTCGTGTTGCGCGAACTGCAGCGGTAAGCCGCACACCGGGTGCGCCGGCGCCCCCGCCGGCATCCGGTCCCTAACCGACGACGCCGTTCCGTCGCAGTTCGTCGATCTCGGCGGCGGTCATGCCCAACCCCGCCAGCAGGTCGTCGGCGCCCTCGCCGAGTACCGGAGACGGTGCGGCCGGCGCCGGCGGCGTGCCCGAGAACTTCGCCGCCGGACGAGGCACCCGCATCCGGCCGACCTGCGGATGGTCGACCTCCCGCAACAGCTCGTTGCCTACCACCTGCGGGTCGGTCAGCACTTCGTTGCGCGTCAGGATCTTCGCGCAGGGCACGTCCTCGGCCTCGAGGGCGGCGATCCACTCCGCGGATGTGCGCTGCCGCATGACGTCGCCGACCATGCCCAGGCGCGAGTCCGCGTTCGAGATCCGGCCCGCGGCCGTGTTGTAGCGCTCGTCCTCCAGCCATTCAAGATGGCCGGTGGCCCGCGCCATGCCCTCCCACTCGGCGTCCGAGATCGTGGACGCCGTGATGTAGCCGTCGGCGGTCCGGTAGATCAGGTCGCTGGTCGAACCGGGCCGGCCGTGCGCCACCTCTCCACCGACCAGGATCTGCCGCACGAAGCCCTCGGGCCAGGTGAAGGAGATCGTCGCGTCGAGCATGGCGAGCTCGAGGTGCTGGCCATCCCCCGTCCGTTCGCGTGCGAGCAGCGCGGCCGTGATCGCCTGGGCAGCGGTCAGCCCGGTCACCTTGTCCGGGATGATCGTCCGCACCATCTTCGGCTCGCCCGTGACCCGATCGGCCTGGATGTCGGCGAAACCGGACAGCGCCTGGATGATCGGATCGTAGACACGCTTCTGGGCGTAGGGCCCTTCCTGCCCGAACCCGCTGATCGACACGTAGACGAGACGGGGGTTCAGCTCGCGCAGGCGGTCGGCACCCAGGCCCAGCTTGTCGACCACGCCAGGCCGAAAGTTCTGAACGAAGACGTCCGCGGTACCGGCCAGGTCGAGCAGGATCCGGATGCCGCGTTCGTGCTTCAGGTCGAGCACCAGGGAACGCTTGCCCCGGTTGATCGTCGCGAACCCGGCCGTGACGCCGCCCCGCTGGGGCCCCAAGCGGCGCATGATGTCGCCGCCCGGTGGCGCCTCGATCTTGATCACCTCGGCGCCCTGGTCCGCCAGCAGCATGGTGGCGATTGGCGCCGAGACCATCGTCGCCAGTTCGATCACCCTGTAGCCGTCGAGGGGACCCATGGCGGCGCAGGGTACCACCGGGCAAGGCGGATCCGGCCTGACGGCCGGGCATTCCACTTGCCGCCTTCGGCGGCAGCCGGCGGGGGCGCCGGCGCACCCAGTGGCTTCGCGCCCTCAGGTCCGCCGCGACACGGCCTCCGGGTGTAGAAGGCGGCCGCCTGCGCGGATAGAGTCCGCCGGTCGTGCGCTGGCTGCACTACTACCTCCGGCTGCTGGCCGCGGCGTCCCTGCTGCTGATCGCGGCGGGCGGACTGGTCACGAGCACCGACTCGGGGCTGGCGGTTCCGGACTGGCCGAACACGTACGGCTACTTCATGTTCGCCTTCCCCTTCTCGAAGATGGTGGGCGGCATCTTCTACGAGCATGGCCACCGCCTGATCGCGAGCGTTGTGGGCCTGATGACGATCGGACTTGCCGTGTGGGCCTGGCGGGTCGAGGCCCGCGCCTGGGTGCGCCGGCTGGCCTGGATCGCACTGGGAGCGGTCGTCGCCCAGGGACTGCTCGGCGGGATCACGGTGATCTACCTGCTGCCGAAACCGATCTCGATCAGCCATGCCGGACTGGCCCAGCTCTTCTTCGCACTCGTCGTGAGCCTGGGCATCTTCACGTCGCCCGGCTGGCGAACTGGCTTCGGGCGCGCGGAGCCGCTGGACGACCCGCTGCTGGCAAGGCTCGCCCTGTCGGTTCCGGCTCTCGTGTACGTCCAGATCCTGCTCGGCGCGACGATGCGCCACAACGACGCCGGGCTCGCCATCCCGGACTTTCCGCTGGCCTTCGGCCGGCTGTTCCCGCCCGAATGGAGCCTGGGTATTGCGCTCCACTTCGCGCATCGCCTCGGCGCCGTCGCCGTGACCATCGCGGCTGTGGCCCTGATCCTGCGGATCCTCAGGGTCCATCGTCACCGCCCGGAACTCGCCCGTCCGGCGTTGCTCCTGGGCACGGTGCTGCTGGCTCAGATCGGCCTCGGCGCCTGGACCGTCTGGAGCGGCCTGCAGCCGCACATCAACACGGCGCACGTGGCGACCGGCGGCCTGCTGTGGGTCGTCTCGGTGGCCCTGGCGCTGCGGGTGCACCGCACCTGGTTCGGCGACGCCTCCGCGATCCGGGCGGCCCGCTTCGCGCCGAACACCGGCGGCGCCCCCGGACGGGCCCCCGCGTGACGCTCCTCGCGGCGGAAGCGGCGCGGCCCAGCCGCGCCTCCCTGTGGCTGGCCCTGGCAAAGCCACGGCTCAATGCCCTGGCCGTCGCCACGGTCGGCATCGGCTACTACCTCGGGGCCGGCACAGTCGACCTGGGAGTCCTCCTCTCCGTCCTGGCCGGTTCCGGTCTCGTCGCCGCGGGCGGCGCCGCGTTCAACCAGGTCTCCGAGCGCGATCTGGACGCGCTGATGGCCCGCACCCGGTACCGGCCGCTGCCCCTGGGGGGCATCTCGCCGGCTGCGGGTCAGCTATTCGCCACCGTCCTGAGTGTCGCCGGCCTGATCGTGCTCGCCCTGGGCGCGAACCTGCTCGCGGCTGCCGTCGCGCTCGCAACTCTTGTCAGTTACGCCTGGGTCTACACGCCGCTCAAACGGCGCACTCCATGGGCCGTTCTCGCCGGCGCGGTGCCGGGCGCTCTGCCGCCGGTGATCGGCTGGGCCGCGGCAACCGGCGCCCTGACCTTGGAGGCCTGGCTTCTCTTCGGCATCGTCTTCGCCTGGCAGCTTCCGCACTTCCACTCCCTGGCCTGGCTCCACCGCGACGACTACGCTCGCGCCGGCTTCAGGGTCCTGGCCGTCGTCGACCCGAACGGCCGCCGGACCGGTCTGGAGTCCGTGTTCTGGGCCGCCGCGCTTGCCGGCCTGAGCCTGCTCGCCGCGCCGGTCGGGCTGACTTCCTGGGTCTTCGCGGTCGCGGCGGCCGCCTTCAGCGCGGTCTTCGTCCTGCTCGCCGCCCGCTTCGCCCTCGACCGCAACCCCGTCCGCGCCCGGGCCCTCTTCCTTGGTTCCCTTGTCGTGCTGCCCCTGATCTGGATCGCCCTCGTCGCCGGCCACGCGACCCTGTAGCGGGCTACTTCAGCAGGACGATGCTGCCCTCGTCGGCGCCTGGAACGGATGCGATCGGAATCGAATCGTCGAACGTGGCGAGTACGCCGCTGTTGTGAACGGCCAGGGCCAGAAGGTAGACGTCGGTGATCTGTCGGTAGCCCCGGATTGAACCGGCGGTTATGCGCTCGCGATCGAGAAGCGAGAGAGAGTCGGGCCAGAAGACGTGATCCTCGGTCCGGCAGAAGATCCGCAAGCGCTCTGCCGCATCGGCCACAGTGGTCCGGCGACCGGGATAACCGGGGTTCGCCACGATCCGCACGAAGCCGTTCTCGGTCAACGGGCATGTGGACCAGCGACCGCGCGACGGGCGGCCGAACCACTCGTGTGCCGTTTCGTGGTGGATGTGCTCCGAGTCGAACAGGGCGATCAGCACGTTGACATCGAGCAGCACGGTCAAGGTTCGTCGTCTCGAAGGGCGTTGACCGCGGTTAGCGAGACCGGCCGGGCGTCGTCACGCGGCGCTAGAAGAGGAACGCCGTTTCTCGTGGCGGTGGGTCTGGCCGTTGGCTTGAGCCCCTTCCTGGCCAGTTCCGAGACGATCTGACCCATGGTGCCGCCCCGCAGCGCGGCGAGTTCCCGGGCGGCCAGGAGAACGTCTTCGTCAAGGTTCAGTGTGGTGCGCATGGCGAGAGCATCACGCATCACGCATCAGATGTCAACGGGCGCGCGGATGGCACCCGTTTTGCGAGGAGACGAGCAAGACGCGAACCAGTCCGTGTGCCCGTCAGCGGGCGCACGGATGGAACTCGGCACGGATGGCTGCGCCGTGCTCATCGAGTTCGGGTACGGGCGGCAGGCGTCTTCCCGGTTCGTGGGGCGCGGCGGCGGGTGCGACCATGTCGATCTCGGTGCCGTCGGGGAGAGGTTGCCGGGCCCGGCGGAGTTGTGGATGGCGCGACAGGGCGGCGACGTCATTCAGGAAGCCGTAGGCGATGCGGGCGCGATCGAGGACCGTCCGGATCGACGTCCGGTCATGGCGCAGGAAGACATCGGCGATCGCGCCTTCGACGGTGTCGCGGGCATGGGCGCGGTCCACGTTCCGCGGGAAGGCCTCGGCGAGTTCCGGTTGTTCGAGCACCTCGTTGCAGAGCCGCACGAACTCGCGGTCGTTCTGGACTCCGATCAGGACGGCATCGCCGTCACCGAGTTCGAACAGGCCGTAGGGAACGATCGTCGGATGGCCTAGGCCCACGCGCGGCCAGTCGAGGCCCTGCTGCTCGAAGCGGAGCAGGGGCACGGCCATCCAGTCCGCCATCGTGTGGAAAAGGGTGGCCTCGACGTTGCGGCCGGTGCCGGTGCTCTCGCGCTCGATCAGGGCTTCGAGGATGGCGGAGTAGGCGTAGATGCCGGTGGCGAAGTCGCAGATGGACACGCCGACCCGCCCAGGCTCTGCCGGCGAACCGGTGATCGACGCGACACCGCTCTCGGCCTGGACCAGGAGGTCGTAGGCCCGCATCTCACGGTACGGACCCTCCTCGCCGTAGCCCGAGATGTCGCAGGTGATCAGCCGTGGATGGCGCTTCGCGAGTTCCTTCGAACCGAAGCCGGCGCGCGCGGCGGCGCCTGGAGCGAGGTTCTGGATGAAGACGTCCGCGCGCTCGATCATTCGTTCGAGGAGGGTGCGATCCTGGGCGTCCTTGATATCGAGCACGATGGACTCCTTGCCGCGGTTCAGCCAGGCGAAGTAGGCCGAGACGCCGCTGGTGCCGTCGTAGCCGCGGGCGAAGTCGCCGCCCTCGCGCTCCACCTTGATCACCCGGGCGCCGGCGTCGGCGAGCCGGCAGGTGGCCAGAGGCGCGGCCACCGCCTGCTCGATGGAAACGACCAGCGTGCCGTCGAGGGGTCGGGCGGCGGTCACGGCGTCAGCGCCAGGCGAAGACGGGCTGCTCGTAGTGGGCGACCCGCACGTCGTTGCCGCGCAGCACGACCTCGAGCATCTGGTACACGATCGCCGCGGTCGGCGAGTGGACGAGGCCGCCGCGGATCGGCATGGAGAGCACGGGATTCTCGCTCTCCGGTATCTCCCGCAGCACCGGCACGTCCGGGCGGTCCAGGTCGATCAGGGGGATGCGATAGGCCCTGTAGACCTCGGCCGGGTTCGGCTCGAGTTCCCGGTAGTCGTCGCACCAGAAGACGACCGGCGTGATGACGAAGCCGGAGCGGGTGCCGAAGTCGTCGAGTCGGCCGAGGACGGCGGACGGGTCGAGGTCCAGGCCGACCTCTTCGTGGAGCTCGCGGAGCGCCGCCTGCTCGGGTGTCTCCGCCTCGTCGATCCGGCCGCCCGGGAGAGCCCACTGGCCGCGGTGCCGCCGCAGCCGGAGCGACCGGCGCGTGAGCAGGAAGCAGCCGCGACCGCCCTGGTCGGGCAGCAGCGTCACGGCGACCGCGGCGTGTGCGTTGGCCGGCGTCGCGCCGGTGTGGCCTGAAGCCTCCGCGGCCCGCGCCGCCGCGGTTTCGGGATCGAGTTCGCGCTGCTCGAAGCGCCCCAGGTTCCGTTCGGCGTGCGCCAGGAGTTCCGTGCCATGCCGTGCCGGGAAGCTCATTCGGCCGGGGAGGTCTCCTCGCGAACCAGCTCCAGGAACCGGCCCAGGGTGTCGAGCCGCTCGCGGACGGTGGCCCCGGCGGGGTTGAGGCGCAGGGTCGTCACACCGGCGTCGCGGTAGGCGCGGATGCGCTCCCGCACGCGGGCCTCGTCGCCGACCAGCGTGGTCGCGAGCACCATCTCCTCGGGGACGCGCGCGGCCGCCTCGTCGCGCTTGCCGGAGATCCAGAGAGCCTGCACCTCGCGGGCGGTTTCGACGAAGCCGGCGCGGCGGTAGGCGTCGTTGTAGAAGTTCGTCTGGGCCGAGCCCATCGCGCCCAGGGTGAAGGCCATCGCCGGCTTGCGGCGGGCGACCATCCGCTCCAGGTCGTCGCCGAACTCGACGTCGCCGCCGACCTGAATGTCGACGTCTCCGAAGGATCTGCCGGCGCGCTCGGCGCCGGCGCGCATCGACGGGAAGAAGGCGTCGGTGTGCTCCGGGATGAAGGACGTGCCGAGCCAGCCGTCGGCGACCTCGCCGGTGTACTCGAGGGACTTGGGACCGAGGGTCGCGAGATAGATCGGCAGTTCGGGCCGCGGGGGCTGCGACATGCGAATCGCCTTGCCCTCACCTCCCGGCCGGGGCAGGGTGTAGTGCCTGCCGTCGTACGCGATCTTCTCGCCCGACAGGGCGATCTTCAGGATGTCGACGTACTCCCGCAGGCGGCCCAGCGGCATGGCGAAAGGCACGCCGTGGAGGCCCTCGACCACCTGAGGGCCGCTGACGCCGAGGCCGAGCACGAAGCGGTCCTTCGAGATGGACGCCAACGACATCGCGGTCATGGCGGTCATCGACGGCGCCCGCGCCGAGATCTGCATGATGCCCGTGCCGAGACGGACCCGCTCGGTGCGCCCGGCGAGAAAGGCGAGCGGAGTCACCGCGTCGGTGCCCCAGGCCTCCGCCGACCAGACGTCGTCGATGCCCATGCGGTCCGCCTCGACGACGTACTCCGCGAGGGCGTCCCAGTTCGTTCCGGAGGCATAGGCGCTGCCGATGCCGATGGCTGTGCGCATTCCTGGTTACTCCTGTACGTCGCGGCCCGCGGCGTTCGTAACTCGACGCCGGGCCGGTGCGTTTCGTTCGGTGGCGTGGGCGAGATCCGGCTTACTGGACGGTGGAGGCGCGGACGAAGTAGTTCCTGCGGATGTCGGGGCGGCCCTCGGCGCCTCGTCCGAAGTTGGTCTGCAGCAGCTCGCCCTTCTTCGTTATCTCCCAGATCTGCTGTACGTCCGCCTCGAAGCCCGGAAAGCTGACCGTGAACGAAACGGTCAGTTTCTTCTTCCGCCACCTGGCCCGCACTTCCTGCATCCTGCCGCTGCCGAGGTCGGCCGCCGCGTGGGGCTTGTTGTTCGTGACGTAGGTCACGTTGACGTGCTGAGGGGTGGGCCAGTCGCGCCGACGGCTGGTCTGAGTCAACTCGACGTCGTCGCCGACCAGGCGGAACTCGATCTCGATGTCGGCCGCGTTCGGTTGCGGTCGATCGGGCCGTCCGGGCCAGGGCGCGTCGCTGCGCGAGATGTCCTTCTGCCAGATGCCGGCGAAGCGTTCGTCCTGGGCGGCTGCCGGCGCGCCGGCGAAGCAGGCAACGGCAAGGGCGGCGCCGAGCACAGTGGCGGGAAGGCCTCCGCGGCCGGGGGCAGTCGGGGAACTGGAAGCAATCTCGTTCATGGACATCTCCTCCTGGCTGGTTCTGTCCAATGGGGGCGGCCTATGGGGATAGCCTGATCCTACAGGCCGCTGCCTTCTACGGCGCAAGCTCCTGGTCGCCGAGGAGGTCCGCGAAGTAGCGGATGGTCTTCTCGAGGCCGGCCTCCAGGTCTACCCGGGGCTCCCAGTCGAGCAGGCCGGTGGCGCGGGTGATGTCGGGCTGGCGCGTCTTCGGGTCGTCGACCGGCAGGGACTGGAACTCGATCTCGCTGCGGCTCCCGGTCAGGCTCCGAATCACGCGGGCGAACTCGAGCACGGTCATCTCACGGGGGTTGCCCAGATTGACCGGGTCGGTCTCCGAGGAGTTGAGAAGCCGCCAGACTCCTTCGACCAGGTCGTCGATGTAGCAGAACGAACGCGTCTGGCTGCCGTCGCCGTAGACGGTCATCGGTCTGCCTGAGAGAGCCTGGCGAATGAAGTTCGGCACGACGCGGCCGTCGCGGAGCCGCATCCGCGGTCCGTACGTGTTGAAGATGCGGACGATCCGGGTGTCCAGTCCGTGGATCCGGTGGTAGGCCATGACCATCGCTTCCGCGAAGCGCTTCGCCTCGTCGTAGACGCCTCGCGGCCCGACCGGGTTCACGTTGCCCCAGTAGGACTCCGGCTGCGGGTGGACCAGGGGATCGCCATAGACCTCCGAGGTCGAGGCGAGCAGGTAGCGGGCGCCGTGGTGCTTGGCCAGGCCAAGCGAATTGTGGGTGCCGAGCGATCCCACCTTGAGCGTCTGGATCGGGAGCTCCAGGTAGTCGACCGGGCTCGCCGGCGAGGCGAAGTGGAGAACGTTGTCGACGTCGGGCCCGACGTAGACCGGCTTGCTGACGTCGTGCTCGATCAGCGTGAAGCGCTCGTTGTCGCGCAGGTGTTCGATGTTTGCCGGGCTGCCGGTGATGAAGTTGTCCACGCAGTAGACCCGGTGGTCTTCGGCGAGCAGCCGTTCGCAGAGGTGGGAGCCGATGAAGCCGGCGCCGCCGGTGACGACGGAGAGCGGTTGGCTCACGAGGCCTTCACTCCCGGAACGACGGCGGCCGGAACGGCGTCGGCGCGCCCGAGCGAGGAGTATCTGAGGCCGGCGTCCGCCACGCGCTCAGGCTCGTAGAGATTGCGAAGATCGAGAATCTGCGGTTCGCGCAGCAACTGCCTCAGCCGCTCGAACTCGAGCGCCCGGAACTGGTTCCACTCGGTGAGGATGACCAGCAGGTCGGCGTCCTCGGCCACTTCGTACGGGTCGCTGCAGTAGACGGCCTCCGGGCGAATGCGGCGGGCGTTCTCCATCGCCGCCGGATCGTAGACCCGGACCGTCGCGCCCCGCGACAGGAGGTGCTCGAGCACGAACATCGCGGGAGATTCACGGATGTCGTCCGTGTTGGGCTTGAAGGACAGTCCCAGCAGCGCCACGTTCCGGCCCTCGGGATCGCCGAGCACGGACTCGATCCTGGCGAGCATCCGTTCCTGGATTCGATGGTTGACCTGGAGCGTTGCTTCGACGATTTCGGCCCGGGCGCCGGCGTCGCGCGCCATGGAGACCATGGCCCGCGTGTCCTTGGGAAAGCACGATCCGCCGAAGCCCGGCCCCGGGCGCAGGAACAGCGGTCCGATTCGGCGATCGAGGCCCATGCCGTGGGCAACGACCTGGACGTCGGCCCCGGTTCGTTCGCACAACTCCGCCACTTCGTTGATGAAGGAGATGCGGGTGGCCAGGAAGCTGTTGGAGGCGTACTTGATCATCTCCGCGGTCTCGACGTCGGTGACCACGATCGGCACGCCACGCGCGCGGAGCGGCGAGTAGATATCGAGCATGATGTCGGTGGCGCGCTGGTCGCGGCTGCCGATGACCAGACGGTCGGGGCGCATGAAGTCCTCGATCGCCGAGCCCTCTCGCAGGAACTCGGGGTTGCTGACCACGGAGAAGGTGTGGCCGCGACCGATGATCTCTTCGATCATCCGGCCGGTGCCGACCGGCACGGTGCTCTTGGTGACGATTGCCTTGTAGCTGTTCAGCCTTCCACTGATTGCCTGGGCCACCTCGCGCACGTAGCGGAGGTCCGAAGAGCCGTCCTCGCGGGGCGGCGTGCCGACGGCGATGAAGACGGCCGTTGCGGCTTCTAGAGCCGGTCCCGGCTCGGTCGTGAAACTCAGGCGCCCGGCTTCCTCGTTCTTGGCGACCAGGGTCGCCAAGCCAGGCTCGTAGATCGGAATCCGGCCCGCCTGCAACTGGGCGATCTTCGTCTGATCCTGGTCGACGCAGACGACGTCCATGCCGAAGTCGGCAAGGCATGCGCCCGTGACCAGGCCGACGTAGCCGGAGCCGACGACGCAGATTCTCATGTCAGCCTCGGCTTGCGTGTGGCGGTCATATCGTCCGGGCTGCGGATCGTCCGGGGGCGCGCTGCCGGTCGGCCATTGCCGGCCTCGCCCGGGGACGGTACGGCTGCTATGTTACAGGGATCGGAGCGTTCCGTTTTGCTCGGCTGCGGCCGGCGGCGCGAACGAGAACATGCGAAGGACCGACAGACGAAGGGCCACGGTGAGTCGATGAAGGGCGGACGAAGGCTGAGCAACGCGATCTCGACCCGCAAGTCGGTGGTTACCGCGCCGCGGCGCTTCAGCAAGGTGCAGCGCAACGAACCCTGCCCCTGCGGCAGCGGCAGGAAGTACAAGGACTGCTGCTTCAACAAGGGCGAGGCGTTCCTGCGAAAGCTGGAACGCCAGCGTTACAAGGAGCAGCTCAAGGTCGACGGAGCGCCCTGGTACGTTCGCTGGCTGACTTGAGTCCTCTGCCCTGGTTCGGATCCGCGGGCCTCCCCGAAAGACAGCGGGCTGCATGGAACGCCGCCGCTCCCGGGGTTCTCGAATAGCCTAGGGAAGGGCCATGGCGCGCCGCCGCGGCTTGCCGTCAAGAGGGCGCACCGTTGAGTTCGGGCGGGTCTGAGGTGGCTCTTGCGGCCTCGAATCGCCTTGACTAGGCTATGCGCCACTTTCCGGGTCGGCGCCTCGGCCCCTGCATCGATGAGGCGCTTCACACGCCGCGGGCACGCTGATCGTCTCGCGAAACGCTCGGAGCAACCAGGTTGCCCCGCGTTTCAGGAGGCGTGTTGCCCATGCAGTTCCCGGATCCGTCGGCGACGAAGATCGTTCGGCCGTCATCACTGTTTCTTCTGATTCTGAGTGTCGCGGGCGGCGCCGCGGCGCAGCAGCCCGGCGGCGGTGCTTCGCTTGGCTTGGCGGGCAGCGCGGCGCTTGAAGGAGCGACCACCGACGTGGTCCCGGAGGCCGGCGTCGCTGGGCCCTTCGCGCCGGCGCCCGAAGGCGAAGACGTCGCGTTCGAAGTCTCCCTCGTGCCGGCGCCCGCGGCAGTCGTTGAGGTCAACGTGCTGGTCAGGGAGGAGGCCTTCTCCAACTGGCTGCCCGAAGCTTACAGAGGACGGCGGAAGGTAAGCGTCGACTCGAGCGGTACGGCGACCTACAGGATTCCCACGACCGACAACACGGTCTGGGACGGCGGCCCTGGCGGCGTTGTTGTCGAAGTCCTGGCTGGCGACGGCTACGTCGCGGGGAGAGCGGCGATCGCTGTTGGGGAGATTGCTGACGACGAGCCGGAGCCTCTGACACCGGTGGTGATCGTTTACGCCGGCGGCCA
Organism: Thermoanaerobaculia bacterium; assembly: GCA_022823665.1. Lineage (GTDB taxonomy): Bacteria > Acidobacteriota > Thermoanaerobaculia > Multivoradales > Multivoraceae > Multivorans. The sequence continues at coordinate 64,975 of JAJEHN010000012.1, read as the reverse complement.
GGGGCAGGAGGGCCGGGTGGGCGCCGACTTCGTCGTGGAGGCCCGCCCGCTGCCGGCGACGGACCTGGACGTCGACCTCAGAGTGACGGAGACAGGCGCGGGGAACTTCGTGCCGCAGGCTGACGAGGGATTGAAGACGGCGACGATCTCGGGCGGCGTTCGGATAGGCAACTACACGATCGATCTTCGTGACAACGAAGTTGACGAGCCGGACGGCGAGGTGCAAGTGGCGCTCGTCGCCGGGCAGGGCTACACCCTGGGTCCCACGCGCGGCCGCTCGGCGCGAGTCGGCCTGGTTGACGACGAGCCGACCATGGTTACGGTGTCGTCCGCCGACGGCGCGGCTGTCACGGAGGGCGCGAGCGCGACGTTCACGATCGAGACCGGACGCCGGCTCATCTCTTCCGAGAGCTTGACGTTGACGCTGGCCACGACAGGCACGGCTGAGTACGCGGACGACTACGCCCTGTCCTCGTCCGCCGTCGGCGTTGCCTTTGCCGGCGATGGACGGGCCGAACTGACCCTTGTCGGCGGGCTGGCGCCGCGGCGGGTGACGGTAACGCTGGCAGCGCTCACGGACCGAAAGGTCGAGCCGGACGAGGACATTGCCATCGGGATCCTGTCGATGGACGATGCGGCGCTCGGTGGCGGCGCCGAGGCGTCCGGTCTGGCGTCGTTCTCTCTCGTCGAGGTTCCTCCGCCTGTTCTCGTCACCTTCCCGGCCGACCTGACCCAGGACCGGGCGACGGCGGGTGATCTGCTGCTCTTTGTGCTGGAGGCGGACCCCGTTCCGTCGGAGGACCTCCATGTCCTCGTGGATGTGTCGGAAAGAGCGGGTTCGGATTTCGTGCCGCCCGGCGAGGAGGGGATGAGAACCGTAACGATCCCGGCGAATCTGGGCAGCGAGGGGTTGTACGTGCAGACGGAGGGTTTCGACGTCATCCAGCCGGACGGGGCGGTGAAGGCAACCGTGTTGAATTCCGCCGGCTACCTGCCGGGCGAGCCCGCCTCGGCCACCGTGATCCTCCGGGACGCTCTGCCGAGAGTCACCATCGCGCCCACTGCGGCGGATCCGGTCGAGGAGGGGAATCCGGCGAGCTTCACGCTGACCGCGACGCCCGTGCCGACGGGTCCTCTGACGGTGAACGTTCGGATCGGCGAGGACATCGGTCTTGGTCAGGACTACGTCGCGCCGTCGGAAGAGGGAAGGAGGACGGTTTCCCTGTCCGGCGGCACGGCCACCTTCACGGTGGGCACGATGAATGACGACGAGGATTCCAACACCGGTCAGGACGAGTGGATCGGCAAGGTGATCGCGGCGGTGGAGCCCGGAGAGGGCTACAAGCCTGGCTATGCGTCCGGTGCCTTCGTCACGATGCGCGACAACGAACGCACGATTGACTACGTGTTCTCGTCACTGGGCGTGGAAAGGGCCGAGCCGCTCGATAGGGTAGTGCAGGATTGGGGTCTGCCTGAAGACGGCGGCAGGGTGAATCTGCTGCTCGACATCGGTCCTCTGCTGCCTCCGGGTCACGACAGTCTGCCCGCCGGGCAGATTCTGGAATGGGGGTTCGATGTTCGGGGCGGCACGCTCGGCGCTGACCTGACGCTGGGTCTGAAGCCCGGCGAGTCGAGCCCCGGCGTGGATTGGCTCACCTCCGCTCCCTACAGTTCGTCGGTGCCCGGCGTGCGCTTCACGGGAGGGCCGGGTGTTCGCTTCGCCATGCTTGAAGCCGTGGCTGTGGACAACGACACGAAGCAGACGCCGCAGAGGCGGATCACTGTCAACGCTCTCCCGCCCCGGCCCCACAACCTTGACAGGTTGTTCGGCCGCGGGGGCGGCGCCCTTTCGTTGGTTGGATCGACGATCTCCATCGAGGACGACGAGATTCTGGGAGCGGTCACGGTCGGCTTCACTCGTGGCAGCTTTTCGCAAAGCGAGCAGATCATGCGCGAGCTACTTGCTCCAGTTCTCATCATGAGCCGGAGCCTGGCGCTACCGATCACGGTTCCTGTCCGCTTCACGGGCGACGAGGACCCGAGATTCACCGCCACCCCTGGGGTGCACTTCCATCCTCTGGCGAACCCTGTCCTCAGTTCCGGACGTCTGACGGATAGCTTCGATGTCCTGCTTCCTGACGATGACGAGGTCGGGCCGGCCAGAACATTCGGCATGACCATCGATTTCGATCAGCTCCGGCTGGACTATCCGGACTACGACTGGCAGCCTGGGGTTCACGCGAGCGCTGTCGTGACGATCCACAACAACGACCCGGTCCGGGTGGTCCTGTCCACGCCGGACGCGCAGGCCGAGGAGGGGAGCGCGACCGACGGGGCGGCGATCAACGTGGCCGTGGCGCCCGCGCTGAAGTCAGGCCAGACCGTGACCGTTCCCCTGATCTTTCGGGCGGGGCCGGATCCGTTGACGCCGCCCTTTACCGCCTTCACGGTCTCGCTTGTGGGCGATCCCGCCGGAGTCGCTTACGATGCGAGCGCGAGCGAGGTCATCTTCAGCGGGCCGGGCGCGAGCGAGGCAACCCTTGCCCTGACGGCGCCGAAAGACGGCAACTCCGACCATCAGCGATTTGTGGTCAGCATCCCGGCAACGACCAGTGGCGCCCCGGCTCTGGCGACGACAGGGATCGACATCGATCCGTTCCTGACGGCTGCCGTGGGCAGCCGCGAAGGCGACGGCGTCATCGACATCCGGGATCCGGAAGGCCCCAGGCAGCCCGAGGTTCGTCTGGAGGTTCTTGACGACAGTGTGCCGGAGGGGGAGTCCGTGATCGTCAAAGCGAGCCTCACGGAAGCGCTGTCCGTTGCCGTGACGATTCCCATCGTCCTGACCGCGGGCACGGCGGAGGACGGCGACTTCGGCGAACTCGCGTCCATCGAGATCGGCGCGAACCAGACAGTGGTGGCCGGGGTCGTCACGACCGTGGATGATGCGGATTCCGCCCACGAGACCTTCACGGTGGCGTTTGGGGATCTGCCCATCGAGGTCCTGAAGGGGAGTCCCGCCGAGGCCGGAGTGACGATCATCGACAGCACGCAACGGAAGGCTGTGGTCTCTTTCTCCTCCGCCGGGCAGCGAGCGAACGAACGGTCCGGCGGGCGGAACGTGAGGTTGCAGCTCGCTCCGCCGCCGGCAGCCGACGTCATGATTGGTTTCTCCCTGGGCGGCACGGCGGTGGAGGGCGAGGACTACTCGATCCCGGGCGTGTTGCCCGGATCGGGCGCGCTGCCGGTGCTGGCCGGCGAGGCCTGGGTCGACCTGCCGCTTCTGCTCGTGGCCGACCAGATGGACGAAGGCGATGAGACGGTGGTCGTCGTTCTCGGGGACAGCGATCACTATGGAGTCGGCGCCAACCGGGTCCACACGCTGACGATCACCGAAGGTGGCGGCGGTGGCGGCGGCGGCGGCGGTACGCCTCCGCCTGCTCCGCCCGAAACGCCCGATCCGACGCCGCCAACGCCGCCAACGCCGCCACCACCGCCCGCCGGTCCGCCGAAGGCCAGTTTCGTTCTGGCCGGGGTTCCGTGCCCGGACGATCTGTGCTCGGTCCGCACGGGAGAGCAGGTGATGCTCCAGGACACCAGCACGGGCGCCGTGGCGTCCCGCGTCTGGGAAACCGGTGACGGCGCCACCTCGGGCGCGGGCGTCTTCCACCACGCCTGGTCCGATCCGGGCTACTACCGGGTGACGCTCCGCGTCAGCGCGTCCGACGGCGCCACGGACGAGGCGCGACGCACCGTGCTGGTGCGTCCGGCCGCGCCCGCCGGAACCTGTACGCCGGGGACCGACGTCCTTTGCCTGCTGGACGAGCGTTATCGGGTCGAGGCCGTGTGGTGGGTCGAGGGCGGCGCCGGGAGGAAGGCAGCGGAGGTCGTCCGCGAAGGCACGAACGACTCCGGCGTGTTGCGGTTCTTCAGCGCGCAGAACTGGGAGATCCTGGTCAAGGTGCTGCACGGCTGCGCGATCAACCGTCACGTCTGGGTGTTCGCCGCCTCGACAACCGACCTCGGCTACGAGATCACCGTGACGGACACCGCGGGCGCCGACCCGCCGCGGGTCTATCGGAACGAACCGGGCATGCCCGCTCCGGCCATCAACGACTCGAGGGCCTTCCCGAACGGCTGCACACTCTGAACCCCGGCGGCCTGTCGCCAACGGGAGCCACGGACTGCTAGACCGGCGTCGGTTCCGCCCCGGCGTCGACCGCCGCGTCGTGGTCCTGCTTCGCCTTGAGAAGCTGCGGCATGATCAGGTCGATGTCGCGGTTGTCCCACATGCCGTCCTTGCTGAACTTCCGGATCACCTTGGGCTGCTGCATGATGCCGACCCAGCCGCGCATCACGTCGATGATCTGGGCGGTCATGTCCGCGCCCGCGTCGGATGCCAGCCAGGCGCAGACCGGCGCGATCTGATTCGGGCTCTGCTCCGGCGCGTCCTCGTCGATCTCCATGCCGCGGCCGGCTCGCAGTTCGGCCGTCATCCGCGTCGTGGCGCCCGGCGAGATCGTGTTCACGGTGCAGCGGTACTTGGCCAGCTCAAGCGCCAGGACCCGGGAAAGGCCGGCGATGCCGGCCTTGGCGGCGGCGTAGTTGGACTGGCCGAAGTTGCCGTAGAGGCCCGACACGGAGGAGAAGTTGATGATCCGGCAGTCCGGGCGGTTCGTCTCGCGGATGTAGCGGGCGAACGGCCGGCTGCAGCAGTAGTGGCCCTTCAGGTGGACGTCGAGCACCGCGTCCCAGTCGGTCTCTTCCAGGTTGAAGATCGTCCGGTCGCGCAGGATGCCGGCGTTGTTGACGAGGATGTCCAGACCGCCGAACGAGTCGATCGCCGTCTGGAAGATGTTCTGACCGCCCTCGACGGTAGCGACCGAGTCGTAGTTGGGTACGGCCGAACCGCCGGCGCTCCGGATCTCCTCGACGACCTCGTCGGCGATCCGCGAACCGCCGGTGCCGTCGGTCGCGCCGCCCAGGTCGTTGACCACGACACTGGCGCCCTCTTCCGCGAACTTGATCGCGATTCCCTTGCCGATGCCGCGGCCGGCGCCGGTGACGATTGCCGTCCTGCCTTCAAGGATTCCCATCTCTTCGTGTCTCCGTCGGTTGGTCCTGCTGTCGATCGCGGCCGGTACTCTACGCGACGACCGCGACGCCCTGGCTCACCGCTTCCTGTCCCTCCGCGTTGAGAACCCGGAAGGCGACCTGGAGGGCGCCGTCCTCGGCCTCGCTGGCGGGCGCGTGCTCGACCGCGATCGAGGTTCCCGGGATGACCATCGCGCTGAATCGGCCATGGAGCCGCCTCAGCCGCCGGGGATCGCCGCCGCCGTAGGCGCGCAGCACCTCGCGGCCGGCGAGCGCCCAGGTCGCGGTGCCGTGGAGGATGATGTCGGGCAGGCCCGCGGCCAGCGCCACTTCGCGTTCCGTGTGGATCGGGTTCCAGATGCGGGCGCATTCCGTGTAGACGTGAGGCATCTCCCGCGGCACGAAGATCTCGCTCCGGCCCCGGCCGTTCTCGCCGAAGGCCAGCCTGGGAGTGTCGGGCGCCGGCTCCGTCTCGGCGTTGGGGCCGGTCGTGTCGACACCGCGGAAGATCGAACGCGACCAGGAGGTGGTGACCGGCCGGCCCTCCCCGTCGACGGTGTCGAGGCGGGTGGTCAGCAGTACCCCGGCGCGGGTGCTCCGGATGCCGACGTAGCGGCCGCGGGTGGTCAGCGAGTCGCCGGGGCGGATCGGACGGTGGAAGTGGGAGTCCTGGGTGGCGTGGACGCCGCGCCGCAGTTCCTGCGGCTCGCCGCCCAGGAGATCCGACCCCCGGCCGCGGCTGACGACGGGCCACTCGAGGGACACGCAGTACGAGGGCGGCGCCGCGACCCCGCCGTTTCGGGCGTCGTCGAACACGGCGTCGCAGGTGTCGCCGATGCCGGCCGCGTAGGCGAGCACCTCGCGGACGGTGACCTCGATCGTCGAGGGCGTGAGCTCGCTTCCGGCGGCTGCGGTCGACAGGGGCATCTTGTTCCGGGCGTCCGGAGCGAGTCAGTCGGAGGTGTCCGCGAGGCGGCGCTCGAGATCGTGAAGCCGGTTCTTCAGGTCATCGAGTTCGGCGCGGGTGGCGCTGCCGCCGTCCTCGGGCGTGGCTGCGGCCGCGGGTGGAGGAGCCGGCGGCTCCTGAGCCTTGTCGCTTCGGCCGGCGCCGCCGCCTCTGCCGAACACTCCTTCCATCTGCCGCGTCATCTGCGTGTGCATCTCCTCGGCCATGGCGCGAGGGTCCCAGAGGCGCATCCAGGACGGGTCCGGCGCGAACGGGCTTCGCTGCATCGTTTCGCGGACCCGTTCGTAGACCTCGCCGGCGCTCTTCAGGTACCACTGGAAGAAGTCCCGGCCGGCCTGGTCCCGCGCCCGCACCAGGTCGCGGAGGAACTCGAGCGGCGGTCCGTGCTCGGGGTCCTTCGCGCCGTCGACGATGATCTGGGTCAGGACGTGGCGGGTGACGTCCTCTCCCGTCTTCGAGTCGACGACCTGGATGTCCCGGCCGCCGCGGACGAGTTCGGCGACGCCGTCGAGGTTCACGTAGCGGCTGCTGTGGGTGTCGTACAGCCGCCGGTTCTCGTACTTCTTGATGACGATCGGCGACGGCGACTTGCTGGAGGTACTCATGTCACGGGCGCCTGGTCAAGCCGCGAGGATTCGGTCATGCGGAGGGGGGTTGACACGGTGCAGCATATTGTGCAGCATTCTTGCTGCATTGCACAAGACGGGCGCCGTCGAATGAAGCGACCGTCATCGTTGCAACCGTCGAAACAGGCTTGTAAGCCAAGACCATGTGGGCCATCCGGGCAACGGATCGTACCACTCAGGAGACCTCAGATGACGACCAGCACAACCACGGCGACGAAGAGCCCGAGCCAGGCCTGGCGCGGCCCGATGATCGATGCCAACCGGCAGGTGCTCGACTTCCAGAAGCGCGTGTTCGACACCAGCTTCGACATGGTGGCTTCCATGCAGGAGCGCCGCGAAGAGGCGATCACGAAGTGGACCGAGAACTCCGAGCGGCTTCCGGCCGAGGCCAAGAGCCTGGTCCAGGAGTGGGTCCGGTTGTTCCAGGACGGCCGCAGTTCCTATCGTTCCGCGGTCGACGCGAGCTTCGGCCTGGCGAACAGCTACCTCGACTCGCTCACCGCGCAGGCGGAGGAGTCGGCGTAGGCTAGTCCGATGGCCGACGATCGCCCGCCCCCGCAGCCGCCTGCCGACCCCTTCGCCGCCTGGCGCGAGTGGGTCACCCAGTCCGAACACCAGATGAACAAGGTGTTCAACGACATGATGGGCACGGAGCAGTTCGCCCGCGCCTCGGGCGGCTGGATCGAGGCGATGACCATGTTCCAGCAGACGATGAACGAGGGCGCGCAGCGCTACTTCCAGGCGGTGAACCTCCCGACGCGGAACGACCTCAGCGAACTGGCGGAGCGCCTGACCGCGGTCGAGGAGAGGCTTCTGCGCATCGAGGGGCTGCTCGCCCAGGCCATCGGCAGGAAGGGGGACGCGAGTCCGGCGCCGCGACCGGCTCGTACCCGCCGTCCGCCGTCCGAGCAGAAGGCCGAATGACGACGCCGCCCGCCGGCCCCGCGGCCCGCAGCGCGACGCCCGTGCTGGACGCGACCGCCGGGGTCGCGCAGAGCGTGCGGCGCGAAATGGAGCGCACGTTCCGGCGGAGCGTCAAGGGCCTGGAGTACATCTCCACGGGCGACCCGGGCGTTGGCCTGACGCCGAAGGACACGGTCCACAGCCGGGGCACGCTCCGCCTGTACCACTACCGGGCGCGGGTGGACGAGGTGTACCGGACGCCGATCCTGCTGGTCATGTCCCTGATCAGCAAGCCCTACATCCTCGATCTGGCGCCGGGCCACAGCCTGATCGAGTTCCTGCTCGACCGCGGCTTCGACGTCTACATGATCGACTGGGGCACGCCCCGGCCGGAGGACAGCCGCCTGCGGCTGGAGGACTACGTGCTCGACTTCATTCCCGAGTGCGTGGAGGTCGTCCACGAACGGAGCGGCGAGCCCGACGTTTCGATCGTCGCCTACTGCATGGGCGGGCTCCTGGGCGCGCTCTACGCGGCGCTTCATCCCGACGTTTCGTCGGGCGGGCGGCTGCGCAACCTGGCCTGCTTCACGACGCCGGTCAACTACGACGGCATGGGGCTGTTCAGGACCTGGACGGACCCCGCCCACTTCGACGTCGACCGGATCGTCGACCGGCTGGGCAACGTCCCGCCGCAGATGCTCTACGCCTCCTTCAACGCCCTGCGGCCGGCGTCACAGGTCGCGGGCCGGGTGCGGCTCTGGGACAACCTGTGGAACGACGAGTTCGTGACCTCGTACCGCCGCCTCCAGCGCTGGGCCGCCGACCAGATCCCGTTCCCGGGCGAGTGCTTTCGCCAGACGACGAAGGAGCTCCAGCAGCAGAACCTGCTGATGAAGGGCGAGTTCCGGCTCGGCGGCCGGCTCGTCGACCTGTCGAACATCAAGGTCCCCTTCATCCACGTCGTCGCGGAGCACGACCACATCGTGCCGTACGAGGCGGCCCGCGACCTGGTTGGAATGGTCGGTTCCGAAGACAGGCAGGAGCTCATGCTGAAGGGCGGCCACGTCAGCCTGGTGGCCGGGGGCAACGCGGTGCGCCGCCTGTGGCCGCGCCTCGAGGGGTGGCTGGCCGAGCGCTCGGTCTGAGGGGAAGGACGGGATATGGCAGACGAGAAGAACCGGGTAGCGGAGAACAGCCCGCTGTCGATAGCGCCCGCCGACCGGGTGGCGCGCCGGCTGAACGCGCGTGAACTGACGGTACGGCCGATGGACGCGGACGATCGCTCGGCCGTCCTCGCCTTCGCCGACGGTCTTCCGGACCACGACCTCCTGTTCCTGCGCCGCGACATCCGCGAGGCCGAAGTTGTCGACCAGTGGATTGGCGAGATCGAGTCGGGCCAGATGACGACATTGCTCGCCCTGGCGGACGCCGAGCTGATCGGCTACGCCTCGATCGACCGCAGCCAGTTGCAGTGGTCCTCCCACGTCGCCGAGATCCGGGTCGTGATCTCCGACTCGGCGCGCGCCAAGGGCCTCGGCCGGCTGCTCGTCGAGCAGGCGTTCCAGGCGGCTGTCGCGGCCGGCATCGAGAAGGTGGTGGCGCGGATGACGCCGGACCAGAAGGGCGCCGTCGCGGCCTTCGAGGGACTTGGCTTCCGCCCCGAGGGGCTGATGCGGAACCACGTCCGCGACCTCTCCGGCGAGAAGCACGACCTGCTCGTCATGGGGCTCGACATCGTCGCCCTGCACGGGACGCTGGAAGGCTACGGTCTCGACGAGGCAGTGGCCGCCGGCGACTAGAGCGGTCGCGCTACGATCCGGCGGATCGCTGAACGCCCGAGGAGAAGGAAGCCATGCGAGACAACGTCGGACTCATCCTGACCAAGCGCGCCTCTGTGTCGCCGGACATGGAGGGCTTCGTCGATGTCGAGACGGAGCGTCGCTTCACGTTCGCCGAGTGGAACCTGCGCTCGAACCGGACCGCCAACGCGCTCCGGGAACTCGGCGTCGGCAAGGGCGACCGCGTGGCGCTGCTGCTGATGAACAGCGTGGAGTACATGGAGACCTTCTTCGCGATCGCCAAGATCGGCGCCGTCTGCGTGCCGCTGAACTGGCGGCTGACGCCCGAGGAACTCTCCTTCATCATCCGCGACGCTGGCGCCGAGACGCTCGTCTTCGGCGACGAGTTCCAGGCCCAGGTGCTGGACCTGATCGCGCGCGGCGGCGGCGAGAACGGTACGAACGTCACGCGGTGGGTCCACGTCGGCCCGGACGAACAGCGGCCGGACGGCTGCCTTTCGTACCTCGACGCGGCGTCGGCGGCGAGCGACGCGGAGCCCGAGATCGGTGCCGTGGACGACGACCTTCTCTACATCATGTACACCTCGGGGACGACCGGGCTGCCCAAAGGCGCCGTTCACACCCACGCGTCCGCGCTGTGGGCGGGCCTGACGATCATGGCCAGCGCCGACACCCGCTACGGCGACCGCTACCTCGTCTCGTTGCCCCTGTTTCACGTTGGCGCCCTGACCCCGGCCACGGGCAACGTCCACCGCGGCAGCACCAGCGTCGTGCTGCGCGCCTTCGACCCGGTGCGTACCTGGCAGTTGATCGACGAAGAGAAGATCGACGTGATGCTGAAGGTGCCCGCGATGCTCAACTTCATGCTCCAGGTCTACGATCCCGAGCGCTGCAAGCACGAGCGACTCCGCTGGTGCATGAGCGGCGCGGCGCCGGTGCCGGTCAACCTGATCGAGGCCTACGACAAGCTGGGGATCGAGATCCACCAGGTCTACGGTCTGACCGAGACCTGCGGCCCGGCCTGCCTCATCTCGCCCGAGGACGCCATCCGCAAGGCCGGCTCGACCGGCAAGGCCTTCTTCCACACCTCCGTGCGCGTCGTCGATGGCGACGGCAACGACTGCGCTCCCGGCGAGGCCGGCGAGGTCCTGGTCGCCGGCCGCCACCTGATGAAGGAGTACTGGAACCGGCCCGAGGCCACCGCGGAGAGTCTCGTGGACGGCTGGTTCTACACCGGCGACGGAGCGGTGATGGACGAGGACGGCTTCGTCTACATCCAGGACCGGCTGAAGGACATGATCATCTCCGGCGGCGAGAACGTCTATCCCGCGGAGCTCGAAGAGGTCATCGGCCGCCACCCCAAGGTGCTCGAAGTCGGCGTCATCGGCCGCGAGAGCGAGAAGTGGGGCGAGTCACCGGTCGCGATCGTCGTCCGCTCCGACGAGAGCCTGGAAGGCGAGGAGATCCTCGAGTTCTGCCAGGACAAGCTGGCTCGTTTCAAGCAGCCGGTCGCCGTCCACTTCATCGACCAGTTGCCGCGCAACCCGTCCGGGAAGATCCTGAAGCGCCTGCTGCGCGAACAGTTCAACTGAGTCGTAGGGTCTCCGGCTCAGTCGGCTTCAGGCGCCGGGAACTCTTCAAGGAACCAGAACTCGCCTTCGAGCGCGCCGGCCTCTTCGCCGACCGCGGCCGCCTCGGGCGTCGCCATGTAGGCCTCGGCCCGCTTCCGGTCCTCGACGCCGAGGATGAAGAAGACCTCGTCCTCCCTGTCGGCCGAGCGCCAGACGGCCTTCACGGACAGGCCGGCGGACAGGCCGGCGAGTTCCTGCTCGTCGAAGACATTCTTCCAATGTTCGATGTCCTTCACGCGGTTTCGGACCAGCAACAGCATCGTCGCGGTTCTCCTTGGGCTCGGCAGCGATTCCGGGGTGTTGAACGGGGGGGCGCTATCGCCCGAGGACGACATCGATGCCCGAAAGAAGAAGGTCGATCTTCGCTCGGGAAAGCCGCGACACGGCCTTTTCGAGCCTCCCCCGGTCAAGGGCGAGGAGCTGTGAGACGTTGGCCACCGAGTCCTCCGGAAGCTTCGTGGTTCGCGCTTTGAGCAGCACGTTTCCGGGCGCGTCCGCCCAGCGGAGATTCCGGGTCAAGGGCACACAGAGGGCAGTCTTCAGGCGGCTTCGGTTCAGGGCTTCACCCTGCACGACCACGACGGGTCGCCGATACCCGGGTTCCGATCCGATCGGAGGGCGAAGTTCAGCCCAGCAGACGTCGCCTTGCGCGATCACCACTCGACCCGGCGAAGTGTCTCCTCCGCCGCAGCCGTCACGAAGGGATCCTCCTGGCTGCCGACTTCATCGAGGACACGGTTCATGGTTTCGGTGACCTCGTCGGCGGCGTGGCGCGCAACGTACTCGTCGAGGGCGGCGGCGTACACCTCGCTCCGCGATCGGCCGTCGCGTCGGGCGAGCAACTCGGCCCGCGCGAAGATGTCGTCCGGGATCGAGACTGCGGTCTTCATACCGAGAGTATAACCCGGCCCTGGGGGGAGGATCCTACTCTTCCTTCTCGACCCACCACGCCCGCGTACCGGGGACGAAGGCAGTGACCCCCGACGGCCCCAGCTCGACGCCGCGCATCCGCTTGCTGAAGCCCCAGGTCGTGCTGTAGTTCCACAGGAACAGGGCCGGCTGGTCGGCCTGGACGTGGGCCTGCAGTTCGCGCAGCAGTTCGGCTCGGCGGTCGGGGTCGAGTTCCACGCGGGAGCGGTCGAACAGTTCGTCGACCTTGGGGTTGCTGTAGCTGTCGTAGTTGCGGCCGTTGTCGATCGCCTCGCTGTGGAAGAAGTTGCGCCAGATGTCGGGGTCGGCGAAGACCTGGTAGGTGTCGACGTGGGCGATCATCTCGTGCTGGATCAGGAGCGGCGATCGGCTCGCGTTCTCCTGGATCTCGGTGTCGAAGGAGACGCCGATGCGGCGCAGGTCGTCGCGGTAGATGTCGACCATGCGGCGGGCGTCGACGAAGGACTGGGGCAGGTTCATCATGAAGTGGAAGCGGACCTGCTCGCCGTCGATCTCCTTGTAGCGCCAGCCGTCGTCCGGGCTGGTCAGCCAGCCGGCCTCGTCGAGCAGCGCGGCCGCCTTCTCGAGGTCGTACTCGAGCGGCTTGACGTCGGGATTGTGGCTCCAGTGGCTGGGCGGGAACATGCCGTTGGAGCGGGTGTAGACGTTCCAGCTCACCTGCCGGAGCACGCGCTCGGCGTCGTAAGCGTGGGCCATTGCCCGCCGCACGCGGACATCGCCGAAGAAGTGGTTGTTGCCGCCCTGCTGCCAGCCGATGTAGGCCTGCATCCAGCGCGGCCCCCAGGCCTTGACGCCGGCGGCGTGGAACTCCTCGTCGTTGGTCTGGCTGCCGTGCTGCTGGACGGTCAGCCAGATGTCGTCGAGTTGTCCCTTGCGGAACTGGAGCAGGGCTGCGTTGCGGTCGCTGTGGGTCGTGATCGCCTGGCGTCGGATCGGCGGCTTGTCGTGGTGGTAGTCCTCCCAGCGCTCGACGACAACGCGGTCGGCGTGGATCCACTCGACGAAGCGGAAGGGCCCGTTGCCGATGCCGAGTTCCCGGAGGTAGCGGTTGTAGTAGGGGCTGGTGCGCAGCGTCGGATCGGCGGCGCGTTCTTCCGGGTTGTTCAGGATGTGGGCGGGAACGATGGGGAAGTAGAGGTTGTCGATGCGGAGCGCGGAGACCTGGCGGTGGACGACGTCGAAGGTGATGTCGTCGATGATCCGGATGTCCTCGATCTCGGCGACCTTGTACTTGTAATCGACCGCCGGCACGTTGTCGTCGGCGATCGCCTCCCAGGTGAAGCGGACGTCCTCGGAAGTGACCGGCGCGCCGTCGTGCCAGCGCATGCCGGCATGGAGCTTGATGCGGTGGACGAGGCCGCCCTCCAGCTCCTCGACCTCGTCCACCATCGCCGGGTTCCACTCCGCGGTGAGGTCCGGGGCGCGGTGCGCGATCGGGTCGAACAGCAGGCGGTAGAGGAAGCCGTCGGTCCAGGCGCGGATGAACAGGGGATTCAGCGAGGTCGGCTGGTCGAGCGAGTAGCGGTTGATCGTGGCCTCGGTATCGGCTCGCTCCGGGTCGAACGGCGCGAACAGCGAATCCGGGTTGGAGATCGGATCCGAGCCCGGGTCGTAGTCGAACATCGCGCTCCGGGCCGGCGCGGCGGGATGGCCGAGGCAGCCCGTCAGCAGCAGGGCGGCGAGGCCGGCTGCGGCGAGGCGAAGGATCATCGGCACTCGGCGCCGCCGCCGTCGAGCTGGACGGGTCGGCCGCAGAACTCCTGTTCGCACATCGCGGTCAGCGTGTCGGGGTCGTCGACGTTGGCCCAGGTTCTCCGGCCGTCAGGCAACAGACAGGCCAGGTGGGCGACGGACGGTTCGGCGGTCGGGGCGGTCCGGTTCCCGTACACCGAGCGGAACGACTTCGTCGCCTTCGCGGCGCCGCCGAACATGACGGTGTAGGACTCGATCTCCGCCGGGCCGGCGTAGTCGGCGGCGGCCTCGCGCTTCGGGAGCGCGTGGACTTCCGCGGTGAGGTCCTCGTGGCGGTACGGCGTGGAGGGCTCGTCGGTGGAGTAGACGCCGAAGGAGTGCTTGGTCAGCATGCCGCCGTTGGCGGTCACCAGGGCGCGGCCGCCGTCCCTGTCGCGCAGCAGTTCAGCGGTGCGGGCGATCGAGTGCATCACGTAGCTGTTGAGCGGCCCGCCGCCGAAGGTCAGGCCGCCGGTGACGGAGAGCGGGCGCTCGAGGTCGAGGCCGAGTTCCCGGGCCGCGACCTGCACGGCGCTGGGGAAGCAACTGTAGAGATCGATGAAGTCGAGGTCCGCGATCTCGACCCCCGCGAGTTCGAGGGCCCTCCGGCCGGCGAGCCGGATGGCTGGCGACGAGTGGAGGTCGTTGCGCTCCGAGACGAAGTAGTGGTCGACGGCGTCCGTACCGCTCAAGGGGAAGACCATCTTCGACGGTGGAATGCCGAGCGCCCTTGCCGTCTCGAGCGAGCAGAGGACGAGCGCCGCCGCCATGTCGACCCGCATGTTCGCGTTCATCAGCTTCGTGTAGGGGTAGGTCACTGCGCGGTTGGCGGGCGACACCACGCCGATGTCTCCGGCGGTCAGGGGCTTCCTGATCCAGGCGTTCGGGTTGCCTTGCGCCACCCGGTTGAAGCCGGCCCAGAGTTCGGCGATGCGGCCGCGGTGCCCCTCGACGGTCTCGCCGTTCCGGCGCCGCAGCGCGATCTCGAACAGGGAGTAGTACTGGACCGCCTGCTGGATGCCGCGCTCCATCTCCATCTCGTGCCGGGTCCAGCGGGTGTCGCCGTAGCTCGCGTCCGGGAGCTTCGGCGGATCGTCGTCGCCGAGCCAGTCGAGTTCCAGGCCCATCTTCGACGCCCGGCCCATCGTGCGGCCGCATTCCGCCGAGCAGAGGACGATCGCCTCGCGCCGGCCGCTCTGGATGTCGAGCGCGCTCTGGTTGAACACCGCCTGGACCTGGTTGCCGCTGACCACGGAGAGCCCGGTTTCCGTGCCGTGAAGATCGAGCGACTCGGCTACCTGGAGCGCCGGGTTCCGGTAGCCCCAGACGCCCTTCATCGCGCGCACCGAGTCGACCCGCCGGCGCAGGCCGCCGGCGCCGGCGTCCTCGAGCGCGTCGCCCGCGGCCTCGACCATCAGCTCGATGGGCGCCCGGGCCTCGGCGGGATCGTCGGCGCGTTGAAGCACCTGGGCTATGCCGACGAGGACGGGTGTGCGCGGTCTCAAGATGCGGCGTCTGGTCGTTGGTTGGCAAGCGGTCGGCGACAGGCAGGTCAGTGTAGCTTGCGCGGCCTCTCTTCTGGCAGGATAGCTGGCGCTCGAACGGGCCCGACCACTCGAGTTCGCGGCCGGTCCGTGCTGCCCGGCTTGTCCGGTTTGCGGCGGAATCATCCCGAGCGGAGTCACCCGGAGTCTGCAAGTGCCCCTGTTCCGCGGTTCCCTGAAGTGCCCGTCCCGTCTGTTGTTGCTCCTGCCGTTTGCGCTTTTCTCAGCCGTCGCGCCGGCGCTCGCCCAGCCCGGAGGGCGGCTCGCCGGACACATCGAGGACGCGGACCACTCGCCGCTTCCCGGAGCGATGGTCACCGTGACATCGCCGGCCCTGATGGGCGAGCGGGTCGAGATCAGCGACCGCGGGGGCGGCGTGAACTTCCACAGTCTGCCGCCGGGCGTCTACACCGTGGACGTCGAGCTGGACGGCTTCGTCCCGCAGCGCCGGGAAGAGGTCGAGGTCCGGCTGAACCGGGTGACGGAACTCCACATCGATCTCGAGCTGGGCGAGTTCGCGGACGAGATCATGGTGACCGCCGAGACGCCGGTGGTGGATTCCGAGCAGGTCTCCGTCTCGCAGACCTTCACCTACGAGCATCTTCAGGAGTCTTCCGTCGGTTCGGTGAACCGGCGCTACTACAACCTCCTGGTCCAGGCGCCCGGCGTCGCATCGACGCGGTCGCGCCGAACACCGACGGCAGGATCTCGCCCGTGTCGGCCAACCCCCGCGTCTTCGGATCGACCCAGGGCGAGAACGTCTACTACGTCGACAACATCGACTCGACGGACCCCGTGCGGGCGACGGTCGGCGTCCACCTGAACTTCGACACGATCCAGGAGATCAACTTCGAGACGGGGGGCTTCGAGGCCCGTTACGGGCGGGCGACCGGCGGAGTGGTGAACGTGGTGACCAAGTCGGGCGGCAACGACGTGTCGGGGACCTTCGACATGCGCTACCGCGACACGAACTTCAACACGAACGGCGAGCACTTCGACCGGGACGAGGACATCTTCGAGTACTCCGAGCCCTCGTTCACCCTGGGCGGCCCGGTCCGTCAGGACCGGCTCTGGTTCTTCACCGGGCTCTCGTTGATCGACTCGAAGAACACGCCGACGGCTTCTCCGACGACGCGCGACCTCGAGCGTGAGAACACGCTGGGCAAGCTGACCTGGCAGGCGAACGAGCGCTGGCAACTCATGGGACGGTACGTCGGCGACCGGCCGACGCTGCTCAACGCGAACGCCAGCCCCTTCACCGGCGCCGAGGCGACGAGCCGGGTGGACGGCGAGACGGAGATTCTGAGCGCGGACCTGCTGGGGCTCACCGCTTCTCGCTTCGAGTGGCGGCTCACCGCGTCCCGCTCCCGCAGCGTGTCGAACACCCTGCCGATGAGCGGCGATCTGGACACGAGCGGCCACATCGACATCGGCCTCGGCTACGCGGCGACGGTCAACGCGTCCCGCGTGTTCCTCACCGAACGGGACCGTGACGAGGCCTCGGCGAGCATGGCCTGGTTCAGCGGCCACGACGCGGGCGACCACGAGCTCCGGTTCGGCGTCGATTACGGCGACGTTGGCTACGTGCGGCAGATCAACCTGACCGGCGGAGGCCTCTACTACGACCTGGGGGGCGCTCCGCACTCGTTCGTCGTGCGGCCGGTCTACCCGCCTACTCCGTCGTCGGGCGAGCTCCTGACGATCTATCTGCAGGACACCTGGCGGCCGAACCACGATCTGACGCTCAAGGTCGGTTTGCGCCGGGACGACGTGAGCTTCTCCAACGACGTCGGCGCCGAGATCGCGTCGCTGGCCAAGTTGCAGCCGCGAGTCGGCGTGGCTTGGGACGTGCGTGGCGATGGAAGACTGGCCGTCCGGGGGAGCTGGGGACACTTCATGCACCCGAGCGCGTTGGGGCTCGCGAGCTTCGCCCGTGTCCGCACGACGCCGACGAACTACTATCGGTCGTGTTCCTCCTACTCTCTGTCCCGGCTGGGTGTGACGGCGGACCGGTGCATGGAGGCCGCGGCGGGGGACCGGCAGATCGGCGGCAGCGGCTTTGGCGACGGCACGGTCCCCTTCTGGAGGCTCGATCCCCAGGGGCACGATCCGTTCGGCTGGTTCCTTACCTGGGCCTAGAACAACGAGCCGAACCGGGTTCAGGACGGTCTGGATCCGACTTGGGCCGAGCAGACGATCCTCGCCGTCGAGATGGAAGTCGCTCCGCTGGCGTCCATCGGCCTGACCTGGGTCGACAAGGAGACGCTGGACATCATCGAGGACACCTGCAACGGCAACCTGCCCGTGCCGCGGGCCGACGCCGCCTGCAGTCACTTCGTCCTGGCGAACCTGCCTCAGTTGACGCGGAAGTACCAGGGCCTGCTGCTGGACTTCGAGACCCGCTGGTCGGACAGGGCGCACATCATGGCCTCGTACGTCTGGTCGGAGTCCAGGGGAAACGTGGAGTACACCCGCTCCGTGGGCTCCGACTTCGACGTCTACCCCGCGCACTACGAGAACCGCTACGGCTTCCTGGGGGATCATCGCGAGCACCGGGTGAAGATCCACGGGCACGGGAGCCTGCCGAGGCAGTTCATTCTTGGATTCGGCGCGACCTGGTCGTCCCCCTTCGTCTACACGCCGTGGCGCTGGGGCGTCCCCTACGGGCGGGTCTACGAGGCGCCGCGCGGAAGCCTCGAGGCGAACGAGAACCACCTGCTCGACCTGCAGGTGTCGAGAGCGTTCCGGTTCGGCGCCGGCGCGGACGAGGACGACCACGACGGCCACGACCACGCCGAACACGACCACGGTCGCATCCACCACCGGGAACACGGCCACGGCCTGCGCGTCCGGCTGATGGCGTCCGTCTACAACCTGCTGGGCGACGAGCAGGTGGAGAGCGTCTGCACCCTGTCGAGCGGCTGTTTCGAGGGAACCGGCGTGGGCGATCCGATCCTCTATCGCCAACCGCGGCGGTTCGAGGTCGGCGTGCGGCTGGAGTTCTGAGTCCGCGCCGGCGGGCGGCGGCGCCCTGCTGGGGTTCGGGGGCGGGTTCGCTGCGCTAACGTTGCCGAGACCGCTCGCGACGGTGGTTCCCGCGCATGCTCACCAAGCTCACGATCCGCAACTTCAAGCGCTTCGAGGAGGTGGAGATCGAGCTCGGCAACCCGGTCGTGTTCGTCGGTCCGAACAACTCGGGCAAGACGTCCGCTCTTCAGGCGCTCGCGCTATGGGATCTCGGACTCAAGCGCTGGAACGAGAAGCGGGCGGGGCAGAAGACGCCAGAGAAGAGGCCCGGCGTCGCCGTGAACAGGCGCGACCTGACTGCGGCGCCGGTACCCGTGGCCAACCTGCTCTGGCGGGGCCTCCATACGCGCAACGTCCGGGTGGAGAGCGGCCGGCAGAGGACGGAGAACGTCCGGGTCGAGGTCATCGTCGACGGACACGACGCCGGCGGGGCCTGGTCCTGCGGGCTGGAGTTCGACTATGCGAACGCGGAGTCCTTCTACTGCCGTCCGCTGAGGATCGGCGCCGGGAAGCCGCTGAAACGGATGCCCGTTCCGGAAGAGGCCAACACGGTGCGCCTCGCCTACCTGCCGTCGATGTCCGGCCTTGCGGCGAACGAGGCGCGCATCGATCCGGGCGCCGTCAACGTTCGGTTGGGGGAAGGGCGCACTTCGGAAGTGCTGCGCAACCTCTGCCATCGCCTGCACGCGGAGCAGCCGGAGGCGTGGGAGTCCGTTACCCGGACCGTCGAACGGATGTTCGGTGTCCGGATCGAGTCGCCCCGTTATGTCGAGGATCGAGGCGAGGTCGCGATGGAGTATCGGGAGGGGCGAGCGTTGCTGGATCTGTCGTCGAGCGGCAGGGGACTGCAGCAGACGCTGCTGCTTCTTGCCTATCTGGCTCTGAATCCGCGGACGGTGCTCCTGCTCGACGAACCGGACGCCCATCTCGAGACGCTGCGGCAACGCGAGGTCTACCGCCTGATTCGGGAGGCGGCCGAAGAACACGAGAGCCAGGTGCTCGTGGCCAGCCATTCCGAGGCGCTGCTGAACGAAGCCGCGGGCGTGGACACGGTGATCGCCTTCGTGGGCAAGCCGCACCGGATCGACGATGGAGGCAGCCAGGTAGCCAAGGCGCTGACCCGGATCGGTTTCAGCCAGTACCTGCAGGCCGAGCTTGTGGGCTGGGTGCTGTACCTGGGGAGATCGAAGGACCTGGCGATTCTCAGGGCCTTCGCCCGGCGTCTCGGCCACGAGGCGGCCGGGAGCGTGCTCGAGCGACCGCTCGTCGAGTATGTCGACGATCGGCCCTTGAGCGCCGGGAAGCACTTTCGCGGTCTCCGTGAAGCCTGTCCGCGGCTTCGCGGCATCGCGCTCCTCGACGAACTGCCGGAACAGGTCGAGACCGATGACGGGCTGGAGCAGCTTTCCTGGCGGAAACGGGGGATCGAGAGCTACCTGTGCTCGCCGTCCGCGCTGGAGGGGTGGGCCGCCGACAGCGCCCGTCGCGAAGCGTTCGGCCCGCTGTTCGAGGAGGCCGAGGCGGAGCGTAGGGTGAGGGCGATGCGAGAGGCGGTGGCGGAGGTGGTGAAGACGCTGGCCGATCGCGGCCGGCCGTCTCCGTGGAGCGTCGAGACGGAGGCGGGCGTCGAGTTCCTGACGTTGTTGTTCGAGACCTTTGCCGCCAACCTGGGCGAGCCGAACTTGATGGCGAGAGCGAACTTCCACCGGCTGGCCGGGTTCGTGCCGGAAGAGGAGATCGACCCCGAAGTCGTGGAGAAGCTCGACGCGATAGCCGCGACGGCGGCTCTTGCCGAGGCGGCCCGGAGGCTGTGGTGAGGCGAGGGCCTGGTTCCGAACCGGTCGCTGCTCCCTTGGCGCGTGCTTGGCGCCGGCGCCGCGGCGGAAGGGGCCGGATCGGTTTGCTCCGCTACGCGCGGGCAGGGATGGTGCTGGCCGTCGCGCCTCTGGCGCTGGCGCTCGCCTGCGCGCCCCAGGCGACCCCTGAGCCTGCCGGCGATGCGGAACCGCAGGAGCCCCGGCCGAACATCCTGTTCCTGTTCGCCGACGACCAGCGCGCCGACACGATCGGCGCCTGGGGCAACGAACTGATCGACACGCCGAACCTCGATCGCCTGGTGGCCGAGGGCTGGAGCTTCCGGCGCAACTACGTGTTCGGCTCGAACAGCGGCGCCGTCTGCGTGCCGAGCCGGGCGATGGTGCTGACCGGACGAAGCTGGATGCGCTCGCCCAACAGGATGGAGGGCGTGCCGACCCTGCCCCGGTTGCTCGAGTCGGCGGGGTACCGCACGTTCATCACCGGCAAGTGGCACAACGGCGAAGAGGCGCTGCTGCGCGCCTTCGACCGGGGCACGGCGATCTACCTGGGCGGCATGGCGGACCACACGCAGACCGAGGTTCAGGACATCGAGAACGGCGGCATGGTGCGTCGGCGCGTGGGGGAGAGGTTCTCCAGCGAGCTCTTCGCCGATGCGGTCATCGAGTTCCTCGACGAGCAGGCCGCGGCGGAGGCGAGCGGCGAACCGGGGCAGCCGTTCTTCGCCTACGTGCCCTTCACGGCGCCGCACGATCCCCGCCAGCCGCCGCCCGAGTACCGCGAGCGCTACTACCAGCGCAACCTGCCGCTGCCGGCGAACTACAAGCCGCAGCACCCCTTCGACAACGGCGCCCTCATCCTCCGCGACGAGAACCTGGCCGCCTGGCCGCGCACCGAGGACGTGATCCGCGACCAGCTCGCCGAGTACTACGGCCTGATCACCCACCTTGACGACCAGGTGGGCCGCATCCTCGCCGCGCTCGACGAGAACGGCCAGGCGGAGCACACGGTCGTCGTATACGCCGCCGACCACGGACTGTCGGTCGGCAGTCACGGCCTCCTGGGCAAGCAGAACCTCTACGAACACTCCATGCGCTGCCCGCTGATCATCCGCGGCCCGGGCGTCCCGCACGGAACGACCGATGCCTTCACCTACCTCTACGACCTCTTTCCGACCCTGCTCGCACAGGGCGCCGTCGCGGAGCCTCCGGGCATCGACGGTCGCGACCTCACTCCCCTCTGGTCCGGCGGCGACCCGACCTGGCGCCGGAGCCTCTTCCTGCCCTACCGGGACGTGATGCGCGCGGTGCGCGACGACCGTTACAAGCTGATCGTGTACCCCAACGTGAACCACCGCCAGTTGTTCGATCTCTCCGAAGACCCCGACGAACTGACGAACCTCATCGCCGATCGCGACCACGTGGAAACCGCGGCCCGCCTCGAAGCCCTCCTCGAAGGCTGGCAAACCGCCATGGGCGACACGGTGCCGCTCTCCGTCTCCAATCCCGCGCCCCTACGCCGCGACCTCACCGGTACCGAACGCGAGCCCGACCGCTGGCAGCCGGAGTGGATCGTCGCGAAGTACTTCGACGTGCCCGCGACCGCCGACGGCTAGAGGTGGAATAGCGGTTCTCGGAGGACTGTTCGATGGATGGCGGGCTTGAGTTGCCGGGAGAGCACAAGGAGCCGGTTCGGGCCGCCACTCCTGATCCGCTTCCCGCCTGGAAAGGCGCACCATAATGGGCGTTGTCAAGCGCTTTGGCCGATTGGCCTGCGTCAGGCCTACAGGAACGCCGCTCCGGCGTGATCCTCGAAGGCGTCCGCCTGCCGAATGTAGCGGAGCACCATGCGCGCGCTGGTGTGCCGCGTAACCTCCATGATCTTGTCGAGCCGTGCGCGGTGCGCCGCTGCGCTCGTGACGAAGCCGGCCCTCAAGGAGTGGCCCGAGTAGTCGGTCGGGTCCAGGCCGATGGCGCTCGCGTACCGCTTCACGAGCCGGCCGACGTCGGTCGGGTGCAGGTGCCGTCCCTGGAGGTGGCCGCCGCGGCGCATGCTCTGAAACAGTGGCCCGTGCTTGATGGCGGAGAGCGCCAGCCAGCGGCGCAGCCTGGCGACCGGCCGGAGCAGATGGCCCTCCGGTACGGCGATCCTCTGTCCCCGGCCGAGTTGATCCGTCTTCGATTTCCGGATGTGCAGGAAGATGCCCGACGCTTCGCCTGACACGCTCGGGAACTCGATGTCGGCGACTCGGAGGGCGCAGAGTTCCGACCGACGCAGCGCCGCAGCAAAACCGACCGCCACCAGCGCGGCATTCCGGACCGCGATGAGGCCACGGCGCCCATCGACGGCCTGCTCGTCACAGCAAGCCAGAATGCGAGCAATCTCTCCGGCTCGCAGGGCCTTCACCTGCCGCGGTCCGTGGTCCGTCCGGCGCGCGAGTCCCCGGAGAACGTCAGACACTCTCACATCGCTGGCCGGTGACCTCCGGTTCTGCTCGCGGTACTTCCGGTTGATCGCTGCAAGAGCGACTCGGATCGTGCCCATGGCGAGCGGCGCTCCCTTCCTGGTCGTGGCCTTGGGTGACCGCGGTCGCGACGCCATCCTGACGAGGAAGCCGGCGACGTCGTCCGGCGTCGCGGCCATCGGGTTCTTGCCGTTTGCGTCGCAGTAGTCGGCGAACCTTCGCCAGCCCGCTCGGTAGGCGCTACGCGTGTTCGGGGACAGCGACCTCCGCAATGCGTCGGTGACCGCGTTCGCGCCGGTCAGAACCTGTTCGCGTTTTCCTGCCACCTGCACTTCACTCCTTCTCGGTCTGGCGGAGAGAACGCCTCCCGGGTGCGGGGCAGTTTGTTTTCGTTGTGACCTACAGACAACGGTGTATGAAGACCGTTTCCGCAGGGAGCTTAGTCCTACATAACGCCCATAGCGGAGGACTAACGTGCCGAATCGCAGGGAGCAGTCCCAGGAGAGGTGGATTGTGACGGAGACGGGTCTTCTATTGATCGTCGCGGCAGGCGTGATAGTAGTGTGTGCGGCACCCATTCTGTACGTGTTGCATCGGTCCCGAACTCGAATCTGGTCGCTTGAGCAACGGTTGCTGCGGTTTGAGTCGGCCGGCGGTTTGGATCGACTCGCGAGGGTGGAGGATCGGGTGGGTCGTGTTACCGGCACTCTGGAATGCCTTGCCCGGGACGATCGCCTCGCGAGGGTGGAGGATCGGGTGAGTCGTGTTGCCGGTGTCCTGGAGTTCTTCGCTCAGGACGATCGGCAAGTGCTGAAAGAGTTGAACAAGCGGTAAACGACAGTTCTACCCACGCAGTCACGTCCGACCTGCACCGGGCCACTAGCGCGCCGATCCGGCCTGCGCGCGGCCGCGGGCCCGGATGCCGGCGAGCCGCTCGCCGACTTCTTCGGGCCTGGGGCCTCGATACATGCGGTTCACATCGACCTCGTAGTCCATCGCGTCGCCGAGAGTGAGGTCGAAGCCGCGGTCGATCATCCGTTTGTACTGGAACATCACGTCGCGCTGGCAGGTGAGCATGTCGGTCGCCAGTTCGCGGCAGGTGGGCAGAAGATTCTCCCGAGGCACGATCCGGTTGACGAGGCCCCATTCGCAGGCGCGCTCGGCTGACAGGTAGTTGCCCGTCAGCGAGAGTTCCTTGGCCCGGCCGGGGCCGATGGCCCGCGACAGCCGCGCCGAGAGGCCCCAGCCGGAGAGCAGGCCGACGCGGGCGTGGGTGTCGGCGAAGCGGGCTTCCGGGGCCGCGATCAAGAGGTCGCAGGAGAGGGCGATCTCGAAGCCGCCGGTGACGGCGATGCCGTTGATCGCACCGATCACGGGCTGATGGAGCGAGCGGAGCAGCTTCGGCGGGTCGGCGATGGCCCTGCGCTTGCGGTCCGGATCGCTCATCTCCTTCAGATCGAGGCCGGCGCAGAAGGCGCGGCCGGCGCCGGTCAGGATGACGACGCCGATCTCGTCGTCACCGCGCAGGTCCTCGATTGCCTCGGCGAGGTCGTTGCGCAGCTCCTCCGAAAGGGCGTTCAGCACGCCGGGACGGTTCAGGGTGAGGGTGGCGATGCCGTCGGACTTGTCGACGAGAAGAACCGGCTCGGTCATTGCTCGAAACTCTCCTTCTTGGTGGAACGGGTGGGGCATCTTACGCGGTAACCTCTTCGCCTTACTTGCGCGAGGGAGGCTGTGATGGGAAGAGGACTCGTTGAGGGGGCGGACCTGACTCTGAATCGCCGGACCCTGCTCGCCGCGGCGGCCGGCGGCGCGGCCATGGCGATGGGTTGTGGACCGGGATCGGAAACCGCGAACTCCGCCCCGGCAGCCGTGAACGGCTGGACGCCGCCCGACGATGAGCGCCGGCGGGCACTCGTGTCGACGGCCCGCTTCGGCCCGAAACAGGCCGTCCGGAGCGCGAACGGCATCGCCATCTGCACCCATCCGCTGGCGTCGGCCGCGGCGGCCGACATGCTCGCCTTGGGCGGCAACGCCTGCGACGGCGTGATGGCCGCGAGCATGGCCCAGGCCGTCGTCGAGCCGCACATGACGACCCTGTCGGGCTGCCTGTCGATGCTCTACTACGACGCCGCCTCCGGGGACTACACCTACGTCAACGGGATGATGGCGGCGCCGCAGGCGGTGCCGGACGTGCGGAACATGGACGTCGCCGAGTTCGGGGCGTTGATGACGAAGACGGACGGCACTCTGTGCTTCGTGCCGGGGTTCTGGGGCGGCTTCGAGGCCGGCCTCGACCGCCACGGCCGGCTGCCGCGGGCCACCGTGATGGTGCCGGCGATCCACTACGCCCGCGACGGTTTCGAGATCCATCCCTTCCTCTGGGGCGAGATGTTCGTCGAGTCCGCGGTGCTGGGCCGGGAGCCCTTCAGCCGGGAGATCTACTTCGACGGCAACACGCTCCGTGACATCGGCGACAAGCTGGTGCAGAGCGAGCTGGCCGACACGCTGGACCGGCTGGCCGAAGACGGCGGCGACCACTTCTACCGCGGCGAGTTCGGCCGCCGGTACGCCGAGACGGTCCAGGCCAGGGGCGGCCTGATCACCGCCGACGACATGGCGGCCTACGAGGCGTTCTGGGACGAGCCGGTGAAGGGCACCTACCGCGACTACGGCGTCGTCGGCTCGCCCGCGCCGGACTTCGGCGGTCAGGCCCTGGTCGAGATCATGAACATGGTCGAGCTGCTCGACCTCCAGCGGACGGGTCCGGCCTTCGAGTCCGGCGAGACGACGCTCAAGATGATGCAGATCATCGGCCGGGTGTACGCCGACGCGGTGGGCGGCCGCTTCGACGGCACGCTGCCCGGCGTGGAGCGGGCGATCTCGAAGGAGTACGCGGCTGAGCGCTTCGCCGCGCTCGACGGCAAGCCGGCCAGCCCCAACGACCGCTACGAGGCGCTGGGAGTGTTGCCGCCGCCTCCGCCGGGCTCGAACCACGTCACGGTGGTCGACGCCGAGGGCAACGTCGCCACCGTGCTGCACTCGGTCATGTCGATGCCGTTCCGGACCGGCATCTACGTCGACGGCGTCTACGCCTGCGCCTCCGGCGTCCACCTCGGCTCCGGTCCGGTCGAGCCGGGAGGGCGGGCGCACGCGCGCATCTGCCCGAACATCTTCACCAGGGACGGCAAGCCGTTGCTCGCTTCCGGATCGCCGAGCGTGTCGCTGACCGAGAACATCGTCCAGAACTCGGTCAACCTGCTGGACTTCGGCCTGGACCTTGAGAGTTCGGTCCACAAGCCCCGCTTCGGCGGTTCGTCGATGGGTGTGCCCGGCGCCCTGATCGTCGAGGCCGACCTGCCGGGCGATCCGGTGCGGCTGCTCGAGGAAGCCGGCCAGACGGTCGAGGTCGTGAACCCGTGGAACTGGCTCTGCGGCTCCTTCGAGGGTGTCCTGATCGAGGAGGACGTCGCCATCGCCTGCGGCGATCCGAGGCGGACGGCGCAGGCGGTCGCCGTTTGAGGGTTGTTCCAGGGGTCATCCCGGCGCTGCTCCTGACGGCAACCGGGGCCTTTGCCGGAGAAACGACGGTGGCGGTGGCCGCCAACGCCGCGGAGGCCGTCGAGACGCTCGCAGCCGAGTTCGAGCGGGAGAGCGGCCACCGGGTCACGGTGACCGTCGGCTCGACCGGCAAGCTCTACGCACAGATCCTCCACGGCGCGCCGTTCGACGTGTTTCTTGCCGCCGACCAGGAGCGGCCGCGGCTGCTGGTGGAGGAGGGGATCGCTGTCGAGGACTCCCAGCAGACCTATGCGATCGGACGGCTCGTGCTCTGGAGCCCGGATCCGGCAGTTCCGGTCAACGCCGACACGCTGAGGGACGGCTCCTTCCGCCGGCTCGCGATCGCGAACCCGGACCTGGCGCCCTACGGCGCCGCCGCCCGGGAGACGCTCCGTGAACTCGGCCTGTGGGAGAGCCTGCGGCCGAAGATCGTCCTCGGCGAGAACGTCGGGCAAGCCTTCGCCATGGCGGCTTCGGGAAACGCGGAACTGGGCTTCGTGTCCCTGGCCTCGGTGCTCAGTCCGCGCCATGGGCGTGAGGGGAGCTACTGGGAGATCCCCGAACATCTCCACACGCGAATCCGCCAGGACTCGGTGCTGCTCGACCGGGCCCGGGACAATCCGGCCGCCCGTGACTTCCACGAGTTTCTGGAAACTCCGGCGGCGCTGAAGATCATCGAGTCGTTCGGCTTCGCCGCCGGCCGGGGCTCGCGGTGAACCTGCCCGAACTCGGCCCGCTGTGGCTCAGCCTTCAGCTCGCGGCTGCGGCGACCGCGGTTCTCCTGGTGCTGGGGACGCCGCTTGCCTGGTGGCTTTCCGGAACCCGGTCGCGGCTCAAGCCGGTGATCGAGGCGGTGACGGCCCTCCCTCTCGTGCTGCCGCCGACGGTGCTGGGCTTCTACCTGCTGCTGCTGATGAGTCCCCGGTCATGGCTCGGCGGGCTCTGGGTCGAGGTCACGGACACGACTCTCACGTTCTCGTTCGCGGGCCTTCTGATCGCCTCCGTCGTCTACTCGCTGCCGTTCATGGTGCAGCCGCTCCAGGCCGCCTTCGAGTCGCTGGGCCGCGGCCCTCTGGAGGCCGCGGCGGCGCTTCGCGCGTCGCCTCTCGACGCCTTCCTGACCGTGGCGGCGCCGCTGTCGCTGCGCGGTTTCCTGACCGCGGCGGTCCTGACCTTCGCGCACACGATCGGCGAGTTCGGTGTCGTCCTCATGGTGGGTGGGAACATCCCGGGCAAGACACGGGTCATCTCGATCGCCATCTACGAGCATGTGGAGACCTTGCGCTACGCCGAGGCCCACACGCTCGCCGCCGGCCTGCTGCTGTTCGCCTTCGTCGTACTGGTGTTCGTCTACGTCTTCAACCGGAGGCTGCCGGTCCATGTCGCCTGAACCGGACGCCATGGGCATTGCTGGGCCTGAAGGCAGCGGTTCCGCCGCCTCGCCGGTACTGGGAGCCCGGCTCGAAGTCGACGTTCAGGTCGCCTTCGAGGGCTTCGATCTCGAGGTCGGGCAGGCGATCCCGGCGACCGGCGTGACCGCGGTATTCGGTCCCTCCGGTAGCGGCAAGACGACTCTTCTGCGGTCGCTGCTCGGGTTCGAAACGCGAAGCCGCGGCCGCATCGCCCTGAACGGCGACGTCTGGCTCGACAGCGAAGCCGGGGTCGCGGTGCCGCCTCACCGCCGCCCCGTCGGCTGCACCTTCCAGGACGGCCGCCTGTTCCCGCACCTCGACGTCGAGGGCAACCTCGGCTACGCGGATCGGCGGAGCGCGCCGGCGCCCGGCGTCGCGGCGTCGATCACCCGCGACGATGTCGTCGACGCGCTGGACCTGGGGCCGCTGCTCGACCGACGGCCCGGCACCCTGTCGGGCGGTGAGCGCCAGCGGGCCGCGCTGGGACGGGCCCTGCTCAGCCGGCCGCGACTGCTGCTTCTCGACGAGCCCCTGTCGGCGCTCGACCGGCGGCGCAAGGCGGAGATCATGCCGTACCTGCTGGCGCTGCATTCGCGTTTCGGCATCCCGACCCTCTACGTCAGCCACGCGGTCGACGAAGTGGCGCTGCTCGCCGACCGCGTCCTGGTGTTGGCCGACGGCCGGGTACAGGCCTTCGGCGGCACGGTCGAGGTGCTGGAGCAGCTCGACCTGGCGCCGCTCACCGAGCGCTTCCAGGCCGCGGCCGTGCTCGAAGCGACGGTCGGCGCGCACGACGACGAGTACCGTCTGACCTGGCTCGACCTGGACGGCCAGCGCCTCAGCGTGCCGCGGATCGAGCACCTGGCGGTCGGCGAGTCGGCGCGGTTGCTGGTGCGCTCCCGGGACGTCTCGCTCGCCACCGAACGCCCGTCGCCGACCAGCATCCGCAACGTGCTGTCCGGAGTCCTCGTGTCGCTGCAGCAGGACGAGTCGACCGCGTTCGCCGAAGCCACGGTCGATCTCGGCTCGCACCGGCTGCGGGCGCGGATCACCCGGGCGTCTGCGGCCGAACTCGGCCTGACCGTCGGTTCGCCGGTCTTCGCGCTGCTCAAGAGCGTCAGCCTGGACACGCGGGCCGGCCGGTAGCGCCGAACTCCGTCTGCTACGGTCAGCCGCCTTGTCCGAACAGTCGAAGCCGCAGGCCGCGTCAGCCGAGTTCAGTCCGGGTTACTCCCGCTACGTGCTGGGAGTCCTGTTCGTCGTCTACGTCTTCAACTTCGTCGATCGGCAGATCCTCTCGATCCTGATCGACCCGATCAAGGCGGAGCTCGGCGCGACGGACACCCAGATCGGGTTCCTGACGGGTTTCGCCTTCGCCATCTTCTACACGGGGTTCGGCATCCCGATCGCCCGCTGGGCGGACCGGGGCGTGCGCCGGTCGATCATCGCGCTCGGTCTGACCGTCTGGAGCGTGATGACGGCGCTCTGCGGGCTGGCGCAGAGCTTCCTTCACCTCGCCCTCGCGCGCATCGGCGTCGGCATCGGCGAAGCGGCGGGAAGCCCGCCTGCCCACTCCCTGATCTCCGACTACTTCCCGCCGGAGCGGCGGGCCGCCGCGCTCTCGATCTACAGCATCGGCATTCCGGTGGGCGTGGCGCTCGGCTACCTGGCCGGCGGCTGGATGGTCGAGTTCTTCGACTGGCGGGCCGCCTTCTTCGTCGTCGGCATTCCCGGCGTCCTGCTGGCGGTCGTCATGCGGTTGACCGTTCGCGAGCCGCCTCGCGGCATGTCCGAGGCGGCCGGCGCGGACACGGAGGCCTACTCGCTGGGCGAGGTGGTCCGGTTTCTCGCGTCGCTCCGCTCCTTCGTGCTGCTCGCGGTCGCCTCCGGCATCGCTTCGCTCACCGCCTACGGCTTCGGCGCCTGGGTCCCGCCGTTCCTGGGCCGGGTACACGGCATGGGCAGCGGCGAGATCGGCACCTGGATGGGCGTCGAAACCGGCGTCGGCGGCGTCCTCGGAATGGTAATCACCGGCCTCGTCGCCGACCGGCTGGCGAAGCGCGATCCACGTTGGTACCTCTGGATCGGCGCCCTGACGATCGCCGTCTACTTCCCCTTCATGGTCGCGTTCCTGCTGCTCGACCAGGCGATTCCGGCGATCCTCTCCTACTTCGTCGTGCTCGCCCTCGGCGCGGTCTACCTCGGGCCGGCGATCGCGATGACGCACGCCCTGGTCACGGTCCGCATGCGGGCGCTCGCGTCCTCCGTTCTTCTGTTCGTGCTGAACCTGATCGGCATGGGGCTCGGACCCCAGATGGTCGGCTTCCTGAACGACAGGCTGGCGCCGCTCTACGGCATCGAGTCAATTCGCTACTCGCTGCTATGGGTGGGGATGGCCAAGCTGGTGGCGCTGGTGCTGTTCATGCTGGCCGCGAAGTACGTGAAGGAAGATCTGAAGGCGAAAGACCGGCTGTCGGCGGAACAAATCGAACCTTGACGCGTTTACTACGTTCTACAGACCGTACGTCCGAGGAATGAACACGCCGAGCTGGTTTCGCCAGCCCTTGGGAGAAGCACGATGAATCGAACGACGAGTTCCGTTTTCCAACTGGCCGTCTACGTCCTCGCCTGCCTGACGGTGGCGCTTCCGCTGGCGGCCCAGGATCTGCCGGAAGGCGTCACGAGAGTGGCGTCGGTGGAAGGAATCACCGAGTACCAACTGGAGAACGGGCTCCGGTTTCTCCTGTTCCCCGACCAGAGCAAGCAGCAGGTCACGGTGAACATCACGTACCTCGTCGGATCCCGCCACGAGGGCTACGGCGAGACGGGGATGGCGCACCTGCTGGAGCACCTGGTGTTCAAGGGCACGCCGAACCACCCGGACATTCCGGCCGAGCTGACCGAGCACGGCGCGTTTCCCAACGGTACGACCTGGTTCGATCGGACGAACTACTTCGAGACCTTCCCGGCGACGGACGAGAACCTCGAGTGGGCGCTCGACCTGGAGGCCGACCGGATGGTCAACTCCTTCATCTCGGCCGAGGACCTCGAGTCGGAGATGACCGTGGTGCGGAACGAGTGGGAGAGCGGCGAGAACCAGCCGATGGGCGTGCTGCGCAAGCGGGTCATGTCGGCCGCCTTCGACTGGCACAACTACGGCAACTCGACGATCGGCGCGCGGTCCGACCTGGAGAACGTGCCGATCGAGCGCCTTCAGGCCTTCTACCGGAAGTACTACCAGCCGGACAACGCGATCCTGGTCGTCGCGGGCCGGTTCGAGGTCGACCGCGCGCTGGAGCTGGTGGCGGAGAAGTTCGGCGCGATCCCGCGTCCCGACCGCACCGGGGCGAACAGGCTGTTCGAGACCTACACGGCGGAGCCGGCCCAGGACGGCGAGCGGACCGTGACCCTGCGGCGCGTGGGTGACACCCAGCTCGCGATGGCCGTTTACCATGTGCCGCCGGGCGCCCACGAGCAGTACGCCGCGGTCGAGGTGCTCAGCCACATCCTGGGAGTCGAGCCGGCGGGGCGTCTGTACAGGAACCTGGTCGAGCCGGGGCTCGCCGCGTCGGTACTCACTTCCAGCCTCCAGCTCAACGAGCCGGGCGTCCTGATGGCCGGCATCATGGTCCGCCAGGAAGATTCGCTGGAAGACGCGGCCGACGCGCTGTTCGCGACCCTCGACGAGATCGCCGCGGAGCCGCCCACGGAAGAGGAGGTCGAACGCGCCAAGACCGACTACCTCTCGCGGATCGAGCTTTCGTTCAACAATCCGCAGGGCATCGCGCTTCAGCTCAGCGAGTGGGCCTCGATGGGTGACTGGCGACTGTTCTTCCTGCACCGCGACCGCCTCGAGCAGGTGACGGCGGAAGGGGTTCACGAGGTCGCGCAGACGTACCTGCGGGACTCGAACCGCACGGTGGGCTACTTTCATCCGACGGACGAGGCGCCGGAACGGGCGGAGATTCCCGAGCCGCCGGACGTCGCGGCTCTGGTCGCCGACTACACGGGCCGCGAGGCGGTCGCGGAGGGTGAGGCCTTCGACCCGACACCGGCGAACATCGATAGCCGTACGCGTCTCCTGACCCTGTCCTCCGGCGCCAAAGTCGCGTTGCTGCCGAAGCAGAATCGCGGCGAATCGGTCAGCGTGCAGTTCGTCTTCCGCCACGGCACGGAAGAGGGGCTGACGGGCCACGCCATCGCCGGCGATCTGGCCGGCGACATGCTGATGCGCGGGACGAAGAACCGCTCGCGCCAGGAGATCAGCGACGAGCTGGATCGCCTCAAGGCCCAGGGTGGCGTCAGCGGCAGCGTGCTGGCCTCGAACGGCTCCCTGACCACGGTGCGGGAGAACCTCGTGCCGGTTCTGCGGCTGGCGGCGGAGATCCTGCGCGAGCCCGCGTTCGATGCGAGGGAGTTCGACCTGCTGCGCGAGGAGCGTCTGGCGGCCATCGAGTCCCAGCGCTCTGAGCCGATGGCTCAGGTGCCGCAGGCGATGAACAGGCACTTCAACCCGTGGCCGGTCGATCACCCCCGTTACTCGGCGACATTCGACGAACAGATCGAGCGCCTCAACGCGGTCACGGTGGAGGAGGCCAGGGCGTTCTGGTCGTCCTTCTACGGAGCGGGTGGCGGCACGATCGCGGTGGTCGGGGACTTCGATCCGGACCAGGTCGCCGGCGAACTCGAGGCCCTGTTCGGGGGCTGGGAGGCGGCCGAGCCGTACGAGCGGGTCGCCGATCCCTATCGCGCGGTCGAGACCGTGAGCGTCGATATCGAGACGCCGGACAAGACGAACGCGATGATGATGGCGGTGACGACGTTCGCCATGCGCGACGACGACGAGGATTACCCGGCCCTGGTCATGGCGAACTACATGCTCGGCGGCGGCTTCCTGAGCTCGCGGCTGGCGACGAGGATCCGTCAGGAGGAGGGTCTGTCGTACGGCGTCGGTTCGCAGATCGCGGCGCCGCCGATCGATGACGGCGCTCTCTTCCTGACCTTCGCCATCTTCGCGCCCGAGAACGCCGACAAAGTGGTCGCCGCCTTCCGCGACGAGATCGCCAAGGCGCTGGAGGAGGGCTTCACCGAGGAGGAGTTCGAACCTGCAAGGCGCGGCTACCTGGACGCGCAGCAGAACGGCCGATCCCGGGACCAGGCCCTTGCGGCGATGCTGAACAACAACCTGTTCACCGGCCGGACGATGGCGTTCACGGCTGCCCAGGAGCGGGCCATCGAAGAGCTCACCGTCGGCGACGTCAACGAGGCGCTGAGGAAGGCCATCTCGCTTGATGGCATCTCGATCTTCCGCGGCGGAGACTTCGCGAACAAGCTGAATCAGAAGCTGTAGCGGAGAGTCGCTCCGAGCTTCCGGATGTCGTCGAAATTGTCGTCCGTGTGCCTGCTGTAGGAGACGAACGCGCCGAGAGAGAGTCCGTCGGTCGCGTAGAAGCGCCCGCCTATCCTGAGCAGGGTCTCTGAATCGGAGAGCGTGTCGCCGGTTCGCAGAACGTCACCGGAAGTGTGAAGGCGGGAGAGAGCGGAGTCCATCTCCCATCGGCTGCCGACGGCGCGTCGGATCCCGAGTGTCGCACTGTAGCCATCGCCGTCGATGGTGGAGTCCTGCGTGGTTACGACCGGCGGCCCGAATCGCGAAGGAGTTACGTGGGGAACCGAATGGTCGACTTCGAGTTCGAGGATCGCCGCGGCTTCCAGATAGAAGCTCGTCCGTTCGCCGCGTTCGATGTGGTAGCCGGCGCCCAGCGAAGTCACGACCTGCTCGCTGTCGAGCTCCAGCGCCGTGCGTGCCACCTCGTTCGCGAAGTCCTTCGTTTCTCGTGACCAGGCGCCTTTGACGTAGAAGGCGCCCGCGATTTCCCAGGAAGCCTCAAAGCCCAACAGGTTGCCGTCGGCGTCCTTTTCGACCGGGGCGTCAGCCGTGTTTCGGGTCTTCGAGGCATCCGCGATCGCCTCGATGTAGGTGTAGCTGAAGTCGTTCGCCGCGACGCTTGCCGGCAGGAGGATCAAGGCGACAGTGGCGAGGTTCAACGATGTCCGCATGTGCTTCGTGCTTGCCCTTTCCGTCCGTGCTCCGTTCGTGTCCCTCAACTCCCGGATCGTCTCGCCCGGTCGCGCAAGGAAGCTAGCACGGCTCCTCGGGGCGCTGGCCGAGGGCCGTCGTCAGCGCGGCGATGGACTCCGGGTTCTGGAGCGTCCCGACGTTGACCGCCGTTTCCACCGACTCGCCGGCGAGGATCCGCTTGATCGGCACCTCCAGCTTCTTGCCGGAGAGCGTCGTCGGGACTTCGGGGATCGCCCGGATCTCGTCCGGACCGTGCCGAGGCGAGAGCCGGGTGCGCAGGTGGCGGCGAATACGGTCGGCGAGTTCCGAGTCGAGCGCCGCACCGGCCGACAGCACAATGAACAGCCACAGCTTGCCCTCGTTGTCGAGGCTGCCGGTGTCGACGATCACGCAGTCCTCGACTTCGGGCAACTCGGCCGCGGCGCGATAGAACTCGGACGTGCCCATCCGCACGCCGCCCCGGTTCAGCGTCGAGTCGGAGCGGCCGTAGATCACGGAGCTGCCGTCCTGGTCGAACTCGATCCAGTCGCCGTGCCGCCAGACCCCGGGCCAGTGGTCGAAGTAACTCTCCCGGTAGCGCTCGCCCGACTCGTCGTTCCAGAAGAAGAGGGGCATGGAAGGCAAGGGCTCCGTGATCACGAGTTCACCGACCTGGCCGGTGACCCCGCGACCGCTTTGGTCGAAGGCCTCGACCTTCGCGCCGAGCGAGCGGCATTGGATGCGGCCGCGCCGGACCGGCTGCAACGGATTCGGGCCGACGAAGCCGGTGCAGACGTCCGTGCCGCCGGACAGCGAACCGAGCCAGACACCGGACTTCACATGCTCGTAGACCCAGTCGAAGCCCTCGGCCGGCAACGGCGCCCCGGTCGAGCCGATCGCTCGCAGGACCTCGAAGTCGAACTGCCTGCCGGGTTCGAGGCCCGCGGCGCGGCAGGCCATCAGGAAGGGCGCGCTGACGCCGAAGCAGGTCACCGCCTCCTCGTCGGCGAGGCGATACAGGGCGTTCAGGTCGGGCCAGCCGGGCGAGCCGTCGTAGAGCACGACGGTCGTACCCAGCAGCAACCCCGAGATGAGGTAGTTCCACATCATCCAACCGGTCGTCGTGTACCAGAAGAAGCGGTCGCCAGGTCCGAGGTTGGTGTGCAGCGCCAGTTGCTTCAGGTGCTCGACGAGGATGCCGCCGTGGCCCTGGACGATCGCCTTCGGCAGACCGGTGGTGCCCGAGGAGTAGAGGATCCAGAGCGGGTGATCGAAGGGGACGGATTCGAAGGCGAGTTCCTCGGGTTCCGAAGTGAGGTCGGACCAGGACAGGCGCTTCGGGAATGCGCCCCGTTCTTCAGACGAGACGAGAACCGCCGCTTCCAGGCTCGGCAGCGAACCGACGATCCGATCGAGGTCCTCGCTGCGGTCGTACACGCGACCGTTGTAGTCGTAGCGATCGACGCCGATCAGAACCTTGGGCTCGATCTGGCGGAAGCGGTCGAGCACGCTCTCGACGCCGAACTCCGGGGGACAGCTCGACCAGATCGCGCCCAGACTGGCGGTGGCGAGAAAGGCGATCACGGCTTCGGCGCCGTTCGGCAGGTAGGCGACGACGCGATCTCCACGGCCGACACCGAGGCGGAGAAGCCCGGCGCGGACGGCCGCGACATCCCGGCGCAGTTCGTCCCGGCTCAGTTCACGCCGCGGCCCCGCTTCGCTCCGGCAGACGAGAGCCGGTTCCGCACCGCCGTGTGCCAGGGCATTTTCCGCGTAGTTCAGGGTCGCCCCGGGGAACCACTCGGCGCCGGGCATGGAAGTGCCGCCGATCACAAGTTTGGCGGGGGCGTGGAATCGCACCTCGAAGTACGCGGCGACCGAACTCCAGAAGCCCTCGAGGTCGGTTGTCGACCAGCGCCATAGTTCGTCGTAGTCGGAGAACCGCAGGCCGCGCTCGGACTCAAGCCAGCGGAAGTAGGCAGTCAGGTTGCAGCCCTCGACCTGCTTCGCCGAAGGCCGCCAGAGAATGTCCTGGCCCGTCACGTCGTTCTCCTCAAGTCCGGAGCGCGGCGCTACCCTTGTTGGGGCACCCACAACACAAGGAGGCTAGACGATGAAGCATCTTCCGACGATTGCTCGCATCCTGCTGGGGCTGGTGTTCGTGTTCGGCGGCGTGACCGGTCTGTTCCAACTCGTGGAGCAGCCCGAGGTGGGGGAGGAGGCGGCGGCCTTCATGGGCGCGATCATGGACAGCGGCTACCTGTGGCCGGTCATCAAGGTGACCGAGATCGTCTGCGGCGTGCTGCTGATCCTCGGGATGTTCGTGCCGCTGGCCCTCGTCGTGCTGGCGCCGGTCGCGCTCAATATCCTGCTCTTCCACCTTTTCCTGGAGCCGTCGGGGATTCCCATCGGCCTTTTCCTGTTGGTGTTGGGTCTCTACCTTGCTCACCAGCACAGGGAGAGCTTCAGCGCCGTCCTGCGGCGCAAGGCCTGAGCGAACTGATCCGGCGCCCGGCGGGCGCTATGAGCCGGAGCCCACGGCGACCAGGTGTCGCCGGGCGCGAAAGTAGATGACGCCGTCCGAGATGGCCGGCGTCGCCATCAGGGTTTCGCCGAGTTCGTTGACCGCGATCTCGTTCAGTTCCGCGCCCGGTTCGATGACGTAGACGTCGCCGACCTCGCTGTTGAAGTAGATCCGGCCGCCGGCGGCGACCGCCGACGCGCTGAAGCCGGAGGCCCCGCGGCCCAGGCGCTTCTGGGTCAGGCGTTCGCCGGTCGTCCAGTCAACGACGGTGACGACGCCGTTGTCATAGCAGAAGTAGGCGAGCTCGCCGACGACGAGCGGCGTCTGCATGTAGTTCCCGAGCCGCTCGTGGAACCAGACCATCGCGTCGTGGTCGGGATCGAGAGTGCCCGCGGCATCCGGATCGATCGCGTAGATCGGCTTCAGCCGGCCATGGGCGTTCGTGATCAGGATCGGACCGTCGCCGGCCCGGATCGGCGTGGGCACCGGAATGTCGCCGCCTCCCTCGAGCCGCCAGAGTTCCTCGCCGGTGTCCAGGTCGTAGCCGCCGATGTGCCGGTAGCCGTTCAGCACGACCTGTTTGCTACCGTCGCCTCGCGGAAAGACGGCGGGCGTGCTCCACGTGGCCACTTCTTCCCTGGCCTTGCGCCAGATGTCCTCGCCCGTGTTTGCGTCCAGGACGGCGACGAAGGAATCGCTGAGGATGTCGACCTGGACGATCACCCGGCCGTCGTGGACGATCGGCGAGCTGGCGAACCCCCACTCGTAAGTGGGGAAGTCGTAAGGGCCGGAGTCGAGGACACCGAACTGCCGGTGCCAGAGCGGGTTGCCGTCCAGGTCGTAGGCGTGAAGTCCTTCCGAACCGAAGAAGGCGACGAGGACGTTTCCGTCGGTCGCGGGCGTCGAGTTCGTGTGCGACGCCTTCATGTGGCGTTTGATCGCCGGCGTGCCGTGAAAGGCGGTGTGCTGCCAGAGCAGCTTGCCGCTCCGCTTGTCGAAGGCGAGGACCTGGAAGCGCTGCGCCGGCTCACCGTCGACGGGGGTGCCGTCGCCGTAGAGCCCGACCTTCAGTGACGCCTCGCCGCCGTCGGGCACCGCCGTGGTCAGAAACAGGCGATCCTCCCAGATGACCGGACTCGAATGTCCGAGGCCGGGCACCGGTACTCGAAACAGGATGTACTCGCCGGTCTCCACGTTCCAGGTCGCGGGCGGCGAGCCGGTGCCGGCGCCGTCCGCGCCGTTGCCACGGAAGGAAGGCCAGTTGTCCGAGGCGGCGAGGGGCAGGGCCGTCACCGCCACGAGGGCGACCGCCGTGGCCGCGCTGACTGCCAGTCTCCTGGAGGAAGTGGGCATCGTCGGCTACGAATCGCTACCGACAGCGATCAGATGCCGACGAGCCCGGAAGTAGATGACGCCGTCCGAGATCGCCGGTGTCGCCATCAGCGTCTCGCCGAGTTCGTTGACCGCCAGTTCGTTGAGTGCTTCGCCGGCCTCGATGACGTAGACGTCGCCGTCCTCGCTGTTGAAGTAGAGGCGACCGTCCGCGGCGACCGGCGAGGCAGTGAAGCCCGAGGCGCCGCGGCCCAGGCGCTGCTGCGCGACCCGCTCGCCGCTCTTCCAGTCGAACACGGTGACGACACCGTTGTCGAAGCCGAAGTAGGCGAGGTCGCCGACCACGATCGGCGTCTGCATGTAGTTCCCGAGCCGCTCATGGAACCAGAGCATCGCTTCGTGGTCGGAGTCGATTCCGCCTGCCGCGTCCGGATCGATCGCATAGACCGGACGCATCGGGCCGTGGGCGCTTGTGATGAGGATCGGACCGTCGTCGCCGGCGCGGATCGGCGTCGGCACCGGAATGTCGCCGCCGCCTTCCAGCCGCCAGAGTTCTTCCCCGGTGTCGAAGTCGTAGCCGCCGATGTGCTGGTAGCCGTTGACGACGATCTGGCGGCTGCCGTCGCTCCGCGGGAACACGGCGGGAGTGCTCCAGGTGGGGATTTCGTTGCGGTTGGTGCGCCAGATGTCCTTGCCGGTCTTCGCGTCGAGCGCCGCCAGGAAGGAGTCGTCCTGCACGTCGACCTGGATGATCACCCGGCCGTCGTGGACCAGGGGTGAACTCGCGAATCCCCACTGGGCCGTCTTGACCATGAAGAAACCGGAGTCCAACAGGCCGAACTGGCGATCCCACAGCGGATTGCCGTCCAGGTCATAGGCGCGGAGGCCCTCGGAGCCGAAGAAGACGATCAGCACCTCGCCGTCCGTGGCCGGCGTGGAGTTCGTGTGGGACGCTTTCGTGTGGCGCTTGACCGCGGGTGTCCCCTCGAAGGCGGTCCGCTGCCAAAGCAGTTCGCCGCTCTGCTTGTCGTAGGCGAGGACCACGTAGCGCTGCGGCGGCTCGCCCTCTACGGGCGCGATGTCGCCGTAGAGGCCGACCTTGAGCGAGGCCTCTTCACCCTCGGGCACGGACGAGGTCAGAAACAGGCGGTCGCCCCAGATCACCGGGCTCGAATGGCCGAGACCCGGTACGGCGACGCGGAAGAGGACGTTCTCGCCGGTCTCCACGTTCCACGTCGTCGGCGTGGTTCCGGTGCCGATGCCGTCCGCGGCCTCGCCGCGGAAGGACGGCCAGTTGTCGGAAGCGGCGAGCGGGACCGCGGTTGCGGCGACGAGCGCGGCCGGGACCAGCAGGCGCCGGATCTTCAGGGCGGTGGTTTGCATCTTCATGACTGGAGTATGTGCGATCATCCTCAAGACTACGTCCACACGGGAGGAGAGTTCGTGGAGGCAGTGAGATGAGTTCACCGATGAGCGTCTTCTGGGACCCGCGGTGTGAGGTGCACACGGTTCCGAGGGGGTTCCCGGAGCGGCCGGAGCGCCTGCAGTTGGCGCTGCCGTACCTGAGGGAGCGGGGCTGGGACCTGGTGGACGTTGGCTCGGACGGGCGGTCGGGCGGAATGGCGGGGCAGGCCCGCAGGCTGGCGGCTGTGGTCCACGATCCGGAGTACATCGAACGGATGGAGGCCGCGGTCGCCGAGGTCGCGGCCGCGGCGGCGGAAGGGAACTTCCCGCTGCGGCCGACGCCGATGCTCGACACGAACGACAATCCGCTGTCGCCGGGAACGGCCGAATCCGCCTGGGCCGCGGTCGATTCCGCGCTCGCGGCGGGCGACCACGCCATGCTGGGCGCCGGCCACCGGGCGATGAGCGTGACCCGGCCGCCGGGCCACCACTGCGAGCGGGACCGGGCGATGGGCTTCTGCTACCTGAACCAGATTGCGATCCTCGCCCAGGGCCTGATCGATGTGCATGGCGTGGAGAGGCTGGCCATCCTGGACTTCGACGTTCACCACGGCAACGGGACACAGCATCTGTTCGACCACCGGGCGGACATCGCCTACCTGAGCGTCCACCAGTACCCCTTCTACCCGGGCACCGGGGCCGCGAATGAGCGGGGCATCGGCGAGGGCGAGGGCACGACGGTCAACGCGCCGCTGCCGGCCGGCAGCGGCGACGACGTCTACCGCGAGGCGATGGACGACGTGCTGTTGCCCGCGGTGCGATCGTTCGCCCCGGATGTGCTGCTGGTGTCGGCCGGATTCGATGCCTGGCGGAACGACCCGATCGCCGGCATGGAACTGACCGAGGCAAGCTTCCACCGTTTCGGCGTCGACCTGGCCGAGCTGGCGGAGGAGGTCTGCGACGGCCGGCTCGTGTCGGTGCTCGAAGGCGGCTACGACCTGAACGCCCTGCCCAGGCTGATCGACGTTTACCTGCGGGGCACGGTGGGCGCGTCCCTGGACGCCTGAGGAATCTCCCGTCTCCCGGCGCGTTGTACGATGTGAGACAGGAACGGAGGGGCCCAAGCGTTGAGAACCAAGCCGAGCTTCCCGATCAGGATACGCACCCGGAACGTCCAACTGAGCGATGACCTGAAGCAGTCGATCGAGTCCGAGGCTGCCGCCTTGAAGCGGTTCAACTCCCGGATCGTGGACTGCGAAGTAACCGTGACGGGCCCTGGCCGCCATCACCGGGGTGGCCTCGCGTTCGACGTCGTGGTCAAGGTCGCACTGCCCGGTCCGGACGTGGTGGTCCATCGCTCAGCCGCGGCCTCCATCCCGGTCGCGATCAACCAGTCGTTCGCCACCGCCCGCCGCCGCGTCAAGCGACAGGCCCACCTCCGCCGCCGCCGCGTGCCGTTCAACCGCACGTCCGGCGTCGGCCGCCGCGGCCGGCCGCGCGGCGGCAACGGCCGCCGCCTCGCTCGGGCGTAGCGCCTGCGGACTTCAGCCCAGCACGATCTCCGCCGCCTGCCGTAGTTCCTCTTTGCTGGCGGCGCCGACGAGGAGGGTCGTCACGTCGCTGTCCTCGAAGGCCTCGAGGCGATCCCTGATCCGTTCGGGTGGACCGACGAGGGAGATCTCGTCGGCGAAGTCGTCGGGGACGGCGGCCACGGCTTCTTCGCGCTTGCCGGTCATGAAGAGTTCCTGGATGCGCAGGGACTCTTCCTCCCAACCCATGCGGGCCATCAGTTCGCGGTGGAAGTTCCGGTTCTTCGCACCCATGCCGCCGACGTAGAGGGCGAGTGACTGTTTGATCGGCAGCAGGGCTTCGGCGACGTCGTCGTGGACGCGGAGCCGGGCGCCGTAGGCAACCTCGAAGCCGTTGCTTCGGCCGGCGAGCGACTCGGCGTACACCTCGGGCCGGTAGGGCGAGTAGTAGAGCGGCAGCCAGCCGCTGCAGAGTTCGGCGGCCAGCGCCACGTTCTTCGGCCCTTCGGCGCCGAGGAAGATGGGCAGGTCGGAGCGGAGCGGGTGGACGATCGAGCGGAGCGGCTTGCCGAGGCCCCAGGAACCCTCGCCGGTGTAGGGAAGCGGGTAGTGCTCGCTGTGTTGCGTGACCGGTTCCTCGCGGGCGAGGATCTTCTGGATGATCTCGATGTAGGCGCGGGTGCGCGACAGCGGCTTGGCGAAGGGCTGGCCATACCAGCCCTCGACGACCTGGGGGCCGGAGACGCCGAGGCCGAGGATCACGCGGCCCTCGGAGAGGTGGTCCAGCGTCATCGCGTGCATCGCGGTGGCGGCGGGCGTGCGCGCCGAGATCTGGGCGATGCCGGTGCCGAGGCGGATCTTGGAGGTGTGGGCGCCGATCCAGGCCAGGGGCGTGAACACGTCGGAGCCCCACGCCTCCGCGGTGAAGATGCAGTCGTAGCCGAGCGCTTCCGCTTCGATCGCGGTTTCAAGGAAATCGGGACGCGGTCCCGCGCCCCAGTAGCCGAGTTGCAGTCCAAGTTTGAGTGCCATGCGGCGCACCCTAACAGCGCTTGATAGCTTGCTCGCCGTGTCCCTGAAGGATCAGTTCGACGCTCTCCGGATCGAGGACCTGGCGGCCCGCACCGGCTTCAAGTGGAGCCGCTACACGGCGAACGGCAGCGGCATCCTGCCGGCGTGGGTCGCGGACATGGACTACCCCATCGCCGAGCCGATCCAGCGTGTGGTGCGGAGCCTGGTCGAGCGCTCCGACCTCGGCTACTGCGAGCCGCCGGAGATCGGCGATCTGCCCGAGATCTTCGGCCGGCGGATGGAGGAGCAGCTCGGCTGGACCGTTAAACCGGAGCGGATCCGTTTCCTGGTCAACGCGCTTCAGGGTCTCGACCTCGCGGTCCTGCTGGGCGCCGGGAAGGGCGAAGGGGTCGTGATCCAGACGCCGATCTACCCGCCCTTCCTCGAGGCGGTTTCCGGCACCGGCAGGCGACTGGTCGAGTCGCCGCTCCGGCGGGGGCCGGAACGGTTCGAGATGGATCTCGATCAGTTGCGGGCAAAGATCGACAGGGACACCCGCCTGTTCATGCTCTGCAACCCGCACAATCCGAGCGGGCGCGCATGGACGCGGAGCGAACTGGAGGCCGTGGCCGAACTGGCGATCGAACACGACCTGATCGTCCTCGCCGACGAGATTCACAACGAACTCGTGTTCCCCGGGCACGAGCACACGGTGTTCGAGACGCTGGGCCCCGAGGTCAGGGAGCGGACGATCACGATCACGTCGGCGACGAAGTCGTTCAACCTCGCCGGGCTCGAGCTCGCGCTCCTGGTGTTCGGCAGCGAGAAGCTCAGGCGGCGTTTCGACGAACTTCCCCGCCTGGTCCTCGCCCATCCCGGCATTCTCGGCGTCGAGGCGGCGCGGGCGGCCTGGCGGGACGGCGGGCCATGGCTCGACGAAACAGTCGCCTATCTCGACGCGAACCGCGCTTTTCTGACGGAGTTCCTCGATCGGCGCCTGCCGGGCATGGTGCACGGTCCGCAGGAGGCGACCTATCTCTACTGGCTCGACTGCCGCGGGCTCGACCTGCCGATGCCGGCGTCCCGGTTCTTCCTGAAGCGGGCGAAGGTGGCGCTCAACGACGGCGCCGAGTTCGGTCCGCCGGACTCGCCGCTCGGATTCGAGCGCTGCACGCGGCTGAACTTCGCCACGTCGCGGGGCATCCTCGAGGAGATCGTGGAGCGGATGGCGGCCGCGGTGGAGGCTGGCTGATGCAGGCGGTTCGTGCGCGGCGGGAGAAGCGGGGTGCGGGCCTGCCGGTGAGGGTGGCCCTGCTCGGGGCGTGCCTGATCGCTCCACTGCCGGCCTTGCCTCCGGCCTTCGCGCAGTCTGCTGTGGCCGCAACCGGTGAACTTCCGAGTGTGGAGTGCCTTCGCCTCATGCGCCGTGCCGAAGTGGCGCGGCTGGCCTCCCGGCAGACCGAGCAGATCGCCTGGCTCAAGAGGGCCCTGCAGGACTGCAACGAGGCGGCGGCGCCTCTCACCGCGCTCCTGCGTCTCCACCGGCGCGACCCGCTGCCGGACGGCGAGGTCCAAGAGTACCGGCACGCGCTGATCGCCGCTTTGGACGACCCGTCGTCCGCTCCGGCGCCCGGCGTTCTGGAACACATCGCCCGAGGCGACGACGAGGACGAGTCCGTCCTCGGAGCGGTGCTGCGTCTGGTCGAGAAACAACTCGCACAGGTCGGTGCGAACACGCCACGCCTGTTGCGCTTGAAGGCCCTGCTCGAACAGCGTCTCGGCCGGCTCGACGAGGCCACCGAGACCCTCGTCGATCTGCGTTCGCGCGAGCCGCGGAACGAGGAGATCGCCTGGGCCCTGCTCCGGTTGTTCACGATTCACTTGAGGTGGGACGAGGCGGCCGATCTGCTGGGTGAGATGGTGCGGGATGGTGCGATCGGACTCCGGTCCCGTTACGCACAGGTCCTTGCACGAGCCGGCCGTGTGGACGAAGCCAACGAGCAGCTCTTCCTCGTCGCGGCCGAACTCGACCAGGGCGATCAGCTCGAGTTGAACGACTTCGCGGCGGAGGTTCTCGCTGCCGCGTGGAACCTGCGTGACGCCGGTCGGATCGTGGAAGCGGAGGGCCTGTTCCGCCTCGCGGACGAAAACGCGCCGTCGGAGACGCGGATCGGCAGGGAAGCAGAACTCGCTCTTGTCCATCTCTACGGCTCGGCCGGCCAGCGCGCCGCACACCGGCAGGCCCTGGCGGACTCGTGGCAGCAGGTGACTGATCCCGGCCTGCTGTTGAACGAAGGCGCGAATCAACTGAGCGCGGGCAACTTCGATCGGGCAATCGACCTGTTGAGACGGGCGGCGGAAGACCTGGGTCACCTGGAGGCCGTCTGGTACAACCTGGGCCTGGCGGCGTACCGAGCCAAGCGCTGGGAGGAGGCCTGGCCGGCGCTCGACCGGGCTTCAGAGTTGAACGATCAGCGTGCGGATACGTTCTTCTTCAGCGGTCTGGCGCTGGTCAACCTGGAACGCTGGGAGGAGGCGGTCCCGAGGCTTCTGCGTACGCTGGAACTCGACCCGGAACGGCGTCTGGCCCACTACCAGTTGTGGGTCAGCTTCAAGTCGCTCGGCCGCGAGGAAGAAGCGGCTCGCCACCAGGCCGCGTACGATGCGCTCGGCAAC
This sequence comes from Thermoanaerobaculia bacterium, assembly GCA_022823665.1. GTDB lineage: Bacteria > Acidobacteriota > Thermoanaerobaculia > Multivoradales > Multivoraceae > Multivorans. The sequence goes on along the minus strand of JAJEHN010000012.1, from coordinate 20,913 downwards.
GAGTAGTGCTCGCTCAGAGTCTCCGTACGTACCGCTCGAACTCCGCCTGCAGCTCCTCCGGGGTCGTTCCGTAGGCCACGGCGATGGCGTCCCGTCCGGAGTAGCCCTCGACCAGGTAGAGCAGCATCGTTCCGAAGGCCTGCTGGTCTTCCCACTCCTCCCGGCCGTGGCGCAGAAAGTGCGTGAGCAGCCAGGAGAAGCCGTAGTAGGACTGGTAGCGTACGCCGTAGAAGCTGTCCGGGCCGGCTTCCCACAGCTCGGCCACGGTCGGCGCGTCACCGCTCCGAAGGGCCGTGCGGGCTTCCTTCAGGCTCCACCTCGCCGTACCTCGGAACTCCCGGCTGCGACGGTGGAAGAGAATGTACTTGCTGCCGCTGATCTCTCCTGGGATCAGGTGGCCCCGCTCGATCCTGGAGTTGGCGAAGTACTCCGCCAGACCCTCCTCGACCCATAGAGGTAGCTTCTTGCCTGGTGGCGTCAGGTGGCTGTCCGCGAACGCGTGGAAGGCCTCGTGGAACATCGAGTGGAGTAGTTGCTCGGAAGTCTGAACCTGTTGGTGAAATGCCATCAAGCCCGGCGAACGGTAGAACCCGGCTCCGAAGCCCGTGCTGCCCAGCTCCCTTTGCAATGAAACGACGCTCGACTGTCGGCGAAACAGATAGACGACCGTCCGAAAGTGCTCAAGCAGCGGCTCGATGTGCGGGTCGAACAGGGAGTGAAAGATGTCGTAGATCGACTCCATGTTGCGCGCCAGGACATCGATCGTCGCTTCCTCGGTTGCGTCGCTGATCACGATGAAGCGATCCGTTTGGCGGCGTCTCCGATGTTCGCGTTCGACGAACTTCTCAGCAGCTTCGACTGCCCGGTTCAAGGACTGCGCGCGTTCGGACGGGGTCAGGGGCTCGGCAAGGTCCGTCAGGCCGCCGGCGTCGACCAGCACGTCGAGTTGCGGGTCGTGGTTCTCGCTGACGAGTTCGTTCTCCTGCGCCGTTGCCCGGCTCCTGAATTTCATGCGCCAGGACAGGGTGGAGGGCGTAGGCCTGTCTTCAGCGTCCCGGGCCGGTGCGTAGCGCCAGGTCGCCAGGGTGCGCTCGATGTGGAACCGGAGCAGATCATCGAACCCCGACGGAGGTTCGATGGCGAGCACCTCGACTTCGGTGACCGCTCCGACGGCATCGATGCGAACTCGGACCTCGACCTCCGGGTGGATATCGCTCCCCGCCATCGCGCTCGGCGTTAGCGGTTCGTAGTTGCGAATCGCCACCGGACCGGTGGCGACGTTTCGCGCGTCCTCCTGGGCGGGCAGGGCCGCCGCGGCGGCAATGATCCCGATGACGGCAAGGGCGGCTGTGAGGGTTGGCAAGCGCCTTGCCACCTTGCCCGGAGCCGGGAGATTCGTGCTCAGTCCCCGGAGACGGGCCACTCCAGGACTCGGCGTGCGCCGGTTGCGCCGCTGCCGTCCAGGAGGGCCTGTGGCCCGCGTGTCGACGCATCGGGCAGGAAGGAGCGCAGCCAAGCGGTGGCGACGACCTCGGCGATGCCGAGAATCTCGCCCTGGTTGGCGCGGGAGTGCGCCGCCGCGGTCTCGACCAGGTCGATGAGATCGCGCTCGGCGTCTCCGGTGGGAAAGCCGAAGACCCCGCACAGACGGCCGGCCGCCTCGCCCTCCAGGGTGACGACGCGCGCGCCGACCAGATCCCCGTCCTCCAGCGGCTCCATCGCCGGATGGGGCTCGACCCGGACGCGCTCGCGGCTGGTCACCTCGTCGAGAGGGATCAGGTCGCCCTCCAGCCGGCCGATCCGGTAGAGCTGCAAGGTGCTTCCGACCAGCGCTTCGAGCCACTGGCGCTCGGTGACCTCCAGCAGCAGGCCGCCCTGGCCGAGCAGCTTGTCGGCGAAGCTGAAGGAGCGGCAGTCGCCTTCCTCGGCATCGGGCTCGAAGCGCCCCTGGGCGAGGATGCAGCTCATCGCGTTGCCGAAGAAGGTGGACTGGTCGCGGCTGCTTCGAGCCTGGAGCTGCTCTTCCAGGTCGATCCGTTCCTGGTCGTCGAGGCCGATCAGGAACTGGTCCTCGATCGCCCATTCGACTTCCTCGCCGTAGCGTTCCAGCAGCCAGCCGCTAGCGCGTTCCACCGCGCGGTCGAGCGCGGAGACGCCTGCGGAGAGGGGAGCAACTTGCTGCTGTTCCATGCCAGGATGCTAACTGCGTTTCTTTGTAAATACCACAAAATGCGGAACTTAGCGAAATCGGCACGTCTTCCCCGAGTCCTGCCGCCTCATGCGGAGCCGGCGTTTTCAAGGTCTCCGGCGGCATCCATCCTGCTGTACGCCGTCTGGACGCAGTGAATCTTCAGAGCGTCGGGCGCGGCGGCCAGGAACCCCTGCCACTCGATCTCGGCGATCGCTTCCTCGGGACTCAGCCCCTGTTCGTGGGCGGCGGACGCCTGGTTCCAGAAGTCGCTCAGGAACTGTCTGAGGGCGTCGAGCTGGGCCGGGTCGCTGAAGGTCGGGCCGTGGCCGGGAAGGATGAGGTCGAACTCGAGCTCCTCGAAGCGGTCGAGGGTGTCGAGCCACTCGTCGACGTAGCCGTCGCCGATGTAGGCGGCGCCTGCCAGAACGAGGTCGCCCGTGAAGACGACCCGCTCGGTCGGCAGCAGGACGACGACGTCGCCGCCGGTGTGGCCGCGGCCGAGATGGAGCAGCTCGATCGGCCGGTCCCGGCCCTCGAAGGTGCGGTGGATCGTCATCCGGCTGGTCATTGTGACGTTGGGCGGCGTCGGCTCCGTCTCGCCGACCGCCACGTAGTGCGCCTCCTGGATCCGGATCGCGTTGAGTGTCTGGTCCTTCTCCTCGCCGTCCTCCATCGCGTCCGCCGACTCCTTCATCGCGGCGATCTGGTTCGGGATGTTCCCGGTGAAGATGGCGGCGGTGGGCTGGCTCATCACGTCCGTCATCAGCATCGCGCGGGTGAACTCGTGGCCGACGATCGCGACGTCATCGGGGAACGCCTGGTTCCCGTGGGCGTGATCGAAGTGGTAGTGCGTGTTGACCAGGTGAGTGACCGGCTTGTCGGTCACCTCCGCGATCGACGCGATCAGGGCGCGAGCGGCTGCCGGCGTGACGTGGGAGTCGACGACGAGGGCGTCCTCGTCCGTCACGACCAGCATCGCGTTGCTCTGGACGAAGATCACGTCGTCCCGACCGACGATGAAGTAGACGCCGGGGGCCACCTCTTCGAAGGTGTGCGTGTCGGTCAGGATCGTGCCGTCGGGCGGCGGCGCTTCGCCGCAGCCGCCGAGGCCGAGGGCCAGGGCGGTGACGGCGAGGCAGGTCGCGGCGAGTCGCTGGGTCGGGCGCATGGGATTTGCTCCTCTCCGTTTCGGTTCAACGGGAATCATAGTGCGCTCGCGCCGCGCGGGAGGCGCGGCCTGCCGGGAATCAGAGTTCCAGCCGCTGCATCTGTCGCACCGCGTAGTCGCAGGCGCGCGCCGTGAGCGCCATGTAGGTCAGGCTCGGGTTCTGGCACGCGGAGGACGCCATCGCGGCGCCGTCCGTGATGAACAGGTTCGGCACGTCCCAGGACTGGCACCAGCCGTTGAGGACGGAGGTCGCGGGATCCCGTCCCATCCGCGCCGTGCCCATCTCGTGGATCGCGAAGCCGGGGAGGGAGTTCCGGTTGAACGTGCGGATGTTCTTCGCCCCGAGCGCTTCCAGCATCTCGGCGGCGCGGGTCTGGATGGCCTCGCGCATCGCCTCTTCGTTCTCGCCGTAACTCATCGTGATGCGGGCCGCGGGGATGCCCCAGCGGTCCTCGAGTTCCGGATCGATCGTGACGCGGTTGTCGGGGTTGGGCAGGTTCTCGCCGAAACCGGAGAAGTTGAGCCGCCAGGGCGCGAGCCCGCGCAGGCTCGCCTTGTAGTCGGCGCCGAAGCCCGGCTGGCCGATGCCGCCTTGCCACAGCGTTCCGCGGCGGGCGCCGCACTGGTAGCCGAAGCCGCGCAGGAAGTCCTTCTCGCGGGTCGCCTCGGCGCGGTCGCCGTCGAGGTTGACGAAGCGCGGCAGATAGCAGGAGTTGGGCCGCCTGCCGAAGGTCGTCTTGTCCTCAAGGCCTTCGAGGTTGCCGTTCGCGCCGACCTGGAAGATGTGGTCCATCAGGTTGCGGCCGACCTGGCCGCTCGAGTTCGAGAGGCCTTCCGCGAAGCGCGGCGTCGCCGAGTTCAGCAGGATGCGCGCCGACTCGATCGTGGACGCGCAGAGGAAGACGATGCGGCCGCGCACCTCGATCGACTCGTTCGACTCCGCGTCGATCAGGTGGACGCCTCTTACCCGGTCCGTCTGCTCGTCGTAGACCAGGTTGCGGACCACGCTGTTGGGGCGCACGGTCAGCCGGCCCGTCGCCTCGGCCGCGGGCAGCGTGGCGTTCAGGCTGGAGAAGTACGACCGGCTGATGCAGCCGCGGCGGCAGATGCCGCAGTAGTGGCAGGCGCGTCGACCGAGGTGGTGTTTGGTGAGCACTGCCACCCGGGCGGGGGTGAACCGGCGGGCGCCGCCGAAGGCGCGGTCGAGGCCCTCCCGGACCCGCTCCTCCATGCAGCTCTGGGCAATCGGCGGCAGGAACTTCCCGTCCGGAAGCTGCGGCATGTTCTCGGCCTGGCCCGCGATGCCGACGAAGGACTCCACGTGGTCGTACCAGGGTGCGAGATCCCGGTAGCGGATCGGCCAGTCCGTGCCGTAGCCGTCGCGGGCGTTGGCGCCGAAGTCCAGGTCGCTCCAGCGGTAGCTCTGCCTGCCCCACAGCAGGGAGCGTCCGCCGACCACGCGGGCGCGAATCCACAGGAACTCCTGGCCCCCGTCGCCGATCGAGTATGGGTTGTCGATGTCGTCGACGAAGAACTTGCCCGACCACTCGTCGCAGGCGGCGGCACGGCTCTGCACCGGCTGCCGCTCGGCCTGGTGCTTGCGGTCCCGGAGCCCCCGGTAGGGCATCTGCCAGGGCGGCGTGTGCTCGCTGTAGTCGCGCTCGGGGACGACCGGCGGGCCGGCCTCCAGCACCAGCGTCTCCAGGCCCTTCTCGGTCAGCTCCTTCGCCGCCCAGCCGCCGGTGACCCCGGAGCCGATGACGATCGCGTCCCAGGTCTTGCGTTCGATGATCTGCACCATTGTCCAGGGTTCCCGGAGGCTTCAGGCGTCCTCGAGATCGACGCAGGGATCCCAGCGTCCGGGGACGATCCGGTAGCCGAGTTCGGACTTCATGCCCGCTTCGGATGTGTAGTAGCCGAAGAGGGTGAGCCACTTGACCAGGTCGAAGAAGGGCTGCTCGTGGAGCCGGTTCGGGTTGCGCGAGAAGGCGCGGCCGTTGCGTTCCGCGAGAGCTTCGTCCTGCGCCTCGGTGAGGAGTTCGTCCTGCACCGATTCGTTCAGGTCGAGGAAGCCGGCGGCATCCGGGTGGCGTTCCCGGCAGCGATCGTCGAAGCGGTCCAGTTCGGCCAGCAGGTGATCCCGCGCCGCGTCCGGCAGCCAGCCCGCGAGCAGGCGGTCGACGAAGCCGGGGATCTCCGCGTCGCCGGCGCCGGGGGTGTCCGTCGTCGGCAGGATGCGCTCGGCGACCGCGCTGAGCGTTCTGGCCTGGTGTTCTGTCAGGACGGTGAGCGGGGCGGGCTCGCCGCCGGGTTTCTGCTGGTGCAGGTGGACATGCGCGAGATGGGCATTCGCGAACAGTTCCTCAGGCAGCAGCGGCAGCGCGGCGGCGCCTCCGATCACCTGGAGGGCGCGTCGTCGGCCGATCGGGTCGGAACTGGCCATTGGCCGGATGTTAGCCGCCGTCCGTCTCGAGCTTCTTCTCGAAGCAGAGGCTGTGCGGGTCGTAGGCGTACTCGTTGTAGCAGGGGATCTGGACGTAGCCGAACGAGCGGTACAGCCCGATTGCTGCAGGTTGGCGTTCGCCCGTCTCGAGGCGCAGCGACCTGTATCCGAAGGCGGCCGCCCGCGCCTCGAGGCCCTCGAGGATGCGCCGGCCCAGCGCCTGGCCGCGGTACTTCGGGACCACGTACATCCGCTTGATCTCGGCCTGGTCGTCGCTCAGCCGGCGCAACGCCCCGCAGGCGACGGCCTGGCCGTCGGCAGTGCGACCGAGGAGCAGGCAGCAGCCCGGGGCGTCCAGCTTGTCCGGCTCGACGCTGTAGATGCTGTCCGCCGGATAGAGTTCGCCGAGTTCACGGTCGAGCGCCTCGTGCAGGCGCGCGAACGCGGGATCGGCGGGGTCTCCCGGTTCGATCCGGACTTCGTCGGTGGTCATCTGGTCGTCGCTTCGGTCGGCTGGCCGAGCCGGCACTACTGATGGAATTCCGGGGCTTCCCGCAGCATCTGGTCGCGCAGCGTGCGCTTGTGGATCTTCTCGGTGGCGCCGCGCGGCAACTGCTCGTCCTGCAGCCAGACGTAGCGCGGCACCTTGAAGCGGGCGAGATGCTCGCCGACGTGGGTCCGCACATCGGCGGCGTCGAGGTCGGCGCCGTCCCTGGGCACGACCACCACGGCCAGTTCCTCGCCCAGCCGGTCGTCGGGGACGCCGAAGGCGGCCGCTTCGTAGACGGCGGGATGCTGGTAGACGACGCGCTCGATCTCGGCGCAGTAGATGTTCTCGCCGCCGCGGAGCACCATGTCCTTCTTGCGGTCGCGAATGTAGAGGAAGCCGTCCTCGTCGATCTCGGCGATGTCGCCGGTGCGCAGCCAGCCGTCCTGGATTGTCTCGGCGGTTGCCTCGGGGCGGTTCCAGTAGCCGCGGATGTTCATCGACGACTTCATGATCAGTTCGCCCTGCTCGCCGGTCGGCAGCTCGTTGCCGTCGTCGTCGATGATCTTCAGTTCGACGATCGGGCAGGGTTTGCCGCAACTGTCGGGCTTCTCGACCAGGCCCTCGTCCGTGTTCCCGGCGCCGCCGGCGTTCGTCTCGGTCATTCCCCAGCCGAAGGACCAGTGCTTGTCCGGCATCAGCATCTGCAGGCGGTCGACCATGCCGCCGGGGATCGGGGCGCCGCCGCCGGACACGGCGATGAGACTCCGCAGGTCGCGCTCATTGAGCGAGGGCGACTGGAGCATCTCCCACGTCATCGTCGGCACGCCGTTGAACGACGTGACGCGCTCGCGCTCGATCAACTCCAGGCCGAGTTCCGGGTTCCACTTGTACATCATCACGATCTTGCGGCCGACCCCGAAGGAGGCGAGCAGGCCGGCGTGGCTGCCGCTGACGTGGAACAGCGGCAGCGGCATGAGGATCGAGGGCTGGAACTCGGGGTTCTCTTCCGGTTCCTCGAGCAGGCCCATCGCGATCCTCTGGGCGCCGTAGAAACCCCAACTGCCGATGCCGCTGAGGACCGCGCGGTGGGTCGAGACGGCGCCCTTCGGGAAGCCGGTCGTGCCGGAGGTGAACAGGATCGTCACGTCGTCGTGGGGACCGATATCGACGTCCGGCATCGGCCGGCCGGCGGCCTCCCGCCACACCTCGTCGAAGTCGTCGACGCCTTCGGGCAAATCGTCTTCCCAGCGCACGCCGATGCTCTTCACGCCGAGTTCAGGCAGCTTGCTTGCCACGCGCTCGTAGCGCTGTTGATCGAAGATGGCCAGCCTGGCGCCGGAGTCCTTGAAGCCGTACTCGAGCTCCTCGCCAGACCACCAGCCATTGAGCGACACGGAGATGGCGCCCGACGACGTAATCGCCATGAAGGCGATGACCCACTCGGGGTAGTTCCGCATGCCGATCGCCACCCGGTCGCCCTTCTTCACGCCGTAGCGGTGGATCAACTGGTGGGTGAGGGCGGCCACCCGCTCCCAGGTTTCGGCATAGGTGAGCCGCGTGTCCTGGAAGACGAGAAAGTCCTTGTCGCCGTGGTCCTGACAGGCCTGCTGGTAGACGTCGCGGAGCGTCGCGGGCAGGTTCTTGAACACCTGATACTCGACCCCGCGCACCGTCTCGGTCACCAGTTCCCAGTCGGCGCCCGGGGCGGTCAGGTGGGCGACCGACTCGTCGTAGGTCATCTGGCCGTGGATCGGCTCGGCGGCGTTCTCGCGCATGTCGTTCATGTGGTCGCCGCCCGTTCCATCGCCGCCCGTTCTTCCTCGTAGCCCTCGAAGGAGTGCTTGAGCGTCGCGTTGTTCAGGATCATCTCGGCCTTGGGCTCCTTCGTTTCGGCGTCCAGGAAGGTCGTCCTGACCCAGTTCGACTCGGTGCGCCGGCTCTCGCTCAGGGCGACGATCTCGCGCTCCAGCAGGTAGTCCTGGCCGACGAACAGGGGGCCGTCGATCATCCGGATCTGCTGGCCGGCGAACAGGCCCAGGGCCGGTCCGCGCGTGGGGAAGCCGGCCTTGCGGTTCGAGTAGCCGGCGAGGACGCTGACCATCTCGAGCGGGATGACCGCGCGGCCCCAGGGCGAGGAGGCGCCCTCGTCCTCCGTGTACCAGGGCGATGGCTCGGTGATCTTCTCGAGCTTCTGGTTCAGGCTGAAGGGATAGAGCTTGCCCATGTGCTGGTCGAAGTCCATTCGTACTTCCTCGAGTCCCTTGCCCTTCATCCCCACCTTCAGGTCACGGAGGACGACGAGGGGCCCGGGCGGTCTCAGGCGGGCGATCCGGGTCGCGATCTCGGTCGATTCGACATCCCCGCGGATCGACGCGGTGCCGATCAGCACCTCCGTGCCGTCCGCCTTCTCGGCCCGGATGCGGACCTGGGTCTGGCCGTTCTCAGGACGCTCGACCAAGGCGCGCACCTGCTCCCCCTCGACGACCATGTTCCGGTAGTGGGCGCTCAGGCAGCCGGTCTCGAACCACTCCTGCCCCCACAGGTCCTGGAGCAGGGGCACGAACTGGCTGAAGTGGGTGGGACCCTCGATCGGCCCGCCGGCCTGGAACCCCATCCGCTCGGCCGTCGAGTCGTCGTGGATGGACATGTGCCCGCCGTACTCCTGCTCGGCGAGCATCTGTTTCGGGGACCGGAGTGGTCCACGGATCATTGTCGGCGTGTCGAATGCCTCGGTCATTTCGGTCTCCTCGTGCGGGAAGGTCGCAGAGTCTAGCCCGCACGTTGGCCTGGTCGTCAGCATCGGGCGCATCGGGCGGCGCGACAGCCGGTCGGGAAGGCGGGCGGCTGTAGGATCCCCTCCATGAGCCGGCTTGAGACATTCCTCGAAGCCATGCGTCCGCTCCTGCGCGAGCAGGGCGCGCATGGCGCCTGGCTGTTCGGCTCCCACGCACGAGGAACGGCGCATGCCGAGAGCGACATCGACCTGATCGTCGTGCAGTCGAGCGACGAGCCGCGGCCGGACCGCCGCCAGTCCTACGACGCGGCGATCCGGAAGGCCGGTGGCGCGGTGGACCTTCTGGTCTACACGCCCGAGGAACTCGAAGCGATGAAGGTCCAGGAGAGGCCGTTCGTCATCAACGCCCTGAAGGAAGCGAAGCAGATCCACGCGGGTACGGCCTGGGCGGTCGAGCTGGAGAGCGAACTCGAGGATCTTCGCGGCGGCGCGGTCTGGTCGGGGCCAGCGCCGCCGGACAAGGCCCAGGCCGAGGCCGAGCGCTGGCTGGATCAGGCCGAGTACGACCTCGGCTTCGCTCGCTACGCCTTCGAGGGAGAGCATTGGAGCCAAGCCTGCTTCATCTCCCAGCAGGCGGCGGAGAAGGCGGTCAAGGCGATCGTCTACGGATCGGGAGAGCGACTCGTTCGCGGACACTCCATCGTCGAGATCGTCGATCACTTCGCGGACCGGGCGCCGGAGTTGAAGAACTTCCGCGAGCGGGGCAAGGCCCTCGACAAGCACTACATCTCCTCCCGGTATCCGAACGGCGTTGCGGAAGGGCCGCCGTTCGCGGCCTGCGACCGGCCGAAGGCCGAGCAGGCCCTGGAGGCCGCGGCGCGGATCGTCGAGGCAGCGTCCAAGCTTGTCAGCGGCGGCCCGACGAATTCCGAATGACGCCGGCCGCGAGAGCGAAGCTGCTCCGGGCAGTCGAGCAGTACTTCGAGGAGCTCCGTCAGGTGCGCGCGTCAGGAGGCGGTACGCCGGAGCGGTCGAGCTACCCGGCGCTTGAAGGGCTCCTTCGCGCGATCGGTGCAACACTCGAGCCCAGGGTCGTTCCGGTGATCGAACTTGCCGACCAGGGCGCTGGCCATCCAGACATCGGTCTGTTCGCTGCGCACCAGGTGCGGAAGAGCCAATCGGCGCGGCAAGGTCAAGCTCCGGAGCGAGGCGTGGTCGAAGTCAAGTCCCCGGAAACCGATCTGCTCGCCGCCGAGTTGCGGGAACAGGCTTCCGGCTACTGGCGGCAGTACCAACTTGTGCTGGTCACGAACTTGCGGCAGTTCAAGCTGGTTGGCCGTAGCGCCGCGGGTGTCGAGACGCTCCTCGAGAGCTTCTCCATCGCAGACAGCCCGGCCGCGTTCGAGCGTCGCCTGGAGCGGCCCCGGGCCTTCGCTGGTGACGTTGGAACGGGCCTGGGCGAGTACCTGGTGCGTGCGCTGGAGCACGAGGCGGCGATCACCGAGCCGAGGGCATTGGCGCGGCTGCTGGCGTCCTACGCGCGGGACGGCCTGGCCCGGCTCGGAGCCAAGGACGGTTCGGTGGCCCTCAGTACGGTGCGTACGGCCCTGGAAGACGCCTTGGGTGTCCGCTTTGAGGGGGAGAAAGGGACCCGATTCTTTCACTCGACCCTGATTCAGACCTTGTTCTACGGGATCTTCTCGGCCTGGGTGCTTACTGCCCGGAACGACCTGACGGCAGGGGCGCCACGGGAGCGGTTCGACTGGCAGAAGGGAGTGTACGAGCTTCGGGCTGAAGTGCTGCGCGCCCTGTTCTTTGCGGTCTCGAGCAAGCTGCGGGAGCTCGGACTCGCCGAGATTCTCGACTGGACCGAGGCCGCTCTGGGCCGGGTGGACCGCGGCGTCTTCCTGTCCCGCTTCGACGAGGATGAGGCGGTGCAGTACTTCTACGAGCCGTTCCTCGAGGCCTTTGATCCGGAGCTGAGGAAGCAACTCGGCGTCTGGTACACGCCCTTCGAGGTTGTCCGGTACATGGTGGCGCGGGTGGATCTGGCATTGAAGGAAGATCTGGATGTACCCGGGGGCTTGGCGGCGGAGAACGTCTATGTGCTCGATCCGTGCTGCGGCACCGGCGCCTACATCGCCGAGGTCCTGCGTCGTATCGGCGCGAATTTGCGAGAACAGGGTTCGGGTGCACTCGCGGGGGCGCGTGTCAAGCAGGCCGCGACGGATCGCGTCTTCGGTTTCGAGATCATGCCGGCGCCCTTCGTTGTTGCCCACTTGCAGGTCGGCCTTGCTCTGGAGGAACTTGGAGCACCGCTTGACGATGGCGCTGAGGAGCGAGCCGGCGTGTATCTGACGAACGCTTTGACCGGCTGGGACCCGGGGACGGCGAAGCCACTGCCTTTCCCGGAACTCGAAGACGAACGTGACCGGGCCGAGCGGGTCAAGCAGGAGACGCCGATCCTCGTGATTCTCGGCAACCCGCCCTACAACGGATACGCCGGCATGGCGGTGGACGATGAGCGGGAACTGTCCGACGCGTATCGATCGACGAAACGTGTCCGCCGACCCACGGGGCAGGGTTTGAACGACCCGTACGTCCGCTTCTTCAGGATGGCTGAGCGCCGCATTGCGGAGAAGACGGGCCAAGGCGTCGTGTGCTTCATCTCGAACTACTCGTGGCTCAAGCGCCTGTCGTTCACGGGAATGCGGGAGCGGTTTCTCGAGGCGTTTGACGCGGTCCGCATCGACTGCCTGAACGGTGACAAGTATGAGACGGGCAAGTTGACGCCTGACGGCTTGCCCGACCCCAGCATCTTCTCTACAGACAGCGACCCGGTGGGCATCCAGGTGGGGACGGCCATCGCTACGCTGGTACGGAAGCGCGATCACGACCCGGCGAACACCGTGTCTTTCCGGCATCTCTGGGGCGAAGCCAAGCGGGCTGAGTTGACTGCGACTGCCGAAGCCTCGCCCTCCGACCTCTACGAACGGGTCGAGCCCGTTCTGAGACTCGGGCTACCGTTCCTGGATGCGCCGGTGTCAGGCAAGTGGTTCGACTGGCCGGAGCTGCCTGACCTCCTTCCTGCCTCGTTTCCGGGTGTAAAGACGAGCCGCGACGGCTTCCTCGTCGACGTCGACCGCGCTTCGCTTCGATCGCGCGTAGATGAGTACTTCGACCCGGAAGTGGATCATGTGGAGCTGCGTCGGCGCTTGAGCGCCGAGGAGCGCCGGCGACATGTTTCCGTCATGAAGTCGTCCGGGCGGTTCGAGGCCGACACTGTACGCGAGACGCTTCAGCGGCGCGGTGGCCCGGACAGCTCCGGCTTCCTCCGTTACGCCTATCGCCCGTTCGATACGCGGTGGCTGTACTGGGAGCGGGACACGAAGCTGCTTGACGAGAAGCGCGCGGACTACCGGCCGCACGTGTTCGACGGCAATCCGTGGTTGAGCGCGGCCGAGAACGTCCGGAAGGGCGCAGAGCAACCTCAGACGTGCGCCACCATGGACCTGGGCTCGCTGCACTTGATCGAGCGAGGGGCCAAGATGTTCCCGGCCTGGGTCCGGGTCGAGGGCATCGGCGCGGATGGCGGCCGCCGGGCCAATCTCTCGCCTGCCGCCCGGCGTTACCTGGACGGTCTGGGCCTGGGGGTTGAGGACCTGTTCCATCACATCCTCGCCGTCCTGCACGATCCTGCGTATCGCGAAGCGAACTCCGGCGGATTGGAGTTCGGTTGGCCCCGCATCCCGTTGCCGGGGTGGCCCGACGGCGATGAGCCGGCCGCGGCGGAGAAGCTCCTGGGGTCGGCAAACCGCGGTCGGGCGCTTGCCGCGCTGCTCGATCCGGAGCGGCCCGTTTCAAGCGTGACCCTACCGCCTCTCCAGCCGGAGCTTGCCTGCATCGCCGTTCCCGCCACGGGTCACTGTGGCCAGATGGTGAGCGACGACTTCGATGTGACCGCCGGATGGGGTCACTTTGGCAGTGGCGACGCCGTGATGCCTGGCGAAGGCCGTGTTGAGGAGCGTCCGCTGAAGTCGGCCGAACGCGAGTCCTCCACGCCTGACCCGTCCGGGTGCGGCGGTGTGGCGCCGACGTTCGACGTCTACTTGAACGACACGGCGTTCTGGTGCAACGTGCCCGCCGATGTGTGGAACTACAGGCTGGGCGGTTACCAGGTCCTGAAGAAGTGGCTGTCCTACCGGGAGCACAAGGTTCTTGGCCGCCCGCTGCGGCCTGAGGAAGTGCAGCACTTCACCGACACGGCGAGGAGGATAGCGGCCATCCTGCGGCTGACGCGGGGCAGCTCTGGTGAGGCCGCATCCGGATGACGAGGAAGCGCGACAAGGCCGTCCGCGGCGTTCCGGGCGATACCTGGCGCTACCGGTTTGTGGACGCTTCGGGTTCCCGATCCGTATGAGGAGACAAGTCATGGTGACCGGTGAAACACGGAACGCTGTGTGGCAGGAACTTCTCGACGTGGCGCGGCTCGTCCGCTACTACGAGGCGATGGCTGACCGGCATCGGCGCAATCACCTCGTGGTTCGCTTCGTCCTGTTGGCCACGGCCATGGGTGGCGTGGTCGCCTTCTTCGACCTGCTCCCGGCGAGCGTCCGTCTGCTGCTTGGCGCCGGTATTGCGGGCGTGGTCTCTTGGGACCTGCTTTCGCGATACGCCAGCAAGGCTGCGGTGCTCCACGCGGTGAGCATGGAGTGCAGCCTGATGGAGACGGAACTGCGGGACGCCTGGCTGCGTCTGGAGACGATGGAAGATGACGAGGCGCGCCGGGAGTGGCTGCGGGTCTCGCGGCGGCTGGCCGAAGTCACGGGCTGGGCCGGTCAGGCCGGGGTGGCCGAGGACGGCAAGTTGAACGTGGAGTGCGCTGAAGCCGCGTACGCGACGATGCAAGAGCAACATGCCGGCTGAGGAACCGGAGGTGCGGCGTGCTGGCGGAAGCCGGCGCGACCGGTCACAAAGACCAAGCCGCCTCCACCGCCGAAGCGGCCTCAACCCTTGCCGGCGCCCGACGAGAAGCAGAAGCCGGCGCAGCGGTAGCGGGCCCTTACGGGGAGCCGGGGCCAGTGGACGGACCCGCTTCGGTATGGAGAGCGGCGTCTCGTTCCAGGGCCTGGGCGATGGCGCCGCGGGCGGCGGCGCCGGCGGGTTTGGCGGATAGCGGGTCGAGGGCGCGGAAGTCGATGGCGCCGCGGCGTTCGAAGTAGGCGACCCAGTACGGGTAGGCGCAGGGTTCGGAGCGAAGCAGCGGGCCGCGTTCGCGGCGGCGGCGGCCGCGGGCGGCCATCAGCAGGACGCGGTCGGCGAAGGCGACGGCGCGGTCTACTGCCGCGTCCGGATCGAGGCTCGCGGGCAGGGGCGTCGGGCCGTGCCCGGGTTCAAGCGCGTCCGGGGGGATGTGCGCTGCGAGGCCGGTGTTGCGGCAAACCAGGACGGCGAGTTGGCCGGTCCCGGACGCCGCCCGCGTTTCGAACACAGCGAGCCAGTGGGGCAGGTAGAGGAGTTCCACGGCCACCGGCCGGCCGTGCCGGACCTGCCGCAGCCAGCCGCCCGTGAGGGAGCGGCGCGCCTCCGCCTCCTGGATGCGCGGCGCCGCCCGGAGAGATTTCGGCCGCCGCTCCGTCAGGACTTCTTCACTCGCTTCGAACGGTCGCGGCTACCGTAGATCATCAGGACCGCGGCCGCCAGCAGCAGGGCGGCGCCGGCGGCGGTGCTCAAGGCGAGGTCGATCGTCTCGGCCGCCGAGAAACCTCCGATGAGAACCGGTATCGACAGCACCGCCAGGAACACGCCGAGAATGCGGGCGGTGGAGCGGTCGCGGCTCGTGTGGTCCGTGGTCATGGCGTGCTCGGGAGCGGTCCGTCTAGGCCAGCACCAGGTAGATCACGAGGTACGGGACGATGAACAGCGCGGCCCAGATTCTCAGATCGCGCCACTTCGCGCGGTCGGGCGCGCCGCGGAGCACCCAGTCGCGGCCGAGCCGCCAGACGGCGACCGCCGGCAGGATGAGCAGCAAGGCCACGGCGATCCGCGCGCTCCACAGTGGCAGGGCGCCCATAGCGGTGTTGATCGGGCCGAGGACGAACTCGAGGAGCGTTCTCACCGCGCGTCGCCCTCTTCCTGGAGCCGGGCGACCCGGCTCCGCAGCGCCGCCTGAACCACCGCGTCGTTCCTCACCTCGCCCCAGACCAGGCCGCGCAGGCGTTCCGGCGGTTCGGGCGGCGTCAGCCGGCTGACGATCCAGGTCACGGCGAGGGTGAACACGAAGGACCACCAGGCGACGAAGAGGAACGGCTCCTCGGACGGGAACAGCCCGTCCATGGCGGGGCTGTTGAGCAACAGGCAGAGGCCGACGCCCGAGACCAGGCCGGCGCCGCCGCCGTAGCGGTTCGCGCCGCGCCAGAGGATGCCGAGCAGAAGCACGGCGAGAGTCGGCCCCTGGATCAGCGAGAAAACGGTCTGGATCGCGTTGTAGATGTTGCTGAAACGTTGCTCGATCTCGGGCGCGATGAACGCGGCGACGAGCAGCAGTACGGCCGCCAGAATACGGCCGAAGCGAAGTTCGGCGGCGGTCCCGAGTTCGGCGCGGCCCAGGCGCCGCCTGAGTCGACCCAGCAGGTCCCGGCTCCAGAGGGTCGCCGCCGAGTTCAGGTTCGAGTCGACGCTCGACATGAGCGCCGCCAGGAAGGCCGCGAACATCAGACCCCGCAGGCCCGGCGGCAGCAACTGGGCGATCAGGCTCGGCACCGCCTCGTCGGCGTTCGCGAGATCGGGAACGATCAGGATCGCGGCCAGTCCCGGCAGCGCGACGAGCAACGGGATGAACAGCTTGAGGAAGCCGGCCAGCAGCACGCCGGCCTTCGCGTCCCACTCGCTGCGCGCGCCGAGCGCCCGCTGTACCATCGTCTGGTTGCCGGTGTAGTAGGCGATGGAGAGGACGATCCCGAGACCCAGGACGATCCCGGTCCAGGGGAAGGGAGTCGCCGTGTCGTGGGGCAGGTAGAGGGAGAAGTGGTCGGCGTACGCTGGTCCCTGGCTGAGGACGCCGTCGCGGAGCGCCGCCAGTCCGCCGACTTCGTAGAGCGCGCGCGCCACCAGAGCGGCGCCGCCCACGAACATGATGATGAGCTGCAGGACGTCGGTCATCACGACCGCCGCCAACCCGCCGCTGATCGTGTAGATGCCGACGATCGCCGTGGTGATCCAGATCGAGAACTGCGGATCCCAACCCAGCACGGTCCGCATGAGCAGCGCGGTGGCGTGGATCATGATCCCGAGGTTCAGCACCAGGATGACGCCCCAGGCCAGGGCGAGGAAGCTGCGCACGCCGCTGCCGTAGCGCCGGCCGAGGAACTCCGGCACGGTGTAGACCCCGCTTCGCCAGTAGAAGGGGACGATCAGGAAGGCGGCGATCAGGAGCGCCGGCATCGAGCCGAGCCAGTCGAAGTTTGCCTGGGCGAGTCCGTAGCGGTAGGTGCCGCCGGCGACGGCGATGAAGTCCGTGGCGCCGATGTCGCTGACCACGATCGACATGCCGATCGCCCAGAACGGCAGGGCGCGGCCGGCCAGCAGGAAGTCGCCGCTGGTCTTGACGTAGCGGCTGAACGTGGTCCCGATGACCAGGATGCCTGCCAGGTAGACGAGGACGATCGCGGTGTCGAGCCCGGAGAGGCCCCAGCTCATGACAGAGCGGCCTTTTCCGGGGTCGCGCCGATCGCGGTCGCGGTTTCGAGGAAGCGGAGGCTTGCCGCGGCGTCCTCCGCCGGCGATCCTTCGGCTTCCGCGGTCTCGTCCTGCTCGACGACGAAGAGACAGACCCCGATTTCGAGCGCCGCGTCTACGCAGCCCGCGATGTCGACGTCGCCCTGGCCGAGCGGCCGGAACCAGCGCTCCGAGGTTGCCTGCTCGGCCGCTCGCTCCTCAGGTGGCCCGGGGAGCAGTCCGTCCTTCAGGTGGAGGAGTTGTACCCGGTCGCCGAGTTCCCTGATCAGGGCCACAGGGTCCGAGCCGGCGAAGGCGGCCCAGTAGATGTCGAGCTCCAGCCCCCAGCCGTCGTGGGAGCGGCGGGAGGCGAGCGCATGCAGACCGTCGCGGCCGAGCCTCTCCGGTTCGCCGTCGTCGAACGGCTGCAACTCGAACTCGTGGTTGTGGTACGCGAAGCGGAAACCGCCTGCGCGGAACCGGTAGCTCAGCATGTCGAGCCGGCGGCCGAGTTCCAGGTAGTGCGCGCGGCTGCCGTCGCCCCGTTGGTCCTGATCGAGCCAGGGGCAGACCAGCGCCTGGCAATGGAGCGCGCGGCAGGTCTCCATCACGCCGGCAGGATCCGCCTCGAGTTCGGCGAGCGGCAGGTGGGCGGCCATGAGCCCGAGGCCGCGTTCCGACAGGAGTCCGCGGAGGTCCCCGGCCGTGTGCCCCCGGAGACCGCCGAACCACTCGATCTCCCGGTAGCCGGCCTCCGCCGCCTGGTCGAGGGCGGTTTCGAGGTCCTGCTCGGCCTGCCGGCGGAGAGTGTAGAGCTGGAGCGCTACCCGCGGGGCGCCGGCCGCGTCTTCCGTCAACGCGGCGGCTCCGCTGCGGTGTTGCCCGGCGTTTCCTCGATCAGCCCGTGGTAGAGGCCCAGGTAGTACGGCAGGAGAAAACTCGCGCCGTCGGCGAGGTAGCGGCCCTGGCCGCCGTGGTCGAGTCGCCACGGGTCGTGGTTCCAGTGGTTGACGAAGCGCTCGTCGATCGGCAGCACGCGGCCGTCCAGCAGGTGGCCGCGAACGCCCCGGCGCTCTTCCTGTGCTCGCAGCAGGATGACGTCGAGTCGGTGACTGTTCGACAGCGCCCAGTCGAAGCGGTCGAGCGGGTAGAGGACCAGGCTTTCGACCGCGTCGTCGAGCGGGTAGTCGGTGCGGCTGTAGGTCTCGTCGTCGAAGGCGTCGCGGTAGCCATTTCCGTCGACCGCGGCGGCGTGGATGAAGTCGAACAGCGGGTTCCGCTCGGGCTCCAGGACTTTCCAGTACTGGCGCAGCGAGTGGGCGACGACGCTTCGCACCGCCTCGTCCTCCTCGTACTTCATCAGGTGGTAGTAGTTCATGAAGGCCATCTCGTCGTCCGACTGGTTGCCGGTGCCGGGACCGCTCTGGACCTTGGGGTTGCGCAGGTTGGCCAGGTAGGCGTGGTCCTCGATCAGGGAGCGAGCCGTGTCCCTGTAGCGAGCCTTGCGATCGGCTTCGTTCGCCATGTGCTCCGCGATCCGCAGGTAGGTCAGGTAGGAGAGCGAGTTCAGCCCCCGCTCCTCCCACCAGTCCTGGTCGTCGTTCAGTTGGTCGGGACCGAACACCGCCCAGCGGGTGCGCTGGCCGTCGTGGTCGACGAGGGCGCCGCCGTGGTCGATCAGGTGGTCGACGATCGCGAGCACGGTCTCACGGACCTCGGCGCGTTCGGCGTCGCTGTCCGCGACCAGGTCGTGGTACAGGCCGTAGAAGAAGAAGTGACCGTCCAGTTCGTCGGAGCTCGTGTCGCTCTTCCAGTACCACTGGCCGTCGGCGCTGGTCGGCCAGCGTGGGTCGATCACCTTCCACAGCCCGTCCCGCTCCTCGCGGAAGCGGCGGTCGCTCTCGACGCGGCCGGCGTTCGGGTCCGGGCCGTCGGTCGGCAGGATCGTGCGGGCGACGAAGCCGGGCTCGGCCGGAGGCGTGCCGCCCTGGGTCACGAGTTGCAGGAAGCGCAGCGCCTCGAAGGCCTTGCGGGCATTCTCGCGTGCTTCCGGCTCGCCGGTGACAGCCCAGCGGAAGCACTCCGCGGCGCCGTACATCGAGGTCCAGAGGCCGTCGTTGTCGCTGTCGGACTGGCGGAACGCCGACGTGTCGCCCGGTTGCTCCAGCGCGACGCCGAGGACGTAGCCGTACGGCGTGCGCCGGTGAAAACGGTCGATTGCCTGGTGGAAGCTCTCCGCTTTCTGTCGCAGGGTCGTCTCACGCATGTGAATCGCGCCGGGCCCGGCCGGGGTCTCGACCCTCACCGTGCCGCCCCGGTCGACCTGGACTTCGAGCACATGGTCGTGGGGCAGCCAGCGGCGACCCTGGCGGTACTGCCAGCGCGGCGGATCCTCCGGCTCGGCACCCGGGATCAGATGAACAAGCCCGCGGGTCGTGCCCGCCCAGATCGAGCCGTCGGGGGCCGCGGCGAGACTCGTGAAGTCGTTCCAGGGCAGGCCGTCGCGGCGGTCGTAGAGGCGCCAGGCGCCTGTCATCTCGTCGAGAGAGCCCAGACCCTGGGGCGACGCGAACCACAGCCGGCCGTCGTAGTCGAACTCCACGGCACGGACGTCGACCGGCGCCCAGCTCCGGTCGCCGTCGCGGGGCAGCAGGCGCCGCCAGACCGTGTCGGAGCCGTCCTTGAGGTAGACCCCGGTGGACGAGGCGGCGGCAATCCGGATCGCGGCATCCGTGATGACCTCGCGGACGTCGCCGGGGGCGTCCGCGGTGGGGCCGGGAGCCGGTGTTGCGGGAGGCGAGGCGCCGGCATCGTCGGCGGGCGCTTCGTACTCGGCGACCTGCTGCAGGAAGGGCTCGACGCGGACCGGCAGTTCGGTCTGGGCCGCCAGGGCGAGTGGCAGGAAGAGAGGTCCGAGCAGAGTCAGGATGCGATGGTTCACCCGCGCAAGCCTACTTGCCGGGGCGTCAGGCGCGCAGGCCGTCTCCCCGTGGCAGAGTCGCCGGCATGGCCGGCACCCGACTCCGCGTCCTCCGCGTCGATGAAATCGAGGCTCTTCTCGATCTGCTCGACGGTTGGCCCTTTCCCGACGGCCAGAGCGGCCGGGACTTCTTCCGCCGCTACACCGAACTGGATCCCGCGTTCGAACCGCGCAACGTCTGGGTGGCGGAGCGAGCCGGCGAGCTGGTGTCCTGCGTGCAGATCTTCCCGCGCCGGGTCCGGATCGGCGGCGAAGTGCTGCCAATGGGCGGCATCGGCAGCGTCTTCACCCGGCCCGATGCCCGGCGCCGGGGAGTGGCGGGCGCGTTGGTCGAGCGGGCGATCGCCGCGATGGGTGAGAGCGGGATGCTGCTCTCGTACCTCCTGGCCGAACGGCTGCGGTGGTACGGACAGTACGGCTACCGGCCATGGTCGCGGGGCTGGCGCACGCTGCATTGGCTGGCTGGCGCCCGAGCTGAAGCCGCGAACATCCGCCGGTACGACGCCGAGCAGGATCGAAACGATGTCGAGAGGCTCTGGCGCCTCTACGCTGAAGGCGCCGGCGGCGCGCCGCTTGACGGCATCGTCGACCGCGGCGCCCCGGAGGACTGGCAGGCCAGCTACCGGCTTGCCGGTACGCCAGAGGAGGACATCTGGATCGCGGACGGCGGAACTCAGGCAACGGCCTACCTGCGCGTCGCCGACTTCAACGGCCTGCCGCGGGTGCTGGAGTGGGGCAGGGAGGGCGATGGAGTCCGTGCCTTGTACGAACTGCTGGCCGCCGCGTTGGCCGGGCGGAACGTCGAATCGATCCGGCTGCCCCTGATCCGCGACGAAGCGCTTGAACGCCTGCTGGCGGCCGCCGGCGCTCGGATCGATACCCGGCCGGCCTGGGATGAAGTGCCACCAGGTGCAGGGCCTCCGGCCACGTGGATGGTTCGCTGCCTGGACGACGAGGCGCTCGCCGGCCGGCTCGGAATAGCGAACGAAGACGACATCCTCGCTCGCTGCCTGCCGCCGGAGCGGTTCGCGTTCTGGGAAGCGGACCGGTTCTAGCTAGTTCTCGTCCAGAAGCGCGGAAGTGCTTGATTTTGCTGGGCTAAACGGGCTCGGTGTAGCTTCGATTTCACAGATCGGAGTGAGGGGGCAAGCATGCGCGCGCGACGGACGGCACAGGTTGGTCTGTTGGATT